>CAZPOR010000001.1:0-401265 GCA_964588325.1 uncultured Desulfurivibrio sp.
CCGGGTGGTGTGGGAGGGGAGCGGTCAGGATTCCTGGCCGTCCCCTATCCCGATGCCCAAGTCGAAATAGCCCCACACTCACACTTCCTGCTGTTCCTGTGCCCCAGCCTTGAAAAAAAACGCGCACCAGAGCAGCGGTGCATAAGCGATCAACAGTCCGGTCAGGCCTGGGAGCGCTCCCTTGGCCACCAGGAGCGCCAGGGGCAACAACCAGAGAAGATTCATCAGGCCCACCGCGATGGAGACATGCCGGTGCGCGGAAAAACGACGGGCGGCGTACTGGTAGGCATGACTGCGATGGGCTTCATAAACGGGCTCGCTCCTGATTGCCCTCCGCACTAAAGTTGTGGTGGCGTCGACAATGAAAACTCCGAGGAGGATGAGCCAGCACCAGAACAGTTCCGGCTCGCGCTGGCTCGCCTGAATCGAGAGAAGCCCCAAGGTCAGGCCCAGAAAACCGCTGCCGGCATCTCCCATGAATATCCTGGCCTTTGGGAAATTCCAGCAGAGAAACCCTACCACCGCGGACAGCAGCAATGCCGGCTGGAGCCAGTCCTGCCCGTCAGGGGAGGAGAGCACAGAGGCAATGCCTCCGCCCAGACAGACCGTGATCGCCTCAATGCCAGCGATACCATCGATGCCGTCCATGAAATTGTACAGGTTAAGCACCCAGACAAGATAGAACGCGGCGAGCAGATAGCCGACCCAGCCGAGATGCACCAGGGATCCGAAAACAGGAAGAGGGGGCAGCGTCCCTAACCAGGAAAGGCCCCAGGCCGCAGCGAGAAAATGGGCGCTTAACCGCCACCTCGCCGCGATATGGCGGCGATCATCCCAAAAACCCACCCCGGCAACCACCCCCCCGGCGCCGGACAGGGCCACCAATTCATGTGTCGGCATGAAACCGGCCAACCACAGGCAGAACAGCCCCGGGAAAAAGGTTAAGACAATGGCCAGCCCTCCTGCCCGTGGAGTCGGAACCGTGTGGGAGCTCCTGCTGTTGGGAATATCAAAAAGATTGCTCGATGAGGCGTAGCGCCGGAGAACTCCGGTCAGCAACAGGGAACCCCCAGCGACAAGAGGGAAAATTAGCCAAGGATTCATAGGGATAACCATGATTTCATTGCACGCACTGCGCCTTCGGGTCGAACAGGCCATGGATGCCTGACCCGGCATCCATGGCCTGGAACATGATGTCCAGGTAGTCATCCCGGAAAGCGGTTTGGGCAACAGGGGTGTCGCGGACCGTGAAATTGCAGGCATGTTCACGGCAGTATTTTCCCCGGGTTGCGTAGTTGAGGATTATGCGGGGGATGTCGTAATGGTGGATGGTATTCTGGCGCACGGGGCGGCCGTTTTCGATGATGTAGATCCGGTTGAGAAAGGTGGCGCCCATTTTCCCGCCAAAATAGTTGAGATCCTGGTACGTTTTGATTCCCGAGAGGCTTGGCAGGTGGTCGCTGACCAGAATGATCAGCGATTTCGGGTCCGCCGCGATCAATCCTTTTACATAGGCGGCGATGGCTTCGGTGCGGTAGTAGTACTGATTGGCGGCTTTTTCCAGGCCTTCGTCCTGGAAGTTGCCGAGCATTGCAACGGCTTTGGGGCGTTTATTCAGGTTGAGATCGTGGGGGGTGTGGCCGTACATGCCGATAACATAGTTGAAGATGGGAAGTGTCGGATTATCCCTGATCCGTTTGGCGATGAATTCCAGATTTTGAGAGAAAAGCACCCCGTCGAACATGTAATCCTCGTCCGTCACGTCGCCGGCGGAAAAATAGGTGTCGTAGCCTGCGGAGAATTCCTGAGGATAGTACATTTTCTCAAAGCCGATCCCGGTGTAGGCTTTGGTGGAATTGAAAAAATCTGGCTTGTAGGAGTTGGTGGCGTGGGTCTCGTAGCCGCTCAAGGAGAGGATGCGGGGAAGGCAGGGCGTCTTGGCCCCGGTGAACACGTCAAACTCGATGCCGGAAAATTCCCGCAGGGCTGGAGCTCCGCAGAGAATTTCGAACTCGGCTTGCGCGGTGCCCCCCGCAAAGACCGGGGAGATGGAAAATCCCCCTTTTTTTGCCAGGAGTTTGCTGAAGTCGGGATGGGCTGGGTTGCGCGAAAAGCGGGCGCCCTGTAAAAGCCCTGGGTCCAGAAAGCTTTCAAGGACGATCAGGTGAATATTTCTTTTTCCCGGCTGTTCTTTGAGTCCATTGATCACTTTGTCGATGTTATTCAAGGCGGCGGGGGTTATCTGATGTCCGGAAATCTTTTTGTGGGAGCTTTTCCGCTTGGCCTCATTATAGAGCATCATGCTCAGGCGCCCATTGTTGCGGGCGTTGAACATGTCGGAATAGAGGACGATTTCCTGCTGCGTGTTCTGAAAGGTTGTCATGAACAAATCCGGGGTCATTTCCACCATCAGCAGCAACGCCACAAGAGGCAGAGAGGCCAGGACCGGCGCAAGCCGCCGTCGGGGCGGGACTTCAAGGAAAGCGAGAAAGACCAGGAGGGGGAGCCCGATCAGCACCCCGACCAACACGAGGCCCAGAGGGGAGAGGATCTGCATCATTTCCGGCAGCTCGGTGATTTCGGTGATCCGCAACATCCTGCCAAACATGCGGTAATAGACGTCGAACACGCCATACAGCAAAACGAGCGGCGCCGCGGCCACCAGCGGTTGCAGGCGCGATGTGCGGAGGAGTTGATTGGACAAGAAATAGAGATAGAGGAGCAGGGGGATTTCCAGGCGCCACGCAGGCAGCAAGGCTGGCAGGCCGCCGGTTTGCTGGAGAATCTCCGTGCAACCGAGAAGAAAGAGCAGGAACAGGGTATAGCGGTTTGCCACGATTTTCAGCCAGGGGAGATATGGGGACACGGTTGGGATCATGGTTTGTCGTGTGGGAGAAAAAATCTCGCTGCCGGTGAGCCCGGCATATTCCGGACAAGCTCTTCGCCCCGGAAAAAGCAGGGCAAAAAACTATACCATACCGTTCAGCCGGCTCGCACATATTCTTTTTTGCGGAAGGCGTCCGTTCTCTTCTCTTTCATGGCCGCCGGCGAAAGGCTATACTGGAAAGCAACCGGCAGCCCAATTAACGGGCCTTTTTTCGTTCCGGGTGAAAGCGTATGACTGCGGCAAGAATAGTTCGGAGGTTTGACAAGAGGGCTTCTATGGGTAAGGATAAAATTTTTGCAACACCGCAGGGCACGGTGGCCGATTTCAGTTTTGACGAAAAAACCGCCGCGGTATTTGACGACATGCTGGTCCGTTCGGTCCCGTTTTACCTCGAAGTGCAGAGAATGGTGTCCGAGTTGGCCAGGGATTTCGCCGTGCCGGGCACCAATGTCTACGACCTGGGCTGTTCCACCGGGACAACCCTGATCCAGCTTGATCAGGATCTTCCCGAGGGGGTGCGCCTGGTGGGCTGCGACTCCTCTGAGGAAATGTTGCGAAAAGCAGGGGAAAAAATAGAGGCGCATGGCATGCGGCATGAATACGCCCTCGCCTGCCAGGATCTCAACCGGGAGGTGGAGGTCGAAAACGCCTCGGTGGTGATCATGAACCTTACCCTGCAGTTCGTCCGGCCGCTGAACCGGGACAGGCTTATCCGGAGGATTGCCAAAGGGGTTAACGGGGATGGCTGCCTGATCCTCATCGAGAAGGTGTTGAGCCGGGATTCGCTGCTGAACCGGTTTTTCCTCAAGTATTACTATGACTTCAAGGAGGCAAACGGGTACAGCAAGCTTGAGATCAGCCAGAAACGCGAAGCGCTGGAGAATGTCCTCATCCCCTACCGGGTGCAGGAGAACGAGGAGCTGGTCCTGAAAAACGGCTTCAGCGCCTGCGAGATTTTTTTTAAATGGTACAACTTCTGCGGATATGTCGTGCGGAAGGGAGCAGAGTAGCGCCGTCCCGCCAAGAATTTCCGTGAATCGCGCTCGGCCTGCTTCCTTATTCGTCGTACAGTTCCGGCGTGTGCCGGATGATCTGGGCATCCACCAGATAGATGACATCCTCGGCGATGTTGGTGGCATGGTCGGCGATGCGCTCCAGGTGCCGCCCCACCGACAGCACATGCAGCAGGTTGTTCACATGTTCGGTATCGGTGGTGAGCATTCCCTTGAGCTGGGTGTACATCTCCCGGTTCATGGCATCCATGGTGTCGTCCGCCGCCCGGATATGGTGGGCCAACCGCACATCATGGTTGATCAGGGCGTCGATGCTTTCCGTGACCATTTTTTCGGCAAGAGCGACCATGGCGGTCAGGTCAAAGGGGATTTCAAATTTTTCCTGGCCGGCGAGAAATAGCCCCCGTTCTGCGATGTTCACTGCCAGATCGCCGATCCGTTCCAGATCGCTGTTGATTTTCAGCGCCGCCACGATGAACCGCAGGTCGATGGCCACCGGTTGATACAGGGCGAGAATCTTCAGGCAATCCTCCTCGATCTCCACCTCCATGTCGTCGATTTCCCGATCCCCCTTGATCACCGCGTTTGCCTTGACCGGGTCACGGTTGATCACGGAGAGCGTGGCCTGGTAGACCCGGTCTTCCACGGCTTCGCCCATGGCGATGATCTTTGCCTTCAGTTTGTCGATGTCGTGCTGCATGTGTTTGGGCATAGTTTCACTCCACGCTGTAACTGTTCAGTTCACCAGGGGGACAAAAAATTCGGTAACTCTGATATTGTAATCGGCCGGCAACATTGCAGATGCGCGAAAGAGGTCTGCCCGCTATACGCATGGTATGCGGGGCAGGCCGATGACAAAGCAGATGCGGTGTTGCCGACCGATTACGCTCATCCGAAGCGGCCGGTTATGTAATCTTCTGTCTGTTTCTGCCGAGGGTTGGTGAATATTTTGGGGGTTGCATCGCATTCAATCAGCCGCCCTTCGTAAAAAAAGGCGGTGTAGTCGGAAACCCGGGCGGCCTGCTGCATGTTGTGGGTGACGATGACGATGGTGTAGTTGGTGCGCAACTCGCCGATCAGATCCTCGATCCGCATGGTTGATTTGGGATCCAGGGCCGAGGCCGGTTCGTCCATGAGCAGAATCTTCGGTCCGACCGCCAGAGCCCTGGCGATGCAAAGCCGCTGCTGCTGACCGCCGGAGAGTCCCATGGCGTTGGCGTGCAGCCGGTCCTTGACCTCGTCCCAGATGGCCGCCTGCTGCAGGCTTTGTTCGACGATCTCCGCCAGCCGGTTCTGATCTTTTTCCCCGTGAATCCTGGGACCGTAGGCAACATTGTCGAAGATGGACTTGGGAAAGGGATTTGATTTTTGGAACACCATCCCCACCTCCTTGCGCAGTTCCACGACATCGGTGCCCGGGGCATAGATATCTTTTTGGTTGATGGTGATTGTCCCCTCAACCCGGCTGTGGGGGATGGTGTCGTTCATCCGGTTCAGGCAGCGCAAAAACGTGGATTTTCCGCAGCCGGACGGCCCGATCAGGGCAGTGACGTGCTTGGCCGGGATCAGGAGGGAGATGTCAAAAAGCGCCTGGGTCGGTCCATAAAAAAAATTGATCTGGCTGGCGGTGATGACCATTTCCAGATCTTTTGGGTAATTTGGGTAAATAGACTGTTCTACCATCGGTATTTTTTCCTGAAATGGGTTCGAATGAGTATCGCGCCGAGGCTTAAGCCCAGAACCAGCAGGAGGAGAATCAGGGCGGTGCCATACTGCATGTGCCTGATCCGGTCCGCCTCCGGATGCTGGGTGGCAAGGATGTACAGGTGATAGGGCAGGGCCATGACCTGGTCAAAAACGGATTTGGGCAGCCTGGGGAGATAAAAGGCGGCCACGGTAAGGAGGATGGGGGCGGTTTCTCCGGCGGCCCGGCCAATGCCCAGGATCGAGCCGGTTATCATGCCGGACATGGAATAGGGCAGGATGTTGGTGCGGATCATCTCCCATTTGGTGGCTCCCAAAGCCAGGCTTGCATCGCGAAACCCCTTGGGCACGGCGCGCAGCGACTCCTCGCTGGCCACGATGATGGTGGGCAGCACCATGCAGGCCAAAGTCAGGCTGCCCGCCAGGATGGAGGGGCCGAAGCCGCAGAAGAGCACAAAGATGCCGAGGCCGAACAGGCCGAAGACGATGGACGGCACCCCGGCCAGGGTGACGATGGCCAAGCGGATCAGGGTGTTGAACCGGTCCTGCTCGGCATATTCGGCAAGATAGATCGCGCCGCCGATTCCCAGGGGCAGGGAGACGGCAATGGTGCCCACCACCAGATAGAAGGTGCCGACAATGGCCGGGAATATGCCGCCCTCTGCCCCGCTTCTCCGGGGAAAGCTGCTGATAAACTGCCAGTTGAGGGCCGACGCCCCATGCCGGATGATGTCGAACAGGATATAGCCGATCACCAGGACAATGGCGTAGGTGATGAGCCGCAGGGCGAGGAGAATGAATGTGTCGGCGGTGTTGTTCGTCTTCATTTGTCGGCCTCGCAGTGCGCGAACACGATGAAACAACGAAAAGTTGCTCCGCCGACGGTGCGGGCTTGCTTCTTTTTGCTGGCGTTCAATGGACCTGCGCCTTGGCTCTTCTTGTGTGAGATCGTCTTCATTTCATCATGCCGTATTTTTTCAGTACGCGCTGTGCCACGATGTTGAGGGCAAAGGTGATAACCAGCAGGATGATGCCTATCCAGAAAAGCGCCTGATAATGGACGCTGCCGAAGGGCACCTCGCCCATCTCCGCGGCGATGGTCGCGGTCATGGTCCGCACCGAGGCCAGGGGGGATATGGTGAGAATAGCCGAATTGCCCGTGACCATCAGCACCGCCATGGTCTCGCCGATAACCCTGCCGATGCCGAGCATCACCGCGGCCACGATCCCCGGCAGGGCCGCGGGCAGGGTAACGCGGAAGATGGTCTGCAAATGGCTGGCGCCCAGCGCCAGGGAGGCGTTTTTCAGGGCGTAGGGCACGCTGACCAGGGCATCCTCGGACAGGGAGATGATGGTGGGGATGGCCATGAGCGAGAGGAGCAGGGCGCCGGTCAGGGCGGTGAGCCCGGTGTTGAGGCCGAAAAGTGTTTTAATGAGGGGCGCCACCACCAGCAGGCCGAAAAAACCCAGAACCACCGAAGGGATGCTGGCCAGGATTTCAATGAACGGCTTGAGAAACTCCCGTTCGGCAGGGCGGGCGATTTCCGCTATGTAGATGGCCACCAGCACGGAGATGGGCACCGTGACCAGCATGGCCAGGGCGGTTACCAGGGCCGAGCCGGAAAGCAGCGGGCCGACGCCGAAATGTTCCTCCTGGAAGGAGACCGGAATCCACTGGCTGTGCAGAAGCTTGCCCAACCCGGGACTCAGCGCAAAAGGGCCGGCCTCCTTGAACAGGAAGAGGAAAATCAGGCAGACGACAAGGACGCTGGTCGAGGCGGCGCTGACCAACAGCAACCGCATCGCCTTGTCTGTTATGAAAAGCTTACGAGACCGGGACATATCCCGTTTCTCTCACGATCTGCTGACCTGCCGGACTCAGGCAGAAGTCGATGAACTGTTGCGCTGTTTTTGATGGCGTCCCGTTGGTGTAGAAGAACAGCGGCCGGGAAACAGCGTATGCTCCGGAACGGACCGTCTCCTCGCTGGGGAGCACCGGTTCGGGCTGGTCTGCGGCCTGAACGCCCAGGGTTTTCACGGTGGTTTTCGCCTCGGCGGCAAAGCCAAGGCCCACATAGGCGATGGCCCCGCGGTCAGCGGCCACGGCCTGCACCAGCGCCGAGGTGCCGGGCAGCAGACGGGCGGAAGAGCTGAAGTCCTCCTTGTTCAGGACATGTTCCTGGAAGAAAACAAAGGTGCCGGAGCTGGACTCGCGGGACAACAGGAGAATGGGGGTGTCGGATCCTCCGACCTCCTTCCAGTTGGTTACCTTGCCCGTGTAGATAAGCCGCAATTGGTCAATGGTCAGACCGTTCACCGGGTTTTGAGGATGCACGATCAGGACGATGCCGTCGCGGGCCACCGGGATTTCCACCGGGGAAATCTTGTTGTGTTCGGCCTGTTTTTGTTCCTTTTCCTTCATTCCTCTGGAAGCCGCGCAGATATCGGTGGTGCCGTTGATCAGGGCGGCGATGCCGGTGCCCGAACCGCCGCCGGTTACGGAGATGTCAACTTCGGCATGGGCTTTCATGAATTCTTCCGTCCAGGAGCTGACCAGGTGGACCATAGTGTCCGACCCCTTGATGGAAAGGGTTTGAACGGGGGCGGATTGTTGCGAGGGGCCTGAGTCGCAACCGGTTATCGCCGCCGCGAGCAGCAGGCCAAGGGTCAAGGCAACTTTTTTCATGATTTCCTCCGGGTGCGGTCAACATGCTGATTGATGTGATTCCAACGAAAAATGCGTGGGGCCGGTGTTTGTAACCATGTGATTTTACGGGAGCCGGGCGAATTAAATCCTGCATAGCCCCGATACCAGAAATTCCCGCTATTTGCCAGTAAAAATTATACTCAAGATTGTCTTGCTCGCCCGCAAAAAAAAAGAACCGCTGCGGGCCGTACAGAATAGAGGGTGGGGATGATGGACAGAGTTGCGACCCGCCGCCGCGCGTACCGGACCGTCTCGACCGGCTGAGGCAGGCGCCGGGAGGCAGAGTGCGGGGGGAGTTGTTTATGAGCCCTCTTTGGCGGCGCGGGCTGCCGTTTGCGAACGGCGGCGCGTGTGCAGCATAAAGTAGAGAACCGGCACCGCCATGCGGCTGATCAAGAGCGAGGCGATCTCCCCGAACATCAGCGAGATGGCCAGGCCCTGGAAGATCGGGTCGGCCAGAATCACCGAGGCCCCGACCACCACGGCCAGGGCGGTAAGGAGCATGGGCCGGAAACGGATGGCGCCGGCTTCCACCACCGCTTCTCCAAGCGGCAGGCCGTGGCTGATCCGCAGTTCGATGAAGTCAACGAGAATAATGGAGTTGCGCACCACGATTCCTGCCCCGGCCATGAAGCCGATCATGGAGGTCGCGGTGAAAAAGGCGCCGAAAGCCCAGTGGGCCGGAAGGATGCCGATGAGCGAGAAGGGGATGGCGGCCATCACCACCAGCGGCACGGTGTAATCCTTGAACCATCCTACCATGAGCATGTAGATGAGGATCATCACCGCGCAGAAGGCGAACCCCAGATCCCGGAAGACCTCCAGGGTGATGTGCCACTCGCCGTCCCACTTGATCGCCGGGTCCAGTTCGGAAAAGGGCTGCGTGAGGTTGTAGATGGAGATCGCTTTCTGTTCGCCCCCATACTCCCTGCCGTCGAGTCCGGCGAGTTTTTTGTTCAGGGCGAAGATGGCGTAGGCCGGGCTTTCCGCCGCCCCTGCCACGTCGGCCGTTACATAGATAACCGGTTTGAGGTTTTTGCGGTAGATGGGCTGGTCAACGGGGACTTCGCTGACCGAGACCAGCTCCCGCAGGGGCACCAGGGGGCCTGACGGGTTGAGGCCGGAGCGGAGGTGGGTGTTGAGGATGCTCTCAATCCGCGCCCGCTCTCCCCGGGGCAGCTCCAAGACGATGCTGATCCCCTCCTTGTCCTCGGGCAGATGCAACAGGCTGACGGCCAAGCCCTTGACCGCCAGGTCCACGGCCTGGGTGATTTCGCCCTCGGAGAGGCCATTGAGAGCAGCCTTTTCCTTGTTTACCGAGAGGACGGTTTTCAGCCGTTCCGCCTCGCGGTACCAGTCCACATCGACCACCCCTTCCGTGGTGGTGAAGAGGTCCTTGACCCTGGAGGCCAGTGCAACTCGCTGTGCATCGGTTCGGCCGTAGATCTCTGCAACCAGGGTCTGCAAGACCGGTGGCCCGGGCGGCACCTCGGCCACGGCCACGGTGGCGCCGTATTTTTCCGCGATGGCCGCAACCGTGGGCCGGATGCGTTTGGCGACCTCATGGCTTTGGGCCTTGCGCTCTCCCTTGGGAAGCAGGTTGATCTGGATGTCCGCCAGGTTGGGGTTGTTGCGCAGGTAGTAATGGCGGACCAGCCCGTTGAAATTGTAGGGCGAGGCCGTGCCGGCATACACCTGATAGTTGATAACCTCCGGTTCCTGGCCGATGAGCGAGGCCATCTCCCTGGCAACCTGGGTGGTTTTTTCCAGGGGGGCGCCTTCGGGCATGTCCAGAATAATCTGGAACTCGCTTTTGTTGTCAAAGGGCAGCATCTTGACCTTGACCAGCCCGAAATAGACCATGGCGCAGGAGCCGAGGAGCAGCCCGCTAATGGAGAGGAAAAAGATCAGCCGCCAGCGGGCATGGGCAAGGAGAGGGTCCATGGCCCGGTGATAGAGACGAGTGAAGAAATCTGCCGGCGCGTGGTCATGGTCTGCCGTTAGTTGCTCTGGAGCCGGAGGGGTGTTGCTGGGGGAGATCTTCTTTCTCAGCACCCGTACCGCGGCCCAGGGGGTAACGGTGAAGGCGATGAGCAGCGAAAAAATCATCGCTGCGGAGGAACCGATGGGGATCGGCCGCATATAGGGGCCCATCAGCCCGCCGACAAAGGCCATGGGCAGGATGGCGGCGATCACCGCCCAGGTGGCGAGGATGGTCGGGTTGCCCACCTCGTTCACCGCCTCGATGGCGATGGCAAGGACGGATTTGCGGGTGTTTTCCGGCAGCCGGAGATGGCGGACGATGTTTTCCACCACCACGATGGCGTCGTCCACCAGGATGCCGATGGAAAAGATCAGGGCGAAGAGGGTGATGCGGTTCAGGGTGTAGCCGTACAGATAAAAGAGCAACAGGGTCAGCGCCAGGGTCGAGGGGATGGCGAGGATGACGATGACCGACTCCCGCCAGCCTAAAAAGAAGAGGATGAGCAAGGTCACCCCGAAGACGGCGATGCCCATGTGCAGCAGGAGCTCGTTGGATTTTTCCGCCGCGGTTTCGCCGTAGTTCCTGGTGACGCTCACCGTGATGTCGCTGGGGATGAGGGTTCCCTTGAGGGTCTCGATCTTGGCCAGCACCGTTTCCACCACCTGCACGGCGTTGGCCCCGGGCCGCTTGGCCAGGGAGAGGGTGACGGCCGCTTCTTCCGGCTGCCCCTTGCCTGAACCGAACAGCACATAGTTGATGGGGTCTTCCGGGCCATCGACCACCTTGGCCACCTCGTCGAGATACACCGGCCGGTTACCGTATACGCCAACAACGATGCGGCCGATCTCTCTGGCCGAGGTGAGAAACCGGCCGGTCTCCAGAAGGATTTCCTGGTTTTGCGATTGCAGGGCGCCGGAGTACGATTGCAGATTGGCCTGTTGCAGTCTGGGAATGATCTCCGTTGCGGTCAACCCGCGGGCGGCAAGACGGGTGGGATCGAAGAGCACCCGCACCTGCCGTTTGGCGCCGCCGATGAGCTTGGTCTCGGCCACCTCGGGGATGTTCTTGACCGCGTCGTCAAGCTGGGCTGCGAGCCGCCGGAGGGTGTAATGGTCATGGCGCGGGCTGTGCAGGGTCAGGGCGAGCACCGGCACGTCATCGATGGTGTGCGGCTTGACCAACGGCGGCACGACGCCGTAGGGGATGCGGTCGAAATTGGTGGCCAGCTTCTGGTTGAGGCGGACGATGGCGTCCTCCATCTTTTCGCCCACGTAGAAACGGGCGACGAGCAGGCACTGTCCCGGCATGGAGGTGGTATAGATGTATTCCACCCCGGGCAGTTCGTAGAGGAGCTTTTCCATGGGGATGGAGACGCGCTCCTCCACCTCCTTGGGGGTGGCGCCGGGCATGGCGACCATGACGTCGATCATCGGCACCTTGATCTGCGGCTCCTCCTCCCTCGGCAGCATGGCAACGGCTACGATTCCGAGGAGCAGGGAGGCGATGAGCAGGATGATGGTCAGCCTGGATTCGACGAAAAGCGAGGCGAGCCTGCCGGCAAAGCCGTGTTGATTGTTCGGGGAATGGTTCATCACGGCACGATGGCTACGGGTTGTCCATCAACAAGCCGTTCTCCGCCCTGGATCACGACCTGCTCGCCTCCGTTGAGGCCGGTGAGGATCTCCACCTGGCCTTCCCGGTGTTCCCCGCTGCGCATCAGGCGCAACTGGGCCTTGTTGTCCCGCACCACAAAGATCCGTTCCATCTGGCCGAAGCGAAACAGCGCTGTCTCCGGGATCAGGAAGGCGTTGGCCCCGGCATCGCCGGGCAGCGCCACCCGCGCATATTGTCCCGGCCGCACGGAAGTGTTGCCGTCGATTCGGATCTTGACCAGGGCGGTGCGCGAGGCGGTGTCCGCCGCCGGGCTGATCTCGGTCACGGTTCCGGCCGTGCTCAATTCGGCTGCGGGAACAGTGATCGCCAACGTGTCGCCTTTTTTGATTTTCATGGCCACACCTTCGGGCGCTGCGGCAACCACCTGCAGGTGCTCGGGATTTTCCAGCACCAGCAGAGGCATTCCGGGGGTGGCCAGATCGCCAGCGTTGGCCGTTTTCTGGGTGACGATTCCGGCGAATGGGGCGGTGATCATGGCGTAGCCGTGCATGGCCCTGGCCTCGCGGACACCGGCCTCGGCCACCCGGTACGCGTCTTCCAGGGAATTGACCGTCTCTCTGGTGGAGGCGTCTTGTTCCAGAAGCCGTTTTTCGCGCTCGAAATTGCGTCTGGCCTGGGCGAGCTGGGTCTCTGCCTGGGACAGCCGGGCCGTGATTTCTCCAGCGCTGATCCTCGCCAGCAGTGCGCCTTTTTTTACCGCCAGCCCCAGGGAGATCGGCATGTCTTCGATGGGGCCGGGAACCTTGGCGCTGATGGTTGCGCGCTGGACCGACTCGACGGCTCCTGCCACCTCGTTTTGCCGCAGGGCCGCTTGGCCTGATACGGTGATTACCCGTACCTCCGCGGCAGGGAGGTTTTTGGGGGTCGCGTCGCGGTTAGGATCCTTGCAGCCGGATGCGCCGAGGAGCAGGCATGCGAGAATCGCGGAATAAAGATATGTGTGTGGCATGGTGGTGATGTCCTGTGTCGTGGCTTGTGTGATGGGTTCGTAACAACAGCCAGCCCTTCGACAGGCTCAGGGCGAACGGAAATTTTCTAACGTATTAATCCGTTCGTGCTGAGCCTGTCGAAGCACCAGCTACTTTGCTATTTTTTCAGCCTGGGCCGTTTCCGATGCCTCCGGGAACTGCTCCAGGCCCAGAGCGCGCCGCAGATCGGCAATAGCGATGCGCTGGGCCGTTTCCGCCACGATGCGCCGCGTTTGCGCATCGGTCAGGCGGCTTTCCGCTCCAAGCAGATCCGAGGCGAGCAGTTTTCCCTCCTTGAAGCGGAGCCGATTGATCCGGGCGCTTTCCTGGGCCTGGGCCACGCTTTTTCCTGTGACCTGCAAGCGCTCGTCGGCGTCCTGTACAGCGAACTCCGCCTGTTTTGTCTCAAGGGCGATGGCCAGCTCGGTTTTGCGTTTTCGCTCCTGCGCTTCGGCAAGCAGGGACTGCGCCTTTGCAACTTCCGCGGCGGTGCGACCGCCTTCGGAAAGGTTGAACTGCAACCTGACCCCTGCCTGCCACGAGTCGCCGGAGCCGTCGGAGACATAGCCCTTGTCTCCGTCATATCCGGCATACCCTTCCAGCGTGGGAAGGTAGCCGCCTTGGGCCTGCTGGAGCCGGGCCTTGGCCGCGAGAATTAGGGCCTCCATGCTCTTCAGCTCAGGCCGTTGGTCGTGGCTTGCGGACGGCACCGCTTCCTGGGCGCAGTCTTGGGCGGAATCGAGAACAACCGGGCCGTCGTCAAGTCCCAGCAGGTTGAGAAATATCCTTCGGCTGATTTCAAGGGTGTGCCGTGCCTGGCTCAAGCCTTCCCGCGCCTTGGCCTGCTGCACCTCCAGGTCGAGGAGGTCCGCCTTGAGCAGAACCCCTTCCTGATGCCGGGCCGTCGCCACCTTCACGGCAGCGGTGAGTGCGTTCACCGCTGCCTGCTGGGCCTTGACCAGTTCCTCCGCCTGTATGATGAGCTGAAATGCCCGGATCACCTCAAAGGCAAGCTGGGATTGCACCGCGCCGAGCTCCATCCGGGAGGAAATCGCCTGGGCCTCGGCAGCCTTCAGCCCGGCCAGGTCGCGGCCGCCGTTGAAAAAGCGATAGCCAAGCCGGACCGCCGTGCCCAGGGAGTCGGTGCGGCCCGGATTGTTGAAGTCGATGGCATTGGTGAACGCGCCCTGGTTCAGGATGTTGCCGAAGGAGTACATGGGATTGTTGGTCTGGTCGTATCTGGCGTTCAGGTCCAGCCTCGGGAAAAAGGAGGACCGTTCCATGGTGATGGCGCTCTGGGCCGCTTCGATCCGATGCCGGGCCATTGTGCTGTCCGGGTTGTTTTTCAGGGCAAAGCGCACCGCATTGCGGAGGGTCCACGTCTTGGGCGGCGTCATGGAGGCAGGGGGTTCGGCGCCATGGGCAAACCCGGCCAGCAGCAGGAAGGCTGCGCACAGGAAGCCGGTGCGATTCCAGGCGGCGCGGCGGCGTCTGGTGTTTCTGGGGGAAGATGTTTGCTGGCTCATGGAGTGTGACCTTTTGTGTGTAATCACCCGGAGGAGGGCAGCTCCGCAAGATATTCAGTATTTAATTATATAATTACAAACCAAATTATCCGCCACATATTTTTTTGATTTTCGGCCTTCCCAGGAGCGCTTCCGGCTCTATAACGTGGCGGTATATCATTATAGCATGGAGACGCGACAGGGATGCAAGCAGAGATCAGGCACGGAATATTTTTGGTTGCGGGGGTCAGAACCATTTCTTCTTCTTGAAATAGACCAGCATGGAGATGGCCGTCCCCGCCATCAGCAGCAGAGCGAAGGGGTAGCCGAAATACCAGTTGAGTTCCGGCATGTTGAAGGGGCTCTGGCTGGTGTTGAAGTTCATCCCGTACAGCCCGGCAATGAAGGTGAGGGGAATGAAGATCACCGCGAAGACGGTCAGCACCTTCATCACCTCGTTCATCCGGTTGCTCACCGAGGAAAGGTAGATGTCGATCATGCCCGAGATGATGTCCCGGAAGGTTTCCACCGTGTCCAGCACCTGGATGGTATGATCGTAGAGATCCTTGAGGTAGACTCTGGTCGATTCCCCCATGAAGGCGGTTTCATCCCGCTGGAGTCCGTGGATCACTTCGCGCAGCGGCCAGACCGATTTGCGCAGCAGGATCATCTCCCGTTTCAGGGAGTGGATGGCCTGGAGGGTTTCCGGGGAAGGCGCGGCGATCAACTCCTCTTCCAGGTCTTCGACCTCCTCGCCGATTTTCTCAAGGACGGAAAAAAAATTGTCCACCACCCTGTCCAGCAGGGAATACAACAGGTAGTCTGTCCCCAATTTCCGGATGCGGCCCTTGTTGGTTTCCAGGCGGGCCAGCACGTCGTCAAAGATGTCGTCATCTTTTTCGTGGAAGGAGAGGAGGTAGCCGGAGCCGAGCACGAAGCTGATCTGCTCCATGCTCATTTCTCCGGCGGCATCGTCATAGTTGATCAGGTTGATGACCAAAAACAGGTATTCCTCGTAATGGTCGATCTTCGGCCGCTGTCCGGTGTGGAGGATGTCTTCAATGGTCAGTGGATGCAGGCCGAACTCGAGGCAGAACCCGTCCACCGCCTCGGCGTCATGCAGGCCGTGGACCCTGATCCAGGTGTTGCTGGGGGTTTCCTTCAACAGGCGGAATTCGTCGAGCCTTACAGGGGTGCTGACCGAAAGGCTCTCGGCATCGTAATCGACCATGTTCAGGCCGAATTTTTCCGTGACCCGTTCGCCGATGAACACGGGGCTTCCCGGGGGAAGCCCGGCTTTCCGGGAGGATGTTTTGACAAGCTTCAGCATCTTTGTTCCCCTGAATGGAGGTGATTTTTCTTCGACGGCGGGGTGCGTCGGCAAGGCAGTTGGTTGCCACAATAAGGATATCATATCCGCCGCTGTTCCGTGAACCCCATTGTCCGCTGGGGTAAATATCTTGGTGATGTTTCGGAAACAGGAGAGATTTTTTTGTGAAAAGGCGCTATGGAATCTTGCCCTGATATGCGAGGATAAAAGTAAACACGGGAAGAAAAGGGAATGAAGCAGCCAGGCCCGCAGTATCTGAAAACCATGGTTGAGACGGCAAGCCCGGTGCGCAACATTGTCGCGCTGTACGAAAAGTGCTTGCTGCACCTGACCTGTGCGCGGAAAAGTCTTGACGCCGGGGAGATTGCCGGCAAGGCGGAAAGTCTGCGCAAGGCCATGGACATCCTCTTGTATCTGGACAGCGCCCTGGATGACGCCGAACCGGAAGCCGCGCAGCCGTTGCATGAGAGCTACCAGATGATTCTGGCCCAGTTGAGCTTGGCCAACAGCGGGAATTCCCCGGAAGCGCTGGGGCTGGCCGAAAAATGGCTGGCCGGGCTGCTGGAGGCGTGGCAGGGAATTGCGCCGGGCGGGAAAAAAACAGGGCCAGGCGGGAAATACCCATGAAAACTGCCTGCCGGATACGGGATGGTGTGGTAGACTAAAAAAACAAGAGCCGTTGCAAGTTCCCGTTGTCCTGCATCAGCATGGGCTGCCGAAAAACCGATACAACCATAGAGATCATGACACTATCCCTGCCCCCCTGGCTGCTCCTTCCCGCGCTGGTTTTTTGCTACCACCCCCTTGCCCGGTTTTTCCCGAAGATGGACAAGGATGCCTACGTCCGGAAAGTCGTGGCGGCCGGAAACCAATTTTACCGGCGAAGATTTGCCCAAACGCCCTATGCCGAGAGGATGCTGTTTTTGCCGTACTGTCTGCGGGCCGAAGGGTGCGCCACGGTTATCGATCAGGAAAAGGGCTTGTTGTGTCCGCCAGAATGTCGTATTCCCTGCCGTTTGCGGGAGATGCGGGAGATGGCCTCGGCTTTGGGGTATCAGGATGTTTCCGTGGTGGTGAGCGGCCGGCTGCATAAAAAGGACGGGGTGCTGCGCAGCCGGGATTTCCTGGTGCGCAGGATCGAGCAACGCCGGCCGAAAGCGGTGCTGGGCTGCCTCTGTACCCGTGACCTGCGGGAGAAATATCTGCGTTCCGCCAATGTCTCTCCCGCTGGATCGCTGGGCGGCCATGGACTCAAGGTGATTCCGCAGGTGTGTCTGCTCAAGGATTGCAACTGCAAGCAGAGTTCCATTGACTGGCAGGAGCTTGAAAAGCTGATCCGGGCGCATGTTTGAAATGTTGTTGCCGTCTTACCCGGAACCCGGGGAAAAGCACGAGCACAATACCTTTCGCGGCCCAGATTCTCGTCAAAAGGCAGGGGGCGGAGTATATTAAAAAATCTGATTACCATCGAACTTCAGCCAATGTCGCAGGCAGCATGATAACTATCTGATTTTTTAATCATAATCGATGATTCCATAGTCGTCACCCCGGCGAAAGCCGGGGTCCAGAAACCCTTCGCGGACTGGATTCCGTCTTTCGCCGGAATGACGAAAGAAATGGCTGAAGATTAGTGGTAATCAGATTAAAAAAAAACGGCTTGCGGCCGCAATATTATCACATGGAGTAAAAACGTCGGATGCAGCGTGGATAATCAGGAATTGAACACAGTATTCAAGCGGGTTGTCGATACCGCAAGCGTGGAGTTTTATCTGATCACCCCCGAAGGGGGGTTTGCCTATGTGAATCAGGCAGCGGTCAGAAATCTCGGCTATTCGGAGGCTGAGCTTCTTGCCTTGAACCTGGCCGATATTGATCCGGAAATCGGCCCCAGGGCCACACATCTTTGGCCCGAGTGGAAAAAACAGGGCACCCTGCGTCTTGAAACCACCCATCGGACAAAAAACGGGCAGATTGTTCAGAAAGAAGTCGATGCGGTTTGCGTCACCCTCGGCGCGGCAGACTATATCTGCGCCTTTGTCCGGGATATCACCGAGCGCAAGCGCATGGAAGCAGCCCTTTTGGAAAGCGGGGAGCAATACCGCGATCTTTTTGAAAGCGCCAGCGACCTCATCCAGTTCGTCCGTCCGGACGGCACCTTTCTCCAAGTCAATCCGGCCTGGCGGGAAACCTTCGGCTATTCCGAGGAAGAGGTCGGGAAGCTCACCATCTTTGATCTCATCGATCCGGACTGTTCGGATCACTGCATGGAAACCTTTCAGCGGGTCCTGGAAGAAGGCCGGGTTGACAGGATCGAAACGTCCTTTGTCGCGAAGAACGGCGAAAAGATCATGATTCAGGGCGCGGCCAACTGCAGGTATGAAAACGGCAAGCCCCAGGTGACCCGTTGCATTTTCCGCAACGTCAGCGAAGAAAAAAGACTGCAAGCCCAATTGCTGCAATCCCAAAAGCTGGAGGCTGTCGGACGGTTGACCAGCGGCGTGGCCCACGATTTCAACAACCTGCTCACCACGATTTTAAGCTACAGCGAGTTGTATCTGAGGCGTCTGCCGGACAGCGACCCCCTGGCGAACGCCCTGCGCGCCACCCGCGAGGCCGGCATCCGAGGCGCGGCTCTGACCCGCCAGTTGCTTACCTTCAGCCGGCACCAGGTTGTGGACGTGCGGGTTATCGACTTGCACAATCTTGTCTCCGGGTTGAGCACCATGATCCGGCGGCTCATCCATCCGGGCATTGATTTTACGGTGGAGGTTGCGTCCGGCGGTCAGGGGCGGATTCTTGCCGACCAGCACCAGATCGAACAGGTGCTGCTCAATCTGGCCATCAACGCCCGCGACGCCATGCCCGAGGGGGGGACCTTGTCCATTTCCTGCCTTGAGGAGGTTTTGGAGCAGAATGAATTCTCCAATTTCGACAATATCGAGCCGGGGCGGTATGTGGTTCTTGTGGTGAGCGATACGGGGGAAGGCATGAGCAAGGAGATGCAGGAGCATATCTTCGAGCCGTTTTTCACCACCAAGCCCCAGGGCAAGGGAACCGGCCTTGGCTTGGCCACCGCCTACGGCATTGTCAAGCAGCATAGCGGCTATATCGTGGTTGAGAGCGAGCCTGGCGCGGGAACCACCTTCCGCCTCTATTTTCCCAGGGTGGAGGCGCCGGTGGAAGCGGTGGTGACCGGTCAGGCCATGGAGGTGTTGCAGGGAAGCGAGACCATCCTCGTGGTTGACGATGAACCGGAGATCTTGGCGGTTATCAGCCATTCCCTCGGGAGCATGGGCTACACCGTGCTGACCGCCGGATCTTCGTCGGAAGCCCTGCTTCTTGTGGAAGAGGGGAGGCACAAGATCGATCTCCTGCTGACCGATGTGGTCATGCCGGGGATGGCCGGCCACACCTTGGCCGCCCGGGTCCAGGCGGCGGACCCGCGGACCCGGGTGCTGTTCATGTCGGGCTATACCGATTCCATGCTCGAAGAATACGGGGTTTTTCGGACGCACGCCAATTTCATCAGCAAACCGCTTTCCCCGGGCGAGCTTGCCGTTAAGATCCGCAAGATGCTGGCGTAAGCCTGATTATGGTCTATGTTCGGTTTTTTTCTTTGTTTTCGCATGACCTGCCGTAGTCCCGTGCCTGTTGCGGCACTCCCGCGCAAGCGTGTTCCCGGGAAAAACGGGATATGATTTTTTCCCGTTTTTGGCGCAAAGCGTGGTAATTTTTGGAGAGAAGCGCCCCCTGTCCCGTGTTCTCGTATTGTCTCTGACCGGAGGATGCCATGGAGCATAAGATCGCCATCGTCGCTTTTGCCGGGGAACCATCCTGTTTTGCCCACGCCTTGCTGAATGCCCTTGATATGCAAGCCAGGGGCTGGGAGGTCAAGCTGATCATCGAAGGCAAGGCCACAGCCCTGGTCAAGGATCTGGCCGAGGCGGAGGCGCCCTTTGCTCCTCTCTACGCCAAGGCAAAAACAGCCGGACTTATCGACTGCGTCTGCCGGGCCTGCGCCACCAAGACGGGAGCCCTGGCCGCGGCCGAGGCGCAGGGCTTGCCCCTGTCCGGCGAGATGCAGGGGCATCCCTCCCTGGCCCGCTATGTGGAGGCGGGCCATGCGATAATCACCATATAATGATGCAAGGTGGCTGAAGGAGGAATTGTCATGGACCTGTATGCGGTCAAGCCCTATCTGTACTGGGGCGGCGTTGCCTTTTTTCTGCTCTGCGAGCAGGGCTTTTCCTACCGGCAGCCCACCGTGGCCCGGACAACACGCTGGCTCGCCAATCTGCCGCTGTCCATCATGAACGGCACGATCTACCACCTGCTCTACACCAGCGCCATTGTCGCCCTGATTCTTGCCGGGCAGGAGAAAAATACCGGGCTGCTCAATGCCTGGGGTTTGCCCGGGTGGCTGAAGATTGCCGCAGGCATCCTGATCCTGGATTTCTTCATCTACCTCTGGCATCTGCTCACCCATGTGCTGCCTTTCCTCTGGCGGTTCCACCGGGTTCACCACAGCGATATGAACATGGACGTGACCACGGCCAACCGTTTCCATGTGGGCGAGTTTCTCTTCACCGGCCTGATCAGGCTGGCGGTGATCTATACCTTCGGCATTTCCCTGACCGCCTATATCCTTTTTGAGATTCTGGTGAACCTCTCCGTGCAGTTTCATCACAGCAGCATCCGGGTGCCGGCCTGGTTCGAGCGGGTGTGGGTGCTTCTTTTTGTTCCGCCCTTCTTGCACCGCATCCACCATTCGGTGCGGATCAAGGAGCGGGATTCCAACTACGGGGTGATCCTGTCCATCTGGGACCGGATGCTGGGAACCCTGACCACCGGGGTGGAACAGGAAAAAATTGTCATCGGCATCGGTTCGCACCGGGAAATCGAAAAGCTGGGTTTCTGGCGGTTGTTGGCTCTGCCCTTCACGCGCAACACTCCGTGAAACATGAAGCCCGGTTCGCGAAAGACAAGAGAGGAGTGAGCAATGAACTGGAGGAATCTGTTTGTCCCGGGCAAGGATTTCACCGTGGCCCAGGCCAAGGAATACATGGAAGCGCGGGGAGCGGAGGCCTATCAGCTCCTGGATGTCCGTCAGCCCAAGGAGTATGAGGAAGGACACCTGCCCGGGGCCATTCTCATCCCGCTCAAGGAGTTGCCCGGGCGATTGGCTGAGCTTGATAAGGAAAAGCCGGTCATTGCCTATTGCGCCGTTGGCGGCAGAAGCAAGGCCGCGGCTCAGCTTCTTGCTGGCAAGGATTTTGCAAACGTTTACAACATGGCCGGAGGCATCAAAGCCTGGCAGGGGCAACAGGCCAGGGGGGGAGAAGAGGCCGGGCTGGAGTTTTTCACCGGCCAGGAAGAGTATGAGGACGGAGTGAGCCTGGCCTATGCCATGGAAGACGGGCTGCAGGAGTTCTACCGTCTTCTGGCCGACCGGGCGCAGGATGACGGAGCCCGCCAGCTCTACACACGCTTGATGGGCTTCGAGGATGCGCACAAAACCCGGCTTCTTGCCGAGTACCGGCAGGCGCGCGGGTCTGCGGCCATGCCGGGCACAGGGGCGGCGGGGTTCATGGAGGGCGGTTCCAGAGTGGAGGATTTTCTTGCCCGGGTCGATACCCGTCTGCACACCAAACGGGATATCCTTGAGTTGGCCATGGCGTTAGAGACCCAGGCCCTGGACCTGTACAGCCGCATGGCGCACAAGAGTCAAAAAAGCGAGGCCAGGGCATTGTTTTTGCGCTTGGCGGATGAAGAAAAAATGCATCTTTCCTTTTTGGCCGACGAAATGGACACGGTGCTGAGCCAGGGCGCAACCCCCTTGGATGGCGGACAGGTACGATAATGGAATGGAAAACACAAGAACGCAGGGTGGCAAAAACCGACCGGCGGGCCATAGGCCGCATGCTGCTGGATCATCTCCGGTTTCTGCAATCGGTGATCAACGGGGTGACTGACCCTGTCCTGGTGATCGGAACGGATATGCGGGTAAAGCTCATCAACCAGGCAGCGCGTGATTTTCCTGTTTCCCGGACGAACGATGGACAATTTTCTGAAAATTCGCACTGTTATCGGGTGTTGTTCGGCTTGGAGCAGCCTTGCGACAAGGCCGGGCGCGAGTGTCCGCTCAAGGAGGTCCTTGAAACCGGGAAAGCAGTCTCGGTTTCTCAAGACATCACCCTGAAGTCCGGCGAGCTCCGTTATTACGAGGTGTTTGCCTCCCCTCTTCTGGGGGACGATGATACCCTGCTCGGCGTGATCGAAATTGTGCGCGATGTCACCGAACTGAATTGTGCCGCCGAGGTTTTAAAGAAAAGTCATGACGAGCTTGAGCGGCGGGTTGAGGAGCGAACCATTGAGTTGAAAAAGGTCAATGATGCCCTGCGCCTTGAGATCGATGAGCGGCGCTGGGCCGAAGACCAACTGCTTCAGGCCTGCGAGCAGGCACAGCTCGTGTACAGTGTTATCCCCAGCGCCATTTTCACCGTTGACCTGGAGAGAAAGATCACCAGTTGGAATAAAAAGGCTGAAAGGATCACCGGATATACGGAAGCGGAGGTTCTCGGCAAGCCGTGCAGTGTTTTTGCCTTGGAACCATGCACGGTAAAAGGCTGCGGCGTGTATTCGGAAACGGTTAAGAAGCCTATCCTGAAGCGGATTTGCGAGATCAAAACCAAGGATGGTCGGGTAAGGATTGTCAGTAAAAACGCCGATTTGTTGCGGGATGCCAGCGGCCGGGTCATCGGCGCGGTGGAAAGCTTCGGCGACATTACGGAACAGCAAAATATCGACCGGCAGTTGCGCACGGAGCGGGATAAGTTCCGGGGGATCCTTTCCGCCCTTGATCATGGGATGCACATCCTCAACCGGGAGTATGAGATCGAATACCAAAACGAGATCTTGCGCCGAACCTTTGGCGACAAGATCGGTGAAAAATGCTACGAGGTGTACAAGCAGCGGGACTCTCCCTGCGAGGTATGCCGCATGCATGCCGCCATCGAAAGCAACGAGATCCAGCGAACAGAGGAGGTCATGTCCGATCACCGCCATTACGAGCAGAGCTATGTCCCCTTTGTCGATGTCGATGGCGAGACCAAGGCCCTGATTCTGCTGCGGGATGTCACCGAGGAAAAAAAATACCGGGCCGAAACCATGCGGGCCGGCCAGCTTGCCTCCATCGGCGAACTGGCCGCCGGAGTGGCTCACGAAATCAACAATCCCATCAACGGGATCATCAATTACGCCCAGGTGCTGCTCGATGACGCAAGCCAGGGGGCGATGGAGGGCGAGGGAGGCCATCCGGCCCAGCGGGAGATGCTCGATCGCATCATCAAGGAAGGGGAGCGGATCGCCTATATCGTGCGCAATCTGCTCTTTTTTGCCCGTCAGCGGGAAGAGGAGGCGGAGGTGGTCGAAATTGAGGCGATTGTCGATGATTCCCTGGCCTTGATCAAACACCAGCTCCAGAAAGACGGAATATTTGTCCACACCGACATCCCGGCGGATTTGCCGCCCATCCGGGTGCATCCGCAACAGTTGCAGCAGGTTTTTCTCAATCTGCTCAGCAACGCTCGATATGCCCTCAACCACCGCTTCCCCGGGCGGGATCCCGGCAAAAAGCTGGAGATCCGCTGCCGGGAGTTGCAGGGCCCGGGCCGAACCATGGTGCGGACGGAAATAACCGATCATGGCGAAGGCATCCCGCCGGAGATGCTTTCCCAGATCTTCGAGCCGTTTTTTTCTTCAAAAAAGCCGGGGGAGGGAACCGGACTGGGGTTGTCCATCAGCGCCGGGTTGATCAGGGATTTCCAGGGAGAACTGAGAGTGGCAAGCGAACTCGGGGTGTACACCACCATGACCGTTGATCTGCCTGCATATGAAGAATGAACCGTTGATTTTTTTCCTTTTTTACGAGGGTGGCAATGATTGATCTGGATAAATCAGAGACCAGGATACTGGTGGTGGACGACGAGGAAAGCCTGCGGCTGACCTTTCAGATGTTTCTCGGTCGCGAGGGGTACGGGCCGGTGGTGACCGCCTCGACTTTTGAAGAGGCGATGGCGCTGATTGAACAGCAGACCTTTGACCTGATCATCAGCGACATCGTCATGGAGGGCGCCTCGGGCATTGATTTGCTGCGGCGGGTCAGGGAGCTTGGGCTGGAGTGTCCGATGGTCATGGTTACGGGGTATCCCAATATCAACACCGCTTCCGAGGCGGTGCGACTGGGAGCCTTTGATTACCTCGCCAAGCCGGTGAAAAAAGCCGATCTGTTGCGCACCGCGCGCATGGCCCTTCAGCAGTATGGCCTCTGGAAGGAAAAAGAACGGTTGACCGAGGAAAAAGAGCGCTACCAGCAGTATCTTGAAACGATTTTCCGCAGTGTCCGGGACATGATCATCACCGTTGGCCATGACCTGCGGGTGGTGCAGATGAATGACCAGGCCAAAAATTGGGCGGCAACGTATATGCCTCGCCTTGCCATTGGCGCCGATCTGGACGAAGTGGCCGGCGCTTTTGCCGTGTTTGCCTCGGATGTGCAAAAAGTAATGGACTGCCGGGAAGCGGTAAGCGAACATCGCATCGAGGTCAATCTGGAGGACGGGGGACATGTTGTGTTCCGGCTCAGCGCGGCTCCTTTGGAAAGTCAGCACGACAAGGGATTTCTCGGAGTGGTGCTGGTGTTCCGTGATGTAAGCCGGCTGGAGGATCTGGAAAAACGGGGCAAGCGCACCTATTTTCACCGGTTGGCCGGAGTGAGCCGTGCCATGCAGACGGTCTACACCCTCATCGAAAATGTCGGCCAGGTGGACACCTCGGTGCTGATCACCGGAGAATCGGGCACCGGCAAGGAGTTGGTGGCCGAGGCCCTGCATGCGGAAAGTCCGCGCCGGGACATGCCCCTGGTGAAGTTCGACTGCACCTCCATCCCGGAAAACCTCATGGAAAGTGAGCTGTTCGGTCACAAAAAAGGCGCCTTCACCGGCGCGGATCGCAACCGGGAGGGGAGGATTTTGCAGGCGGACGGCGGCACCTTGTTTCTTGACGAGATAGGCGATATTTCACCGCTGATGCAGTTGCGCCTGCTGCGTTTTCTCCAGGAGCGCACCTTCTATCCGGTGGGCGAGGACAGGCCCGTCACCGTGGATGTTCGGGTGGTGGCCGCCACCAATGCCGATCTGAAGCAAAAAGTGCAGCGGGGGGAGTTCCGGGAGGATCTGTATTACCGGCTGCGGGTGATTGACATTACCCTGCCGCCCTTGCGGAACCGTGAAGGAGATTTGCCCATTTTGGTGGATCTGTTCTTGGCCCGGTTCAGCAAACGGCTGAACAAGAATATTACCGGGATTTCCGACCAGGCCTTGCAATTGCTGGCTGACTACAGTTGGCCGGGAAATGTCCGGGAACTGGAGCATGTTGTGGAGCGGGCCTGTGTGCTGTGCACGGACGACACGATTACCACGGGCAACCTTCCCGAGGAGGTGCGAAGCTGGAACCGTGTTGCTGCCGCAACTCCGGGGGGCAATGGGGAGGAATCCTCGGTTGTCAAGGATTTCGGAGGGGGCGCTCCTGTTTCGCGGGAGAGCGAAAAGGAGCACCTTATGAATATCATCGCCCAGACCGACGGCAACAAAGCCAAAGCTGCCAGGCTGCTTGGCATTGACCGCAGCACCCTGTACCGGAAAATGAAGGCGCACGGTCTGGAATAGCAGAGTGTTGCACATGCAACACTCTGCTACACATGCAACAGTAAAAGTGTGGCATCGCAATTTTGGGCGCCACACTTTTTGGGTTTTCCTCCTCCCTGCCATTCTCTATTGTGCCATCCCGCTGACAATCGCTGCATATATTCGATAACTCTATGATATTCTGTTGTTTTTTTATGTTTTACTCTTCCCGTCCATCCAGTTGCTCCTCTGTTTTTTATTTCTTTTAAAATCATGTAGTTATGGTTCAAGAATGGAAAAGCGCATCCCTGCGCACGGAGTGTGTTGGCACACCCCATGCAATGTACCCTGATCAAACGAGACAAGAATCATGATACGAGCGAAAAAACAAAATCATAGGAGGCTCACCATGAAGAATACAATGCAGAAACAAGGACTCGGACTTGGCGAACTTGATCAGGAAGCAATTGGTGAGGGAATCTCCCAGGCAGGCGTGGGCGTCATTCTTGTCTTGGCAACCTTGATCGGAGTATGGGGCATTGCCTGTTTGGTTGGCGGAATGATCAGCATGGGCGGGATCATTGAAATGGGGCGCAACTGGCTCACCGCAGTGACAGGCATGTAATCCGGCTGAAACGTCACGGGCTTGGAAATATCCAAGTTCCTGGAAAAACAGAGAATTCACAAGGAGCGGCATCATGGAAAAGGCAATATCAGACAAGAAGGGCGCAGGGATTTTCATGGCAGTAATGGGCGGCATCGGCGCGGCAGTCGGAGTATGGGCTTTTGCCGCTCTGAGTTTCAGCCTTTCCAAGGCTGGTTTGAGCGAGGTGGCCCGGCAATACATGGTCGCCATCGGCCTGATCGGCGAACAGGCCACCCTGGTGGATTTTTACACCCACATCAAGGGTGTTGAGTATCTGGTCTGCGTCGCTTTCTTCGCCGCGTTCCCGGTTTTCTTCAAGTATGTCAATACCCCCAAGAAGGTTACGGTTCCCGGCCAACGCTGATCAGGAGCCGGTGACGGATGCTGTGTTCTTTAAAGCATCCGTCACGGTCCCTGATGCCGTTCAACGGCTGACCTTGCAGTACCCTCCCTCCAAGCCCGGGTTCGCCCGGGCTTTTTTTTGTTTTGCCGCAAACCAAAGTCAGTCTCTAGAAGAAAAAATTGTCTCTGCTCCTTGCATCTGAAAAACCACCTTGCAACCCGATTGAGGGGGAAGTGCGTTGAGCGCCGTCGAAGAGCGTGCTGCCGGAATTGTAACCGCGTGGATATGTTCTGCGGAGTTACCGGCAAAACAGGCTGCCTTCTGTGGCGCATCATTCTGTGTCATAAGGCGCGCCTGCTGTTTGAAATAGCAGGGGTGTGGCACGCGCAACACCCCTGCGACACATGTGGCAACAGAAGTGTAGCGTTGTCCCCGCTGACGCTACACTTTTTCGCGTCTTACAATGCGTGTTTTTCCAGGGGGAGTGTTTGTCTTTGTTTTTTATTTCCATTTAAATCAAGTAGTTAAGTTTCAAGAATGGAAAAGTCATCCCTGCGTCCGGAGTGTGTTGGCACACCCCATGCAATGTACCCTGATCAAACGAGACAAGAATCATGATACGAGCGAAAAAACAAAATCATAGGAGGCTCACCATGAAGAATACAATGCAGAAACAAGGACTCGGTCTTGGCGAACTTGATCAGGAAGCAATCGGTGAGGGAATCTCCCAGGCAGGCGTGGGCGTCATTCTTACCTTGGCCACCTTGATCGGAGTATGGGGCATTGCCTGTTTGGTCGGTGGAATGATCAGCATGGGCGGTGTCTTGGAAATGGGGCGCAACTGGCTCACCGCAGTAACAGGCATGTAATCCGGCTGAAAAATCAAGGGCTTGGGGGTAAACCAAGCCCTTGGAAAAAAAGAAAATTCATAAGGAGCGACATCATGGAAAAGGCAATATCAGACAAGAAGGGCGCAGGGATTTTCATGGCAGTAATGGGCGGCATCGGCGCGGCAGTCGGAGTATGGGCTTTTGCCGCTCTGAGTTTCAGCCTTTCCAAGGCTGGTTTGAGCGAGGTGGCCCGGCAATACATGGTCGCCATCGGCCTGATCGGCGAACAGGCCACCCTGGTGGATTTTTACACCCACATCAAGGGTGTTGAGTATCTGGTCTGCGTCGCTTTCTTCGCCGCGTTCCCGGTTTTCTTCAAGTATGTCAATACCCCCAAGAAGGTTACGGTTCCCGGCCAACGCTGATCAGGAGCCGGTGACGGATGCTGTGTTCTTTAAAGCATCCGTCACGGTCCCTGATGCCGTTCAACGGCTGACCTTGCAGTACCCTCCCTCCAAGCCCGGGTTCGCCCGGGCTTTTTTTTTATTGTTTTTCGCGGAGGAATGATAGGCTGAAGTAAATGCATGGTCCGAATGTTGCAAATTTTTTTCTTTGGAATCCGTTCGCGCTGCTTCGTGTTCATTCAGTCCGGGAGGAAATTGTGGCCAAATATGTGAGAAACTATCTGCTGCTCATGGCGGCGGCAACGTTGGGGGTTATTGGATACAACGTCTGGCTCGTTGAAAATCAGCTTCCCATGCTGGAATATTCGGCTTTTCTCGCCAAATTGGAAAATAACGAGATCAAGGCGGCGCGGATACAGGGGCAGGAGATCACCGGCACGGACAGTTATGGTCAGTCCTTTTCCACCTATGCTCCGGATGTGCAGCAGCTTCTTCCCAGGCTTGAGGGGAAGAATGTCCGTATTTCCGCCGGGAAACCCCGCGCGGTTTCCCCCTTTTGGTCTTCGACCTTTCCGGTTTTGCTGCTCATGGGCGGCTGGATGTTTTTTATGTTTCGCGGCCAAAAGGGTGGGGGCGGCGGCGTCAGTGGGGGGTTCGGCAAGAAAAAAATCGCCATGGACCCGGACAAGGCCCGGCGGGTGACTTTTGCCGATGTGGCCGGCATTCCGGAGGCAAAGGAAGAATTGGTCGAGATCGTGGAGTTTTTGAAGGATTCCAAGAAGATTACGCGTCTCGGGGGCAAGATCCCCAAGGGCGTGCTGCTGCAGGGCCCTCCGGGAACCGGAAAGACCTTGCTGGCCAAGGCCATTGCCGGAGAAGCAGGCGTGCCTTTTTACAGCATCAGCGGTTCTGATTTTGTCGAGATGTTTGTCGGGGTCGGCGCTTCCCGGGTGCGGGATCTGTTCGCCCAGGCCAAGAAAAGCGCGCCGTGCATCATCTTCATCGACGAAATCGATGCGGTGGGCCGCAGTCGCGGAGCTGCCGGGGCCATGGGCGGCCAGGACGAGCGGGAGCAAACCCTTAACGCCCTGCTGGTTGAAATGGATGGCTTCCAGAGCGAGCAAACCGTCATCATCGTGGCGGCGACCAACAGACCGGATGTTCTTGATCCCGCTTTGATGCGGCCGGGCAGGTTCGATCGGCAGGTCACCATCATGCCTCCCGATGTCAAGGGGCGGCGCAAGATCCTGGAGGTGCACTCCCGCAACGTGATGATGGATCCTGACGTTGATCTGCAGGTGGTGGCTCAGTCCACGCCGGGATTCACCGGCGCCGAACTTGCCAACCTCATCAATGAGTCCGCCCTGATGGCGGCGCGCAAGGGCAAGACGGGAATTCAGCTCAGTGATATCGAGGATGCCAAGGATAAGATCCTCATGGGGGCGGAAAGGACCGGGTTGGTCATCAGCGACCAGCAGCGCAAGGTCACGGCCTACCATGAAGCCGGACACGCGATCCTAGCCAAGGTGTTGCCCAATACGGACCCGGTGCACAAGATTACCATCATCCCGCGAGGGCAGGCAATGGGGGTGATGCAACAGGTGCCCATTGACGACCGACATGCCTATTCAAAGGAATATTTGACCAACCGGATCAAGATCCTCCTTGGCGGCAGGACAGCGGAGGAGATTGTCTTCAATGAATTCTCAACCGGCGCCAGCAATGATCTGCAGGTTGCCACGGATATCGCCAGCCGCATGGTGTGTGAATGGGGAATGAGCGAACGGCTTGGGCCACGGGCCTTCGTCACGTCTGACCAGGGCTTTCTCGGCAGCGGTTCGCGGCAACGTTCTTACAGCGAAGAAATCGCCAGAACAATCGATGAGGAGGTCTCCCGGATCATCGCGGAGTGCTATCAGGAGGCGATTATTATCCTTGAAGGGCGCATTACCTTTCTGCATAAACTGGCGGAAGTTCTTCTGCTCAATGAGACCATTGATGCGGAAGAGGTTGATATCATCGTGACCTGTCCCAAGCTCACCGAAGAAAACAAGGCGCAAACCGGATTATTCGGTTAGGCGGCGTGATGGCGCGCAACCTGTTGCACGCAACACTTGTGTTGCATCAGAAGTGTTGCGTGCAACACTTTTTCCCCGGGCCGCGCAACTCCGTCGCACACTGCATGGCCTCCTGCGGCAATTTTTAATTTCCCCCGGGTGTAACATTCCCCAGAGAGAGCGTTACCCCAAAACGCGTTCTTCTTCAGCAGCTCTCGTTTTTTCCGGATTTCGAGCTGTGCGTTTCGGGTGAAATGTGCTCCGAATGTCCGCTCCGGATTGGGGACTTTCACTTAATGCGCTCGAAAATAAAGGTTGGCACAGGATGTGCTAAGTCCAAGGTCGAAAGCAAGAGCACACGGCAAAAAAAGGAGGGGTGCGAAAAAAACATCGCGTGGACCGCAAGCGCGGGCGGCGTTGTTCGTGCCAGCCCTTTCCGGGTCAGAATTTTTCGATGGTACGGTTATTTTTTGGACAACGGCTTACGAGATTACTTTTTTACAAGGAGACCAACATGGGAGGAAGAAAAAAGACACTCATGGGCATGGCGGCGCTTATGCTCCTGACCGCGCCGATGGGTGCGCAGAGTTGGGCCGCGGATGGCCCTGGCACGGTGGAACTCGGCAGTCTGGCAAATCATTATTCCGCAGTGACCTTTGACCATGCCATGCATGTCGGGGTAGCGGCGAGTTGTGCCGAGTGTCATCACCACACAACCGGGCTCGCGCCCACGGATCCTAATTGTGTCCGTTGCCACGAAGCCGGAGCACAAGCAAAATCTGTTGCCTGCAAGGATTGCCACTCCGACAAGCGATTTTCCGCGGAAGATATGGAAAAGACCGGCGGAAATCCCCAACTCTACCATAAAGGCAAACCCGGCCTGAAAGGGGCGTATCACCAAAAATGCCTTGGCTGCCACACCACCATGGGCGGACCGACCGGCTGCCAGGATTGTCATACCCGCAACGACCAGGGCGACGCTTTTTTCCATTCCGGCAAGTATGCCCCGGCGCCAACGGCTTCCGGCGGGCATGGGGGCGGTCATTGATTTGAAGGCCACAGAGGCTTGAAGCTTACGCTGAAACGATATCAGAGGAATTTACTATGAAAAAGTTACACCGCAGAAGTTTCTTGAAAGGCGGATTGGCCGGTGGCGCTGCCATCGCCGCCGTCGGGACAAGCAAACATGCCGAGGCTGCCGGGAGTTTCGGCGGCTATCCGGACAGCATGGGCGTGCTTGTCGATCTTACCAAATGTGTCGGCTGCCGCACCTGTGAAGCCGCCTGCAACAAAGAACAAGGGTTGCCCGCACCGGACAAGTCCTTTGACGATCCTTCGGTGTTCGAGGAAAAACGCGAAGGGGGGCTGCCAAGAAGAACCACGGAAAAGGCCTACACCGTGGTGCAGAAGTACGACGTGGAGGGCCGCGAGCACCCGCTGTTTCGCAAGGTGCAGTGCAACCACTGCAACGAGCCCGCCTGTCTGACCTCCTGTTTCGTCAATGCCTACAAAAAAACGCCGGAAGGCGCAGTGATGTATGACCCCACCGTCTGCGTCGGCTGCCGGACCTGCATGGTGGCCTGTCCGTTTTATATCCCGGCCTACAGCTATTCCAGCGCCATCAACCCGGTGGTGAAGAAATGCATCATGTGCTACGACACCCGCCTCAAGTTCGGCAAGCCTCCGGCCTGTGTCGAGGCGTGCCCCCAGGAGGTGATGATTTTCGGCAAGCGCAAGGACCTCCTCAAGCTGGCCCATCAGCGGATCAGCGAGAAGCCGGATGCCTATGTGGATCATGTGTACGGCGAAAACGAGGTCGGCGGCACCGCCTGGATGTACCTCTCCGACGTGCCCTTTGACAAGATCGGTTACGACACCCATCTCGGGGACCAGCCGATCATCAGTTATGTCAAGGAATTCCTGGCGATCGTACCCATGGTGCTCACCATCTGGCCCGCGCTCTTTACCGGCTTCCACTTGCTGAGCAACCGGAAAGAAGCCCTGAAAAACGAAGATAATAAAAGCTGAGGAGAGGTGGACAACGATGAATAGCTTACAATCACAAGGGTTCGCCCCTGTTGTCTCCCATCTCAAGAAGGATGGGAGCGAGTGGACCGTAAAAGAGAAGCTCATGCTGGGGCTTTCCCCCAAAGAATACATGGCGGTGCAGCTCCGCAATCCGTTCAATTGGGTGCTTTGGGCCATCTATGCCGTGGGCCTGCCGGTTCTGGTGGGACGTTTTATCTTCGGCCTCGGCTGGGTCACGCATTCCTCCTATGACTATCCCTGGGGGCTCTTTCTCGGCTGGGGCCTGTTTACCATGGTGCCGCTGTCCGCTTCGGGTTTCATGATGGGAACCACGGTGGAGCTTTTCGGCCGCAAGGATTTCAAGCCCATCGAGCGGCTCGGCTTGCTGAACGGTCTTCTGGGCTATCTGTTTGCGGTCATGTTTTTGCAGGTGGATCTTGGTCAGCCCTGGCGTCTGATCTACCCCATGTTCGTCTCCCTGGGGCCGGCGGCGGTACTCTTCCTCGTGGCCTGGCATGTGGCCACCTATCTTTCCTGCCAGGTGGCGGAGCTGGTGCCGGCCTTTGCCGAATGGATGGGTTTTCCCAAGGCCAAGCAGTTTATCAAGAAGATCGTCCTCGGCCTGACCGTTGCCGGGATCATCCTTTCCACCCTGCACCAGGGAGCCCTGGGCGCGTTGTTCACCTATGCCCCCGGCAAGGTGCATCCGCTCTGGTACTCTTCTTCCTTCCAGTGGTTCCAGTTTTTCGTTTCCGCGGTTTTTGCCGGGCTCTCGATGCTCATTGTGGTCAGTACCCTCACCAAGTGGTTCATGCGTTGGCGGTGTGACGAGACCTATCTGAACAACCTGAGCAAATTGACCCTGGGTCTGGCCAAGGGCGCCTCCCTTGCCCTGATCACCTATCTGGTGATCAAGATCATCGGCATTGCCCATGATAACGACTGGCAGTATCTGGCCACCGGCTGGGGCGCCTGGTTCATGTTCGAGATGGTGGTTGGGGTGATACTGCCCCTGATTTTCTATACCATGGCCGTGCGGAACGGCAACGCCTCCCTGGCCCGTTTCAGCGCCTTTTTGGCGGTGTTCGGCCTCGCTCTGAACAGGTTGAACACGGCGCTGATCACCTTCAACTGGCAGTTGTATCAGGAGATCCCCCATTGGCGGGAAGTGGTGATCGTGGTCACTGTCTATGCCACTTATATCGTGGTGTATCGGGCGGTTCTGGCCAGGATGCCTATTCTCTACACCTGGAAGGAAAAGAAGTAACATCCCGTCGGGGATGAAAAAAGGCAGGGCCGGAGATCCGGCCCTGCCGCAACTTGCAACTCCGGACTGAGCGAAATGGCATTTCCTTTAAAAAAAACAATTCATGCCACCGCAGTTTCGGTCACGCTGATTCTTGTGGCCTTGATGGGCCTTGGCATCAGGCAGTATCAACTGTACCGCAACCATGTGGAGGTCAGCCGGCAGACGGAAAAACTTATCTTTCAGTTCGCCATCATCCGGGAACATGTCACCGAAAACCTGCTGGAAGGGCAATATGGTGGTCTGGCTTCGGTGGGCGCGGAGCTGGAGGAGCTCAACCTTAATCTTGCATCCGTCATCAACAACCGTTCCATCGACGACCATTACAAGCTCACCCTGGCCAACGCCATCGACCTGCCCGGTCTTGTCCTGCTGGTGAGAAAGATCAGCGTCGGACCGGTCAAGCCCGAATATCTGCGGCAACTCAATACGGAAATCCGCACCCTGGGAGAGCGTCTCATGCTCTTCGACCGGGTGCTGGTGGAGCATGGCAAGCGTGAGCTGGTCAGCTTCCAAAATGTGGTGATCGGCGCGCTGGCCATGGTGGTCAGTCTGATCATCGGAATGCTCCTGTTTTTCCAGAGGCGGCTGATCGCCCCGCTGCTGGATCTTGTGCAACAGGTGAAAGAGGTGGCCTCCGGGTCCCGGGACGGTCTTTCCATTGCCGGGAGAAGCGGCGAAATTTCCGAGCTGGCGTATTCGTTCCACGACCTCTTGATGGCCCGGGAAATCACGGCTCAGGGGCTGGCAAAGTTTCAGCGGGTGGTCTCGGCGGTCAAGGGCGCGCAGTTGGCCATCGCCAGGAATAAAACCAGGGATTCCTTGTTCAAGGAGGTCTGCCGCGCCCTGCTTGCAAATCATGAGTATTGCCTGATCTGGATAGGTCTGGCCGACGAGGCAGGGGATGTCATGCCGGTGACCGCCGACGGCGCAACATCCATGAGCAACAAAGAATGCGAAGCCTGCATGGCTATACTGCTCACCGAGGCCGAGGAAAAAGGGCTGGAGCAGAATCCCGCGGCCCTGGCCGTGCGTTCCAAGGCGCCGGTGGTGCGGATGGATATCCTGGCCGAAATTCCCAAGGGGCTGCTCAAGGGAACGCCCTTGGCAGATGGGCACGCAGCCTGCGCGGCCCTGCCGATTATCTGGCAGAATACCGTGTACGGCGTGCTTTCCATTTATGCCCTTTCCGCCACGGATTTTGACCCCAAGGAGATGGAGCTGCTCGAAGGATTGGCAAACGACCTGGCGTTGGCCCTGCACACCATGGAAGGCCAGCAGCATCTGGCCAGCAGGGAAAATTTGCATGAGCGTCTCTTTGGAGCCCTGCACGCGATCCAGCTCACTCTTACTCCTTCAGGGAGCATCCTTGCCGCGAACCCGATTTTTGCCGGGATGGCCGGCATGGGTGCCGAACAGATTTCCGGCCGTTTCTGGCGTGATTTCCTGGCTCCGGTCCAGCCTGGCCTGAGCAGTGATACCCCTGGCCTTCTCGAAAAATTGCGTTCTGATGAGGGCGCCGAGCTGGTGTATGCAGGGAGTACGCCTGTCCGCCGTTTCCTGTGCCGGGTGGTTCCCGGCCAGGAAACCGGCGGGGAGCCGGAACAGTTGATCCTGGTCGGCTATCCGCTTGTCCGGCAGGAAACCACCGGGAGCGGGGAGGCGTGCATGCGGCTGGAAATGATCGCCTCCCTCGCCGGCGGCGTTTCGCATGAGGTGAGCGATCTCAGCAACGGGTTGATCAACTACGCACAGGTCCTGGCCGATGAGGAGCAGCTCAAGAAACCCGGACAGCCGCAGAACGAATTGCTGCGCAAGATCATCGAGGCCGGGGAACGCATTGCGGACATAGTCCGGAAGTTCATCCTCTATGGCCGGGAAGAAAGCCAGGCGGCTGGAGAATTTTTGCCGGTGGCCACCGTGTTGGAGGATGCTTTGCTGCTCACCGGGTATCATTTGAAAAGCGAGGGCATCCTGGTGGAAACCGATTTTGAACCGATGCCGCCGGCGGTGCCGGTTCATGCCCAGCACATGCAGCAGGTTTTTTTGACCATCCTGGCCAGCGTCCGGGCTGCGCTTGCCCAGAGATTCGCCGGCAGGGATCCACGCAAAAAACTCGCCATTGTCACCCGGTCTGCCATGGATTCCGTTCAGGGGCGGGTGTTTGAAATCACGCTTGTGGATCAGGGAGCGGTAATTCCCCTGGACAGCCTGGCCGAGTCCGCGGATATCAAGGGAGTTCCGGTCAGGGGCTGGGGGAGGATGTTTGCTGTCTGCCGCCGCATCGTCGAAGATAACGGCGGTCTTTTGTCGATTGACGGGGAAGAAGGAAAATACGCCAGGATACTATTCAGTTTCCCTTTGAAAGGGGATTGATCGCGGTTTTTGCAAACATCAGAAAAAGTGAAAAGGATTGTCCATGCGATGCCAGGCCCACCCTTCAGTCTACCGTATTTCCGCTGCAGCCGATATGCTGGACCTGCACCCGCGCACCTTGCGCAACTATGAAAAAGCCGGGCTTGTCACCCCGAGCCGCAAGGGGAAATGGCGGTATTACAGCGCCGATGATATTGCCTGGATCAGGTGTCTTTTCAGCATGATCCATGGCGGCGGCATCACCATCGCCTCCATCGGCAAGTTGCTGCACTATGCCCCGTGCTGGGAGGTTGCCGATTGCGCCTTGGAAAAACGCAGGCAATGCCCGGTGTATCAGAGGCGCGGCAACGATCCCCGCTGATCTGCCGGGGCAATTCGCGTTTATTGCCGCAACAGGGTCCAACTGCACCAGCGATCATTCCGCCTCCGTTCCAGCAAGGTAATCCCGCTTTGCGGCAGGGCGGCGAGCAGATCTTCCTCCATCCCGGAAATGAAGCCGGAGAGCAGGTAGAGTTTTGCCTGCCAGAAATCAGGGTTCTCGAAGAGCTCAAGCATCAATCCTTTGTACAGATTGGCCATCACCAGATCCACCCCGGTGTCCGGGCATTGTCTCCGGAGGTCACCCTCCAGGACCGTAACCCGGTCCGCTGTTTTGTTGGTCAGGCAGTTGGCGCGGGCCACCCGGCAGGCCAGCGGATTGTTGTCGCAGGCGGTGATTCTGGCCACCCCCTGTTTGGCCGCGGCAATGGCCAAAAGCCCGGTGCCGCAGCCCAGATCAAGGGCGGTGTTGATGGCGAGTTCCGGGCTTGCCGTATACTTGAGCAGCCCTTCCAGGCAGAGGCGGGTGGAGGGGTGGAAGCCGCTGCCGAAGATAACGCTTGGGTCCAGCCGGATATCCGCCGGAGTCTCTTCCCATACCGGGGCCACGGTCAGGCCGCCCACGGTGAATGGCCCGATCTCCCTGCCCGCCTCCCAATCCGCATAATCCAGATCCGCCTCGTAGATGAGTTTGGCCCCCGAGGTTTCGCAGAGAGTTTTGACCAGCCGTTCCTTGGGGCGGTGGAAAAAGAGGATGGCGGTTTCATCCTCGATCCAGGTGCCGATAAGATCCGGGTCGTCGATGGCCGGGAGATTTTTGAGATCGAGATGGTAGGTGTAGAGGCGGCTGTACTGGGTATAGGGCGGGCGAAGCATTGGCAGGTTCCTGGTTAGGGGGCAAGGGGTGCTTCCGGCCGGCGCGCGGCCGGCCGGTTGACCGGGTTTTCAAGGGACTGTCCGGCGGCGTGGCTCGGTTCCCGGGCACGGGCGAGCGGGATGGAACCGAATCTGCCGTGCGGTTTTTGGGTGTCGGTACTGCGTGTCATCATGCACAACCCGAGGGCTCGTGTCCGGTGTTCAAGGTCAATGCTTGGCAGGAGCACGAAGGAATGCTAAGATGCCAAGCTTGGGGGGAAAAAGTGGCTGTCCCGCAGCAGCAAATGCAAGTTGGCAGCGTGCAGGGCCGCAGGCTCGTGTTTCGGCACAATACCATAACCAGACCGGGGAGTTCAACGTGCTTACTTTTTTACGAGGTGTTTTGGTGTTGCTGCTCGCCCCCCTGCTCACCGGGTTGGTCAGCATCGTGGCCATTATCATGATCATTCTCTTCCGGCGGTCGGCGGCTGCTGTTCAGTTTCTGCCCCGCACCCTGGGCAGGATTGTCGCCCGGCTCAGCGGGGTTTCGGTCCGCATGACCGGCGCCGGGCTTCTTGAGCAGGGGCGCCCCTATATCTTTGCCGCCAACCACCAGAGCCAGTTCGACATTTTCGCGCTCCAGGGCTATCTGGGCTGCGATTTCCGCTGGCTGGCCAAGCTGGAGCTGTTCAAAATCCCCGTGTTCGGCAAGGCCATGCAGTTGGCCGGCTATATTCCGGTGGACCGGGCGCATGGCCGCAAGGCGCTCCAGAGCCTGGACGAGGCGGCCCGGCGCATTGCCGACGGCACCTCGGTCATCATCTTTCCCGAGGGCACCAGGAGTCCGGACGGCAAGCTGGGGCAGTTCAAGGCCGGGGCCATGGTTCTGGCGATCAAGGCCGGGGTGCCGGTGGTGCCGGTGGCCATCATCGGCACCCATCAGGTTTTGCCCAAGGGGAAGCTGCTGGTCCGGCCCGGGCGGGTGGAGATCCGGGTGGGCGCGCCCATCGCCACCAGCGCGTATACCGTCAAGCAAAAGCAGGAGCTGGCCGAGCGGTTGCAGGGCAAGGTGGCGGAATTATTGGGGGAGTAGCGCCTTTCGCCTGTTCACCGGCGGACGAGGGCGGATTAGGGCGGGAGCGTGTGTGTTGCGGACTTCGCCGCAGGTCTTTCTGAAAATCTCCCTGTCAAAAAATCTTGAAAAGCAGTACTGTATTGGGTGTCGAGGTGACCGCCTTCTTTTCAGTTGTCCCGAGGGCCTGCCGCTGACCGCAACCGGAGGGGGACTGGTTCGTCATGTTTTTGCGCGCCTTGTTCAGAAGCTTGCAGTCCTGTTTTTCCTCGCCGCAAAGGACGGCGCTGGAAAAATATGAAACCTTCAGGGACGTGTTACGCCACGACCGGGCGGCCCACGAACTGCTGGCCGAATTCGAGGGGGTGTATTACGGCAAGCGCCATGAAGAGTTCTGCCGTATTGTCCGGCGCTACGACCAGTTGGCCCGGGTCGTGGGGGAGATGATCGAATCGCTCTGCCGTCTGTCTCCCGGCGCCCATGAGCGCCTGCGCATTCCTTTCCAATCCCTTGATCCCCAAGTAAAAGCTCTTTTCGTGCCACCCGCGGCCAACACCGCCCCTCCCTATATTCTGCCCCTGCATGTCATAACTGCGGATACCGTTGAGGTGGGCCACAAAACCAGGGCGCTGGCGCAACTGGGTGCCCGGTTGCATCTGCCCGTGCCCGATGGTTTTGCCGTCACCGTGAACGGATTCCATCATTTTTTGGCGGAAAACGGGCTGAGAGAGAGAATTGACGATCTTCTCGGCGAACTGGACATCGAATCCCTCGAGAATCTGCAGACGGTTTCCGGACAGTTGACGGCCTTGATTTTCGCGGCTCCGGTTCCGGCGGATCTTGCCGCGGCAATAGTTCAAGCCTTTGCCGGTCTTTCGGCGCGGCGCGGGCGGGCAGTGTCGGTAGCGGTGCGCAGCAGCGCCTTGGGCGAGGATGAGGCGACCTCCTTTGCCGGGCAGTACCGTTCCGTGCTCCATGTCGGGCAGAAGGAGATTCTTCGGGCGTACAAGGAGGTGCTCGCCAGCAAGTATGCGCCGGAGGCCCTCTACTATAGGAGCTGCCATGGCCTTTCCGACGTGGATACCGCCATGTCCGTCCTGGTGCTGGAGATGATCGAGGCCGAGGCGAGCGGGGTCATGTACACCGATACGGTTTGTGATTCTGGCGATCCCGGGGGGAAGGAACTTTCCCTGCATGTGGTGCGGGGGCAAGGAGAGGCCCTGGTAAGCGGCGCGATGGCGCCGGAGGTTTTCAGGGTTTCCCGGGAAGGTGCGCCGGTTGTCGTCCGGCAGGACGGGGCCTCGCTCCTCGACGAGCAGCAGGCGCTGCGGTTGTTTCGCTGGGGATTGCGGCTGGAAAGCTATTTCGGCTCGCCCCAGGACGTTGAATGGAGTCTGGACAGGGAAGCGCATTTCCATGTGCTGCAGAGCCGCCCGCTGGGAAGACGGCAAGCCGCCATTGTTCCCGGCCCTGTCATGGCCGAACACATTGCGGCGCCGTTGCTGCTCGCAGGCGGGGAGCAGGCCGCCGGCGGAGTTGCCTGCGGCGTGGTTTATACCCTCGGGCCGGATACCCCTTTGACGGCCATGCCAGGCGGCGCGGTGCTGGTGGCACGGGATACGCCCCCTGCCTATGTCAAGGTGCTCGGCCGTCTGGCCGCCGTGGTGGCGGAACAGGGCAGTCAGGCCTGCCATTTCGCTACGGTTGCCAGGGAGTTCGGAGTGCCGGTTCTGGTCAGGATTCCCGGCGCCACCTCCGGCCTGACACCGGGCATGGAGGTCACCGTTGACGCGGATAACGGGAGAATCTATGCCGGCCGGGTGGCGCCGCTGCTCGCGGCGCGGGCCGCCGGCGTCGGAAGCGGCGCGGTCTATTGCCTGAAGCGGCTTGAGCCGGTGATGGAACGGGTGTCCTTTCTCAGCCTCCTGGACCCGCGCGCCCGGGATTTCAAGCCGGAGTCCTGCCGCTCCCTGCATGACATCGTCCGATATGCCCATGAAAAGGCGATGCAGGAGATGTTCGTCCTTTCCGGCCATGGCCTTTTCCGAAGAGGCGGCGCCCGGCAGCTCAAATCACAGCTTCCCTTTGAACTTTTTGTGCTGGATATCGGCGGAGGATTGCATCCCGAGGCGGCGGAGAAAAGGAGCGTTTCTCCGGAAGAGGTGCGCTGTCTGCCGCTGAAAGCCCTTTGGCGTGGGCTCAGCCATCCGGGGGTTGCCTGGGATGGGCGGCAGCACTTCGATTGGCAGGGATACGAGGCGATCGTCATGGGCGGCGGCATTGCCGGGCCGAATTCCGCCTCTTTGGCGAGCTACGCGGTCATCGGAGAGGATTACTTGAACATCAACATCCGGTTCGGGTATCATTTCACCATTGTTGACGCCTTCTGCGGCGGCACGCCCGCGGAAAATTACTGCGGATTGCGCTTTGTCGGGGGCGGCGGCGAGTATACGGGGCGGCTGCTGCGGGTTGCTTTTCTGTCCAGGATCCTCGAGCGGTTGGGCTTTGTGGTGGAAAGAGCGGCGGATCTGCTGGATGCCAGGGTGATCGGTCTTGCCGGAGATGCGCTGCTGGAAAAACTCGATCTGATCGGGCGCCTCCTCGGGGCAACCAGGCTGTTGGACATGGTTTTAAAAGATGAGGAAATGGTTGTCCGTTTGGCGGATGATTTTCTGGCGGGGCGTTACGATTTCCGGGAACAACAGAGCAGCGGAAAACAGGAGCGGAGCATCTCGCCATGACCGCATATGAAATAACCTGGATCACCAGTCAACTGGCGGTGGGCTACGCCCCCATGTCCTATGCGGAGCTGGATCGCATCAAGGAAATGGGCATCGACGCCATCGTGAATCTCTGCGGCGAATTCTGCGATCTGCACGAGCTTGAGGCGGAAAGCGGTTTTGAGGTGTATTACCTGCCCATCCCTGATGAGGGCGCGCCGGATCTCGAGGCAATGGAGCAGGGCCTTGCCTGGCTTGATGAGGCCATCTATCTCGGGAAGAAAATTTTGGTGCACTGCCGGCACGGCATCGGCCGCACGGGCACCTTTGTTTCGGCCTATCTGCTGCGCCGGGGGCTCGGCCTCAAGGTGGCGGAAAAGAAACTTCGGCACAGCCGGGCCACCCCGGCAAATTACAGCCAGTGGCGGTTGCTGAAAAAGTACGGCAAGCAGTCCGGCACCTTGAGCATCCGGGAGCCGTCCCTGGAGAGTCGCAATGTCGTTGATTTGAATGCTTTTTTCGGCGAATACGAGGCCTTGATCCGGGAGGTGGAGGAAAAGGCCGCGGGCGCAGGGCATTCCCCGGGAGCAGCCAATGATTGCGGCTTGAACTCCGATGGATGTTGCCGGCATTATTTCGAAATGACGCTCATCGAGGCGGTTTTTTTGAACAACAGGATCAACCGGCACCTGACCAGCAGTCAACGGCAGGAAGTGATTGCCCGGGCGGTGGAGGTTTCCCGGAAATTGCGGCTGGTGGCGGGGCAGGTGTCTCCGGGGAAAGCTGAGGAGAATATCGAGCGGATTTACGCGGACGAAGGGCTTCTCTGCCCTTTGTCGGTGGGGAAGAACTGCCTTGTGTATGAATTCCGTCCCCTTCGCTGCCGGACCTGGGGGCTTCCGCCGGAGAGACTGGACGCCTCTCTGGTTGCGGAAATGCTCTCCAACCTTTCGAAAAATGTTTTTTTTGCCCTCTCCGGAGTTTTTCCCGGGGAGAGCGAGTTGCTTTTCCCTTGCCATGACGTGCTTTCCGGCAGGTTCGTCCAGGTCTATTTTTATTATCTTTCCTCGTTGTGAGGGGAAAATGCCGAGCGCGGCAAAGGGGGGCGCGACTGCGAAGCCATCCGTGGCAGTCTCCCGGGAGCGGCAACCAATGTTGAAAACAGTTCTTTCGCTGATGTGGGTATTCGTGGCTCTGCTGCTGCCGGGTTGCGACCAGGAAGAGTCCCCGCTCAAAGTGGATTTGACAAAAAAGGAACAGGTTCGCCATGAAACTTCGGCAACCGCCATTACCTATGCCTATCTGCCGCAGTATTCCCACACCGTTTCCCATGAGCGTCACCGGCTGCTGGTGGAGTTCCTGCGCCGAGAGACAGGGTACAACATCAGGCAGGTTTTTCCCGACACCTTTGATCAGCACATGGACATGGTCGGGCAGGGAAAAATTGATATCTCTTTTACCAATCCCTTTGTCTATGTCGCCTTGGCCCAGCGTTACGGCTCAAGGGTTTTTGCCTCCGCAGTCGAGGGGGTGGAGGGCAGCAGCAAATTCCGGGGACAGATAATCTGCCGGGCGGATAATCCGGCCATCGCCACCCTGGCGGATTGCCGGGGCAAGCGCTGGATCGCCGTTGATCCGAACTCCGCGGGCGGCTACCTGTACGCGCTCGGACTTTTCCACGGCCAGGGGCTGCGGCCCGAGGATTTCGCGGAGATCGCCTTTGCCCCCGGACCCGGCGGCAAGCAGGAAAAGGTGGTCCTGGCGGTCTGGGCCGGGAAATACGATATAGGCTCCATCCGGGAAGGCACCCTGCAGGTGGTCGGGGAGAAGATCGACCTGAGCGAGATCAGGGTGCTGGCCACCACCCCCTGGTATCCCGGGTGGGTCTATTCGGCCAGGGCCGGACTTGATCCGGAGGTGGCGGACAACATCGCCAGGGCTCTGCTCAAGCTTTCCCCCGCGGACAAGGACCAGCGCCGCATTCTGGACGCGGCCCACATCATGGGCTTTGTCCCGGCGCAAGACCGGGATTACGACCCGATCAGAAACCTGGCGGCACAGATCGGCATCCATCTGGACTGAAGGGAGAAGGGGTCATGCTGAAAACCGGTCTGCGCGGCAAGCTCTATCTGGGTCTTTTCCTGTTGCTGTTTTTTTTCAGCGTGCTGATTTTTTTCATGGTCACCCGGATCATGCGCGAGGCGCTTCTCGAGGAAAACAGAAACCGGGGGATTTCCATCGCCGCCAATCTGGCGGCCCGGGCGGTGGAACCCATTCTGACCATCGATTTTCTGATCCTGAAAAATCTGGTTGACGAGGCCGCCAGCCTCAACGATGACATCTCCTACGGGTTCATCCTCGGGAGCGAGGGAGAGGTGCTCGTCCATACCTTCAAGGGCGGCTTTCCCATTGAAATGAAAACGACCAACACGGTGGAGAGCCATCAGCCTTTCAGCAGGCGTCTGCTCGATACCGGCGAAACTCTGGTCTATGATTATGCCGCTCCGGTGATCATCGGCGAGGAGCGGATCGGCACCGTCCGGGTCGGCCTGCTCAGGACCAGGGTGGAAAAGGCCATCAACCGTTTGCTCCGCCTCGCTTTTCTCGTTACCAGCATTGTGACCCTGGCGGCCGGGATTGTGGGGGCGGTTTTGGCCAATTCCGTCACCCGGCGGATCAAGCTGTTGCAGCAGTCCGCGGAAAAGGTGGTGCGGGGGGAACTGGACACCCATACCGCGCCCACCCTGAGGGAGAATTGCTGGGAAGTCATGCAGTGCGACAATACGCGGTGCAAGGCGTACGGGAATTTTTACCATCGCTGCTGGTATCTGGCCGGAACCCTTTGCGCCAACTGCATTGCCGGTGATTATGCCACCAAGATCGAAACCTGCCGGCACTGCGCCGTATACAAAAAATCCACCGGAGACGAAATCCAAAGCCTGGCCGAAAGTTTTGATTACATGACGCTCTCCCTGAAAAAACGCATGCAGGAGTTGCAGGACGCCGAAAAAACCATGCGGGAGCAGCGCATGCTGCTGAAAACTATTCTGGACGCCACGCCGGAATTCGTCTATCTGCAGGATTGCCATGGGAAGTATCAGGCGGTGAACAGGGCTTTCTGTCACTTGCTCGGCAAGGAGGAGGAGCAAATCATCGGCAAGGTTGATCATGACCTGTATCCGCCGGACAGGGCCAAAAAAAATATCGAGGAAAACGAGGAAATACTTCGCAGCGGCGCCGTCCTTGAAAAGCAGGAAGCCATCGAGAGCGGATCGGGCTCCAAATGGTGTCATGTGATGCGAATGCCGGTGCGAAGCCCGGACGGCGCGATCAGCGGCATCCTCTGGAGCGGGCGGGACATCACGGCGCTCAAGGAGATGGAAGCGCGGATGGTGCAGGCTCGCAAGATGGAGTCCGTGGGGCAGCTCGCAGCCGGGGTTGCCCATGAGATCAATACGCCGCTGGGTGTTATCCTCGGCTATGCCCAGGTGCTCCTTGAGGAGATTCCCGAAGACGATCAACGGCACCAGGATCTGGAGATTATCAACCGGCAGGGCAAGATCTGCCGAAGAATTGTGGCGGATTTGCTCAAATTTTCGCGCTGGTCCGGAAGCACCTATGCCTTTTTTGCCCCAAACGAGGTAATCGAAGAGATTGTTTCGGTCATGGAGCATACCTTCAACCTTGACCGGGTGAGCATCCGGTGCCAGTTGGATCCGTTGCTTCCAGGCTTTTTGGGCGACAGGGATAAATTCAAGCAGGTTCTGGTGAACCTGCTCAATAACGCGCACGATGCTATCGGCACGGATGGCCGCATTTGCATCACCACCTTTTTTGATGCCATGCGCAGCGAACTGGTGCTGACGGTGAGCGATACCGGCCAGGGTATCCCCAGGGAAGATCAGGGGAGAATCTTCGACCCCTTTTTTACGACAAAACCGGTGGACAAGGGAACCGGTCTCGGATTATCTGTGAGCTACGGGATCGTTCAGGAGCACGGCGGAAGGATAACCGTGGAAAGTCCCCCGGGGGGTGACCATGCCTGCGACAAAAAGGCGAACCGTGGCGCAGCCTTCCTGGTCCGCCTGCCAACGGTATATTTCCAGGAAGGGCAGGGCGGTGCTGAAAAAATGATTGTGAGGAGCAAGAGCGCATAATGGCCAGAATTCTTGTGCTGGATGATGTTCCGGACGCCTTGAGCATGATCAGGCGTATCCTGGAGAAGAAAGGGCATGAGATCGCCACTTTCACCGAAGAGGAAGAGGCGCTCAAGTATGCCCGGGACAACAGGGTTGACCTGGCGATCCTTGATATCAAGCTTAAAAAAATGAGCGGGGTCGAGGTGCTGGAGGAGTTGAAAAAAAATAATCCCGCCGGGCGGGTGATCATGCTCACCGGTTATCCCACCATGGAAAGCGCCCGGGAGTCCCTGCGGCTGGGGGCCGACGATTATTGCGTCAAGCCGCTTGACAAGGCTGAGCTGGAAGAGAAGGTCAGCCGGGTGCTGGCTGGATAGATGGCCTCTCCGTGAGGCATCCCCGTGAGGAATTGCGGAGACACACAACGGCAGGGGCCGTGGCCGTCCTGGAGAAAAAGGCTTTGCGCAAAAATTTTCCGCTTGCTCGGCAAGGCGAAACGCGGAAGCAGCCGAAGGGAAAAGATGGAAATTAAGCTCTCGGAGCCGCTGCATGATGTGGCGCAGATTTGCCGGAACTACCATCGCAAGATACAGGTGTTGGCCGGGGTGCTTTTCTGCGCCGTTGTCCTGGGGGGGCTTGTCCTCATCTTCGAGTGGGCGCAGAAACCCATTTTCACCAACACGGCCTTTGGGCTCTTTGTCTCCGCCGGATTTGTCTTTGTCTATTACATGGAAGAGCTGAAGGAGTACAAGGAGATCGCCCCGAGCGAGCAGGGGAAGGCGGCCGGGTTTGCCCGTGAGCACCCCGAGGTCGCGGAATACCTGCAGAAGGTTGCCGCGACGGGCAGGGAGTTGGTGGCGATGGAATATGAGGAGATCGTCGCCTTTGTTGAGGCGAAAAAGGGGGAAGGCGGGGACAAGGAAAACTAGGCGCTTGCCGCAGCCGGTTTCTCGTTCAGCCCTTGCTTTCCTGTGCGAAAGGCGAGGGTGTGTGATTTTTTCCCTGTCAGGCAGGCAGGGAAAATTGGATGATTTTTTCGGACAGTCCGCGCACAGCCTTTGCCGCAGGCGAATCCGGCGCCTGGTGCAATAGCGGCACTCCCTTGACCACCGCATCCACCATGGCCGTGTCGAAAGGTATTGTGCCGAGAACCGGGATCGCCTGTTCCCGGCAAAGCTGGCTGATATCCGCGCTGTAGCCGGGGTGGAGATCCCATTTGTTGATGCAGACCCCCATTGGGAGCTTGAAATGGCGGACGAGCTCCGTCACCCTTTTGAGGTCATGGAGGCCGGAAAGGGTTGGCTCTGTAACCAGGAGGACAAGATCGGCGCCGGAGAGCGAGGCGATGACCGGACAGCCTATCCCGGGAGGGCCGTCCACCAGCAGCCATGCCGCATTGGTCTTTTCAGCTTCTTCCCTGGCTCTTTTTTTGACCAGGGAGACGAGCTTGCCGGAATTTTCCTCGCCGATGCCCAGGCGGGCATGGATCATGGGCCCGTATCCGGTGCCGGAAAGAAACCACTCCCCACAGTGTTTTTCCTGAAGGCGGATCGCCCCTTCCGGGCAAAAACGGGCGCAGACGCCGCAGCCCTCGCAGGAAAACGGGATCAGTTCGGCTGCGGCGTTGATGCGGATGGCCCGGAATTGGCAGAGTTCGGCGCAGGTTCCGCAGGCGTTGCACAGGGCAGGATCAATAACCGCCAGCACTCCGGACCGGAACTCATGCTCCTCGCGGATCCGGGGGGAGAGAAGCAGGTGGAGGTCGGCGGCATCCACATCGCAATCCGCCAGGACCGTTTGGGGCAGCAGCATGGCCAGGGCGGCGGTTATCGAGGTTTTCCCGGTGCCGCCCTTGCCGCTTAGAATCAGGAGCTCCTTCATTGGCTGATCTCCTTGAGCAGGGAGGAGAAGATGGGGAGCAGCTCCGGCCGGCAGTTGACCAGGGGGATGCCTGCGGCATACCCTTCGGCGATTTTCCGGTCAAAAGGGATTTCAAGATGCACGGGGATATTTTCCTCCCGGCACCATCTCCCTGTTTTGCCGTCGCCCAGGTCGGCCCTGTTGAGGATGACTCCGAAGGGTTGCTCCAGTTTGCGCAGAACCCCCACGGCAAGCCGCAGGTCATGAAGGCCGAAGGGGGTCTCCTCGCTGACCAGCAGGGTGTAATCGGCGCCGGTTATGGCGGCGAGGAGGGGGCATGATGTGCCCGGAGGCGCATCGAGGATGACAAGCCCATCGTTGAGGACGGCTTCTTCCTTCACCGCGCTGATAAGCGGCGCGGCCATGGCTTCTCCTACCCGGAGGGTGCCCTGGCTGAAGCCGATGGTGCCTGCCCGGCCGCTTTCCAGGAGGCCCAGCACCCTCTTTCCCCTGATGAGTGCGTTTTCCGGGCAGACCAGAAAACACCCCCCGCAGGAGTGGCAGAGTTCCGTGAAGGCCATGGCCGCGGAGCCGAAAACCGTGATGGCGTTGAAGCGGCAGATCTCCCGGCACTCGCCGCAGCCGCTGCATTGCGCCTCAACCACCTCCGGCACGGTGAGGGAGAATTCCCGGCGTTGATCCAGGACCGGTCTGAGCAGAATGTGGCCATTGGGTTCCTCCACATCGCAATCCGCGTAATGGACCGGTCCGTCGGCGGCCAAGGCAAGGCTCACGGCAATGGTGGTTTTGCCGGTCCCTCCCTTGCCGCTGGCAATGGCGATTTTCATGCCCCGCCCCGCTTGGCGCGGCAGCCGCCCATGCCGCCCCCCTTGCCCCTCCCCAAGCCCTTGCCTTTTTTCTGCCTGCAAGGGGTTTTGGAGGGTGAGCCTGTTTGCGGCGGGGAAGGCGTGCGGGGCGCGGGAGCATCCTGCCCGGCCCGGAACTGGTCGATTGCCTCGGCCACTGTTCCCGTAATGTTGTTCAGCATGGCAATTCCGGCTTTTTCGCAGACTGCGGCGGCCTTGGGGCCGACAACGCCGGTGAGCACCGCCTTCGCACCGGCGTCGGCAATGAGGCCTGCCGCTTTGATGCCGGCGCCCTGCGCCGCTTCGCCGGCTGCCTGGTTGTCAATGGCCTTGATGATGGTCTTGGTGTCCGGGTCGATGATGAGCAGGTACGCGGCCCGTCCAAAGCGCGGGTCTACGGTGGAAGAAAGTTCTTTCCCTGTGGCGCTGATGGCGATTTTCATGGCGAATCCTCCGGAAAGCAGTGGTAGATATGGAACGGCGCGATTATTATGTGCATATGCTCATAATTGTTGTAAAGTTTTTACAGGCCCGTGTCAAGGAGGATTTGTGGCCGCCGCGGCAAGCCGTGCGGCGGGAAGCGTCCAAAACGTTCTTGTTATTTTTACCGTCCCCGGTATAGTTGAGTCAGTCTTTCACCGCCTTTCCGTGACCAACTGCGCGTTCTCCAGAATGATCCGCCAAGGAGCCTGTTCCGGCAGCCATGTGTCCACTCGATCCGAAAAATCCGCTTTCGCTTTTCCGTGGCAGCGTCCTCGGCGCCATCACGGAAGGGGTTTTCACTGTTGACCGGGATTTGCGGATTACCTCGTTCAATCGTTCCGCCGAAAAGATTAGCGGGGTCACAGCGGAAGAAGCCATCGGCCGGAAATGCCATGAGATTTTTCAATCCGACATCTGCGATTCCGCCTGTGCGATTAAAATAGCCATGGGAACCGGCGGAGAGGTCATCAAGCACGGGGTCAATATCCGGACCAAAAGCGGAACTCTTCTCCCCATCAGCGTTACCGGCTCGGTGCTGCGCAACGAGCAAGGGGAAATCATCGGCGGGGTGGAAACCTTCCGGGATGTCTCCGCGCTGGAGGACCTGCGCAAGGAAATCTTTTTGGACAATTTTATCCTCGATTCCATTGCCGACGGCGCCTTCACCGTGGACAAGGATTTCCGGATCACCTCCTTCAACCGGGCGGCCGAGGATATTACCGGGGTGCGCCGTTGCGACGCCGTCGGCAAAAAATGTCACGAAGTGCTGCGCGCCAATATCTGTCAGACGGCCTGCGTTTTGAAAAAATCCATCGAGACCGGCGTGGATGCGGTCAGCCACAAGGTCTATATCCAGGATATCGAAGAAGATTTTCTGCCCGTCAGTGTCAGCGCTTCCGCCCTGCGCAACGAGCGCGGCGAGATCATCGGCGGGGTGGAGACCTTCCGGGACATCTCCGCCCAGGAATCTCTGCGCAAAGAAGTTTCCCTGGGCGAGTTGATCCTCGATTCCATTGCCGACGGCGCTTTCACCGTGGACAAGGATTTCCGGATCACCTCCTTCAACCGGGCGGCCGAGGATATCACCGGGGTGCACCGCAGCAAAGCCATGGGCCGAAAGTGTCATGAGGTGTTGCGGGCCGATATCTGCCATGAGACCTGCGCCCTGAAGAAATCCATTGCAACCGGCAGGGATGTCTCAAATATAAAGGTCTATATCCACGATGCGGAAGACGATCTTGTGCCCATCAGCGTCAACACCTCCGTGCTGCGCGACGAGAACGGCGAAGTCATCGGCGGGGTCGAGACCTTTCGGGATATCTCCTCCCTGGAAGCCCTGCGCAAGGAAATCTCCGAAACGTACAGTTTCAATGACATCATCAGCAAAAATCATAAAATTAAAAATATTTTTACCACCCTTCCCGATATTGCCAGAAGTGACAGTACGGTTCTCATCGAAGGGGCGAGCGGGTCGGGCAAGGAGCTCTTTGCCAAGGCAATCCACTCCCTGAGCAAACGCAAGGGACGATACATCACCCTCAACTGTGCCGCGCTTCCCGATACCCTGCTGGAGTCGGAACTATTCGGCTACGAAAAGGGGGCTTTCACCGATGCCAAGGGCAACAAGCCCGGACGCTTCGCCCTGGCGGAGAAAGGGACCATTTTCCTTGATGAAATCGGCGATATTTCGCCGGCCTTGCAGTTGAAGCTCCTGCGGGTTCTCCAGGAAAAGGAGTATGAACCCTTGGGAGGCACCACCACCCGCAAGACCGATGTCCGGGTGATTGCCGCCACCAACAAGAATCTGCAGGAGCAGGTGGATAAGGGAACCTTCCGCGCCGATCTCTTCTACCGGCTCAATGTCATCAAGATATCCCTGCCCCCCCTGGCGGAGCGCCGGGAGGATATTCCTCTTCTTGTTGAACATTTCATAGGCAAGTTCAATAAGTTGAAGAACAAAAAAATAAGAACCGTGTCTCCGGATGTTCTGGACATCCTTATGCGCCACGAGTTTCCCGGGAATGTGCGGGAGCTGGAAAATATCATCGAATACTGTTTTGTCCTCTGCCATGGAGAGACGATCGAAAGAATGCATCTGCCCGAAGGTCTGGTTTCGCGAATTTCCGGGGAAGAGGCGGATTTTGAGAATCTTCGCATCGAGGCAAATCCTCTCCTCAATGCCGAAGCGAGCACGGTTTTTGATGCCCTGCAAAGGTTCAACGGGCATCGGGGGAAATCGGCCGCCTACCTCGGCATCGACAAGGCAACGCTCTGGCGGAAGATGAAAAAGTTCGATATCTTCTTTCCGGCAGGCCGCGAATGAGGGCTTGAAATAAAAAATCTGATTACCACTAATCTTCAGCCATTTCTTTCGTCATTCCGGCGAAAGCCGGAAGGTGGATTCACATTTGAAGTGCAACATGTTACTCCAAAATAATTCAGCCGGGGTTTTGTAGTCCAGACATTTCCGAGGCGTATTGTTGTATGCCCTGATTAATTCGACAAAACGGTCTTCAGAGATCGTTGTCAGATCAATTTTTCTGGGGAGCGTGCATCGCATGCGGCCGATGGCGTTTTCGATACCACCCTTTTGCCAAGGCTTATATGTGTCACAGAAAAAAGTCTGGATATTGAGATCATGGAGGTCATAATGGCGAGCGAACTCGGTGCCATTGTCAAAGGTGACTGTCTGGCGCCACGCGGGTGGTAGCGGCGCCAGAATTTCCTTCATGGCTTTGGCGACTGGCTGCGCGGCGTTGTTTGGTTGCCTGGTAGCAATGAGTAAGCGAGAGTGACGTTCATGCAAGGCGAGAATGGCTTGGCCGTACGTTTTAAATAACATCAGGTCGGCCTCCCAGTGCCCTGGTGTTTGGCGGCTATTGGCCTCTTCAGGGCGTTCTTGCAGAGATCGCCGAGGGCAATAAACGAAGCAGGGCTTCCACCCCTACGTCCGCGCCAGCCACGCTTGGATTTGCCACGTGGCAGATAATGACGCCAAGCATAGTCCTTCGTGCGGGCGATCTGTGCGTGGATGAATCGGTAGATGGTTTCATGGGAAATCACGCATCTCCCTGAATCCCTGGCAAGTCTTCCGGCAACTTGTTCCGGTGACCAGCCTTGAGCCAATCGAGAAAGCACTGTTTCGCGCAAATCGCTGTTGCGGTCCAACTTTGAGCCGGTCCAACGACGAGCGCGGCTCTGTTGCTCCGCAAAGGCAGGTTGGTACTGGCCATTACGATTGGAATTTCGCGTCATCTCTCGAGCAATTGTCGATGGCGCGCGATCCAGAGCTGTCGATATTTGCCGTATGGAGAGCCCAGCGGCTTGTAATCGGGCAATTTCGCAACGCTCTTCAATGGTGATATGGGCATATTTTTGTTCCATGGCAACACCTTACCAAAGTGTTGCACTTCGTTTGTGAATTTAGGGAATCCAGTCCGCGAAGGGTTTCTGGACCCCGGCTTTCGCCGGAGTGACGACTGTGGAATCATCGATTATTATTAAAAAATCAGATAGTTATCATGCTTCCTGCGACATTGGCTGAAGTTCGGTGGTAATCAGAATAAAAAAAGCATGCAAGAAGGGCTGCCGCATGGCAGCCCTTCTTGCATGGCACTGTCGCGAGCAGAGATTCTTCGGCCTGTTAATGGTGCTCCTCGTAGCCGGTGATCATCGCTTTGAAATGCGCCAGCGGCGTATGCCCCAGGGTGGCGAGATAGCAATGCACCACCAGAAAGGAGGCAAAGAAGAAAAAGAAAAGCACGTGGATGGTGTCGATGATCCGTATCCCGCCCAAGAGATGGATGTAGTCCGAATAGCCTTTCACCTTCCAAAGAAAAACCCCGGAGATCATCTGGGCCGGCAGCAGGACAAACATGATCCCCAGATACGCCTTTTGCTGGAGAACATTGAATTTGTTTTCCGGGGTCATGACGTGGGGGTTCGGTTCGCCCCGGAAAATGCCATAGCCGTAAAATTTGACCTGTTTCACCGCCTTGGCCACGAAGGTGCTGGGGTCCGGGAAATAAATGATGATCTTGCCGGTGCTCAGATAGTAGAAGAGCCAGAGGAAGTAGGCGGCGATCACGCCGAAGCCGGCAAAATTATGCAGACTTACGCTGTCTTTGAGCGGCATGAGGTTGAGGATTTCCGCATAACGAATCTGGAAACCGGTGGCAACCAGCAGAACTATTCCTGCTGCATTGAGCCAATGCCAGACGCGAACCGGGGCCGGGTGAATATAGATCAGTTTCTCATGGCTCATCGGGAAACCTCCTCTTGGATGCTTGATTGTTTGGCTTCGTATTCGTTCTTTCTGCGAAGGGGAATGGTGGCAATGCGCACGGCCAGGTGGCCAAGCACCACGGAGAAGCCCCCGGCCAGGAGAAGAAAGCCTACCTTGTCAAGAAGCTTCATTCTCGTGCCGCCCAGGGCGTAAAAATGCCTCAGGCTGAAGCTTTCCAGCACGGCCCTGTCCACCTGGAAGTGGTCCGAGCTTCCATCATCCTTGGTAAGCACAAGGGTAACCGCATCGAAATAGGGGGAATTCGCGGAATGGCAGGTTTTGCAATCCCGTTCTGCCTGTCCCCTGTTTATTTTATGGACACTGGGATGCATCTCGGCAACGAGTTCGGCATGAAAGATTGCATGGACGTTTTTTTGCCGGAGGATCAGCTCCAGGTTTTCAAACTCTGTGACGTTGATGATTGCGTCCTTGTCCGTATCCAGAAGGAGCCTGAACTCGCTTTCGGTGATGCCGAGAATTTTAAGTATCTCCTGACTGGAATAGAACTTGTTGGTCATCAGATCGAAAAAGGAGAGGCGAATATGACGGGGAGCTTCGGGAACATGGCAGACAACGCATTCCACAAAGGAGAAATGTTCATTTTTCTGGGGCAGCCAGTCATGCGACTGGTAGGGATTGTGGCACTTGGCGCAGCCGTTGTTGGTTCGATCCGCCACTGATAAGGCTTCCTGCCGCGTTACATAGTGGTATCCGTGGCAGGCATTGCAGTTCATGGTGATGCCTTTGCCGCGAATTTTCATGTGCACGCTGTCCTTGAACGCGTTGCTCGATTCCTCGTGACACATGGTGCAGTTGACCAGATCCAGTTGTTTTTTGTGGGGGACTTCCTGGTTGTAGTCCAGTTTGGCGATATCGACATGGCAATCAACGCAGCCGATGCCATTGTCGTGATGGACGGAATGGTTGAATTGTGTTTCGTCAATAAAGAGCTGTTCGCTCATCCGGCTGTGATTCATGCCCTCGGTTGCGCTTCTGGTGAGACCTTCGTCGCTGTGGCAGGCAAGACATTCGGAATTTTCGATGGAGGCGGCCCCTGCCATGGGGGCCGCCGCAAGACAGGCGAGAGCGAGGGCCAAGCCGATACCGGCCGGTGGGATTAAATTTTTCATAGTCTCTGGATCTCCCAGTGCATTCTTTAACAGCGGATTTGCCCTGCCTGCGGCAGGCGCGCATGGGCCAGCGTGCTGAACATTTTTTCCGGGTGAAGGGCTTGACGCACCTGTGCGCATGGTTTTATTTCCGCTGGAGCACGTGCTCCAGCGGAAATAAAACCATGCGCATTCCCGACGATAGTGGCCTTTACCCTCGGTCGCAAGCGGAAAAAATTAGAAGCCGAGGATTGCGGCAAGCCAGTTGCGGCCAAGGCCGAGCAGGCCGTTGTTCATCAAGCCGGCCGCCATGCAGGCCAAGCCCCAGAACCCGACAATCCCGGCCAGGGATACCAGGATGCCGAAGGCGGCCATGCTGATGCCTTCGCCTGTGTCTTCCACATGGATGCCGTGATAGGCAAAGTGGGGTCCGTGTGCCGTCTTTTCTTTTCTGGTGTTCATCATGGTGTTGCCTCCATCTATTGAAAGGGATATGTTTTTTTATGTGGTGAGCATGCCCGTTGCTGCTGCGGGCCGTTTTGCTTTATCCCCGCGCGCCCTGGCGGACAGGCCCCCCCATGCCGAGGCTGGGCTCCTTGGCCTCGCCGGCAATTTTCTGGCCGATCTTGTAGCCGATCATGCCGTAATAGGAGGACCAGATCAAGGCGTTGACCATGTGGATCATGAGAAGCTGCGATGCCTGCAAGGGAGCGCTTTCAGCCAGCAAACCGATGCTCTGCAGAAAGAAATAGCCCAGGGAGCCGTGGATAAGATTTGTCATCAGGCCGATGAGCCCCATGAGTTTGCCGATAACCGGCATGCTGGTGAATTCCATGAGGCCGTAGCTTACCGGAGAGATGACGGTGCCAAAGGCTACTCCGAACAGAAGCCATCTGTCCTTCGGGTGCAGTTTTTTGCTCAATTGCAAGCAGGCAAAGGGGATAACTGCCAGCAAGGCGAGTAGTTGCGTCATGGTCTTTCTCCTCTATGGTATTAACGGTTGAAAATCGGTCATTATGCAAAGCTGGTGAATCTGCATCGTTTCCATGTGTCGTATCTATAGCTAAAGCATTTTTCATGCCACTGATCTCGTGGAGTGTTCAAGTCCTTTTTTTGACTGTATATCGATGAGTTGGGTTGCAATCGGCAGGAATGGATGGGTGGCTACAGGAGTTTGGTGATTGCAATTATGCAATGCATGTTGCGATATTGCATTGCATAATTGCAATTCGTGTTGCATGATGCAAGAAAGGGGAAAGCGCGCGGTTTTTTTGCACACGGAAAGACTGAAATCGGGGATGGACGTGCCGGGCGGCAACGTTGCGGGATGTGCGGCGGGTTTTGACCGTTTACCGGGAAAGTGTCCGGGTCAGCAAGGGTTCCAGAATGGTGAGGCGACCGGCGGAGGAGTCGAGCCGTGCTTGCGCTCCCACGGGCAGGATCCGGTTTCGGCTGCCGTGGCCGGAGGGAAAGTTGGCCCAGATGGGGATGGCGCGGTGGGCCAGAAGGTCGAGGGCCCGTTGCCAGATCGGTTCAATTGCGCCGCATTGGTCAAAATCGCCCAGAATCAGCCCGGCTATTTGTTCAAGGCGGCCGGCGGCCCAGAGATGGGTGAGGAGCCGGTCGATGCGGTAGGGGGCTTCGCCGATGTCTTCCAGCACGAGAATGGCGTCTCGCCATTCCGGCTCCCAGGGGGTGCCCAGCAAATGAACCAGACTGGTCAGGTTGCCTGGCAAAAGAGTGCCTTGGGCTTCTCCTCCCTTGAGGATCTCCAAGCCCTTCACCCTGATCTCCGGGGGGGATTCACCGGTGAGCAGATTGAAAAATCCCTCTTGGGAATCGCGGTCGCTTCGTGCCAGGGTGGTGAGCATTGGGCCGTGGAAGGTGATGAGTCCGGTCCGATGCCGGATCGTGGAGAGCAGGACAGTGAGGTCTGAAAATCCGATGAGTATTTTCGGCTGCTGACGGATACGATCGAAGTCGAGGTCTGGCAACAGCCGCAGGCAGCCGTAGCCGCCACGCACTGCCAGGAGGGCTTTGATCTCCGGATCGCGCCAGAGTTCGTGCAATTCGGCCAACCGTTGCTGGTCGGTCCCGGCCAGGAAGCCCTCCTGCCGGAGGATGTCGTTTCGATGCCTGATTTTGAAGCCAAGATCGCGGAGAATCTTCAGTCCGGCGCTGAAATCGCTTTCGCTGCGCACCGGACCGGCCGGGGCGAGAATGCCGATGGTGTCCCCTTTTTTGAGGGGGGCGGCGAGAATGGGCTTAGGCGTTGCGTTCATGGAGCAGTCGCAGGCCGTTGAGGGTGAGCATGGGGTCGACGTGGTCGATGCTGGTCGTATATGGGGCGATGAGGGTGGCCATGCCACCGGTCGCCACCGTCTGCGGCAACGCCGGGGCCATCTGTTCCCGCAGCCGCCGGATCAGGCCGTCCACCATGCCGCCATAGCCGAAGAGGATGCCCGATTTGATTGCCGAAACGGTGTTGGTGCCGATGGGCGCGGCGGGAGGAGTGGAGATATCCACCTGGGGAAGCTTGGCCGTGCGGCTGCCCAGCGCCTCCATGGCAATGGACAATCCCGGCGCTATGGCGCCGCCCAGGTATTCTCCTTCGCCGGAAACGCAGTCCCAGGTGATGGCGGTGCCGAAATCAACGACGATGAGAGCGCATTTGAACCTGTCGTAGGCCGCCACGGCATTGACCAAGCGATCGGCGCCGATTTCCGCGGGGTTGTCGATACGTACCGGCATGGAGGTCTGCACCGCCTCTCCGCCGACCACAAGGGGGACGGTTTTCAGGTATCGGGTGGCAAAAGCTGTCCAGGCGGCCTGCATCGCAGGCACCACGCTGGAGATGATCGTGTCGGAAATGTCGTTGAAACGGAGCCCTTCCATGGTAAAAAGGCCATGGAAGATGGCGGCCAGTTCATCCACCGTGCTGCCCTTGTCGGTTTTTATCCGCCAGTGGCAGCGAAGCGTCGAACCGGTGAAAACCCCGATCACCATGTGGGTATTGCCAATGTCAACCGCTAGCAGCATGGGGCGACTCTCCGTGGGTGGTGAGGAAAGCAGTTGCGAATTTTCAAGCCGTTGCGCCAAAAACGACTGTGCCATGGAATGCCGTGACCGGCAGCAGCACCTCAATGTACCAGAGATCGGGGCAGGCTGTCCATGCTCTTGGTCGCGGGGCGAAAAGTTTATAGCCGGACAACGTGACGGATTCAGGGCCGGGAACAAGAATATCCGGCGTGCGGTCTCTAGCATAAGGAGCGAGCCCAATGCATGAATATATCCAGGTTGCCACCACCGTTGCCGCCGAGGAGGACGCCCGGGCCATTGCCGGGGTGCTGGTCGAAAAAAGGCTGGCCGCCTGTGTCCAGGTGATCGGCCCCATGATCAGCCATTACCGTTGGCAGGGAAAGATTGAAACGGCAGGGGAATATCTCTGTCTTGCCAAAAGCCGCGTTGCGCTTTATCCTGAAATTGAGGCGGAGATCAAGGCGATCCATCCCTATAAGGTTGCCGAGATTATCGCCACGCCGATAACCGCAGGGAGCAATGAGTATTTGGCCTGGCTCAGGGCCGAGGTCAAGGAGCCCGGTTGAGCATGGATGGGAAGCAGCCGAAAAAGGCCGGCCGCCGCCGGGGCTTGCGTGAGTTCCAGTGCCATTGCTGCCGGAGGAAATTGCCCTTCTGCTGGAACTGCCCCTGCGGTTTTCAAATCTGCGACGATTGTTTCAAGGAAAATATGTGGGGGATCAGCAACGGCCCGACCTGGGTCTGCCCGGATTGCGGCCGGATCCGGATGATGTGAGTTATACATGAACGCGCTACCGGACAGGGGGTGTCCTGGAAAAAATGGGGGGGTTGAACATGGGTAACCAGAGGGAGAGCCGGCGGTGCCGGAGGTTTCCGGTGAAGGACGGGGTGATCGCCCTTGATTCCGTGTACGGCGAAATCATTGACATGAGCTTCGGCGGCTTGTCTTTCAGGTATACGGCGTATGACGACATGACCACCGAACCTGCGGAGTTCGGGATCATCTTTGGCGGGGAGGAACTTTTTTTTGATAATCTCCCCCTGACCAATGTCTCTGATATCGTCATTGATGAAGAGGGCGACGGAGCCGGCGAGGTCAGGCGGAGGGGCATGGCTTTCGGCAATCTTGTTCCGGAACAGGTCGTGACCCTGGCCCGGTTTATCCGGCAGTTTTCCCTGGAAAAATGATGGCGTCGCACAAATCGCCAGCTACTGCGTTGCGCTGCATTATCTCGTCATTGCGGCGTACCTGAGTACGCCTCATTTCTCGAAATTTGCGCGCCTTGTATCTGACGATTTGTGCTTATCCATCCCCAATTTTTGTTTTTCACGAGTGTATCAAAAAAATAGAGCGAAATTTTGGGTAGTAAGCCGCCATTCACCGAGGAGCGACGGGTGCGTATCGGGTCAGATATCGGTCCAACTGATTGGCAAAGGTCTGGAGATGAACCTTGCTCAAGGCCGGTGGACCGCCGGTGATGGCGCCTGCTGAGCGCATTTCGTCCATGAAATTCCTGCGCGCCAGGTGTTCTTGGATGGATTCTGCCGTGTAGAGCGTGCCCCGAGGATTCAGGGCGGTTGCCGAGGCTGCGACCACCTCGGCCGCCAGGGGAATATCCGCGGTGATCACCAGATCGCCCGGCTCAACATCGTCGATGATCCGGGCGTCTGCAACATTGAAGCCCGGCTTGACCTGGATGGTTTTGATAAAGGGCGAGCGCGGCACCTTCAGACAATGGTTTGCCACCAGGACGCTCTCCACCCGCATGCGATCCGCGGCCCGGAACAGAATCTCCTTTACCGGGCCTGGGCAGGCATCGGCGTCAATCCAAATGCGCATGGTTTACATCCGTGCCTTCTTGTCCATGGGAATTCCGGAGCGGGAGTGCGTTTTGTGCAATCCCGCTCCGGCACAGCGCCCGACTGGATCGTCCGCCGGGATTATTTTTGGATCACCCACCTGCCGTCATTGTCCCTGCAAGCCGTGGAGATTACCTTTTCCGGGCGTCCATCCACGGTGGCGAGAATTTCCGCCTCGCGGCAGACCTGGCCGGAAGGTTGCGTGTAGGCGGGTTTTGGCGTCACCGTGTATGAGCGGTTGGTGTCCGGGTTGACCCACTGGGTCCGCTGGTTGGAAGGCGAACTCTCGTACACCTGATTGAGTCGCGCCTGGTCGTATTTGTCCATCTCGTTGCCAACGATATAGCCCAACAGTCCGCCTACTGCCGCGCCGAGCAAAGTTCCCTTGGTGTCGCGGCCGATGGCCTGACCGGCAATGGCGCCGGCTGCCGCGCCGATGGCTGCGCCGCTTGTTCCCTTTGATGGAGTGGTGGCGCAGCCGGAGGTGGTGAGCTGCATAAAAATAATCGCCGCTGCCGCCATCCGTAGTCCAATTTTTTTCTGCATTGCGATCTCCTTGTGTTGTTCAGTTCTTTGTCTGGTTGATGTCATAAGCCGAAGCAGGATTTTTTCCCTTCGGTGCGTTTGCCTGTTTGCACAGGAGGCGGTGTGTATAACGCACCGGCAACGGCCATGCATGGGGAATCATATAACGCTTGCCGGCACACGTCAATGGTGCGCGACAATCAGGCCTTGCCCCGGAAAAGATGATGGGCCATGGGGCCCTTGCCCTTGCCGAGGAAAAGGCCGGCGCTGTGCCGCAAAACGGCTTCCACGAAGGCCGCTGCCTTGAAAAACGCATCCCGGTCATTGCCGTGGAGCAAATGGTAGGCGGCAAAGGCAGAGGCAAAGGTGCAGCCGGTGCCGTGGGTGTTTTGGGTGTTGATCCGTGCATGTTTGTTCGAAAAAATCTCCGCGCCCTGATTTTGTCTGAGGATCAGGAAATCCTCCACCTCCGGGGCCTGCTCCCGGATATGGCCTCCGGTAAGGACAATGGCTCGCAGCTTGGGATATCGGGCAAGCAAGGAGGCCGCCGCCGCCAGCGCTTCCCGCGCTGTTTCAAGATTCCGCCGAGTCAGGCGTGCCAGCTCGGGGAGGTTGGGAGTAAGGACCGTGGCGGTGTTGAGCAGGGCATGCAGACCGGGATTTTCGGTTGTTTCTTGAAAAAGGCCGTGGCCGTCGCTTGCCGCAAGCACCGGATCGCAGATGACCTCGCCGGGGAAGCCATGCAGTGTCCCGGCCATTGCCCCGGCGATTTCATCGGTGCCGAGCATGCCGGTCTTGATGTGGCTGACGGGCAGATCGGCCAGGACAAGTTCGATCTGTTTTGTGACAAACTCCGGGGCAACGGGCAGGTAAGAGTCGACGCCGAGGCTGTTCTGGGCGGTCAGGCAGGTGATCGCCGCCCCCCCATAGACTCCGATGGCGGTGAAGGTTTTCAGGTCCGCCTGGATTCCGGCCCCACCCGAGGGGTCGGAGCCGGCAATGCTCAGGACTGCCCGCGAGACATGCCGGTCCGGGAGATGGACTTTCGTGGCCATGGGGAAGATGGCCGGGTCAGGCGCAACCGCAGCCGCGGTTGGGCGTGCAGCCGCCCGTGCTGTTCGTGCCGCAGCCGCAGCCAGCGGGCTCGGCGGGGGTGTCGATGGAAAGCAGGGTGATCTGGTAGGAGATATCCTGACCGGCCAGCGGGTGATTGAAGTCAACGGTCAGGGTTTCATTGTCAACCGAGAGCACCGTGGCGGGAATCTTGTGCTGCTGGCCGTCCTTTTCCATATTCATACCGAGGATCATCCCCGGGGCGATGGTTTGTCCGGAAAAACCCTCGCGGCTCACGGTTATGATCAAATCTTCATTCTTCAGACCATAGGCGTCCTTGGCTGCGACGATGATGCTCTTGGTTTCCTGGGGCGCCATGCCCAGCACTGCCTGCTCAAAGGCGGGCAGCACGCTGCCGGAGCCCAGTTGAAATTGCAGAGGCCCGGTATCCTGGGAGGAATCAAATTTTTCGCCGGTGGGCAGAAGTCCATCGTAGAGAATGGTGACGGAGTCGTTTGGGGAAACTCGTTGCATGGTGTGTTACTCCTCTGTTTGGTTGCGGTGGGTTGTGCCGGTTGCAGATAATAAGACCGCGGGAGGGCAGGGTCAAGGGCGGCCCTGGGAGAGCCACCACTTGAGGACAAGCAGCAGCAACGGGGCCAGATGAAACACAAGATCAAAGATGTCGATCGGCCGATGGAGCTGGCCGTTTTTCAGCATGAGGATTTTTTCCACCACATGCGGCATGGGGTGGAACGGCGCCAGCAGCATGAAGATCGCAAGCACGATCAGGATCGGAAAGGGCAGTTGGTCGAGGAACCGGAGCATGGTCAGATTCTGGCGCTTTCGAGGTTTGCGGTGCGCACTTCCAGCTTGGCGACTAGACGTCCCACCGTGGTCCTGTGCGCCGGGGTGGGCTTTTCTTCCGCATCGTCGGAGCTGAAATCGGTGGTTTCAAAACTGTAGAGCATTTTTTCAAGCCTGGAGCCGTAGGTGCTGATGGCTTCCTTGGCCGTCCGAAAGAGCCCCTCGTAGGGAAAGGGCTGCTCGAAATCTCGGAGTTTGGTTTCAAGGAAGATGTTCAGCCTGGCAACGTCTGCCTTGGTGTTGCCATAATAGGTGTCGCAGGTGTTGAGGATGTCAATGAGGATGAGGTGCAGATCCTCGGATTTTATGGCCTTCTGCCCGCCGGCGGCGCTGAAAAGCAGTTTGACGGCGCGGACAAATCCCTTCAGCCCCATGAAGAAATCGGTGGCTTTTTCGGCGGCAACCGTACCGGGATTGACCGGAGAGCCCGGCGCCTTGATTTGACGGACCATCTCGGGGAGGATGTTGTTTTTTATGGTGTAATGCAGGGTTCGGGTTTCTTCCAAAACAATGGGGAGAAACTGGATCTGTTTCAGGTTCTGCGCCTTGTTCCTCAGGCCGATCAGGTTTCTGGCCAAACTGGCGGTGAGAGGCTCGATCTGCGCCAGGATTTCCGGCGCCGCAGTGTCCCGCAGGTTGAGAATTTCCTGCTGAAGCGTATCAACCGCCCGGATCTCGCCCGGAAGATTTTTCAGGAAAAATTCAATGAATTCCTTGAGTTGATCGGTGGCTGTCATTGCCGCTTGGAGGGTGTGTTCAACAATGGTCCGCGCGAGTCCGGGGAGGCTGTTCAGATCAATGTGGCGGATCCGTTTTTCCAGGTCAATGGCCTGGGTATGGTAGTCGTGGAGGGAAGGGGTTTCGCTCTGGCCGTTTGCATCCTTGACCATGCGGTAAAAATTGTAGCCTTCGGTCACCATTGGCGCGGTTCGGCTGTTGAGCGCATTGGTCAGGGGGAACAAGCCGCTTAACGAGAGCCGCTCCCGAATAGTTTTGTCCGCTTCAATCAAAAGCGAGATCTGGGCTCGCCAGTTTTTTACGGTATTCTGATAGGCGGCGCATTCTTTTGCAATTGTTTGCGCCTGGTTAACCGCCTTGAAGGGCTGGATGGTGTTGCGGCGGATATCTATCTCCAGGGCGCCAAGTTCGTTTTCGCATTTTTCAATATGCCGGAGGATTCGCGAGGCCTTTTCAGGATGTTGGTCCCTGGCTTCGGCCATGGTGCCGGGCAGGCCGAGCAGCTCGAGGATGCGGGCATAGCCGTTGAAATTGCAATCGTGCCACTGGGTCACGCGGGGATCGATGGAGAGGGTGAGGGTTTCCTTTTTTTGCGCGGTCAGTGCCCCTTTGGCCTGGTTGATAACCCCTTCGGCCTGGGAAAGCGTGGCGGCCTGGGCTTGGTCCATCCCCACCGGGGGCTGGTCAAGTTGTGGTTGCATGGAGGCAAAGGATACGGGTGTGATCATGGGGGTTCGGTTGTATCTTGTTGAAAAACAGAGCAGAAAATAATAAGTGGCACCCATTGATGTGCATTTCACCGGATGCCGAAAATCTAAAAAATAGTCTTTTTCCAGAGGATATGCTACGTTAATTTTTTTTTGACTGCCGGAGCGGATGTTTCCCCATGTCGGCTGTTGCCGCAACCACTTGACAAGAGAGAAGGATCGGCATATTTTGCGTGTTTTTCAGGTGGCACGATGGAGCTGCTCTGTGAAAAATATACGGAAAAGGTTGATTCCCGCGAGGCTGTCTGCCGAAGGCCCAGGGAATAGTGCACATTGAGAAACGCCTGCCTGATTCATTTTATGGCCGGGAAAAAAGCCGGGGATGAAAAAAAAGGGGCGGAGGATAAGAACGGAGAGGGCAGGTAGACACTGCCTGCCGTTGTTGGAGAATTATGAGCGTGCTGCGATTTGACAAAGGAGGCGGCCTGTTGCCTGCCATTGCCCAGGACCACCTGACCAGGGAGGTTCTCATGCTTGCCTACATTAACGAAGAGTCCTGGCAAAAGACCCTGGAAACAGGCAAGGTCCATTACTGGAGCCGTTCCCGCAACACGCTGTGGCTCAAGGGCGAATCGTCCGGGCATGTGCAACTGGTAAAAGAGATCCTGGTTGACTGCGATGCCGACACCGTGGTTTTTCTGGTGGAACAGTTGGGCGGCGCCGCCTGTCACAAGGGGTATCGGAGCTGTTTTTTCAGGAAGGTGCAGGGCAGCGAACTGGAAGTTAATGATACGCCGGTTTTTGATCCCGGGAAGGTTTATAGCAAATGAACATCTTGAAATTGGGTATTCCCAAGGGCAGCCTGGAAAAGGCGACCATCGAGCTTTTTGAAAAGTCCGGCTGGCGGATCAAGCTCTCTTCCCGGAATTATTTTCCGGAGGTGGATGATCCCGAGTTGTCCTGCTCCATCTGCCGTCCCCAGGAAATGTCCAGCTATGTGGAGAAAAACGTGCTGGACGCAGGGATCACCGGCAAGGACTGGACCCTGGAGAACGAATCCGACATCGTGGTGGTGGCCGACCTGGTCTATTCCAAGGTCAGCAAGCGGCCGACCCGCTGGGTTCTGGCCGTGCCGGGAGACTCCGGCATCCAGCGGCTTGAAGATCTGGAAGGCAAGAAAATCGCCACCGAGCTGGTGGGTTTTACCCGTAAATTCTTTGCCCAAAAGGGGATCAACGTCGATATCTCCTTTTCCTGGGGCGCCACCGAGGCCAAGGTCGTTTCCGGCCTGGCCGACGCCATCGTCGAGGTCACCGAAACGGAAAGCACCATCCGCGCCCACGGGTTGCGGATCATCCATGAGCTGATGACCTCCAACACCCAGTTCATCGCCTCCAAGGCTGCCTGGGCCGACCCCTGGAAGCGCGAGAAGATCGAGAACATTGCCCTCCTTTTGCAGGGGGCGCTGCGGGCTGACAAGATCGTCGGGCTCAAGATGAACGTGCCCCAGACGCATCTTGACCAGGTGATCGGGATTCTGCCCAGCCTGAACGCGCCCACAGTGGCGCATTTGTATCACTCGGATTGGTATTCCGTGGAAACGGTCATTTCAGAGCATGAGGTGCGGGATCTCATCCCCAGGCTGTTGAAAAACGGCGCCGAAGGCATCATCGAATATTCCTTGAACAAGGTGATCTAAAGTTTCATCCGGACAGGGCTGTCAAACAAAGACTGGGCGACTGTGTTGCCATATTCGTTTCCCAGAAACGAGAAACGTGGCTCAACCGCTGGAATGTAAACATTCAGCGGTGCCGCAGATGCGCGAAAGAGGCCTGCGAGCTATAGCCCGCCTATGCGAGCAGGCCGATGACAGCTAAGCGAGCGCAGCGAGACTGCGAAGCAGATGTGGTGCTGCTGAATGTTTACATGTCGCCAGGGAGAAAATGTGACCGATTCTGCCGTGAATTACGCCAAGATCGAATTTGTGAAAAGCGCCTTCAAGATGGCGCAACTGCCCGAAGAATCCCTGCCGGAAATCGCCTTTGCCGGGCGCTCCAATGTGGGCAAGTCCAGCTTGATCAACCGGCTGGTGAACCGCAAGGGTTTGGTCAAGGTCAGCGCCCGTCCCGGCAAGACCCAGAGCCTCAACTATTTTATCGTTGACGGGAAGCTCTATCTGGTCGATCTGCCGGGCTACGGTTTTGCCCGAGTTTCCAAAAAACTCCAGGACGACTGGCAGGGGCTCGTGACCGACTACCTGTCCACCAGCCCGACCCTGCGCTGCGTGGTGGTGTTGATCGACCTGAGGCATCTCCTGAAGAGCCAAGACCGGGAGCTGGTCGAGTGGCTCAGGATGCGGGGCCGCCCTTTTCTTATCGTCTACACCAAGCGGGACAAGCTTTCCAATAACGAGCAGGCCAAACAGGCCGCGAATCTCGATGCAGCCCTCGGCCTGAGCAAACAGGAGCGGGTGCTCTTTTCCGCGAAAACCGGCGAGGGGAAGGACGATTTAGTGGCGGCAATCGCCGCCTTTTTAGGGTAGTTTTTTTCTGATCGTGATGCTAACGCCGCTGGCCTTTGGCCTGAGGCTTTCCTTTTTTGTTGGGAAGTAAAGAGGATGAACACCATGATAATACAGGAAGAATGGCATTGTTGGCAGATTACCCGCTGCGGAAGCGAGGAGAACTGTCTGGCTTGGAAGCAGGGCCTTGAAACCAGGCCCTGCTGGGAGGTTGCCCAGGAGCTGGACGATTACCGCAGCGCGCTCAATGTCTGCAAGGACTGCATCGTCTTTGTCTCAAAAGAGAAAAACGCAGCCTTGAGCGAAGCGGAAGTCCGGGAGATCATGGCGCGCAAGATTGAGTGTGTGCTTGCCACGCAATGCCCAAGCCGAAGGGCGTAAGGCGGGAAAGGATTCCGGTCCGCTTACTGGTCTGACTTGAGCACCGCCAAAAAGGCGCTCTGCGGGATCTCCACGTTGCCCACGGTTTTCATCCGCTTCTTTCCGGCCTTCTGTTTTTCCAGCAGTTTCCGCTTGCGGCTGATGTCGCCGCCGTAGCATTTCGCCAGCACGTCCTTGCGCAGGGCGGAGATGGTTTCCCTGCCGATGATGTTGCCCCCCACCGCCGCCTGGATGGCGATCTTGAACATCTGGCGCGGAATCTCCTCTTTCAGCTTTTCGCAGGCATGGAGCCCGCGCGCCCTGGCATTGTTGCGGTGCACCAACTGGGAAAGGGCGTCCACCCGCTCGCCGTTCACCAGGATGTCCAGCTTGACCAGGTCGCTTTCCCGGTAATCCAGAAGATCGTAGTCAAAAGAACCGTACCCTTGGGTGACGGATTTGAGCCGGTCGTAGAAGTCGTAGATGATTTCCGCCAGGGGGATTTCGCAGGTGAATTCGATCCGGCCGGGCATGGGGTAGTGGTGGTGGGTGTTCTCGCCGCGCCGCTCCATGCACAGGGTCATCACCACCCCCATGTAGCGCTCCGGGATGAGGATGGTCGCCTTGATAAAGGGCTCCTCGATGCGGTCGATGGTGGTCGGGTCCGGGTAGTAGGCCGGGTTGTCCACCTCTTTCATGGATCCGTCCTTGAGAAAGATATGGTAGTTCACCGAAGGCACGGTGAGGATCAGCGAAAGGTCGAATTCCCGCTCCAACCGCTCCTGAACCACCTCCAGGTGGAGCAAACCCAAAAATCCGCAGCGGAAGCCAAAACCCAGGGCGGTGGACGAATCCTTCTGAAAGGAGAGGGAGGCGTCGTTCAAGGTGAGCTTTTCGATGGCCGTGGCCAGGGTTTCGTAGTCGTCGGTGGAAACCGGATAGATGGAGGAAAACACCACCTGTTTGATCTCCTGGAAACCGGGCAAGGGCTTGGCGCAGGGGCGGTCTTTCAGGGTGATGGTGTCTCCGGCCCTGGTGTCGGTGATGTTCTTGATCCCGGCGATGATGTAGCCCACCTGGCCCGCGCTCAGTTCTTTTTGCGGTTCGCGGGTCAGGCGGAAGAAGCCGACCTCCTCCACCCGGTAGGCGGCGTTGTTGGACATGAAGAGGATGGTGTCCCCGGCCTTGATCCGCCCTTCAAAGAGGCGACAGGAGATGATCGTCCCCCGGAACGGGTCGTAGAAGGCGTCAAAGATCAGGGCCTCCAGCGGTTTTTCCGGGTCGCCCGCGGGCGGGGGCAGGAGGTTGACCACCGCCTCCAGCACCGTATCGACGCCCATGCCGGTTTTTGCCGAACAGAACTGGATGTGGCCGGCGTCCAGGCCGAGGTCTTCCTCGATCTGCAGGGCAACCCCCTCCGGATCCGCGGAGGGGAGATCGATCTTGTTGATGACCGGGATCACCTCCAGGTTGTTCTCCATGGCCAGATAGAGGTTGGCCAGGGTTTGGGCTTCGATGCCTTGAGCCGCGTCAACCAGCAGCAGCGCCCCTTCGCAGGAGGCCAGGGCCCGGGAGACCTCGTAGCTGAAATCCACATGTCCCGGGGTGTCAACGAGGTTGAGGATGTAGTCCTTGCCGTTCTTGGCCCGGTATGGCAGGCAGATTGCCTGGCTTTTGATGGTGATCCCGCGCTCCCGCTCGATATCCATGCTGTCCAGGAGCTGGTCGTGGAACTGGCGGTCGGTAACCATGCCGCAGAGCTGGATAAAGCGGTCGGCCAGGGTGGATTTGCCGTGGTCGATGTGGGCGATGATGCTGAAGTTGCGAATGTTTTCCATGGCCAAGCCGGGGAGGTCCTGTTTTTCTGTCGGGCAGTTATTGTACTGTATCAGAAATATGCAACTGTGCGGAAAAATGTGCGGATTCCACAGAAGAGGCTATCTATCATAAAAAGATAGCCTTGGCAATTTTAAAAAGGAATTACACCCCTTTGGGCTTGCCGGCAGACTCACGGCGAGGCGGGGAAGGGAATGACCGCTGTGGAAAGAGATTGACCTTTGGCGTGGTTCTATTAATAATAACCCCCATGAAAGAAGACCCGGAAGTCCTTGAAATACTCGACGAAGAAGAGGATGCGCAGGAAATGCTGCATCCTCTTGTCGCCCTGCCGGATGATGACAATCTCCCGGCGCTGGGTAATGCCGGGCTTCATCGCTATCTCCAGGAAATCAGCCAGTACAAGCTCATGACCCGCGAAGAGACCGATGCGCTGGCCCGCCATTTCCAGGAAACAGGCGACCCGGAGGCGGCCTACAAGCTGGTCACCTCCAATCTGCGCCTGGTGGTCAAGGTGGCCATGGATTTCCAGAAATACTGGATGCAGAACTTCCTTGACCTCATCCAGGAGGGCAATGTCGGCCTGGTGCAGGCGGTGAAGAAATTCGATCCCTACCGGCAGGTGAAGTTTTCCTACTATGCCGCCTACTGGATCCGGGCCTATATCCTTAAATTTATCATGGATAACTGGCGGCTGGTCAAGATCGGCACCACCCAGGCCCAGCGCAAACTGTTTTTCAGCTTGAATAAAGAAAAAAAACTGCTAGAATCGCAGGGCTTTGCGCCGGAAGTCAAATTGCTGGCCCAGCGCCTCAATGTCAAGGAAAGCGAAGTCATTGAGATGAGCCAGCGCATGGACAACTGGGATGTCTCCCTGGAAAGTCCTGTGCGGGAAGGCTCCGACGAGGAGCAGAAGAATTTTCTGCCCATGATCGGCCCCACCGTGGAAGAACGGGTGGCGGAAAAGGAAGTGCAGGAGTGGATGTCCACGGTTCTCGACAAGCTGCGCGAGACCCTAAACGACAAGGAAAAGGCCATCCTGGCCAGCCGGTTGCTCAGCGACGAGCCTCTCACCCTGCAGGATATTGCCGACAGGTTTGACATCTCCCGGGAACGGGTGCGTCAGATCGAGGCCAATCTCCTGAAAAAGATGCGGGAATATTTTGAAAAAGAAGTCCCTGATATCAAGGACTTCCTGGCTGAATTTCTCAATCCCTGGCGGTGATCGCCGGGTAATTTCTCCTCCCGCGTTCGGGGCGAGACCAGGAAAAGAACAGATGCGCGTTCCCCTTTTAGATTTGCACGGTCAGATGGCCCCCCTGCGCAGCGAGATCCTTGCCGCGGTAACCGAGGTTATCGATTCGACCCAGTACATCCTCGGCCCCAAGGTCGAGCAGTTTGAAAAAAATGTCGCCGCCTACTGTGGTTCTCGCTTTGGCATCGGCGTTGCCAGCGGCACCGATGCCCTGCTTGCCGCGCTCATGGGTCTGGGCATCGGCCCCGGCGATGCGGTCTTGACCACGCCCTATTCCTTTTTCGCCACCATGGGCTGCATCCTCAGGCTGGGCGCCCGCCCGGTTTTTGCCGATATCGATCCGCTCACCTACAACATCGACCCGGCGCGGATGGCCGAGGCCCTGGCCCAGGATGCCAAAGGGGCGAAGCGGATCAAGGCGATCATCCCGGTGCATCTCTACGGGCAATGCGCGGACATGGGGGCGATTCTTGCCCTGGCCAGGCAGTACAATCTGCCGCTGGTGGAGGATGCGGCCCAGGCCATCGGCGCGGTGTATCCCATGCAGGCAGGCGGTAAAACCGTTTGGCATCGGGCCGGTTCCATGGGCGAGGCCGGTTGTTTTTCCTTTTTCCCCAGCAAGAATCTCGGCGGCATCGGCGACGGCGGGCTGATTACCTGCAACGACCCGGACCTTGCCGAGCGGATCAGAATCATCCGGGTGCATGGCGGGGCGCCCAAGTACCACCACGGGGTGGTGGGGGGGAATTTCCGGATCGATCCCATCCAGACCGTGGTCCTTGATATCAAGCTCTCCCGGTTGCCCGAGTGGCACAGGGCAAGACGCCGCAATGCCGCAACCTATCGTCGTCTGTTCGCCCAAACCACCCTGCTGGAAAACGGCGCGGTTTCTCTGCCCGAAGCGGTGTACGAGGCTGAAGGCGTGGCGGCTGGGGAGGCGTGCGATTACCATATCTATAATCAGTTTGTCATCCGGGCCAGGGAGCGTGACGGGCTGCTCCGCCATCTCCACAGCCATGAAGTCGGGGCGGAGATCTATTACCCCATTCCCCTCCACCGGCAGGGATGCGTTGCCGGCCTGGGGTACGAGGATGTCTCGTTTCCGGAAGCGGAGCGGGCTTCGCGGGAGACCCTGGCTTTGCCCATCTTCCCCGAGCTCACGGGCGAGATGCAAGATTTTGTCGTGGAAAAGATTGCCGAATTTTACAGACGGTAGCTCTGTTCCGTTTCTTGGTTGCTGTGTAAGCCGGTCCTTTTTACGGTTGCCAAAAGGACATCCCTGCTGATGCGTATCGGATTGCGTCTCTTTCTACCCCCTGTTCTCCTCTCTCCGGCTGTCCTCCGGGCGGGAACCCTCGCCGGGGCGTCCGCCTTTTGCCTCTTTGTGTCTCTCTTTCTTCCCGTGGCTGGCCAGGCGGCGGAGTCCGCAGTGCCCCGGGGCAAGGGGGGCGTGCCGGCGCGAACCATCCAACTCAAAGAGGACAAGGATGTCGCCTGGAAGGCTTTGTGGGATCAGGGGAGGGAGTTGGCCCGTAACGGCAGGCTTGCCGAGGCGGCGCCGGTGTATGAGACGCTGCTGGGCATGCGGGAGGGACTCGAGGCCGCCCGGTGGGAACTGGTTACCATTCTTCTGCAACTGAAGCGCGAGGAAGGCGCTCTTCCCCATCTTGAATTGCTGGTTGAGGGCGCTCCCCGGAATGTGCAGTATCTGCTCGCGCTGGCCGAGGTGAGCCGGGGGCGGAATAATGCCGCCCGGGCCGTCGAGCTGTACAAAAAGATTCTCCAGCGGGAGCCCGGCAATCTTCAAGCCTTGCGGGAAGCGGCTTCCGCTCTTCTTGCCCTGCAAAAAAAAGGAGAGGCCGCGGCCATGCTGGAAACCCTGCTTCAGCGGGAGCCGGCCCGGATCGCCTTGCGGGAAGAGCTGGGCAATCTCTATTACGAGATGGGCGCCTATGACAAGGCCAGGGCGCATTTCACCGTCCTGGCCCGGGAAAATCAGGCCGACCCGGCAATTCTGCTTAAAACAGCCCTGGCGTATGATAAATCCGGACTTGAGAGCCAGGCGGTCGAGTACTGGCACCGTTTGGGCCACACCTCCAAGAGTGCCGAGGCAAAGGAACGGTTGACCGCCTATTATCTGAAGGGCGGCAAAGGGGAGGATGCCTTGGCCCATCTTCTCCCTCTGGTTGAGAAGGAGCCCTCCTCTCCCAGGCTCCTCAAGCGCCTTGGGCAGATCTATGCCTCCCTTGCCCGTCTCCCCGAGGCCCTGGCCTATTTTGAGCGCTATATTTCCCTCAAGCCCGAAGATAAAGAGGTGCTGCGGCAGGTAATCGACATCCATGCCGTTTTGGGGAACACGCCAGGGGGGCTGGCATTGGGGCGCAGCCTCAGACTTGAGCCTCGTCCCGATCTCGAAAACCTGGAGCGCGGCGCCGGACTCTATGAGGCGAACGGCGAGTTGCGGGAGGCGGTCGCCCTGTATGACCAAATCCTGGCGGTCACCCCCGACGATCCTGAGATCCTGGCCAAACGGGCCAAGATTCTGCTTGCGGCCGGCAATGAAGACGAGGCCAGCGCCATGTGGGGCCATCTGGCGCGGCGGGAAAAACTTCTCGAAGTGCTTGAGGTTCTCGTCCGCATGGAACCCCGAAACGCAACGGTTCTCAAAAAACTGGCAGGCATGTACCTTGACCGGGGGGAACTGGCAAAAAGCCTGGAGATTTTTTCCCGGCTGGAAAACCTCGGGATAAGGACGCCGGAGGTTCTGGCCGGTCAGGCCTTGGCGTGCGAGGGGCTCGGTCGTTCCGCCAAGGCGCTGGCCCTGTATGAACAGCTTTTGGATGGGGCCGACGAAACCGGAGGGGTCCGGCTGCGTTGCGTCCAGTTGGCAGGAGAGCTCGGTCTGCTGCGGAAAACCCAGAGCCATCTGGCCCGGCTGCAGGAAAAATTTCCCGAGCTGTACGCCTCTCCGCAGACGCAATTGCACATTGCCAAGGCGTTGGATGCGGCAGCGGCCCCGGGTGCGGCCAGGGAATACTACACCGGCATACTTGCACAGGATCTGGTTGGCGATGAACTGATCATCGCTGCTTTTCTCGGCCTGTCCGAGACCTACCGGCAGAACGGCTTGCCCTATGAGGCGGAACAGGTTTTGCGGCAGGCCTATCTTCGTTATCCGGGGGATCGGGCAGTTCTGGGCCGCTTGTGTGCCTTGGCGCTTCAAGAAAAGCATTTTGCCGAAGCCCGGGTCTGGCTTGATCAGTTGGCGCAACAGGACAGCGCTGTCGCGCGGCAGGGAGCCGGATCAGCCCGGCGGCTCGACCCCCTGGCCCAAGCAGCCTCTGATTCGAGGCTGCTGTGGGCACGGCTGCTGGCAGCCGAAGGCGGAACCGGGGATGCGGTCAAGCTCGTGCGGCAGGTGGTGAAGGAATTGCCCGAGATCACGGAAAACAGGCTGTTGTTCGCCCGGCTCTTGCTGACCGATGGCCAGTATGGCGAGGCCGAGGAGATGGCCGGATCCGTATCTGATCAGGGGGGCAAGCCGGAGGCAGGCCTGCTTCTGTTACGGATTTATCGCGCCCAGGGGAAGAGCGGCGCTGAAAAGGCGCTTTTTCAGCGAATACTGACGGAATCCGCCCAGGATCAGGGCCTTGTGCTTGATCTTCTGCAGGCCATGGCGAAAGAAGGGCTGATTGCGGAGCTATGCGAGAGGGCGGATCTGGCCGGCCGGCAATATCCTGAATCCGTCGCCATCCGTTCCCTGGCTGCCTCGGCCCGGGAGGCCAACGGCGAGGTCGGCCAGGCTATTGAACTCTGGCAAGGTATCGTCAGGGATTTTCCGGAGCAGGAATTTGCCGTCGTGCGTCTTGCTCATCTGCTTTTCCACCATGGCCGTTTTGCCGAGGCCAGGGCGGTGGCGGAACGTTTTCCCCTGGGAATGTTGCGCCCCGACATGCTCTTGCTCAAGGCGCGGATACTCTGGGCCGAGCATGAGTGGGAAAAAAGCGTGGCCATGTACGATGGTTTTCTTCAGCCCTCGGTGGCGGACACTCTCGCTGTTCTGGCGCGGGAGCGGAAGGTTTCCTTGCCGCAACCCGAAGAACCTGGTGTGTGGACGCGGTTGACCGTGGCCGAGAGCGCCAGGCAAACCGTGATCGATGGGCTTATGACGCCCATGGCCGTGCTTGAACCCGGGGAAAGGGCGATGGCCTTGAATCGGATGGCCGTTCCGTTTTACGCCCAATACCGCTGGCAGAAGCAGCTCGCCCTGGAAAAAACCGCCAGGCAGGCCGTGCTCCGCCGCGAGTACCTGGCTGCGGCAAATTATTTCAGAGAGCTGCTGCGGGAATATCCTGCGGAGGCCTCCCTGCAGTTTGATCTGGCCGGGATTTATAGCCGGTTCGGGCAGTTGGGCCATGAAGCTGCGCTGTATGAGGATATCCGCGCCGCAGGAGGAGAATTCCCTGGCTTGGCCGAGGCCAGGGAGAGAAACGAATTGAAGCGCCAACCCCGGGCCGCCCTGGGGTATGGCTATCTCCGGGAGGAGGGCAGGGAAGGCTATAAGGCGATCAGGAAAAGCTGGGAAGGGGCCAGCCTGCAATACTCGCCGTATCTGCAGCATGATGTGGCGGTGAATCTTGCCCGGCTCGACTACCAGGACCCCGGCGGCACCGGCAAGATTCGTGGAAACCGCGCCTTTGTTTCCTATGCGGCCAATATCAATGAGCAGCTTCTCCTGCGCGGCGGGGCAGGAGCGGAGTTGCTGGAAAACAGCCAGCCCGACACCGCCCTTGTTGAGCTGGCCGCTGAGGGGCGTCTGGGAGACCGCTTGACCGGCATTCTTTCCTATGAACGGGATGTCAAACACGATACCCTGGCCAGCCTGAGCCGGAATATCGTGCAGCAGGACTATAGGGCGGATTTTGTCCTGGACATGGTTCCCAGCGTCCAGGCGGGAGGCGGGTATCTCTACTCCGATTTTTCCGATAACAACACCATGAAAGGGTATGATGTGTGGGCTGCCTACCTGCTTTTTCTCGATCCGGTATTTTTGAAATTGTGCTATACCTACGATTTTAAAGACACCGCGGCCGGCAGAGGCGACGGCGTTCTGCTGGCGGATGGTTTTGGCGCTTCCGACCACCCATACTGGACGCCGATGAATTATTGGCAGAACCGCTTCAGCGTATATTTCAGGCACCAGCTCTCCGATGATCAGTTCAGGCGCGGGATCCCCCGGTACTATGATCTTGAGTATGCCGTGGTCTATGACGAGATGGGGTATGCCATGCAAACCTGGAAGGGAGGCTTTTTTGTGGAATATGCCCCGCAGGTTCTTTTTTCCGCGACAACGGAATTGACCTCAGGCCCTGATTACCGGGCCAAGGAGTTTTTTCTTTCGGCCATTTACCGCTGGTAGCCCTGCTTTTCCCGGCCCGCTTTCCCTTGCAATCTTTTTTGTCGTGTGCTAATTGAATGGTTTGCTGTTGTCCCGCCTCTCCGAAAACCGGAATGCGCTGGCGTTGATGGGTTGAAGGATATTTTCGCCGTTTAGACCGGGGCGATCGCCGCTGCGATTGCCTGCCGGGAAAACGGCCATTTTTTTATAGAGTTTTATTGTCGGGCAAGGAGGATCTTATGGTTGAGCGTATTCCCATGTCTCAGGAGGGATATGCCAGATTGCGTCAGGAGCTTGACCGGCTGCAGAAGAAAGAGCGTCCAGCGGTCATCGAGGCGATCGAGGTAGCGCGCGGACACGGCGATTTGAAGGAAAATGCCGAATACCATGCGGCCAAGGAGCGTCAGGGGCACATCGAAGGGCGGATCATGGAGCTCAAGGACAAGCTGGGGCGGGCCGAGGTTATCGACTGCTCCGCCGTGGACTGTTCCCGTGTGGTTTTCGGCACGGTTGTCTCTCTTGTCGATCTGGATACGGATGACGAGATCCGGTATCAGCTTCTGGGGCCATTGGAGGCGGACGTGAGCAAGGGCAGCATTTCCGTGCTTTCCCCCATCGGCCGGGCCATGATCGGGAAAAGCGTGGGGGACGAGATCACCGTGAAAACCCCGGGCGGGGTGCGGCAACTGGAGGTCATGGAGATCAAACCCCCGGAGCGGGCTTGAGCCGGCAAGGCGGTGTTCCCTTGTCTTGCCGGGATGGGGCTGCCGCAGGATGTGACTTGTGATTCTAGAGCTGCGGCCCCGTAGTCTTTTCCCCTTTTTCCGGGTTCGCCATAATGCCGGAAATGAAAATATCGCTGATCTGCCGGGCCGCTTCGTCAATGGTGTAGCTGTGGTCCGGCGACAGAACCCAGAGCCTGGAGGTTTCATCCAGCGCCCCGAAAAAGGCCCGCTTGAATACGCCCGGCAGGAGGCTCTTGCGGAATACCCCATCTTCCTTGCCCTTATGGATAATGGCCGAGACCACATCCACATATTCAATAAACTTCGTATTTCTGTATTCTTTCATGAACTTGTTGCTCTGGCGCAACTCCATCTGTAACACCTCGGCAAGCTCTTTTTTCTCCTCCATGAGTTGCATGTGGTGCAGGGCGAAAATGTGGAGCATCTTCCGGGGATCGCTCTCTTTTTCCAGGAGGAGTTTAACCTCCAGGATGATCTTGCCGATCTCTTCCTCAAAGAGTGAAATAAGGATGTCGTATTTGTTGTTGAAATAAAGGTAGATGGTCCCGTCCGCCACCTGGGCTTCCTTGGCAATGTCGGAAATGCGGGCGCTGAAAAAACCCTTTCTGGCAAAAACGGTGATGGCCGCTTCGATGATCTTGGTATGTTTGTCCGAAGTTCTCATGGAGTCAGCAGGATACGTAGAGGTGACGGTCGTGGGATGGTTGACTTATGAATGTGTATTCATTCATTTTTTGGCCTATCATAGAAGGGGAAGTGCCGGGTGTCAAGGCAAAAGTTTTTTCTGAAGAAGGAAGGATGTTTTCCGGCAGGCGCAGGGGTTTGTTGGGCGGCGGCGGGAACGGCGGGGTTGCATGTGCGCAGGGGAAGGACTCCTGTCGCGGGTTTGGCTTTTCGGGGGATACATTTGTGCCTCGCAACGGTTTAATGCTTCCTTGTCCTGCGGTTTTGGGGTACAATACAGCCCCTCCGGTTTTTTGGTATTTCCCAATGACTCCGGGGGGATAAAAGATTATTTCAGGAACAAGCCGAGGAGATTTTTAATGAAGATTCTGGTTGTTGGTTCGGGCGGCAGGGAGCATGCCCTGGTCTGGAAGTTGCGGCAGAGCCCTAGGGTGACGGAGATATATTGCGCCCCGGGCAATGCCGGGATCAGCGGACTGGCAACCTGCGTTGCGATCAGCGCCACCGATATTTCAGCGCTTGCCGGCTTTGCGCAAGAGAAAGAGGTTGACCTTACCGTGATCGGCCCTGAAGTCCCGCTTTCCTTGGGCATTGTGGATTATTTTGAAGAAAACGGGCTGCGGGTGTTCGGCCCCCGGCGCAACGCCGCCACCCTTGAAGGCAGCAAGGTTTTCATGAAGGATTTGCTTGAAAAATATCATATACCCTCTGCCTTTTACGCCACCTTTACCGACAGGGAAGAGGCCCTCCGTTATGTGGAAAAGCAGTCCGCTCCCTTGGTGGTAAAAACCGATGGCTTGGCCGCGGGCAAGGGCGTGGTGGTGGCCCAGACCATTGCCGAGGCAAAGGCGGCGGTGGACCTGTTCATGGAGGAAAAGGCCTTTGGCGAGGCCGGCAGCCGGGTGGTGATCGAGGAGTTTCTCTCCGGGGAAGAGGCCTCTTTTCTTGCCTTCACCGATGGAGAGACGGTCCTGCCCCTGCCTACCTCCCAGGATCATAAGGCGATTTTTGATGGCGACAAGGGGCCGAACACCGGGGGCATGGGAGCCTATTCCCCTGCGCCGGTGGTGACCGAATCCCTGCACCGGCAAGTCATGGAAACCGTGATGCTGCCCACGGTCAAGGGGCTGGCTGCGGAAGGCTGCCCCTACAAAGGAGTGCTCTATGCCGGGCTGATGATCGACAGGGGGGAGATCAAGGTGCTTGAGTTCAACTGCCGGTTCGGCGACCCCGAGGCCCAGCCTTTGCTCATGCGGCTCCAAACCGATCTGGTGGAGGTCATGGAAGCGGTGATCGATGGCCGTCTGTCCGAAATTTCCCTGGAGATCGACCCGCGGCCCACGGTTTGCGTGGTCATGGCGGCCGGAGGCTATCCCGGGAAGTATGAAAACGGCAAGGTCATCCATGGTCTTGCGGAGGCCGGGGCGCATGAGGACGTGGTGGTTTTTCACGCCGGCACCGCATGGCAGGGCGATGCGATCGTCACCAACGGCGGCCGGGTGTTGGGAGTGACCGCCATCGGAGATACGGTGCGGGATGCCATTGGCAAGGCATACAAGGCCGCGGAGGAGATCGGCTGGGACGGCTGTTACTACCGGAAGGATATCGGCCGCAAGGCCTTGGACCGAAAATAAACGTGCAGCAGAGCACCGCATCTGCTTCGCAGTCTCGCTCTGCGCTCGCTTAGCTGTCATCGGCTTGCTCGTGTGCAATAGCACACTTCACAGGCCTCTTTGTCGGCACTTCTGCCGACAATTGACACACGCATCTGCGGCAGCAGCGAAGCGGCGCTGCTGAACGTTTATTGTACATAGTGACATAGTGGATTTTGTTTCTGGCGAATGATTATGATCGAAAAGGGGAGTGAGTTATGATCGGCATTGTCATGGGCAGTGATTCGGATCTGCCGGTTATGCAGGGGTGCGTGGATTTTTTGCAGAAGATGGATATCCCTTACGAGATAACGGTGGCTTCCGCCCACCGCAGCCCGGCGCGAGCCATGGAATACGCAAGCAGCGCCAAGGGGCGCGGCCTGAAGATCATCATCGCCGCGGCGGGGATGGCGGCCCATCTGGCCGGAGTTCTGGCGGCCCATACCACCCTGCCTGTTATCGGGGTGCCGGTTGACTCCTCCTCCCTCAACGGCCTTGACGCCTTGCTTTCCACGGTGCAGATGCCGCCGGGCGTGCCGGTGGCTACCATGGGCATCGGCAAGGCCGGCGCGAAAAATGGGGCTATTCTTGCGGCGCAGATCCTGGCCCTTGCCGATGACCAGTTGGCGGCACGGCTTGTCGCCTTTAAAGAAGAGATGGCCCGCGAGGTGGAGGAAAAGGCGCAACGGCTCGTTGGAAGTGCGTGACAGGAAAGCCGTGGCGGAATCCCTTGTGACGGAAGAGGCCCTGGCCCAAGCGTGTGCGGTTCTTCGCTCGGGAGGGGTTGTCGCCTTTCCCACGGAAACATATTACGGGCTGGCGGTTGATCCTTTCAATCAGGCGGCCGTGTCCCGTCTTTTTGCCCTGAAAGGACGGCCTCCCGGCAAGCCTGTCCTGCTGATCATCGACAATCCCTCCCAGCTTCCCCGCCTTGTCGCCGAGATCCCCCCTCCCTTTCCCCTGTTGATGGAAAGATTCTGGCCCGGGCCATTGACCCTGGTCTTTCCAGCGGCTCATTCCTTGCCGGAGATGCTTACCGGCTCCCGGGGCACCATTGGGGTGCGGGTTTCTTCCCATCCCGTGGCCCAGCAACTTGTCAAGGCCTTTGGCCAGCCGGTAACAGCGACCAGCGCGAATTTTTCCGGGCAGCCCGCGGCGGTGGCTGCCGACGGCGTGTTTGCGCAGTTGGGTCCGGAGGTGGATGTTGTTCTTGACGGCGGGCTGACCCCAGGCGGCCAGGGTTCGACCCTTCTGGGCTATCGGGAGGGCAAGATCCGCCTGCTCAGGGCCGGGGTCATTCCTTTTGCCCGTATAGAGGCGGCCTTGACCGGAGCGTAGGGGGTGCTTTTCTCTTCGGTTCGCAGGAGAAAAAAAGGCGCGGAATTTTCCCATTTATACATTTGCTGATCGGCAGCACTTTCTGTATGATAACCAGTGAACCGCAACCGTGGTTTGGTGGCTTGCATGATATTGTGTCGTCGCTTCCTTATTGTTTTCCGGCCGCGGCGATCACTAATTTTATGATAAGGAACAGATATGGCAGACCTTGAGTGGGACAGGAATTTCGCCCTGGAGCAGTCCGGAGACGACGAAGAGATGCTGGCGGAACTGCTGGTGCTGTTTCGCGATTCTTCCGCCTCTGATCTGGCGCGGATCAATGACGCCCTTGCCGCAGAAAACGCCGAGGCCGTGGCTGATGCCGCGCACAGCATCAAGGGCGCCTCCGCCAGTCTCGGGGTGGAAGGTGTGCGAAAGATCGCGGCCGAGCTTGAAAAGAAAGGCCGGGCCGGCGATCTTTCCCAGGGAAAAGAATTGGCCGCCCAGCTTGCCGCCCTTCTCACGGCCTTTGCCGAACGGCAATGAAAGTGACCAGGGAGAAAAAACCACCTGTCGCAGGGACAAGATTTTCCCTGAATTTCTCTGACTGAATCATGCCCAGCGCCAAAGAAATACTTCGAAAATTCACCGAGCTGAAAACGCTCCCGCATGTGGCGATCAAGGTGACCCAACTGGTCAATGACGATCGCAGCACCATGCAGGATTTCGAGGAGATTATCAAGCTCGACCCTGTTCTGGTCACCCGGTTGTTGCGCCTTGTCAACAGCCCCTATTTCGGCCTGTCCCAAAAAGTCGAATCCATTTCCAAAGCCGTGGTTTTCGCCGGCATGAAACAGCTCCGCAATCTGGTGGCGGTTGAAGGGTTGCGCGGGCTGTTCAAGGGTGAGGACGCTGATTTTTCGGCGCCGAAACTCTGGATGCATTCCGCCACCGTGGCCATCCTCTCGGGAATGATTGCCAAACGTATTTTCGGCAAGGACGGCGAGGATGTTTTTTTGGCCGGCATCATCCATGACATCGGGCTCATCGTTGAAAATCAGATAGCCGGAGAGGCGCTGCGCGAAGCCTGCAAGGCATACCGGGAAGGGAAGGGATCCCTGATCGAGTGCGAACGCAATGCCATTGGCGCCGATCATGCCGAGGTGGGCTATCTTCTTACCAAGGACTGGGGATTGCCCCAGGAGGTGCTCGGCTCCATCAAGTCGCATCATCTTGCCAAGCAGGTGAAATCCGTTTCCAGCACCGGCAGCATTCTGCAACTGGCGGAATTCATGGCGGGCAAGATGCAGTACTGGGCCATCCCCGGGCCCATCGAGCCATTGTCCCCCGAGTTGACCGAGCATGTGAAGGAGAAGGTGGCGGATTACAAGATCATTATCAGGGATCTGCCTGGTGAAATGGCCAAGGCCAAAGAATTGTACGAGTCGGACGAGTGAAACGCTGATGACCGAGCCCACCTTTGATGCCATATTTGATGATCTGATCGACGCCAATGCGGAACTGCAAAGTTTTTTGGCGATCCTCGATGCGCTGTTGCCCGAAGCCTCGATGCTCTTGGTGAGTGATTCCGGGGCTGTGCTTGATGGAGCGCGTTCCCTGGCTGTCGCCTTGCCGGTGCGCGAAAAGCTGGTTCGCGAGGCCAAGGCCACCGATGGCTTTGTCACGGGAAAGGCGGATAACGGCACCCGGTGCCATGCGATATCGCTTGCCAAGTTTTCGGCGGTGCTGATCATTTCCTGCACTGCGTCCCCGGAAGATGATTGGGAGCCAGGTTCCGCGATCGCCTCTCTCTTGCGCAATACCCTTGAGCTCGCCCTGTACAGGCAGGAACGGGAGATGCTTGTCGCGGATCATGAGCAGTCGGTCCGGCAGATCAGCATTCTCCAGCAGCAGCACGGCAAGCTGATTGAGGACAACTATCGTCAGTACCGGCTCAATCAGGAGCGGGAAAAAGAATATGCCCGCAAGCTGGAAAGCGAAATCGCCAAACAAACCGCCGAGTTGCGGGAGGCCAATGTGCGGCTTGAGGAGATCAGCCGTCTGAAGAGCGATTTCCTGGCCAACATGAGCCATGAATTGCGAACGCCCATGAATGCCATCATCGGCTTCAGTGAACTCCTCTCCGAAACCCCGTTGGCAGAAGAGCAGCTTGAATATGCCCGAACCATCACCCAGTCTGCGACGAGCTTGCTGACCCTGATCAACGACATTCTTGATCTGGCTAAAATCGAGGCGGGCAAGCTCGAACTCGAACATCTGCCTTTCGATCTCGCCGAGGTGATCGATAACGTGGTCGCCATGTTCAAGATTCCCGCCCGGGAAAAGGGGGTTGTCGTCGCCAGCACAATCGACAACCGTATCCCGAAAAGAATAATGGGAGACTGCAATCGACTGCGTCAGATTTTGATAAATCTGGCTGGAAACGCCATGAAGTTTACGGAGCAGGGCGGGGTTGACATTGAGGTTGCCTATGAGCGTTCCGCTGCCGGCCGTGTTGTCAGCCGATTTTCGGTGCGCGACAGCGGCATAGGTATTCCCGCCGACCGGGTTGAGGCGATTTTTGAAAAATTTACCCAGGCCGATGGTTCGACCACCAGGAAATATGGGGGGACAGGTCTGGGGCTGGCCATCTGCCTCCAGCTTGTGGAACTCATGGGCGGGCATCTCGCGGTGGCCAGCGAAGAGGGAAAGGGCAGCATTTTTTCTTTCGTTATTCCCCTGGAAGAGGCCCCGGCGGAGATCATCTCCTTGCAAGAGCACAAGGAGGCGTGCCGGGAAAAGGCCGGGGGCGGAAAGATCCTTCTGGTCGAGGACAACGCGGTTAATCAGCGGCTGGCCAGCATCCTCATCACCCGGGAAGGGTATGAGGTCGAGGTGGCTTCCGATGGGACCGAGGCCCTGGAGCATTTGAGGCACCAAGCCTTTGACCTTGTTCTGATGGATGTGCAGATGCCGAATATGGACGGCATGGAGGCCACCAGAAGAATCAGAGCGATTGAGGCCGATCAGTCCCTGCGGCAGGACTATGTCGGCTTGCGCGCCCTCAAGGAGCCGTTGGGGATCGTCGGCCTCACGGCCCACGCCAGAAAAGAGGACGAAACCGCCTGTTATGAGGCGGGAATGAACGGTTTCCTCACCAAACCCATTATCAAGGCAAAACTGACCATGATCCTCGGCGAGATGATGCCCAGAGTTTCGTCACCGAAGGACAGCGAGCCTTCCTGATCCGTTCCGGTCCCTGTTTTTTCATCTGTTGGCGTTCATCCGCGCCACTGCGGTTCAGTCCGCAGCGCGGCGATTTTTTCCTCCCATCCCCTGCCATATCCGGTTATTTCAGCCAGCCGGGACGTTTCGCCGAGCAGGGTGAGCGTGATGTGTAGCCGTTCCGCGGGCATGAGGCTGCCCAGCCGGTCCGGCCATTCGATCACGCTGAGCCCTGTTCCGTACAGATATTCCAGCAAGCCGAGATCCTCTATTTCCGTTTCATCGCTCAAGCGATAGAGATCCAGATGATAGAGGGGCAGCCGCCCGGAATATTCGTGCAGGAGGCTGAAGGTGGGGCTGGTTATATAGCAGGATGGCGGCACCAGCAACCCCTGGCCGATGGCCTGGGTGAGGGTGGTTTTCCCCGCCCCCAGAGAGCCGCCCAGGGTGATCACTTCGCCGGGGCGGGCGGTCTCGCCGAAATAGCGGCCAAGGGCGGAGGTGGCGGCAAGACCCGGGAGGGAAATGGAGAGGTTCATCTTATTGGTATTTCTTGTGGCAGAAAAGGCACCGGTATTTCGGCGGATGGCCTTCCGGGAGTGGGGCTTGGCCTTCGGGGGCATGGCAGGGGGCGCAATGCTTCTCTGCCTCCTTTTTGTCCAGGGGATAGAATTGCAGGTGGATTTCATCCTGGGGCAGCTTTTTTGTTGATTCGGGCGGCGCTTTGAGCAAAAAAGCAAGAATGGCTGCACACCCGGCGAGGAACAGGATATTGAGCAGCCGGGTTTTGTTTTTTTTCGAGTCAGGGTTCACGGGCAGATCCTTCATGAAGGTTGGTCGATGCCCATTTCCAGGGCGCGAAAAGGGATAAGGCCGGTGCGCAGGCAGAAAATCAGGGACTCCAGGACGAGTTTTCCGGTCAGTTTGCCGCTGGAGGCCAGGTCGAGGATGCGGGTATGCTGGTGATGCCTCGTGATGAGCCGGGTCATTTTTTTGCTTTCATACCCGGCATCAAGGATGGTGCGCGCCGCTTCTTCCCCGGAAACGATCGCCGAATAGATGCCTTCGCCGGTGAGTCCCGAGGCAAGGCCCGCTGCATCGCCGATCAGAAAGCGGTTGTGAAAACGCCAGCCGCGAAAGTCGGAGTTGATCAGGGCGGCCTGGGGCTGGCGGGATTTGAGTTCGAGGTTATGCCGGGCACCCCACTGGTGCAGGCGGTTCAGCAGGATGTTCGGTTTGCTGGTGCTGCGCCGGGCATATACGCCGATGGAGGCGGTATCCTGGTGGGGGAAAATCCACGCGTAGCCGTTGCCGAAGAGCTCGGAGTCAAGGTGCCACTGCATCTCGGGGAAGTTGCCCTGCACTTGGTAATTGATGCCCACCCCCATGTGTTCTGTGGGAATACCAAGCTGGCGGCGCACCAGGGAGCTGCTCCCATCGGCGCCCACCAGGAAGGAAAAGCCAAATTCCTCCCCCCCCCGGGTATGCACCCGGTTTTCGCCGATCTTGAGCACAAGGGCGTTGGTGGCGATGCTGACTCCTGCTGCCACGGCTCTGTCCGCCATCCATCGTCCGAGCCTGCCCCGGTCAACGGTGCGGATAATGGGGCTGTCGGCTTGGATGACGGCGTGCTGCCAGTTGCTGCTGATGTGCTGGCTGGTGAAGGATTTCTCCCACAGGGTTTCCGGAAAACCGAGCCGCTGGGCGACGGAGGGAATGCCGCCGGCGCAGACCTTGGGGCCGATGGCGCTGTTTCGTTCAAGGACCAGAACATCTTTTCCCTCTCGGGCGAGAAGGGTGGCGCAGGCCAGTCCTCCCGGACCGCCGCCCACGATGACGGTATGAAAATTTTTCATGATCGTTGCCTCTGATTCCCTCCGGAAAAACACCTCGCACACTATATGAGGATGGCTTTTCCTGTCAAGAGATTAAGAGGCTTTACCGGACAAAGGCCTTGTCCGACTGTGCTGTTACGGCTTTTTATGATCTCATTGTTATCCGGCCGGTGAGGCTGATTTTTCACAACGGCTTAAGAGCTCTGGAATCATGGCAAGGTTCATGGTATTATCGCCACAATTTGAAAACGCGCAAGGCCGTGGGAGATGTTCCTGCGGCAAAGATGTCATTTTAAAAAGTTCCGGGTCCGGAACGCCTGTGTGAAGAGGATGGATGCATGAAGTTTGACCCGTTTGACACAATGAAGAAAAACAGGAGCGCGCTTCCCTCCCTGATTCTTGGGGGCTTGGGAGTGCTTGGGCTTATTCTGGCGGCTTTTTTCTGGCTGGTGGGGGAGATGGAAAAGCCCCAGGTGACGCTCAAGGAGGAGATCTCCCACATCGGCCTTGCCCGGCAGATTTCGGTGGTTGCCAGTGATGCCAAGAGTGGCTTGAGTTCCCTCAAGGTTTCCCTCATTCAGGAAGGCAAGAAGGCAGTGTTGCTTGAAAGAAGCTATCCTAAGGCGGGCTCTCTCGCCGGAGGGGGGACGAAGCAGATCGAAGAGGATATCGAGATCACGCCCAAGGGCCTGGGCTTGAAGGACGGCCCGGCGGAACTGGTGGTGACGGCGGCTGATTATTCTTGGTGGAATTGGCTCAGGGGCAATGTCACCGTGCACTCCTCGGTTGTTGTCATCGACACCAAGCCGCCGGCGATCAGTGTGATGGAGTCGCCCCGGTATATCAAAGGCGGCGGCGCCGGAGTGGTTCTCTACCGGGTCAGCGAAGCGGCGGGCAGGCACGGAGTGTTGATCAACGAGATATTCTACCCGGGTTTTCCTCTGCCCAAGCGGGGCGAAGGGATCTATGGCGCCTGCATGGGGCTGCCCCACGACATTGCCGCGCTGGAAAAGGTTTTTGTGGTTGCGGCGGACCAGGCCGGAAACGAGGCCAAGACTCCCTTTGCCATGAACCTGCATGTGCGCAAGATTGTCAGTGACAAGATCAGCATCGGCGATGGGTTTCTCTCCGCCAAGCTGCCGGAGTTTGCCTCCCATTATCCGGAACTGAGCGGCACCCCGGTGGAGCAGTTTGTCTCGGTGAACAACGACATCCGGGCGGCCAATTACAAGAAAATCCAGGAAGTGTGCTCGAAATTTCAGCCAGAGCGTCTTTGGGATGGCCGTTTCGGACGGATGCAAGGAAGTCCGCGGGCCGGATACGCCGATCACCGGACGTATCTGTACAACGGCGAGAAGATCGACGAGCAGGTGCATCTGGGCGTGGACATTGCATCGCTTGAGCATGCCGATATCGAAGCCGCCAACCGGGGGCTGGTGGTTTTTGCCGAGTATCTTGGGATTTATGGGAATACCGTCATCCTGGATCATGGCCAGGGGGTTTTCAGCCTCTACTCCCACCTGAGTCAGATAGACGTCACCCTGAACAGCATGGTCGAGAAGGGCGCGGTTCTCGGCCTTTCCGGCATCACTGGCATGGCGGGGGGCGATCACCTCCACTTCAGCATGCTGGTCAACGGCATCTTTGTCGATCCGGTGGAGTGGTGGGACGAGGAGTGGCTGAAGCTTCACATGTTGAGTGTGCTCTAAGTTGTGTCCAGGATAAGAATTCTTCCGGAAAATCTGGCCAACCAGATCGCGGCCGGCGAGGTTGTCGAGCGGCCTGCTTCGGTGGTCAAGGAGCTGTTGGAGAACGCCATCGATGCCGGGGCAACCCAGGTCGGTATCCAGGTGGAAGGCGACGGCACCCGCCTGATCCGGGTGATTGACGACGGCTCCGGCATGGATCAGGATGATGTGCTCCTCTGTCTGGAGCGCCATGCCACCAGCAAGATCACACGCTTGGCCGAGCTTGGCGCCATCCGTTCCCTCGGGTTTCGGGGCGAGGCCGTCCCCAGCATCGCCTCGGTTTCCCGGGTGCGGATTACCTCGCGTCCCGCAACCCAAGAGCTGGGTACCCAGGTTGATCTTCGTTTCGGTAAGGTTCTCAAGGTGCATGAGATGGGGGCCAGCCCAGGCACCTCTTTTGAGGTGACGGATCTTTTCGGCAATGTCCCGGCCCGGAAAAAATTTTTGAAATCCACCCGCACGGAACTGGCCCATATCGAAGAGGTGGTGAAGAATTATGCCCTGGCCCGCCCGGAACTGGGGGTGAGTTTTGCGGTGGACGGACGCGAGGTGCTGCGGCTGCCTTCGCGGCTTGACACCCCACGGAGCAGGGCGGAACGGATTTTTGGCAAGGAGGGGGGAGCTTTGGTGGAGGTGGAGCGCCAGGTTCAGGACGGGGCCGAGCCTGGGGTTTGGGGGTATCTTCTACCCCCGGACGCTCCTGCTGCCGGACGCTTGCGAATATTTGTCAATGGCCGGGCGATCCATGACCGCCTGGTAGCCCACGCGGTGAGCGAGGGACTTCAGAATTATCTCATGAAGGGCCGGGGGGTAGGCGGGGTGATTTTTCTGAACCTGCCGCTTGCAAGCGTTGATGTGAATGTCCATCCCACAAAACAGGAGGTCAGGTTCCATAAACCGTCGTCAGTGCATCAGGCCGTGGTCGCCGCGGTTCAGGGTGCCATGGCGGATCATCAGCGGGCCTTGAAAAAGGAGATATTCCAGGTTCCTGTTCTCGACCAGGACAGGGAACAGGCCAAAGCCATTCCAGTCAAGGCGTATGCGCCGGTTTCAGCCATTCCCGCCCCTGCGGCGCAGGAGCCGTTGCCGCTTTTTGCGACTGCTGGTGCTGCCGTACCGTCGGTTCTCCAGCCTGTTTCTGACAGGGACCTCTTGTCGGAATGCAATTGTGCGGCGGAGCCCCAGCCTCCGGCCGCGGGCGGGGAGGAGAGGGCGCCTGCCCTTGGCGGATTGCGCTATCTCGGGCAGGTGCTGGACACCTACCTGCTCTGCGCCACGGAAAACGGCCTGCTTGCCGTTGACCAGCACGCCGCCCATGAGCGGCTGTTGTTTGAAACATTGAAAAAGCAATTTGCCGGCAAAAAAATCGCCCGCCAGACCCTTTTGTTTCCAAAGGTCATGGAGTGCAGCCTGGAGGAGCTCCAGATTCTCAAGCAGTATGCCGAAGAGATCCGTGCCCTCGGGGTCGAGATCGAGGATTTTGGAGGGTCGAGCCAGGTGGTGAAGGCCGTGCCCGCGGTGCTTGGCCGCTCTTCGGTTGAAGAGGTGATGGCCGGTATCTTTGCCAGGTTCGGCGAGCCTGGCTCCGGGAAAAACGGGGTGCGGGCCGAGGAGGTCCTCTCCGATATGGCCTGCAAGGCGGCGATCAAGGCAGGGCAAAGGCTGACTGCCACGGAAGCCGCAGCGCTGCTGGAGGAAATGCAGCGGGCCGAAGTTTTTTCCCATTGCCCCCATGGCCGGCCGGTGGCCAAAATCTTTACCTCCGACGAGATCAAGAGGTGGTTTTATCGCGGCTGAGTCCGGATAAGCAAGCCATCGTCAAAAAATAACATGGCCGTTTTAGGCAGCCAGATGGCATAAGGAGCCGCACAGCAAGGCAACATAAATGGCCTGATGTTTCTGAACGGCTCCTAAAAAAATATCGCGCAAGCGGCTTGAAAAAAGTATCTAATTGAGTAGGCATCAACATTCCCGTGCCCTCCGCCCTGTAATTTTCTTGATAAGGAAGATGTCATGACAACACCCATTACGCAAACGAATTTTGCCAATCTCCATCTGGTGCATCGCGGCAAGGTCCGGGATCTCTACGAGGTGGAAGACCACCTGCTGATGGTGGCCTCGGATCGGATCTCCGCCTTTGATGTGGTGATGGATGACCCCATCCCCAACAAGGGCGCGATTCTGACCACGCTTTCCCTCTTCTGGTTCGACTATCTCAAGGACATTGTGCCCAATCACCTGATCACGGCCAAGGTCGAGGAATATCCTGCGGCCTGCGCCCCATACCGGGAGCAGTTGGCGGGCCGCAGCCTGCTGGTGAAAAAGGCCAAGCCCCTGCCGGTGGAGTGCATTGTCCGCGGTTATCTGTCCGGTTCGTTCTGGCAGGCGTATAAAAAAGACCCGAACGTCTGCGGTTTTTCCTTGCCCGCCGGAATGCGGGAGTCGGACAAGTTTCCCGAACCGCTTTTTACCCCATCCACCAAGGCGGCCCTTGGCGCGCACGACGAAAATATCTCCCTGGCGGAAATGGAAAATATGTTAGGGGGGGAACAGACCGCCCGGATAAAGGATATCTGCGTGCGTCTCTATGTGAAAGCGGCGGACTACGCCCGCGGCAGGGGAATCATCATTGCCGACACCAAATTCGAACTGGGCATCTATAACGGCGAGATTATCCTCATCGATGAGGTGTTGACCCCGGATTCTTCCCGGTTCTGGCCCTTGGATCAGTACCAGCCCGGCGCGGGACAGCCGAGTTTTGACAAGCAGTTTCTCCGCGATTATCTTTCCTCCCTCGATTGGGGGAAAAACCCGCCGCCGCCCCCATTGCCGCGGGAAATTATCGAGAAAACCGCGTCCCGCTACCGGGAAGCGCTGGTCAAGATAACCGGAACGGATATCTAGCAGGATGCTGAAAAAGCCGTCCTGGCTTTTTCAGTCACGATCGGCCAGAAGTGAATTCTCGCCGATCTCGCAATTTCAACGAGTTAGATCTCGTTGAAATTGCGAGATTCATCCCTGGATCGCACGCAGGGCGTCGAAAAATCCAGGCATACCGTTTTTTTTGCCGGCGCTCGCAGCAGGAAATTGTGCTATCATCGGACAGACGCGGTATGGGGTACCACTCTTGCGAGTGGCTGCAGTCAGGAAACCATTTTTCCGGGAGGTGCGTGATGCCGAGACCGCTTGTGCGTGGTCCGTGCGAAACAGTCGCAGCCATGCTGCTGGGGTGCGCCCTGCTGTTGCTTTCTGGCTGCGGAATTTCCGGAACCGGCGCCAATGAAGGGTTCGGGGGATTTTTTACCCCCACGGATGTCGGCGTTATCCGGCACCATGTGCGCCAGTATCAAACTTCCCTGCGGGAATTCACCGCCCGGCTCTATGCCAAAAACCCCAAATATGAGAAAGATCCGGAGCGGCAGCGGCGGAAGATCGAGGCTGTTTTCGCTCCTCTGCCCACGGTGGAGCAGGTCTATGCGTACAAGCAATCCCACGAAATCCTCGCCGCCGCATTCCATCCCGAAACCGTCGAACCGGATCGGGTCTATCTGCTGAGTCTCGGGTTGTGGAAAAGCATCGTGGAGGCGTATAATGTTGGGGAGGAGGGGTTTTTTGTGACCGGCCTGCAGATTTCGCTGGAGCGGTTGCAACGGCTCCATCATAATCTCAGTCAGGTGAACTGGCGGTTGAAAACATACAAGGACAAAAACGGCAAACTGCTTTTTCTCACCAACGAAGCGGGCGCGGACGGGTACCTCAACATGGGCTACGAGGTTATCATGACCCGAATCCTCACCCGCCTTGAGGATGATATCGCCCTGCGGGGAGGATTGCCCGAGCGATACATGTTCAGCATGTCCACCATCTTTGTCGGCATACTTCTCTAAGCGTTCCGGGCGATCTCAGGGCGCGCTTTTGTCTGGGGTACTGCCCGGCAAAGGGCTACAACCCCGTTTCCTTCAAATTGTTTACCAGCGCCTGCTGTTTCTCCGACAGTTCCTTCGGTACCGCCACCACGATTTTCACCAGCAGATCTCCCCGTTCGCCGCCTCGTCCCTCCGGCAAGCCCTGTTTGCGAAGGCGCAGTTTTGCCTGGGGCTGGCAGCCGGGCGGAACCTTGACCTTGAGCTGCTTGCCGTCCAGGGTGGGAACCTCCACCTCGGCGCCGAACACGGCGGAGCTGTAAGGGATTTGCAGATCCATGGAGAGGTGCGCCCCTTCCCGGCTGAAGACCGGGTGGGGTTCGACCGTGATCAGCAGGTACAGATCGCCCGGCGGGCCTCCCATGGGAGAGGGAGACCCCTTGCCAGAAATCCGCAGCTTCTTGCCGGTCTCGATTCCAGGGGGGATCTTTACGGAAACCCTCTCCGCCGCACCGCCGCGGCCAAGGGAGATGGTTTTTTCGGCGCCGGTCAGCACCTCATTAAGGGTGATGGGCAGTTCCAGGGAAAGGTCGTTGCCCTTCACCTGCTGTTGCTGGCGGAAATCTTGAAAACCCTGGCTGGCGCGGCCGCCTGCCCCTGGCTGGCGGAACATCTCCTCGAAGATGCCGCCCCCACCGCCGGAACTCCGGAAGGTGGCGCGGCCCCCGCCGAAGTTGATGCCGAATTCCCGCAGAATATCGCCCAGATCGGCGTTGCGGAAGATATCCTCCTGGGAATAGCGCTGTTGGAACCCGGCGGAACCGAAGGAGTCGTATTGCTGCCGTTTCTCCGCGTCGGAGAGAACGGCGTACGCCTCGCTGATCTTTTTAAACTGCTCCTCCGCCTCCTTGTTCCCCTTGTTGCGGTCCGGATGGTGCTTGAGGGCAAGTTTGCGGTAGGCTTTCTTGATTTCCTCCGGGGAAGCGTTTTTTTCCACACCGAGTAATTTATAGTAATCCATACCTGGCCTGCCTGTGTGTCCTGTCTTCTGTGATCAAAAAAAGGTGTTAGAACGGAACGTCATCGCCCATGACCGGCTCCGGAAACGGCTGGTCGTCGTACTGCCGGGACTGCCCGGAATCACCGCCGCTGCCGCGGGGGGAGAGCATCTTCATCTCCCGAGCCACGATCTCGGTGGTGTATTTTGTATTGCCGTCCTTGTCGTCCCATTTGCGGGTCTGCAGCCGCCCCTCGATGAAGACCTTGGAGCCCTTTGACAGGTACTCGCCGCAAATCTCGCCCAAACGGCCAAAGGCCACGATCCTGTGCCATTCGGTCAACTCTTCCTTGGAGCCGTCCTGTTTTTTCCAGGTTTCCGTGGTGGCGACATTGAAGCTGGCGATGGCTGCCCCTGCCTGCGAGTAGCGCACTTCCGGGTCTTTGCCGAGGTTGCCGATGAGGATGACTTTGTTGACCATTTCTTCTCCTTAATGTTCTCGATCAGATTTGCAAAAAAAATGAGGCGCTGTTGTGATGGCCGCCCATCATACCGGCTATTTCCCGCGTCCGCACCAACCTTTTCCGGATCCGCGCTGGCTGGTGTCTTCCGGGACTGGCCGCCGGGAAACGATATATCATAGTAAGGATGGGCCGGGTAAAAATCAACACCCAAAAGGGATGTATCCGGAAGGGAAAGTGTGCTCAGGTGTGGCCGCATTGTGTTCGGGCGGCCAGGTCGAGCATGGCGGGCAAGCCGCCTTTTTCTTCCGGGGAGAAGCCGAAGACCTCCTGCCAGATTTCGTCGCTTTCCATGCAGAGGTAGAGGCAGGTGGCCGGGTCCAGGTGGCGGGAAAGATGGTGCGTCATGTGGCGGTACATCTCCGTGCGCAGCGGACGGAAGTACCTGAATTTATTGTCTAATCCAATAATAAATTCTTCATGGAAAAAACGTGATCTGGGGAAGCGCCTGGTGGCGATGCTTTTCAGGGCGGGGAGAAAACGCAGCGCTCCCATGCTGATCCAGACGATGCTTGTTGCCGGCACAGCGGCAAAGAGCCGGTCGATCGTTTCTTTGTAGCCCTCTTTCCAGCCGGGATGATAGATGAGCGGATCAAAATGAAAGGCCAGCTTGTAGCCCCAGTCCGCGCACTGGGCCGCCGCGGCCAAGCGCTGTTCCAGACTGGCGGTGCGCAGCTCCTCCTTGGCCATGATTTCCGTGCTGTTGAGGGACCAGGCCATGATGGTGCGGCCGCCATGCTTGCAGTGCTCAAGGTTGTCCAGGGCAACGGCTTTTGATTTCAGCTCGAGCACCGCGTTGGGCTGATCCTTGAAGCAATCGATGAGAATCCGGCTCAAGCCCGTGATCCGGTCCAGGGCCATGGAGTCGGTGAATTCGCCGGTGCCGATGCGGCGGAAGGTCTGCGGCGTTTCGGCAAGAGCGGCGGTGAGTTCGGCCAGCAGATCATCGGTGTTCACAAAGAAAGAAAGCCAGGGGTTGTTCAAATAGGCCTGCAGGATGCAATACACGCAATCCATGGGGCAGTTCATCCCGACGTTGAGCACCTGGTAGTCGCAGCAACGGTATTCCCTGGTCGCGGGGCAGGGCTTGAGAAAGCGGCCGCGGTTTTTGCAGAGGACAAGATGCTTCTTGCCGCTGGTGAGATTCTGGGGAGTGATGCCGGCAGCGAAAAAATCCAGGCCGGAACGGGGTGGAATAATCCTCACCTCCCGGCCCGGAAGATTGGCCAGGATAGTTGCGGTGAGGGGCAGATCCCGGCAGTCGTTTTCCACATAGACATGCTGGATGATGCTGGCTGGATCAAGGGAGGCGGTATGCGGCATGATGGTTGATTTCCTGTTTGCGTATTGGTTGCGGCACCATACCGCAAAGAATCCGGGCGGCCAACGAGAAAATTCTTGACCCTGGGGAGAAAATTGCACTACCATTTTTTAGGTGTTTATACCTAGACTGATCATGCTTGACTTGTGACATGCCTTTATGATGAAATACTGGATAATCTTTTGAAATTCCGCTGTTATTGGAAATGGGGAGAATGCTCCATACACGCAAAAGAGGCGAACGATGAAAGAGCAGGATTTTGCCAGGATCAGTGAACGTCTGAACGGGATATCGCGTCGTGATTTCATGAAGTTTTGCACGGTGATGGCCGCAGGCATGGGGCTTCCTCTTGAGGTCGCTCCACGGATCGCGGCCGCGGTTACGGCGCCGCAGCGTCCCCCGGTGATCTGGCTTTCCGGCTCTGCCTGCACCGGCTGCACCGAATCGTTGCTGCGTCCCTCCCATCCCTCCCTTGAACATCTCATCCTCGATCTTATCTCCCTTGATTATAATGAAACCCTCAATGCCGGGGCCGGCCATCAGGCAGAGGCGGCCTTGCAGGCCTCGATCGCGAAAAATTCCGGCAAGTTCATCCTGGTGGTGGAAGGAGCTATTCCCGTGAAGGACAACGGGGTGTATTGCATGATCGGCGGCAAACCGTTCAGCGAAATCGTGCGCACGACCGCGGCCAAGGCCGCCGCCGTGATCGCCATCGGTTCCTGCGCCTCCTGGGGCGGAGTTGCCGCGGCAGAGCCGAACCCCACCGGCGCCGTGGGCGCGCCTGAGTTTCTCAAGGGCAAGACCGTGGTGACAATTCCCGGCTGTCCTCCCAATGCCTACAATTTTCTGTCCACAGTGATCCACTTTCTGACCTTTAAAAAACTGCCCGCTCTGGATGAGAAAGGCAGGCCGAAATTCGCATACGGCCGCCTCATTCATGAGAACTGCGAGCGCAGGCCCCATTTTGACGCAGGCCGTTTTGCCCTTGCCTTCGGCGACGAGGGGCACCGGAAAGGCTATTGCCTGTTCAAGCTCGGCTGCAAGGGGCCGATGACCTTTGCCAACTGTCCGGCCGTCCTTTTCAATGATGCTGGTCCAGGATCCTGGCCGGTGGGTACCGGGCATCCGTGTTTTGGCTGCACCGAGGAAGGGGTGGGGTTTCATCTCCCGCTCCATGTCCAGGCCGATCTGAAGTACATCACCCCCGGGGCCGCGTATCCGCATATCGTTACCGAGCGGGGGAAAGGCGCCTCGGCGGGCGCGGCGGCACTGGCAGCCGGCGTGGCCGGCGTGGCGCTGGGAGCCGCGGCCGCGGTTGCCAAGAACCTTGGCAAGACACGGCAAGATTCTTCCTCAGAGGGAGAATAGGGTATGAAGATACGACGCAGGGATTTTTTGAAAGGGGTGGCGGCCAGCACCCTGCTGCTTGCCGCGGAGCAAAACCCGGCCCAGGCCAAACGGGCCAGAAAGGATTTGCCCCCTAATGCCGTTGGCATCCTGTACGATTCCACCCTCTGTGTGGGGTGCAAGGTGTGTGAGCATGCCTGCAAGCAGGCCAACAACAAGGTGGCGGAACACACCAGCCCGAGCGAGCCGATGTGGGACGACCCCCAGGATCTTTCCGACAAGACCCTGAACATTATAAAGCGCTACGGCGTTGAAGGACAGAAGGATTCGGTGGAGGGGTTTGCCTTCATCAAGCGGCACTGCATGCACTGCATCGATCCTGCCTGCGTTTCGGCCTGTCCGGCCTCGGCGCTGGTGAAAAATCCAGAAAACGGGGTGGTGACATACAATAAAAAGGCCTGTATCGGCTGCCGATACTGCCAGGTGGCCTGCCCCTATAATATTCCCAAGTTCGAATGGGAGTCACCCTTCCCGGAGATTGTCAAGTGCCAGTTGTGCTCCCATCTCTTGGCCAAAGGCGGGATTTCCGCCTGCTGCGCCGCCTGTCCCACCGGCGCGTCCCTGTTCGGGCCGGTGGAAAAGCTGCGGCTTGAGGCCAAGCGACGGCTGACCATGGAGCCTGGAAAGTACTACGATTTCCCGGTGGCCGACATTGAGTCCACCGAGGTGCAGCAGCACCGGGCGGGCGGCTATGTCAAACATGTCTACGGCGAGCGGGAGCTTGGCGGCTCCCAGGTTTTGTATCTGGCCGGGGTGCCCTTTGCCAACCTCGGCCTGCCCGATCTGCCCGAGGATTCCTATGTGGCCCTGGCCGACGGCATCCAGTACGCCATTTACAAAGGCATGGTCTATCCCATCGTGGTTCTGGGCGGATTGATCTACATCATCCGGAACAGGGAAGAAAAAAAAGAGTAGGGGCGCAAGTCTCGGCTTTTCACGGAAAGGAGTGTTCCCATGCAGGAAAGAGAAGCATTAGGAGGCAAGGTGCTCACCGTGCCATTCAAGGTGTGTGCCGCCATTGCGCTTATCGGTCTTTTTTTTATCGCCAAGCGTTTCATATTTGGAATCGGCTCGGTTTCCAACATGAACGACGGCTATCCCTGGGGAATTTGGATCGCCTACGACGTCGTGGTGGGTACGGCCTTGGCCTGCGCCGGATATTCCATCGCCCTGATTATTTATGTCTTCAATAAAGGGGAGTATTCGCCCCTGCTGAAGCCCGCCCTGATGACCAGCATGTTCGGCTACACCCTGGCCGGAATCTCGGTTCTCTTCGACATCGGCCGGTACTGGCAAGCCTATAATATCTTCCTGCCCTGGCTCAGCAACCTGCATTCGGTGATGTTCGAGGTTGCGCTGTGTATCGGCACCTATATCCTGGTGCTGTGGATGGAGTTTGCCCCGGTTCTGCTGGATAAATTCAAGGCGGACCAGTTGAAGGTCCGGCTCAACAGGATCATCTTTGTCTTCATCGCCTTGGGCATCCTTCTGCCCACCATGCACCAGTCTTCCCTCGGCACCATGATGCTCATGGCCGGGCACAAGCTTTCCCCCCTCTGGTGGAGCGGCTTTCTGCCCCTGCTTTTCCTTATCACCGCCGTGGTCATTGGCTATGCCGCGGTGATCTTCGAGTCGCTCGTCGCCGCCATTGCCTTCAAGCGGCCCATGGAAATGCATCTGCTGAGCAAGATCTCGGCGCTCATGCCCTGGCTGCTCGGCCTCTACCTGGTGGTCCGCATCGAGGATGTGAACCTGCGCGGCTATCTTCCCCTGGCCTTTGAAGGAGGGCTCCTGGGGAATCTTTTTCTGCTCGAAAACCTCTTGTTTCTCGGCGCCTTGCTGATTTTGGCCTACCCCAACAACCGGCAGAGCCCGCAGTTGCTCTTCATTGCCTCCTGCGCCATGCTGCTGGGGGGGAGCATGTACCGGTTCAACACCTATATCGTCGGTTTCGATCCCGGCACCGGCTGGCGGTATTTCCCCTCGGTGCCGGAACTGTTCATCACCTTCGGGATCATTGCCGCGGAAGTGATGGCCTATCTGTGGTTTGTTAAAACCTTGCCGGTGTTGCCCAGGCTCACCAAGGCATGAATTTAAAGGTAACTATCTAGCTCAGGGCTGGAAAGGTTCATAAAACACAAAACGTAACTGTTCTGGAGCGCCGTTTCACTGCTGCCGCAGATGCGCGAAAGAGGTCTGCGAAGTGTGCTATTGCACACGAGCAGGCCGATGACAGCTAAGCGAGCGCAGCGAGACTGCGAAGCAAGATGCGGTGCTGCTGGGCAGTTACACCTGAAGGAGATTGTTCATGGCCAAGAGAATCGTCGTTGATCCCATCACCAGAATCGAAGGGCATCTCCGGATTGATTGCGAGATCGACAATGGCCGGGTGACCAAGGCTTGGTCTTCCGGCCAGATGTGGCGCGGGATCGAATTGATCCTCCAGGGGCGCGATCCTCGGGACGCTTGGGTTTTCACCCAGCGGATCTGCGGGGTCTGCACCACGGTGCATGCCATTGCCTCGGTGCGGGCCGTGGAAAACGCCCTGAATCTGGAGGTGCCGCTCAACGCCCAGTACATCCGGAACATGATCATTTCCGCCCACGGGATCTTTGACCATATCGTTCATTTTTATCATCTTTCCGCCTTGGACTGGGTGGATATCGTCTCCGCCCTCAAGGGCAGCCCCAAGGGGGCCGCCGCCCTCGGTCAGCAGCTTTCTCCCTGGCCCCGCAACAGCGAGCAGGAGATCAAGGCGGTGCAGGAAAAGCTTAAAGGCTTTGTCGGCAGCGGCCAGCTCGGGATTTTTGCCAGCGGCTACTGGGGCCATCCGGCCATGAAACTGTCGCCGGAGGTCAATCTTCTTGCCGCCACCCATTATTTTCAGGCCCTGGAGTACCAGCGGAGAATCAACAAGGTGGTGGCCATTCTCGGCAGCAAAACTCCGCATATCCAGAATCTGGCCGTGGGGGGGGTCGCCAACCCCATCAATCCTGACAGCCAGTCCACTTTGACCATCGAGCGGCTCTATTACATCAAGACCCTGATCGATGAGATCGGCGATTTTATCAAAAATGTCTATATGGTCGATGTCGCGGCCATCGGCGCTTTTTATGCGGACTGGACGCAATACGGCGCCGGGGTGACCAATTATCTTTCGGTGCCGGATCTGCCCTTGGACTCCAAGGGGACTGCGTTTGACCTTCCCGGCGGGTACATTGGTGATGGCAACGTGGGTTCTTTCAAGCCGATCACCGGCTTCAACGATGATTTTTTCAAGCAGGGGGTCAAGGAGGGGATCAAGCATTCCTGGTACAAGGGAGACTGGGACCGTCATCCCTGGGAGGAGGAGACCGTGCCCCAGCACACCGAGTTCCAGGACAACGGCAAGTATTCCTGGGTCAAGTCTCCGACCTTCAACGGCAAACCGGCCCAGGTCGGTCCTCTGGCCAATGTTTTGTGCATGTACGCCGCAGGGCACGGTCCGACCAAAACCTACACCGACGGTCTGTTGAAAACGGTGAGCAACCTGGCCGGAGCCACGGTTGGGATTTCCGCCCTCCATTCCACCATCGGCCGTCATGCCGCGCGGGCGGTGCGCTGCGCCGTGTTGCACGATTCCCTGCTCGGTCAGTGGCAGGCGTTGATGGACAACATCAGCAAGGGGGATTATACGACCTGCAACCAGCCGGTGTTTCCGAAAGGCGAGCAGCGCGGGGTTGGTTTTCATGAGGCGCCGCGCGGGGTCTTGTCCCATTGGGTCGTGATCCAGGACGGCAAGATCAAGAATTATCAGTGCGTGGTTCCTTCCACCTGGAATGCCGGGCCCAGAGACAGCAAGGACGCACCAGGACCGTACGAGGCTTCGCTGGCAGGCAATCCGGTGGCTGATCCGGAGAAGCCCCTTGAGGTATTGCGGACGGTTCACTCCTTTGATCCGTGCCTTGCCTGCGCCATCCACCTGTTGGACCCGGAGAGCCGGGAAATCGTCACCGTCAGAACCATGATCTGAAATTGTTGCGTGGAGTTAACCCATTGAAAACAGGCCGCCCCGGCTATCGGGACGGCCTGTTTTGTAAGGAGGAATATGCTGCATACTGTTCTGGTGCTTGGCGTGGGGAACGTGTTGCTTTCCGACGAGGGGGCGGGTGTCCGGGCGGTGGAGCAACTCCAGCGCCGCTATGTTTTTCCTCCCCAGGTGGAGTTGATCGATGGCGGCACCATGGGGCTGGATCTTCTTGGCTATCTCGATGACAAAACCCATCTGTTCATCGTGGATGCAATTGTTTCCAGCCAACCTCCCGGCTCGGTGGTCATTGAAAAATTGCTCGATCCGCCGGCCTATTTCAGGCAGAAGATCTCTCCTCATCAGATCGGGCTTTCCGAGCTTTTGGCCGTTGCCGCCATGCAGGATTGTCTGCCTCCCTCCATTACTCTTTTTGGCATTGTTCCCCTGGATCTTTCCACCGGCATTGGGTTGTCGCCGGAGGTTGAGGCTGCGGTTGACCGGGTGGTTTTGGCCGTGGTGGAGGAGCTCGGCCAGATGGGAGCCGGGGTGGGCGCGGCAAGCCGTTGATTCGTCAGCCGTGATTGGGGCTGATTTTCGCCGGGTGGCTCCTTGGGAAAAAAACTTGATCATGACAGCCAAATAGTATTCTATGAAACACCGTGTCTGTGCCGCAGATGGCATGGCTGGTTTTTCAAGGAGAAAGGATGTCCACGATCAGAGTTTTTGTGGCGGATGATCATTCCATCGTCAGGGAAGGGCTGCGGCAGATGGTTGCCAAAAGCAGCACCCTTGCGCTGGTCGGCGAGGCTGCGGACGGCGAGGCGGCCGCCAAGGAGATCCGCAGATTGCAGCCCGACGTGGCGATTCTTGACATCGCCATGCCCATGGTCAGCGGTCTTGAATGCATCCCGCTCGTTAAAAACGATTCTCCCAATACGGCAATCGTGATTCTCTCGATGTTCGCCCGCGAAATCTATGTGCATCAAGCCTTGTCCTCGGGCGCCCTGGGCTATGTGCTGAAAACCGCCCCCTGGGCCGAGGTTCTTGAGGCGGTGCGGATGGTGTCCCAGGGCAAGTATTTTCTGAGCCGGGAGATAAATTCCGAACTCATCCGCGGCTATCTCCACAACGAGGACCGGAAATCCGCCGAATCCAGCAGATACGATCTGCTTTCCGACCGGGAACAACAGATATTCCGTCTGGTTATCGAGGGCAACCCCACCAAATCCATCGCCGAACTTCTGTGTCTGAGTCCTAAAACCGTGGAAAAACACCGCTCCAACATCAGCAAAAAACTCGGGATGAGCGAACCTCTGGCCATGTTGAAGTTTGCCATGAAGATCGGTGTGGCTGATCCCGACCTCTGGCCTGACGTGTAAGGGAATTTTGTTTCAGGGGGTCGGTCGGCTCCTGGTCGTGCCGCTCCGCAAAAAAAGAGTCATTGCGCTTTTCTTGTCTGGTCAAGAGGATCGGGGGCCGGTATAGTTGTCAAAGCCCTTGCGGCATGGGTTCGAGTGGGCTCGCCATTCCGCCGTTGTCTTTGTCCCGTGCCCATGAGTCTGTCGCGTCTTCAAACCGGGAATGAATCTTCCCAACCTCTTGGTGGTATGTGAGCGATTCCGCAGAGCCGCACAATTCAAAAATCAGGCCTGTCCCTGTCCGGTGGTTTACCTGGTTCCTGGTAATGGTCTGGACTCTCTTTATCTGCGGGCTTTCTTTTCACGAAATAAGCGGCATCAGGCAGATCACCCGGGAAATGGCTATCAGTGAAATCCGGGCTTACTGCAACAAGGACCGCGCCTTGCGCACCTGGGCGGCATCCCATGGCGGCGTGTATGTGCCTGTCGACGAGCGCACTCCGGCAAACCCATATCTCGCGCATCTTCCCGAACGTGACCTGGTAACGCCCTCCGGCCGGGAACTCACCCTGATGAATCCTGCCTACATGATGCGGCAGGTGGGCGAGGATTTTGCAAGCTTCTATGGGGGAGGTGCCCGGATGACCAGCCTCAATCCGCTGCGTCCGGAAAATGTGCCGGATACCTGGGAACGGCGGTGTCTTGAAGAATTCGCCCAGTTCCGGCGGCCGGAAAAGATCGAATTCAGCCGGATCGGCGGCGTGCCGCATCTGCGTTTGATCCAGGCGGTGCTGGTCAAGCAGGAATGTCTCCAGTGTCATGGTCATCAGGGCTACAAGGAAGGGGACATCCGGGGCGGGATCAGTGTCAGCCTGTCCATGGTGGATGCGCTGGCCCTTGAGGAAAAACAGATCGTTTCCCATCTTGTCCGGGCGGGGTTGACCTGGTTCCTCGGGGTGACCGGAATGTTGCTCGGCGGCGGATTCCTGCGCCGGCGTGTCGCGGAACGCGATGCGGTGCAAGAGGAGCTGCTTCAATCCCGTGATCGTCTTGCCCGGAAAAGCGCGGAGCTGGAGGAAGCCAACGCCGTGCTGCTGACCGAGATCGCTGAACGGAAAAAGGCCGAGGCCGAGATTCTGGTCAGCGAGGAAAAGTTCCGCACCGTTGCGGATTTCACCTACGACTGGGAATACTGGCTGGATCCGGCGGGAAATTTCCTCTATGTCTCCCCTTCCGCGGAGCGAATCACCGGATACCGGCCGGAAGAGTTCAGGGGGAATCCCCGGCTCTTTCTGGAGATCATCCATCCGGACCACAAGTCCCAGATGGAAAATCATTTCCGGCAGGCCGTGTCGGAGCGCAGGGTTTGCATGCTGGAATTCCGGATTATTACCAGAGACGGGAAAAAGCGCTGGATCGGGCACACCTGTCAGCCGGTGTATGGCCGCTCGGGAGAGTTTTTGGGCAACAGGGCGAGCAACCGGGATATCACCGGCAGCAAATGGAGCGAGAAAACCCTCAACAAGTTTGCAGTGGAGCTGGCCCACAGCAACAGAGATCTGCAGGATTTCGCCTATATGGCCTCCCATGATCTGCGGGAACCGCTGGTGCTTGTGCAGGCTTTCAGTGAAAGGTTGCGGACCCGGTATGGGGATAACATCCCCGAAAAAGGTTTGGAATATGTCCGGCGGATTGAAGCCGCCACCGCGCGGATGCAGGAGCTGATTTCCGGGGTGTTGGCCTATTCGCGTGTTTCCGCCAAGGCCCAGCCTTTAGAAGAAGTTGACCTGACAAAGATCGTGTTGCAGGTGATCTCCGATCTCGAACTGCGGCTTGCCGAGACCGGGGGACGGATAGAGGTTGCCGATCTGTGCAGGATCAAGGGAGATCCTCTCCAGATGAGGCAGCTTTTTCAGAATCTTATTGCCAACGCCCTTAAATACGGCAAGCCGGATATGCCTCCCCGCATTGTGGTTTCCAGCCGGAATATCCCCGGCCCAGATGGCAACGGAGCTGGGGATTTCTGCCGTGTCGTGGTGGAGGATAACGGCATCGGCTTTGCCGCGGAATCCGCGGATAAAATATTCGGCCTTTTTCAGCGCTTGCATGGCCGGAGCCGGTACGAGGGAACCGGCATCGGCCTGGCGGTGTGCAAGCGGATTGTCGAGCGGCACGGTGGAGCCATCAACGCGGAAAGTTCGCCGGGCATGGGGGCGCGATTCATCGTCACCTTGCCGGTGCGCGGCCCCGAGATTGACGATCTGGAGCAGCTTGTGTGCCAGGATTAAACGGCCGGGCGAACCGGAAAATGCGCGGAGGCGCGTTCCGGCCTGGAATACACCCCGGTCTTTGTGTATCATGAACCAATGCATGAAATGTCACTGGCTATAAACATTGTCGAACTTGTTTCGGAAAAAGCGCAGGCCGCCGGAGGGCAAAAGGTCACCTCGGTCGAACTTGAGGCCGGCACGCTTTCCGGGGTGATGGTCGAAGCGTTGGTTTTCTGTTTTGACGCTGCCGCCCGCAACACCCCGGCAGAAGGCGCCCGCCTTGTGGTGCGCGAGATTGAAGCGCGCGGCGTCTGCTTGGGTTGCGGTCACGCTTTTGTGCTTGAGTCCCTTCTTGCCCAGTGCCCGCAATGCGGGGGGCATGCGGTGGAAACTCGGCAGGGGCGGGAATTGAAGGTTGTGTCCCTCACCATTGACGAAGAATAGGTGATTCATGTGTGATTCCTGCGGCTGCACTCAGCCGGAGAACAGCGTAACCATCACGAGGCCGGGTCAGGCGGGCTCCGGCGCGGCAGATCATCATCATTCACATCCGAGGCGGGTTGTGGAGGTGCGGGAGGCGGTGCTGGGAAAAAACGACGGGATTGCCGCGCATAACCGGGATTTTTTTGAACAGCGGCGGATCGTGGCCCTCAATCTGGTCAGCTCCCCCGGTTCCGGCAAAACCACGATTCTGGAGAAAACCATCCGGGAGCTGCGGGGCGAAATTCCCATGGCGGTCATCGAGGGGGATCAGCAGACCATGCTCGATGCCGAGCGGATCGATGCCACCGGAGTGGACGTGGTGCAAGTGAACACCGGGGCCGGGTGTCATCTGGACGCGGACATGGTGCACCAGGCCCTGCACCGGATGGAACCGGCGGAAAACTCCCTGCTCTTCATCGAAAATGTCGGCAATCTGGTTTGTCCGGCCATGTTTGATCTGGGCGAGGCGGCCAAGATCGTGATCATCAGCGTCACCGAGGGGGAGGACAAGCCCCTCAAATATCCGGCCATGTTCGACGCGGCCAGCCTCTGCCTGATCAACAAGATCGACCTGCTTCCCCATGTGGATTTTGACGTGGCCCGCTGCCGCGAATATGCGTTGCGGGTGAACCATCGGCTGGAGTTTTTTGAGATCTCCGCCAGAACCGGCGAGGGAATGATCGCTTGGCTGAACTGGCTGCGCAGCCAAAGCTGAAGGAGTTCATGTCAATCGAACGCCGGAAGATATCGGTCAGCGGCATTGTCCAGGGCGTCGGCTTCCGTCCCTTTGTCTACCGTCTGGCCAGGGAGCGATCCCTGACCGGTTTCGTGGCTAACACCTCGGACGGGGTTGCCATCGAGGCCCAGGGCCAGGTCGCGCAGCTTGATGATTTTCTGGTTGCCCTGCAAGGGGAAGCGCCTCCTCTGGCCCAGGTCGGCGGGATCGTTTCTTCTCCTATTCCTCCGGTCCATGAGGGCGGATTTGCCCTTCTCCATTCGACAGCCTCCGGTCCGGTTTCCACCCTGATTTCCCCGGATGTCGCCGTGTGCGATGCCTGTTTGTCCGAATTCTTTTCTCCCGCCGACCGCCGTTTCCGTTATCCCTTTATCAACTGCACCAACTGCGGCCCCCGTTATACCATTGTCGAACGCATTCCGTATGACCGTCCCCATACGACCATGCGCGGGTTTGCCATGTGCGCGTCCTGCCAGGGAGAATATGATGATCCCGGAAACCGGCGATTCCATGCCCAGCCCAATTGCTGTCCGGATTGCGGCCCGCAGCTTGCTTTGATTGCTGCGGATGGCCGCTTGGCGGCCCAGCGGGAGGAATCGCTTCGCGAGGCACTCCTGAGGTTGGCTGCGGGCGAGATCGTGGCAATCAAGGGGGTGGGCGGGTTTCATTTGGCGGTGGACGCGGCCAATGCGCAAGCGGTAAGCCGTTTGCGGCAGAGGAAAGGGCGGGAGGCCAAGCCGTTGGCAGTGATGGTCGCCGATCTGTCCGCGGCCCGGAAGATTTGTCGGCTGAACGGTATGGAAGAGCAGGCCCTTACGAGCCAAGAGCGGCCCATTGTCCTGGCCGAAAAAAAAGAGGGGCATGGGTTGGCGGAAGAGGTTGCGCCGGGATGCGACCAGTTCGGTCTCATGCTGCCCTATGCGCCGCTTCATTATTTGCTCGTGCAAGGGGGGGCGCGTGCCCTGGTTATGACCAGCGGCAACCGGAGCGAAGAGCCGATCTGCATCGAAAACGACGAGGCGATGCAGCGTCTGGGTGGGGTCGCCGATTGGTTTCTCATCCATGACCGGGGGATTCACCTGCTCTGCGATGATTCGGTGGTTGCGTTCCAAGCAGGGATGATCCGCCAGATCCGGCGCAGCCGGGGGTTCGCTCCCAAGCCCATTCTGCTGGCGGAATCAGGGGATATGGTTCTCGGAGTGGGGGCGGAACTCAAGAATACCGTTTGCCTGCTCAAGGGAAAACACGCTTTTCTCAGCCAGCATATCGGGGATCTGAAAAATCTGGAGGCGTACCGGGTTTTTCAGCAAAGCCTCGATCAACTGGGAGCTCTTTTTGAAATCAGCCCGGCCCTGATCGTGCACGACCTGCACTCGCAGTATCTTTCAAGCCGCTGGGCCAGGGAGCAGAATATTCCCATCCTGGCCGTGCAGCACCACCATGCTCATCTGGCCGCCTGTCTGGCCGAGAACCACCAGGAAGGGCCGGCCATCGGCATTATCCTTGATGGGACAGGGTATGGGGCGGACCGGACCATCTGGGGCGGCGAGGTTTTGCTGGGGGATGCCCGTGGCTATCAGCGGTTTGGCGCTTTGGAATCCTTGCCCCTGCCCGGCGGGGATGCCGCGGTGCAGGCCCCCTGGCGGACAGCCGTAAGCTATCTCCATGCCGCCTGCGGCGACAATCTGCCCGATCTGCCCTTCATGGCTGGGCAAGAGTGCGGGGTGATCCTTGACATGGTCCGAAAAGGGGTGAATTCGCCGCTGACCAGCAGTTGCGGCAGGCTCTTTGATGCGGTGGCCGCCATGAGCGGGGGCAGGCAGACCATTCACTATGAAGCCCAGGCCGCCATCGAGCTGATGCAACTGGCGGGCGGGGAGCTTGGTGAGGAAGTATTTCCCTGCGAAGTCTACGAGGAAGATGCTATGTTGAAAATCTCGGTGCGCTCATTGATCCGGGCTGTGGCGCAAGCAGCGCAGTCCGGCATGGCGCAAAGCCAAATCAGCCGCAGGTTCCATGGCGGGCTGGTTGCGGCTTTTGTCCGGGTGGCGGAGGAGGCGAGACGGAGGGAAAACATCACTACCGTGGCCTTGAGCGGCGGCGTTTTTCAGAATCGGCTGCTGCTGGAGGGGATGGTTTCCTCGTTGGGCCGGAACGGGTTCCAGGTGTTGGTGCACAGGGAATTGCCCTGCAACGATGGGTGTATTTCCCTGGGGCAGGCGATGATCGGCCGCGAGATGTTGAAAAGAAAAAAGTCGTAACCTCATATTTTCTCGCCAAGACGCAGAGGACGCAAAGAAATTTTCTGATGCCAATGCGTTTCGTTGCGTGCTTGGCGTCTTGGCGAGATCAACGGAAAAAGGTAACGCTATGTGTCTGGCGATTCCCGGCAGGGTGGTGGAGATATTCCAGGAAAACGGCCTGTTCATGGGGCATGTGGATTACAGCGGCACGGTCAGCAAGGTCTGTCTTGAGTATGTGCCGGAGATCGCGGTGGGCCAGTACACCGTGGTGCATGCGGGCTTCGCCCTGTCGGTGCTGAACGAGGAAGAGGCGCAACAGAGTTTTGCGGCCTGGGAGGAACTGGTCCAGGCCGTGGCGGCGCAGGGCACGGATATCTTCGGGAAACCGTTGGATAAATAAAAAAAGATGGCAACGCGAAGGCGCAGAGACGCAAAGACGGGAAATACCTCTTTTGTGCGCATGGTGAGATCGTTCCGTTTTCGTCGCGCCTGTGCGTCTTCGCGTTGATTTTTTATTTTTGGGAGGGTTTTCATCTCCATGAAATTCGTCGATGAATACCGCGATCCTGCCCTGGCCGTCCGTCTTCTTGAGGAGATCCGCCAGACCGTGACCCGGCCGTGGGTGGTCATGGAAATCTGCGGCGGCCATACCCATGCCATCATGAAAAACGGGTTGGATCAGTTGTTGCCCGCCCAAGTTGAGCTGGTGCATGGCCCGGGTTGCCCGGTCTGCGTGACCCCGGTGGAGACCATCGACCGGGCCGTGGCCATCGCGGCCAGGCCCGAGGTGATCTTTACCAGTTTCGGCGACATGCTCCGGGTGCCGGGCAGTGTTTCCAGCCTGTTCATGGCGAAATCCGCCGGGGCTGATGTGCGCATGGTCTATTCGCCGCTGGAAGCCGTGGCCTTGGCCCGGCAGCATCCGGATCGGGAGGTGGTTTTCCTGGCCGTCGGTTTTGAAACAACGGCGCCGGGCAATGGCATGGCCCTGCTGCAAGCCAAACGCGAGGGGCTGACGAACTTCAGCCTGCTGGCCAGTCATGTTCTCGTGCCCCCCGCCATCCGGGCGCTGCTCTCTTCGCCATCCAACCGGGTGCAGGGCTATCTGGCTCCAGGGCATGTCTGCACGGTCATGGGGTGGCAGGAGTACGTCCCTTTGGCTGAGGAATTTAAGGTGCCCATTGTGGTCACCGGCTTTGAGCCCGTGGATATTCTTGCCGGTCTGCTCATGGCGCTCCGTCAGCTTGAGGCGGGGAGTCACGCAGTGGAAAACCAGTACGGCCGGTCGGTGAGCCGGGAGGGCAACACGGCGGCGCAACGGATCATGGCCGAGGTGTTCGCGGTGAGCGACCGCGCCTGGCGGGGGATCGGAGTCTTGCCTGCCAGCGGTCTGGTGATCAGGGAGCATCTTGCCGCCTATGACGCCGAACGGAAGTTTGCCGTGGAAGCCATCAGGGTGCGGGAACCTGAGGCATGCAAGAGCGGCAGCGTGTTGCAAGGGCTGATCAAGCCCGATGGCTGTCCGGCCTTTGGCCGGGAATGCACTCCGGAGCATCCCCTGGGGGCGACCATGGTCTCCGGCGAGGGCGCTTGCGCCGCTTATTACAAATATCACAGGACATCCCATGCCTAATCTCAATCCGGAAGATTTCAGTTGCCCCCTGCCCATCATGGAATATGAGACCATTCAACTGGCGCACGGCAGCGGCGGCCGTCTTTCCGCCGAGCTTGTCAACCGCTTCTTCTTGCCGCGCTTCGGCAATGAAACCTTGAACCGGCTGGAAGATCAGGCGGTGGTCGATTTTCCCCAAGGGAGGCTGGCCCTGACCACCGACTCTTTTGTGGTTGACCCTCTGTTTTTTCCGGGCGGCGACATCGGCGACCTGGCGATCAACGGGACGGTGAACGATGTCTGCATGAGCGGCGCAACCCCGCTCTATCTGGCCGCAGCCTTTATCCTCGAAGAGGGTCTGCCCATGGCCACCCTGCACCGGGTTCTGCTCTCCATGGAAAAGGCGGCGAAAACCGCCGGGGTGCAGATCGTGACCGGGGACACCAAGGTGGTCAACCGGGGGTGCTGCGACAAGCTTTTCATCACCACCACCGGGGTGGGGCGGGTTCCGGAGGAGGCGAACATCTCCGCGGCCAATCTTCAGGCCGGAGACAAGGTCATTCTTTCCGGTTCCATTGGCGACCACGGCATGGCGATTTTGACCTCTCGGGAGGGGCTTTCCTTTGCCTCCCGGGTGCAAAGCGACACGGCCGCTTTGAATGGCCTGGTGGCCAGAATGCTGCAAGCCTCCCCGGCTATTCATGCCATGCGCGATCCCACCCGGGGGGGGCTCGCCACCACGCTCAACGAGTTTGCCGCTGCCTCCCTGGTCGGCATCGTGCTGGAAGAGGCGGCTATTCCTGTGCGGCCCGAGGTGCGGGGCGCCTGCGAGGTGCTGGGCATCGACCCCTTGTATGTCGCCAACGAGGGCAAACTGGTGGCCGTTGTTCCTGGGGAGGTTGCCGACACGATGGTGGCCGCCATGCGGCGCCATCCCTTGGGTCGGGAGGCCGCGATTATCGGCGAGGTCGTCGCGGAGAACCGGGGGATGGTGGTCATGCGCAACGCCCTAGGGGCGCAAAGGATTGTCGATATGCCGGTGGGCGAGCAGCTCCCCAGGATTTGCTGAATGTGAGCCAGAAGAGAACAACTGCTAGAACAATAAGGGCGTGGCGGCAGGCAGAAAAATGAAAAACCGCAGATGATATGTTGACTTTTTTTTAAACAAACAGGTATAAACCTTCAGAACTCAGGATTTCTGTTATCAATTTTTGCAAAGGGAGGTGAGTTGGTGCAGAAGCGAATCGTAACAATGCTGACAGCAATGTCGCTGATGCTTCCTACGGTCGCTTTGGCGGCCAGCGGGGACGCGCTCTTTTTACAGAGCTGTGGCGCATGTCACAAAAAGGGAGGCAAGGCGGCCATTGTGAACCCTGCCGACAAGGCCGGCAGTGTGTGGGAAAAATATTTTGCCCGGGGGCGTCACCCGGTTGATATGGGCATGAATGATGCAGACCTGCAGGCGGTCGTGAAATATTTGGTGAAACACGCAGCCGACAGCGACCAGCCGGCAGCCGCGGTTATTCCCAAATAATTCACTGGCGAAAAAAGATATTCACTGGGAGGAGAATAAGTGAAAAAGATTTTATTGACCGCAGGTGCATTGCTGACCTGGACAAGCTGCGCCGTTGCCGGGGCAGGTGGCCAGACGGTAGCCATTCCGGTAGAAGATTATAAGGCGATTTTGGAACGTCTGGACACCCTGCAAAAGCGTGTGGATCAGATGGAAAAAACAGGCAGCCCTTCGGACAAGGCCGCTTCCGCAGCCATGCCGAGCAAGCTGGCCAAGGATGTGGAAACGATCTACGACACCTTGGACAAGGTTGAAACCAAAACCTTGAAAGACCGGATCAACCTGGGCGCCGAGCTGCGGACCAGGGCGGATTTTTTCAAGTTGAAGAACGACGCGAATTTTGGCGGCGCGGGCTCGGTTGAGCATAATGACAACCATTGGACCAACCGGTTCCGGCTGAATCTTGATTCCGAAATCCGGAAAAATCTGTTGTTCACCGGCCGTATCACTGCCTACAAGAATTTCGCCAACAGCGACAACAACACGTTTGCCAATGATTCCAATGCGGCCCATCTGCCTGGGGACAGCGGTTTGAAGCTGGACCGCGCCTATGTGGACTGGATTCCCGAGGGCATGCCCGTCCCGTTTGCCCTGACCTTTGGCCGTCATCCCTCCTCCGAGGGTCCGCCCTCCGAGTTGAAGGAGAACCGGCTCCGCCAGTCCACCTATCCCTCCCTTCTGTTTGACGGAGAGGCGGACGGCGTGGTGGCAACCGTTGGTCTTGAGCGTTACTTGGGGTGGAAGAATTCAGGCATCCGTTTTGCCTGGGGCAAGGCCTATCAGGATACCAATACTTCTGTGAGTTACATGGACAATGCCGGCGGCATGTATGACGACACCAACATCTACGCCATGTTCTTTGAGACCGAGATTCCTGGGGTGCGGGACAGCCTCTTGGTTTTAAGTGCTCTCCAGGCCTCGGACTTGGTGGGTGATGGGACGTATGTCGGCGGCGCCGGAAAGGCGGATATCGGTGACATGACCATGTACGGCATCCATGCCCAGGCCAACAATCTCATGGACTCCGGCTTTGACATCTTCTTCTCCTCAGGGATTAACAAGACCGATCCGAGCGGGAATACCGTGACCGATGCCTATGGCCGCCCCACGGGCCTTATGAATACCGGGGCCAATACCGATGAGCATTCCGGTTGGGCGATCCACACTGGTTTGCGCTACAATATTCCGTATAAGCCGTGGAACAACCCCAAGGTTGGCTTTGAGTACAACCACGGGAGCGATAACTGGTTCAGCTTTACCTGGGGCAGCGCCGAATTGTACAATAAGCTGGCCACCCGTGGCGATGCCTACGACTTCTACTACATCCAGCCGTTCAATGATAATCTCTTTGGCCGTCTGGGCTACACCCATATCGACTACAACTACACGAACAGCGGTATGCATCTGGGCGATTTTGGCGATTCCATCGCCGAGCTTGACAACCTCTACTTTTTGCTTGACGTTCGCTTCTAACGCGCGAGCGAGAGTGGCTTGTTCTACGAGGGTGGCCGTCTGGCCACCCTTTTTTTATGCTTTCCCCCAGAGGAAGGTGAATCTTTTCCGCAGCCTGAACCTGCTGCAAAGATGTCGCTCGCTAACCCGCTTGCGCACGGGCGATGAATTGAATAGACTGGTCACGTATTGTGCGCATCGTTCTGCACGGGCAATCTGACAGGAGTTTGGCCATGGGTATCCGTTCACTGTTTTTTTTGCTGCTGCTTGCCGGTATTTTCTCCGGCTGCGCAATCAATCCTGTTACCGGCAAATCCGAGTTGGCCCTGTATTCCATGCCTGAGAACGAAGAGATCGCTCTGGGCAAAAAGGCCTTTCCCGAGGCGGTCCAACGCATGCAGGGGGAATACAACGACCCGGGACTCAAAAAATATGTCACTGAAATAGGGATGCGCCTGGCCAAGATCAGCCACCGGCCCGATCTGCCCTATGTTTTCAAGGTCGTCAACGACTCCAGCCCCAATGCCTTTGCCATGCCCGGCGGCAATATCGCCATCACCCGAGGGTTGCTGGTTGCCCTTGAAAACGAGGCCCAGCTTGCCGCGGTATTGGGCCATGAGCTCGGTCATGTCACGGCCAAGCATTCGGTGCAAAACCTGCAACGCGGCGTCCTGCTCAATATCGGCCTGCAGATTTTGTCCATTTCGAGCGGCAGCAATTCTTACAGCGCACTGGCGCGGCAGGCGGGGCAGGTGGCGGGAGCGCTTTTGGAGAGCTCATACAGCCGGGAAGAGGAACGGGAGGCGGACCGGCTGGGTATCGACTACATGGTGAAGGCCCAGTACAGCCCCAGGGGGGCGGTTGAGTTGCAGGAGTTTTTGGCCAAGAAAAGCGGGGAAGGAGAGCCCCAGTGGGTCCAGGGGTTGTTTCGGACCCATCCATTTTCCCGGGAAAGGATGCGGGATAACCAGGACTACATCGACAGCAATTACAGTTGGGCCTTGAACAATGAAACGCATGGTTCCGGAGAGGGGGATTTCAAACGGGCGATGGCTCCGTTGCTGAAGACCAGCGAGGCCTACGAAGAGTATGATAAGGGCAGGGAAAAAGAGCAGGCCAAGGATCTGGCTGAAGCCATCTCCCTGTATGAGCGGGCGGTTCACAAGGCTCCGCAGCAGGCCCTCCTGAACAATGCCGTGGGAATGGCATACTTGAAAGACAACAATCCGGTGCAAGCCAAGAAATATTTGAGCAAGGCGGTGCAACTGGACGGGGAGTATCACGAAAGCCATTTCGGACTTGGCTACCTGCATCTGCGTGAGAACAATCCCGCCCTGGCCAAGGAACATCTGCAAAAAAGCATGAAGCTCATGCCCACTCTGGGCAGCGCCTTTTTTCTTGCCGAAAGCTATGAGCTGACGGGAGAGCCGGCAAAAGCGCAAACCTTGTACGGTCAGGTGGCTGAGGCTGATCCCCGGGGCAAGCTGGGCAGGTCGGCTGCTGCCAGATACAGAGCGCTTGGGGGGGCGGGACGCCGTTAGAAAGGTCAGGATTTTTCCGGAGAATCCAGGATGTGTAAAAACGGCTCGAACAGGTAGCGGAGTTCGTCGAGCGACTGCTTGATCACATAGGGCAAGGCCTTGGCGTACATATCCAGCAGCACGATGGCATTGACGGACGAGTCTGTTTTTGACCCGCTCCGCACCCGTGTTGCCATGGCCTGGTTGACCTCCTGGATGGTGCGGTACAGATCCCGCAATTTTTCCAGATTGAAATCCGCTTCTCCTCCCCCGGTTTTTACAAAATATTGGGCCAGCATGTAGGTTGCCGTGGCGCGGAAGATGGTTTCTTCTTCGTTGGCCAGCGGCAAATGAAAGCGGGCCATGGGTTTGAACAAGGCGGTGTGTGGGCAGCCGCTTCCAGCAATAACAAGCCCCATCAGCGAGCACAGCGCCCTTTGCGCCGTGGTTTTCTGGGAAATCACCCTCTCGGCGGTTGTAACCTGAAGATCCAGCACATCAAAGGAGAGAAGCTTTTCGCCCCGCCGGACAATGGGGGCAATGTTGACCGCTGCCGGGCAGTGGGGGGAGGAGGTTGGGGCCAACGGGCAACTGGTGCATTGGGAAAAGGAGAGCTTTGTCCAGTGCGGCAAGGGCTCCGCGTTGGTTTCCGGCAGGGTTTCCAGGGTCTGGGGGTCGAGCCGGATGGTAAACAGTTCTTCGCTGTTGTCTTGCAAACGGAAGCTGTATTCGATGACCAAAGGCTGCGGTTGCATGGCGGCGCGGTGCTCTCCTGTGTTGTTTCCCCGGTGACGGCGGAGCCGGTCATCCTTTCGGGGGGTGAATACTTCCATGGTAGGGGAAATGATTGTAAAAAGCAACGATTCCCCTCGGTTAACCTGCATGGCGCACGGTGAAGAGGCCTGGAGGTTTTGACTTTACTCCCTCCACTCTGTACACTGGTTGCAGGTTCGGGGGATGTATCTAAAAAGAGGAAGCCCTGGGGAAATCCGGGCACTGTCGAGAAATTGCATGACACCGAGTCAATTGCTGTCCACCATCCTGGTTATCCCGGGGATAATTTTTTTGAGTCTCGCGGCGCGCCTCTGCGTGCAGACCTGGCGGCAGGTTCCCCTTTCTCTCGCAGGGAAATGGCAGGCCTTGACCGGCCTGATCCTTTTTTTTATTGCCGGCTACCTCTTTTTTATCGTCATTCAGGTCAGGCAGCTTGTTTTTCCGGTGGAGATCGTCACCGGCCTGGTTTTTCTCGGCGGCTCCCTTTTTGTTTTTCTGGTCATCGGCTTGTCCAGGCTCACCATTGCCAAGGTCCGGGACGCGGATAAGGAAATTCTCCGGACAAACACCGCCCTTGTCCAGAAAAATACGGAACTTGAGCGGGAGATTGTCGCCCGGCTGGAGGCGGAAGGGAGGGCCAAGGCGCGGCTTCAGCATCTGACCACCCTGCACGGCATCGATCTGGTGATTACCGCGAGCCTCGACCTGCGGCTGACCATGAAACTGTTTCTGGAACAGACCGTTTCGCAGCTCGGCATGGATGCGGGCGCCATCCTTCTGCTCAATCCCCACACCCAAACCTTGGACCATGGGGCGGACTGGGGTTTTGAGGGGATGGGCATCCGGAAATCCAGGGTGCGGCTCGGCGAGGGAGGCGCCGGGATCGCCGCCTATGAACGGAGGGTTGTTCATATTGCCGACATCAGCGAGTTTCCCAACCCCTTTGTCCGGCTCGATCTGCTCCAGCATGAGAAGTTTATAACCTATTATGCCGTTCCTTTGATTGCCAAAGGACAGGTGAAGGGCGTTTTTGAGATTTTTTGCCGGCAGCGGTTTGAGGCCGAGCCGGAATGGTCTGATTTTTTTGAGGCCCTGGCCATCCAGGCGGCCATTGCCATTGACAATGCGACGCTCTTCCGCAAGCTCCAGGAGTCGAACATCGAATTAACCCTGGCCTACGACACCACCATCGAGGGGTGGGCAAAGGCCCTGGAGTTGCGGGATTCGGAAACGGAGGGGCACACTCAGCGGGTGGCGGAGCTTACCCTGAAGGTCGCCTGCGCCCTTGGCATCCGGGAGGATGAGCTTGATCATGTCCGCCGGGGCGCCCTGCTCCACGATATCGGCAAGATGGCAGTGCCCGACTCCGTTTTGATGAATGCCGGTCCGCTCACCGAAGAGGAGCAGCAGATCATGCGGCAACATCCAGCCTTTGCCTTTGACCTGCTGTCTCCCATCCATTATCTGCGTCCGGCCCTGGATATCCCGTATTGCCATCATGAATGGTGGGACGGCACCGGTTATCCGCGGGGCTTGAAAGGCGAACAGATTCCCCTTGCGGCCAGGATTTTCTCCATTGCCGACACCTGGGACGCCCTGATCTCGGCCCGGCGGTACCGCGAGGCATGGCCTCCGGAAAAGGTTGCCGCACACATCCATTCCCTGGCCGGCACCCAGTTTGATCCGAACCTGGTGGATATCTTTCTGGCAACGGTGTGAAGGGTGGCGTTTTTCTCTGTGGTTGGCCTGCGGCATGGTTTCTTTTCGCCGGGGGGCATGTGATCGGCGGCACATGCTCGCGGTGCAATTTTTCGCTGGATGTTGCGTGTGAAGCGAAGTTTCAGGAGGGGTAAGTCCGTGAAGATTCTCGTGGTTGTGGTGGTTGCCTGGGTGTTCCTGATGATTTATGGGCAGGCCAAACCGTTGCCCAAGGGAGTCTCGCTGGAAGGGGCGGCGCACGCTGCGGCACACGTCGAGTTCCTGACCGATTGTACCTACCGGCGCAACGGGCAGCCGGTGCGCGAGCAAGCCATTTTCAACCGGGTTCATCGAATCATTGATGGGGCCGAGCGTTTCATTTTGCTCGACTTTTTTTTGTTCAACGGAGTTCATCCCAAGGGGGGGAGCTTCCCCGCCCTGTCCGAGGAACTGACCCGCAGGCTTATTGAAAAAAAGCAGCGCGCCCCCCAGGTGGACATCGTGCTTATCACCGACGCCATCAATCGAAGCTATGGGGCGGAGGAACCGGAGCATTTCCAGAGGCTGCGAGCCAGCGGGGTGCGGGTCATGTATACGGATACCAGCAGACTGCGTGATTCCAGTTTCATCTATTCCGCCTGGTGGCGGCTCTTTTGCCAGTGGTTCGGCGCCAGCGGGAATGGCTGGCTGCCGTCGCCCTTTGCCCAGGATGGGCCCGCCATGACCCTGCGGGGGTATTTGAGCCTGTTCAACTTCAAGGCCAACCACCGCAAGGTTGTGGCCAGCGAAAAAGAAGCGCTTGTTACCTCCGCCAATCCCCATGACGCAAGCGCGTATCATTCCAATATCGCCATTGTCGCCCAAGGTCCGGTGGTTCAGGATGTGGTCGAGTCGGAAGCCGCGGTGGCGAGGTTTTCCGGAGAGAGTGTGCCCAAGTGGGATATCCCGGTTCGTCCGCAATCCGGCGAGATGCATCTGCGCTTGCTCACCGAAGGGAAGATCAAGGCGCGGTTGCTGGCAGCCCTTGCCCGGTGCGGGAACAAGGCTTCGGTGCGGATGGCCATGTTCTATCTCTCCGATCGCGAGGTGATCGCCGGGCTTCTTGATGCCGCAGCCAGGGGGGCCGAGGTGCGTCTGCTCCTTGACCCGAACAAGGATGCCTTTGGCCGGAGCAAAAACGGCATTCCCAACCGGCCGGTGGCCCAGGAACTTGTAGAGAAATCGCGGGGTGCAATCCAGGTGCGCTGGTATGGAACCCACGGCGAACAGTTTCACTCCAAGCTGACCATGATTTCCCTGCCCGAAGAGACAGTGCTCATCGGCGGTTCGGCAAATCTCACCCGGCGCAATCTTGACGATCTGAATTTGGAGTCCTGCCTTGAGGTGACGGCCCCTGCTGATTCACAAGTGATCCGTTCGGCAACCGGGTATTTCGAGCGGATGTGGCGAAATGACGGCGGCGACTATTCCCTCGCTTTCGCGGAGTTTTCCGAGAATTCGCCGTTTCGCTACGCCCTGTACCGTTTTCAGGAGTGGAGCGGGATGGCGACATTTTAACCGCACACTGGCGCGACGACTTGTGCTACAATAAAAAAAAAGCGGTGAACCAAGGGGATACTCAGGGCTGGGAGGCTAGGGCGCTCGGCCAATAGGGCTTTGGGGGCGACCATGAATGAAAAGATTCTGGTAGTGGACAACCAGCCGCTGATGCTCAGGCTCATGAGCAATTTTTTGGGCAAGAAAGGCTATGAGGTCAAAACCGCGCCTGACAGCATGACAGCCCTTGCCGTGCTTGCTGATTTTGTTCCGGACGTCATGTTCGTGGATATGGTGATGCCGCATATCAGCGGCGACAAACTGTGCCGGATCGTGCGCTCCATGCCGGAGTTGAAAAACGTCTGTATCATCATCCTCTCCGCCATCGCTGCGGAAGAAAACATCGACTGCGCTTCGTTCGGCGCCAATGCCTGCATCGCCAAGGGACCTTTCCGCGACATCGAGCAGCATATTTCCCGGTTGCTTGCCGCCCGCGACAACAATGAAGAGCTGTTATCTTCAGGGATTGCCGGGCTTGAAACCGTTTACCAGCGGGATATCACCAAGGAGCTGCTGAGTTCGAGGAAGCATTTCGAGGTTGTCCTTGGCAATATCAGCGAAGGGATTGTCGAGTGCACCGGCGAGGGGCGGATTGTGTATGTCAATGCCGCCGGCGCGGCCATCCTTGGGGCCCGGGAAGAAAAAATCCTGGTCGCTGACTTTTTCGATTTTTTTGCGGAAGGCATGCGGCAGGAAGTGGCACATGTTTTTGCCGGACTCGGCGAGCATCCCATTGCCCTGGGCGAGGAAACAGTCCTGCTGCTGAAGGGGCGGCGGGTTGCCCTGATCGTGCTGCCCATTGTCGATGCCGGCCAGCGCACGGCCATTGTGATCATCCAGGACATTACCGGGCGCAAAGCCGCGGAAGAAAAGCTTGAGAGCTATCGTGACCATCTGGAAAAAATGGTGGTGGCGCGCACGGCGGAGCTTTCCCAAAAAAATGAGCAGCTCCGCGCGGAGATTCGGGAACGCCGCTCCGCCGAGGAACGAATGGGAAAGGCCCAGCGGGAGTGGGAACGAACCTTCGATGCGGTGGACGACATCGTTACCTTGCAGGATGCCTCTTTGCGCCTGACCAGGGTAAACAAGGCGACGTGCCGGATTTTGCGCAAAACAGAGGCGGAACTGGTTGGCCGGTATTGTTACGAAGTATTCCGGGGGGCTACCGAACCCTGTCCGGGGTGCTTGGCGCATTGTGCTTCCTCTGTCCGCAAGTCATACACTCAGGAGATTGTGCATCCGGATTCGGGCAAGACCTTTTTGCTCACTGCCACCCCGGTTATGGACGACCAGGGGCGGATAAGCGGCGTTACCCATTTTGCCAAGGACATCAGCGAGCAGAAAAAATTGGAGTTCCAGCTCATGCAGGCCCAGAAGATGGAGGCCATCGGCACCCTGGCCGGGGGCATTGCCCATGATTTCAACAATATCCTGGCTGCGGTCGTGGGATACACGGAGCTGGCCATGCTGGATCTGCAACAGAATATGCCCGTGTATGCCAAACTTGAGGAAGTGACCAGGGCAGGCAGGCGGGCCAGGGATCTGGTGGCGCAGATCCTGACCTTCAGCAGGCACAGCGAGGCAAAGCGGGAACCCCTTGAGCTGCGCGGCATAGTCAAGGAGGCCATGAAGCTGCTCAGGGCCTCCCTGCCCAGCACTGTCGAAATGAAGCAGGAAATAAGCGACCAGCCCTGTTGGGCCTTGGCTGACCCGGTGCAGATCCATCAGGTGCTGATGAACCTCTGTATCAATGCCTCCCAGGCCATGCGCGGCAGGGGGGGGCTCTTGCTGGTTACCCTTGCTCCCGAGGAAATTGACGATTCCCGCGCCGCAAGGAATCCGGACCTTCGGCCCGGCCTCTATGTGCATCTCGGGGTGCGGGATACCGGTCAGGGCATGGAGCAGGAGGTGATGGGCCGGATCTTCGAGCCGTTTTTCACCACCAAGCAAACCGGGGAAGGAACCGGGATGGGGCTTGCGGTGGTGCATGGGATCGTGAAAAGCCATAAGGGCGCCATTGAGGTTGCCAGCCAGCCGGGACAGGGAACGGTTTTTGATCTGTATTTCCCCTGCATCACCGAGACCGGGGAGCTTGGCGAGAACGGTGGTGATTCGCCCCTGTCCAGCGGCACGGAGCGCATCCTGTTTGTGGATGATGAGCCTGCCTTGGCCGAATTGGGCAAGCAAGCGCTGGGCTCCTTGGGATACCAGGTTGAATCCCATGGCGACAGCCGGGAGGCCTGGGCACGGTTTGTTGCCGCTCCGGACGCCTTTGACCTGGTCATCACCGACCTGACCATGCCGGGGATGACCGGAGCTCAGCTTGCCGGAAAGATCCTGGCCTTGCGTCCCGCCATTCCGGTTATCCTGACCACGGGCTATAGCGACATCCTTACCGAGGAGGAAGCCCGGGAGCTGGGGGTGCATGAGTATCTGCTCAAACCTTTCAGCACCGCGAGATTGGCAGAGGTGGTGCGACGAACGCTTGATGCCGATGAACACTGAGCCGGCTTTCCCGAAAGCCTTTTCCCGGCGGATGCGCAAAAGCCTTCTGAATATCCTGGCTTTTTTGGGAGGGGCTGTGTTGCTTTTCCTTGTTACCCTCTGGTATCCGGGGCGGCTGAACGCTGATTTTCCCGTGGAGACAAGCCTCATGCTGTTCTCCGGCGGGCTCGGCGGGGTATTCGCGCTCCGCTGGTTTGTGCAGCGGAGGAAAAGCAGGGAGCGCGAGGCCAATCTCCTCATGGTTGTGCGGACCATGCGCCGGATACATCTTCGGCTGGCCGAGAGAAAAAGCCGAGACGAATTACTCCAGGGCATCTGCAGGATCCTGGTGGACGAGGGGCATTATTTCAGTGCCTGGCTGGCCCTGATGGACAGAGAAGGAAATCTGATCCGTTGCGCCGAATACGGCCTGGGAGAACGGTTTTTCCAGGTGCGCCAAGGCATGGAGCAGGGGCATTTCCCGGAATGCGCGCAAAAAGCCCTGTCCGGAGAACGATTGGTGCTGAGCGATTCGGCAAGCCGTTGCGCGGGTTGTCTTTTTCCGGCAAGCGATACGGACAGGGTTTGCTGTGCCGCCAGGTTAATCCACCGCGATCAGTTCTATGGCCTGTTGAGCGTTTCCTTTTCCGCGGCCCGCAAGCACAACCTTGAAGAACGGATGCTCTTCGCGGAAATCGTCCGGGATGTGGGGCAGACTCTGCATCTTTTGGAGCTTGAAGGGCAGCGGGCCGTTACCGAAAACAGGTTCAGGGAGCTGGTGGAAAATTCCCTGGCCGGGATTCTCCTGATTCAGGACAACGCGATCATCTATCGCAACCCGGAGCAGAAAAGACTTTTCGGGCCTCTCCCCGCCGGGTTCCGGCCGAACGCCTTTGTCGGGGTGCACCCCGACGACCGGGAAAAGGTGGAGACGGCCTATGGCAGGGTCAGCCGCGGGGAGGCAGCCTCCGTGGATCTTGACTTCCGGTTTTATCCGCAGCGGAAGGGCGATGAAACCCAGGCCATGAAATGGGTGTTCTGCCGGGCCAGCAGGATTGAATATAATGGCAGGGAAACGATGCTGGTCAGCATGATCGACATCACCCGAAACCGGGAGCTGGAACAGATTGTCCGGGTTCAGGACAAGATGTCTTCCCTGGGGCGCGTGGCTGCGGGCATTGCCCATGAGATCCGCAACCCGTTATCCGGCATCAATATCTATCTCGACACCCTGGCGAAGATGTATGAGCGCGGGGCCAATCTGGAAACGGTGGGCGAGATTCTTGCCCAGATGAAGGTTGCCTCCGGAAAAATAGAATCGGTGATCCGGCGGGTCATGGATTTTTCAAAGCCCGGGCAGCCGCGGCTGGCGATGGTTGATGTCAATCTGCCGGTGGAAAACGCTCTGTCTCTCTGCGCCGCTGCCTTGCGGAGGGACAGGGTGGAGCTGAAGAAGGAGCTGGCCTGCGATTTGCCGCGCTGCCGGGTCGATGCCAGCCTGATTGAACAGGTTGTGCTCAATCTGCTGACCAATGCGGCAGAGGCCCTGCGTCAGGCCGAGAACAAGAAGATATCGGTGCGGACCGCTCTCGAAAAGAAAACGGTGGTGATCCGGGTGGCTGATTCGGGACCGGGTATTCAGGAAGGCCTGCGGGATAAGATTTTTGATCCGTTTTACACGACCAAGAGCGACGGAACCGGCATCGGTCTCAGTCTGTGCCAGCGGATCATCACCGACCATCACGGCACACTGACCGTGGAGGAAAGCGCCTGGGGCGGCGCGGAATTCGTCATTGCCCTGGCGGCTGAACCGGAGCGGGAGGATTGAACTCCCGGAGGAGGACGGTATGGATCTGTTCGCGCGATTGCAGGGGATGAAGGTGCTGCTGGTTGAGGATGAACCGCTGATCAGGGATTCCTTGCAGCGTTTCTTTGCCAATGAGAAGTGCACCATCATGGCGGCGGAAACAGGGGAGGATGCTCTGGAGATCATCAAGGGCAACACCTGCGATATCGTCATCATCGATTACCGTCTGCCCGGCATGGACGGACTTGAGTTTTTAAAACGGGCCCAGCGTCTCAATGCCCGGTTCAAGAAAATCCTGATCACCGCCTACATGACCGAGCCTGTCATTTCCGAGGCCTTCCGTCTCGGAGTGCATGAGTTCATCGAAAAACCCTTTGCCATGGAAGATCTGGAGGAAGTCCTTGTCCGGATCCTTGAGAAAAAAAAGCGAACCAACGGGCGAGGCCCGGTCAAAACTTAGCAAAGTCCGGGGGGGACTTGACCACAGGAGGTGCAGGATGAAGGAACTTATCCCAAAGAAACCGTTTTCAGAGCTCAGCACCGTGCGCAACGAGATGGACCGGCTGTGGAACCGGTTTCTGGATGATTGGCCATTGCCCGCCATGTTCACCAAGGGGTGGGCACCCATGGCCGACATCTCGGAAACCAAGGACAAACTGATCGTCAAGGCCGAGCTGCCAGGACTTGACCCGGAAGACATCAAGCTGAGTCTCTCCGGCAATCTGTTGACCATTGAGGGCGAGAAGAAAAAGGAAAAAGAGGAGAAAGACGAGCACCACTACTATCTGGAGCGCTACAGCGGGGCGTTTCACCGGGCGTTCCGCCTGCCGGTGGAGGTGCGGGAGGACAAGATCGAGGCCAAGTTCGACAAGGGCGTGCTCACCATTACCCTGCCCAAGACGGCAAAAACCCAAAAAAAAGAAATCAAGATCAACAAGAGCAAAGCATAAAAAAATTCCCCCCTGGGTTTTGCCTGCCGGTGTTGATTGTGTTGTCTGCCGAACTGTTTCATAAGGGTGCAAAAGTGCGGCGGCGTGTTGTCCCATGAACCCCAACATACAGTGAGGATCCCATGGGCCCCATCTGGCTGAAGCATTATCCCCAAGGCGTTCCCGCGGAAATCAACGTCCACTCTTTCGTTTCGCTCAAGGAGATGCTGGAACAATGCTGCGAAAAATTTCGCACGCGTCCTGCATTCACCAACATGGGAGTTTCCTTGAGCTATGACGAGATCGATCGGTTTTCCCGGGATTTCGGCGCGTATCTGCAGCAGCGCCTCGGGTTGCAAAAGGGCGAGCGCGTGGCGATCATGCTGCCCAACCTGCTGCAATACCCGGTGGCGCTGTTCGGCGCCTTGCGCATCGGCCTGGTGGTGGTCAACGTCAATCCTCTCTACACCGCGCGCGAGCTGCAGCGCCAGCTTGTCGATTCCGGCGCGGTCGCCATCGTGGTCCTGGAAAATTTTGCGCACACGCTTGAGGAAATTCTGGATTCCACTCTAGTGCGGCATATCGTCACCACCCAGGTGGGCGATTTGTTTCCGCCGGTCAAGGCATGGATGGTCAACTTTGCGGTCAAACGAATCAAGCGGATGGTGGTGCCCTGGCATCTGCCCGGGAGTGTCGGTTTCAACGAGGCGCTCATGCGCGGCCGTCGCCACAGCCTGCAAGACGTGGCGGTTGCGGCCGAGGACATCGCCTTCCTGCAATACACCGGCGGCACGACCGGGGTGGCCAAAGGCGCGGTCCTGTCCCACGCCAATCTGGTGGCTAATGTCGAGCAGACCTCGGCCTGGATCGGCGGCACGCTCAAGGAAGGCGAGGAGGTGGTGGTGACGCCGCTGCCTCTCTATCACATCTTTGCGCTCACGGCCAATCTGCTCACCTTCGTGAAATGGGGCGCGAACAATGTCCTTATTACCAATCCGCGCGATATTCCCGGATTTATTAAGGAGTTGTGCGCCGCCCGCTTTACTGTCATCACCGGGGTCAACACCCTGTTTAACATGCTGCTCAACGCGCCGGATTTTAAAAAAGTAAGGCAAGCCAATGGGGGGGCGCTCAAGATTTCGGTGGCGGGCGGCATGTCGGTGCAGCGCGTCGTGGCGGAACGGTGGCAGCAGGCGATGGGTGTGCCTCTGCTCGAAGGCTACGGGCTGACCGAAGCTTCCCCCATTGTCTGTGTCAATCCCCTTGGCAACAAGTCGTTCAGCGGCGCCATGGGAATGCCGCTGCCTTCCACCCGTGTGGAAATCCGCGACGCGGCTGGAAACGAACTGCCTCCGGGGGAAGAAGGCGAACTCTGCGTCAAGGGGCCGCAGGTGATGCGCGGATACTGGAACATGCCCGAAGAAACAACCCAGGTTCTTTCCGCGGACGGGTGGCTCGCCACCGGGGATATTTGCCTGATGGACGAGACCGGCAGCATCCGTTTCATCGATCGCCGCAAGGATGTGATCGTGGTGTCGGGTTTCAAGGTTTGGCCCAACGAGGTCGAGGAAGTGATGATGCTGCTGCCCGGGGTCAAGGAGGCGGGGGTGGTGGGGGTGCCCGATGAAAAAAGCGGCGAGGCGGTCAAGGTCTATCTGGTGAAGAAGGACCCGGCTCTTTCCGCCCAAGCTGTGATCGCCCATTGCAAGGCGAACCTGGCCGGGTACAAGATCCCGAAACAGGTGGAATTCCGCGATTCGCTGCCAAAATCGCCCATCGGCAAGATCTTGCGCCGGAAGCTGAAGGAAGGGCAAGAGCCCGTTGCGGCGCGGGTATGAGCGGGTTGCGCGCCATTCCCTCAAGGGCGAAAGTGGTCGGCCTGTTAGTGCCGGCAGCGGCGCTGGGTGTTTTCACCCTGATGCTGCCTCCCATTCCGCAGCCTTTGGAATATCACCGGTTTGCCGACCAGCGATCTTTCCTCGGCCTGCCTAATTTTCTTGATACTGTTTCCAATGCGTTGTTCGTGCTGGTAGGAGTGGCCGGCATGCTTTTTTTACGGGGTTCGTCCGCAGATCGTGCCTTTATCGAGCCGCGCGAATCGCACCCCTATGCCCTTTTTTTTGCCGCCGTCATTCTGGTCGGTTTCGGTTCGGGTGCGTATCACCTGGCCCCGGACAATGAACGCCTGGTCTGGGACAGGGCGACGATTGCCCTGGCGCTTATGGCCTGGTTTGCAGCAATCCTGTGCGAACGCGCGAGCCCGGCCGTCGGCCTGCGTCTTTTGCCGCTGCTCGTCGTTGCCGGGCTGGGCAGCGTTGCCTATTGGGGCGCAAGCGAAGCCAACGGCGCCGGAGATCTGCGTTTTTATGGGCTGATGCAGTGTCTGCCGATGCTGCTGATCCCTCTGCTGCTTATCCTGTATCCTTCACGCTACAGCGGCGACCGCGATATTGTGATCGTCATCGGCCTGTATGTGCTGGCGTTGCTGCTCGATGCGAGCGATCGCCCGGTTTTCAGGCTGACCAACGGTCTGATCAGCGGTCACACGGCCAAGCATCTGGTTGCAGCCCTGGCGGCATATTGGATCATGCGCCACTTGAAACACCGAAGAATTGTGCGAGGCTGGGATGACATCTTCCCGAACAATACTGCACGCTGATGTCCGCCCGTGCGAAGTATGGGCCTGGGCGATGTACGATTTTGCCAATTCCGGCTACACCACCGTGGTCATCACCGCTGTGTTCAATGCCTATTTTGTCGCAGTGGTCGCAGGCAATGCGCTCTGGGCTACCTTTGCCTGGACCGCGGCGCTTTCGTTTTCCTATTTGCTGGTCGTTCTCACCGCCCCGGTTGTCGGAGCCTATGCCGATTTGCATGGCGCCAAAAAAAATCTTTTGGCCGTGAGCACCGTGGGCTGCGTGCTGTTTACGGTATTGCTCTATTTTGCCCAGCCGGAAACACTGTGGTTTGCCATTGCGTGTCTGATCGTTTCCAATTTCTTTTTCGGCAGCGGGGAAAATCTGATCGCGGCCTTTTTGCCGGAAATATCCCGGGTGCGCGCCATGGGCAGGGTGTCCGGCTGGGGCTGGGGTCTGGGATACCTCGGCGGCTTGGTCACTCTCGGCCTGAGTCTGACATATGTCGCCTGGGCCGAGGCGCATGGCCAGACAGCCTCGGATTTCGTGCCGGTTACCATGCTGATCACCGCAGGGATTTTCAGCCTGGCCAGCCTGCCCATGTTCCTGATGCTCCGGGAGCGCGCGGTTCCCCAAGCGGGGAAAGAGGTGCGGCTGCGGGCGGCATGGGCAAAGGTATGGCACACCGTGGGCAGGATTCGGCAATTCACGGATCTGCATCGTTTTCTCCTGTGCAGCCTGTTTTATCAGGCGGGTATCATGGCGGTGATCACCTTGACCGCCATCTATGCCGATCAGGCCTTGCAATTCACCACCCGGCAAATTCTCCTGCTGGTGCTGGTGGTCAACATCACGGCGGCAGTCGGCGCCATGGTGTGCGGTCATCTGCAGGACCGGATTGGCCATGTGCCTGCCATCGCCTTGACGCTGGCGGGTTGGATTGTGGCCATCGTGCTCGCATGGGCAGCACACACGCCGGGACTGTTCTGGCTGGCGGCAAATATCGCGGGCTTCTGCCTGGGCGCATCGCAGTCCGGCGGGCGGGCGCTGGTGGGCGTGCTGGCGCCGCCTTCCCATCTGGCGGAATTTTTCGGATTCTGGGGGCTGGCGGTAAAACTCGCTTCAATCGCCGGGCCGCTCACCTATGGGGTCACCACCTGGCTTACCGGCGGCGATCATCGGCTGGCGCTGCTTCTTGTCGGCAGTTATTTTGTGGTTGGGCTGATTCTGCTTTCCGGTGTGCGGGTGGTGCGCGGCCGCCGTGCGGCGTTGCGCTCGGAGCGGTTCCGTCCCGTGCGGCGGATTGAGATGACACGATAAAGGAGCGAGGTCGCACGCATGGATCATTCATTTTCCCCACTCCAACCCGCACCCACTTCCGACGGCGCGCGATTGTTGCAAATCGTGCGTGAGCTTGCCCATGAATTGCGGCCGCGGGCAAGCGAAGTGGATCACCTGACGCTGGACCATGGGTTGGAGAGCGATTTCGGGCTCGACAGCCTGGCGCGGGTAGAGTTGCTTGTGCGCGTTGACCGCGAAATGGGGGTGCGGTTGGCGGAAGCGGCATTCGCCGAGGCCGAGACGGTGCGCGATCTGCTGCGGCTGCTGGGAAGCAAGGCTTTTGCCGAAGCCTCGGTTCCGCTTGAAACACCATCCGGGCAAGCAACAGGATTCGAGCCTCCGCCGCAAACACTTGCCACCTTGACCGGTTTGCTGGACTGGCATGCAGACCGCCACGGCGATCGGGTGCATATCACGCTCTATGTCGAAGGGGAACGCACGGAGGAAATCACCTATCGCATGCTGCAAGCCGAGGCCCAGGCGTTGGCGGCAGGGTTGCTGGCGCACGGGGCAGTGATTGGTGACCGGGTTGCCGTCATGCTGCCCACCGGGCGGGAATTTCTCACCGCGTTTTACGGCGCACTGTATGCCGGGTGCGTGCCTGTGCCGTTGTACCCGCCGGTTCGTCCGTCGCAGATCGAGGACCACATGCGCCGCATCGCCGGAATCGTTGCCAATGCCGAAACCGTTATCCTTGTTACCGATGCGAGGGCCAGGCCGCTCGGCCACCTGCTGCGCGCGCAGTGCGTTTTGCTGCGCGGCGTCACCACCGTTGCCGAGCTGTCGCGCCACGGCGCGGCGCCGATATTGCCGAAAATCCGCCCGCCGGACATTGCTTTTCTGCAATACACCTCCGGCAGCACCGGCAACCCCAAGGGGGTGGTGCTGACCCACGCCAACCTGATGGCCAACCTCAAAGCGATGGAGCAAGCCTCGGGCGTAACAGCGCAGGATATTTTCGTCTCCTGGTTGCCCCTCTACCACGATATGGGGCTGATCGGCGCCTGCATGGGCAGTCTGTACATCGGCTTTCGCCTGGTACTGATGTCGCCGCTGGCGTTTCTTGCCCGACCCGCAGTGTGGCTGTGGAGGATTCATCTCCATCGGGGTACGGTTTCGGCTGCGCCCAACTTTGCGTATGAGCTGTGCGCCAACAAGCTCGATGCGCGCGACCTCGACGGCCTGGACTTGAGTTGCTGGCGGCTCGCCTACAATGGGGCCGAGCCGGTAAGCGCTTCCACCATCGAACGGTTTGGCTCGCGTCTGCTTCCTTACGGATTTAAGCCCGAGGGCATGACCCCGGTCTACGGCCTGGCGGAATCTTCGGTCGGTCTCGCTTTCCCGCCGCTGCATCGCGGACCGCGGATCGACCGGGTGGATCGTCGTGTGCTCTCACGCCTTGGAATCGCCCGGCCCGCAATGGATGACGATACCCATGTCCAGCGTATCGTTTCCTGCGGCAGAGCCTTGTCCGGCCATGCCATCCGAATTGCTGGCGCCAATGGCCGGGCACTTCCCGAACGCACCCAGGGACGCGTGCAGTTTCAGGGGCCATCCTCGACCAGCGGCTATTTCCGCAATTCCGAAGCGACACAACGTCTTATTGAAGGGGAATGGCTCAACACCGGGGATCTTGGCTATTTTGCGGAGGGAGAGTTGTTTCTCACCGGACGGGAGAAGGATGTCATCATTCGCGGCGGGCACAACATTCATCCGCAGGAACTGGAGGAGGCGGTGAACCAGTTGCCCGGGGTGCGCCGGGGCGGTGTCACGGTGTTTCCGGCCACAGACCCGGGTACCGGCACGGAGAGGCTGGTGGTGCTGGCCGAGATACGCGAAGAGGCGGATTTAAAAACGCGTGGAGGCATAGAGGCCGAGATCAACCGTCTCGCCATGGATTTGATCGGCATGCCGGTGGACGATATCGTGCTGGCGCCGCCGCGCACGGTGCTCAAGACTTCCAGCGGCAAGATCCGCCGTGCCGCCTGTCGCGAGCTGTACGAACGCGGAGAGTTGTTTTCGGCCCGGCGCGCGCCGTGGCGGCAATGGCTGCGCTTGGCGCACACAGGGGTTGCGGCTGCGGCCCAGCACCGGCTCAGTCTCGGTGTCGGATGGATCTGGAGCGTGTGGGCGTGGATGGTTTTCGCCTGTGTCGTGCCCTTTGCCTGGGGCCTGATCGTGGTTTTGCCCACGCTCGGGCTGCGTCGCCGCACCGCCAGGGCAAGCGCGCGTCTTGTTTTGACCGTGACCGGATTGATGCCGCGAGTGGAAGGGTTGTCTCAGCTCGCCGGGCGCGATCCGGTGATCGTCGCGGTCAATCATGCCAGCTATCTGGATGCCTTGATCCTCACCGCAGTGCTGCCGCCCCGGTTTGCTTATGTGGCCAAGCAGGAGCTGCTGCGCAAACCGTTCGCAGGAATCCCCTTGCGCAGGCTTGCCTGCACCTTTGTCGAGCGCTTCGACAGTGCGCGCGGCGCTGAAGACACCCGGGGACTGGAGGCGCGGGCCCGCGCCGGTGATTCGCTGGTTTTCTTTCCCGAAGGCACTTTCCGAAGCGAGCCGGGATTACTGCCGTTCCGGCTGGGGGCCTTTGTGGTTGCCGCCCGGGTCGGCATGCCCGTGGTGCCGATTACCCTTGCCGGAACCCGTGCCCTGCTGCCGGGGGAAATGTTATGGCCGCGTTTCAGCAAACTGCAGGTCCGGATCGGCGCGCCGGTATCGGCGCAGGGAGAAGACTGGCAGGCAGCCTTGCAATTGCACGAAGCCGTGCGGGGCAAGATATTGAAGCAGATGGAGGAGCACGACGCTATTGCCGAGAGGTATCACTGACGGGCAATGCGAAATGTCCGGTTCCGGCAGTGGCAGAGGCTGGTGCGCCTGTCCGGCAATGCCCCGGCACCGTTATTTTGAGAAAAAACCCGTGTCTGAAGCTTCCGGCGGTTGGGTGTTTAGCTGCTTCAGCCCAACCGCATCCTTGAGTTTTGCCCCTTTGAGATTGGCATTGCTCAGGTCTGCCTTGTAGAAATCAGCCTCTTCCAGATTGGCGTTTTCCAGGTTGGCTCCGGAAAGATTGGCGCCTTTGAGGTTGGCTCCTTCCAGATCGGTGCCGCGCAGGTTCGCCCCGGAGAGATTACTGCGCTCAAGAAATGCCCCTGCCAGTTTCCTCCCGGAAAGATCCTGGCCGGCAAGGTTGCATTCCACGCAGCGGTTGTGCTGCAGGAGTTTTTCCAGATCAGTGAGCTTGGCGGGCTCCGGCGGCTGTATCGTTTTTGGTATCGCGGTCAGGGCCGGAGGGCTTGGCGGAGCCGGAGGAGCAGGGGGCGCAACGGGCGGGGTGGCGATGCTTGCCGCAGCGGGCACGGCCTCTGCCGGCGCAGCCTTGACAACCGCCGGAGGTGCTGGAGCCGCGGCCGGCGCGCCGGGCAGGGGGGCGGTCGCGGCGGACATCTCTTCCGCGTCCTTGGCCGGGAGAGGGCTGGGTGCTGGGGCGACGCCGGTCTCGGCGATTTCGTTCTCCTGCTCGGAAGCGCCCATGGCCGTCGTTGTCTGCATCGCCGGAAAAGAGGGCGCCCACAGGGTTTCCCCCTGTTTCCGATCCCGTTCCAGCGGGTCTTCTCTTTTGGGCGTGGAAAGGGTTTTGTCACGGTACTGGGCGAGGAAGGCATCGATATCCTCTTTGGCGCCCTTCTGCCGTTCTTTTTCCAGAATCGTCCCCATCAGGTACGCCCCTTCAAAATCCGCTCCGGTCAGAATTGCCCCCGTGAGATCTGCCTTGTAGAGATCGGCTCCAGCCAGATTGGCTCCGGTGAGATTGGCCTGATTGAGCTGTGCCTCTGCCAGGTCTGCCGTCTTGAGACTGGCGCCTTGCAGGTTGGCGCCGCTGAGGTTGGCGCCGGCCAGATTGGCCCGATTCAGGTTGAGCCCGGCAAGGTCGGCGCCGGCCAGGTTACAGCCGGGGCAACCGTTTTGTGCTATCAGGCGTTCAATCTCGGGGCTGGCGCTCTGGGGGATGGTCACCGGAACCACCGGTTTGTGTGGAACCATCACCCGCGCAGGTTGCGGGGCAGGCGGGGCAACGGGCTGCGCCGCCTGCGTCACCGGCGGCGGTTGGGGCAGAGCGGCTGGTGCCGGTCTTGGCGACTCTGCCTGCGCAATTTTCGCCTCCGGGGGCGGAAGTTCCGCCGGAACTGGGGCGGGGTTCGCCGCGGGGGCGGAGGCTGGTTCCGGTTGGGGAGAGGCTGCCGGTTTGGCCGGAACGGGTTGCGGAAGAGGCGTCTGCGCCTCTGTGTTCGCATGGGAAGGGGACACGGGCGTGGCCGGTTCACTGTTGCCTTGGAGCTGAGGGGGCACGGCAATCGGTGGCGGCAGGGGCTTTTCCGGCTCCTTCCGGGCATTTTCCGGGGGGGTATAGGTGGCGCCCTCAAGGATTGCCCGTTCATGGTTGCTGCTGGCCAGGGAGGCGTTTTTGAGGTTTGCCCCCGTGAGAAAAGCGCCGGTGAGGTCCGCCTTGTAAAGGTCGGCCTCCTCCAGGCTGGCGCCGGTCAGGTTTGCCCCGGTGAGATCAACCGCCTTGAGGTTTGCGCCTTCCAGGTCGGCTTTTTCCAGATTTGCCCTGGAGAGATTGGCCCGTTCCAGAAGAGCGCCGGCAAGCTTTGCCCGGCGCAGATCAGCGCCGGAAAGATCACATTCCACACAGCGGTTGGTGGTTTTCAGGGTCTCAAGGTCTTTTTCGGTGTAGGCCGCGGCTTGGCGGGGTGAGGCAGTCAAGCAGAGGGAGCAGAGCAACAGGGCGGCCGCAGGTGTTTTTCTGTGTGAATGTGCCAACGTTGTGTGATCCCCCGGCCATCTTCATGATGGCGCAATGTGTGCTTGCTTGGCCAGATAACTGATCCGGCGGTGGAGCCGTGAGCCACGCTGTGCCCGAAACCGTAAGTGATTGCAGGGCGCCCTGTGATTGCTTGCCCAGCCAGATTCTGATTACAACCCAGGGCCGGACTTTGTCAAGTCAAGATGCGGCTTCCTGGTGTCCGGAAGGGAGCTGCCGGCAGCGTATTTGCCGCTGGCCGCGTATTTTTTTCCTGCTGGGCATGGATTTTTCGAGCAATCGGATGGTAAATTTGGTAGATAGGTGTTTCTTTTGATGTCTGAAATTTTTCACCAAAACAACGGGTTAGAGATACTATGCTGGTTAAGGACATTCTCGACAACAACAGGTTTTCCTTCAGTTTTGAATTTTTCCCGCCCAAGGATGAACCGGGCTGGGAAAATCTTTTTGCCAACATCTCCGACCTGATGCCTCTGAAGCCCGCCTATGTCAGCGTGACATACGGGGCGGGCGGATCGACCCGGGATCGCACCCACAAGCTGATCGTCAGAATCCAGCAGGAAACCAACCTCACCGTTGTCTCCCACCTTACCTGCGTTGGCTCAAACCGGACGGAGACAGGGGAGATACTGCGTAATTATGCCGCAAGCGGGGTGGAGAATATCCTGGCCTTGCGCGGCGATCCTCCCAAGGGGCAGACCGATTTCGTCCATCCCCCGGACGGCTTTGCCTATGCCGCGGATCTGGTCGCCTTCATCAAAAAGAACTTCCCGCACATGGGCGTCGGCGTCGCCGGTTTTCCGGAGGGACATCCCGCCACCCCCAACCGGCTGCTGGAGATGGAGTATCTCAAGGCCAAGGTTGACGCCGGGGCGGACTATATCGTGACCCAGCTCTTCTTCGACAATCGCGATTTCTATGATTTTCGCGACCGTTGCACCCTGGCCGGCATAACGGTGCCCATCATTGCCGGGCTCATGCCCATCACCACCAAGAGCGGCATGGTGCGCATGGCCGAGCTTGCCGCCGGGGCCAGGATTCCGGCCGCGTTGCTGCGTGCGCTGGATCGGGCCAGAAGCGATGAGCAGGTGGAAAAGGTCGGGGTGCACTGGGCAACCGAGCAGGTGCGCGATCTGTTGGACAACGAGGTGCGGGGCATTCATTTTTATACCCTGAACCATTCCCGCCAGGCTCTGGATATCTATCAGGCCCTCGGCGTGGAGGATTCCATTCAACTGGGCGCGTGAGCCGGGGCTTTCAGTCGTTGTCTTCCCGGGGACGGGGGGTCCACCATTTGAATATGCCGTAAACGGACAGCACCAGATAGACCGAGAAAAGAAATGCTTCGGCCAGCATGCCCTTGTGGGAAAAGCTGACAATCCAGCCGAGATTGGCGATGGTCCAGATTACCCAGCCTGCCACATGTTTCTGCAGGTTGAAAAGGGTCCCCAAAATGCTGAGCCCGGTGAGAATCCATTCGAACATGGCACGTCCTTCATCGGCGGGGCGCTGCGTGTGCCGCTCGCTGCCGCCCTGGTTTTTTTGTTATGGGAGAAAGAGGAGTACGGCCCCAGCTTAAAGCCAAAGAGGGGCCTTAAGCAAGCATCAATCGTGAAAAAGGCGCGGAGCTGTGTTGGGTTTCGTGATAAATGACCTAATTTTATTGAGATAAAATCCCTCCCCGGGAGAAGACCACAAGGAGCACGATATGTCACAGGCTAAAAAAGGAGATAGCGTCAAGATCCATTATACCGGCACGCTGGAGGATGGGACGGTTTTCGATTCCTCCGCCGGGCGCGATCCCCTGGGTTTCACCCTCGGCGACGGTCAGGTAATCGTGGGCTTTGAGGAGGCTGTTTTGGGGATGGCCATCGGCGACAAGAAAAAGGTCACCATTCCCTCCCATAAAGCCTATGGAGAAAAGAATGAGGAGCTGGTTATCGAGGTGCCCCGCAATCAGGTTCCCCCGGATCTCAATCCGGAAGTGGACCAGAAACTGCAGATGGGCGGGCCCAACGGCGAACTGGTTGTGGTCACGGTTGTGGCGGTAACGGACGAGGTTGTCGTTCTTGATGCCAACCCGCCCCTGGCAGGCAAGGACCTCATCTTTGATCTGGAATTGATGGCTATTTCCTGAGCCGGAAAAAAATGAGCCGGTCCCATGCCCTGGTGATTTTTTTGCCGGGGCATTTTTTTTGCGCCGGGTTCGCTTGCCTGTATCCTGGGGACAAAAGGGTGTGGTATACTCGGCGAAAGAGGGAGAAATTCCAGCGCGGCGGGCGCTTCGCCAGCAGGGATCAGGGTGGCCATGCAAAAAATCATTGATCAACGGATATTTTTTCTCAAGAGAACATGGGGGCTCATAGTCCTGCTGGCCATGGTCGCGGTGTTGTCGCAGGGGTGCGCCTCGCTGGTGATACCCCCCATGGTGGGTCCGGTGGTGAAGAATCTCAACCGCCAGGCGGACCTGGAGCTGGTTTGTGACGGCGCGCCCTCTTACCTGCTGATGCTTGACAGTCTGCTGGTTTCCGATCCCGTCGATGCCCGCTTGCTGCTGCATGGCACCCAGGCCTATACGGCCTACGCGAGCATCATGCCCGAATGCGGCCGTCCGGAGCGGGCGCCGGTTTTGGGAGAAAGGGCCAGGGAGTATGGGCTGCGTCTGCTGGGCACGCAGGCAGGCCTTGGCGGCGCGAACCAGATGCCGCTTGCCGGATTCGGCGAGGCCTTGCAATCCGTTGGTTCCCGCGAGGTGGAAAAATTGTTCTGGTCCGGTTACGGCTGGGCCACCTGGATCGGTTTCAGCAAGGGGGCGCCCATGGCGGTTGCGGATCTGCCCAAGGTTGAGCAGTTGATGCTGCGGGTGCTGGCCCTGGACGAGGGGTTCTATCATGGCGGAGCCCATCTCTTTCTCGGCGTGTATTACGGTTCCCGCCCGGTGATGCTGGGGGGGCGGCCGGACGTGAGCCGGGACCATTTTGAAAGGGCCCTGGCCTTGGGCGAACGGCGGTTTCTTGCGGCCCTGGTGGCGTATGCCGAATATTACGCCCGTCAGACCTTTGACCGGGAACTGTATGTCCGCCTGCTGGAAGAAGCGCTGGCCTTCGACCTTGCTTTAGCCCCGGACCTGACCCTGCCCAACGTTCTGGCCCAGCGGCGGGCCCGGAAGCTGCTGGCCCAGGCGGATGAATTTTTTTAGGAGCCGTTTGAAACAACCAGTGTTGCCCCAGGAGGAATCAAGGTATGCATCGTTTGTTGCGCGTAATCTGCTTCGGCATCGTCTGCATGGCGGTCATTGCTCCTTCCGGGGCAGAGGCCGCGCCCCGCTATCTCTTCAAGATCGCCACCCTTGCCCCTGATGGCAGCGTCTGGGCCAGGCACTTCCAGGAGTTTCAGAACGAGGTGACTGCCAAAAGCAATGGCGAGATCGGCTTCAAGCTTTACTTGGGCGGGGTAATGGGCGACGACCGGGCCATGTACCGCAAGATGCGGATCGGCCAGCTCCAGGGCGGCGGCTTTACCATGACCGGGATCAGCGAGACCGTGCCGGATTTCCGGATCATGGCCATCCCCTTTTTCTTCCGCTCCTACGCCGAGGTGGACAGGGTTGCCGAGGGACTGTTCCCGCTGTTCCAAAAGGCCTTTCAAGAAAAGGATCTGGTCCTGCTGGCCATGACCGAGGTCGGTTTTGTCTACACCATGTCCAGCGAACCGGTGACCACCGTGGCCCAGTTGCGGGCGAGCAAGTGCTGGGCGCCGGAGAATGATCCCTTGAGCCGCGGGTTTCTCGAGGACATGGGCGTCACCCCCATTCCCCTCTCCATCCCGGACGTGCTCTCCTCCCTGCAAACCGGCATGATCAACACAGTGTTCAACGGCTTTTACGGCTCCATCGTCCTCCAGTGGTTTACCCGGACAAAATACATCACCGATACCCCCTTTGGCTACGCCTATGGCGGGTTGGTCTTTTCCAAGAGCGCCTTTGCCAAGCTCCCGCCCCACCATGCCGCCATGATGGAAGGCGCCGCGAAAAAGCATTTTGCCGGTCTGTTGATCGATACCCGGCGCAGCAATGAAGAGGCCCTTGCCACCCTGAAAAAAAACGGCATCCAGTTGGTGCCGGCGGAGAAAGAAACCCTGCAACAGTTGCTGGCGGTGCGTGACCAAAAAACCGTGCCGCGTCTGGCGGGCGCCGCTTTTTCCAAGGATATCTACGCGGCGGCGACCCGGTTGCTTGCTGATTTCCGGGCGAAATCTCCTGCTGGGGGCGCGGCCAAATGAGCGAGCGCATGGACCGCATTTTCCAAGGCCTCCGGCAGGCAGGCCGATTGCTGGAGCGGTTTGAGGAGGGGGTTCTGCTGCTGCTGATCGCCGCCATGATCTGTCTGGCCTGCCTGCAGATCGTATTGCGTGATGTCTGGGGCGGGGGGTTGTCCTGGGCCGATCCGCTTCTGCGGGTCATGGTGCTCTGGGCCGGGCTTCTCGGAGCCGTGGTGGCCACCAAGATGGACAAACATGTCTCCATTGATCTCGCTTCCCACCTGGTGCCCAAGCCGATTTTTCGCTGGCTGCGGGTATTCAGGTCTTTTTTTGCCGCCGGGGTCTGTGTGATGCTTACCTGGATGGCCATTGATTTTGTCCGCCAGGAGGCGCTGTATGGCAACGGCCAGGCAATGGCCGGGCTTGCCTCCTGGCAGCTCAATCTGATTTTTCCCCTGGCCTTTGGAGCCATCACCCTCCGTTTTCTGCTCGGCGGCGTGCACAGTTTTCGCGCCGCCCTGGCCGGAAAAGATATTCGATCTTTCCAGGAACCGGCCTAGACCCTGATATGCAATTCCTGCAACTGATAACCCTGGTTTTGGCCATATTGGGCAGTCCGCTCTTTGTGGTAATGGCCGCCTTGGCCCTGCTCTCCTTTTATGGGGCAGGCATTGATCCCTCGGTGGTGGTCATCGAGATGTCCCGGTTGGCCGAGACCCCCATGCTGCTCTCCCTGCCCCTCTTTATCCTCGCCGGGACCGTACTGTCCGAAAGCAAGGCGCCGGTGCGGTTGCTGGACCTGTCCAACGTGCTGCTGGGTTGGCTGCCCGGCGGGCTGGCGGTAATCGGCCTGGTGGTGTGTTCGGTTTTCACCGCCTTTACCGGCGCTTCCGGGGTGACCATCTTTGCCTTGGGCGGGTTGCTTTTTCCGGCCATGCTCAAGGACCGCTACCCCGAACAGTTTTCCCTGGGGTTGATCACCACCTCCGGCAGCCTGGGCCTGCTCTTTCCCCCCAGCCTGCCCCTTATCCTCTACGGGGTCATCGCCGAGACCCGGATCGACCACCTTTTTCTGGCCGGGATTCTGCCCGGACTGTTGATGCTGCTTCTGCTGGGCGTCTACAGCGTCAAAAAGGGCGCGGCCACCCGTGGCCCCCGCAAGCCGCTACCGGCGGGGGAGATGCAGCGGGCCTTGCGCGCCGCGGCCTGGGAGCTTCCCTTGCCGGTCATTGTGCTGGGAGGGATTTACGGCGGTTTTTTTGTCGTGGGCGAGGCGGCGGCGGTGACCGCCCTGTACGTTTTGCTCGTGGAGATGTGCGTGCACCGGGATATCACCCCGGCGCGGCTTCCTGCCCTCGTGGTGCGGAGCATGGCGCTCTTTGGAGGGATTTTCGTGGTGCTCGCCGCCTCCATGGCCTCCACCAGTTTTCTCATCGACCAGGAGATTCCGGCCCGGCTTTTTGATTTTATCCGGGAGCATATCTCAAGCAAGTATACCTTTCTTTTACTGCTCAATCTTTTTCTGCTCGTTGTCGGCGCCCTGCTCGATATTTTTTCCGCCCTGGTCCTGGTGGTGCCGCTCATCGTGCCCATTGCCTTGGGGTATGGGGTTGATCTCACCCATCTCGGCATCATCTTTCTGGCCAACCTGCAGATCGGTTACTGCACCCCGCCGGTGGGGCTCGGTCTTTTTCTGGCCAGTTATCGTTTTGAGCGGCCCATTGCCCAACTGTACACCGCCACCCTGCCGTTTTTGGGGATATTGTTCGTCACCCTGGGAATCATCACCTATTTCCCCCTGCTGAGCCTTTTTTTGGTTGAACTGTTTGGATAGCGTCAAGCCTCTTCGCGGGAAACCCTGACAGGCCACGCAGAAAACGATTCCCCCTTTTTGTGGCCGACCCCCAAGGCGCCCTTGTGAAGATACAGAGCCCAGGCCCAGTCTGTTTCAAAAAAGCTGCTGGTGGCAGACCAGTAGGCCTCGCGCACCCGTTGGAAGGGGTGGCCGCCCGGCAGGGCCGGTTCAGCCTGTGAGCAGTCCACCAGCGATTCAAGGGCGTTTATGTCGGGGAGCCGCCAGTCGTTGCTGCCGTGCAGGGCGTCCCGGTTGATCTCGCCTATGAGATCCAGGGCCCGGCGCCAGGTCATGGGCTTTCCGCCCACGTCTCCATCCTTGAGCCAGATGAGGCGGGTCAGATTGTCCAGGACTGTTTCGCCGAGATCGGTAAAACGCGGCTGCGGCCAGGCGAGGCCATGCCGGTGTTCGCCGTCCTGCCCCCCGCCCGGGCAGGGGATTTCCTTCCCCTGGGCGTCATGGCAGGTTATCTGTCCGGTTTTTGGCAAAAGGTTGTATCCGGCGCCGCGAACCGGCCAGAACAGGGCATATTGATCCTTGCGTCCGTAAAACATGCGGGCGCCTTCGAGGTGGATGCACCAGGCATAGGCCGGGTGGATGGCCGCCGTGGTGGAAGTCCAGTGCCAGCCCAGGAAGATGTTGGTGAACGGATGCTTCTCCGGCAATGAGGGCTTTTTCGCCTGATAGCTCATGAGCGAGCGGAGCTCCCGGCGGTTGGGCAGCCGCCAGTCATCAGAGCCTGCCCATTTGTGGCGATTCATTCCGGCGATGAAGGCGAGGGATTCCTGCCAGGTCAGGGGGAATTCGCTCAGGTTGGCGTCCCTGGCCCAGGCGAGCCCGGTGAGGTGGTCGAAAACGGTTTCGTTTTCCAGGGAAAATCGTGGATCCGGCCATGGCAGCCCCAGGCGGAATTCCCCGTCCTGGCCGCTGCCGGGGCAGGGGATAGCACCGCCCTCTTCGTCGTAGCAAAGGGTTTGCCCGGTTTGCAATAAACCTGTTTTCATGGGACGTTCCGCAGGAGCAGGGTGGCTTGGCGAGGTGTCTGGGACAACGGTTGCTCCTTTTCCTCAGGCTTGCCCATGTCCGGTGAAGGGGACAAAGGCCACGGAGAGGATGCTCCGGCTGGTGATTCTTTTGCCGGATTTCTCCACCAGCAACAGATCCTGGGGCAGATGGGGGCGGCCCACCGGAATCACCAGCCTGCCGAAGGGAGAGAGCTGCTCGATCAGGGCTTGGGGGATCCGGGGCGCCGCGGCGGTGACGATGATTCCGTCATAGGGGGCATGCTCCGGCAGTCCGGAAGAACCGTCGGAGGCGAGAACCTCCACCGCGTCGTATCCCAAGTGCCGCAAGCGTTCGGCAGCTTGCCGCGCCAGTTCGGGAACGATTTCCAGGCTGTATACCCGCTTGACCAGTTGCGAGAGAACCGCGGCCTGATAGCCGGAGCCGGTGCCGATTTCCAGGATGGTGTCGTCGGGTTCCGGCTCCAGCAGGTCGGTCATCAATGCGACGATAAAGGGCTGGGAGATGGTCTGGCCGTTGCCTATGGGCAGGGGATTGTTGTCGTAGGCGTAGGGCTTGAGTTCATCCGGGACGAAGTCCTCGCGCCGCACCGTGGCCATGGCGTCAAAGATCTGCTGGCGCAGGGTGTAGCGGCCGGTGAGGCCGCCGGTAAAACGGCATTCGTCTTCGATGGTGCGGAGCATGCCCTGTATCGTTTCCGCGCCCATGATCACCTCCGAGCCGCACGGGATGGATTTGACTGCACTCGAACAGCGCCTATTTTCATGATTGCTCATCCGGCCGGTGGAAGTCAAAGATTTTATCGCTCCGGGGAGCAATGGCGGCAAGGCTGGGGAATGGCGGATTTGCAGGAAGCGCTTGCCGGACAATCGCGCCATTCGTGGCCGTCGCACCGGATGGGAAACGGACACGGGGATTATTGCGTAACAACGCTTAAAAGCTTGTGCCGCAAGACAATCCAGATTAGTAAAAGAGAGGAAATGCTTCTCCTTACTCCCCTCAGACGGTGGCGGACAGTATGGAATTCATCATGATACGGGCCGGCTTCCTTTTTGACTGGGTCGAGCTGCACCTGGAAAGCAAGCAGGGCATGAAGTTTTTTGCCACGGTGCTGGTAAGTTTTTTTATTTCCGCCATTGCCCTCATCGAGTTGAACCGGAGGCATCTTGTGCCCGAACCGTTTGCCTCGCATGTTTCCCTTTCCCATCTTGCCGCCATTGAGCAGGCTTTCAATCTCTTACTGGCCCTGGAGGTGGTGAGCCTTATCCTCAGCCTGTCCCACTCGGTCACCAAATCGGTGGGCAAACAGTTTGAAATTCTTTCCCTGATCCTCCTGCGGGATACCTTCAAGGAATTTTCCCATTTCAGCGAACCGCTGCTCTGGGCGGAGATTGCCCCAACCCTGGGGAATATTATCGCCTCGGCGGTTGGCGCCCTGTGTATCTTTGTTGTCCTGGGTTTTTTTTACAAGACCCAGCGCTCTCATCCCATCACCGGGGACGAGAAAATCCGCAGCCACTTCATCCTTGCCAAAAAGATGATCGCCCTGTTGCTGCTGATCTCTTTCGCGGGTATCTGCCTCAACGACCTCTGGGGGTATTTTGCCCATGGGCTGCCGGAAAACGCCTTTGCCTCCTTTTATACCCTGCTGGTTTTCAGCGATGTGCTGGTGGTGCTCATTTCGCTGCGCTACAGCGCACACTACCAAGTCTCTTTCCGCAATTCCGGTTATGCCGTGGCCACGGTTCTTATCAGGCTGGCCCTTATCGCGCCGATCATCGTCGGCACCGTGATCGGGGTGGGCACCACCTTGTTTGCCCTGGGGATCAGTCTGGCGTACAATGCTTTTGCTCCCAAGCCGGAAGGGGTTGTCTGTAAAAACTAAAAAAACGCCGGGCCGCAGGCCGCAATTTTTACTGCGGCCGGAGTGCAACTACGGTATATAACCAGTGGAATATATGATGGTTTTGTCCCGTGGGTCCGGAGAACAATGAGGTGCTGTTATGGGTGTCTGTCGTATAGTGCTGGCTGATGATCATGCCCTGATCCGGCATGGGGTCAAGAAAATGATTGAACAGGATCCCGCGCTCAAGGTGGTCGGTGAGGCGGCCGATGGCCTGGAGCTCATCGCGTTGTTGAAAACCACCCTGGCCGATCTCGTTATTCTCGACATCTCCATGCCCAACCTGCGAGGGATTGAGGCGATCCGCGAGGTGCGCAAGATCTGTCCGGCGATCAAGGTGCTCATGCTGACCATGCACAAGGGCGAGCAGTACCTCTGTTCCTCCTTTGCCTCCGGGGCGGACGGCTATCTGCTCAAGGAGGATTCCGACACCGAGCTGCTGCCGGCCATCGCCAGGGTCCGCCAGGGCGAGTTGTACATTTCCCCCAATCTGGCCGGAGAATTTCCCGAAGACGTCATCGCCTCCTGCAGCCGCCGCGGCGATGGGTTCGGCGAGATCCTGACCCCGAGGGAAAAGCAGATCCTGCAACTGGTGGCCGAGGGGGTAACGAGCCGGGATATCGCCGACAAGCTCGATATCAGCAAACGGACCGTCGAGCACCATCGGGCCAACATGATGAAAAAGCTCAACATCAAACGTGTTGCCGACCTTATCAAGTATGCCATCGGCAGGGGGCTTTCCGACACCCTTGCCGAATGAAGCGCTGCCGCATCCGCCACAGGAGGAAGAGTATGAAAAAATTTGTTGGTCTTCTCTGTTTGTTGCTGGCCGTATTTTCATGGGTGGGCGTGGGGCTGGCCCTTGACGCACTCGAGGTGCGGACCCTCCGCCAGCAAGCGAAGCTGAGCTTTCAGCCGCTTGAGGAGGGCAAGGTTCTGGTCTCGGTCCAGGACAAGTCCGGGGATGCCATCCTGGGCTTGCAGAAAGAGGATTTTTCCATCAAGCAAGGGTTGAAAACCGCAAAGATCATCTCGGTGGAGGATGTTCAGGAGCAACGGAACATCGGCCTCAATATCGTGCTGGTGGTGGACAACTCTTATTCCATGGAGCAGCGCAAGGCAGTGGAGCCCCTGCTGGCGGCCATGGACAGCTTTCTCACCTTGGTCCGGCCCATTGACACTGTCCATGTCGTCACCTTTGTCGATCCGGGGACGAGTCTGCCCCGGGTCTCCACCCGGACCTTCCAGGCAAACGAGGTTCCGGCCTTGAGTCAGTTCTTGCGGAGCAGTTTTTTCCCCGCCACCACAGACGGCACCTATCTCTATGACAGCATGCACAAGGGGCTGGAGATTATTCGCCAGATGCCCGCGGACAGCCAGAAGTTCATGCTCGTTTTTTCCGACGGCGAAGACATCAACAGCACGCTGAAAAGTGATCAGGTGAGCGTGGCGGCCAAGGGGGTGAGCAATTTCTCCGCCTATGCCGTGGATTACATGGACAAGCCCGGCCTGGACCCATTCCTGACCGCCTTTGCCCAGGGCCATAACGGCATGATCCGCAAGGCCGCCTCGGCCAATGATTTCCTGCCCATTCTCAAGAGATTCTCTACCACCATTTTTCACCGTTACCTGGTCACCTACCGGTTCCTTGCCCCTCCCGCCGGAACGCTCGTCAGCGCGCCTGCCGCCGTGAATATCGAGGAGGTCACCGTGGTGGACAGCTCTCCCATGCTGAACCATGTCTATTTCGACACCGGAAAAAGCCGTATCCCCGAAAGATACGTCGCCCTGGCTCCGGCGGAAACAGCAACCTTTTCCGAAGAGAAGCTGAAGGACACGATGGAAAAACACCATCAGGTTCTGAATGTCATCGGCAAACGGCTGCAAGCCAACCCCGATGCCCGGATAACCCTGGTGGGCTGCAACTCCAACAGCGGCGTGGAAAAAGGGAAGATCGGACTGGCAAAGAACCGAGCCGAAGCGGTTTTCGCCTATTTTGAGTCCGTATGGGGCATTGATTTGTCACGGATGGAGATCAAGGCTAGGAACCTTCCCGCCGTGCCCAGCACCAGCCGGGTGCCGGAAGGCGTTGTTGAAAATCAGCGGGTTGAGATTCTCTCCGATCATCCCGCCATCCTGGACACCATCAAGAGCACCTATGTGCAGGAGCAAGCCGATGCCAAGGAGCTGCGGTTCGCACCCACCCTGCAGGGGGAAACCGAGATCGAGCGCTGGCAACTCAGGCTGCTGGCCGCGGACGACAAGGTGCTGGCGACCAGGGAGGGCTCGGGTGCGCCGCCGGCTGAGGTGGTCTTTGCCCTGGAAGCGTTGGGGTTGCGCAACCTTGCCCAACTGGGGCAGGTCAGCGCCGACCTTGAGGTAAAAGATAAGGAAGGCAACGTGTTCAGCACCGCCTCCGCTCCGATCGGGATTAATTATGTCCGGCGGGAGGAGCGCATCGCCCAGAAGATCGGGAACAAGGTGGTGGAGAAATATGGGTTGATCCTCTTTGACTTCGACCGGGCGGATCTGAAGGATCGCAACCAGATCATCGTCAACCGGGTGCTCGCCCGGGTTGCGGAACTCAAGGGGGTTGCCATGGATATCGCCGGACACACCGATATCATCGGCAAGGAAAAATACAATATTGAATTGTCCGGACGGAGGGCAAAAGCGGTGTACGATTCCACCGTGCAGAGCGGGATAGCCGCAGAGGCACAGATAACCCATGCGGGCAACGGCCCCAATAATCCGCCCTATGACAACAGCCTGCCCGAGGGGAGATCGCTCAACAGAACGGTGATCATCAATCTCCAGTATACGGAGTAATTATTTTTGGCGGCCTGGGTGTTGACCCTGCCACCGGTCTGGTTGCCGCGCGTTCCTCCGAACGATTGATGCTTTTGGGGGTGGTAGGCAGGAAGGAGAAAAAAGAGGGATTCGTTTGTCTGGAACGGAATTACGAGTGAAGTGGGTTGTCTTGCCCGTTTGTGCTTATTTTCTCCGACAAACGCTCCACTGACCGAGGGCCTCCTCCCGCGATGATCATCATTTTTGGGAAACCTGAAAGAGTTGTTGCGCCCACCCCAACCTGCTCCGGCCTGAGCCTTTGCCCGGTATTACCTTTGCCGTGGACATGAATGACCGGTCGTGTCCTCCGCCGTTTCTTTTTTGCGTGTTCGTTCTTATCTTCTTGAAAGAAAAAATAATTCCTGTCGAGGTACTCTTCTTCCGGAGGTGGATTATGACGGATATCGGAAACGCGAAATTGCAGGGGCAGTCCTTCAACGCGGTGCGGGCAAAGTATGCCAAAGGGCAGCCTGCCGGGGAAAAGCGCGGACAAGGAGCGGAGAAGGTTGCGGCTTTGGAAGCGTCCCTTTCCATGCAGGAGAGGATGGCCGATTTTCTGCTGGCGGTAAAGACCAGGGCCACGGACCGCTTCGCAACGCAGTACGGTCTTATGCGACGGGGCGGGGGAGAGACGCGGGATCTTGAAAATTTTCAGTACAAGGGGAAATCCCTGGTCGACTTAAGCCCTGAGGAGGCGCAATCCCTGATTGCCGAGGACGGGTACTTCGGCGTCGCCAAGACGGCAGAACGTCTTGCCGGATTTGTCCTGACCGGCGCCGGGGACAGCTTGGAACGATTGCAAGCCGGGCGTGAGGGCATCCAGAAGGGGTTCCAGGAGGCAGAACAGGTTTGGGGAGGAAAGCTGCCCGAGATCAGTTACCAGACTCTGGACAAGGCCCTGGAGATGATTGATGCCAGGATACAGGAGTTGGGCGGCGGGGCGCTGGTCGATGTAAAAGCCTGAGTGTGACCCGCGTGACGAATTGGGCCGGAGGCGCACGGTTAGGTCATGCCAAACCGTTGCTCTCTCAAGCGGAACCTCCGTTTGTGCGGGGAAGCCCCGATGGTGATCCGGAATCGCACGAAGATGCTCCGGCGGTGCTCAAGTCCGTGGTGGCGGGCCGTTTTTATTGGTCATGCGGGATCATATCGAGGAGGCGGGTTTGGATTTTACCCGCTCTCTCATGCTTCTTCCACAGTGGCTGGCCGTTGAAATGGGCTGGGATTTCGCCATTTCCCCGTGAGTTTTCGCGGAGCGATCACTCAATCAGCCGGCGTGCCGCAGCCAAGACGTCAAGCTTTCAACTGAATTTCGTCAAGGCCTTCTTGGCTGATTTGCGCAATTCATCCCACGCCTTATCAACCCCCTGCTTGGTAATCTGCCAGGCATCCTCGCTTGCAGCCGTAAGGCTGCGGGCATTTTTCGTGAGGTCCTCAATCTTCTGTTCAAGTGTGTGGATGTCGGCGAGGGCCTCTGTTTTGCCGGCGCCCATTGTCTTGAGCGATTTCTTTTTAAGGTCTGCCAGCTTGCCGGCGAGGCTTTGCAGCTCGTCCTGTATCTTTTTGAGGTACAGCTTCTTGGTCTGTTCGTATTTTTTTTCAAGCCCCTGCGTCGGCAAGCAGGCTTTTCGCCAGGCGCAGGATAATTGATTGCAGTAGTCCTTTGCCGTTTCAAAGCAGGGGAAATTGCCCTCCTTGCTCTGGATGGCCCGGATCAAGTCCACCTTCTTCATCTTGCCGGCCTGAATGCCCAACAGTTTGGCTTTTTCCTTGATTTCCGTCATGTGCATGGCGTCCCTCCCTAACCAGAAAAAGTATTCATTATGTAGTAATGATGATCGGTCATTGTGAAATGGAATGTCAAGGGGATATTTTTTTGAAAAAAGGAGGATAGTTCAGGCAGACTGTCCTGCATGACGAAGGAGGAAATGCGGAAAAAATCGGATTTGGTTCTTGTGTTTTTCCCTCCTGCTGGATGTATAATTTAAATATGGGGGACGACCATTGCGGCAATATGGCCAGGCTGGTCTACCCGGGCAGGAAGTGTGCTGCCTGAAGCTGAACCAAAGGACAAGGAGAGAAACCTCATGGACAAAGGCCAATTTGGAAGAAGAGATCGGCTGATTCAGGAAAAGCGGCATGACACCTATCACGAACGGCGGAAATTGCCCGAGCCCACGGTGTGCAGCGAATGTAACGCCGTGTTCCTGGAGGGCCGCTGGGCCTGGTGGGAGCCGGCGGTCAATGCCCATGCCATCGTCTGCCCGGCCTGTCAGCGCATCAAGGACAATTTTCCGGCTGGCACCTTGGAGATACGGGGAGGATTTTTCGCAACCCATCATGAGGAAATCACGAATCTGATCCGCAACCTGGAAGCCCAGGAGAAAAAAGCGCATCCCATGGAGCGGCTCATGGCCATTACGGAGGAAAAGGAGCGCACCATTGTAACCACCACAGGCATCCATCTGGCCCGGCGGATCGGCGAGGCCTTGAATAACGCCTATCAGGGGGAGCTTGATTTCGCCTACGGCGATGGAGAAAAAAGTATCCGCCTCAACTGGGTTCGGGAATAAGCGAGTCGAGTGATTTAGAAAAGGCTCGGAGGCCCGGTTAGGTTGTCCGGCATGAGGGCAGGGCCTTCGTCCTGCCTGTGTCGTTTTCAGGAGAGTTGATGGAAAAAAGATCCGGAATCATTGTTGATCCTGTGGCCCGTAAACAATTTCCCGGGACCCTTATAATCGATCAGGGCCGAATTGTTGAAATTCTTTCCGACCCTGCGGTTACAGGCCCTTTTATCCTGCCCGGCCTGATCGATTCCCATATCCATATCGAAAGCTCCATGCTGACTCCGGCCGCCTTTGCGGCAAAAGCGGTGTGCCACGGCACGGTGGCGGTTGTGGCAGACCCCCATGAGATCGCCAATGTCCTCGGCATTGCCGGCATCGATTTCATGATCGCCAATGGCCGGCAGGCGCCGCTCAAGTTTTATTTCGGCGCGCCCTCCTGCGTGCCGGCCACCGGTTTTGAAAATTCCGGGGCCGCGTTATCGGCCCGGGATGTGGAAGCGTTGCTTCGGCGGGAGGATATCCATTTTCTCGCCGAGATGATGAATTTCCCTGGGGTCATCGGCCGGGACCCGGAGGTCATGGCCAAGCTTTCCGCCGCCGCGAAAACGGGTAAAAGGGTGGACGGCCACGCCCCCGGCCTGCGCGGGGATGCATTGGCTGCATATGCCAAGGCCGGAATCTCAACCGATCATGAATCGTCCACTGTGGACGAGTGCTATGAAAAACTGGCCCTGGGCATGAAGATTATGTTGCGCCAGGGTTCAAGCGCCCGCGATTTCGAGGTGTTGCATCCGCTCATCACCAGCCATTCCGGTCAATGCATGCTCTGCACCGACGATCTCAAGCCTGCGGACCTGGCCCGGGGCCATATCAATCTGCTGATCAAAGAGGGGCTCAGGCTGGGGCATGATATCTTTGATCTTCTGCAATGCGGTTGCGTCAATCCGGTGCGCCATTACCGGCTCGATGTCGGGTTGCTGCAACAGGGTGATCCGGCGGACTTCATCGTGGTTGACGACCTTGAGCGCATGGAGGTGCGCGCTGTCTGGATCAATGGCGAGATGGTCAGCGACAAGGGGGAACCGCTTTTTGAGGCGGTCCAGCCCCGGGCGATCAACCATTTCAACGCCGCTCCGCTAACGGCCGGGCAACTGCGGGTGGAGGCGAGGGGAGCACGGCTCAAGGTCATCGAGGTGACCGACGGCCAGATCGTTACCGGCTCCGGTCGCCAATCTGTATCCGCTGGCAGTTTTCTGGTCGAACCGGACCCGGCCACCGACCTGCTGAAGATTCTGGTCCTGAACCGCTATGCGCCTGCGTCTCCGGCCCTTGGCTTTGTCCGGGGATTCGGCTTGAAGCACGGGGCCATGGCCTCTTCCATCGCCCATGACTCCCACAACCTCATCGCCATCGGCAGCAACGACGCGGATATGGCACGGGCCGTGAACCTGCTTGCGGAAAGCAGCGGCGGCATCTGTTTTGTGCAGGGGGAGGAGGAGCGGAGGATGGCCTTGCCGGTGGCAGGCCTCATGGGGCTTGGAAGCTGCGAGGAAATGGCCGGAAACTACAGCGCCATTGAGCAGCGGGTCAAGGAAAACGGCTGCCGATTGCATACCCCCTTCATGACCATGGCTTTCCTGGCCCTGCCCGTGATCCCCGCCTTGAAGATTACCGATCTGGGCCTTTTTGACGGGGAGAAATTCGCGCTGACCGATCTCTTTGTCTGAGATCCCCGGGAAATCGACGATTCTGCCCTAGCCCTGCATCCGGTAACCGATGCCGCGCACACCGTCGACATCTGACATCAAATGTGTATCCTGTTGGTCGACTGCTTCAGGGGAAAAGGGTTCGGTTTGCGGTGTTTGCCTTGCCACTCGCCGCCATTCCCCTTTGCTTCAAATCGGTCACGCACCCTGCGCATGGCAAAGATGGAGACGAAATCCTTGACCACCGCCTCTGTCATGAGCTCCTGATAGGCGCACAGCAATAAAGGTCTGATGGTTTCAGGCGGAACCCGAAATTGCCTGGCCAAGTCGTCGACAATGCTTTCCAGGCTTTTGGGGTCGGATTGTTGCCCGCTATGCGGCTCATTCATTCTTCCCTCTTCGGTCATGATCTGGTTACGAAAGCGAGAGCAGCAGGGGGACCAGTAACCCAGGCTCGCAGTAGGGGGCGCTTTCTTCACTGACCAGCGGACATTCAATTAACTGAATTTCCAATTCCATAAGCCTTTCTTGGTCCACTTTCCCGGAGTAGATTCCATTTTTTGAGTCAACCAGAACACAATTCAATACCTGACGAGTTGGAATGCCAGGGGTGTTTTTCTTCAGGTAGCGCAGCAAGGTTTCGATCTGGTCCATGAGGCTCAGGCCAACTGCCTCCGGGTCTCTTCCCATGCTGGGGATATAGACCTTTGGGCAGACATTTTTCTGGATGGCCTCGGTCACCCCCTCCGGCAACAGGCTGGCGATGAGGCTGGAATAGAAACTTCCCATGGGATAACAGATCAGTTGTGCGGAGAGGATCAGCTCGGGGAGCTTGTCACGCACCCGTGGCCAGACTTCGCCCCTGCTGGTGGGAGAGGTTGTCATGGTCAGAAAGAGGTGGGCGATTTTCTTGTCAAGAGGCGGAGCCTCCTTGCCGGTGAGCAGGTGCTGGCCCACCACTACCTGGCCGTCGGCAAGCATCGCCCCCAGATGCAGATAGCGGTTGAGCACCGGTCGGACTGTGCCCCGCGCCTCGACCAGTTTCGAAAAGAGAAAGATCACCGGGTCGAGGTGGCGGCCGTTGTCCAGATACCCGGCGGTGAGTACCAGGTTCCCGATGCTGGCCCCCCGCAGGTCGAAGTTTTCGGGCATCCGGGCCAGGAAGATCTTCAGGTGATGGCGGACAATCTTGCGCAGGGGGTCGGGGATGGCTGATACCAGCCGGTGCCGACCGCCAATCATGCCCTTCATCTCGGAGAGGAGCGTTTCTTGCCCGGCCTCCTTGGGAAAGCGGTAGGCAAAAAGGCGGTACATCTCCGGGTTCCCCTGTAAGCTCTGGTCGGCCAAATCCATGAGCCGGGCCCGGATATCGCCGATAGAGGGCATGGAAAAAGCCTGCCGCAGGGTGGCTGAGCTCCCGCCGGAATCGAAGGCGGTCATGATGTGGCAGGAATTGTGGGTGTAGTGGATCAGTTCCCGGCTCACGCCCCGCAGGGCGCTGCCGCCGCTGAAGAAAAGCAGCCGCGGCCCCAGTTCTGGGGTGCGCCGGTAGAGTTCCACCCGGACCGGGTCCGGAAGGGTTATCTCCCTGCAGACTTTGATCTTCATGCGATAATGCCCCTTCGTGTGTCAGTGGCTGCGGCATTCGGCCAGGATTTTCAGGCAGGCATCGCAGGCCCGATCGAAATCGATGCCGCCGCTGATCTCGTGCACCCGGGTTTTTGCGAGGCGCTCCAGATAGGCCTCCTCGGAATGATCGATCTCCTCGCCGTGTTCCGGCAGGAAGAAGAGGCCGGCGGATTTCATGAAGGCGGGAAGCAGATCCCGCCGCTGCCGGATGTCTACCTCCCGCACCACGGTGGCTGCCTGACCCCGCTGCCAGTTGAGGATCACCAGCCCCGCCATGGAGGCGGCCAGGGTAAATCGGCCGGGGCCGAAGCAGTGGTCGAGGAACACGTCGTACTTGTGTTCCAGGCTCCAGAGCGCCTCCGGGGCAAGACCGGCAAAGCGTTCCCGGTCCTGGGGGGGAATGACCCCGGCCAGGTCGGGGTTGTTGAGCGCGGTGCCGGGGTTGATGCGGGGGAGCTTGGCCACCCCGTACAAGAAGAGGCCGACGCCATCCTCCTTGAGCAGCACCCGGTCATTGCTGATGAAGTCCGTGCCCCGGCTCATCAGGTGCAGGGCCAGTGTTGATTTGCCCATGCCCGAGAAACCGGCCAGCGCCAGGCCGCAGCCGTGGAGGCCGATGCCGGCGGCATGGCCCAGCAGGCAGCCCTGTCGGAGTTTCCAACTGATGAAGCGGTTGTTGATGAAGTTGATCACCTGGTTGGCGTTGTCCAGGCAGGGACCGATGGCCAGGCTGTCGTCGTCGCCGAAGACGAAGACCATGCCGGTAAGCCGTTTGCGCACCACGCGGCCGTCGGCCAGATCGACAAACTCTTCCTTGATCTTGTTCTTGCCCGGGTCCGGCTCCTTGGCCGTGAAGGCATGGGGAAGCTGAGGCGGCTCCGCCTCGTGGGCGGTGATCAGCAGATCCCAGGCCGGAGCGTCCGAGAGAAAATCGCTAAAGTACTCCCGCAGGGTATCGGTCAGGGCGATGGAATTGGTCTGAACCCCGATTCGGCAGTCGTCAAAGGCGAGAGCAAGCTGGTGAACAGGCGGAAACTCCATGCGGAGGCGCTGGACCATTTCGTGACGTTCCGTGGCGTTTCCCTTCATGCCCCAATCCTCCCGCAGACGTAGTCCGCATAATGTTTGGCCGCGTCAATGCCGCAGGCTTCCTGAATGCCGCGGAACCCCCCGAAGGCGGAGACCTCGAACACCTGCGGACCCTCGGCGGTCTCCACCACATCGACGCAGGTGAAGTCGAGGCCGAATGGGGCTTGGGCTTTATGCGCCAGGGCGACGATCTCCTCCGGCGGCTCGTGGGGCTGGTACTTGCCGCCGGAAGCGGTGGTGGTGTTCCAGGAGTCGTTGCGGCAGGTGCGGGCGTAGGTGGTGAGATATTGGCCACCCAGGAATACTACTCCCAGGTCGCGGCCGTTCAGCTCGATCTTCTTCTGGATGTACATGATCCGGTGCGCGGCTTTGTATTTTTCGATGACCGTCCGGGTCTCCCTGCCGGGCCGCAGCACGATCATTCCCCGCGCCTTGGTGGAGTAGAGCGGCTTGAAGACCGCCTCCCCATATGTCGCCACTGCGTCCATGGCCGCGTCGATATCCTCTGTGATGGTTAGTGGCGGCATGGGAATTGCTGCGAGTTGTAGGGTGATGGTGCAGGTGAGCCGGTCCAGCACCCGGATGATGCTGAACGGGTTGGAAAAAACCGGCAGCCCCCGTTCGGCCAGGAAGCGGAAGACCTCCAGCCGGTCGAGCAGATCCGGGGAGTAGTCCGTGCCGATCTTTTTGATGATCAGGCCGTCCAGGGAGTTCAGCTCCACCCCTCCCGAAAACACCCGGCCCGCGGGCAGATCGAGCCGCACCGCACTCGGATCCACCAGCAGGCGGAAACCGGTGCGTTCCTCCACCGCATCGGCGAGTTTCTCGGACGACCAGCCGCCGGGAATGCCGATAACTCCAATCTTTTTCAAGGAAGCACCTCTTTGTGAAAAGTCAGTAGTACATGATGCCGGAAGGCAGGGAAAAGGTGCGCCATGGCTTGTCCTGATGCGCCAGCACCTTTTCCAGCAGGAAGTGGGAGCGGAGAAACATCTCATGGGCAAACTCGTTGTTCCACTCAAAACGGGTGGAGGTGTAGAAGGAGCGGGCCAGGGCCAGGGCCATGCGCACTTCGAAGGTTTCATCGCCCTGTTCGACGGCAAATTCACGCGTCATCTGGTACATATTCCGGGTGATCCAGTTGAGCCGGTCACGCAGGTGCGTTTTGAAGACCGGCTGTCGGAAGTTGGAGACGATGAACACCGACACGTCCTGGATGTAGTCCGCCTCGCGGGAGCGATAGAGGTCGATGAGCTGAATGCGCTTCGCGGCGGCGTTGTAGATGATGTTGTTGACGTTGAAATCGCCGTGAATAAAGACCGAGAAGGGGGCGGCAAGTTTCTCTTCGATGCGGCGGCACTTGGCCAGCAGCTCGTCGGTGGGCATGACCTCCGAGGAACCGATGTCCTGGCGGACCCGGAGGAAGTCGGGATGCACGCTGAGCACGCTGTGCATCCGGCCCATGATCTGCGGAATGAAGTTGGCCTTGACCGGAATCTCTTTTTTGGTCCGTTGCCAGACCTCCAGGACCGTGGCGTGCAACAGCGCGCAGACCGTTTCCAGCTCGGCGGGGTCGCCCTTGAGGAGAATGGCCTCGAAGGTCCGCCCGGGGAGAAACTCCACGAGCAGGGAGGCGGTCTCCTCCGATTCCTGATGGCTGAACAGCCTGGGGGTCAGGCCGGGGAAGATCTCGCTCCAGCGTTCCAAGTTATTCTTTTCCGCCAGGATTTTTTCCTTGTTGCCCTCCTTGAAGATGCTGCTCTGCGTCTGGGGGGCGATCAGTGGCTGCCCGTCATGGCCTTGAACCTTGCGGATCCGGCAGCCGGAACGGCTGCCCAGGATGGAGGAAAATTCCACCTCGGCCAGACTGGAGCGCATCCCCGATTTGGTGAGGGTTTCCTCCAGGGCTTGGAATTGTTCGATTTTGATCTTTTCTCCCAGGATGGAAAGAAGCAAGGCTTCGCCGATGTTGAGGAGCGAGTCGCCCATCCGCTCCAGGTAGCGGAAGATGAAGAGCACGGTGATCAGGTTTTCGATCTCCTTGCCGCTCCGGAGCGCTTCCATGATTTTGTCGAAGTTCTCCTTGTAGATGGCATCGATCTGGTTCTCGGCCCGGCAGATGGCAAGGGCCTTGCCCATGTCGCCTTCCTTGAGTACCGGGATCACCGCCTGCAGGTGCTCGGCAAGGATGTCGAAGATCTGCTGATAATCGAAATGTTGGAGGATGGCATGATTGTTGAGGTAGTGGAGCTGATCCGCCGCGCTGACGCAAAAGTCGCCGATGCGTTCCAGATTGACACAGATGGTGTGGGTTGCCTGAATACTGTCCCGCTCTCGCTGAGTGATGGCCTTGGCCTCGCTCAGGGTGGTGAAGCAGCAGTTCTCGATCACTGTTTTAAGGTTGTCGATGTAGTCGTCCCGGCTGTTGATTTTCCGGAAGGCGGAGGCCTCGCCGTTTGCCAGAAAATCGAAGGTCTCGTCGAGCTGACGCGCCACTTCGACAACCATGAAACTGAGATTTTCCTTGAGCGCGGTGGTCAGCATGGCTGAGGGATCATCACGAGCCGATGCTCATGGAGGAAGCGCGCTCCTCCTTGATGACCGGTTTGATCTCCGACCAGGATAATTTTATGGACAGCTTGTTTTGCCCGTCCTTCTTTTTTGCCTGCACTGAAAATTTCATCAGATCATCCACCCGCATGGCCATCTCCTCGCCGTTGGACTTGAGGATGATTCGCCCCTTCTCGATGGAATCGATCAGGGAGACCAGGTAGGTTTTGATGGAGTGGGCGTCCTGCAATGATTCGTAGTCAAATTTTTTGGTGGACATATTCATACCTCGAATGGATTGTTACATCGCAAAAAAAATACAACCGTTGCGGTTGCCGGTCATCCCGCAAGTCTGGCCTTGTACTCTTCCAGCACATCGTGTTTGTCCATGTGCGCCACCACCAGTTTCTTGCGGATGGCCAAGTCGCTCCAGGGCGGTTGCACTCCGATCTCCCGGGAAACCTTGAGGTGATCGCGTTCGTGCGGCGGCCTGGTCTTCTCGCTCATATGGGTGTCGTCCCCCATGAAAACCAGCAGGCGTTTTTTGGACGGGCCTGCTTCCCGGTTCTTCCGGTTGAGCACGGAGATGAGGAAATCGGTGTATTCGCGGGACTGTGGGTTCCAGACCTCATAGCCGTCCACGTCATAGTCGGCCAACAGGATCGGCCAGAACTGCTCCGGATGGGGAATGACCACCCCCGCCCCCAGACCGCGGGCTTCCTCGATGATCTCCGAGGTGCGGTAGAAATACTTGGGGGAAAAATTCCGTTTGACGATCTCCTTGACCGCTTTCAGAAATGCCTGGGATCGGTTGATCACCGTGTCGCCGTACTCCGGGCGAAGGGTGTCGAAGAAGTCGCGCAGCAGTTTGTTCTTGATGCTGTCCTGCGGCACCTGGTCCATGTGGCGGTCCAGCAGTTCGTTGAGTTTGCGCACATAGATGCGGACAAAGCCGACCAGTTCGGCATCGGCCCCGGTTTCTCCGGCAGCCTCGTCGAGCCGCTCCTCCACCGGATTGGTCATGGTGTGGATGAAGTCGAAGAGCTGGGAGGCCCGGTACTGCCGGGTATGGGCCAATTGCGCCTTCAGAATCCCGGCCCGGTCAAGCCTGCTCTTCTCGAAGTGCAGCAGTAGTTGCACCTTGCGGTTGAACCCCCGGGAATAACAGTCCACCTCGACCCCGCTGTAATCCCCGTAGGTCATCAGCATGTTGTGCTGGGTGGGGATGATCAGTTCTTCCTTCCGGTTGGGGAAGGTGGCGTTGATTCGCTGCTCAATCAGCTCCATGGGCACGAATTCGGGGTGCCAATGGAGCGCCATGACCCCCTGCTGCCTTGGGTAGGTCTTCTCGGGGGTCAGCACCAACCGGATTTGCTCGGGGGTCAGCTTTGTCGAGGTGATGGCGAAAAAACCTCGCTCATCGCTTTCCGTAATCTCCTCCGGAATCATATCGGGCAGGACGTGGGGCACCACTTCCGATTTATGTTTTGGTTTGACCAGTTTCATGGACGCGGCCTGCTCCGTATTTTGGCTGTGTCGGCGCCGCGATAATCCGCAGGGCCTGGGCGGGGTTCACTTGCGAAGGCATGCGAATGTTTTGGCCATGGCATTATTTGTACTGATCATGGCAGAGCTTCTCCATCGCCTTGAGTTCGGCGTATTTTTCCTGCATGGACGCGAGGTCTGCATTCTCATAAGCCACGTTGAGCTGGACGCAGAGCTTGGCGTATTCGTCATAGTGCTCATCGCCTTTGTTCGGATACCCCACCATGAGCTCCGAATCGGCAATGAACAAATCCACCTCACCCTTCTCGGGCATGATCCCCTTCTTGAGCGCGACGCCCATGGATTTGAAGCACTTCTCCATACGTTTCTTCACCGTTTTGTATTTGGGCTTGCCGCCGGCTTCCAACTCTTCGCCGCTTTCCTCTCCGCAAACCGAGCCGGGAGTGACGGTCTTCACCTTGGCCTTCAGATGGAGCGGGTCGCCTTCTCGTTTCAGTTCGAGCTTCATCTTCTTGAGGTCGTCAAAGGTGAGGTCGAATTCCTTCAACTCATCCATATTGCCGTGTTCGATCATCCTGGCCAGGACGCGAAGAAAATCAGCGGAATTCTTGAAGGGCATCACTTTCTCAAATTTCATCTCTTTGCCGGACATGTCGTGTTCCCCCTGTTGTGAGTGGATGATGGCAAGGCGCTCAATGCGCCGAATATTTCGCAAACAATATCATGTTGATACTAGTATCCGGTTAGGGCCGGATTAGTTTTTCATTATGATTTAGGGGGACAATCATGCTGACGGTAACCGACGCCATGGCGGTTTTTTCACAAGGGAAGGCCTTTTGTTCAGGTATGGGTCTGGAAGAGCAACGCAGAGGGATAATGCTGTCGGGAAAATCCGGCTAAGGCGCGGATTATGGGTAAAACAGGCAGCCGGACTGAAGTTTGTCGGCAAATAAGTTTAAGGAATCGCGCCGGATTTTGAGCCGGATTCGGCGGAATGGCGCGGTGGATGAAAGATGAGGTGGTGGATTATCGGGAATTGTTCCCGGCCCAGGCTAACCCTGCATCCGGTAACCGATGCCGCGCACGGTTTCGATGTATTTGCCCGCCTCGCCCAGCTTTTTTCTGAGCCCGAACACCTGTACATCCACGGCCCGTGGAGTGATGACGTAGTCATAGCCCCGGACCCCGTCGATGATCTGCTGGCGGTTGAAGACCCAGCCCGGCCGCCGGGCCAGCAGCTCCAGGATGGAAAATTCGGTGACGGTCAGGGAAATGGACTCCCCGCCCACCAGCACCTCGTAGCGGTTGGGGTCGATGGTTATGTCGTGGATGGTGAGCGGACCGGCCTTCTTGCTCTCGCCCCCTTCATCGCTCAACCCTTCCTTGCGGCGCAGGGCAGCCTTGATCCGGGAGATGAGGATCTTGGGGCTGAAGGGCTTGGTGATGTAGTCGTCCGCCCCGAGATCGAGACCCGCGGCCATGTCGTTTTCCTCGCTTTTGGCGGTGAGCATGACAATGGGCAGGTTCTTGGTCTTGGGATCCTTGCGCACCAGCTTGCAGATCTCGAAGCCGCTCAAGCCGGGGAGCATGAGGTCCAGCACGATCAGCTCCGGCTTTTCCCGCTTGATGACGTTGAGCGCCTGCTCGCCGTTATCGGCGTAGATCACATGGAACCCGGCCTTGGCCAGGTTGTATCCCACCAATTGCTGGATATTTTCATCGTCTTCCACGACAAGGATGGTTTCTCTGGCCATTCTTTCTCTCCTCGGCAGCGTTGCGGGGGCGCTATCGTGTTATTCACCCTTCGGGTATAAGTTTCGTATGAGCGGACAGGCCGCTCAACTCAGCTATATGATGGCGGACAATCTTGCCCTGCGCCATATAAATAATGTCTTCGCAGATATTGGTGCAGTGGTCGGCGATGCGCTCCATGCTCCTGGCCACGCTGATCAGCTTGGCCAGATAGACCTGCTGGGCCGGGTCGCGCATGATGATCTCCTCCATCTCGGTGCGGATGGCGCCTTTGTCCCGATCCACCTCGTCGTCCTTCAGGCACACCTTGTAGGCCAGGTCGGTGTCCTCGTTGACAAAGGCCTCCATGGTATTTTGGAACATCCAGATGGTTTTTGCAAACATGGCGTTGAACATCTCGGGAATCCGCATGCCGTCGGCGGCAAAGTGGACCGGGTCGATGTTGTGCAGCAGGATGACCTTGTCCGCGATCTTGGCGGCCAGGTCGCCGATGCGTTCCAGATCGTTGTCGATCTTGAGTACGGTGACGATGAAGCGCAGGTCGCCGGCCACGGGCTGGTGCAGGGCCAGGAGGCGCAGGCACTCCTCTTCCACGCTGATCTCCATGGTGTCGATCTCGCCCTTGTCCGTGTCGATCACCTGCCTGGCCAGGTCGGGATTTTTCTCCCACAGGGCCTTGACCGATTTTTGCAGGTTCTCCTGCACCGCCGTTCCGAGGTAGACGATCTGGTTCTTGAGTTTTTCTATTTCTGTTTGAATGTTTTTAGCCATGATGTGCTCCTTGTTCTAACCCAAGCTTTTAGTAGGCGCTCCGTGTCTTGCAACCGTTCAGGAGCGCCGCAGATGCGCGAAAGAGATCGATTCGCCATACTCCAGTATGCGAAGCGGCCGATGACAGCTAAGCGAGCACAGCGAGACTGCGAAGCAGATGTGGTGCTCCTGGACGGTTGCGGATTCTCAGCCGAAGCGGCCGGTGATGTAATCCTCGGTTTCCTTCTTCTCCGGCATGGTGAACAACGTCTGGGTCGGCCCGTATTCGATCAGCTCCCCAAGATACATGTACGCCGTGTAGTCGGAGATCCGCGCCGCCTGCTGCATGTTGTGGGTGACGATGATGATGGTGTACTCGCCCCGCAGCTCGCGGATGAGATCCTCGATCCGCGAGGTGGAGCGCGGGTCCAGGGCCGAGCAGGGCTCGTCCATGAGGATGATTTCCGGGCTGACGGCAATGGCGCGGGCGATGCAGAGCCGCTGCATCTGGCCGCCGGAAAGGCCCATGGCCGACTGGTGTAAACGGTCCTTGACCTCGTCCCAGAGGGCGGCCCGTTTCAGGCATTTTTCCGCGGCCTCGTCGAGCACGGCTGTGTCCTGGATGCCCGCAATCCTGAGACCATAGACGATGTTTTCATAGATGGACTTGGGGAAGGGGTTCCATTTCTGGAAGACCATGCCGACCTTGCGCCGCAGTTCAATCACATCCAGCGCCGGGTCGTTGATGTTTTCCCCGTTGATGGCGATGGTCCCCTCAATCCGCAGTCCGTCGACCAAATCGTTCATCCGGTTGATGCAGCGGATCAGGGTGGATTTGCCGCAGCCCGAGGGGCCGATCAGGGCGGTGACCTGATGGCCCGGAATTCCGAAGGTCAGATTTTTAAGCGCCTGGCTTGCCCCGTAGTAGAGATTCAACCCCTCGATCTCGACCTGCGGGTTATCGATACGGAGTATGGCGGTGTCGGTTTTTTTCTGCATTGTCGCTCCTTATTTACTCCCCTCTCCCGCTTTCGGGAGAGGGGCGGGGGAGAGGGGAAATGCAACCTGCCGGTTTGGCATCTCTTTCCCCCTCTCCCTAGCCCTCCCCCCGAGGGGGGAGGGGACTATTTTTGTTTTTTGCCAGAGGCTCCGCCGGGAACCGGTTACGGGCCCAGGCAATCGGCGCCGTGCTTACCCCAGTAGGCGCCTACACATCCACCACGGAATGGCGTTGCCGCATCTTGTTGCGCAGATGGATGGCCGTGCTGGTCATGGCGAGCACGATCAGGATCAGCAGCAGGGTGGTGACATAGACCATGGGCTTGGCCGCCTCCACGTTGGGGGACTGAAAGCCGATGTCGTAGATATGAAACCCCAGGTGCATGAATTTCCGGTCCAGGTGGAGAAAGGGGAAGACCCCATCCAGGGGCAGGGCCGGAGCCAGCTTGACCACCCCGGTGATCATCAAGGGCGCCACCTCGCCCGCCGCTCGGGCCATGGCCAGGATGAAGCCGGTGAGGATGCCCGGCGAGGCCATGGGCAGCAGGATTCGGGTCAGGGTCTGGAGTTTGGTGGCGGCCAGGGCCTGGGAGCCTTCCCGGATGCCGGGGGGGATGGAGCCCAACGCTTCTTCCGTGGCCACGATCACCACGGGCACGGTGAGCAGCCCCAGGGTGAGGCTGGTCCAGAGGATGCCGCCGGTGCCGAAGGTCGGGGCGGGAAGCCGTTCCGGAAAAAACAACTGGTCGATCCCGCCGCCGATTCCGTAGACGAAAAAGCCCAGGCCGAAGATGCCGTAAACGATGGAGGGGATGCCCGCCAGGCTGTTGACCGCGATGCGGACCATCTTCACCAGCCAGCCCTCCCTGGCGTATTCGCGCAGATAGATGCCTGCCAGCACGCCCAGGGGAAAGGAGAGGATACTCATGAGAAAAATCAGCATGACGGTGCCGAAGATGGCCGGGAACAGCCCGCCCTCGGTGTTCGATTCCCGGGGTTCGTCAAAGAACAGTTCCCGCAGCCGCTCCAGGTAATAGCGGCATTTGGAGAAAAATGACATCCCGTTCGGCTGGTAGGCGCGGACGATGTTGGGCAGGGCGATGGCCTTGGTGCGGCCGTTGGCGTCGGTGAAGATCGCCTGATTGGTGGCCAGGGCCGCGGATTTTTCCCCGAGGATGGAAACCAGGGCCTCGAATTCGGTTTTGAGTCCCTGCTTTTCTCCTTGCATGGCGGCGATGGCCGGGGTGTTTTCTTCCTTGTTGTAGTGGGCCTTGGCCAGGTGATGGTCGAGCAATTCCACCCGCCGGTTGAGGTTGGCGATCTTCTTTCCTAAAAGATGCACCTCAACTTTCCGGTCTTCGAGGGCTGCAATGGTCCGGGCCAGACTGTTGGCCCCGGAGGCGGGCGGCGCGATCCCCTTGACCTCCAGTTCGCTTAAGTATCCGTAAAAATTGCCGTATTCCTGGCGCTCAAGCACATGGACATCTTTGGGGTAGGTGAGACTGGTGATCTCCGCAGCGTCCACCCATTTGAAGTCAAGTCCGTAGAGATCCCGGTTGCCGATCTTGAACTGGAGCCGTTTGTTGTTGGTGTGCGGGATGATTTCTTCCTGGACAATCTCCCCGAGCAGGGAACGGCCATCCTGCAAGGTCGCCAGGGCGACTTTTTTCGGCCAGAAGACCGCAAGGCCGTTGGCCATCACGACATAGAAGAGGAGCAAGGTCAAGAAAAGGATCAGGGAAAGGGCCAGGCTCGTGGCCCAGACGAAGGGCTCTCCCTGCCGCCAGAATTTTTTTGTCATGAGATTTTCTCCAAACAACAGAATTTTGCCACGTGTCAATTATCGGCAGCAGTGCCGATAAACCCACGAAAGAATTTGCCTCGAACAGGTGCTTCGACAGGGCTCTCCTGAGCTTGTCGAAGGGCTCAGCACGAACGGAATATCAGTGCATTAAGGTACTGTCCGTTCACCCTGAGCCTGTCGAAGGGTTGTTGTTGTGCCTCCATTCTCTTCAATACCGCCCATATTTTTTCCGCAGCCGTTCGCGGACCAGTTCCGCCCCGGTGTTCACCACAAAGGTCAGGGCGAAGAGCATGGAGGCGCAGAGGAAGAGCACCCGGTACAGGGTGCCGCCCAGCGGCGCTTCCGGGATCTCCACGGCGATGTTGGCGGACAGGGTCCGCATGCCGTTGAAGATGGACCAGTCAAGAATCGGGGTGTTGCCGGTGGCCATGAGCACGATCATGGTTTCCCCCACCGCCCGGCCGAAACCGATCATGATCGCGGCAAAGATGCCGGGGCTGGCCGAGGGCAGCACCACCCGCCAGATCGTCTGCCAGCGGCTGGCCCCCAAGGCCAGGGAGGCGGCGGTCAGGCTGGGCGGGATGTTGGAGATGGCGTCTTCGGTGATGGAAAAAATGATGGGGATCACCGCGATGCCAAGACCAAAGGCGATGATGATGCAGTTGCGCTGGTCGTAGCGCAACCCCAGATCGTTGTAGAGCCATTGCTTGAAGTCGCCTGCAAAGAGCATCTGTTCCACGAAGGGGGCGATCCCCATGGCCAGGGCCGCGGCCAGGAGGATGACCGGCGCCAGCAGCAGAAATTCATGGCCGCTGCAGAAATTCTGCAGGGCGGGCGTCTTGTAGAATGGCCTGAGCACACCCATGATCGCAATGAAGAGCAGCGGCAGGAGCAGCACCCCCAGGATCACGGCGAGGATACCCTTTTCCACGATGGGCGCCAGCCAGAGGGCGATGAGAAAGCCGATGACCACCGAGGGGATCGAGGCCATGATCTCCACCACCGGCTTGACCGTCTTTTTAAAGGCGGCGGTGCTGAACTGGCTGGTATAGACCGCGCCGAAGATGGCCAGGGGCACGGCAAAGACCATGGCGTACAGGGTGCCCTTGATGGTGCCGAAGAGCAGCGGCACCAGGCTGAATTTCGGCTCGAAATCGTCGGAGGCGGACGAGGATTGCCAGACGTACTCCGGCTTTTCGTAGCTTTCGTACCAGACCTTGCCGAACAGGGTTTTCAGGCTGATCTCCGGGTGGGGGGCATCGACCCGCCAGACGGTGAGGGTGTTGCGCGAATCAAGGCCGATCAGGCCGTTGCCCTGGCCGGAGATGCCCGCCATGGTCAGGGCGGGTTCGAGAGTGAGCAGGTGTTTTTCGCTGGTCATATGGTCGAAATGGGTTGTGCCGTCAGCACCTAAGCTGACCAGGGATTTGGAGCGGCGGGAGGGAATGATGCGTTCCACCGGGGCCTGATGGCTGGTCAGGGTGTGGGTTTTGCGGAGCCGCCGCACCCGGCTGTCTCCTTCCCCGCTCCAGATCTGGCTCCAGGTGGCAAGACCGCCCTCGGCGTCGCCCACCGCGACGGAGATATCGCCGAACACCATGGCCAGGGCGGTGACGGGCTTGTCTCCGGCTACGGCTACCACATTGTCGGTGCGTTCGGCACTCCCGTTTTCCGTCAGATCCCAGCGCAAGAGGCTGCCGGCGCCGGTGCCGCAAAACAGGGCACTGCCTTGCTCATCCAGGGTGAAAACGGTGATCGTGCCCGGCAGCTTTTCATCGATCAGAAAGGAAAAGGCCTCTTTTTTCGCATTGTCAAAGATGTCGGTGGTGACGACCTCATGGTCGATCTGAAAGCGGTTGTCCGCCAACAGCGCCACCTGGGTCAGCCGCCCTTCATGGCTGCGGACCATCATGCCCTTGACCGGGGCCGGATAGTTTCGGGCAGGATATTCGCCCAGTTGGCTGACCTCCGGCTGGACGGTCCGTTGGCCGGAATCGTCATAGAGCAGCCGGAAATCCACCTGGGAAACGGTGACGCTGTTGTCTTCCCACAGCAGGGCAAAGACGTTGTTCTTGTTGCTCTCGACGGACTTGATTTTGGCGTTTCGGGTGGAGGCGGGGGCGGTGAAAAAGGTCTTGCCGGAGGCGAGATCGTAGAAGGAGAAAAGTCCGGTGGCGTCCAGGATAAAGCCCACCTCCTGGGTGTCGTCCATGCCCACGGCAAGGACAGGGGCGCTTCCTGAGGAAACGGCCACGCGGTGGATGACTTCGGCGTCGGCCGGCTGAAACAGCGGCAGGGTCACCCGGACGACCAGCGCCAGAATGGCGATGACGCTGGCGATGACCAGCAGGCCGCCCACGGTGATGGCCCGGGTGGCGAACCGGTCCTGCCTGCGGACCTTTTTGATGAATTGTTTGTCAAGTTTCTGCATGGGGTTCCTTGCTGTTCTGAATCCTTCTGCTGCGAACGGCTTCTACTGAAGAAGCCCCCGGGAAGGCCTGCCCTGGGGCTTCGGCCTTCCCGGGGGCCGGGAGGTGAACTTGTGTCCGGCTTGAGCCGGGGAGGGTTACTTGAGCTTGGCCAGCTCTTTTTCCACGACCTTGGCGGGCAGGGGCAGGAAGCCGTCTTTTATGACGATCTCCTGGCCAGCCTTGGAGAGGATGTATTTAAGGAATTCGGTGGTCACGGCGGGCAGGGGCTTGTTCGGCTCCTTGGCCACATAGATGTACAGGGTCCGGGAAAGCGGGTAACTGCCGCTCAGCACGTTTTCAAAACTGGCTTCCTGAGCCTTTTCTCCCTTCTTCTTGCTCAGGGCGATGGCCTTGACCCCGGAGGTCTTGTAGCCGATGCCGGAGTAGCCGATGCCGTTCTTGTCCTCGGTGATGCCCATGACCACCGAAGCGGAGCCGGGCTGTTCCTTGACGGTATCCTTGTAGTCACCCTTGAACAGGGCATGCTCCTTGAAGTAGCCATAGGTGCCGGAGGCGGAGTTACGGCCGTAGATGCTCATGGGCGCCTGCTGCCAGGGACCGGTAAGGCCCACCTGGCCCCAGGTGGTGATTTCCTCGCTCAGCCCGCCCTTGCGGGTTTTTGAGAAGATGGCGTCAACCTCTTGCAGGCTCAGCTCTTTGATGGGGTTGTCCTTGTTGACATATACCGCCAGGGAATCGAGGGCTACATCGATTCTGGTGGGGGCGTAGCCGTATTTCTTGGTGAAGGCGTCGATCTCTTCGGATTTCATCGCCCTGGACATGGGACCGAGCTGGGCGGTGCCGGAAAGGAGAGCGGGCGGTGCGGTGCTTGAGCCCTTGCCCTCGATCTGGATGCGGACATTGGGGTATTCCTTGCGGAAGCCTTCCGCCCAGTAGGTCAACAGATTGTTCAGGGTGTCGGAGCCGATGCTGTCCAAGTTGCCGGAAACGCCGCTTACCTTTTTATAGACGGGGATTTTTGCATCTACCGTAACTGTCTCGGCAAAAGCGGTGGTGGCGGCAACGGCAACCAGGCAGCCCGCCAACGCAGCCTTGGTGAGGGTTCTGCTCAAAAAACCTTTGTGCATCGTCATGGTGTTTCTCCTTAAAAAGTGAGGTTGCGAAACGGCTTATGCCGGGGTGTGACATGCTCGGCACATCTGGCCCCCACTATGCCCCCTGATTGTTAGAGTTTGATTAGCGCTTCGTTAGGAGATGAACAGAAGATGAACCGTCCTGAAATCACCTCCTCATCTCCGGGCCCCTAATCTTCTTGTAACCGGTTTTTAATCGAAGGATGACCTCGCTCTAATATTTGCCCGGTAGTCTCTCCGTACCATTTCGGCCCTGAACCATGGTCGAACCTTTGCTTCCCGCCGTTTTCTTTTGGTTGGGGGCAATTTTTATAAACACTACGGAGAAAGGAGAAACAGATGAGAAAGGTATTATCAGCGGCAGCGGCACTGGGAATTTGCCTGAGCCTGCCCTCGGCGGCCCTTGCTGGGGCGGCCCTGAGCAACGAGCAGATCCTGCAGGAGTTGGAGTATCTGCGCAACAAGGTCGCCTCCCAGCAGGAGCACATCGATGCCCTCGGGGCCATGGTGGACAAAAAGGTCTCGGCCAAGGTCGAGGAAGAGGTCAAGAAAAGCGGCACCAGCAAGGTGGCCCTGGCCAACGAGTTCATTGATCAACTGACCTTAAAGGGCGATCTGCGAGCCCGCTTTGAACGGCAGGACAAGGAATATTACAGTCAGGCCAACCTCACGGATGTGGCGCGCGATCGTTGGCGGACCCGTTTCCGGGTCGGCGGCGTCTGGAACAATAAGGCTGAAGACTGGCAGGTCGGTGCGGGCTTGGCCACGGGCAGCGATGACCCGACCAGCACCAACGACACCTGGAGCGAGGACAAGTCCTTTGAAACCGGGGATATACGGCTGGATTATGCCTATGCCAAGCATAAGCTGCAGGATTTCAGCGTGACCCTGGGGCAGCAGATCAACCCCTACGAAACCTCCTGGGTACTGTGGGACGGTGACGTGCGGTTGGCCGGTCTGACTGGCCAGTACGGCGGCAAGGAAGGGATTTTCGCCACCCTGGGCGGCTACGACGCGAAACTGGTGAACGGCGACAACTCCGCCATGCTGTACATGGGCCAGGCCGGATACCGGGGCAAGATCGGCGATGCCAAGTACACCCTGGCTGCAGGCTATCACAAGTATGACCAATCCTTTGTCAACGACAAGGCCGCGACCTCGCTCAATAATGTCGACCCGACCCAGTATGCCCTGGAGGTCGGCGATCTCTATGGCAAGGTCTCCTTTCCGGTGGCCATGGCCAAGCTCTCCCTGTACGGGCATATCTGGCAGAATTTCGGGGCTGACGGCGATGTCGGCGAGAGCCAGGCCAAGGGGTTTCCGAAGAAACCGGGTGACGCCGACCTTGGTTGGGTAGTGGGGCTTGAGGCCAAGATCGATAAGGTGAAGCTCGGCTATGCCTATGCAATGGTGGAAGCGGATTCCATGTACGGCTATCTGGGTGATTCCGATTTCGGCGATGGTCTCGGTATGTCCAAGACCAACAAGAAGGGCCACCGGGTGCAGGCGGGCTACGATTTCACCAAGAACTGGTCCGCGGATATCACCTGGATGAGCTACGAACAGGACGAGGCGTATTATTCGACCGACAATAAGGTGGACAGCGTTGATCTCTACCAGTTTGACATAAACTACAAGTTTTAAAGGGTTTCAGCTCTTCCCTGATGCGGGCAAGGGTGTCCTGTTTTCCTCCCACCGGCAGGACACCCTTGCCTCAATCTTAGGGAAATCAGGCAGCACCTCCCACTCCCTTGGCCCCCCTGCCAGAGCATCGGCAGGGGGGTGTTTTTTTGAGCAGAAAAATAACCAAGCCATAATCATCCCCTAACAAACTGGCGGTAGTGTGCTCCCACAAGGAAACACAATCACTACAACCGCAAATGGAGGTTAGCGCCATGCCCTGCAAACATCTTCTGCATTACAGCCACAGTCCGCAAATCTGGTCCGTGGCTACCTGTTCCGCAAAAAATACCCCGTATGTCCCAAGTCTGCACGAGTTGGAAAAGTTTTGCCAGGGTGGCAGGCATATGGCTTGCCCGGCCTATCTTTTTTCTTTTGAAAATGGAGGCCAGGCGCCGGAAGGCCGTATCCCCGCCGGGATCGGCAACTTGCACATAAATATGCAGAGAAGCGCATAACGTATGCACTGACGCAATCGCAAAAAAAATGCGACATTTCGTCATTCCGGCGGAAGCCGGAGGTAAGCGAGCGGGCGAGACTCCGATCCAGGGTTTATTGATAGGCAGGAAAAGGCTGGACCCCGGTTTGCACCGGGGTGACGATTTTGTGCGAGATCATTGTTTTAATCTTCATGGGGGGGCATGTCGTGCGGTGGAATCTGAAAAACAAGCTTGGTTTTTTTTTCGTCTTTATCATGCTGGCCGCGGGAGCAGGAATGGGTGTGCTGTACACCATCTCGATAAACACCCAGCAGCGTCTCATTTCCGGCGCGAGCAGGGCAACCGAGGGCATCAAGGTTTCCGGAGAGGACGGCATCGACAATGTGCTCCTGGTCCGGGAGCTGCAGACGGCCCTGCTGGGGCAGATGCTGCAATGGAAAAATTTTCTGGTCCGCGGCCAGTTTCAGGACATGCGGCTGAAATATGAGCAGGAGCTGACAAAAGGCGATACCCGGATCACCGCCCTGCTGGGTGCGGCCCAACGCGCCTTTGCCAGCGATGCGGCAAGCCTTGCCCAGCTTCAGAAAATAGCGGCGGAGTATGACGGGTTCAAGCGGCAGATGGGAACGGCCCGGGGCATGATGGAGTTCCACGACAGCTATTCCGAAGGGATACGGGCCGCGGATCAGTACACCGGCGACAAGGGGACGGAGGCTATCGCCATGACCCGCGTCCTGGCGGAACAGATTGCCAAGCAGACAGGGGTGCGCACCGGCGAGGCCATCGTTGCGGTGGGAACCGATCACGAGGCCTTGTCCCGGAAGGCGAAAACCCTTTCTCTTCTCGCCCTTGTCGGGTCCGGGCTCGGCGTGTTCGGGGTCTTCCTCTTCATCCTCCTCTACCTCGGCCGCAAGGTGATGCAGCCCCTGTTGCAGATCAAGGAGCGCTTGCAGGGCGTGGTGGAGCAGGTCTATGAGGAATCAACCCAGTTGTCCGCCTCAAGCCTGAGCCTGGCGGAAGGGGCGGGACGTCAGGCCGCCGGGGTGGAAGAAACCGGGGCCTCCATCGAACAGCTCCTCGGGCAGACCCATGCCAACAACGAAAGCGCCCGGCAGGCCAGCGCTCTTTCCAGGGAGATGCAGCAGGTGGTGCGGGAAGGCGGAGAGCAGATGGCGATGATGCTCCAAGCCATGCAGGAGATCGAGGGCCAGTCTTCCGAGGTAATGAAGATCATCAAGAACATCAACGACATTGCCTTTCAGACCAACCTGCTGGCGCTCAACGCCGCGGTGGAGGCGGCCAGGGCCGGGGAGGCAGGGGCCGGGTTCGGCGTGGTTGCCGACGAGATCCGCAGGCTGGCCCATAATGTGGCCTCTTCCGCCAAGGAGACCGGCGATATCATCCAGAACAATATCGAGAAGGTCAAGCAGGGCGGCGTGCTCTGCGAAACCCTGGACCGGGCGTTTGTCGAGATCCACCAGGGTATTGCCAAGGTGAACGAGGAGGTGCAGAACATCGCCCAGGCCAGTGACGAGCAGGTTCTCGGCATCCGGCAGGTGAGCGCGGCCATGGGCGAGATCGACACGGTGAGCCTGGCGGCCTCGTCCGAGGCGGAAGAGGCGGCGAGAACCGCGGCGGAATTGCGGACGCAGGCCGTGGAATTGCGCCGTATCTCCGGAGCGTTGATTACCCTGATCAACGGGCAAGAGGGAGCGGCGGAGGAAGAGCGCTGGGCGGCGGAAGAATCCGCTGAGTTCGTCCCCAGGCTGGTGGCCGCATGAGCCAGGCAGCGGAGGTCTACATGCTGGAAAGAGAGGCAGGGCGCAGAGGGTTTCAGCCGAACAGGATCTCCCGGGGGGAGATCCTGGATCTCCTTGACAACAATGGGCTCACCGCCTGGTTTCAGCCTGTTTTCTCCCGGCGCACCGGGGAGATCTTCGGGTATGAGGCCCTGGCCAGACTACGCGAGGCCCGGAATCTTCCCTGTGATATCGGGGCGCTTTTCCAACGGGCCCAGGCCGAAGGGATCATCTCGACCCTGGATATGCTGTGCCGGGAAAATGCCTTCTGCCGGGCCGGGGAGCTGGGGTTTGCCGAGCGGAACGCCTACCTGTACGTGAATATCTGCCCGGCCACCCTCATGCATCCCGATCACCGCGGCGGCGCCACCGACCGCTTGGCCGATGAGTGCGGCATCCCCAAGGAGCGAATCATCCTGGAGATCACCGAACAGGAGGCGATCCGCAATTATGATCTGTTCAAGAAGTCGGTGGAGTACTACCGGAAACGCGGGTACAAGATCGCCATCGATGACTTCGGCGTGGGCTACGGCGGGCTGAAGATGCTTTCGGTCATCGAGCCGGATTTCCTCAAGGTGGACCGGCATTTCATCACCAACATCGACCGGGATTCCTTCAAGCACAACCTGGTGGACGCCATTGCCACCGTATGCCACAAGCTCGGCATCACCGTGATTGCCGAGGGGATCGAGCGGCAGGAAGAGCTTGAAACCGTTGCCCGCTTCGATATCGATCTGCTCCAGGGCTTTCTGCTGGAACACCCCAGGCCCGATCTTTCCCGGCAATGCCTTGCCCCCTTGGTTGTCCGGGATGATGTCTCGTACTGCCCGGAAGCGCCGGGCGAAACCTGCACCATCGGCGCCACGGTCAAGTACATCGAGCCGCTTTCCCCCGGGCAGTCGCTGATGACTGCCCACCAGCGGTTCATGGAGGATGTCATGCTGCAGGGCATTCCGGTGGTGGATGAACAGCGGGTGCTTGGCATGCTGAACCGGATGCATTTTCTGGAAAAGCAGATGGTCGGCCCCCATGGTTATGGCTTTGCCCTCTCCGCCCACCGGGCGGTCAAGGATGTGCTGGGGGACGATTTTCTCCTGGTTGAAGCGGCCACGCCCATGGAGGAGGTGGTGCGGAGGATCAAGGCCCGCCGCGGCAGGCATCTGTATGATGACATCTGCGTGGCCCAAAACGGCAAATACCTCGGCACCGTGGCCATCAACGCCCTGCTTGAGGCCATCACCCGGAAAAGCATCCAGTTGGCCAAGGGGGCAAACCCCCTGTCCGGCCTGCCGGGCAACGAATTTATCCAGCGCACCGTGGCCACCTTTCTGCAGCGCAAGGTCAATTTCGACGTCTGCTACATCGATATCGACGATTTCAAGCCTTACAACGATTATTACGGCTTTGAAAAGGGCGACATGGTCATCCAAAGGATCGGCCGGCTCATCGTCGATATCGTCCAGCCCGGAGTCAATGACCGCTTCCGTTTTGTCGGTCATATCGGTGGAGATGATTTCATCGTCATCACCCGCCCCCATGCCTCCCAGCAGATCTGCCGGGAGATCATCGATGGCCTGAGGGGGTTGCTGCCCGAGTTTCATGGGGAGGAGGAGTTCAGCCAGGGGCATTATTATGCCCGAGACCGGCAGGGGGAGCAGCGCAGATTCACTTTGCTGTCGTTGTCCATCGGCATCGTCAGCACCGAGGAATGCCCGGTGAATTCATACGCGGAGCTGGCTTTTCTTGCCTCCGGGGTCAAGCGGGCGGCCAAGCAGGAGAAAGGCTCGTCCATCGTCCGCAACCGGCGGGAGGAAGTCCGGTCGGAGATGGTGCTGGAAGACGCGAAAGCCGTATGAACGGGAAAAAATCAGGGAGGAGGTCACAGGCAATGCAGACAATGCAATGGGGCGAAGGCATGATCCACCAGGAACCCGGCATGGTGCTGGTGGTTGAGGACGACGAGGATATCGCTCATCTCCTCTGTTATTCGCTGCGGAAAAACAGGGTGCCGGTGGCCGTGGCCCATGACGGCCTGACCGCCTTTGCCCTTGTGGAACAGTTGCGACCCGCCCTGGTCCTCCTCGATCTCATGCTGCCCCGCATTGACGGGCGTGAGGTGTGCAGATTGATCCGCTCCCACCCGGACCGGGACCTGGCCGGTACCCCGGTGGTCATGCTCTCTGCCCTCGGTACTCCGGAAGATATTGAAAAGGGGATGGGGCTGGGCGCCAATGCCTATTTTGCCAAGCCCTATTCGGTGAAGGATGTGGTTTCGGCCACCATGGAGTGGCTGGAGGGTACAGGTTGAAAGTCTCCTCTCCCCCATCCTTCCCTCTCAGATCTTTTCCTGGCGGACATGGAAGAAGAGCGTGGCGCCGGTCACCGAGCTGAAGCCCGTATAGATGAAAAGCAGCAGCCAGAGGGCCTGAAAAAAGAGCAGGGGGGCCGGGTTCCAGAGCGAGGCAAGCCCGGCATTCAGATCGGTCCGGCTGCCTGCGCCGCTGTTGCCATACAGGGCCAGCAGCGTGCAGTAGCCCATGCCCCACAGAGCCATTTGCTGGTAGGCGGAAAATTTTCCCTCGCCCCGGTAGTCGGCGCGGAAATATTCGGAAACTATCCGCCAGCCAAGGGCAAAGAGGGCAGCGAGCAGGAAGGCTGCGCGGAAATATCCCTCCAGAAAGAGATACATGGCCGCCAACCCGATGGTCACCGAGAGCAATGAGGTGATGGCCTGGATTGGCACCACCCCGACCCCGGCCAGACCCGAGGCGTAGGCAATCTTCTTGGTTGGTCCGTGAAAGGTGACGGCGAAGGGGGCGAAGAACCGGCGTGCCTTCGGGCCCAGCTCGGACAAGGGCTTGCCGTAGCAGCAGCCGAAGCTGAGGCAGGCGAGCCGACCGATCCCCTCGCCCAGCAGATAGGCGACCGCCAGGGCCGCCATTACCGGGAGGAGGGAGGCCTGGGGCGCATCCCACCGCCAGGCAAGTCCGTTATAGGCACCCACTGCCACGGGCATGCTCAACAAGCCGATGATGGCGGCGCCGCCCACGGTGAAGGTGTTTTGTTTCTTTTCCACCGCCATGGCCAACAGCTTGGCCGCAGCCACCGAGCAGCCCATCACCCCGAGAACCATCCCGATGATCCCCCACCTGGGCACGCCCATGGCGCCCAGGAACAGAAAGAAGGATATCGCCCCGAAAAGGGAGCCGCTGGCCAGCAGCGCCCCGTAATAGGTGAGGTTGACGCCGTGCCAGCAGCCGTCCGCCTCACCCTTTTTGGTCGGGATCGCGGCGATGATCTGCCACTTTTCCCGGGGCAAGGCGGTGTAGGCCCACAGCAGCAGGGGAAGCAGCGCCAGGCCCAGGGTCAGGGTGAAAAGGGAGTTGCTCATCTCGTTGCTCCTTGGTTGGGGTATTTTTTTAAGGTAACCCCCCCGGCTTTGCCGGGGGACTCAGACAGGTTTGACCTTTTCGGCGGTCGTGTTTAGGCCTTCACTATGACCGGAGTACTTTTTATATCCCCCCTTTAACAAAGGGGGGCGAGGGGGGATTTGTTTTTAGGACGGGACTGTACGATTCCGGGGTTTTAAATCCCCCTCAATCCCCCTTTGTTAAAGGGGGAGGCGAAGAATGCGGCCGCCTTGGGCGGCTCACGGTTTTGTCGGCGCTTTCGCCGTTAACACTGCTGAGGCGCTCACCCAATAAGCCACCGGCTTTGCCGGTGGTAGGTGACTATCGTTTCAGTCGCGTGCCATGGCGATGAGGGAGCGCACCCGGACCTCGATCTCCACCAGGGGACGGCCAAAACCGAGGCTGAAGCGGCTGTGCACATCGGCCCTGCGCCCTTTTTCCAGAAGATCCCCGGCAAAACGGATCCGGTCCTTCTCGAAAAGCAGGATGTCGGTGCTGCTTCCCGGCCGGTAGAGGCTTTTGGGCTGCCCCTTGCTCAGGAACATGCCGGGGCGGATCCGCAGCGGGCGGTCATACCCCGTATCGCTGTAGCATTGCACGATGTCGCCGATCATCATGGCCACTACCTCCACCATGGCCACATGCCCCACCCCGGTGCCGCCCGCCACGTCGGTGTCGATGATGGTGACCACCCGTTTGTTCTTGGAATACGGGGTGACCACCTCCACCACCGCGTTGGGATTGCAGGAATGGTACACGCCGCCCAGGGAGTAGTGATCCACCACCCGGCCGGAGACCGGGGTGTGGTTGTAGTGGTACTTGTCCGGGGTCAGCCGGAAGACGGCGTAGTCGCCGTGGCTGAAGGTGTCCAGCCAGTGGTGCCGGTCCGGGCCCAGCAGCTCGGCATAGTCGAAAAACTTGTCCTTGAGAAAGAGCGGGGAACCGGGGGCCAGACCGCCCAGGGCCACCCGGGCGTCGGCGGGGGAGACTACGGCCATCTCCGACTGCGGCATGGGGCGGCATTCCCAATAGCGGATCTGCCGTTCGAAGATCTTGCGGGGGGTGGTGAAGTGTGCGCGCGGGGCCACGCATTCGTCAAGATCGACGCCGCAGCGCGCCAGGAAGCGGGAGTTGCCGCTCAGTCGCGGTCCCAGGGCCAGATCAAAATGGTAGAGACCCAACAGGCTCGACATGCGGGCCGAGGTTGCCAGGCGAAAGAGAAGCGGGGCCTTCTCCCGGGCTTGGGAGTAGAGGAAGCGCACGATTCGGTCGCCGAAGAGTTCCTCTGTCATCACCGTGTTGCTCAACCGTTCGATATACTGATGCATCAATGCTCTCCTAACGTGCCTGTGTCGCAATCGTTTAGTTGGAAATAATCTTGGTCCGTAAGCGTTTTCCAGCGCCGCTTCGCTGCTGCGGCAGATGCGCGAAAGAGGCCTGTTCGCTATAGCCCTCTATGCGAGCAGGCCGATGACAGCTAAGCGAGCATAGCGAGACTGCGAAGCAGATGCCGTGCTGGGGGACGCTTACGAATGTTTCTGCCGCTTGCTGTCCAAATCCTCGGCAATGACCATGAGTTGCAGCAGCCTCGCCGCGTTTGCCGGTCCGAGAGAGTCGCCCAGCAGCTCATCCCGGGTTTGGCGGAGGAAGCCGTCGACCTCCTGCGCGCCGAGGATGGCGGTGACTTCGTCGCGCATCTCCAGGGAAAGCGGGATTTCGCCGCCAGCCATGGCCTGGATGTCCTCGGCGACATACTGCCATCCTTCGCTGATCTGCTCCTGCCGCAGCTCCTCGCGGTAATAGCGCTCCGCCGCCAGGTTGAACTCCCTGGCCGACATGTCGTAGGGCGAATCGGCGCCCCCCTTGGCGAGAATCCCGGCGGTCAAGCGGCCCAAGGCCCCATGCCGGGCAGGCTCCCGCAACCGCAACTCCAGATCATCCAGCAGATCGGCAAAGCCGAAACCCTCCACCAGCTCGGCCGCCTCTTCGCGGATCACCGCAAGCAGGGCGAGGCGGTACTCCTGATGCAGCACCCGGAGATAGCCGGGGTAGCGGCGGCTGGTCCGGGTGTTCTTGGTTTTTTTCAGGATGGCCCGCAGAAAACGGTTGGGCGTATCCTTGTGCACGAAAAAGGTAGGGATGCCGATGGCAGTGCCGAACAGGATCTGGCGGCGCTCGCTCTCCACAAAGGGGGTGTCGGGGATGTGCTGATGGCTGACGCTGCCTGCGGCGATGAGCTTGAAGGCCAGGGCGTTGAGCAGCATCTGCAGGTCGGTGGCCTGTCCCAGGTCGGAGGCAAACTGCTCAAATTGCGAATAGTAGCGCGCCTCGAAGCCGGAAAAGCCCATGACCTCGAATTCCCGCAGCTTGTATGGCAGATAGATTGACATCCGTTTATCAAATATCCCCATCATGTCCAGGTCTTCCTTGAGGCGGTGGTCATTGTGCAGCCTCCCGTCCTGGCTGGCACTCCGCTCGGTGGAAAGCAGGGCCACCGGGTAATCGATGAGCCGGAAATCCGGGATGAAATCCCCCTTGCAGCGGCAGGCGCTCCCGACGAGGTGATCGATAAAAGGGGGGCCGAACGGGGTGAGCGCCTGGCCGCAGAATTTGTTCCTCGCCTTTTTCCGCCAGCGCCGCCAGAGCATGCGCAGGTGGGTGTAATCCAGTTGGTGGGGGAGAAAGCCCAGGGCCTGCTCCGGGTGGAAGTCCTCGAAGGCCAACCGGTAGGGCGCGGCGCTGTAAGTGGATACAAAAAGGGGCAAAAAATGCTCCATGACCTTGGCCACCAAGTCGCCCATGCATTTCTCGTGGCGGGGGGTGAAGCCGGAGCCTGGGTCGCCCAGCATCCGGCTCATCTTGCGGCTGCCCATGCTGACATGGGTGCCGTTGTTGGCCAGGCTGATGTTGGAGGTGTGGGGCATCATCACCAGGTTGGTGGTGATGATGCCTGCCTCGCGCATCTTCATCACCGCGTTCAGATGGCTGCGGCTCAAAACCTGGTGGCAGAGGATCATGTACTGGTGCTTGGCCTCGCCTTCGTCCCAGCCCGAGAGGCAGGGGCTCATGAAGAGCTTGCGGTAGAAGGCGTCGGAGATGCACTCGTTCAGGGCCCGCTGCCGCATGGGCGGATGCGGGGAAAAGAAGAGCATGGCCTTCTGCCCCCGGTGGGCCAGTTGGAATTTTTCATTGGCATACATGATCAGCAACTGGGTGAAGAGGAAGCGTTTGGCCGTTTCTCTAGCCAGGGCCAGGCCATAGCCGGTGTGGGGATGCATCCCGGTGACATGGAAGGAAAAGGTCTCCGGCGAGGTGTTGTCGCTCAGCAGGTGGGTGAGCAGCCGGCTCCCGGTTCTGCGCACCGTTTCGTGGCTCTTGCCTTGGCCTATGACATCGGCCAGGGCCAGCTTGAGAAGATAACTGATGGGGATGCGCAGGTGTTGCTCCCCTTTTTCTTCCGTAAAAAAGCGGGCGGAATCGGTCCGTTCTCCCCGGGTGGAATCCTGTTTGTCGGCCTTGAGATCCGCGGCCAGGGTATGCAGGGCGTTGGGATGCAGGCTGGAGAGGGGGAAGCGCACCCAACTGTTTTCCCAGACCTGCTCCACGTTGTCGCTGAGGTAGCGCTCCAGATCCCGGTGGGCCCGGGGCGAGGTTTCGCCGCGATGGGCCCGTTTGATGATGTTGGCGTAGTAGCTCGATTGCTCAATGGCCCGGGGCAGATCAGCCGCCTCGCGGCTGCCGGACACCGCCACCTGCAGCTCGTTTTCGCAGCCGGCGGTGGCGTCGGAGCCGAAAAAAGGCAGGCTGGCCGGGCGAAGGGGATCAAGGCCGAGCAGGGAGATGCACTCGCGTTCCGTGGGTCTGGGGGATCGGTCCGCAATTGAAATGCCGGCGAAGGAAAGTCTGCTCATCATCCACCCCTTGGTTGATTATCGACGGTTTGCCGTCTTCTCTTTTCTTAATATCTATAGGCGATCTCTGTCAGGGGGGTGTTAGATTTGTAACAGGATTTGGTTCAGGAGGGGAGGCGGGGGGGGCTGGAATGGAAAGTGATTTTTAATCGGTTTTTCCGCTGGGCCGGGGAGGGGTTGCCTGATCGAGAAAGTACCTGGCCCAGCATTCCCATGGCACGGTGTCCAGGGTGCACTCGCCGGGGCAGGGGTAGTGTTCGACCACATGGGGGCAGCGCCCGCACCGGGCGGTGCAGATATGCTTGGCCGCTTTTTCCAGGGCGGTGCTCAAGGTGGGCTTGTCATGCTTCCGTGTTGTTTTCATGGCGCTTCTCCTTATACAGCAGGATGGTGAAGGTCGTTCCCTTGCCGACCTCGCTTGTGACACCCACTTCGCCTCCATGCGCCTGGACAATGTGTTTGACAATGGCCAGCCCCAGGCCGGTGCCGCCGACCTTGCGGTTGCGGGCCGCGTCGCTCCGGTAGAAGCGCTCGAACAACCGCGGCAGGTGGTGGGCTGCGACCCCTGACCCGAAATCCTGCACCTCGATGGCGATGGTTTCCTCGTCCCGCTGCCCGGCCCGGATAATTACCCGGCTGCCTTCCTCGCTGTATTTGATGGCGTTGACGATGAGGTTGGTGATTGCCTGTTCGAGCAGGGGAGCGTTGAGGCTGGCGGTGAGGGCATCGTCCGCGGCAAGTTCGAGGCGGATTTTTTTCTCGGCCGCCTTGAGCCCGCAGGTCTCGATGGCCCTCCGCAGGGGCTTGCTGATTCTCTCTTCCGTCAGCGCCAGCTCGGTGTGCTCTTGCTCCTGCTCCAGCCGGGAGAGGGCGAGGAGGTCTTCGATGATGGCGTGCAGCCGTTTCGACTGCTTGGCGATGATCTCCACAAAGCGCCGGGCGTCCTCGGGGCTTTCCAAGGCGCCGTCCAGCAGGGTTTCGGCAAAGCCTTCGATGGAGGTGATCGGGGTTTTCAGCTCGTGGGAAACATTGGCCACGAAATCGCGGCGCATGTTTTCCAGGCGCCGGAGGTTGGTGACATCGTTGATGACGATGATCGCGCCGCTGGTCATCTCCGAGGCGTCCTGGAACCGGGTGCCGTGGGCATAGAAATATTTTTCCTGCCCGTCTGGGCCGGTGAGGTCGATCTCGCCTTCAATGGGTTTGGCCGAGGCAAGGGTCTGGCTGATGAAGCGTTGCAGGGCGAGGTTGCGCACCGCCACCAGGGCGTTTTTCCCCCGGATTTTTTCCGGGGCGATGTTGAGCAGTCTGGCTCCGGCCTGATTGATATCGAGGATGCGCTCCTCGGTGTCCACGGTGATCACCCCTTCGACCATGCTGGAAAAAACCGCCTGCAACTGGCTGTGCTGCCGGGCGATGGTTTTTATCCTGGTGTCGAGCTGATCGGCCATGGCATTCATGGCCCGGGCCAGGCTCGCCACCTCTTCGGCCCCTTCCTCCCGCAGCTTGGCGGTGAAGGCGCCGCCAGCAAAATGTTCCGCGCCCAGCCGCATCTCTTCCAGCGGCCTGCTGATGCGCTGGGCGATGAACCAGGCGACCAGGGCCACCACCAGGGCGACAAGCAGGCAGCCCCAGACAATCTTTAAAAAGATTTCTCTCAGCGCGCTGTCGATGAAGGTGACCGGGATCGCGGTGCGCAGCACGCCTTTGGTTTTCCCCTCCTGCACCAGGGGGATCGCTACATACATCATGTTTTCCTGCAGGGTGTGGCTGAAGCGCAGCGAGGGGGCGGGGCGGCCGGCAAGGGCGGCGATGATCTCCGGCCGTCCGGCATGGTTTTCCATGCGGCCGGGCTCTTCGTTGGAGTCGGCGAGAACCTCGCCGCCGGTGGCAATAACGGTGAGCCGGGTTCCGGAGCGCTTTCCGGCGTTGGAGCAGAAGGCCTGCAATGCATCCGGGTTCTGTGCGGCCAGCAGGGAGAGAACATGCTCCTGGGTCAGGGCGGCCCGCGCTTCAAGACCGGCGCCGGTCTGGGCCAGTTGAAAGGCGCGGAGGGAGTATGCCCCGTATCCGGCCGCGGCCAGCAGGGCGATGATGGTGATGAGAAGCTGACTTGGATACAACTGCCAGATAAGGCGTTTATGATGCATGGCATTTCCTGTTGCGGTTGGAGTTGATCGGACCACCAGCAACAGGATAGCATGGGATTGTTAGAATATGGTCAGGTTATTGTTATGATCGTTTCCTGGCCTTCAAAAATGTTTTTCAGGGGAAGGCAGCCCTGGCCCTGCCCGGAGCAGGAGGATGCTTATTCGGAGTAGGGTTTTTTCTTCCCCCGCCTGGGGATGCCTGCGGACGGCGGTCTGGCAGGGGCTGCCGGTTTGCTTGCGGCGGCAGGCTTGGCCGGGGCATACGGTTTGGCCGGAGCGTGCGGCTTGGCGGAAGAGTAAGGCTTGGCCGAAGAAGAGGGTTTGTACGAGCTGGAAGGCTTGTACGAGCCGGAGGATTTATACGGTTTCGCGCCCTTGCGTCCGGGATATGCTGGTTTTGCCGGACGGCCCTTGGGAGCGTCCAAGGTTTTTACCTCGACGTCTCGCCCATTGACCTTGAGGCCTTGGAAGACTTCGATGATTTTCTGGGCGAAACGGCTGTCCGCCTCCAGCATGGCGGTGTTGTCCAGGATTTCGATGCGCCCTATCTTGATGGAGGCCGAGCCGCTGGCATCGTTGATCTGGCCGATGAGCCGGGCCGGGTAGAGGCCGTCTTTCTGGCCGATGTTGAGGTAGAACCGGCTGAAGTGCACGCGCTCGCCGCGATCGCGATCATCCTGGCGGCCGAATCGGCTCTCCGGACGGTCCTGCCGGGAGAATCTGCTCTCCGACCGTTGGTAGCCCTCATCCTGGCCGCGGCCTTTATCCGAAACATTGATGTCCGGGGCATTCTGGTAATGGGCCAGGATGTCGGCAAACTCCTGGGAAACAAAATGCAGGATCAGCTCGTCGCGGCCGAGATCGGCCAATGCCTCGGTGATGGCCTCCAGGAAGGGGGCAAGCCGGGCATGGTTGACCTCGACGTTCTTGATGGTCTCGATCTTGTGGAGCAGTTGCGTCTTGCAGACCTCGTGGCCCGAGGGAACCTTGCCCAGCTCGAACTGCCGTTTCATCTTGCTCTCGATCTCCTTGATGCGGAACCGCTCGCGCATATGGATGATGGAGATGGAGATGCCGGTCTTGCCCGCCCGGCCGGTGCGCCCGCTGCGGTGGGTGTAGTTGGCCGTGTCGTCGGGCAGGTTGTAGTTGATCACATGGGTCAGGTCGGTGACGTCCAGGCCGCGGGCCGCCACATCGGTGGCCACCAGCAACTGCACCGACTTGCTGCGGAACCGCTGCATCACGTAATCGCGCTGGCTTTGCGACAGCTCGCCGTGCAGGGGATCGGCGTTGTAACCGTCCTTGCCGAGCTTGTCCGCGACATCGTTGACCTCCTGGCGGGTGCGGCAGAAGATGATGGCGTACATGTCCGGGTTCATGTCCACCAACCGGCGCAGGGCCAGGTAACGGTCCTTGGCGTGGACCATGTAATAGATGTGGCGGATGTTTTCCGACCCGGCATTGCGGGTGCCCACCGTGATCTCCAGGGGGGTTTTCATGTACTTTCTGGAGATGGAGGCCACGCTTTGCGGCATGGTGGCGGAAAACAACAGGGTGTGCTTGTCCGCCGGGGTCTGGGCGAGGATGGCGTTCAGCTCGTCCTGGAACCCCATCTGCAGCATCTCGTCGGCCTCGTCCAGCACCACCAGGCGGATGGCGGAAAGATCGATCTCCTGGCGGCGCATCAGGTCGTGCAGTCTCCCCGGGGTGGCCACGATGATCGGCGCGCCCTGCCGCAGGGAGCGGATTTGGTTATCGATGCTCGCCCCGCCGTAAACGGCGCAAACGCGGATGGCCGGAAGATTCTTGGCAAAGGAGTTGAGGTCCCGGGCCACCTGCATGCAGAGTTCCCGGGTCGGGCAGAGCACCAGGGCCTGGGTTTTGCGGCTGCCTGGGTCGCAAAGCTGCACCAGGGGGATGCCGAAGGCCGCGGTCTTGCCGGTACCGGTCTGGGCCAGGCCGACAATGTCCACCGGTTTTTCAAGCAGCAGCGGAATGATCTGCTCCTGAACCGGGGTCGGCGCGGTAAAGCCCAGGGCTTCAAGGCCGGAGATGATGTCGGGATGGATGCCAAGGTCAGCAAAGGTGGTCATGGGCGGGGTTCCTTATTGTAAAGCATGCGGGAGAAGGGTTGCTGTGCAGGAGAAAGGACATCCTTGCGGCCCAACGCCCCAAAGCCGTTATGGTAAAAAATGTCGTTAACCGGCTGGATGGGAAACGGCATAAAGAGCCGTAACGAAAAAGTTTGTGAGCGCTGAGCTGTTTCGTAACGGCTCCTAAACAAAAAAACCGCACGCCCTCGGCAGAGGCTTTGTGCGGTGCGCTTTTGTTCGTTCAGCGATGACAGGCAGAGGCAACACAATGAATTTTTCTATGTATCATGAACTGCCAGAAAGCGCAAGAGGAATGTTTTTTGCAGAGTTTCCGGGGCAGAACTTGAGTGCGGTGTTTGAGACGTTACGCGTCGTTTGTTTTTCCGCCGCCCATGGCTTGATAGAACGCGGCGCTATCAACAAGGCGCAACGCCTGCGCTTCGATCAGGTTGATCCGTGTTTGCTGCGACTGCTGTTGGGCTGTGAGCAGTTGGACATAGCTGGCTGCGCCAAGCGCGTATTGACGTTGCATGGATTCCAGAGAACTTTGCGCCGCGGCATCGGCTGCGGACAACGCGGCCAATCTTTGAGCGTCGTTTTCAAGCGTACGCAGGACATCGGCTACATTGCGCAGAGATTCGAGTACAACGTGGCGATAATTCGCCGCCGCTGCGTCGAATGCGGCCAGGGCGGCACGTTTTTCCGCCGGCAATCCGGGGTTGAACAAAGGTTGGGTCAATTGTCCAACCGCGCTCCAGATTGCTGATCCGCTTCCAAACAACGCGCCGGTAGACAAGGCCTGCGAACCAAGGTTTGCGCTGAGGTTGAGCTGTGGATACAGCTTGGCGACTGCCACGCCGTATTCCGCATTTGCAGCATGCAGCATGGCCTCGGCAGCCTGAATGTCAGGGCGGTTGCGCACCAATTCGGAAGGCACGGTAAGCGGCAGACCGGCTGGCAGGGTGAACTCCTGCAAGGAAAAGCATGGCAAACCTCCCGCGCCCGGTGCCTGGCCTGCAAGTACTGCCAGCAGGTGTTCGCTCTGCTGAAGCTGATTGCGCAGCAGCGGAATGCCCGCACGAGTCTGTTCTACCTGGGTTTGCAAGGCGAGTACATCGTCAGGTGCGGCTTGGCCGAGGCGTACGCGTTCTTTGGTCAGACTCAGTTGTTCTTCTTGGGAACCGAGGATGGCCTCTGTGGCCTGAATTTGCGCGGCCAGCCTGGCTTGGGTAACGGCTCCGGTGACGATGTTGGCTGCCAGCGTCAATCGCGTCCCTTCCAGTTGGTAACGCTGGTAGTCAACGTTGGCGGAGAGGGCTTCAAGGGCGCGGCGGGTGCCGCCTGCTAAATCGAGATTGTAACGCACCCCCACACTGGCGTTGTAGAGACTGAATTCCCGAGCGTCGCCAGCCTGCCCAAAGGCGCTGGGGTTGGATCGTTGGCGCTGGCCGCCGAGATTGGCGTCAACCTGCGGATACAGGGTTGAGCCGGCCCGCGCGGCATAAAGTTCTTGTGCCTGACGCAAAACGGCCTGAGACTGGACAAGTGTGGGGTTGGCTTCCAGGGCTTTATCGATCAGGGCATCCAGCTTGGGCGAGCCAAGTTCGCGCCACCATTGCGGATTGACCGGGTCACCTTTGATGAAACGCTGGGATTCTCCTAGGGGCGTGGGTGCGGTGGCTGTGTGCGCAGGCAAGGGAGTGGCGGTGTAGGTTGCCACATCCAATGCGGCAGGCTGCTTGAAATCGGGGCCAACCGCGCATCCTGCCAGCAGACCGGCAAGGATAACTGTGCTAAAGAGGGGAGAACCGCACTTTTTAACGTTGCTCATAGAAATGCTCCTGGAACGATTTGCGAAAACTCCGGTGGCAGGCAAGGCAACTGTTTTGCAACATTGCAAACGCAGAAATTACTAATGTTCCGTCCTGGCGCGCAGCGGCTCGTTTCAGCTCCTGTCCTGCCTGATGAGTTTTTTCGTCATAATCCCGAAACTTGCCGGCATCGGAGCCGGCAAATTTCAAAATACGCATCTTTTCGGCCACCGGAGGTTGAGGGTGGGCGGCAATCAACGGTGCGGTTTTTGTTGCAAGATCCCAGTCCTCACTGGCAATGGCGCCGGTGATAGTCTGCATATTCATGGTCATGTCCTGCATGATCTTGTGCAGGGCAAGCGGTTTGATTTCAGTGTTGCCGTTCGCCCATGTCTGTGCGGTTGCGGACAACAAAAGCGTGCCGATCACACCGGCTGCCGCGATTGTTTTGAGAGTATGTTTGTCTTTCATTTAAACTCCCGTCCTTCTCCGGCTTCCTCGTAGGTCACGCCATCGCGGATGTGGTAGATGCGCTTGAAGGTCGGGATTATCTTTTCGTCGTGGGTGACGATGATGATGGCGGTTTCGTATTTGCGGGCCATATCGTTGAGAATTCGGATTACCGCGAGAGCACGTGCGCTGTCGAGCGGCGCGGTAGGTTCGTCGGCCAGAATCACCGGCGGGCGATTGATCAGGCCTCTGGCAATGGCCACCCGCTGCTGTTCGCCGCCGGAAAGCTGCGAGGGCATGGCCTTGGCGCGATGCTCCACATCGAGTGATTTGAACAGCTCTACTGCCCGGCTGCGCGCCTCGGCATTGGATATTCCCGCCAGCATGGGCAGGAGGGCGACGTTGTCGGTAACGTCGAGGAAGGGGATCAGGTATGGCGCCTGAAATATAAAGCCGATTTTGTCGCGGCGCAGCGCGCGCAAATCAGTGACCTTCCAGCCGTCGTCATAGATCACCTCGTCGCCGAGAACCATCCGTCCGCCGCTGGGCTCGATCACCGCGCCCAGGCACTTGAGCAGCGTGCTTTTGCCCGAGCCGGAAGGGCCGACCAGACCGATCACCTCGCCGGGAGCCACTTGCATGTCCACGCCCTTCAGAGCCTCGACGGCGGTGTCGCCGCTGCCATAGCGTTTCCGCAGACCTTCGATGCGAATGCCTTTGCCTGTCATGTCAGCCTCCAATGGCCTCGGCCGGATCGACTTTGAGGGCGGCGTGAATGGCAATGATGCTGGCGAGGATGCAGATTACCACCACGGCAATGAAGCCGATAATGGAGTCCATCGGCTCCAGCAGCACATATTTGGGAAAGATCGGCGCCATCAGCAGGGTGGCCGTGATCTTGCCCACCACAAAGCCGATCAGGCCCAGAGCAATGGATTGCTGCATGATCAGGCCGACAATGGTGCGGTTTTTGGTGCCGATCAGCTTCAGCACGGCAATCTCGCGGATCTTGCCAAGCGTCAGGGTGTAGATGATGAACGCGACAATGGCCGCGCTGACAACGGAAAGAATCACCAGGAACATGGCAATCTGTCTTGCCGAAGTGGCGATCAGCTTGCCGATGAGGATTTCTTCCATCTGGGCGCGGGTGTAGACCGTCAAGCGTTTCCAGCGGCGGATCGATTCCGCTACCTTCTCGGCGGCATGGCCCGAGTCAATCCGCACCAGAACGGCGTTGACATACGGGTTGGTGCTTTGCGAAGCGATGACCGCATCAAGGAGATCCGGAACCTGCGGCCGGTTGAAGGCCGGGTTTTCCGCGGTGCGGCGGCGTTGCTGGCGGATGGCGTCGTTGTCCTTCAGAAACTGGGCTTCCTGGGCATCCTTGAGGGGGATGAAGACCATCGGGTCGCCACCGGAAGAGACCATCCGCCGGGTCAGGCCGACCACGGTGTAATGGTTGCGGCGGATCTGGAGGCGGTCGCCGAGTTTGAACCCGGAAGCAAGGTCGGCTACCGCCTCGTAATGGCCCCGGGTGATCTGCCGGCCGGCGACGAGGTACGGAGGCCAGCCGGGGGCGCCGGGCTCCCCGGCCATGATGCCGGTGACCATGGCACGCACGTCGCGTTCGCCTTGGCGCACCTGCATGGTGAGGTACGTGACGTTGGCCGTCCGCGCGACACCCGGCATGGTGCGGATCGAACGCCAGGTATCGTCGTAGATGCTGGACGATTCGGCATAGGGCCCGAGGGTGTCCTTTTGCACCACCCAGAGATCGGCGCCGCTGTTGTCGAGCAAGACCTTGCCGTCGTCCACCATGCCGCGGTAGATGCCGGCCATGGACAGGGTTATGCCGATCAGCAGGCCGAGCCCCATGCCGGTAAAGACGAATTTACCCCAGGCATGCATGATGTCCCGGCCCGCAAGGCTGATCATGGCTTCACTCCGGGAATCCGGTCAACGATGGTGATGCGGTTGCGCGCGCTCAAGGACTTTGCGCTGTAGACAATCACCTGGTCGCCGGCTTGCAGCCCTTCGCGCACCTGCACATTGCCATCCAAATCGGCGGCGCCCAGGATGACCGGGGTGAAGCGCAGGTCGCCGTTGTGCATCTGCCATACCCCCAAGCCGCCATTGCGTTGCTGGGCAGCGGCATTGGGGATGACCGGCGCGACCGGCAGCGCCGGCAAGGCAACGGTGACTTCCGCCAGCTCGCCGACCGGCGGCAGCGGCTCGGGAAGCCGGTCAAATACAACCTTGGCCAGGGTTTCCTCGGTCACTGCGTCGGCCAATGGCTCCACCCGCAATACTCGTCCCCGCGGCAACTCGACTGTCTGCGAGCGCAAGACGATTGTGGCCGGCAAGTCGGCGGCAAGCCCGTGCGCACGAATCTGGTCGAAGCGGACATTGACCCACACGCTTTTGGGATCGATCAGCTCCACCACCGCCTGCCCGGCGACAATCGTGGTGCCGGGGTCTGCGTCACGCGCGGTGACTAGGCCATCCACCGGAGCGACAAGCTTCAGGTTTTTGCGCTGGGCGATCAATGCCTCGCGATCGGCCTGAACGCGAGCCAATTCCTCCCGCGCCGCGTTCAGGCCTGCTTCGGCCACCTGCAGCTCATGCTTTTTGGTGGCCACGGTTTCCTCGCTTATCGCGCGCACTTCCAGCAATTGTTCATAGCGCCGGGCTTGCGTTTGCGCATAGGCCTGGCGCGCCAGGGCTTCAGTGAGCAGCGCCTTGGCGCGCTTCAGCGCGGCCTCCTGGCCCTGGATCCGTTCGTCAAGGTCAACCGGGTCCATTTCGCCGAGCACCTGTCCGGCTGTAACCGTGTCGCCTACCTGCGCATCCAGGCGTTTGATCCTCCCTGCGTAGGTAGGGCCAATTTTGTAGGTGTAGCGCGCCTCAATGGTGCCGATACCGAACAGGGCCGGGGAGATGGCGCGGTCTTCCACCGCGGTCACCGTCACGGGTACCGGGGCAAGCGGCCCCGAACGCAGGGCGACATAGATGAAGAGAGCGAGAAGAGGCACCAGCACCACCACCAGCGCCAGGGTGCGTCCTTGTATGGGTAAGAGTTTTCTCATTGTGTGCTCCTTATTCCCTGCCGGAAAATGGCAAAGACTCTTGGCGCATCATGCAAAATGCGCCCTACGTCATTGGCCAAGAGTGATTGCATCACTAGCCCCTGGATCATGCCGATAAAAAGAAAGGCGGCAGCCTCCCTGTCGAGATTGGCGTCCAGTTCTTTATTCGCTTTTCCTCTTTCTATCAGCCGATGCAGCCGCTCTCGGTAGCGGTGTGTCAGCGTCTGTGCAATGCGCTTTGGTATCGTCTCCCCGGCATGTTGCATCTCGCCGAACAGTATGCGGGGGATGCCCGGGTGCTCAATGATAAAATTCACATGCGCCATGAACATGGCCTCAAGCGCGGCGAGCGGAGACGGAGCGGCCCGCGCCGCTTTATCCACCAGGAACAGCAGCCGCTCCGCCACCCACTCTATGACTGCTTGCAAGATAGCGTCCTTGTTGGGGAAATGGCGAAATACCGCGCCCTGAGTCAGGCCCATGCGTTCGGCAATGGCAGCCGTCGTGATATCGCTCGGGTTTCGTTCCGCAGCCAATTTGATCACGGTTTCGACCGTTACCGCTCGGCGTTCGCTCGCCGGAAGATGTTTGACATGTGGGATCATATAAAGCTCCGATAAAGATAGTAATTGATTACTATCTTTATCGGAGGCGATGCTTGTGTCAAGATTTTTATTCAGGCAATGATTTTTTATTCGCGGCACACCGAGCGCCAAGTGACCATAAAAGCGGGCTAGGGTTACAGGCCGGCAAGGATGTCGGGCAGGGTGACCAGGTATTCCCGGATGGCGTCGCGCACACTCCGATAATGGCCCAGGGCCTCTTCCTCGCTGGCGGCGGTTCGGGCGAGGCGAGGCGGGTCGGGAAATTCTTGGTGCAATCGGATCGCCTTGCCGGGGAAGAAGGGGCATTGCTCGTTGGCGTGGTCGCAGACCGTGATCACATAGTCGAAGGCGACGGGCTCCAGTTCGGAGAGCAGCTTCGAATACTGGGCGCTGATATCGACCCCGGCCTCACCCATGACCTTCACGGCCAAGGGGTTGAGCCCGTGGGTTTCGATGCCGGCCGAGTAAAATTCGTAGCGGTCCGGATAGAGATGTTTGCCCCAGCCCTCGGCCATCTGGCTGCGGCAGGAGTTGCCGGTGCAGAGAAAAAGAATCTTCAGTGTGTGCATGGAAAATGATCCTGGGTTGGGTTTGGTGTCAGCAACAGCCCGCGACCCGGCAGATCGCCTCCCGGATGAATTCCGGCGGAATGGCTTCATGAACCTGGCCGTGCCTGATGATGGTGCGGCAGGATTCCTCCCTGCCCGTGAGTTCGCCGCAGGAGCAGCAACTGCTTTCCGAGGCTGTTGCCATGGGCAAGACGCTCTCCAGCGGCTTGCCGTTGATGAGGATCAGGTTTGATTGGCTGATCTCCGCCCCGGTCAGCCTGGTTTCCGTGAAACGGATCTCCACCCCCTTGGGTCCGCATTCCTTTTGCAGGGCTTGCACCAGCGTCGCGACTCCCTGCCCGGTTTCGGCGCAACGGTCGCAGGTTTTCCCTTCCTTGTCCAGATGGCGCCATTCCACGGTGACGGTTTTCATGTTGTTTTCTCCTTGGTTGCAGGGAAATACCTGCCTTTGAACCAGTATGCCACATGGACCAGCGAGATCAGCACCGGCACCTCGACCAGCGGCCCGATCACCGCGGCGAAGGCCTGGCCGGAATCGATGCCGAACACGGCGATGGCCACGGCGATGGCGAGTTCGAAATTGTTGCTGGCCGCGGTGAAGGAGAGGGTGGCCGCCTGTTCGTAGGTCGCTCCCGCCTTGGCGGAAAGGTAAAAAGAGGCCAGGAACATGCACAGAAAGTAGATGGCCAGCGGGATGGCGATGCGCACCACGTCAAGGGGCAGATGGACAATGTATTCGCCCTTGAGGGAAAACATGACCAGGATGGTGAAGAGCAGAAAGATCAGGGTGAGCGGGCTGAGCTTGGGCAGCAGCTTTTCCTCGTACCATCTTTCCCCCTTCAGCTTGATGCCTGCGAAGCGGGTGAGCATCCCGGCGAGAAAGGGGATGCCGAGATAGATGAAAACCGATTCGGCGATCTGTCCCATGGAGATATCCACTGCCGCCCCTGCAATACCCAGCCAGCCGGGGATGAGGGTGAGAAAGATCCAGGCATAGACCGAAAAGAACACCACCTGGAAGATGGAGTTGAAGGCGACCAGTCCGGCGCAGTATTCCCGGTCGCCTCCGGCCAGATCGTTCCAGACGATGACCATGGCGATGCAGCGGGCCAGGCCGATGAGGATGAGGCCCACCATGTATTCGTGATATCCGGCGAGAAAGGTGACGGCCAGCCCGAACATGAGGATGGGGCCGATGAGCCAGTTCTGCACCAGGGAGAGCAGCAATACCCTGGTGTTTTTGAAGACTTCGTGCAGCTTTTCATACCGCACCTTGGCCAGGGGCGGATACATCATGAGGATCAGGCCGATGGCGATGGGGATATTGGTGGTGCCGACCTGGAAGGCGTTGATCAGATCCTTGACGCTGGGAACAAGATAGCCTCCCATCACCCCGGCGAACATGGCCAGGAAGATCCAGAGGGTGAGAAAACGGTCGAGAAAGGAGAGGCGCTTGGCTGAATCCATTTCCGAAATCTCCCTAAATAATCAGATTGAAAAGATAGCCCACCAGCAGGATGCCGCTGCCGACCACGCCGACAAAGGTTGCGATGAGCGCCGGTTTTAAGACCTTGCGGAGGATGACCATCTCCGGCAGGGAGAGGGCGATGACGCTCATCATGAAGGCCAGGGCCGTGCCCAGGGCCGCGCCTTTGGCAAGCAGGGCCTGCAAAACCGGGACGATCCCCGCGGCGTTGGCGTACATGGGGATGCCGATGACCACGGCCAGGGGCACGGACCACCAGGCGGACTTGCCCATGATCGAGGCCATGAACCCCTCGGGCACATAGCCGTGTATCCCGGCGCCCACAGCAATGCCGAAGATGACATAGATCCAGACCCTGCCCACGATGTCCCGCACCGCCTGCCAGCCGTACTCTACCCGTTCCCGGAGATTTTCCGGCGCGTTTGTCTCGGTGCCGCCTGCCAGCACATGCTTGACCCATTCCTCCACATGGTTCTCCATGTGGAGACGGCCGATGGTCCAGCCTGCGACAATGGCGATGACAAGACCGGTGACGAGGTAGAGTCCGGCCACCTTCCAGCCCAGCAGTCCATAGAGCAGAACCAGGGCGACCTCGTTGACCATGGGTGCGGCAATGAGAAAGGAAAAAGTGACGCCCAAGGGAATGCCGGCGGTGACGAAGCCGATGAACAGGGGCACGGCGGAGCAGGAGCAGAAAGGGGTGACTATGCCCAGCAGGGCGGCCAGCACGTTGCCCACGGATTCGCGTTTGCCCGCGAGGATCTTGCGGGTTCTTTCCGGAGTGAAGAAGGAACGGAGGATGCCCACCGCAAAAACTACCAGGGCAAGAAGCATCAGCACCTTGGGCGTGTCATAGAGGAAGAATTGGATGGCCTTGCCCATCCGGCTCTCCGGAGAGAGCGCAAGCAAATCAAAGGCGAGGAAATCGGCCAGGGAGGAAAGCTGCTTGTAGGCAAGAAACCAGACGACCAGGGAGAGGAGTCCCCCGGCCAGGTAGCGGATGATGACGGACCGGGGAAGAGGCGGTTTTGGCCGTGGAGGTTGCGGAGCAAGATTGGTCAGCGTGATGGGTTGCATTCCTGTATCCCTTGTGGTGTGCGGCGGCTGTATGAATGGGGCATGTCTGCATAGCCAAATCACTATATGGCTATGCTTCGGTGTTGTCAAGAGGACAGATTGGCGCGGGCGGGATGGAGGCTGGAAACGAGGCGCTCACGCGCCTTATGGTCCGACCTGAACGGCCTTGCTCGTGATTTCCGGGGAAAGGGTGAAGCCGGTTTTTTTCAGGAGGGATGGATTGATAAAGACGTTCCAGCGTTGGTTGGCGGCAATGGGGATGCTGTCCGGCCTGGCGCCTTTGATGATGCGCAGGGCCGTCTTGGCCGCCCATTCCCCTTGTTCTCCGGCGATCTTGGCCATGGTCAGCATGGTGTAAGGCGCCATCCAGTCCAGGTAGGAAACGGTGAATTTGCTGGCCTTGTTCCTGACCTGGGCAAGGGCGAGATCATGGCTCCAATCGTTGATCCCGGCGTTGTTGCCGAGAATTATAAAGTCAACCTTCTGCGCTTCGAGGAAAACGTTTTCCCATTCCGCCATGGTTTTCACCGGCCGGTGCGTGATGGTGATGCCGTGCTTGGCGTACACCTTCTGATTCAGGGCGACTTCCTTGTCCTGGGTCATTTCGGCCGCGGAAAGAAACACCCCCTGCCTGGCATTGGGAACGGCTCTGCGCACCTCCTTGGCCAGGGTTTCCACGGGGCCGATCTCCACCATGCCGGTGGTGTTGCGGTAGGGGTAGCCGTAGGGCTCCACGGTCCAGTTGACTCCGCAAAATACCACGGGAACCGCGGCATTTTTGAGATGCGGCATGACCAGATACCGCGAGGCATTGTCGTCGGCGGCGATGACCACATCCGGTTTCCAGGTTTCGATGAGATTTTTCGCTTCCAGCCCCTTTTGCCGGGCAAATTCCGGGGAGAGGTTGCGTTTGCCGTCCATGTAGAACTTCTTGATTTCGCACTGGCCGTGCAGCACCTTTTGTATGGCGTCCTCAATGTCGTCATTCCAGACATAGCCGGCATGGTAGGAGGAAACGTACAGGCAGCGAGCCGCGAATCCTGCGTGCGGGACAAGCAGCGTTAGGGCGAAGGTGAGGAGGGTGGCCTTGAGAAAGATTGCACTGATTCGGGGCGTGTGCATGGGCGGTTCCCTTGCTGGCGGATGGGGGGCTGAAAGGAAAAGCAATTGTCTTATTGCAGCATCATAGCACCGGGGGTGGAAAAAAGAACAGGAGAATTTCCAGGGTGGGTTCAGCCGGTGAGCACCTGGTTGGAAAGCTCGTTGGTGTCATCGGTCTTGACCGGAAAATGGCTGGCCAGGATACCGCCCACCGCTTCAATCTCCCGGCACAAGGCGTCGCAGGCCTGCCCTTGCCGTATGCCGGTGGCGACCTCGTTGGCGTATGCCTGGAGGGTTTCCTGGGAAATTTTCAGGTAGATGCCCCTGTCCGCCAGAATCCAGACCTTGTGTTCGAGCAGGGAGATGAAGAACAGCACCCCGGTGCGGTCGCGGGTGGTGTGGAGCTCTTTTTCATAAAAGGTGCGCAGCGCCCGCTCTGCCACCCGGGTTTCCTTCCGGGTTTCGGGGATGAACAGCCGGAGGAGCGGGGGGCAGAGTTTGGTCAGGCTGCCCACAAGGGTGGCGCCACCCAGCAAAAGGGGCAGAAAGTATCCGAGGCTGTCGGCCAGGAAAAGGTCGGTGATGACGAGGGCTGTCAGGCCGCCGATGCTCAGGCCTGCCAGTATTCTTGCCTCGGGGTAGGTGTCGCTGCTGTCCACCACCATGGCGACAACCTCGCCGGAGGTTTTTTTCTCCACCCCGGAGATGGCCGCGGCGATCCGCTGCTTTTCCGCCTCTGTAAAAAAAGTCTCTGCGCGCATTATCTACCAGCCCCCCGAGGCGCCGCCGCCTCCGAACCCGCCACCGCCGAAGCCGCCGAAACCTCCGCCCCCGCCGCTGCCAAAACCGCCGCCTCCCATATACAATCCTCCCCCCCGTCCGGCATTGGCAAAGAGGATCGGGAGCAGCAGCCCCAACAAGGCCCCGCCCGGGATAAGGAGGAGCAGGATCAACCAGCCCAGGGGCGAAGAGACCCCGAGGGAGGCGAACAGCGGCAGGAGCGCCGCTCCGGTGAGGGCGCCTGCCGGTTTGCTCAGCCGGCCGAGAAAGCCGACCAGGATGGCAAAGAAGATGAGGTAGTTGAACAGGGAGGATTGGCCGGAAGTGCGCGTTCCCCGGCCAGGTCTGCCGGTACCCTTGAATTCGCCCCGGGTGGCGCTGATGATCGCGGAAACTCCGGCGGCAAACCCTTCGTCAAGCTGGCCCGCCTTGAAGTGCGGATATATGACCTGGTCAACGATGCGGCCGGCAAGAAGGTCGGTCAGCACCCCTTCCAACCCGCGGCCCACCTCGATGCGGATCTTGCGGTCGCCCTTGCTGACCAGGAGTAGGACCCCGTTGTCCTTGCCCTTCTGGCCGATCTTCCAGGCCTCCACCGTGCGGATGCTGAAATCCTCCAGCGCGTCGCCTTCGAGGGAGGGGATGGTCAGCACCGCGATCTGGGTGGAATCGGACTGCTCAAAGGCCAGGAGCGTCTGCTCCAGTCTCTGGCGTTCAGCCGGAGAGATCATCCCGGCCAGATCGGTGACATATCCCTGGTATTGCGGAACCTCCAGCGCCGTGGCTGCTGCGGGAGCAACAACAAAGAGAAAGCAGAGGCCGAGAAGAAAGAGGAGCCGCTGCGCCATGCCGGCCCGATGTGCGGTATGCCGCCCAGGGTGCGACATGGGTTAGAACTTTACCGCCGGGGCCTTGGCCGCGCCCTCTTCCGCCTTGAAAGCCTCGCGGCGCGGCAGTTGGAGCATGAGTCTGTTGGTCAGGTTGTTGGGGAAGGTGCGGATAGAGGTGTTGAAGATCCGCACTGCCTCGTTGTAACGGACCCGGGCCACGTTGATCCGGTTTTCCGTGCCTTCGAGCTGGTGCTGGAAATCGAGGAAATTCTGGTTGGCCTTGAGGTCGGGATAGCGCTCCACCACCACCATCAGGCGGGAGAGGGCGGAGGAAAGCCCTCCCTGCGCTTCCTGGAATTTGGCAAAAGCCTGGGGGTTATTGACCACTTCGGCCCCCGCCTGAATAGTGCCGACCTTGGCCCGCGCCTCGGTGACGGCGGTGAGGGTCTCTTTTTCGTGGGCCGCGTAGGCCTTTACCGCTTCCACCAGATTGGGGATGAGATCTGCTCGCCGCTGGTAGGAGGCTTCCACATCGCCCCAGGCCGCGATCACGGCTTCGTCGTTTTGCTGGATGGTGTTGTAGCCGCAACCGCTCAAACCCAGTGCGAGAAGCGCGACACTGACAAATACGAGGAATCTCTGCATGGTGGTTCTCCTTACAATGGTCTTGGGAAATCGTGATATTGGTGTCTTCCTCCGTGGATCCGGCGACAACAGGCACGGCGGGGAGGAAATATCCGGAAAACAACTGGTGCCCTCGGTACGACTTGAACGTACGACCTACCGCTTAGGAGGCGGTTGCTCTATCCCCTGAGCTACGAGGGCTGATGGATTTCTTGTCTCAGCACAAAAGAAGGGTCGTACTATACCATCGGCAGTTCAATGCGCAATATCTTTCTTGGCTGGAAGCGCTTGTGCCGCTTGGCAGAAGACTGATCCGGACGGGCGTGATCATGCCTCTGCTGTGCGCTCTCCGGGGTGGAAAAAGATGTGGGGGAAATGGTGGCCTCCTAACAGGGAAACAGTGACTTGTTTCGCAAGGAAAAAGAGAGAGTTACGCCCCCATTTCCGCCGCTGCCGGTTGTTTTCCTTCCTGCCGCCCGCACGGTTTGTCGCGGCCCGCGCCTCTTCGCGACTGGAACAAAAATGCTGGCCCGCCTGCCCGGATGTGCTAGAATGACGCAGGATACATTGAAACCGGGCAGGGAACGGGACGTCTTTGTCCTAAACGTTTTCGGGGTGAGCCCCGGCGCTGTCGGACGCTCGTGCCCAGAGCGCGCCGGATATTTGAGGGAGATGCGGAATGAAGATTGCCACTGCGGAACAGATGCTGCTCTGCGAGAGATTGACCAGCGCGGAATACGGCATTTCCGGTCTGGAATTGATGGAAAATGCAGGCCGCGGCACGGTGGCGGCCATGGCCCGCCATTTTGGCGGGCTGGCCGAACGCAAGGTGCTTATTTTTACCGGTCCCGGCAATAATGGGGGCGATGGGCTGGTGATCGCCCGGCTTCTTTTGGAACAGGGCGCCCGGCCACAGGTGGTGAGTCTGGTTCCCCTTGAAAAATTGCAGGGGGATGCGGCGCGAAATCTGGAGCGGGTCAAGCAGTTGGCCATGCCGCTCTACACCTGCCTTGACGAAGAGGAATTATCCTGGGTGGAACGGCTGGCGGGGGAGAGCGATCTTCTGGTGGACGCCCTTTTCGGCACGGGGCTGCGCAGCGCGGTCACCGGGGTGTTCGCCGCGGTGATCAGATGTCTCAATGCCAGCCCCCTGCCGGTGGTGGCGGTGGATATCCCCTCCGGGCTGGCTGGCGACACCGGTATTCCCCAAGGCGTCAGTGTCCGGGCGCAACTTACCTGCACCTACGGTCTGCCCAAGTTTGCCCAGGTCGAACCGCCGGGCAAGGAATATGTCGGGGTGCTTGAGGTTATCGATATCGGCATCCCCTCCGAGGTGGCGGAGCGGATCGGGATTACGGTGGAGTGGCTGGATCATGTCTGGGTCAAGGGAGTGATCCCGGCGCGGGGGATGGCGTCCCACAAGGGAACCTTTGGCCATCTGCTGGCGTTGGCGGGTTCGCTGGGCAAAGCCGGGGCAGCGGTGCTCTGCGGCTTGGGCGCGGCGCGCTCCGGGGCAGGGCTGGTGACCATCGCCGCGCCTAAGATGCTCTGTGGGGTGGTGCAGGGCGCGTTGCCCGAGGCCATGACCGAACCGCTCGCTTTTTCGCAAAACTATCTCTCCGAACCCGACTGCGAACAGTTGCTGGCCTCGGTCCATGGCAAGGCGGCGGTGGCTGTTGGCCCCGGCCTGGGGACAGCGGAAGAAACCGGGCAGGTGGTGCGCAAGTTTTACCGGGAGTTGCGGCAACCCATGGTGGTTGATGCCGACGGCCTCAATCTGCTGGCCGGAGAGGTTGCCGTGCTTGCCGCCGGGCCCAGGGTCTTGACTCCCCATCCCGGGGAAATGTCCCGATTGGCAGGGATTTCAACCGTTGAGATACAGGGCAAGCGTCGGGAGGTGGCTGCGGATTTTGCGAAACGGCATGGAGTGTATCTGGTCCTGAAGGGGGCGTCCACGATCATTGCCGCGCCGGACGGGCGGTTGGCCATCAATCCCACCGGCAATCCCGGCATGGCCGCGGGCGGCATGGGCGATGTGCTGACCGGACTCATCGGCGGCCTGTTGGCCCAGGGCGTGGCGCCTTTCGAGGCGTCCTGCCTGGGGGTTTACGTTCACGGCCTGGCCGGGGACAGGATTGTCCGGGCAGGGCGGCCGTTTGGTTTTCTGGCCGGCGAATTGGCTGCGGAGATTCCCGCGGCCTTTCAAGAGGTGCTGGAGAGTGGCGGCGCACGATAGATGATTGGGGGGGATAATCCGTAACAGGGTGTTTCTGCGGTTGCGCGTTAATTTTTTTGGGGAGAAAACACATGCTGATAGCCAAGGAGATCATGGCGAAGAAGGTTGTTTCGGTAAAGGCGGATCTGCCGGTGGAAAAACTGGCGGGCGTTCTCTGGGCGCACCGCATCAACGGGGCGCCGGTGGTCGACGAGGACGGGCTGCTTATCGGCGTGGTGACGGAAAGCGATCTGGTGGATCAGACCAAGAGGTTTCATATCCCCACCGCCATTTCCATTTTGGATTCGGTTATCTTTTTGGACCGCGCCAAAACAGTGGAAAAGGAGATCACCAAAATGACCGGCGCCACGGTGGGGGATATCTGCTCTCCGGAACCCGTGACCATTCGCGAGGATACCCCCCTGGACGAAATCGCCACCATCATGGCCGAGAAAAAGGTCCATACCCTGCCGGTGCTCAAGAACGGCGTTCTGGTAGGAGTGGTCGGCAAATCGGATATTATCCGGACCCTGGCCAGAGGGTAAAGCTGAGTTGAGCAGCTTGCCTGCTCAAACGAAACTTATACCCGGAGGGTGAAAAGCTGAGTTGAGCAGCTTGCCTGCGCAAACGGAACGGATGTACTTTGGGTATAATCATGGACACGCTCTAAATCAGCCGAGCCGGACCTGGACCAGGCCGCGCACCGAGTTGCCCACGAAAAGCGCCTCGGCGTGTTCAAGATCCCGGCGGGTCAGGATGGCTTCCCGCACCGGGAGAGGGGCGTGCTCCATCAGATATCTTCGGAAAACTCCGGGCAGAAGTCCGCATTCCATGGCTGGGGTAAGCAGGGTTCCCCCGCGCAGGATAAAGATGGAGGTGATGCTTCCCTCGGTCACCTCTCCGCGGCTGTTGGTAAAAAGCACCTCGTACCCCCCCTTGGCCACGGCCCGTTGCCGCTCGCTGTCGTACAGCGCTCTCCGGGTGGTTTTGTGAAAGAGCCACGGGGCGTTGGGATCCGTTGTTTCGGATGAGAATGTCACTTCCGGCAGTTCTGCGCGGGAAGTCTGCGGCATCGGCCAGATGATGGAGGCCGGGGCCGGGCAGGGGGCGGCAGCGAGTTCCATCTGGCCGCTTCGTGCCAGGGTCAGCCGCACCCGCATGGGCGAGGAGGCAAAATCCAGGGCCAGCCTCTCAAGCCGGGCCAGAACCTCGGGCGGGTTTGCGGGATAGCGGAAATAGGCGGCGGAAGCGGCCAGCCGTTCCAGATGTTCTCTCTGGAGCCAGTAGCCGGAGCCGGGCTGCCAGAGCAGGGTTTCAATCAGGCTGAAGGGGGGAGCCGGGTCGCTCAGGAAATGTCCCTTGAGCAGGCATTCCCGCCACTCCTGTTCCGGGTCGGAATCGTGGATGATCCCGGAGCCGATGCCCATTTCGCCTCTGCTCCCGTTGAGTTCGATGGTGCGGATCGGCACATTGAAGGTTGCCTCGCCCGTGGGGGTGATACAGCCGATGGCCCCGGTGTAGACGCCGCGAGGCCCGTTTTCCAGCTCGCGGATGATTTCCATGGTTCGGATCTTGGGGGCGCCGGTAACAGAGCCGCACGGGAACAGGGCCTTGAACAGGGATTCGATCCGTGCTTCCCTGGGCAGATGGCCGGTGATGGTGGAGGTCATCTGGTGCAGGGTCTCGTAGGTTTCTATGTCGAAGAGGGAGCGAGTCTTCACCGTTCCCGGGGTGCAGATGCGGCCCAAGTCATTGCGCAGCAGATCGACGATCATCACGTTTTCGCTGCGGTTTTTTTCATCGGTCTGCAAAAACGCCATCAACCGCGCGTCTTCGGCCTGATACGGGCCGCGGCGGATGGTGCCTTTCATGGGGCGGACCAGGCACTGTTCGCCGCTCCTCTTGAAAAACAGTTCCGGAGAAAAGGAAAGAATGCGTTGATTGCCGGAGCGGAGGTAGGCGCCGAAGGAGACGCTCTGGTTGCGGCGCAACGCCTGATAGAGCGCTTCCGGTGAACCCGTGAAGTCAAAGAGCAGCTTCAGGGTGAAGTTTACCTGGTAGGTGTCGCCGCTTTCGATATATTCCTTGATCCTGGCAAGGGCGGCGATGTAATCGGTTTGCCCGAGGTTGGGACGCAGATTGGTGATGCGGTAGCCGGTGGGGGGGTCGGTTTGGGGCGGATTCGGCCAAAGGGCGCCGAGCGGTTCTTGCGAGAGGTGGTCGAAAATCAGAGGGGCGCGGAACACGCCCAGTCTGGCCAGGGGCTTGTGCGGGCCGGGGCGGATGTGTTTTGCCAGGGAGGGTTCGAGCAGATACCCGAATTCATATCCCAGCCAGCCAGCCAGATACAACCCCTCTGCGAGAAAATCCTCGGCCTGCTGGAAAAACCGGGCAGGGTCATCGTGGGGGTAACAGACAAGATGGGTTACCGGGTTGTGAAAAAAATAGGAGCGCGATTCCTCGGCGGTTACCCGGCTGGTCTCAAGAAAAACGCAGTCCTCGCTGGCCGCCATGGCCATGATCCGGGCTAAGGTCTCGTCTGTCAGGGGGCAGGGCATTGGGGTTTTTTCATGATGGTTATCTTGTCCGGCGCAGAGCATGTTTCAGGGGAATGTTCCTTTCTGCAGTGTAAATTCTTTACCGAGTCGGGGGAAGTTAAGCAAGGTAAAAAAGGATGCTGCGGGCAGTTGCGGCTTTCTTTGTGATTTTTGGGGCAAGAGACGCACTTCGTCTTGCGGGAACACTAGGAATATTTTATAAAAACAGGTGCCGGGTGTCGACCGGCATATTTTTGGTGTGGACAAAAATTGCTCTGCGTGAGCTTGGTGAGACAATATCTATGGAGGGTTGTGCGTTATGTTGATTAGAGACTGGATGGCGAAAGACGTCCTGACCGTGGATGAGAACACTTCTCTGATGCGTGCCACCAGGATACTGAAGGAAAACAGCATCCGTCGTCTGCCGGTGGTTTCCCATGGGAAATTGATCGGGATCGTGACGGACCGGGATGTGAAAGATGCCTCACCGTCCAAGACAACATCCCTGGACATCCATGAACTGTACTATTTGTTGTCGGAGATGAAGGTGAAGGACGTGATGACCTCCAATCCGCTTACCCTGAGTGAGGACGATACCCTGGAAAAGGCGGCGCTGGTCATGCTGGAGGACAAAATCTCCGGCCTGCCCGTGGTGGACGGACTGGGGCATCTTGTCGGGCTGCTGAGCGAAACCGATGTTCTGCGGGGGTTCATTCACAGCACGGGCATCAAGGATGGCGCCATTCAGTTTGTGCTCGATCTGCCTGATGCCCCCGGTTCGGTGACCCGGGTTATTGAGTGCCTCCGGAAATTCAACGCCAGGGTTATCAGTGTTCTCACCTCGTTCGAGGATGCGCCGGAAGGGAAAAAACGGGTGGCCGTTCGGGTGATGATCAATGATGCCGGCCAGGAAGAAGCGATGAGCAGGGAGCTGCGGGAAACATTTACCGTGGTCTACCACGGCAAGGACGAGTTGAAAAACATGCCACGCAAACGGGCTGTTTGATCCGGCATAAGTTGAGAAGATGAAAGCGAGGCAGTGAAGCGGCGGAGCTGATACAAAGCCCAGGATTTTCAGCGAACTGTCCAAGAAAAGAGTGGACGCATTATGAGCCGTGTTGCCGGGAGTGCCCGGAAACACGGCTTTTTTTATTCCAGGCTATAAAAGCGATTCGCTGCTCTCTGTGGGGGGCGGTTCTTCCTGGCGCCAGGGCGGGGTGTCTTCCCGGAAGGCTTCCAGGGTGACAGTGCCGCCGACCGCTGATCCTGGCTGACCGGTGCTGTTGTCCATGGGCAGCAAGACAATGCCCGGAGGAATTTGAAAAGCGCCGGACGGGGGATAGGTCTCCTTTGCTTGATTCATGAAATCAAGCCAGATGGGCGCTGCCGCCAGCCCCCCCGTTTCGGCGCTGCCCAGGGAGATGTTCTGGTCGTGCCCTATCCAGACGCAGGTTGTCAGCTCAGGGGTATAGCCGACAAACCAGGCATCCACATTCTGGTCCGTGGTTCCGGTCTTGCCGGCTGCGGGCGCGCCGAAGCTGCTGATGCCTTTGGCCGTGCCGTCGGTGATGACCGCTTCCATGATGCGGGTCATCTGGTAGGCAACCCGGGGATCAACGGCCTCGCTGAAGGAGGGGTGCTGTTCCTCAAGCACCTTGCCGCTGCTGTCCACAATTTTTTCAATGAAGAGAGGCTGGGGCATCCGGCCGTTGTTGGCAAAGGCGGCGTATGCCCGGATCATCTCAAGGGGGGAAACCCCGGAGGTTCCCAGGGCCAGGGAGAGATCTTTTACCAGGGGGGAGGTGATGCCCAGCCTCCTGGCCAGATCGATGGTTTTGGCTGCCCCGACCTGTTGCAGGATCTTGATGGTGGGGACGTTTCGCGAGCGGACCAGCGCGTTTCTGAAGGAGGTGGGCCCCTCGAATTTATTGTCGTAATTCTTGGGCGCCCAATACTGCATCGCGGTGGCGCCGCGAAAATGAATCGGTTCGTCGACAATCATGGTGGCCGGGGTCATCCCATTTTCAAGGGCGGCGGCGTAAATAAAGGGCTTGAAGGCTGAACCCGGCTGACGGCGGGCCTGGGTGGCCCGGTTGAACTGACTTTTGTCAAAGTCGGTGCCTCCCACCATTGCCCGAACGCGACCGGTCTTCACTTCCATGGAGATCAGGGCGGCTTGGGGCAGGGTATCGGCGTGTTTGCTCTGGCGGATGGCCCATTTGGCTGTGCCCCGCTTTATGGCCATGTTGGCGGCTTTCTGCATGTTCTGGTCAAGGGTGGTGTAGATGCGAAGTCCGCCGGTCAGCAGGGCCTCGCTGCCATATTTGCTTTCGACGTAGGCCTTTACATACTCAACAAAATAGTTGTTTTCCGTCGGGCCTTCCTTGGCGGGATTCCAGAGCAGGGTTTTTTCATAGGCCTTTTGCGCGGCGGCTGGGGTGATGTATCCCTCTTCCGCCATGCGGTTCAGGACATAGAGCTGTCTGTTTTTGGCAAGCTTGAAGTTGCGAAACGGCGAGTACCGGCTTGGCGCTTGCGGTAAACCGGCAAGAAGCGCGGCCTCGGCAAGGTTCAGGTCCTGAACGCGTTTGTCGAAGTAGATCTGGGCCGCGGCCTCAACTCCATAGGCGCCGCTGCCCAGATAAATCTGGTTGAGATAGATGTGGAGGATTTCCTCTTTGCTGAGAGCGGTGTCGATCCGGTAGGCGAGAATTGCTTCCTTGATCTTGCGGGTGTAGGTTTTTTCCGGAGTGAGCAGGAGCGCCCTGGCGACCTGCTGGGTGATGGTGCTGCCGCCTTGGCCCCGCTCCCCCGAACGAATGTTGTGGATAAGCGCCCGGATGATCGACCAGGCGTCAACCCCGCTGTGTTGATAAAATCGGGAGTCTTCCGCGGCCACGAATGCTTGGGGGAGAAACTCCGGCATTGCGGAAAGCGGGACAAGGGTCCGGTTTTCCCGCGAGACATGGGTGATCGGCTGTTTTTCCGCGTCGTAGATGATGGAAGTGGTGGCGGGACGGTAGTGCTTCAGGGCGCCGATTGAAGGAATATCAAGGGAGATAAAGAGGTATAAGGCTCCGCCCAGGCCGAGGGTCAGGATGAGGCTGATGGCGAGCAGGAAGAGCGTGAGCTGGACATGGGTCCAGGTCCGTATTGTGGGCTGGGTCGTATTTTGCACGGCAGACACTGAAAAAACTATTCATTAATAGAGCGGAACGAGACGATGTCGATTTCGTTTCAGTGGAGTCAGCGCATGATAATACAGGGTTAGCGTGGCAAGGTCACTACATTTCTTGGGTGAGGGGCCTCCGGGGAGAAAGAAAAAAAGGATCCTGGGCCGCCACCGAGGATCCTTTGCAGGGAAGGAATAGATTGAGTCCGCTTGCGCGGAAAGACGGAAGGTCGTCTGTCTTGTGTCTCGCATGGTCGGAAAACCATGTTGTTCCCTTCTGTGTCTTGAAGCAAGCACTGTGCCAGCGTGTGGCTTTTTTGCTGTTTATTGTTTCTGGTTAATATTATCTCCTTTTGTTTCGGTTGGTTAACTTATTTCCAGCGCGGTGTTTTTTGGGTTGTTCGGATTTTCTCTTGCGGGTATAGTTGTACGCGTTTGGCTCATTTTGATCCCTGCTTCGCGCGCAGTCGGATCATTTTTTGCCAAGTCTGGTGATGTTGGCATTGTGCCGCATTGTGTGTTGTGTGGTTGTGGAATCCGGTCTGCCGTTTTCGCTTTTGTGTTGGAAATTCCAGGCTATCTGCCTGTTTTTTCGCGTTGTTTTCGTGCGGATAACAGTATGCTGGAGTTGTCGGAAAAAGAGATATTGCGCCCTCTTGTTAAGAGGCGTTTTTATTTTGGGCTAAATGTGCATAAAAAAATACCAAAAACAGGAATCTTGAAAGAATAAAAACTTGACAATGGCTTTTTCCATTTTGTAATTTGAAAATAACAGTATTGGCTTGGGTGGGTTTCCCCCATGTGGGACGGCCTAAAGATTTTCACTGAAAAACAACACGCAAAGGAGGGTCGCAGGGAAGAGGAATATGGTCTGGTACGTCGCGGAAGTGATTCGTTTGGAACCGCCATTCCGTTCGAGTCGACGATGAACCACAAGCCTGGAAGATCAGGTCGTTTGATTGAGGAGAAAAAAATGGAAGGTCTACTTTTTTTAATTTTTTGGATCGGAGGTGCAACACTCCATACCGTATTTGATCTCAAAATCAAACCGTTGATCCAGGCCAATGAGGAAACATTGCCATGATGCTCTCTTGTGGAGACTAGCGGGCAAGGTTTCCGTCATTCTGGATCGGAAGATTAACGATTAAATTACGCATAAGGAGAGTTGTTCCCATGAATAATTTTTTAGCTGATGTATTGCCGCGGGAAGGCGGCCTCGTTGCCAGCCCCTCGCGTTCCTACAACGTTACCATTGCCATCGGCGGCCTGCTCGCCGCCCTCGGTCTTGCCGCCGGGGTGCATTCCATGTATGTCGGCCATGAGCATACCTTCGGCGTCACCCGGGATGTTCCCTGGGGGTTGCTGATTGCCACCTATGTTTTCTTTGTCGTCAGTTCAACCGGGTTGTGTCTGATTTCCTCCATCGGTCATGTCTTTGGTCTTGAGGCGTTCAAGCCCATTGCCAAGCGTTCCGTGTTCATGGCCATCGTTACCATTATCGCTGGTTTTTTCGTGATCGGGTTCGAGATTGAAAACCCCTGGCGCATGCCCATCTATAATATGCTTTCCCCCAATCCCACCTCCAATATCTGGTGGATGGGAACCCTCTATGGAGCGTATCTCTTTTTCATGGTTGTCGAGTTTGCTCTGTTGCAGATGGAGAAGCATAAGGTCGCCGGCATGTTCGGCCTGATGGGTTTGGTTTCCGGTATCGCCGCCCACAGTAACCTCGGCGCGGTTTTTGGCCTGCTTTCCGGCCGTGAGTTCTGGCATGGGCCGTACATGCCCATCTATTTCATTACTTCAGCCATGATGTCCGGCTGCGCAGCGGTTATCTTCTTCCATTATCTCGGTTACCGGGCCAATGGCTGGAAGATGAGCGAGAAGCTGGAGAACTCCCTTATGGCCACGGCAAAATTGGGGGCAACCCTGATCGCGGTGATCATGTTCTTCACCACCTGGAAGATGATCTCCGGCATCAGCGGTCAGCCGCCGGGAAAATACGAGGCCATGATGGCTCTGGTGAACGGCCCCTATGCCATCAATTTCTGGCTCGGCGAGGTCATGCTCGGCATGGTTATTCCCTTTGCCATGATCCTGGGCGCCCGCGCCAAAAATCTCCCGGTGCTCTTCTGGGCCTCGGTCTCCAGCGTTGTCGGCATCTTCTTCATGCGCTACGACCTGGTTGTGGTAGGACAGCTCGTGCCTTGGTACCATGAGTTCGGCCTTGTTGATATGCCTCATCTGTTCACCTACACCCCTTCCTTGCATGAGATTGTCATTACCTTGGGGGCCATGGGAATCTGTGTCATGGGATTCTTCATGGGTGAAAGGCTTTTCAGGGGGCATTTGTCCGAGGATCATTAAGCACGCAGAGGAGAAGGATTATGGTGGCCAAGAAAAAAACGGCCATCCAGCCTTTGCGGCCTGATTTGCCGATTTACCCCATCGGGGTGGCAGCAAAGCTGTTGGATGTTCATCCGAGAACACTTCGTATCTACGAGGCAGAAGGGCTGGTTCATCCCCAGCATACAGGATCCCGGCGGCTGTATTCCTTGAACGACATCAAGTGGGTGTCATGTGTGCGCTCCATGATTCATGATCAGGGGATCAGCATTCCAGGGTTGAAAAGGTTGTTGACCCTTGCGCCGTGCTGGGAGATTGCGGAATGCCCCGGCGAGGTTCATGAGACCTGTGAATGTCTTTTCGACAGGGCCGTGCCGAGGTCGTTGCGTGTCGCGGGCGATGAGGTGGCAGAAAAAAAAGCCAAGGCGGCCGACCGGGCCAAGAAAAGTACCGGTTCCGGCCGCAAGAAGCTGGTCGGGCGCAGTTGATACGGCTGGTGGTTAACCAATAAAAAAAGGGCCGGAGAGACTCTCTCCGGCCCTTTTTTTATTGGTTTTTGCGAAGTACGAAAAAAATCCTAGTGGCGGTTTCTGTGTTTCAGCGGGTCAGTTTCTCCTCGGCGGGAAAGCTCCTTGTTGTAAAATGTCTTGACCGGGGAGTGATAACGTCATATGTTCGCACGGAATGAACATTCACTCCGAAAGAGGGATATTGTTATGGCGACTTCTGGAAAACGGCACGAAATCCTGCATGCGGCATTGGGATTGATTGCCGAGCATGGTTTCCATGACGCCCCCATTGCCGCGATTGCCGAGCGGGCCAGGGTGGGAGCCGGAACCATCTACCGCTATTTTGAAAACAAGGACGTGCTTATCAATGAACTGTTTCTGGCGTTGCATGATAGAATCTGTGCAGGAATCATGGAAGGATATGCGCCGGAGAGTTCGCTCAGGGAACGGTTTGTCCATCTGAGCACGGCGCTGCTCCTCTATTTCATCGATAACCCCTTGGATTTTCGCTACCTGGAGCAGTATCACAACTCCCCTTATGGCGTGGCCTTTCGCCGGGATCGGCTTTTGGGCAGCGAAGGGAGTGGGGATCTGTACCGCAGCCTCCTTGAAGAGGGTGTAGCCCGGCAGAGTGTAAAGGACCTCCCCTTGGTTGTGCTTTTTGCCTTGGCGTTCGGCCCTCTTTTGGCTGTGGCAAGGGATCATATTCTCGGCTTCGTCGAACTGGATGAATCCTTAATCGCGCAAACCGTTCAGGCCTGCTGGGATGGTATCAAAAGGTAGCTGCCGCAGCATTCCAGGAAAAGGTCGTTATGTCGTGTGCGGAGGAACTCCGTGCTCTTGTGTCTGATCATGCATTTCTTCCCGCTGCCGGCGAGCAAGCGAGGACGTGGCTCAATCCCTGTGAGGTATGTATTGATGGAAACCATTGGCAAAGTCAAACTGATCGCCCTGGCGGGACTTTTCATCGGCGTGTTCGCGATAACCGGCTGCAAGCAACACTCTCCCCCGGGGGGGCAAACAGGCGCTCCCGAGGTGGGGATTGTGTCCATTACCACTGCGCCAGTCACCTTGACCATGGAGCTGCCGGGCCGGATCTTCCCCCGCCTGATTGCCGAGGTGCGTCCCCAAGTGGGAGGAATCATCCGGGAAAGGGTGTTCGTTGAGGGTGCTGATGTGAAGGCGGGGCAGGAGCTGTACCGGATTGATCCCGCCACCTATCAGGCCGCTTACGCCAGCGCCAAGGCGGCCCTGTCCCGGGCCGAGGCCAATCTTATTCCTGCCCGGCTCAAGGAAGAACGTTTCCGCGAGTTGGCGGCAATCAATGCCGTGAGCCGGCAGGAATATGATGACGCCAGTGCAATGCTCAAGCAGGCGGAAGCGGAGGTGGCGGCCAATCAGGCGGTTGTTGAAGCCGCCCGCATCAATCTGGATTATACCAGCGTGAAGGCGCCGATATCCGGCCGGATCGGCCGTTCGACCGTAACCGGCGGGGCCTTGGTCACGGCGAATCAGGCAACGCCCATGGCCACGATTCAGCAGCTTGATCCCGTCTATGTGGATGTGACCCAATCCAGCGCTGAGTTGCTCCGTCTGAAGCGCAATCGTGCCAATGGCGAGATCAAGGGGCAGGAAACAGGCCAGGCAAGGGTCAAGTTGGTGCTGGAAGATGGCAGTTCCTATCCGCAGGAGGGAGTCCTGAAATTCAGTGAAGTGACCGTGGACCAAAGCACCGGGTCCGTCACCCTGCGGGCTCTTTTTCCCAACCCGGAGCAACTCCTGCTGCCCGGCATGTTTGTCCGCGCCATTGTGCAGGAAGGGGTCAGCGAACAGGCCATCCTGGTGCCGCAGCGCGGAGTGAGCCGTAATCCGAAAGGGGAGGCCATGGTCATGGTGGTCGGCGGTGAGGAGAAGGTGGAACCGCGCGTGATCAAGGTTTCGCGCACGGTTGGCGACAATTGGCTGGTGAGTGATGGCTTGAAGGCGGGAGATCGGGTGATCCTGGAAGGGATACAAAAGGCGCGGCCGGGAACCCAGGTCAAGGCAGTGTCATTCGGCCCCAAGCCGGAGGCTTCTCCTGCCGGAACTCCGCAGCCTCAGGCGGTTAAAAAGTAAAGGAGTCAGTCCATGCCCCGGTTTTTCATCAACCGTCCGATCTTTGCCTGGGTCATCGCCATCATGGTGATGCTGGCCGGCCTGCTGGCGATCAAGACCCTGCCGGTCTCCCAGTACCCGCCCATCGCCCCGCCCCAGATCACCATCAATGCCATGTATCCGGGCGCCTCGGCCCAGACCGTGCAGGATACCGTCACCCAGGTCATCGAACAGAAGCTCAACGGCATCGACAATCTGATCTACATGTCCTCCACCAGCGATTCAGCCGGGGCGGTGGCCATCAACTTGACCTTTAAGGCCGGCACCGACCCGAACATCGCCCAGGTCCAGGTGCAGAACAAATTGCAGCTCGCCATGCCGCTCTTGCCCCAGATCGTGCAGCGCCAAGGGGTCTCGGTGGTCAAATCCACCAAGAACTTTCTGCTCATCATCGGGTTGGTTTCAGAAGACGGCTCCATGGACCGCAACGCCCTGGCCGACTACATGGTTTCCAACGTTCAGGACATCGTCAGCCGTCTGGAGGGGGTGGGGGAATTGCAGTTGTTCGGCTTTCAGAACGCCATGCGGATCTGGCTGAACCCTGCCAAGCTGAACAACTTCCACCTGACCACCAACGATGTGCTCGCGGCGCTGCAGGCCCAGAACGCCCAAGTTTCGGCCGGTCAGTTCGGCGGCACCCCGGCGGTGGCCGGACAGCAATTGAACGCCACCATCACCGCCCGCACCCTGTTGCAGACTCCGGAGCAGTTCGACGCCATCATCCTGCGCACCAACCCCGACGGCTCCACGGTCAGGCTCAAGGATGTCGCGGAAAGCAGGATCGGCACCGAAAACTACGATATCCAGTCGCGCTACAAGGGCAAACCCATGGGCGGCATGGCGATCCGGCTCGCTGCCGGCGCCAATGCCCTGGACACCGGCGAGCGGGTCAAGGCCAAGATGGCGGAGCTTGAAAAATACTTCCCCCCTGGCATGAAGGTGGTCTATCCCTACGACACCACCCCCTTTGTCAAGATCTCCATGGAAGAGGTGGTCCAAACCCTGCTTGAGGCGGTCTGCCTGGTCTTTATCATCATGTTCCTCTTCCTGCAAAACTTCCGGGCCACGCTGATCCCCACCATCGCGGTGCCGGTGGTTCTGCTCGGCACCTTCGGGGTGTTGTCGGCCAGCGGCTTTTCCATCAATACCCTGACCATGTTCGCCCTGGTCATCGCCATCGGCCTGCTGGTGGACGACGCCATCGTGGTGGTGGAGAATGTGGAGCGGATCATGTCCGAGGAGGGACTCCCACCGCGGGAGGCCACCATCAAGTCCATGGGCCAGATCACCAGCGCCCTCTGGGGCATCGCCACCGTGCTCACCGCGGTCTTTCTGCCCATGGCCTTCTTCGGCGGCTCCACCGGAGTCATTTACCGCCAATTCTCCATCACCATCATCTCCTCCATGATCCTGTCGGTGCTGGTGGCCATGATCCTCACTCCGGCGCTCTGCGCCACCCTGCTCAAACCCGTGCCCAAGGGGCACGAAGCGTGCGAAAGCGGCTGGTATTGCCCATTTTTCCGCTGGTTCAACAAGTGGTTCGATCGCCGCCGGGATCAGTACGAACGGCTCGTGAGCCGCTCCTTTGGCAAACCGGTCCGTTATCTGGCGGTTTACGGGCTCATTGTCGTGGTCATGGCCTTCCTTTTTTTGCGCCTGCCCACCGCCTTCCTGCCGGACGAGGATCAGGGCTTCATTATCTGCCAGGTGCAGTTGCCGGCCGGCGCAACCCAGGAGCGGACCCTGAAGCTTATCGAGCAACTGGAGCACCATTTCCTGGAGCGGGAGGCCAAGTCGGTGGAGGCCATCATCACCATCGCCGGTTTCAGTTTCGCAGGGCGCGGCCAGAACATGGGGCTCGCCTTTGTGCGGCTGAAGGACTGGAATCTGCGGAAATCCAAGGAGTTGAAGGCTCCAGCCGTGGCCGGGCGGGCCATGCAGGCCTTTTCTCAGTTTCGTGACGGCCTGGCTTTTGCCTTCTCTCCCCCGGCGGTGGTCGAGCTGGGACAGGCCAACGGCTTTGATTTTCAGCTCCAGGATCGCGGCGGTCTGGGACACGACACGCTGATGGAGGCGCGCAACCAATTACTGGGCCTGGCCAGGAACAACCCCAAACTGACCGCCGTCCGGCCCAACGGCCAGGACGACGCCCCCCAGTTCAAGCTCGACATTGATGACGTGCGGGCCGGAGCCCTGGGACTCTCCCCGGCCGACATCAATGCGGTGCTGACCACCGCCTGGAGCAGTTCCTACGTCAACGATTTCATCCAGAACGGCAGGGTCAAGAAGGTCTATCTCCAGGCCGAGGCCAAATACCGGATGCTGCCGGAGGATATCAACCGCTGGTATGTCCGCAACGCCAAGGGCGAGATGGTGCCGTTCTCGGCCTTTGCCACCGCCCATTGGCAGTATGGCTCTCCCCGGTTGGAACGCTACAACGGCATTCCCTCCGTGCAGATCATGGGACAGGCGGCCCCCGGGATCAGCACCGGCGAGGCGATGGCCGAGATGGAAAAAATGGCCGCCGAGCTGCCGCCCGGATTCGGTTTTGAATGGAGCGGCCTCTCCTATGAGGAGAAGCAGGCAGGCAAACAGGCGCCGGCCCTCTATGCCATCTCGCTGTTGGTGGTGTTTCTGGCCGTGGCGGCGCTGTACGAGAGCTGGACCATCCCCTTTGTCAATCTGTTGATGCTGCCGCTGGGGCTGGTGGGCGCGGTTGCCGCAGTCACCATGCGGGTCCTGCCCAACGATGTCTATCTTCAAATCGGGCTGCTCACCACGGTGGGGCTTTCCACCAAGAATGCCATCCTGATCATCCAATTCATCAAAGCGCAGATGCAGCAGGGGCAAGAGCTGGTTGCGGCCACCCTGGCGGCGGTGAAGATCCGGCTGCGCCCGGTCATCATGACCTCGCTGGCTTTTTTCTTCGGCACCTTGCCGATGGCCTTGACCCGCGGAGCGGGCGCCGCGGCCCAGAACGCCATCGGCACCGCGGTCACCGGCGGCTTGCTCTCGGCCACCTTCATCGACCTGATCTTCATCCCGTTTTTCTTTGTCCTGGTTTCCAGGCGGTTTGCCAAGAAACAGCCGGCGCCACAATCCCCGGCTGATCCCAACGTTGCGGAGGTGCATTGAGATGAAAGCGAAGACCACAGCCCTGTGGCTGCCCTTGGCCGCATTGCTTTGCCTGGGGGGGTGCACCATGGCCCCGGGGTATGTCCGGCCGGAACCGCCAGTCCCGGCTGCGTGGCCGAGCGGGCAGGCGTATCAAGAGCCACATGGCGGCCAATCCGGCAAGGAAGCGGATCTTGGCTGGCAGGAGTTCTTTGTCGATGCGCAACTGCAAAAGCTGATCGCCCTGGCCCTTACCAATAACCGCGATCTGCGCATCGCCGCCCTCAACATCGAGCGCTCACGGGCCCAGTACCGGATCCAGCGTGCCGAGCTGCTGCCGCAGATTGATGCCGTCGGCGCCGGCAGTAAACAGCGCATTCCGAAAACTCTTTCCTCCTCCGGCCAGGCGGAAACCGTCGAGCAGTACAGCGCCGGCCTCGGGGTCAGCGCCTATGAGCTTGATCTGTTCGGCCGGGTGCAAAGTTTGAAAGACCAGGCGTTGGAGCACCATCTCGCCACCGGGCACGCGCGCCGCACGGTGCAGATCAGCCTGGTGGCCGAGGTGGCTGCCAACTACTTGAGCCTGGCCGCCGACCGCGAGCGGCTGCAATTGGCCCGGGAAACTCTCACTGCCCAACAGGCCACCCACCAATTGATTCAGCGCCGCTTTGAGGTGGGGGCCGCCTCCGAGTTGGATCTGCGGCAGGCGCAAACCAGACTCGATGCGGCGCGGACGGATGTCGCCCGTTATACGACCCTGGTGGCCCAGGATGAAAACGGGCTCAACGTGGTGGTCGGCGCTCCGGTTCCGGCCGAGTTGCTTCCGAAGGCGCTTTCCGAAAACCTCACCGTTGTGCAGGATATCGCGCCCGGCCTGCCTTCCGAGGTGCTGCTCCGTCGTCCCGATGTTCTGGCGGCCGAGAACCTGCTCAAGGGATACAACGCCAACATCGGCGCGGCCCGGGCCGCGTTTTTCCCGCGCATTACCCTGGTCGGCTCGGTCGGCGCGGGCAGTGACGAACTCTCCACCCTCTTTACCTCCGGCTCGGGCGCCTGGGCCTTTGCTCCGAACATCGTCCTGCCGATCTTTGATGCGGGCTCACGCTGGGCCAGCTTGAAGGTGGCGGAGGTGGACCGGGATATCGCTGTTGCCCAGTATGAAAAGGCGATTCAGACCGCCTTCCGGGAAGTGGCCGATGCCCTTGCCCAGCGGGGAACCATCGATGAGCAACTGAGGGCGCAGCAGTCCCTTGTCGACGCCACCGTCACGAGTTACCGTCTCTCAAAAGCCCGCTATGAAAAAGGGGTTGACAGCTACCTGGCCGTGCTCGATTCCCAGCGTTCGCTGTATGGCGCACAGCAGGAGCTGATCGTCACTCGTTTGACCCGGCTGCTGAATATGGTAACCTTATATAAAGTGCTCGGTGGCGGGGGGGAAGCCGCGTCTGCGCCAGACATTCCGTGATCAGCGGCCGAGGTGAAGAATGGACCCCGGCCGGGAAAAGGAGCATTGTTATGGCAGGGCAACAGAGAAGATGGCTGATCGGGATTGCCGGGTTCCTGCTTCTGGCTGTCCTGGGAGGTATCGGCTGGCGAATGTTTGCCGCCAAGGATCGGGAAATCGGGCTTGCCAGCGGCAATGGCCGCATCGAGGCGGTTGAAATCGATATCGCCGCGAAGACGGCGGGGCGGATCAAGGCCGTTTTGGTGAACGAAGGCGACTTCGTCATTGCCGGACAGATTGTTGCGCGCATGGATACCGAAACGCTTGCTGCCCAGCGTCGTGAGGCGGAAGCGTATCTGCGTAAGGCGGAAAGCGGTGTGCAAACCATGCAAAGCCAAGTGGCGCAGCGCCGGAGTGAGAAAGCCGCTGCCATGGCGCTGCTCGCAGAACGCGAGGCTGAATATGATGCGGCGCAAAAACGTCTGGCGCGTTCGGAATCCCTGGCCGGCATCGGGGCCATCGCAACCCAGGAACTGGACGATGATCGTGCGCATGTCTTGAGCTTGCAGGCTGCAATCCGTGCGGCCAACGCTCAGATAGCAGCGGCGGAAGCCGCGATTGCCACGGCCAAATCCCAGGAGATTGAGTCACTGTCGGTTGTTGCAGCGTCGCGGGCCACGCTAGAGCGGCTCCAGGCAGACCTCGACGACAACGTGTTGAAGGCGACCCGTGACGGCCGCGTGCAATACCGCATTGCCCAGCCCGGCGAGGTGGTCGCCGCCGGAGGCAGGATTCTCAATCTGCTCGACCTGAGCGATGTGTACATGACCTTCTTCCTGCCCACCGTTGCCGGCGGCCGAGTGGCGATCGGCTCGGAGGCGCGGCTGGTGCTCGATGCCGCGCCGGAGTATGTCATCCCGGCGACGATTTCCTTTGTCGCCGACGTGGCCCAATTCACCCCCAAAACCGTGGAAACCGCCAGCGAACGGCAAAAGCTGATGTTCCGGGTCAAGGCGCAAATCGCTCCAGAGCTGCTCAAGAAACATATTCATCATGTCAAGACCGGGTTGCCGGGCATGGCCTATGTGCGGCTCGATCCGCAGCGTGAATGGCCGGCCGCTTTGCAGGTGAGGCTGCCGCAATGACCACCGGCCAGGCGACTCCTTCCTCTGTTGCGGCAGGAATCGCGCCGGTCGTGAGGGTAACCGATGTCAGCTTGCGTTACGGCAAGACGCTTGCCTTGGACCGGGTCATCCTTGATCTGCCGACAGGGCAAATGGTCGGCGTGATCGGGCCGGACGGGGTCGGCAAATCCAGCCTGTTCTCGCTGATCGCAGGGGCCCGCGCCATTCAGACCGGCCGGATAGTGGTGCTGGCCGGAGACATGGATGAGGCGCACCACCGGAAAGCTGTCTGCCCGCGCATTGCCTACATGCCCCAAGGGCTGGGCAAGAATCTCTACGCCACGCTGTCGGTATCCGAAAACATCGATTTCTTCGGCCGCTTGTTCGCCCAGCACAGCGGCGAGCGGCAGCGCCGCATCGAGGACCTGCTTGCAAGCACCGGCCTGGCTCCTTTCCGGGACCGCCCGGCAGGCAAGCTTTCCGGCGGCATGAAGCAAAAACTCGGCCTCTGCTGCGCGCTCATCCACGACCCCGACCTGTTGATCCTCGATGAACCCACCACCGGGGTTGACCCGCTCTCGCGCAGGCAGTTCTGGGAGATGATCGGCCGTATCCGCGCCGGGCAACCCGGCATGAGCGTGCTGGTGGCCACCGCCTACATGGAAGAGGCTGCCCGTTTCGACTGGCTGGTGGCCATGGATGGCGGGCGGGTGCTGACTTGTGGCACTCCCCGGCAACTGCTTGATCGCACCGCCAGCAATACCCTGGAGGACGCCTTCATTGCCCTGCTGCCGGAAAAAAAACGCGCCGGCCACCAACCGGTGCGCATCCCGCCCCGCGCAGCCGGTGATGACGAGATAGCCATCGAAGCCAAGGGGCTGACCATGCGTTTCGGCGACTTCACCGCGGTGGACCGGGTGAGCTTCCGCATCGCCCGGGGCGAGATCTTCGGCTTTATCGGCTCCAACGGCTGCGGCAAGACAACGACCATGAAGATGCTGACCGGTCTGCTGACGGCCAGCGAGGGAGAGGCGTGGCTGTTCGGCCGGGCGGTAAACCCCAAGGATCTTGAAGCCCGGCGGCGGGTTGGGTACATGACCCAGTCCTTTTCGCTCTATTCCGAACTGAGCGTGGAACAGAATTTGACCTTGCACGCCCGGCTTTTCAGCGTCCCGGCGGAGCAGATCTCCGGCCGCGTGCATGAAATGGCCAGCCGTTTCGGCTTGAGCGGGGTCATGGCCGCGCTGCCCGGCAGCCTCCCCCTGGGGCAGCGCCAGCGGCTCTCCCTGGCGGTGGCGATGATTCATCGTCCGGAGATGCTGATCCTCGATGAGCCCACCTCCGGGGTTGACCCCATCGCCCGCGATGATTTCTGGCAGATATTGATCGGCCTCGCCCGCCGCGACCGGGTCACCATCTTCATCTCCACTCATTTCATGAACGAAGCCGAACGCTGCGACCGCATCTCGCTGATGCACGCAGGCCTGGTGCTGGTCAGCGATACGCCCGCCGCGCTCATGCAGCAACGCGGGACAACAACGCTGGAAGAGGCATTTATCGGCTATCTGGAAGACGTTGCGCCTGAAAGAAAGACTTCTGAACCGCAGGCAGCCGCGGCGGCGGTCTCTTCCGCACCGCCACCACACTCCACCGCCATTTTTGGCAAAAAAACCGGGTTCAGCCTCCGCCGTCTGTTCAGCTACACCCGGCGCGAGGGGATGGAGCTGCGCCGGGATCCGATCCGGGCCACCCTGGCGCTGCTCGGCAGCGTCATTCTGATGCTGATCATGGGGTACGGCATCACCATGGATGTGGAGGATCTGACCTTTGCCGTGCTCGATCGCGACCAGACCTCGGCCAGCCGCGATTATGCGTTCAATCTTGCCGGTTCGAGTTATTTCATCGAGCATGCGCCAATTGTCGATTACGCCGATCTGGACCGGCGCATGCGGGCCGGCGAGATCAGTCTGGCCCTGGAAATACCCCCTGGCTTTGCCCGCGATCTGGGGCGCGGTACCCCGGTGGCGATCGGCGCCTGGATCGACGGCGCCATGCCGCAGCGGGCCGAAACCATTCAGGGCTATGTGCGCGGCATGCATGCCCACTGGCTGGCCGACATGGCCGTGCGCACGCTTGGTCAGTCCCGTTCCGCAGGTCTGATCACCATCGAAACCCGGTTTCGCTACAACCCCGACGTCAAAAGTCTGGTGGCGATGGTGCCGGCGGTGATTCCCCTCTTGCTGCTGATGATCCCGGCAATGCTCACGGCGCTCAGCGTGGTGCGGGAAAAAGAACTTGGCTCCATCGTTAACCTCTATGTCACGCCGGTTACCCGGCTTGAGTTCTTGCTCGGCAAGCAACTGCCCTACATCGGGCTGGCAATGGTAAACTTTTTGCTCATGGCCTTGCTGGCGGTGACCGTTTTCGGCGTGCCGATGCGGGGGAGCTTTTTTGCCTTGTCCGTCGCGGCGCTGCTGTATGTGATTTCCGCCACCGCCATGGGGTTGCTGTTCTCCACCTTTGTGCGCAGCCAGATTGCGGCCATCTTCGGCACGGCCGTGCTCACTATCCTGCCCGCCGTGCAGTTCTCCGGCATGACCGACCCGGTCTCCTCACTGGAGGGGGTGGGCAGAATGATCGGGGCCATCTACCCCACCACGTATTTCCTGATCATTGCCCGCGGAACATTTTCCAAGGGGCTTGGTTTTGCCGATCTTCAGGCATCCTTCATGCCGCTCATCCTGGCCGTTCCCGTGCTGACGGGGCTATGCATGCTGTTGTTGCGGAAACAGGAGACCTGAACATGCGGATCGACACCATTCGTCATCTGGGCATCAAGGAATTGCGCAGCCTGGCCCGTGACCCGATCATGCTGGGGTTGATCCTCTTTGCCTTCACGGCGGCGATCTATTCGGCCGCCACGGCAATGCCGGAAACCCTCAACAAGGCGCCGGTCTCCATCGTTGACGAAGACCGGTCGCCGCTGTCGGCGCGGATCGTTGACGCCTTTTATCCCCCCCATTTTCTCGCGCCGGTGATGATTACCCAAGCCGAAATGGATGCCAGGATGGATGGTGGCCTCGACACCTTCGCCTTGAACATCCCCCCGGAGTTTCAACGCGATCTGCTGGCTGGGCGGCAACCAACGATTCAGCTCAATGTCGATGCGACCCGCATGAGCCAAGCCTTTACCGGCAGCGGCTATATCCAGACCATGATCACCAGCGAGGTGGCCGAATTCGTCCAGCGTTATCGCGGGGTTGCAGCGCCGCCGGTCGATCTCGCCCTGAGGGCGCGCTTCAACCCTTCCCTTACCCAGGCATGGTTCGGCGCAGTGATGGAAGTCATCAACAACGTCACCATGCTGTCCATCGTACTCACCGGCGCCGCGTTGATCCGTGAACGGGAGCACGGCACCATCGAACATCTGCTGGTTATGCCGGTGACGCCCGCTGAGATCATGACGAGCAAGGTCTGGGCCATGGGGCTGGTGGTGCTTGTTGCCTGTGCTTTTTCTTTGATTTTTGTGGTGCAGGGGCTCTTGTCTGTGCCCATTGAAGGCTCACTCGTTCTGTTTCTCGGGGGCACGGCGCTGCATCTGTTTGCCACGACTTCCATGGGTATTTTCTTGGGCACCATTGCCCGTTCGATGCCGCAGTTCGGCCTGCTGTTAATGCTTATCCTGATGCCGCTGGAGATGCTCTCCGGCGGCGTCACCCCGCGTGAAAGCATGCCTGATTGGATTCAAGTCATAATGCAGATAGCGCCGACCACCCATTTTGTCTCATTGGCCCAGGCGATTCTCTATCGAGGGGCAGGTCTCGCTGTGGTGTGGCCGCAATGCGCCATTCTTGTTGTGATAGGAGCGGTTTTTTTCGGCATCACGCTGGCCCGCTTTCGCACAACCATCGGGATCGTGGAGTAAAGAGGCCAAGCCCACGGCTGAGACCGTGTGAAAAAGGCTCAAGCGGGAATTATCGGCTTGGCCCCGATGTGCGGGGCGCCGGCGCAAGGGGACGTTCAGTCGCCAAGATCCTCGCCAAAGGGATTCTTCAGTCCATACCGCTCGATTTTCCGGCGCAGGGTGTCCTTGGAGATGCCCAGCTCCCGGCAGGTGTTCATCCGCCGCCAGTGGTTCCGTTCCAGGGATTGAAAGATCGCCTGTTTCTCGACCTCGTCAAGGGGGAGGGGCTTGTGGAGAGGGATGGAGCCGGAGTGCGGACTTTCCTGGCTTTTGGGGGCAAACGGTTCGGGGAGATGTTCCGGCCGGATGAACCCTCCATGGCAGAGGATGAAGGAGTACTCGATGATGTTTTCCAGCTCGCGGATATTGCCGGGGAAACCGTAGCGCATGAGAATGCCTAATGCTTCATCGGAAATCCCGACGATATCCTTGCCCTGCTGATTGCTGAATTGTTTGATGAAATGTTCGGCGAGCATGGGCACGTCTTCCATGCGCTCCCGCAGGGGAGGGAGCATGATTTTGACCACGTTCAGGCGATAGAAGAGGTCTTCCCGGAAGAGCCCTTCCTGGACGAGCTGTTGCAGGTTGCGATTGGTGGCGGCGATGATCCGCACGTCGGCCTTGACCGGCTTGTTGGACCCCAGGGGTTCGTACACCTTTTCCTGGAGAACCCGCAGGAGTTTGACCTGGAGGGAGGCCGGGATATCCCCGATTTCATCGAGGAACAGGGTGCCTTTTTCGGCGCTGGCAAAACGGCCCGGCCGGTCGTGTTTGGCGTCGGTGAAGGCGCCGGCCTTGTAACCGAAAAGCTCGGACTCAAGCAGGGTTTCCGGCAGGGCGCCGCAGTTGACCGCCATGAATGGGCCTTTGTTGCGCCGGCTTGAGGTGTGGATGGCGCGGGCCACCAGCTCTTTACCTGTGCCCGATTCGCCGAGCACCAGGACATTGCTTTCGCTGTGGGCGATCTCGGGCAGGATGCTGAAAATCCGCTGCATGGAGGCGCTCTTGCTGAGAATCTCGCCGAAGGTGTAGCGCCGGGAAAGCTGTTTGCGCAGTTCCGTGACCACGCTCAGATCCCGAAAGGTTTCCACCCCGCCGATGACGTTGCCTTCGTGGTCAAGAAGCGGCGCGGCGCTGATGCTTAAGGGGATCTGCTTGCCGTCGATGTTCTTGACAAAGATGGAGCGGTTGGCCACGGGCTTGCCGCTGTAAAGGCTTTGCGCGATGGCGCAGTTTTCGCCGCAGATGCTGGAGTGAAACACGTCGCTGCACGACTTGCCGATGGCATCCTCCCGTTTCCAGCCCGTAATCAGTTCGGCCGCCCGGTTGAAGGAGGTGATCTTCCAACTGCGGTTCACGGTGAACACCCCGTCGGCGACGCTTTCCAGGACCAGATCCTTGGTCATGACCGAGGTCAGGTCGCGGAAGGTTTCCACCCCGCCGATGACGTCGCCGTCCGGGTCGGTAAGGGGGGCTGCGCTGATGCTGATCGGGATGGTCTCCCCGTCCTTGCCCTTGATGAAGATGGAGCGGTTGCCGATGGGCTTGCCGCTTTCCACGCTCTGGGCGAGAATGCAGGCCTCTCCGCAGATGCTCGAATGGAAAATGGCGCTGCAGGGCTTGCCGAGAACCTCATCCTTGTTCCAGCCGGTGATACTTTCCGCCGCTTTGTTGAAGGAGGTCAGATGCCAGTTCCGGTCCACGGTGAAGACGCCGTCGGCAATGCTGTCCAGGATGAGATCCTGTTGCAGGCTGGAAGTAATGTCCCGGAAGGTTTCCACTCCGCCGATGACCTGGCCTTCCGGATCGATGAGCGGCGAGGCGCTGATGCTGATGGGAATGGTCCGGCCATTTTTCCCTTTGATGTAGATGGAACGGTTGACGATGGATTTTCCCTCGTTGACGCTCTGGGCCAGGATGCAGTCGGCGCCGCAGATATTGGATTTGAAAATGGTATTGCAGGAGGCCCCGACTACTTCTTTGGCGGTCCAGCCGGTGATGTTTTCCGCCGCCTTGTTGAAGGAGGTGATGCGGAATCGCTTGTTCACGGTGAAGACGCCATCTGCGATGCTGTTCATGACCAAGGGATAGATCTGGCCCGGATCGTTGGCGTCGCGGGCAGTAATGATTGCGCCGGAGAGTTTGCCGTTTTTGTCGGGAATGGGGATCGCGGTTACCAGGAGAACAATCGATTCCGTGCTGTCCGGCTTGGGGAGCACGACCCGCAGCCCGAGCATGGCGCGGCCCGCGGCTAATGGGCCGTACAGTTTGCACATGGAAGCGAACCTGTCCGAGCCGCTGAAAACGTCCTGGCAGCTCTTGCCGATGGTCTTCTGGGCGGTGAGGCCCAGGAGTTTTTCCGCTGCTTCGTTGAAGGAAGTGATTTGCCAGTTTTCATTGACGGTGAAAACCGCTTCCTGAACGGCGGAAGAAGAGGGGGGCTGTGTTTTTGTGTCCATTGCTCTGGTGAGTGGGCGCTTTGGTTTTCCGGAGTATTGTTTAAGAATCATTCTTGACTTACTGTAAAGATATAGCAAAAAAAAACAAAGTATGCTTGCTGAAAGGCGGACATGGGGGCGTTTTTTATCGAGAATGCGGAAGATTGCCCGTAACTGTGACGCCGAAAAAGCGCGGAACCATGGAAAGGTTTGCCCGAGATATTGAAAATTATCTTGACATGCGGGTTTGTCAAATTACAATGGGCCAAATTTGCCCATCGGCAATTAATCTAGGGATTAATTGCTTAAGTGCCTTTCGGGTTGCCCGATTCCTGAAGGGTGGAAGAGGTCGAGCACCCCTTCTGAAATAACTGAGGAGACGTGAGAATGAAGATAGATGATCTTGAAAAACTCGAGAATGAAGGGGTTGAAAACCTTCCTTCCGAGGAGCGCCGCCGATTCCTTCGCTTTGGGTTGGCGGTAACCGGTGTTTTTGTCGGGGGGTCCGTGCTTTCCCTGACCTCAGCGCGGAAGGCCGAGAGCGCCATGGGCCCGGTGCCCGCCGCCGGAAGTTTTCCGTACAGCCCCCATTACACCATGGTCATGCGGCAGAATCGCTGTATCGACTGTGAGCGCTGCATGGAGGCCTGCGTGAAAACCAATAACGTGCCTTCCTACGGCTACCGCACCACCATTCTCCAGCAGGAACGGGCGATTGGCAGGGGAGCGAAAGAGCGGGTGTTCATGCCGGTGCTCTGCAACCATTGCAACCGTCCGCCCTGTGTTCGGGTGTGCCCCACCACCGCAACATACAAGGACAAGAAAAACGGTATCGTCATGATGGATTACAAGCGCTGCATCGGCTGTAAGACCTGCATGGCTGCCTGTCCCTACAATGCCCGTTATTTTAAGGAAGAGAACCGGGCCGTTGACAAGTGCAATTTTTGTTTCGACACCCGCCTGTCCAAGGGCGAAAGCACGACGGCTTGCTCCGCTGCCTGTCCGGCTGATGTTCGCGTTTTCGGGGATCTCACCAATTACGATAGTGAGGCGTACAAGCTGATCCACACGCCTGAGAAGGTTGTTTGGGTTCTTCGTCCTGAAACCGGCGCCATGCCCAACGTTTTCTATATGAATGATTAACCAAACAGCGGAGAGGGCCGTAATGAAACGCAATACTAAGAGCGTAATGAATATGGTGGGCTTGGCGGCTGTGGTCGGCCTCCTGGTTTTTTCCAGCCAGTCTTTTGGCGAGGAAGCCTACGATGAGGATACCTATGGGCCGAAGGCGCCCATTATTTGGACAAAACCGGTGAAGGGCGTGGTGTTTTACCATAAAACCCACACCATGGACGCCGGTCTTTCCTGTGACATGTGTCATGACACGCTCTTTGAGATGGCAGCCGGAGCTGCCGAGCAGAAGGCGGATTTCACCATGGCTTCCTTGTATAAAGGGAAATACTGCGGCGCCTGCCATGACGGGCAGATGGCTTTTGCCTCCAATACCCGTTGCGCCACCTGTCATGTGGGCGTGAAGGGGTACAATAAACTGACCGGCCCCGCGCCCCAGGGCAAGGCTTCCGGTAAGCATTGATTTTTTCGGTGTTCTCATCCTTTCGTGTGCCGCGATGGCGGGCAGGCAAAAGGGTTGTGTTCGTCTTGTTTTTTTGAAGCGGAAAGCCTGGGGGTGCTTGGGCTTTCCGCTTTTTTGTGTGCTTGCCTCTTTTCTGCTGTTATTCGGGGACCTGTCAACACCAGGTTCCTGATTCAGGAAATCCCTGCATCCCTCCCGGTCGTATTGCAATCCGTATTGTCAAATAATAGGTGAGCTCTCTCCTTCATTTCTGTCCTGCCGATTTGTGCGCCCTTGCGTTGAGGTGTACATGAGTCCTGGGCGTGAGAGCGCCGCTATTCCTGTATTTCCCTTTTTTGTCCGTTGCGCCATTCCAGTGAGTTCTGTTCGGAAATGATCGAGGTCTGATCCTTCAGGGGAGCCATGTCGCCGTGTGTGAGAGTGCGGTGGAGGCGTATGTTGCGCCTTTTTTGGTCTATCTATCTGATTTTAATAAACAAAAAATATACCTGTGTTGCGGCGGACTGAAAGGGGCAATGCGGCATACTATGGCGGCATAGTATCTCATGTGGCTGTAATTTCGGTGTTTTTTGTTTTTGTGCCGGTTGCGTCTTGCTGCCGGTAAGCGGATCGTTTTGCGTCCATTGCGGACTGGATGTCGGATCAAAAATAGCCATAGGTGTTAAATAACCTGTAACAGTATATGTCCGTGATAGATATGAAATCTGTGGTTGCAAAACTCTAACTCCTTGCTTCTGTACGGAAAACTTGATTTTTCTTAAAAAAGAAGGCGGATCGATTTCTTGTGGCACGCACCTTGCTCTTTGATATTGCCGACATGGGGGCAGTATAGGGGAAAGCCCATTGCCGAATAAGCGAATGCACGGAAAAGGAGGTGGCCGGGGAGAGTTGGCGGAAAATGTTCTGGAGGGGAGAAACTCCTCAATCAACGGGTGGCGGCCCGGAAAGTGCCCTTGCTCCAGAAAATACCAGCAACTGTTTGAGTACAGGCTGAAATCGAAATTACACGAAGTTTGCAGGAATAACTCCCTGGCCGGGAGTGAGTTACACTAACTGTTAATATGCAGGTAAAAATTTTAGGGAGGAAAAATTATGTTGAACACATTCTCACTCGCTGAGGTGGCAGAGGAAAAGGTCGCTACCCCGACCGTGACCAAGGCCACCATCCTGTGCGCGCTCCTTGCGCTGGCCGGTGTCGGCGCCGGTCTGTATGCCCAGGTTATCGGGCATGAACATGCCTTTGCCAACACCCGGGAGATGCCTTGGGGCATTCTGATCGCAAATTATGCGTATTTCGCCATCATTTCCACCGGGCTCTGCCTGCTTGCCGTGCTGAGCCACATCTTCGGGCACAATCGTTTGACCGCGCTGGCCAACCGCATGGTATACCTCTCCATCGTGGTCATCTTCGGCGGGTTTCTCATCATTGGCCTTGAGCTTGAGAATCCTCATCGCATGCTCCTCTATAACATGCTTTCCCCGAATCTGACCTCCAACATCTGGTGGATGGGAACCCTGTACAGCATGGCCGTTGGCTTCATGTTTGTGGAATTTTACCTGATCCTGACCAAGAAATATTCCTTGGCGGTTACCCTTGGCGTGCTCGGCGCCCTGGCTGAGCTTGCGGCCAACACCAACCTGGGCGCCGTGTTTGCGACCCTTTCCGCACGGCCCTTCTGGTACGGTTCTCAGTTGCCCATCTATTTTCTTGCTTCCGCCGTTATGACCGGTTCCGCCGCGATCATTCTGTTCAGCAACTGGGCCTATAAGATGCGGGGCGAGGAAATGAGCCAGTCCACCCGCGAAGGTCTCCAGGGCGCCGGCAAGGTCATGTTCAGCACCCTCGTGCTGCTGGCCATCGCCACCACCTGGAAGTTCATCGCCGCCTTTGCCGGGGGCACCGAAGAAGCCCGCCTTGCCGCCCTGAGCCTGATCCAGGGCCCGCTCGCCATGAATTTCTGGGTATTCGAAACCGTGGTCGGCATGCTTGCCCCCATCGTGATCATGACCCTCTCCCGGATGAAGAGTCAGCAGGCCCTCTCCGCTGCTGCCCTCATGGTGTTGGTTGGTGCGTACTTCCAGCGTTACGACATCGTGGTCGCCGGCCAGATCGTGCCGGTCTATAACGGCTTTGACGACCTGCCGACCTATCTTTCCTATGTCCCCTCCGTGGCCGAATTTCTGATCGCCCTGGGTGGTTTCGGTGTCGTCGGTCTCGGGTTCCTCCTTGGGGAGCGGTTTTTTGGTAAGGCTTTCCGGCCCAGCGGGCATCATTGATCACTGCCCACGCGAGGCTGAATAAAGACAAATGACCTCCCGCGGGCTGGATATCCCGCCCGCGGGAAGTTCAAACCGGAGTAGAGACGATGATATCTGACAATAAAGCAATCTTCACCATAGGAACTGCGGCAAAAATGCTGGAAGTGCATCCGCGGACCCTGAGGATCTACGAAAGGGAAAACCTGGTCAAGCCTTTGCGCAACGGGCAGTGGCGCTACTACACCATGGATGACATTAAGTGGATTCAATGTCTGCGCGACATGATCCATGAACATGGCATCAGCATCGCCGCTATAAAAAAGTTGTTGCAGTACACCCCCTGCTGGAACATTGCCGACTGCCCCTTTGAGAAAAGAAAGCAGTGCACGGCCTTCATGTCCAGCGGGCTTGTTCCCAGAAAAATCAGTGTTGAGCAGAGATCGGGAGATGTTGCTGCCTGAGCGGTAACTCGGCTTTTGCTTGTAACAAGGAGAACGACAATGACCACCATCACACAGTTTCTGGATAAAATCAGTCTCGGCGGTTTGGGTGTGGATCAAGCAACGGGAAGTGTCTCGGCCAGGGATTCATTTCGCCGGATCAGCGAAGTTTTTTGGGGAATTGCGGCCTTTGCCCTGTTTCTGCTCTTGGGCCCGTTTTCCGCCATTGCCGCCATTTGCAGCGTGGCATCCCTGGCAAGGCAGGGTAACGGGGTTGAGCCTGAGGCGAGGTGCTAACGACGAAAAAGATGGGCGTTGCCGGGCATGGTTTCTGTGATCAGGAGTGAGCGGCCAGTTGCGTTGAGAAGCAACTGATGGTTGACCCTTGGTTGCAGGAATGGTGGAAGACAAAAAAAGGCTGCTCGGTTGAGCAGCCTTTTTTGTGCCCCGGAAACCAGCCGGCTGGTTTATTGGTGGCACGCGTTGTTGCATTTGGTCGGACCTTCGTTTTTCGCCTTGTGACACCCCATGCAGAGGGCATGCCCGGTCTTGAGGTTCCATTTTTTATCCGTTGGGAAGTTTTCGTTTTTGTGACAGGTGTCGCAGTCGTGCTTGGTCTGATGCGTGGCGTGGGGAAAGATGGCAGGCCTTTTCCCCGACTCGCTTTTCAGGACGATAACCGATGGGGCAAGGGGGGGATGGTCAGCCTTTTTTGCCGGGCTGCCTTCCGCGCCGTGGGCGGCCGTGTTCTGAAGAAGCAGCACGCATGCGAGGAGTAGTGCATTATGTTTCATAGTCGCTGGGGTAGCCGTACGGGGGATGATGGGAGGTTCCGCGTAACTGGGTCCATGCCGTTCGAGGCAGAAGCAATAAAAAAAGGCTACTCATTCGAGTAGCCTTTTGGTATCCATGCTACGCGCGAATACTTACTTCTTGTGGCACTCAGCACACTTGGCCGGACCCTGTTTCATCGCTTTGTGGCAATCAAGACAGGCTTTGCCGTGCGCAGCTTCTTTGTTGATAGCGATTTTTGCCGGGGTGCCTTCGTGGCATTTGGCGCAATCGCCAAGCTTTGCGCCATGCGCTTTGTGGTTGAACGTAACCTTGCCCATCGGCGCCTTTGCCGCGGGATAGGTGACAACGTCGGCGGCAAGCGCCGAGGTGGCGGCAAAGCCCAGAACCAGCGCGAAGGCTACGGAACAGAGAACGGATTTTTTCATGATGCTTCTCCCTAATACGGTTGGTTTATAAATTGGGTATATGAATCCCCATTCAATTACAAATGTTGTTTTATAAACCCACTTGCCGAGCCTTGTCAAGCAGGAAGAATGGATTGCGCGTTTCGGCTCGTCAGTTGCCGCCGTAACTGTGGAGACCGGAAAGCAGATAATTGACGCCATAGTAGGTGAACATCACCGAGACAAAGCCGCCGATGGCCAGCCAGGCGATGCGGCGGCCTCCCCATCCCCTGGTGAATCGGGCATGGAGGGTTGCCGCGTAGATAAACCAGGTAATCAGCGACCAGGTTTCTTTGGGATCCCAGCTCCAGTAAGTGCCCCAAGCCGAATTCGCCCAGACGGCGCCGGTGATGATCCCCGCGGTGAGCCATAAGAAACCGAAGACCAGGGTTTTGTGAATGATGTCGTCGATCACTTTGAGCTCAGGAAGGGAGGCGATGAGGGGGCCAGCGGTCTTATCCGTCCTTCGATCCTTGACCAGGTACATGATCCCCATGCCGCTGGCAACCGCAAAGGCTGCATAGCCGATAAAACATGTGATGACATGGGCGATGAGCCAGTTGCTCTGCAAGGCCGGGATGAGCGGTTTGATGTCCGGATTCTTGAGGCCCGCCAAGATCATGGCCAAGGCGGCAAAGGGCATGGAAAACGCACCGAGTACACGGTTTTTGTAGCGTATTTCCATAAAGAGATACACGATGGCGATGGACCAGGCAAAAAAGACCAGGGACTCGTACATGTTGGAAAGGGGCGCGTAACCGATCCCCATCTGGTGCGACTCGTACCATCGCAGGCCAATGCCCGCGGTGTTGACCAGAAACGCCCCTCCGGTAACCAGCGTGGCGAAAAGGCCGATTTTTTTCGTCCGGAAGACCAGGATGGCAATGTACAGTACCGCAGAGAACAAATACGCAAACGTTGTAATGCCCAGGAGTTGTGAACTATTCATGGCGGATCCTTAAGCGTTTTGAAACGAGGAGTCGTTCGTGAAGCCCTGGACTAGGGCGGCAAATTCTTTTTCAAAGGCGATCTTGTTTTTGCTGCTGGCCCCGCAAACCAGGATTCGGCAGCGGTCCCCATTTTCTTCCCTGGTAATATAAACCCAAATCCTTCGGTGTGAAAGAAAGAAAGCCACATAGAGGCCAATCAGCATCAGGGTGCATCCTGCATAAACGGTCCATACCCCGGGATCCTTGGCTACCTGCAGACCGGTGGCGTACACCTGGCTTGCCGCAAATTCATAGGTCGCTGTCGGAGTGGTAATGGTCTGGCGTGCGCTGTTGTCCATCCAAAAAATGTTGGGTTCTCCCTGTCCGTCAAAGAACCAGACCTTCAGACGGTTGACATCTCCCATGCGGCTGCGCATTTCCTGGTTGATAACCCCGAAGTCGATGCCTCCCTCGGCCCAACTGATTTTCTGCCCGAAGGGAATCTGGAAGGATTGGCTGGCCTTGGTGGTTGTGTTGGTGATGACCACGTTGAACCCCTGCATGGGCTCGTAGCTTGACTGGTAGAAGGTGATTCCCTTGTAGTCCAAGGGGTCGTTGACGATAATGGTGCGCTTGTCAATCGTGGTTTTTCCGTTTTCCAGCACGGTGAGGATGGAGCGGAATTCCTTCGGGGTTGTTCCGTCCGCGTAGTATGCAACATTGAAATCGTCGCACTGCACGGTGAAACCAAGGGGGATGGGGTTTCCTGTTCCGCTTTCGTAGACGGTGTCGCTGGCGCTTCCCTCAGGGATCATGACGCCCGCCTTGAAGCCGAGCAGGGAGCCGATGATGGCCCCGGCGAAGATGACGAGGATGCTCAGGTGAACCGCGTAAACGCCCAGGCGGCTCCACGGGGTTTTTTGGGAAAAGATGAGCGAACCTTCTGGTTTATTTTCATGTGCGGCTTTCCAGCCGTTCTTGGCCAGAAGGGCAATGGCTGTTTCCGTTAGGGCGGCGGTGTTTCCCGAGGCATGGAAAAGCTGGCGGTGGGGCATTTTTTCCAGCCGTTCGGGGCCGGTGTCCAGATTATTCAGCACCACCATCTGCCAGACGTTGGGGAGCCGGTCGATGGTACAGACGATGAGGTTGATGCTGAACAGGAAAAGAAGGGAGAGAAACCACCAGGAGTTGTACATATCCGGCACGTCGAGCAGTTGAAAGAACTGCGCGGTGCGTTGCCCAAAAGACTCGATGTAGAACTCGGGCGGGTTTTTTTGGGGAATAAGCGTGCCGATTACGGAGGTCGTGGCAAGGATCAGCAGGGTAAAAAGGGCAAGCCTGACCGATGCGAAAAAACGCCACACCATGTTTTCTGTTTTTTTCATATGCGCCTTGTGACGAGGATTTTGGGGAGGAGGGGCTGGGGAAAGAGGGGACAGCCCTGTATTTTAATAGGAGTGTAACCAGTTACATTATAGTTTGTAATCTCTACCTGTGTTTGCCTTGGGCTGTCAATAAAAAACTCCCGGTGAAGGGGGCGTCCTATTTCCAGATGGGTTTCGGCGGTGTTGGACGCCGGGTTTTGTCCCGGGGCGGAGGGAAGCATGGCCAGTGAGTCCGTCTGTTGGGGAGACACTCTTTTTTCTGGTTTGTTCCGATCTTTTTGCTGTTGTCGCGTTTTCTTGCGGTGGATAAAAAAAGAGAACAAAATACTTGTCAAGCGAAGGGAGAAGGTGTATACATTTTCCTCTTTGAAAAGGGATCGGCCGGAAGAACTCAGGCTGTCTCTGTCTGGTGATTTCAAGATACCCGCTGGCGCGGTTTGTTAAAGCTGAGTTGAGCAGCTTGCCTGCTCGTACGAAACTTATACCCTCTGGGTGTAAAGGAGTTTTGTCATGTCAAAAAAATGTGCGATTTGTGGAAAAGGCCCGACCACCGGGAACAATGTCAGCCATGCCAACAACAAGAACAGAAGGCGTTGGTTGCCGAACCTGCAGCGGGTTAGAATGGCCACCTCCGGTGGTAACGGCATGCAGGTTCGTGTTTGCACCCGTTGTATCCGTTCCGGCGCCGTGGTCAAGCCTGCCTGATATTCTCCGGCATTGATGTTTCCAGCCCCTGCTTCCCATTGAGAAGCCGGGGCTTTTTTTTTGTTTGTATTCGGAAAAGCCTCGGGGGTGGAGCAGCCCCGAGGCTAGGCTCTCCTGGCCTCCAGGACACCGTCAAGCTGCTGCACATGCTGCAACAGGCGTAAGAGATGTTCCCGGCTGTGTATCTCAACGATTATGGAGAGCTTGGCGATTCCGCCGCTGGAGGTTGTGGCTTCAAGGGTGAGGATATTGGCGTCGTCGTGGCTGATTGCATTGCTGAGCGTGGCCAGCAATCCTTTCTGATCCCGGGCGACAACCTGGATCTGGGCCCGGTGGGTGGCCTTGATGTTTTCCGCCCAGTTGACCGCGATAAGCCGTTGCTGGTCCGAGGCCGCGAGGTTGGGGCAGGACGCCTTGTGCACGGAAATGCCCCGGCCCGAGGTGATGAAGCCCACGATCTCATCGCCGGGCACCGGCATGCAACAATGGCTGATCTTGGTGAGGACATTGTCCGCGCCGCTCACCAGGATGATGTTATCCTTGTCCTGCTTTTTCCCTCCCCTGGCCGGAGCTGTTTCCGGAATAATGTCCTCGGGCAGGGCTTCCCTGATTTCCTCGGGTTGCAGCTCCTTGATAATGGCCTGAACCGTCATTTTTCCCGAGCCGACACGGCGCATGAGGTCGTCAAGGGAGTTGCAGGCAAGGGTCTTGAGGAGCTCCCTGAGGTGTCCGGTCTTGATCAGCTTTTTCAGGCTGAGGTTGTGCCGCTTCAGCTCACGGTCGCAAATTTCCCGTCCGACTTGCAGGGTTTTTTCCCGCTCCTCCTGGTTGAGCCATTGACGGATCCGGCTTTTAGCCCGGGCGGTTTTGACCAGCCCGAGCCAGGAGCGGTTCGGTTTTTGCTTGGGCGAGGTGAGGATCTCGACCAGATCGCCGTTCTTGAGCTGGGTTTTGAGCTGGGCGATGATTCCGTTGATCTTGGCGCCGGTGCAACGATTTCCCACTTCGGTATGGATGCTGTAGGCAAAGTCGATGGGGGTGCTGCCCTTGGGAAATTCCTTTACCTCTCCGTTGGGGGTCAGCACGAAGATCTCTTCCTCGTAGAGTTCGCCCTTGACCGCATCCAGAAACTCCCTGGGATCTTCCAGTTCCTGGAGGGTGGACACCAATTGCTTGAGCCATTTGAAAAGTCTGGCGTCCTTGGTGGTGATGGCCTTGCCTTCCTTGTAGGCCCAGTGGGCGGCAATGCCTTCCTTGGCAACTTGGTCCATCTCCTCGGTGCGGATCTGCACCTCCATGAACTCCCCGCGCAGTCCTACCACCGAGGTGTGCAGCGACTGATACATATTGTTTTTCGGGGTGCTGATGAAATCCTTGAAGCGCCCATCCACCGGGGGCCACAGCGAATGGATGATGCCCAGGGCCTCGTAGCACTCCTTGACCGAGGAAACGATGATCCGGAAGGCAACCTTGTCGTAGACCTTCTCGAAGGGAATATTCTGGGCCACCAGCTTTTTGTAAATGCTGTACAGATGTTTGGGGCGTCCCAGCACCCGGAATTGCGTGAGGCCATGCTCGGTCAGTTTCCGGTTGAGCAGCGCCTTGACCTCGTCCACATAGGTTTCCCGGTCCGCGAGGGAGGTATGGATTTTGGTGGCGAGATCCTCGTATTCGTCTGGATGGAGATGGGAAAAGGCAAGGTCTTCCAGCTCCCGCTTGAGCCAGTCTATGCCCAGCCGGCTGGCCAGCGGGGCATAGAGCTCCATGGTTTCCTGGGAAAATTCCAGTTGTTTTTCCCGAGGGACATGCCGCAGGGACTGCATGTCGTGCAGCCGGTCGGCCAGTTTGACCAGCAAAACCCGGATATCGGAAGACATGGCCAGGAGGAGCTTGCGGATATTTTCCGCCTGGTAGGCGAGGTGGCTGTTGAACTGGACATCGGTGATCTTGGTGGCGCCCTTGATGATATTGGCGACATCGTCGCCAAAGGTCTCGCGGAGGGTTTTCTCCGTGGCCTTGAGATCGGCGGCTTGCTTGAGCACGCCGTGCAGGAGCCCGGCGCAGAGGGTGGGGACATCCAGACGCATGGCCGCCAAAATGTCGGTGACCATGAGGACGTGGTACAGAAATGGCCGGCCCGAAAGGCGATGCTTGCCCGAATAACATTCCGTGGCAAACTCGTGCGCCTTTATGAGCGGGGCGAGGTCTTCCTCGGGCATGTAGCCCCTGGCCCGTTCGACTATTGCTTCTATGCTAACCATGCGGCTGTCAGTGGTAATGGTGTCGGTTGAGCCCTGGTCATTGCGGCGGAGTCAGCTCGCCACGGACCAGGTCGATGATTTTTGCCTCGGCCTCGGCCAGGGGCAGGGTTACGATGGCGCCGGTGGCCCGGTCTCGAATCTCCACTTCTCCCTTTTCGCTGAAGCTTTTGCCCACCATGACCCGGTAGGGGATGCCGAGGAGATCCGCGTCCTTGAACTTGCTGCCCGGCCGCTCATCCCGGTCGTCCAGGAGGACCTCGATGCCGCTCTTGCCCAATTGCTGATACAGTTCGTTGGCTGCCGCGGTGATCGCCTCGTCCTTGGGGGAGAGGTTCAGGAGGATGATCTGGAAGGGCGCGATGGGCAGCGGAAAGATGATGCCGTCCTTGTCGTGGTTCTGCTCGATGGCCGCAGCCACGGTGCGGCTGACCCCGATGCCGTAACAGCCCATGATGAAGGGCTGTTCCGCGCCCTGGTTGTCGAGAAAGGTTGCCTTGAGCGCCTCGCTGTACTTGGTGCCCAGCTTGAAGATGTGGCCCACCTCGATGCCCCGGGTCAGCGAAAGATCGCCGCCGCAATTGGGGCAATGGTCTTCGCTGGTGACCTGGCGCAGGTCGGTGATGGTGGGGACGGTAAAGTCGCGGCCCAGATTGGCGTTGAGCAGATGGAAATTCTTCTCGTTGGCGCCGATGGCGAAGTTGTGCATCCGGGTCAGCTCGCTGTCCGCCAGCACCGGGATGGTCAGGCCGATGGGCCCGAGGTAGCCGCTGGGCACGCCGGTGGCGTCGAAGATCTCCTTGTCCTCGGCCAACCGCAGGTTGTCGGTGTTGACCCCCAGGGCATTGGCCAGCTTCACCGTCTGCACCTCGTGGTCGCCCCGGAGCAGCACGGCCACCGGCTTGTCCTCGGCCATGTAGACCAGGGTCTTGACCAGCTCCTTGGGGGAAATCTTCAGGAATTCCGTGACTGCGGCCACCTTTTTCTTGCCCGGGGTTTCGACCTTTTCCATGGCGCGCAGGGGCGGCGCTGCCTGGGCGTCCGGGGTCTGGCAGCGGGCCTTTTCCATGTTGGCTGCGTATTCGCATCCCTTGCAGATCACGATGGTGTCTTCGCCGGTGTCGGCCAGGACCATGAACTCGTGGGAAAAACTGCCGCCGATGGTGCCGGTGTCCGCTTCCACCGCCCTAAAGGCCAGGGCGCAGCGGGCAAAGATCCGGTGGTAGGCCTCGTGCATCTTCTTGTAGGTCGCGTCCGCCCCTTCTTCGGTGGCGTCGAAGCTGTAGCCGTCCTTCATGATGAATTCCCGGCCGCGCATCAGGCCGAAGCGGGGCCGGATCTCATCCCTAAACTTGGTCTGGATCTGGTAGAGGTTCAGGGGCAGTTCCTTATACGAGTGGACGTTGAAGCGGATCAGGTCGGTGATCACCTCTTCGTGCGTCGGGCCGAGGCAGCTTTCCCTGGCGTGCCGGTCGGTGAAGCGCAGCAGTTCGGGGCCGTATTTTTCCCAGCGGCCCGACTCCTTCCAGAGATCGCCGGGCTGGACCATGGGCAGAAGCAGTTCCTGGGCTCCGGCCCGGTTCATCTCCTCGCGCACGATGCGCTCGACCTTGCGGATGGAGGCAAGGCCCAAGGGCAGGTAGGAGTAGATGCCGGAGGAGAGTTTTCTGATATATCCGGCGCGGAGCAGCAACTGGTGGCTGACCACCTCGGCCTCGGAGGGGGTTTCTTTCAGGGTGGGGATGAGGAGCTGGGAAAAACGCATGGGGCACCTGGTAAATGGTTATGATGTGTGCGCAAAAGTCGTCACCCCGGTGAAAACCGGGGTCCAGACGTATCGCAACTATGGAAAAAACCTGGATTCCGGCCTTCGCCGGAATCCAGGGTGTCGGTTGTAATTTTTGGTGAGTTTGTCAGCTACAATTTATGCGCCTTTCTGGCGCGCTTCTTCGACCATCGTGTCGATTTCGTTCAGGAAAACCGCGAGCAGCTTGTCTTCCTCGACCTTTCTGTAGAGCTTTCCTTTCTTGAAAATAATCCCGACCCCGTGGCCGCCTGCCAGGCCCAGATCCGCCTCCTTGGCCTCGCCCGGTCCGTTGACCACGCAGCCCATGACCGCGATCTTCAAGGGCGTGTCGATGTTCTGGATATACCGCTCCACCTGCTCGGCGATGGCGAAAAGGTTCACCTGGCAGCGGCCGCAGGTGGGGCAGGAGATCAGCTCCGGCCCGCGCTCGCGGATGTGCAGGCTCCTGAGCAGCTCGTAGCCCACGCGGATCTCCTCCACCGGATCGCGGGTAAGCGAGATGCGGAAGGTGTCGCCGATGCCTTCATACAGCAGGATGCCCAAGGCCACGCTGGATTTGACCGTGCCGGCGATGAGGCCGCCCGCCTCGGTGACCCCGAGGTGCAGGGGGTAGTCGCACTGGGAGGACAACAGCCGGTAGGCCTCCACGGTGACGAGGGCGTCCGAGGATTTGAGGGAGATCTTGATCTGGTCGAAATCCAGCGCCTCCAGCAGCCGCACATTGCGCAGAGCGCTTTCCGCCAGGGCCGCGGGGGTGGGGTGGCCATGCTTCGCCAGGATATCCTTTTCCACCGAGCCGGAGTTGACCCCGACCCGGATGGGCACTTGGTGCTGCTTGGCCGCAGCGACAACCCGGGCCAGCTTGTCCGGGCCGCCGAGGTTGCCGGGGTTGATCCGGATGCCCTGGGCGCCGTGCTCCATGCTGGCCACGGCCAGCCGGGCGTCGAAATGGATGTCGGCGATGAGCGGGATGGAAATTTGCTCCCGAATCTCGGTGATGGCCGCAGCCGCTTCCAGGTCCAGCACCGCCACCCGGATGATCTCGCAGCCCGCCTCGGCGAGCCGGTGGATCTGGGCCACGGTGGCGGCCACGTCCCGGGTGTCGGTATTGGTCATGGACTGCACGGCGATGGGAGCGTCGCCGCCCACCGCTACGTTGCCCACCTTGATTTGGCGTGTTTTTCTGCGGGTTATCATGGTGCGAGAGTATACCCTGTTGCGTTTCTTCCTGCATCCATCTTTTTCCGCGCCGAACGCCCGGCGAGGGGGCGCAGGGGGCTAGTGTCTGCCCTCAAAAATGACCCCGCAGGCAATTTGTTCGGGGTGTTGGTGCGTGCGGGAATCAGGGCAGAAGCATTGTGTCGGGCCCGCCAGGAAATTAATACGGGCCTTTTGGGCGTTGATTTTTGCGGTATCTATGGGATAAGAAGAGGGTGGCAATTGCCATCATGTGCGATGCGGGAAAACAGTAGAGAAATCAAGCGTGGCTCCAAGACTGGCCCAGGGGGTGAGTCTCTGGTCTTTGATCTATAGCAGGCAGGCATACGTCTAATTACGGATCATGTCCCCAGAAGTCTTCCAGGATAGCGTTTTCCCAACATGACCAAGTTTGAAGAAAAATAAGCGCATTGCGGGATGGCAAAAAATGATCAAACCGAACTGGCATAATTTTCAGGCAAAATTCATCGACAATCCTCAAAAGTATTTTGAGTGGTTTTGCTATTTGCTGTTCTGTCAGGAATTCAAAACGCCTGCCGGTATTTTCCGTTATAAGAACCAGTCGGGAATTGAGACAAATCCGATCACCAAGGGCGGTGAAATAATCGGCTGGCAGGCCAAATTCTATGGCACCAAGTTGTCGGACAACAAGTCTGAGCTGATAGGAATGATTGCAAAAAGCAAAAGGGATTATCCCGACCTGACCAAGATCATTTTCTACACCAACCAAGAGTGGGGGCAAGGAAAGAAAGGCAACGATTCCGAGATCAAAAAAAAAGTCGATCAAAAAGCAAAGGCGTCTGGCATCGAAATAGTATGGAGAACGGCAGGCTTTTTCGAGTCGCCCCTTGTAACAATCGAGAACGAGAAGATTGCCAAGCACTTCTTCGCTCTGGACAAAAGCATCTTTGACCTTTTGGAAGAGAAGCAAAGACACACGGAAAATGTGTTGCTCGAAATCCAGACCGATATAGATTTCAACGGCAAGAAGATCGAGATAGACAGAGGCGAGCTTTTAGACCGACTGCGCGAGAATTTGGACCAAAAACAGATTCTGGTCGTAAGCGGAGTCGGCGGCGTGGGTAAAACGGCGGTTATCAAGAAACTGTATGGAAATGTGAAAGACTGTATCCCTTTCTACGTTTTTAAGGCCAGCGAGTTCAATAAGGACAGCATCAACGACCTGTTTAAAGAATATGCCTTGGAGGATTTTGCAGACGGCCACCGGGGAGAAACACACAAGATTGTTGTTGTCGATTCCGCCGAAAAACTGTTGGATTTGACCAACACCGATCCTTTCAAAGAATTCCTGGGAATTCTCATAAAAGATAACTGGCAGATCATTTTCACCACCCGGAACAACTATTTGGCAGATTTGAACTATGACTTCATCGATATCTATAAGATCAGGCCGGGCAATTTCGACATACGCAATCTGGACCATGAAGAATTAGCGGCAATAGCCCAGGCCAATGTTTTCAAGCTTCCGGAAGACGCCAGGTTATTGGAGCTAATCAAGAATCCTTTTTATCTTAGTGAGTATCTGAAATTCTATACCGGAGAGAACATAGACTATGTGAACTTTAAAGATAAGCTGTGGAGCAGAATAATTGCCAAAACGAATTCGGCTAGGGAACAATGTTTTTTGGCGACTGCCTTCCAGAGAGCCAATGAGGGTCAATTTTTCGTCACGCCGGTCTGTGATCCACAGGTCTTAGATACGTTGGTCAAGGGCGGAATTCTCGGTTATGAGACGGCAGGCTATTTCATTACGCATGATATTTACGAGGAATGGGCGCTAGAAAAGAAGATTGCCGCCGATTACATTCGCAAGGCGCACAACAAGGAGTTTTTCGAGCAGATCGGCGCATCGCTCCCAGTTCGCCGCAGTTTCAGAAACTGGGTATCCGAACGGTTGCTACTGGAAGACCAATCCATTAGGCAGTTTCTTGGGGAAATTATCCAAGGAGATGACATTGCCGCATTTTGGAAAGACGAGTTATGGATATCAGTGCTGCTTTCCGATCATTCGACAGCATTTTTTGAACTATTCAAAGAGGAATTGCTTGGCAATGATCAGAACTTATTAAAAAGACTGACATTCTTGCTAAGACTAGCCTGCAAGGAGGTTGATTATGACATCTCCAAGGAGCTCGGAGTCAGCGACTTAAATTTGCTTGCCATAAAATACGTACTGACCAAGCCGAAGGGGTCTGGCTGGCAGAGCGCTATCCGTTTCATTCACGACAATCTAGATAGAATAGGCGTCAAGAATATCCATTTCGTCCTCCCAGTGATCCATGAGTGGAACCAAAAAATCAAAAAGGGCGAGACGACGAGATTATCTAGCCTGATAGCTCTCAAGTATTATCAGTGGACCATCGAGGAGGATGTCTATCTGTCCCGTGACGACGATAAAGAAAATCTCTTACAAACGATCCTTCTGGGGGCCGCCATGATTAAGGCTGAGTTGGAGGGAATTTTCGGAGAGGTTTTGAAAAACAGGTGGAACAATCATCGAGATCCCTATTACGATCTGATGAAAACAATCCTGACCGACATGGAAGCTCTTCCAGTCTGGATAACTCTTCCGGAATATGTCTTACAGGTGGCTGACCTGTTTTGGTATCGTCCGCATAAAGAAGCGGACGATCATTACCACCGGATGGATATTGAGGGCGAATTTTGTTTAAACACCAGCCATCACGATTATTTCCCTGCAAGTCCGTACCAGACACCTATCTATTGGCTGCTTCAGTTTGCATTGCGAAAAACCGTAGACTTCATTTTGGCCTTTACGAACAAAACTGTGGAATGTTTCGCGAAGTCGCGATTTGCAAATGAAATTCAAGAGGCGGACGTATTTACTCAGGAAGGTCAGTCTGTAAAGCAATACATAAGCACCAGGTTGTGGTGCATGTACCGTGGAACACAGGTCTCCGCGTATCTGCTCGAATCAATCCATATGGCCTTGGAAAAATTCTTCCTTGAGAAAGGCAAGGACATGGATTCTGGGGTACTTGAAAGCTGGCTTTTGTATCTTCTGCGCAATTCAAAGTCAGCTTCCATTTCGGCTGTGGCAACAAGCCTTGTCCTCGCGTATCCGGAAAAGACGTTTAACGTTGCAAAGGCGCTTTTCCAAACCAAAGAATTCTTCCTCTTTGATATGACTAGATTCACCTTAGATCTACAGCAGAAAACTTCTCTTCTCGGATTACGGAATATGTTTGGATTAATTAACTATACAAAAAAGATTCATGAAGACGAAAGGATAAAGGCTTGCGATGATGAACATCGAAAGAAATCTCTCGAACATTTAGCACTGACATATCAAATCGTCAGAAGTAAAGAGACTAGCGAAGAAGAAGTAAAAAAGAGACAGCAACTTATATGGGGCATTTTTGACAAATACTACAACGAATTGCCGGACGAGTCTGACGAGACCGATGCTGATAAGACCTGGAGGCTTTTCCTTGCGAGGATGGACCGGCGGAAGATGAAGGTGACCACTGAAGTGAAAGACAATGGGGTCGCGATAACTTTTAACCCGGAAATTGATCCCAAGCTCAAGGAATACAGCGAAATGTCTCTCAAGCAAAGCTCCGAGCCGATGAGATACGCTCCACTGATGTTGTGGGCAAATTACAGGAAGGACAAAGACGAACGCTCTAAGCAGTACGAACAGTACGAAAACAATCCTCAGCTCGCCCTAAAGGAAGTCAAGGAGATAATCGAAAGGTTCAAAGAAGTTGAGGATGAAAATTTCCGACTTTTCAATCGTGCGGTACCGGCAGATGTCTGTTCCATTCTGCTGACAGATTATTTCGACAAACTTTCCGAAGAAGAGAGAGAATACTGTAAAGGTATCGTCTTGGAGTATGCGCGATTTCCGCTGAGGCCTGGCTATCAATATCAAGTTTCAGACGGGACTGCCTCAGCCATTGCCGCGTTGACGGTATTGTTTCAAAATTATCCAGCCGAAAGGAAAGATATAAAATTAATTCTATTGCTGACCCTGTTTGATGATTACCCAATCGGCATGGGAGGAGGCCATTACAACATCTTCCCGAGTAGGGCAATTTATACATTATGGGAAAACCATTTTGACGACATGCAATCCCTGCTCATCGGATATTTGCTGTTGAAGCCTAAATACAAGGATCTGAGGAAAAAACTCCGCCAAGAGAGCTACAAAAAAAGGGTTTGTGAGATTGACGAAGGACAGCTCTACGAGGCTTTCCTCAAGGGACATGAGCATGACATAGAAAGAGTCATGGATAATGCAATTTCTTCGGGTGATTTAAAGGATATTGAGCAAGCGGATCTATATATTTTAAACACGGCCTTTCAGATAATTCCGCTAAAGACGACCAATGCCGCACACAAGCAGATAGCACTATCCACAATCGCAACCTTTGCGAGCAACTTATTGTCACATAAGAGGGAAGAAAAGGTCGATTATTCTGTCCGGCATTCCTTCTTGGAAAGATTTGCCTATTTTGTTCTAAGTTCATCTGAACAGGATATTCCTGATTATTTGAAACCGTTTCTCGATGGCTTCAACGGTTCGGAAGCGATTGCGGATTTGTTTGAGCAATTTATTCTGGCCGAAGACCGGCTGGGTGCTTACGACAAGTTCTGGCAAGTCTGGTCCCTATTTTTCGAAAAAATGGTCGCGCTTTGTTCGAAGGGGGATGGATATTGGTATGTGGACAGGATCGTCAAGAGTTATCTGTTCGCACAAATCCCCTGGAAAGAAACGGCCACGGATTGGCGTACGTTCAAAGATAGTAACGGCAGGTTCTTCGCAGATGTATCCAAGAATATCGGCCATTGTCCCTCCACGCTGTATGCGCTCGCCAAGTCATTTAATAAAATAGCCGACCGGTTTCTCAATCCAGGGATATCGTGGTTATCCGGAATGTTGACCCGCAACAATAATTTATGGACTGAAAAATTGGAGACCGATACCCTCTATTATCTGGAAAGTGTGGTCAGAAAGTATATCTACAGGGAGCGTGAGAGAATTCGACGAACCCGACAGTTGAAAGCAGAGACCTTGGTAATATTAGATTTCTTGGTCGAGAAAGGGTCGGTTGTTGGCTACATATTACGCGAAAATATCCTATAAGATTCGAGGGACGCTCTTAGGAAACTCAATCGGGAAGAGTTGGGGTTAGGTCTCGAAAAGTAAGTTTTCAAGAATCAAACGTGCTGCACCGGGCCGGGGTACTGTGCCACCAGCACATCGGCGGTGAGCAGGGTGATACCCTCGACAGTCGCTTGCGCAACAAGGATGCGGTCGAAAGGGTTTTTGTGGAGGAGGGGCAGGCTGTCGATAAAAACGGCATGCTCACTGGTAATTGGCAACTCCTGATACCCGTTGTCCAGCAGCCCCCGGCGCAGCACTCGCGCATCCACCTGGAAATCGGCACGCCCGAGGCTGCGTTTGATGACGATTTCCCAAAGGCTGGCCGCGCTGAAAAGCAGTTCGTTGTGCAGGTCTTCCATCAGGGTGCGCGCCGTGGCGGGCAACTGGCCGGGAGAGCCGGCCGCCCAGAGCAGCAAGTGGGTGTCCAGCAGCAGCTTCATTCTTCGCCGCCAAAAAGCAGTTTGATTTCCTCGCTGCCCATGCGGTCGAAATCATCGGGAATGGCAATCTGGCCCTCCATGAAACCCAGCCTCCTGACATGTTCAGCCGACGGAGCATCCAGTCGAGTCACCTTGACCAGCGGTTTTCCAGCCTTGGCGATAATGAAGGAATCCCCCTTTACCGCTTGATCTATCAGGCGCGACAGTTGCGTCTTGGCTTCGTGGATATTGAGCGTTTGCATGATGCGCCTCATTGAACTAAGTTTTGTTAGTTTAGTTTATCTAGGATTGAGGGGAGGCGCAAGATGTTTTTGGGGGGGATCCCGTTTTCCCCGGCTTGCATGGAAGAACAGGGGGACGGGGAGTCCAAGGGGGTGTTGTTGATCTGTTGATTAAGGTGTCCGGCCCGAATTTTCGTCTGCTCAGGCGTGTATCTTGGCCGTCATGTCCACGCCGAGCGCACGCATCACCGCAAGCATGGTTTTCAGGGTTGGGTTGCCTCTTTCGCTGAAAGAACGGTAAAGCTGTTCCCGTGACAATCCGGTTTCCCTGGCAAGCTCTGTCATGCCTTTGGCGCGGGCGACAACACCCAGTGCTTTGGCGATGTAGGCGGTGTCGCCGGTTTCCAGGGCATCGGCCATGAAGACGGAAATGGCTTCCGGGCTATCCAGCGCGGAAGCCGGGTCGTAGTTGTAAAGCGGTTCGCTCATCACTCCCTCCACTCTTTTGCGAGTTGTTTTGCGTTCTCAATATCCCGGTTTTGAGATCCTTTGTCGCCGCCACACAGCAGGCAGGAATTCCGCAGGAATTCCGGGGACATAATATTTAATTCCTGTCTACCATCAGATCATATCGAGAAAGAAAAAAAGTAGGGGGGCACCGGGGTCAGGTTTGACTTTCAGACATTTGGTAAGCCAGGTCCCTGCTGTACCCGATAGCCTTCCAATCAAAATACCAGAAAACCGGAAGAGTTCAGGGCGCGGGACGGCCTTGAACATGATCAGCCTGTGCCACCAGCCGAACGCCCAAGGCCGCACATACTCGGTTGATCGTGTCGAAGCGTGGATGTGCATCGGGGCGAAGCGCCTTATACAACGCCTCGCGGGTAATCCCGGTGGCTTTGGCGATTTCGCTCATGCCTCGAACGCGGGCCGCCACTCCTAACGCATGAGCAAGTTCCGCCGTGTCGCCGTCAGCAATTACCATGGTCAGATAGGCGGCAATGTCTTCCTCGCTCTTGAGATGTTCAGCCAGGTCGAATTCTGGCAGATCGGCAATGCGGATTTTTCTGGTCATGGCTTATTCCTCGATGGTAGCCGCTATTTTTACGGCTTTTGCAATATCGGCGGCCTGGGTGGATTTTTCGCCACCGCCGAGCATTACAATCAGTGTTTCGCCGCGCTGAATATAGTACATCCGTCAACCCGGCCCGAAGTGCTCTCGCATCTCGAATACCCCGCTAGCCACCGGCTTCACGTCTCCGAGATTCCCGGACTGCGCCTTGTCAAGCCGCCGCGCCAAGCGAAAACGTGTGACGCGATCTTTCAGGCCATTTAACCAGGTGGAGAATTCGGGTGTGAGCTTGATCGAGCACATAGCAAGATTGTAATCGAACGATTACAGGAAATCAAGAGCCACTCTTGAATGCGTAAGTGGGGTCAAGTCTTGAAATAGCAGTTTTCTGTAGTTTCAGGATTGATGCGACAGGGTTAAACCTGGGTCACCCGCAAACCTGCCTGGAGGGCGGCGGCATGCTGCCTGGCATCGGCGGTGACGAACAGGTCCGCCTTCAAAGCCAGAGCGCTGCCGATATGCAGGGCGTCCATGCCGCGCAGGACGTTTTCCTCCAGGGAGTTGATGGAGTGGTGGATCACCTCCGGCGTCAAGTCACAGATGGCGGCATCGGTAATTTCGGCCAGCAGCAGGGTTTTGAGCTGTCGGTACTGGGAGGGCGAGACCCGATCTTCCCGCAGCAGGCGGCAAAAGGCCGAAATGATCTCCACCAGGGCAATGCCGGAGAGGCAAAGCTCGGTTGCCTGGTCGCACAGGGCAAGAACCTCATCGGTGCCTTGCTCGCGAACATAGCGTTTGGCAAAGGCTGAGGAGTCAAAAAATATCCGCATCAGCCCGAGGTCTCGCGTTCTTCAAGGATGAGTCTGCTTAACGAGCAGCCGTCGATCACCAGCGGTTGGGCTCCCCTCTGTTTCCACGAGGGGAGGTCCTGGGGGAGCGGGACAATGTCGGCTATCGGCTTGCCGTTGCGGATGATCCGCACCGGCTCGCCCGACTCGACAAGGTCAAAATACTGCTTGGCATGGTTGCGAAGCTCGGAAAATGTCGCCTGTTTCATGGTGTCGCCTCATTGTACATTGTTGTGTTGCTTTTAATGTACATCCCCTTTGTCCAAAAGTCGATCCTGGAAAATTTCCCGCATATGGAAAGGCGGTTCTGGGGTCAGGGGTCAGGCTTGATTTTCGGACATTCTTCAGCTCCAGGAATCAAACGTACCGCACCGGGCCGGGTATTGTGTCACCAAAACTCGGCGGTTAACAAGGGTATCCCCTCGACAGTCGCTTGCGCAACAAGAACGCTACCGCAGGCGCGTCTGGTACAAACGGATCGGCAGCACCGAGGCATAGTGTTCGAAATCCTGATCCGTGGTGAAAATGGGCAGCCGGTGGCGATGCGCCACGGCACAGATGAGGTAATCCGTATTTGAGCCTTGGATGCCCTTGCCTCTGGTCAGGTTGAAAAACTCCGCCGCCAACTCGAAGTCTGCGGAATCCAGGGGCAGATCGGGAAAGGCGGCGAGATATTTTTTGAGAGCGGTGAACTGTTTTTTTGTCTTGATCCCGGAGAGGAGTTCCTGTCGAATCGGGCCGATCAGTTGAACCCGCAGTTCGGCCACCAATTCGGTGAGCTCCTCGACCTGAACATGTTCGGCCGTTTCGTTGCGGCGCAAGGCCAGGGACCAGACACAGGTATCGACCAGAATCTTCATTCCGCCTGCCGCTGTTTCTTGTAATCGTAATCCTGTTCGTAATCGACCTTGCCGAAGATATTCAGAATATCCTTCTGCTTCCGGCGCTGGATATATTCCTCCAGCGCCTCGGTCACTACGGCCTTCTTGGTCTTCTGCTTGCCCAGCACCCGCGCCTCTTCGATCAGGCTGTCGTCAATCGCCAGATTCGTCGCCATTTCACACCTCCGTTCACACATTCATTTTCTTTATATTATGTGTAAAACAAGACGGTTTGGCAAGTGCTCTTTTCAGCCCCTGCCTTCCGGGTAGTGCGCATTGTGATTTGATGCGCTTTTTGCCGGAGAGCGGATGTGCATATTCTCAAGAATCAAACGTGCTGCACCGAAAGAAGATCTAAGTGGACGGTGTTGATTCGTTGACTAAGGTGTCTGGCTGCTAAAGTTTTTGCGGCTTGTTTGGTCCCAGGCCAGCGGGCCGGGGAAGGCTGTCGATTGCCGCCGGAATTTTGGTCTGTTCAGGCGTGTATCTTGGCTGTCTCGGTGGTTGCTTTGCCGTCTTGAAAAAATCGCGGGCAACTGGTAGGGTGCGGCCATGAAACTTCTTGTTACCGTGCTTGGCCTGGTTTTTGTCTTGGAAGCGATTCCCTATGTCCTTTTTCCCGAGGCCATGCAGCGATGGCTGGCGCGAATCGGCCAGATGCCAGCCGGGGCCTTGCGGGCCACGGGGCTCTTTGCCCTTGGGCTTGGCCTGCTACTCTGCTATCTCACCCAGCGAACCGGGTTGTTTCCCTGACCCAGAGTTCGGCTCCTCCGATTTTTCGCTCCTTCCCCGTACCTGTAAACGCAAATGGAATCCATGACCAGCAACGCTGATTTTTTTCTTGCTTCCTACCACTTTGCCCTGCCCGAGGAAAACATCGCCCAGCAGCCCCTTGGGTGCCGCGATTCCTCGCGGTTGCTGGTGGTGGATTGCCTGGCCTCAGAGACCAGGGACCGCCAATTTTCCGACCTCTGTGACTATCTTGCTCCGGGGGATCTTCTGGTGGTCAACAACACCCGGGTTTTTCCGGCCCGGTTGCTGGGCAGGAAGGAGACCGGCGGCAAGGCGGAGCTGTTGATCCTGGAATATCCGGTGCCGGAACCACAGGAGGCAGAAGGAGAGAGCGATGGCTGGCAACAGGCCGAGGTGGTGGGGCTGGTGAAAAGCGCCAAGCGGCCGCAGCCGGGAGGAAAGCTGCTTTTTTCCGAGGATCTGTTCGGCACGGTGCGGGAGCTGCTCCCCGACGGCAAGGTGCGGGTTGCCTTGCATTTTCGCGGAGATCTGGCCGGGCTTCTCGAAGCGCATGGGCAGATGCCCCTGCCGCCCTATATCCGAAGGGAAGAAGGGCAGAGCGAGGAAGACCGGCAGCGCTATCAGACGGTGTATGCCGAAAGCCCCGGCGCCGTGGCTGCACCCACCGCGGGGCTCCATTTTACCCCTGAGCTTTTGGCAAGGATTCAGGCGCACGGGGTTCGCCTTGCCCAGGTCACCCTGCATGTCGGCTATGGCACCTTTGCCCCGGTGCGGGTCGAGGATATCCGGGAGCATGCGATCCATGCCGAATATCTCATGGTTTCCGAGGAGGCCGCCGCGTTGGTCAATGAAACAAAGGCAACAGGGGGGAGGGTTTGGGCGGTGGGCACCACCTCGGTGCGGGCCCTGGAGTTTGCCGCCGAACCCACGGGGCGCGTTTCAGCCCGCTGCGGTTTTTGCGACCTGTATATCTATCCGGGCTTTCAGTTCCGGGTGGTGGATAACCTGATCACCAATTTCCATCTGCCGCAGTCATCCCTGTTGTTTCTGGTCAGCGCATTGGCGGGTAGGGCACGGATTCTTGCGGCGTACGGAGAGGCGGTGGAGAAGGGGTACCGGTTTTACAGCTACGGGGATGCCATGGCCTTGATTACCAGGCATCCCCGCGGGTGAGATCAGCCGCACTTGCAGGCGCAGCTTTCCTTGGCCGCACAGGACGGGGCTGCGTCGGAGCTTGCCGCCGGACAGGATGCTGCGGCCTTTCCGCTGCTGCTGTAGCCATCGGAGTACCATCCCCCGCCTTTGAGTTGGAAGGAGCTTCGGGAGATAAGTTTTTTAAGGGTGCCTGTGCAGGCGGGGCAGGTGGTCAGCGGTTTTTCGGACAGGCTCTGCTGCGCCTCGATTATGTCCTGGCAGGCCTCACACTGGTATTCATAGATAGGCATTTCTGGTCCCTCCGTTTTCAGTCCAGTACGGTGAAACATTAAAAAGAGAGCTGGAAACAATTTTTTTTGTTGTTTCCAGCGAAACATCTGTAAACTTGCTATACTTTCCGGTATGGGCATTCCCCGAAATGGGGTATAATTTAATGCCGCTTGATGGATCTGTCAATGTCTAGCGTCGGATTCCCGGCGGGATTGAGGGAAGGGTGTGTCCCGGAAATACATAAAGAGGAACAGGCGTGCAGAGAATACTGATAGCCCAGGCGGGCCCGGGAATGGTTCTTGCCAAGGAAATCCTTAACCCCGAAGGAATGGTGCTCTGCGGGGCGGGAACGGCATTGACCCCGGCCCTGATCGAGCGCTTGACCGGCATGGACATCGTTGACGTGACCGTGGAAGGGCATCCCGTGGTCCTGGAGGGAGAAAAAACCCTGCAGGAGGAATTGCACGAAATCGATGTGCGTTTTCAGCGGGTTGAAGACATCGCCCCGCTCATGTATCTCAAGAAGCGGATCCAGGCAAAGCTGGCCGCCGCGCGGAGTACAGAGGCCGCCGCGAAATAACCGGCATATTCTTTTTCCTGTCGTTACGGCTCCTGCTGCCGTGTGCGATGGTCCAATGGTCCACATTCTGAATGGCGGCTTATGATGGATGAGCAAAAACGTGCCCAGTTCAAAAAGGTGCTGCGGGAGATAAAAAATCTGCCGACCCTGCCCGGTATTGTTGCCAAGCTGGGCAAGATGGCGGAGGACCCTGATACGACCACGGAGCAGATGGGCAGGGTGATCAGCAAGGATCACATCCTGGCCAGCAAGTTGCTCAAGCTGGTGAACTCGGCGTTTTACGGCTTTCCGCAGCGGATCAGTTCCCTGAACAGCGCCATTATCCTGCTTGGGTTTAATGTTATCAAGAGCTTGATCATCAGCGCCTCCATTTTTGAGGTCATGGAGTCGCAGGATGTGGAGTTGTGGGAGCATTCCCTGGGCTGCGCCGTGGTCTGCAACGTCTTGGCCCGGCATCTGGGGGTGAAGGATCCGGAAGAGATCAGCACCGCCGGGCTTATCCATGATATCGGCAAGGTTGCCATCAAGATGGAGTTGCCCCGGGAATACGAAAAAATCACGGAGTTGTCCCAGGAGAAAAAGATTTCGAGACTTGAGGCGGAAAAGGAGGTCTTGGGTCTTGATCATGCCGAGGTGGGGAGTTGGCTTGCCAAGAGCTGGAATCTGCCCAACAAACTGGTCGAGCCCATCGCCTGCCATCACGATCCTCATCTTGCCAAGGAGGAACAGCAAGCCAGCGCCATTGTTCATTTTGCCAATATCATGATCCGGGGCCTTGGCTACGGTCATGCCGGAGATATCTGGGTGCCGCCGCTGAACAACAAGGCCTGGAAACTGCTCGGTCTTGCCCCGGCGGATATTGATCCGCTGCTGCGGGAGGTGGAGGAAAAGCTCTGGGACGTCAAGGGCTTCAGTCTCGATATTCAGACCGGCCAGGAAGGTGCGGCATGAGGATTTCCCCTCTTTTCCGGTTTCAGTCCAAGGCGCGGCAAAAATGTCCCGTATCCTGATTGCCGGCAGCGAATCGCTGATCATGCCGGAATGCCGGCTGCTCCTTGACGCCAAGGGCTACACGATGAAGCATTGCGCCAGTCTGCATGATGCCCTGGCGCAGGTTCTGGAGGATCCCCCGGATCTGCTGGTGACGGAAAAAGGGTTTTCCGGCAAAAACGGCGATGTCGAATTGATCCGGGCCGTGAAGGCTTGCCTGCAAAAGGCCAACATCCCTATCTTTCTGGTTGTCGACGAGAGCCAGCTTCAGGTCGAATTGGACTGGGACAACTATCCGGTGGATGATATCATCACCAGGCCTTTTACCCCCGAAGTCCTGCTTACCCGGATCCGCCTTGCCGAATCCCGCATGATCCGGGCTTTTGATAATAATCCCCTCAGCCGGCTTCCCGGCAACACCTCGATTATTCGCGCCATTCAGCGGGTGCTCGGGGAACCGGACGGTTACGCGGTCTGCTATGTGGATATCGACAACTTCAAGCCCTATAACGACCGGTATGGCTTTTCCCGGGGGGATGAGGTGATCCTCATGGTGGCGCGGGTCATGGTCAACGTTGTGGATGAGCTGGCCAGGAAAGGCAGTTTTGTCGGGCATATCGGCGGGGATGATTTTGTGTTCATCGTCCGGGAAGAGATGGTGGAAGCGGTCTGCAAGAAGATTCTGCTCAACTTCGATCTGGTGCGGAACATGTTCTTGAGCGCGGAAGACATTGCCGTCGGCGAGTTTGTCGGGCGCGACCGTCAGGACCGCGAGACCCGTTTCGGGCTTTTGAGCCTTTCCATTGCCGCGGTGACCACCGGGGGCGGCAGATACACCCATTACGGCGAGGTTTCTTCTGTTGCTTCGCAGCTCAAGCATTGCGTGAAAAAAATGGATGGCAGCAACTATCTGATTGACCGGCGGGAGACATAACGTCCGGTTTGCTCTATCCGGAAACGTGGCGACGGAGCGTGGCCTGGAACAGAGGGGATATGCAGCACCTGTGCCGAATGTGGAGACAGGTGTTTTTTTTTGTCTTGCTTCTTTCCGGATGATGATGCAGTCCCCCCGGGCAGAAAACTGTTCTGCAATGGTAGGCAAGTTTACGGGGCTGTAATTGTGCCGCTTGAGTGTTGGCTTAAAAAAACTTGCTTTGATATTTGTTTTGCGATACGTATTATTTTGTATGAAATTTACTCGTAATGATTAATTGTGGAGGATGTAAAGATGGGGAAATCACTTGTGGAAATGGCGGCGGATCTGGTTCAGTCGCAATGTGCTTCAAAGGCTATGAATACAGAGGAAATAACCCTGGCCTTGCAATCTACGTTTAATGCGTTGCAGGTGTTGCAGGCGGGTGAAGCAAAATTGCAGGCTGGAAGTCCAGATGGATCTGCCGTGACGCTGAGCGCTCCAGGCATGTCCCCTGAAAAATCCATTCAGAAAAATAAAATAGTCTGCCTGGAATGCGGTCAGGAATTCAAGATGCTGTCGCCAAAACATTTGCGCTCCCATGGCTTGACCGGCAGGGAGTACCGTGAAAAGTGGGGTTTTCCTCTGCGGCAGCCGCTCTGCGCAAAAGCCCTTTCCGAACGGCGCAAGAAAGCCGGCAAGGACCGGGGGCTGCCGGAGAATTTGCGCAAGGCCATTGCCAAGCGCAAGAAAAACGGCCAGGCCAAGAAGGCGGGGGGCGAGAAAAAATAGCCCCTGTCACGGGATGTTCCGGTTGTCCCTCAAGGAGGGCCTCCGACCTGAAGGTCGGGGCCCTCCTTTTTTTCTCTGGGGGCGCGAAGGGGGCTGCTCCAGGCGGGCTGCGGAGGTTGACTTTTTCCCGAATACACTGCATAGTGCCCGGTGTTTTTTGCATCGTTTGGTGGGTGGTGTATAATCCCCTTATTCCTTGATTTTTGTGCGAGACGAGCATGATCGGTATTTTTGATTCGGGCGTGGGCGGGATGACGGTGGCCAAGGCTGTTGAACAGCTTCTGCCGCAATACCGCATTGCCTATTTCGGCGACCTGGCCCGAACCCCCTATGGTTCCAAGAGCCCGGAAACCATTATCGCCTATGCCCGGCAGAATACGGAGTTTCTTCTCGGCCAGGGGGCGAAGATCATCATTGTCGCCTGCAACACCGCGGCCAGTGTGGCCTCCGAGATTCTCCAGCAGGAGTTTCCCGTGCCCATTTTCGAGGTCATCACCCCGGCGGTGAGCAAGGCCGCAGCCACGAGCCGTTCCGGCCGTATCGGGGTGATCGGCACCCGGGCCACCATCAAGAGCGGGGTGTATGAAAAAAAGATCCTGGCCGAACAGCCGGGATACACCGTCTATTCCCAGGCCTGCCCCCTCCTGGTTCCCCTGGTTGAGGAAGGCTGGCTGAACAAAAAGGAAACAAAGATGATTCTCCGCCGTTATCTCCAGCCGTTGCGGTTGAGGCAGGTGGATACCTTTGTTCTGGGCTGCACCCATTATCCGCTGCTGAAGGATCTGATCCAGCCGCGCATCGGCAAGCGGGTGGCGATCATCGATTCCTCGGAGGTGGTGGCGGAAAGCGTGGCCCTTTTTCTCAAAAACAATCCGGCCATCGAGCAGCAGATCGACCGCAACGGGGAAAGCCATTATTATGTTTCCGACGTAACCGACGCGGCCCTCGATATTGCCAGAAAGGTCTTTGGCCGCCCCATTCGCTTGGAAAAGGTTGCCTCTGATATCTTCAACAGGAGTCATTTGTCATGAACCGCATTGCTTTTTGTCTGAAACCTTTGCTCTCCCTGTTGGTTGGCGGTATGTTCCTGGCGTTTTTTCCAGGGGCCGGACAGTGCGCTGCCCCGACACCCCTTGAGCTGGCGCAAAAGCTCCAGGCCCGCTATGAAGAGACCAAAACCATGACCGCCGATTTCAAACAGTCCACCTCGGTGCCCATGAGCACCCGCAAGCGGCTGGGCGCGGGCAAGGTGGCGATTTTCAAGCCGGGCCGCATCCGCTGGGATTACCAGACGCCGGACAAGCAGGTGTTGATCAGCGACGGCAAGAAGGTCTTCCTGTATCTTGCCGATTCCTCCCAGATGATCGTGCAGCCGGTTTCGCAGTACATCAACTCCGATGTCACCTATGCTTTTTTTGTCGGCACCGGCAATATCGTCCGCGATTTCAAGGTGCTGCCGCCGGAAAGGCAGGGGGATGCGAGCCTGAAGGCGATCAAGCTCGTGCCCAAGGTCGCGCATCCGCAGGTGGATTACCTCCATGTCTGGATCGACGACAATTTCATGCTGCGCCGGCTTGAGATTGTCGATCATTTTGGCAGCATAACCGATCTGGCTTTTTCCAATATCAGCCGCAACGCTCCGGTTGCGCCGGAGACCTTTGTTTTTACCCCGCCGCTGGGCACAGAAATCATCGAACAATAAAAAAACCGTCCGGCAGCACCACATCTGCGTTGTCATCGGCTTGCTCGTGTGCACCAGCACACTTCGCAGGCCTCTTTCGCGCATCTGCGGCACTGCTGGGCGTTTTTTATTCTGAGGGCGTTTTGCCTCTAAAACGATCATGAGCATCCAGGATGGTTGAGAACACCGATCAGTCGCTTCCCCCGTTTCGCCTGGGTCTGATCACCATGCCTTGGGCGCTTTTCAACCGGCCCTCCGTGCAACTGGGCACGCTCAAGGGGTATCTGGCCCAGGCCGAGCCGGATGTGCGGGTGAGCTGTCTGCACCCGTATCTGGGGCTGGCCAAGTCCCTTGGCCTTGATCTCTATCGGGAAATCTCCCAGGATGTCTGGCTCTGCGAGGGGTTGTACGCCGGGCTGCTTTTTCCGGAACAGCGCGGGGGCTTGCAGGGGTTTCTTGCGCAAAGGCTCAAGAAGTGCAAGGCTGCGGGCGACCAGGATATAGAGAGTCTCTGGCAGAAGGTGGATGTCCATCTGCGCCAGTGGCTTGCCCGGCAGAACTGGGGACAGTTTCATCTGGTGGGCTTTTCCGTCTGCTTCAATCAATTGTTGCCCTCCCTGCTGGCTGCCAAGCATCTCAAGATGTTGCAGCCGCAACTGCCCATCGTCTTTGGCGGCTCTTCCTGCGTGGCGGAAATGGGCAGCTCGTTGCTCGACGTTTTTCCCTGGCTCGATTATGTGGTGCACGGCGAGGGGGAGTTGGTGCTTGCCAACCTCTGCCGGGTGCTGGCCGGGCGCCAAACCGCCTTGGCGCCTCAGGTCTTGGCTCGGAATCGCCAGACACACGAAGAGGCATTCACCGGCTGCCAGTTCAAGAATCTTTCCGAGTTGCCGACCCCGGATTACGATGATTATTTTCTTGACCTGCGCCAAGAGTTTTCCGGGGAGCCCTTCGTGCCGGAGCTGGTGGTGGAATTTTCCCGGGGCTGCTGGTGGGGGAAATGCACCTTCTGCAATCTCAACCTCCAATGGCACGGCTATCGGGGCAAGAGTGCGGAACAGATGGAGCGAGAGGTGCTGACCCTGTCCCAGCGGCATGGCTGCCTTGATTTCAGCTTTGCGGACAATGTGTTGCCCGGACGGGAGGCCCCGGACTTTTTTGCCAAGATGGCCTCCGGCACACGGGATTTCCGCTTTTTTGCCGAACTCCGGGTCAACCAGCGAGGGGAAACCCTCAAGGGGTACCGGCAGGGCGGGCTGGTGGCGGTGCAGGCCGGGATCGAGGCTCTTAGCCAAAGGCTGCTTGATAGGATGCGCAAGGGGGCCACGGTCATGGAGAACCTGGCCCTGATGAAGGAGAGTGTTGCCCTGGGCATCCGGCTGGACGGGAATCTGATCACCGGCTTTCCCGGGTCCACCGAGGCGGAGGTGGCGGAAACCCTGGCCAATCTTGAGTATGTCCTGCCCTTTACTCCTCTGACCGGTGCGGCTTTTTTCCTTGGCCATGGCTCTGGGGTGGCTGAAAATCCCCAAGATTACGGCATCCGCGCCATTGTTCAGCATCCCCACAATCGCAAGCTCTTTCCGCCGCGCATCTTGCCGGGCCTGACCCTGCTGCTCAACGACTACCGCGGGGACAGGGCGTACCAACGCACACTCTGGCAGCCGGTGGTCAAGAAGATTCGCGCCTGGCAACGGTTCCACGAGGCGCGGCGCAGCCCGGCCCATCTGGTCCCGCCGCTTTCCTACCGGGATGCGGGCAACCTGCTCATCATCCGCCAGGAGCTGCCCGGGCAGGCGACCCTGCATCACCGGCTGCGCGGCACTTCCCGGGCCATCTATCTTGCCTGCGAAACAATCGTCGAGTTCGAGGCGCTTGCCCGGCTGTTTCCCAAGCTCGGCAGGGCGCAGTTGGCAACTTTTCTTGAGGAGCTTGCGGCAAAACGGTTGCTCTTTGTCCAGGGAACAAGGTACCTTGCCCTGGCTGTACATTCGGGAAAAGAACTATGACGAAAATGACAGGGGGCGGGCAGCGCCCCACGAAAAAATTGGTGCTTGGCGGGTGCCGCAGCGGCAAGAGCCGCTACGCCGAGCAATGGGTTGCCAAAAACTTTTCGGACAAGGTCTTTGTCGCCACCCTGGAAGCCAGGAACGACGCGGAGATGGATAGCCGCATCGCCCTGCACCGGCAGAGCCGGGGCATCGGCTGGCTCACCGTGGAAGAGCCGCTGGACCTGGCCGGGGTGCTCGGCAAAAACGAGACCGGCTCCGAGGTCTTCCTGGTGGATTGTCTGACCATGTGGCTTACCAATATGATGATGCAGGATTTCAGCGACGAGAAGATCCAGGGGGAGGTTGCCCGGTTGGGCGCCACCGTGGCCGGCCTCGATACCTCGGTGGTCCTGGTTGCCAACGAGGTCGGCTTAGGCATCGTGCCGGAATCGTCTATGGGCCGCCGCTTCCGCGATCTGGCCGGGTGGACCAATCAGCAGATGGCCATGGTCTGCGGGCAGGTGGTTTTTGTGGCAGCCGGTTTGCCCTTGCGGCTCAAGGGTTGAAAATGGCGACGAGTGTGATCAGCGCCCAGGGCGTCCATGGCGGGGATATTCTTTCCATGGCCAAACAGTTGGGCTGTGAAGTTGGCGATCTCATCGATATGAGCAGCAACCTCACCCCATTGGGTATGCCCGCAGGACTGCGGGAAGCGTTGATTGACAGGTTGCCGGAAATCAGCTTTCTGCCGGAGAGCGGCAGCGAGACCCTGGTCAGACTCTTTGCCCGGAAATACGGCTGCGATCCTCGGCAGGTTCTGGCGGGCAACGGCACCACCGAATTTATCTATGCGATTCCTGCCGGCGTCCGGAGCAAGCGCGCCCTGGTGGTTGCCCCAACCTATGGCGACTACCAGACGGCTGGCGACTGGGCCGGGCTTGGGGTTGAGTTCTTTTTTCTCAAACCAGAGGAGGATTTCGCCCCTGATTTCAACCGTCTTTCCGGTTGCCTGACCGGGGGCGAGCTGGTGTTTCTCTGCAATCCCAACAACCCCACCGGCAGGGTGGTATCAAGCCGGGTGCTGTTCGATTTCATCCTTGCCCATCCTGCCACGGAATTTCTCATCGATGAATCCTATCTGCCTTTTGTGGATGAGCCAACCCTTGCCGGGTTTCCCCTGCCTGCCAACCTGTTGCTGCTCTGCTCCTCCTCGAAGATTTACGGCATCCCCGGTCTGCGCCTCGGCTTTCTTGTGGCCAGCGAGGAGAAGATGGCCCGCTTTGCCGCGCGGCGCAAGCCCTGGGGCGTGAACCGCATGGCCCAGGTGGCAGGGGAGTATCTGCTGGAACATGGTGACGGATATGTCCGGTCCGTGCGCGACGTTCTTGCCCGGACCCGGCCGGCTTTTGTCGCCGGGCTCGCGGCGCTGCCCGGGGTGCGGGTAATCCCCGGCTCGGCGAATTTCATCCTCTGCCGGTTGACCGGCTCGCTGACCGCGGCCCAATTGCGGGAGAGCATGCTCGCCCAGCGCATCATGATCCGGGATTGCAGCAACTTCGCCGGGCTGGATGCTCACTATTTCCGGGTCTCCCTGCAAGAGCCAAGCCGCAACGAACGATGTCTCGCCGCGCTTGCCGGGATCCTCGGGGAAAAATCATGAGAATCGCGATTATTTCCGATACCCACGACCACATCCTCAACCTGCGGGCAGCGGTGAAATACTGCAATGCCTACAGCGTGAGCATGATCATCCATTGCGGCGACCTGATCTCTCCGTTCATGCTCGACGAACTTGCCCGCTTCAGCGGGGCGGTGCACCTGATCTACGGCAACAACACCGGCGACCAGCATGTCATCTCCCAGTCATGTGGCCTGCGCTTTCCCACGATCAGCCATCACGGCATCCTGGGCGCGGTGGAAGCAGGGGGGCTGAAACTTGCCTTTACCCATTATCCGCAGATGGCCAGGGGCATTGCCTGTCAGGGCATGTTCGACGTGGTCTGCTGCGGCCATAACCACCGCTACCAGGTGGAAAAGGCCGGCGATTGTCTGCTGATCAACCCCGGCGAGCTGCTGGGCAAGGACGGCCAGCCGGGATTTTGTATTCTGCAGTGCGAAACCAAAGAAGTGGAACGGGTAGAGATCGGCTCCGCCATTGGCGAAGATTGATATTTTTATGCAAACAACAACTTCCAGGGGAGTGTGATGACAATGACGGATGATAAAAGCTTTGCCGAGATGTTTCAGGAGACCTCGACCAGTAAAAAAGAGCGGCTCCGTCCGGGCCAGAAGATCGAAGCTACCGTGGTGCGCATTGCCAAGGAATGGATTTTTCTCGATCTCGGCGCCAAGAGCGAAGGGGCTGTGGCCAGAAACGAATTCACCGACGCGGAGGGCAACCTGACCGTGGCCGAAGGCGACCGGGTGCAGGTCTATTTTCTTTCCGAGAAGAACAACGAGCGCTTGTTCACCGCCAAGGTGAGCGGCGGCGCGGTGGCCGGCCATCTTGATGAGGCGTGCCAGAGCGGCATCCCGGTGGAGGGCACCGTGACCGGCGAGACCAAGGGCGGCTTTGAGGTGCGTTTTTCCGGCAGCGTCCGGGCTTTTTGCCCCTTTTCCCAGATGGCGATGCGCCATATCGAAAACGCGGAGGAGTTCATCGGCAAGAAGTTCGCTTTCCGGATCACCAAATACGGCGAGCACGGCAAGAACATCGTGGTTTCCCGCCGGGCTCTGCTTGAGGAGGAACGGGCTCAACAGAAGGAAGCCTTGCAAGAATCCCTTGCCGTCGGCCAGACCGTCAAGGGGGTCATCACCTCCATCCGCGATTTCGGCGCCTTTGTCGATATCGGCGGCATCGAGGGGTTGATTCCGGTTTCCGAGATCGCCTGGGGACGGATCGAGGATATCCACGAGCGGATCAGTGTGGGGCAGGAAGTGACCGTCACCGTGCTCAAGCTTGAGTGGGACAAGGATCGTTATTCCTTCAGCCTGAAGGATTCCCTGCCCAACCCCTGGGATGAGATGAGCGGGATGTTCCCGGAGGGCAGCGTCGTCACCGGCAAGGTTGTCCGCCTCACGGAATTCGGGGCCTTTGTTTCGCTTGCCCCGGGCATCGACGGCCTGGTGCATATCTCCAAGCTCGGCGCTGGGCGGCGCATCAGCCATCCGCGCGAGGTTGTGCAGGTGGGCGATGCCCTGGAGGTGAAGATCGACAGCGTGGACTCGGAGAAGAAGCGGCTCTCCCTCTCCTTGCCCCTGCCTGCCAAGGTCGAGGGGGGCGAGACTGCCAAGACGGGCGGCAAAAAGGACAAGGGCGCGACCGATGGGGAAAGCCGGGACGACTTCCGTCAGTATCTCGCGGAAAAGAAGAAGGATGCCAAACCCATGGGCACCTTTGCCGATCTGTTCGGCAAAGGGAAGGGGCAGGGGAAATAGCCGGGGGGGCGGCCTGTTTGCTCTATTTCTCCCGGACCGGGAGAGTTGACCTCAGCGTCAGCAACTGTCGTTGCGATTCTGGCTGCTTGCAGCCCAGCGGTACAGGTAGTCGTTGAGTTTCAGTTGCTGCTCCAGGGTAATGCCATCCCAGGCGCCTTGTTTGGCGCATTTCGGCGAGCGGGTTTCAAAAACCCGGTTCCAGGCAGCCGAGCTTTTTGACTCCACCCAGAGAAAGGGGGCGCCCGTATCGTTGTTGCGGGTGTGGCAACTCTTGCAGACATCCTTGAAGAGCTTGCCGCCCTCGCCCCAGGGGCGGCTTTCCCATTCCAGCGGGCCGTCGTCGAGAACCCGGCAGGTCTGGGTGGTGGCGTCGTAGCGGGTTTTGGGGGCGCCGGCCGCCTGGTTGCTCAAAACGGGAATGAGGAGCAGGGCTGCAAGGGCAAGTGCGAAGTGCTTCATGGATGTCCTCCTGTTTTTTTCTGTACCGGACGATACAATATACGGTAACATATAAATCATATTTTACAGTGTCAATTGTTTTTTCTTGATCGATCGGTAAAGAAATTGGTGGCGAGGGGAATCCGTGGCGCGGTCAAAGGGATTTGATGAAGACAGGGCGTTGGAGGCGGCGTTGCATCTTTTCTGGGAAAAGGGCTATGCCGCAACATCGCTGCAAGACCTGGAAAAGGGAATGGGCTTGAACCGGGCCAGCATCTACAACGCATTCGGCAACAAGCGCAGTCTGTTCAAAAGGTGTCTCGCCCTGTATATAGGGCGGGTTGGGACAGCGCTTGAAGGCATTACCAGCACGGCAGCCTCAGCCCGGGAAGCGATCAAAAAATGGCTGGCCTTTGTTATTGATTTTCATTTTAGCCCGGAAACGCCGGGCGGCTGCCTGGTCGTTCTGTCGGCGCTTGAGCGCCATCAGCATGACCGGGAAACCAAGGAAATGGTGGCCGCGCTGTTTCGCCGCGAGCGGCATGTGGTGCGGAAGATCCTTGAGGAAGGATTGAAACGGGGGGAGTTCCCTGCCGGATTGGACTGCGGCGAGGTGGCCGGCGCGATCACCGCGATTACCTCGGGGATGGTTGTCCTGGCCATGGCGGATGCGCCGGTGAGTTCGCTTCAGGAAATTTCCCGTTCAGTCGTGCGGCTGCTCGACGGCAAATGAGCCGGGTTGTCCGGCCGGCATGAGCGCCTTGCGCACCGCCTGGGCCAGTTCCCGCACCGAAACCGGTTTGGTCAGATAGGCCCGGATGCCCAAGGCTTTTGCCTGCTCTTTGTTGATCAGTTCACTGAAGCCGGTGCAAAGGATAACGGGCAGGTCCGGCCGGAGGGCCAGCGCTTTTTTTGCCAGCTCGCATCCGGTCAGGCCGGGCATGGTCATGTCGGTGATCAGCAGGTCAAATGCTTTCGGGTCCTTTTCTAAGAGGCTCAAAGCCTCTGGGCTGCTGCCGCATGCGGTGACCCGGTAGCCGAGATTTTGCAGAATCAGCCGCAGCATCCCGGTGATTTGCTCTTCGTCGTCCACCACCAGCAGCCGCTCGGTGCCGGTGGGGATACTCTCACGGCAGATCGCCCCTGTCGCCAGTGCAGGCGCTTCCGCGACCCTGGGCAGATAGACATGGAAATTCGTGCCTCGGCCCGGTTCGCTGTATACCGTGATGTGTCCCCGGTGGCTCTTGATAATGCCGTGGACTACGGAAAGCCCCAGTCCCGTGCCCTCTCCGGTGGCTTTGGTCGTGAAGTAGGGCTCGAAAATCCGAGCCATGGTCGCGTGATCCATGCCGCGGCCGGTATCGCTTACTTCAAGCAGCACATAGTCTCCGGGCGCAAGTTCCGAGCTTGCCACCTTGTTGTCCTCCTCCCCGATGGCCATGTTCATGAGGCTTATTCCCAGCACCCCGCCGGTTTCCCGCATGGCCTGGTAAGCATTGGTGCAGAGGTTCATGATGATCTGGTGCAGTTGGGTAGGGTCGGCCAGGATGGCTCCGCATTCGGGGGAAATCTTCTCACGGATCTCGATGGTGGACGGCAGGGAGGCTCGCAGCAATTTGATCGCCTCTTTTGCCACCAGATGGGGGCGCAGGGGTTTTCGCTCCTTGGGTGACTGCCGGCTGAAGGCGAGAATCTGTTGCACCAGATCCTTGGCCCGCAAGGCGGCTTTTACTACCTGCTGCAGATCGGCGGTCAGAGCGTCGCGCGGGGAAATTCTGGTCAGCGCCAGTTCGGTGTAGCCGAGGATGGGGGACAGGATGTTGTTGAAGTCGTGGGCGATGCCGCCGGCCAGGGTGCCGATGGCCTCCATCTTCTGGGATTGCCGCAACCGTTCCTCCAGCGTGATTTGCCCGGTGATATCCTTGGCGATGTGGACAAAACCGGTGAGACCTGTCGCGTCTACCAGGGGGAAAGAGGCCGCGGCAAAGGTTTTTTTCAGGTTTTCATGACAGATGGTTGCCCGATGGTTGTTGAGGTCCGTGCGGGCGAGAACCTCCGGACATCCTGGGCAGGGCTCGGACGCGCAACGGAACACCTCGTAACAGCGTTTGCCCGCGAGCGCCGCAGGCGCCACTCCGAAAAGAGCGCCTGCGGCCTTGTTCGCCTGGACGATGCGCATTTGAGAGTCATGGATGGTCACCACATCGTCTATGGCGTCAAAGGTCTTTTCCCACTGTTCCTTGATGCTGCGGATCTCGATTTCGGCGAGTTTTTGTTTGAGAATGGCCCAGACCGTGTTCATGTATTGGGAAAGTTGGATTACGTCCGCCTGATCGTAGGGCTGTTTCTTGTTGCCGACCCCGATGACGGCCACGATGGGCTCTCCGTCGAAAATCGGCACGCTCATGTGGCGGTGCACGGGGAAATGGCCTTCCGGGCAGCCTTTGCGGTTGGGGGTGTTCGGATAATCGTTGTGGATCACCGGTTTTCTGAGCCGTACGCAATCGGCCCAGATCCCAGCGTGTTCCACCGGATAATGCATCGATTTGGCAGCCGAGCATTCGGCTGTCACCTTTTTCGACCAGGAAAACAGCTCGATGGTCTGCTGATCCTCGCGCATGAAATGGAGATAGCCAACCTCGCTGTTGGTGAGCCGGACCGCCTCTTCCAGGGCATAGCCCGCCATGGCGTCCCTTGAGGTCCATGGTCGCCTGGAAAGATTCAGCAGGGCATCGGCCTGATCTTTGTCGCGGCGGGTCTTCTCTTCAGCCTCCTTGAGAGCCGTGATATCGGTGGCGATCTCCAGCCGGACCAACCGGCCGTCGATCCAGGGGATGGCCCGGTCATGGATGTGGAACCAGATTCCGGTGACGCTGTTCTGAAAATCCCAGATGCGGACGTGGCCGGGTTTTCCCTCGGGAGTCAGCAGGTAGGGATTGGTGCAGAAGGGGCACGGCCCGGTTTGTCCGGTCTGGATGGTCTGCCAGCAGATGGAGCCGGTAATGTCGCCCAGCAGATCCCGGCCGTAACGGTTGATAAAAAGCACCTCGTAGGTCTGCATGTCGGCCACATAGACCAGGGCCTCCAAGCTGTCCAGCACGGTTTTCAGCATGGCGTGGGAGGCGGTGAGCCGATGGTGGGTGGCCAGTTGCCGTTCCAGTTGCTGATTTAAGGCGGTGAAGCGGTTGCTTACGGTTTTTGCCTGGGAACAGCGGAGAAAGATCAGGGGGGAACCGGCAGGATTGGCGAAAGCCCGGTGACCGAGGCAGGAGTAGCGGAGAATCTGCCCGTCCGGCGTCAGTCGGGAGAGAGTGCCGGGCATCTGCTGTCTGTTCCGGGCGCAGGTGGCAAGATAGCCGGAAACCGCCTCGGCGGATTCGCGGACAAATCCGCCGAGGTTGCAACCTGCTATCGTGTGAATCGGCAGCCCGAGCATGGCCGCGCCGGCCGGGTTGGCCGCTGTGATCTCTCCCTCCCCGGAGAGGAGAAAACAGGCGTCGGACCACGGGCCGCTCAGTTCTGCGAACAGCTTGGCGAGCATTGCTTAATTCCCGTAATATTCCCGGCCGTGTGCCGCCTCTGCCTCCGCGCTTTGCTGCAGGTGAACAACGACCCGGCAGTGTCCGCAACGCCCGGCAATGGTTTCCTCCAGCACTACCTTGGCATAGCCCAGATTGGCGGCGGTGATGACCCCGAAAACATTGGAGGTCATCATGCACATGGAGGGCCGGTCCAGCACCTTTTCCTCAAAGGGACAGGTGGTGCTGTGCAGGACGATTTTTTCGCTGTTCTGCTCCACGATGAAAAAGTTGCCGTGGATCCGATGCTTGAGATCCACGAGAACCTCACCCGTCTGCTGGCGGTTGAGGGTGGCGACTCCAAGCTGTTCCTTGTACAGGGTATTGATCCAGTCCCCCATGTGCTGGCCAACCAGGCTGATATAACCGGCAGCCTCTTCGTAGCCCACCACCTCTTCCAGGGTTCCGGCCAGCTCCCGGATGAGGGTTCGGAGAAAAAGATCTCGATTCAGGGGGATGTCGAGCTGTCGCATTGTTGTGGTCTGCTCCATGGCCGGACTCCTGTGTGGGATAAGGGAACGGCGGAGGGGGCCGCTCCCGTTTCTGTTTTAAACAGTATCCGGCAGACGGGAAGGGAAAGTCAAGGGGAAGATGGCGGCTCAGCGGTGGCCCTGCCGCTGGCGGACGATCTCAAACAGGATGACGCCCGCAGCCACCGAGGCGTTAAGGGAGTTGAGGCTGCCGGCCATGGGGATGGAGACCAGTTCGTCGCAGTGTTCGCGGACCAGGGGGCGCAACCCTTTGTCCTCGCCGCCGATTACCAGGCAGACCCCCTCTGAGAATGTGGTTGCATAGACGGTGTGTTTGGCCTCGCCTGCCGCTCCGTATACCCAAAATCCTGTATCCTTCACGGATTGCAGGGCGGAGACCAGATTGGTGACCAGGCAGAGATTGAGATGGGCCATGGCCCCGGCCGCCGCCTTGGCTGCGGTGGCGTTGAGCGGGGCTGAACGGTCCTTGGGCAGAATGATGCCGGTTGCCCCGGCTGCCGCGGCGGTGCGGATGATGGCCCCCAGATTGTGGGGATCCTGAATGGAGTCCAGCGCCACGATGAGCGGCTGAGCCTCTTCCTTGGCCTTCTTCAGCAGTTCGTGCAGACTGCAGGTGGACACCGGCGCTGTTTTCGCCAACACCCCCTGGTGGGTTTTGTCCGGGGAGCTGGGAAAGCGCTGGCCGGGTAAAAAGCGGATTTTGACCCCCTGTTCCTGGGCCAGGGCGATGATCTCCTGGATCTTGGCCCCGCCCTTGCCCTGCTGGATCACGACCTCCCGCACCTTTTTCGGCTGGAGCCGCAGGAGTTCCAGGATGGGATGGATGCCCCAGAGGATGTCGTCGTTGTCCGGCTGAATGCTCATGGAGGCTCCAGTATAGCGATGATTTCACGATAAATCGTCACACCGGTGAAAACCGGTGTCCAGTCTTTATGTGACTAGCTGAAAAAACTGGATTTCGGCTTTCGCCGGAATGACGGCAACTGCACTGCGACGCCATCAACCTGTAATTTTTTCCCAGTCAATGGGCTGGCCCTCGGGGGTGCGGCGCCCCTTGCAGCGTTCGGCGATGACCACCGCGCGCAGGACATCCACCGCCTCATCCAGTTGATCGTTGATCACCAGATAGTCGTAGCGTCCGGCATCCTCCATCTCGCGCCGGGCATTGCGCAACCGTAACTGCACGGTTTCCTCCGGGTCGGTGCCTCTTCCGCGCAACCGTTTTTCCAGCTCAGCCCAGGAGGGCGGGGCAATGAAGAGAAAAACGGAGTCTTGGAGCTGCTGTTCCCGGAGTTGTCTGGCCCCCTGAACATCGATGTCGAGGAAGACGTCGATCCCCTGTGCCTGCTGCGCCTCGATGGCCGCCCGGCTGGTGCCGTATAGATTGCCATGCACCTCGGCCCATTCGAGAAAGGCCTGGTTGCCGCGCATTTTTTCAAAAGTCGTCCGATCGACAAAATGGTACTCCCGGCCGTTGCTCTCGCCTGGGCGTGGGGCGCGGGTGGTGTGCGACACGGAAAAGGCGAGGTTGTCCACCACGGCCAGCAATTTTTTCAGGATGCTGGATTTGCCCGCCCCGGAGGGAGCGGAGATAATAAAAAGATTCCCCCGGCTCATTTGTCGGCCTTTTCCGGCTGCTCGTCATCGCGCCGGTCGAGGGAGGCCATGAAGCGCAGGGTGATGGTTTCCGGCTGCACCGAGGAGAGGACCACATGGTTGCTGTCCAGGATGATGATGGAGCGGGTCCGCCTCCCCTCGGTGACATCGATGAGCCGCCGCTGTTCCTTGGCCTCTTCCCGCAGTTTTTTCATGGGGGAGGATTTGGGGTTCACCACCGCCAGCACCCTGCCGGCAAGCACGGCGTTGCCGAATCCCACGTTGATCATTCTCTGGTCTGACATTGTCTTTCCTTCCTGGTGATGCTCTCGCAATAACCTTGGTTTCTCGCCAAGACGCAGAGGCGCAAAGTCAAGATGCGTAACTGATGAGATTTTTCTCTGCGTCTCCGCGTCTTGGCGAGATCGAATCCTTACTCGATATTTTGAATCTGTTCCCGCAACTTTTCCACCTCGGTTTTCAGTTCTACGGTGAGATGGGCGGTGGGCGCGTCACTGATCTTCGAGGCCAGGGTGTTGATCTCCCGCAGGAATTCCTGGAGCAGGAAATCAAGCCTGCGGCCCACGGGCTCATCCGCCGCAAGAAAGCCGTTGAACTGGCTGATATGGCTGCGGAGGCGCACCACCTCCTCGGTGACATCACTCTTGTCGGCCATCATCGCCACCTCCTGGGCCAACCGGAGGGGATCAATATCCACCCCTTGCAGGAGTATGGCCAGCCGCTCCTTGAGCTTCTCGGTTCTGCGCTGGACAATGGCGGGGACATCCTGGGCAATGGTCTCCACGGTCTTGGCAAACTCCTGCAAACGCTGGCTGAGTTCGGCCTTGAGCGCCGCGCCTTCCTGCTCCCGCATACCCTGCGCCATGGTCAGCGCCTGACCCAGGGCCTCGGCCACCTGCGGCCAGACCGCTTCCAGGTCTTCCTCCTCCTCGTGGGCAACGATGATCTCCTTGTAGCTTTGGATCATGGCCAGGGTTGGTGTGTCGGGCAGGGAAAGCTCCTCACGGATCGCCTCCAGGCACTGGTAATAGTTGCGGGCCAGGGGCAGATTGGCGGCCAAGCGGATAGTGTCGCCCGTTTCCGCGCCGGGGTTGACATAGACATCCACATGGCCCCGGCTGTAGTAATTGCCGATCTCTTTTTTAATCCGGTCTTCCAGGCCGAGATACTTGCGGGGAATCTTGATGCTCAAGTCCAGGAACTTGTGGTTCACCGAGCGGACCTCCACGGTCCAGCTTTTGGCCCCGGCCGCTTCTCCCCGGCCATAACCGGTCATGCTCAACGGTCTTTTCATCCGATTGCCTCGAGAAGTTCGGCGGTGGAGGCAGTGGCCGTGCCTACCTTGCCCACCACGATGCCCGCGGCGAAATTGGCGATGGTGGCGGCGTCGGCAGCGGTTAGGCCTACGGCCAACCCCAGGGCCAGGGTGGCGATTACCGTATCCCCCGCGCCGGTGACATCGTACACCTCCTTGGCCATGGTGGGGATGGTGAACAGGGGCTTGCCCTTTTCGTACAAGGCCATGCCCGCCTCGCCCCGGGTGATGAGGACGGCGTTGCTGGCCAGCTTTTTTTGCAGGAGATGGGCCGCGGTTTGCAGGTCTTTCTCGGTTTTGATGACCATGTCGGCCATGCGCTCGGCCTCGTGCAAATTCGGGGTGATGATGGTGGCGCCGCGAAAGCGTTCCGGGTGCTGGGGCTTGGGGTCGATGATCAGCGGGATGTTTCGTTTTTTGAGCCGGTTCCGCAGATGCTCCATCAGGGGCAGGTTGATCATGCCCTTGTTGTAGTCGGAGACGATTACCGCGTCAAAGCCCTCCAGGTTGTCGTCGATGAAGCGGCATATCTCCGCCAGCCGCTCGGGGCTCGGTTCCCCGGTCTTTTCCCGGTCGAAGCGGACCACCTGCTGGTGTTGGGCCACGATCCGGGTCTTGAGGGTGGTGGGGCGGTTTGCGGTGCGGACGATGCCCGCGGCAGGGGAGCCGAGTTCCGCCAGCAGACTGAGGAGATGGTCGCCCATGGCGTCGTTGCCGATCAACCCGCAGAGCGAGGCCCGGCTGTCCTGGGCGTAGATGTTGTGCAGGACGTTGGCCGCTCCGCCCAACAGCAGGTTTTCGTGGGTGACATCCACCACCGGCACCGGCGCTTCCGGGGAGATCCGGGAAACAGAGCCCCAGATGAAGTGGTCGACGATGATGTCGCCGAGCACCAGGATATTGGCGGAGCTGAATGTGCCGACAGCGGCGCGGAGTTGTTTTTTCTTTGTGCTGGACAGGGTCACGGACCGGCTCCCGGGATCAGGTTGCAGAATGGGCACGGCTGGGGCAATAGGGCGCAACCAGCCGGAAGGATACAAGAAACGCAATTATAGACCGCTTGGGGGTGTTGGGCAAGGAAAGAATGTCCCGGGGCGCGCTTCCCGGTGATTGAAAAAAAAGGCCCTGCCGGGGGGATGGTCCCGGCAGGGCCTTGCACAGCAAAAACAGCCCCGGCGAAGCGGCTGTTTCTTAAGGAGCAGTGGAATTAGTCCGTGATCTCACATTTGCCCTGCTCGCATTCCACATCGGCGATCAGAACGCGGCTTTTGATCCCGGCCTTGTCCAGAGCGGCTTTGGCCATTTCCGCCCGGGCCCCGGTGGAGCAATGGATCAGCATCTCCTTGCCCTTGGGCAATTCGCCGACCCGTTTTTCGATTTCGTCCAGGGGGATATGCTTGGAGTTCTTGAGCACCCCGTCTTTCACCTCATCCGAGGTGCGGACATCCAGGATGAGCTGATTGGCACCGTCATCCATGGCCTTTTTGAACTCGGCCAGGCCAACCTCGTTCTTGCCCAATTGCCGGACCCAGGAGATGGAGGCAGGGGTGGGGCCGGTGGCCAGCTTGTTGCCCTTGTTCGTCCAGGATGTAACCCCGCCCGGCCAGATGGAGCCGGTTTTGACGCCCCATTTTTTCATCAGGTTGTAGCCCTGCTGCGCCTCAAGAAAGGTGTTGGCATAGACCACGACAGGGGCTTTGATCGGGAGCGCGTCTTCTTTTGCGGGCAGAGAGGCCAGGGGGATGTTGTGCGCTTTGGGGATATGCCCTGCTTCGTATTCTTCCTTGGAGCGCAGATCAACCAGGACTATGTTGCCTGTTTGGACAAATTTTTCCGAGGCAGTGACGCTCTTGCCGGCTTTTTTCCAGCCGGGGATGCCTGCAAGCATGACGCGTACATCGGTGTGACCCATTTTTTTCGCCAGACCGGCGGATTTAGGGCTCATGCCTCACGTGAAGCCCCCGCAATAGAAGATCAGGGTGGTCTTCTTCAGGCGGGCGTCGGCGGGCAGGTAGGCGTCGCCGGTTTCCATATGCACCGTGTCGGGAAGCGAGATGGCGGTGGGGATGTGTCCTTCGTGGTAGCGGGCGGCAGGCCGGGAATCGACCAGCACATAGTTGCCCTCGTCCGGCCCCATGGCAATGAGCTTGGCCAGTTCATCGACCTTCATCTCCGTTACCCCCGGCGGGAGAGTGGCGAGCTTGGGCTCGACGGAGGTGGCGAAGCGGTCCGCCCCGCGCAGTTCAAACTTGACGATCGCGGCCTCGCCTTCAACCGCGTGTTCCAAGCCCTTGGTTGTGTCGTCGAATTTGAGGAATTCGTTTTTGCCCTTCACCTCGACGGAGATGGTTTTTGCCTTGTTGGATTTGCCGGTGATCTTGCCGGTAAAGGCGTTGGCCTCCTGGGCTGCTGCCTGCGGGGCTGGGTCCGCCGCAAAGGCCGGCGAGCCGGAAAGGCCCGGGCCGCCCGCGAGAAGCCCGGTGATGAGCAGGAATGGAATCCATCTGCGTAACGGTGTGTTGTGCATAATCGTTCTCCTTGAAAAAATGATGATTATCCGGGTTGGTTCATGGGGCATTCGGTCCTGGTTTTCTCTGGTTTCCTCCCTGGTTGGTGTCCGTTTTATTGTTTCAGCCGGTGGTCCAGAGCCTCATGCACGCTCCGGAGCAGGGTCGCCGGTTCGAATGGCTTGGTGATGCAGGCGAGACAGCCGTGTTTTTTCAAGGCATCGCCCGTCGTGTCGCGGATATCTTCCGCCAGAACGAGATAGGGTATGGCAAAGGCGCTGGCGGACAGGGCGTGCATGAAGGCGGCGCATGCCTCCGGCGAGGCCGAATCGAGATCAACGATCAGCAAATCAACGGGATCCGGGGTGTTGTCCAAGGTCTTGAGCTGCGCAACGGCGTCCTCCGTGTTTTCCGCAAAGCTGACGCGGTAGTCCGCCTGTTTGAGCATGAGGCCGAGGCTGTGCTGCAGATTGGGCCTGTTTTCCGTGAGAAGGATGTGTTGTGTGGTCATGCGCTCCACAGTGTAAAATTGTTTTGCTCACAATAAGGGACTGACCATGCTTTCTTCTGTTAGAAGCAAGATGGGTGCCAGAGGTGGTGTTTTTGTGGTATGTGTTTGAAATTATTCTGAATGCTGTTTTCGGCGTGCAGGGGATTTTGGGCAATGGGGTGCAAGAAGATTTGCGCGAGAGAACTGAGTGCAGAGTGCTTTGTGCTGAGAGCTGAGTGCTGACGGCCGCTTTTTTTCACTCACCCCGGTCCGCCTGTTTGAGCCGCCAGTTAAGGGCCTGACGGGTAATGCCGAGCATCTCCGCGGCAATGGCCTGATTGCCGTTGGCTCGGTTCAGCGCCTCCAGCACCAGGAGATAGCTCGCCTCCTTGATGGAGGGAAGATGCGGGAGATCGGCAAACGGGGTCCGGGTTTCCGGGTGTTTTTTGACCTCTTCTTCCAGATTGGGTCTTCGGAGCCGGAGGTAGTCCTTGAAGGAATCCATGGACAGGGTCCGATTCTTGTGGGTGCTCATGGCGTCAAAGACCATGTTTTGGAGCTCCCGGATATTGCCGGGGAAATCATAGGTGCCCAGCAGGGAGATCAGTTCTTTGGGAAAGCTCGGTTTTTTCTTGTTGAGCCGGGCCGCCCCCTCCTCGAAGAAATGATCGACCAGCAGGGGCAGGTCGTCGAGCCTTTCCCTTAAGGGAGGGATGTGGATGCGGTGGGCATGGAGCCGGTAGTAGAGATCTTTGCGGAAACCGCCGTGTTCCTGCATCTCCTGGAGGTTCTGGTGGGTGGCGAAGATCATCCGGCAATCGGTGCGTTTGGGGATGTCCGAACCCAGGGGCAAAAACTCCCGTTCCTGGAGGAGGCGGAGCAGCTTGGTCTGGGAAAGCTGGGAAAGGTCGCCGATTTCATCCAAAAACAGGGTGCCCCCCGCGGCCTGCTCGATGAGCCCCCGCCGGGTCTGGTCCGCCCCGGTGAAGGCCCCTTTCTTGTGGCCGAACAGCGTGTCAGAGAACATGGTGTCGTCGAGGCCCGCCACATTGACCGGGACAAACTCGCCCCGCCGTTTGCTCAGCACATGCAAGGCCTGGGCGATAAGCTCCTTGCCTACCCCGGTTTCGCCGGAGATCAGCACCGGTTCGCTGGTGTAGGCAATGGACTCCATGTATTGGAAGATGGAGCGCATGCCCTTGTTGTGGGTGGTGATCCGGCTGAAGGCCTCGGGGCGGTCCAGCTTGTCCTTGAGGAAATGTTCCTTGAGCAGGTCGTTTTCCAGGCGCAACCGGCTCAGGTCAACGGCGCGCTGCACCCCGGCGATGAGGCGGGTCTCTTCGCTGACCTTGGTGTAGTAGTCAAAGGCCCCGAGTTTCATGCACCGCACCGCGGTGTCCACCAGATCGAGACCGGTGATGATGATCACCGGGATCTGCGGGTGTTCGCGCACGATCTGCGGCAGCAATTCTTCTCCCGAGAGATGGGGCATGGTGAGATCCAGAACGATCACCCCGATATCCTCGGCGGCCAGGGTTTCCATGACTGTGCGGCTGTCGGCGCAGCAGCGGATATTGCTCAGGCCCACGGAGCGCAGGGTCAGGCTGAAGCTGTGCAGCCAGGCCTCTTCATCGTCAACCAGCAGGATGGGCCGAAACGGGGAAAGCTGTTTGTCCATGGAAAAAATCCTCCTGAAAATTCCTGCCGCAAGCCGGGCAGGCGTGCCGCATACCCTACCCGGCTTGCTCCATTTTGTCACCCGGCTTTGGAGGGGAGAGGGCCGATGCTTTCTCCCGCCAGGCCGGAAAGGAGATCGTCGCGGTGGTGCCTGCTGCCGGGCTTGAGGCAAAGCGCAGTCTGCCCTGGTGTTCCTTGATGATCCCGGCGGAAACCGAGAGGCCGAGGCCGGTGCCGCCGTATGACCGCTTGGTGGTGAAGAAGGGATCGGTGATCTGATTGATGATCTCTTGGGCGATGCCGGTGCCCTGATCGTGGACGCGCACCTCCACTTCGTCGTTGTCCGCGTCATAGCGGGAGGCGATGGCTATGGCCGCCTCCGGATTGGCCAGGGCCTCGCAACTGTTCTGGATCAGGTTGATCAGCACCTGCTCCAGCCGCTGCCTGTTGCCCCGGATGGGCGGCAGGTTGGGCGCCAGATCGGTGCTGAAGTTCCGGGTGGCGTTCTTGATTTTGTTGTGGTTGAGGCGCACCGCCGCTTTGGCGATCTCGTTGATCTCCACCGGTTCCATGTGGCGGCTGGTGTCCTGCCGGGCATAATCCTTGAGATCATGGACAATATTCTTGATCCGTCGGGCGCTTTCCTCCAGTTCGAGGAAAAGGCGGGGGATCTGCTCGCACATCTCGCTGTATTGCAGGCCGGCAATGAGAAAGTCGCCGTGTTCGCGGTAGTATTCGTCGAGAATCGGCTTGGCGCTTTCCCAGGCCTTGAAGAGCATGGAGGTGTTCAGCATGGCGATGCTGTTGGGGTTGTTGATCTCATGGGCCACCCCGGAGATGAGCACCCCCAGAGAGATCATCTTGTCCGCCTGGACCAACTGCTGCTGCTGGAGCCTGGTTTCGTCCTCGGCCCGCCTGCGTTCGGTGATGTCCCGGATGATCCAGATGGAGTTCCATTTATCCTTGATCCGGGCCTCGGAAAGCGAAAGCTCGATGGGCAGTTCCGAACCGTCCTTGCGTCTGGTGATCAGCTCGATGGTTTCGCGGATGGGTCCGTCGCTCATCGGTTTTTCCGCGACCGCATCCCGCTGGCCGGATTCGGAAAGACGCGGGGAGATCAGGGTGTGGATCGGCTTGCCCAGGGCCTCGGTCGCGGAAAAACCGAAGATCTCGGCGGCGGCCTCGTTCCAGTAGGAAATATTGCCGTGGTGGTCCATCATGGCGATGGCGTCCTGGGCCGAGGCGGTGAGGTTTCTGAATTTGTCCTCGCTCTGGCGCAGGTCGGCTTCCGCCTCCTGCTGCCGGGCACGGGTGATCGCATAGCGGCTGGCCAGGGTGGTGAGCTCCTCAGCCAGGTTGACCACCTCGCGGGGGCCGGTCCAGTTGAATTGCACGTTTTCCTGCCCCTTGTTCAGGATGGAGTCCAGGCCGGTGAGGATGGCGTCCTTGATCCGGTCGATTTTTTTGGCGATGGCGTTGGCAATGAGCGAAACGATGACCGCGATGGTGATGACGATCCCGACGATGTTATAGATCAGGGAAAGCTTCCATTCCCTGGCCGCGCTGCGATCCACCGGCGTGCCCAGCCACAGGGCCGGGGGAAGATTGTCGTTGAAAATGAGCGGCAGCCAGATAAGGCTTTGGTCGGAGCCGCTCTCCCAGACAAAGGGGCGGTTATCCGCAAGATGGGAGGCAAGATTGGGGAAAAGGGCAAGAAGGTCGGCGCCGGGAGTGACCGGGTGCATCGGGTCCAGATCGGGAAAGGTGGCCGGGGCATGGGCAATGAAGCCAGCGGGCGTTATCCAGCAGGCATCGGCATGGGCATCGAGGAACAGACCCGGGGCAAGATCCAGGATGAGCACCCCGGCCGCGGCGTCCTCCGCGCCGGGAAGAGGGGTCGCAAGACTCAGGCGGATGGCGGCGGGATCGGTCTGATCCCCGGTCAGGAGCGTGTCGACCTCGGATTTTTTGAGCGCCAGCCCTTTTTGGAGGAGCAGGGATTGCGCCTCGGCCTGTGCCGATCCGGTGGGGGCGGCTTCCAGGGAATCGCTGTTTCTGCGGAGGGAAATCAGTTGGTTGCCCGAGGGATCGAGCAGGCGAACGCCGAGGATCATTTTTTCCGTGTTCAACTGGCCCATGAGCAACTCTGCGAGGCGTTGACGGCCGGCAGGGTCCAGGGAGGAGGGAGTGAGCCCGGCGCTCAGGGGGGGGGCGGCTGCCTGGAGGAGGCTTTTTTTTATGCATTTCACCCTGGCGTTGAGGGAAACAAAGCTGCTTTCGGCAGCGGCGGCGGTCCGTTTTGTTTCCACTGTTTCGTGCTGGTTGATGTGGGCGCGAAGATTGACTCCCACCAGGGTGAGGATGGGCAGGATGCCAAGGGCAAGGAGGATGATGAAGATGATGGTCCGCAGTTTCATGGGAGGCCTTGGCTCTGATTTTTGTTGCCTAACGGGCATTGCCCTGTTTTTTTGTGAGAAAGCGAAGCATTTTTCAACGGAGGGATAGTAGCATGAAAGACATTTTGATTGCAATCACCGGGGCGAACCTTGATTGTGAAATGGCCCGGAGCATGGCGAAAATCATTGCCCGGCAAGGGAACGATGAAACCGATTGCCTGGCCTGGTCTGATGCGCGCCGGCACAGCCATTCTCCGGGCTGCGTGCAGTGCGAGATCAAGGGAAAGCCGGGTTGGGAGGTGTATGGCGAGAATCATGGCGGGCGGCTGAAGATCATCTTCAACGACGGAGAATATGTGTTCATCCATAGCTAGGGCTCATGGTCCCCGTCCGGTTTCCGCTTCCAGCATTGCCGCCAGCCCCCGGCGGAAGAGGATTCGCTTCGCTTCCCAGGGCGCCTCCGCAAAGGTCATCCCTCTGCCGAAATCCCTGTCTTCGAGCCGGTAGCACCAGAAGCCGTTGGCAACCCGCATGACTCGGCTGATTTCCTGCGGGAGCAGTTGGGCAAGCTCCTGATCCTGGGGATCGAGCAGGTCGAGAAAACGGGGGGCAAGCAGGCCGCCCATGGTTTTGCTTCCGTCCTGGGACAGCTCTTCAGCCACAGCGGCCAGCCCTTCCCCGGCCAGCAGGCGCGACCGGGCTTTTTCACAGGCGGTTTCCTGCTCCTGCCAACGGGCGGGGCTGTCCATGGGGCTGGCGTAGCGAAAAATACCGCCCATGGTGAGGCGCTCCGGCACAGTGATCAGGCCGCTTTTCAGTTGGGTGAGGGTTTTGGGGATGCTGTGTTGCCGGGCATGGTCATACTCCTGCAAGCGCAAGGCCAGTTTGGCCTCCAGGCCGTTTTTCGGGGGGTGTCCGCCCAGGGCCTTGCCGGCGATGTTTTTCAGGGCAGGCATGTTCGGGGGAAGAAGCTCGGGCGGGGCGGAGGCAAGGGTTCCAGTTTCGACCGGCTCGGCTTCGGAGGCAGGAGACGGACGGGGAACCCGCACCGCCTCGGCCTCGGCCAAAGCAGTATTTCTTTTCAGGAGATGCCCCAGGCTGAAAAGGGCGACCCCCTCATAGCCGTTTTCTCCGGCGATCCGCGCCTCCCTGCCGAGTTGGGCGGAGTTTTTGCCTAAAGCGCCCAGTCCGGCCCAGAGGCTGACCTGTGAGGGACGGGGGGTGGCCGCGCTAATCTCCCGGAGCTGGGCGCTTACCCGGCCGGGATCCCCGAAATAGGCCATCGGGTACAGTCTGTCCACCAGCCCTTCCGCGGCCCAGGCCTGGTATTCCTGGCCGTTTTCCAGATAGGCGGCCGCGGGCTCGGGAAAGACGGCAACGGAAAGGACTGTCCCGGTTGCGCCGCTGCGATCCACAACCTGCCGGACCTCCCGGACAAGCTGAGTGACCTGGCCTGCGCGGAACTCGTTCCAGAACAGCGCTGCCGTGGTAAGCACCCGGTCCGTCGGCGACTGCCTCCCCTCAAGCCAGTCGGTCACGGTTCCAGCGTTGATTCGCTCCGGCAGGAGCCTGGGGTCAACTCCATGGAATCGTTCAAATTGTTCGGCAATCGAGTCGCTTTTCCCGTAGCCTGGGCCAGGGTAGCGGATGAAGTCAAGATGGATTCCCGTCACCGGGTATCGGTCCAGCAGTTCCCGGACCACCCTGACAAACAGGGCGCGGTATTCCGCGGAAGCCGGGTCGGCATAGCTGCCTTCGATCCAGCCCAGCCGTTTTTCCCGGGCGGAATAGCCGGAAACCGGCCGTCCGGTGTTGTCGGAGAGGATCCAGGGCTGACCGGGGTGTCCGGGATGGTCAGGGGATTCCGGCGGGGTGTCGCCGCCCCAGAGATAAAAAACATTGAGCCAGGCATGAAGGGGCAGGGGGGCGCACTCCATGAGCAACTGCGCCAGGGGGTCGAAATCCGCCGGAGCCTGGGCCAGATTTCCGGCCCGGGGCGCGAGGTCGCTTCGGTACAGGGCGTCGGCCCGCCCCCGGACCTGTACCAGCAGGTGGTCAAGCCCTGCCTGCTTCGCCTGCGGGCAGAGGGCGGTAATCTTCGCCGGGCTGTCCAGATCGAAACGGGTCACCCAGGCTGCGGTTCGCAGCCGTGGGGCGCAGGCCGGGACGAGAAGCAGCAGGGCCAGGGCTGGGAGCAGGGCGTGCAGGGAGCTTGGTCGTGGGCTTGGCATCCAGGTTGACCTTTTGGCGGCAGGATGGTACTTTACGCGATCGTTTCAGGCATGGAAGGGCCATGCCGCCCACTGTATTGTTACCGCGCTGCCCGCATATTGCACCAGGAAAAAAATGATGACCGACCTGAAAAAATTCCCCGAAGGCATGCAGCCCCTGGGCGACTCTCCGTTTCCCTTTGCCTGTACCCCCGAGGTTTCCTGCTTCACCCGCTGCTGCCGGAAGTTGACCCTTTTTCTCTATCCCTACGACCTCATCCGGTTGAAAAAAAGGCTGGGGATCACCTCGGAGGAGTTGCTCAACACATACACCGGCGTGGCCCAGGGGGCCAACCCGCTCTTCCCCGCCATTGTCATGCGGATGCGGGATGACGCGGAAAACAGTTGCCCGTTTCTCGATCCGCAACGGGGGTGCCTGGTGTATGAGGATCGTCCTTCCGCTTGCCGCACCTATCCCCTGGAACGGGCCATTGACCGCAAACCGGAGCGGGGCCAGCCCCGGGCCTACTATTTCATGACCGATCACGCATACTGCCTGGGGCATCGGGAGAAAAAGGAATGGACGGTGAAGGAATGGCTCCGCGACCAGCAGTTGATCTATTACAACGCCATGGACGATCTCTGGGCCGAGATGGACACCCTTTTTTCCTCAAACCCCTGGCAGAGCGAAGGCGCGGCCGGCCCCCGGCAGCAGTTGGCCTTCATGGTCTGCTACAATATCGACCGTTTCCGCCAGTATGTGGCCGAGCACAACCTGCTCAACCTCTACCGGTTGGACAAATCCCGCAAACGCCTCATCGAGACCGATGACGAGGCCCTGCTCACCTTTGGTTACGATTGGCTCAAGCTGGTGCTCGGCAACAAGCCCACTCTCCAGTTGAAGCGATAAGGCAACGGGCAACTCCTTGCCTTGATGCGGAACGTATTCGTGAAAACCAGATTTGCACATCTCCGCGCCTATCTTCCGGTCCTCGCTTTTTTCGGTGGATTTTCGTGGGACGCGCTCACCATCGGCCGGGCTGTAACGCCCTTGGATCTCTGGCTTCTCTCCGGCTACCTCGCCTGTGCAGCCGTACTCCTCTGGTGGCTGGGGCACCGTCGGCACGCTCTGGTGGCGGCTGCCGCCGAAGATGTCCCGCAGGTCGCTGAGCCCCGGTCCGCCTCTTTCCTGTCATCCTGGTGGGACCGCGCGCCGTATTTGTTGCTCCAGTTCCTGTTCGGCGGGCTGTTCAGCGCGCTGTTCATCCTCTATTTCCAGAGTTCCAGTCATCTGGCCGCCATGCTGTGGTCCCTTGGCTTGGGCGGACTGCTGGTGGCCAACGAATTTATTGACGGCAAGTACAGCCGTTTCACCCTCACTTGGGCGTTGTTCGGGCTCTGCGCCATGTTGCTGTTCAATTTTCTCCTGCCGTTCATGGCCGGCAGCATCAGTATGGTCTGGTTTTACCTCAGCACCCTTGCCGGGGCGGGTCTCACCCACTGGCTGCGCAAAAAAACGCCAGGCTGCCCGGGCCGGGCGGCGCCGGTTTGGGTCATCGCCGTTATGCTGGCGGTGGCGTATCCCCTGGATATGATCCCGCCGGTTCCCTTGGTGAAGCGGGATATTCAGGTGGGGCGAAATTTTGAGCGGGTGGCGGACGAGTATCGTCTCACCCTGGAAAAAGCACCCTGGTGGGTATTCTGGCGGGAGTTGTCGCACGAGGTGCATCTTGCGCCGGGAGAGCGGCTGTACTGCGTTTCCTCGGTTTTTGCGCCGGGAGGGTTACGCACCCGCCTCTATCACCGGTGGGAACATTATGATCCCTTTCGCGGCTGGGTTACTGTCTCCCGCATGGGCTTCGGCCTTTTTGGCGGCCGTGATGGCGGTTTTCGCGGCTACACCTACAAGCAGGAGGTGGCTCCGGGGCAATGGCGGGTGAATGTGGAAACCGAAAGCGGCCACACGGTTGTCGTCCACGCTTTCAGTGTGGTGACCGATGCGCCAGTTGAAGCGGACAGGGAGACGGTGTTGGGTTTGTGAGGATGATTTCTCTTTTTCCTGGCCGTTCCCATGTGGTACTCTTCGTCTGCAGCCCTGACCTCTTTTGGGATCAATCTTTGGATGAAAAAGATATTTTTTCTTATTCTGCTTGGCGTCGCAGCCATCATGGCGAATGGCTGCGCCCCGGTGCGAACGGTCCCCCCCGAGACAATGGGACCCGATGTGTACCGGATCAGCGCCTGGGGCACCTCTAAAAAAATTCTGCGCGAAACGGTGCAAAGCGCCACTGAGCGGTGTGCGCAAGAGAAGAAACAGTACCTCTTCGTGAAGAATATTTTTCAGTACGGCAGCAGCCTGGGCATCGACATGGTCTCCTATGAACTCTATTTTACCTGTGTCGAAGCCGGGGATCCACGCCTGAAGGCCCGGAAATCCCCGCTGGGCCCTTCGGAAGAAAAGGCGGAAGAACCACCGATACAGATGATCGTCCCGGACAGGGAGGCCCCTGTGCGGGAGCAGCCAACTCCTGTCAAGAAACCTGCGGAGGAGACGGGCGTAATCAGCCCGGGCAAGGAAGCAGCTCCCGTCTCGGAAAAGGCAAGCCCTGCCCGGGAGCCGGCTGGCGAGAAGCCCGCTGTCAGCCCCGGCGCGGAGGCGAAGCCCAAGGTTTCCGAAGAGCAGTTGCGCACGGAGATGCCCGGAGTGGGAGAACCCGAGAACCTGCGGAAGGACGGCTCCGCCCTCACCAACGAAGCCGAACGGGACATCCCCGTCATTGTGGAGCCTTTGTCCAAATAAACTGTTTTTTTGCCCGGCGCCGGGAGGGAAATGGAAGTGCGGAAGAAGGGCCGGGAAGGGGGAAATCCCCTTGTGGCGTCCGGACGCTGAAGTGTGTGATAGGCTGACAGGAAACACGAACGATATGGAGGTACGTCATGCGATCCTCTCTTGCCGCGCTCCTGGTGTTGCTGGCTCTCATTTTCGCCCCGCCGCTTTTTGCCGCCACCGTCGAATATGACCTCTTCATTGCCGAACAGGAGGTCAATATCACCGGTCAGCCCACCGAGGCCATGACCATCAACACCACCATTCCCGGCCCGGTTCTGCGCTTCACCGAGGGCGACCTTGCCCGCATCCGGGTCCATAACGGCCTGGCGACCGAGACCTCGATCCACTGGCACGGCCTGCTGGTGCCGCCGGGCATGGACGGGGTGCCCTACGTCAGTTTCCTGCCCATTGGGCCCGGCGGAACCTTCACCTACGAATTTCCCCTCCGCCAAAGCGGCACCTACTGGTACCATTCCCACTCCGGTCTCCAGGAGCAGCGGGGCGTCTACGGCGCCATCGTCATAGCTCCGCGCGGCAGTGTTGCCCCGGAGGCTCCGGAACAGGTGATTCTTTTTTCCGACTGGACCGACGAGGATCCCCATGCGGTGCTGCGCACCCTGAAGCGCGGCAGCGACTGGTACGCGGTGGCCAAGGGCAGCGGCCAGAGCCTGTTGGGCGCCGCGCGGCTCGGCATGCTGGGGGATTTTCTGAAGCGCGAACTCCAGCGCATGCCGCCCATGGATATCGCGGATGTGGCCTACGACCGATTTCTGGCCAACGGCCAGCAGGAAATCGTCCTGTCTGCCGCGCCGGAGCAGACGCTTCGGCTGCGGCTGGTGAACGGCTCCGCCACCACCTATTTCCACCTCGAATTCGCCGGGGGGCCGATGACCATTGTCGCGGCCGACGGCCTGGCGGTGGAGCCGCTGGGCGAACAGCGGCTGCTCATGGCCGTGGCTGAAACCTACGATGTGCTGATCACGGTCCCGGCCGACGGAGCTTACGAATTCCGGGCCACGGCCCACGACGGTTCTGGCTTCGCCTCGGTCTGGCTCGGCGAAGGCTCGCTCCGCCCGGCGCCGGACGTGCCGAGGCCGAACCTGTATCAGACCATGGGCCATCTCGGTCTCAAGGAGGTGTTCGCCCTCACCCCGGCCGGGGGAATGGGCATGGCTGATGAGGCGGTGGCAGCCGGTCGCTTTGATCAGCCCGGCATGCTGAACATGCATGACATGGCAACCATGGCCGAACCCTCGGATCACGGAGCCATGCATGCAGGACCGCCCGCGCCGGCCATGGAGCACGGCCACGGCGGCCATGGGATGCCGGCGCTATCCGTGATGGACCCCAACGGCAAGAAGGGCGCGGCCGACTTCACCCTGCTCGGCGCCGATGCCGCCGGGGCTCCGTCCCTGGCCATGGACGGCATGGCCCCCCATCGTCCCTGGCCGCCCTACGACCGACTTCGCGCCGCCCAGTCCACCGCATTCCCGCAGGGCAAGGCCGTTCGCGAGATCCGCCTCACCCTGGACGGCGACATGGAGCGCTATGTCTGGGAGATGAACAATGTTGCCCTCACCCCGGATGACACCATCACGATTCGGGGGGGCGAAGTGACCCGTTTCATCATGATCAACCGCACCATGATGCACCACCCCATGCACCTGCACGGCCACTTTTTCCGGGTGCTCAACGGCCGGGATGATGAGCGGGCGCCGCTCAAGCACACCGTGGATGTGGCGCCGATGGCCACCACGGTCATTGAATTCTATACCGACGAGTCCGGCGACTGGCTCTTCCACTGCCACTTGCTCTACCATATGGAAAGCGGCATGGCGCGGATCGTCCACTACGAGGATTTTGCCGCCGACCCGGCATTGCTGGCCGGCCGGGCCAAGCTGCACCAGAATAGCTGGTTTGCCTGGGGCGAGGCTGCGCTGCTCAGCAATATGACCGAGGGCGCTCTCACCCTCGCCGACCGGCACCAGATCTTCAGTGCATCGTGGGAGGCGGGATGGGAGCGGGTGGAGGAGACCGAATGGGAGGCGCTTCTCACCTGGGAGCGTCCGTTGAACACCTTCTTCGGCCTCTTTGTCGGTCTTGATCTCCTCGGCGAGCGGGATGAGATCGAGCACCATCGCGGCGTGGCCGGAATCAGCGCGCTGCTGCCGCTCATGGTGGAATCGCGTGCCTGGCTCGATGTGGACGGCGGGGCTCGGCTCAGTTTTGAAAAAAATCTCCCCCTGACCCCGCGCTTGAAGCTGACAGGTGAGGCGGAATACGACACCCACGAAAAATGGGAAGGGAGTGTCGGCCTCGCCTACCTGATCAATCAGCCGCTTTCCCTGGTGGGCCGCTGGCATTCGGCGTATCAATGGGGAGTGGGCCTGGAACTGCGGTTCTGATGGCAGCATCGGCAAGGAGGAAGCGGGGAGGAGGTCGGTGTGCGTGACGCGCACCGCACGGCATGCGCGGGGCGGGGACACCAGAGCGGGATGTGGCCCTGGTGCGCATCAGGTCTTAATATTGATGATAATCCCCGCCTCGTGCTCAAGATTGTCCAGGATGGTCAGGAGATTGTTGAGATCCAGGGGAACCTCCTGCGCCACTGTACACACCGCATCGTCTGAACAGTCATAGATGTCCAAGGCAAAGCCTTCTTCGGTTTTGGCAAGGACCAATTGTACGGGCACCCCGCTGGCATTCAGGTCTTCGTTGGTCTGTTGTATCAAATCGTGGATGGCTTTTTCCGCCAGCGGCGGCCGGGGTGGAAGTTCTTCCCGAGCCCCGGATTCCCTGCGTTTGGTTTTTTTCCTCTTTTCCCACTCCTGCCTGAGAACCAGTGGGTCAACGCGCCGCACCCTGCCGATGGGCAGCGGTGGTTGGATATCTTTTCGTATCGGTTCCGGGTCAGTGGGGGGAGGGGTTGGATTTTTGAGCTCATACACCGCGAAGGCATTTTTATACGGAATATCCCGGGTTGCCCCCGGCTGGGCGGGGTTGAGCCCTTGGCCTGCAACCGTGGCTTCCGCACCGGAGGCGGCAGTCGCCGCTGGTGTGGCTGCTGCGGTGGCAGGCGCAGCTTCTGTTGCCACCGCAGCCGTTGCTGTCCCGGTCGCCACCACTGCATTCCCTTGGGCAGGGGACGGAGTTTGCCCGGTGATCCCGACCGTTGTCGCGGTTTCCGCAGAGGTCAGCGGGGCGGCCAGGGTGTGCGTCGCTTGATTCACCGTCAACGCGGCCTGTTGGGCTGGGGTCAGGTTTTGGCTTTCAATTGCGGTTTGCACCGTTTCGTTCACGGCCAAAGCTGCTTGCTGGGCAGGGCTTAATCCTTCAGATTCCGTCACCGTGGTTATTCCGGTAGTCGTCCCCGTCGCCAGGAGTGGTTCGGCCGGGGAGATCGGTTCAAGAGTCAAGGTCCGCAGTGTCTCGCTGCCCAGCAAGGCCGCTTGTTGGGCAACGGTCAGGTTGTGAGTCGCCGCGGTCGCCACGGCAACAGGATTTTTCGCGATGTTCAGCGGGGAAGTGGCAAGGGGGACAGAAGTCTGGGTGCGGCCTTGCAGGGCCGCGGGCAGAACGGGATTGGTGGTGTTGATATCGTCAATCGCCATGTTTTTTCATCTCCGTGGGGTGTGTCCCTTTTCGCGGAGCAAACGCATGCGCCTGATACTCTTTCAGGTCCATAGAGTATGAATAAGCAGAAATGGAGGCGGCGTCAATAGCGGTCAGGACTATGCCCTTGTCGTCAACCGTTCCGGCCAAATCCGCCGCGATTCCTGAAAAAATTATTGTGGAGCAAGCTCTTAGTTGGCCTTCTTCACAAACTGGGTCAGCAGCACAATCCTCTGGCCATTCACCCGTGCCTCGATCTGCTCGGGGTTCTCCGCCACCAATGAGATGCCCCGCACAACAGTGCCGCGTTTGGCCGTAAAGTTGGCCCCTTTGACATCCAAGTCCTTGATCAGTGTGACCGTGTCCCCTGTGGCAAGCAGGATGCCGTTGCTGTCGAGATGCCGGACTGCCTTTTCCTTGCTTTCCCCTTCGCCCGTTGCTTGCGCCCAGGCCTGGGTTGCTTCATCCAGAAAGAGCATGTCGAGCAGGTCCTGCGCCCAGCCTTCACCGCTCAACCGCTTGAGCATCCGCCAGGCCATTACCTGCACCGGTGGCGCCTGGCTCCACATGCTTTCGTTCAGGCAGCGCCAGTGATGCACGTCAACCTGTTCCGGATTTTCAAGCTGTACGCGGCAGGTTGCGCAGAGCAGCACGCATTGGTCAGCGCTGCCGTTTGAACTGGGTGGCACGGCATACACCCCCAGACTCTCTGCGGCGCCGCATAATTCACATTTGGATTCGCTCCGGGCCTGTAATGTTTTTTCCGTATCCATTGGTTGCGGGACCTCAAAGGTGGATGGGGAGGGTGGGTTGAACAAGCCGAAAGGAGCGACGGCCGCCGGTATCGTTGAAGACGGCCCATTTTTCCCTGCCGGATGCGCGAACTGTCAATGGAATGGGGCATGGCCTGGAGGATGTATGCCGCGTTGAGTCTTGCCTCCATGGGGTTGCGGTTCCGGAAGGCGAAAACAGAGGGTGGCAACAGCCTCCTGCTAAGCCGCGCTGCCGCCCTGCACCACTTTGGTCAGCTCGTTGACCACCGCTTCAAGCTCGTCGGCCTGGGCGGACAACTCTCCCGAGGCGGTGGTTGATTCTTCGGCGGAAGCGGCAACCCGTTGGGTGGCGTTGCTCAAGGAGCTTGTGGCCTCCTGCATTTGCCGGATCTGCTCGGCCAGATTCTGGGTGGCCCTGGTGATGGCGGTGTTTTTGTCGCCGATGCCTGTGGCGGACTCGATGATACCCTCGAAATCGTTGTTCACGTTTTTCAGGGCGTTGGTGCTCTGGATGATGCGCTGCACGGTGCCTTCCAGCAGGTGCTGGGTGTCCTTGGCCGCCGTGGCCGTGCGCATGGCCAGGTTTTTGACCTCGTCGGCCACCACCGCGAACCCGGCTCCGGCTTCGCCGGCCCTGGCTGCTTCCACCGCCGCGTTCAGGGCGAGCAGGTTGGTCTGGAACGCGATGGAGCCGATGGTGGTGATGATATGGCCAATCTTGTCGCTGTCCTGTTCGATCAACCCCATGTTGTGGGTGAGATCCACCAGGGCGCGGAGAGACTGGCCGGATTTCTCGATATTTTCATTCATCAGTTTTTCGCTGCCAGCGGTAAGCGCCGCTGTCTGTTGGCCTACCTCGCTCATCGAAGTCAGGGCCGCGGCGGTCTCTTCCGCCACCGCCGCTTGTTCCGAGGCGTCTTCGGCCAGAGTATTGCTGGTATGGGAGATTTTGGCTGCGGTCTCGGCCACCTGGTGGGAGTTGTCGCGGATGGTGTCGGTGATGCGGGTAAGAAGCCGGCTCAGCCCGGAAGCGGTGAGAAAGGAGAGAAACATGCCCACGCATACCGAAGCAATGGTGAGGGCGGCCACGCTGTACTTGGTGGCGGTGGCGGCGGTGAGCATGGCTTCGTCGGTGAGCACATTCTCCTTGGTTGTGCTCCTGATTTCCTTGAGCAGGCGCTGCACCTCGCTCAGGGCCGGCAGGGTCTGGGCGAGAAAAATTTCCTTGGCGGCGGTGCGGTCCTCGGGCCGGAACTGTTCCTTGATGGCCACGGCGGTCTGGTGCAGGTCGCGGTGCGGTTTTTCGATGCTCAGCAGGATCGGCGCCAGGGCCGGAAACTGTTTTTCTGCCTGTTTGCGCCCCTCGCCATAGAGCCAGGCGCCGAAACCGCATTTGTGGTCGTCGGTTTCCGCCTTCAGAGTGGTGACGCGGTCATCGACAATCAGGGCGTTGACCTGATTGACCCAGTTGAGATGATCCACTTCGCGCTGGGCCAGGATTCCGTCCAGTTGATTGCTGCTGATCACTTCTTCCGCCCCGGTGATGATGCGGTTGACGCCCAGATAGGTGACCACTCCGGTGACCACGAATAGCGCCAGAATGCAGCCGAAGCCGATGGTGATTTTCTGGTTGACGCTCAGATTGTTCCAGCCCATGCTTTTCTCCTCTGTGGCGGGATGCTGTTTCCGTGTCTGGCCTGTTCAGCGGCCGGTACTCATGGAAAAGAGGGTGTCCAGCCGCAGCTCCGTGAACAGGTCATGGATGGGCTGAGGGACTCTGGTCAGGCGGATGGTGCCGTTCTTGGCCGCGATGTGCTTGTAGAACAGGAGCAGCTTGCCGATGCCGGAACTGCCGATATGGCTGACCGCAGCCAGATCGACGACCAGTTCCTTGATCTGGCCCAGAGGCAGGGCGTTGAACTGCTTTTTGAGAGCGGCGGCTCCCTCTTCGTCGATGGTGCCGGACAGGGTGAAGACGGTGGTCTCTCCCTGGATCGTGGGTTCGCAGGTCATGGGCATGTTCGGTTCCTCCGTTCCGGCTTTTCTGCCGGAGGGACAAAGGTGCGGGTAAAAGGGAGCAAAAAAAATCCGGGTCGCGACAAAGCCCGGGGCAACGGTCATGCAACTGCATCCAGTGAATCATAACCTCCGGTTTTTGTGAAGAGTTATCTTTTTCAGTTCCGACTTTTTTCGGGGAGTCGGTTCGGCAATGCGGTCGGGCCCTGGAAAAAGGAGAAAATTATCGTTCCGTCAGGAACGGATCTGTTTTGAAAATGTTAGGAAATGGTCAAGCGGGTAGGGAGGGCTTTTTTTCCCGGCCGGGAACCCTGGCGAAGGAGGCGAGGAGATGGCGTCCATGGTCCTGCCAGGAGACCTGATCTGCCAGGTGAAGAATGATGGCGATGCCCCGGCCGTGGGATCGGCGGATATTTTCGTCGGTCCGCGGATCCTTGATGGACTGGAAATCGAAGCCCGCACCTTGATCCATCACCTCAAGGACAAGATGCTCATTGACGCGCCAGCGGACAGTGACGGCTTTGCCCGGGTCTTTTCGGTTGCCGTGGCGCCAGGCATTGATCACGGCCTCGTGCAGCGCCAGGGTAATGCGGAATTCCGGATTGATGAAATGGTGCTGTATGAGCGCGGGTTCCATCGTGGCATAGACCTCGGCTACAAACCGGTCGATCTCGCCGCTGTCCGCCGTGCGGATTGCATGCTCCCGGTAGAGGAGAGGCGGGGCGGGGGGAGATTCCTGTGTCGGAGTCATGCTCGGTCCAGGGAAGAGAGTTGCAGGGGGAAAAGGGTTACACCTCGGTCTGAAACCGGACACCCAGTATGGTCAGGTCGTCCGGGAAGCGGATGTCATTGGAAAAAAGCAGCATTTTTTCGATAAGTTGCTGCATCTTCTGCTCGGTATCCGGGAAGCCATGTTTACTCACCAATGCAGCCAGTCCATCGCTGCCAAGCATGTGGCCGCGGGAGTCGGCGATTTCGATGGCGCCGTCGCTGAAAAAGAGCAGCCCGTCGTCGTGGCAAAAGGGGATGAGGCTCGCTTCGTATTCGGTTTTCGGCATCATGCCCAGCGGCAGTCCTGTCATCTGGATCGGTTGAGTTTCTTTTCCCCGCGTCAGCAGGAGCGGCGGGGTGCCTGCGCCGCAAAGGGCCACGGTTCGGGCTTTCAGGTCGATGAGGCCGAAAAGGCAGGTGGCAAAGGATTCTCCGTCCCGGACCAACTGGCAGAGATTGCGATTCACGGCGGTCATGAACGTGGCTGGCCGGTCCAGCAAGCGACGGTTGTTTTCCCACAGGGAGTGCAGGTGCATGGCGTACAGGGCCGCCGCCACCCCGTGCCCCATGACATCGGCGAGCAGGAAGGCATAGCGGTTGTGGTCCAGTCGTTCCACCGTGGAATAATCACCGCCGACGATGTCATGGGGGGCATAATGGAAAGTCCAGCGCAGGCGCGGGTCGTCGTCGGGTGGCATGGCCATGGACAGCGCCTGGATCTGCCGGGCCCTTTCCAGGTCCCGCATCCGGAGGGAAAGATCCTGAAAGACCTCCACCCCGCCGATGACCGTGCCCTGTTCGTTGCAGATGGGCGAGACGCTGACCTGCACCGGCAAGCGGCCGCCCTCTTTTTTTTTGGCGAACACCAGGGAGGGGGAGGTTGAACCGGCGCCGGTAATCATGGCCCGGTACAGGGGGCAGGATTCCTTGCCGCACAACTCCTTGCCTTCCTTGTCCGTATGGCGGAGGATGTTGTCCTTGCATGATCTGCCCAGGACCTCCGAAGCCCTCCAGCCGGTGATCTTTTCCGCGGCCTCGTTCCAGTAGACGATCCGCCGCTCCAAGTCCGTGACATAGACGCCGTGGCTGATGCCGGACAGGATCTGATCCGCGGTGTAGGGAAGAGTGTGCAGGAGGGGGTACGGTTGTATGTTTCGGTCATCCATGCGTCATCTCACCCCTGTCCGTTCTGCCGCCAGCGACCGCCCTTGCCGCCGTTCCGGGGCTGGATCTCCGCCTTGGTTTTCAGGTACATCACGGCGGAATAGCCCAGCAATCCTTCCACCGCCGCATCGAATTCCTTGCACGGCCTCACGGTGAAGTCCGAGGGCGGCTCGATATCCACCTCGCCGCGGCCGGAAAAGTGCAGGGTCAGGGAAACCGGGCAGGTGCCGTGGAATTCCCGCACCTTGGTTTTCAGGCTTTCCAGCTTCTGGCGGTTCACCTGCTCGGGTTTCAGCAGGATGCGGGCGCCGTTGGTGTATTTGCTCCGTGCCTCGTTTAAGCTGTCCACGGATTCGGCGATGATCTTGGCGCCCTGTTCCTCCTGCTTGACCGTGCCCAGGACGATGAGCGGCTCGTCGGAGGTGAGGAGATGGCCGGATTTGGCAAAGGCCTCGGGGAACACCACCACCTCGGCGGCTCCGGCCCGGTCTTCCAGCACGATGAAGGCCATGCGGTCGCCTTTTTTGCTGCGGTGGTCCTTGTATTCCCGCACCAACCCGCCAACGCGCACCGGCTGGTTGTCGCCCCAGTCGCCCAGGCCGGTGAGGTCGGTGTCGGCCACGGCCATGATCTCCTGGTGGAAGTTGTCCAGGGGATGGCCGGTAAGGTAGAAGCCAACCGTCTCTTTTTCAAAACCGAGCCGTTCTTTTTCGCTCCATTCCGGGATGTTGGGCAACTCAATGGCGTTGGCCTTGTTGCCCTGCGCCTGGGGCATGGCGGCGAACAGCGAGATCTGGCCGCTCAAGCGATCCCGCTGCGCGGATTGGGCCTGTTCCATGGCCATGTCGAGGATGGCGAAGAGCTGGGAGCGTTTGGCACCCAGGGAGTCGAAGGCCCCGGCCTTGATCAGGCTTTCGATGACCCGCCGGTTTACCTTGCGGGAATCGACCCGGTCGCAGAAATCCTCCAGGCCCGCATAAGGGCCGTCCGCCGCCCGCACCTCCATGATGGAGTCCAGGGCCGCGCCGCCCACGTTCTTGACCGCGGCCAACCCGAAGCGGATGCGGTCGTTGACCACGGCAAAATCCTTGTCCGACTCGTTAATGTCCGGCGGTAGCACCTCGATCTCGTGATCCCGGCACTCGGTGATGTAGCGCACCACCTTGTCGGTATTGCCCACGTCGCAGGAGAGCAGGGCGGCCATGAACTGGGCCGGGTAGTGGGCCTTGAGCCAGGCGGTCTGGTAGGCGATCAGGGCGTAGGCCGCGCTGTGGCTCTTGTTGAAGCCGTAGCCCGCGAACTTGGCCATCAGGTCGAAGACGTACTCGGCCTTGTCCGGTGGGATGGAGTTCTTCTTGGCCCCGGCCAGGAATTTTTCCTTCTCAGCCTCCATGACCTCGGCCTTTTTCTTGCCCATGGCCCTCCGGAGGTTGTCGGCATCGCCCAGGGAGTAGCCTGCCAGGACGTTGGCGATCTTCATGACCTGCTCCTGATAGACGATAACCCCGTAGGTCTCTTTCAGGATCGGTTCCAACTGCGGCAATGGATAGATGGCCTGCATCCGGCCGTGCTTGGTGTCCACGAACTGATCCACCATGCCGGACTCCAGCGGGCCGGGCCGGTAGAGGGCCACCAGGGCGATGAGGTCGGAGAAGACCTCGGGCTTCATCTTCATCAGCAGCCCGCGCATGCCTGAGCTTTCCAACTGGAACACCCCCAGGGCGTCGCCCCTGGCCAGCAGGTCGTAGGTCTTGGTGTCGTCCAGGGGGATGCGGTTGATGTCCGGCTTATGCCCGATGTCCGCACCAATCAGCTTGAGGGCCCGGTCGATGACGGTGAGGGTTTTGAGGCCGAGAAAATCGAACTTGATCAGCCCGGTCATCTCGGTGTGGACCATGTCGTACTGGGTCAAGACCTCGCCCTTGGGGCCCTTGCAGACCGGCAGGTACTCCACCATGGGCCTGGGTGAGATCACCACCCCTGCGGCATGGATCGAGGTGTGGCGGTTGAGGCCCTCCAGGGTTTGGGCGATGCGCAGGAGCTCCTCCACCTGGGGGTCGCGCTTCATCAGCTCCTGGAGGCGGGCCTCCGCCTCGATGGCCTTCTTGATCGTGATCTTCAGCTCTTCCGGGATCAGCTTGGCGATGCGGTCCACGTCACCGTAGGCCATGCCCAGGGCGCGGCCCACGTCGCGGATCACGGCCCGGGCTTTCATGGAGCCGTAGGTGACGATCTGGGCCACGTGCGCCTCGCCGCCGTAGCGCTGCTGCACGTACTCGATGACCTCGCCGCGGCGTTCCTGGCAGAAATCCACGTCAAAGTCGGGCATGGACTTGCGCTCGATGTTCAGGAAACGCTCGAAGATCAGGCCGTAGGGGATGGGGTCGATGTCGGTGATCCGCATGGAATAGGCGGCAAGGCTGCCCGCGCCGGAGCCGCGGCCCGGCCCGACGGGGATCTCGTGATCCTTGGCCCAGTTGATGAAATCGGCCACGATGAGAAAATAGCCGGGAAAGCCCATCTTCTGGATGACGTCGATCTCGTGGGTCAGCCGGTCGCGGTAGGTCTTTTCAATCTCCGGGGTGAGCTGGCCGATCTCCCGCATGTCGCCCAGCCGCTCTTCAAGCCCGGCCAGGGCGGATTTTTCGAACAGGGAGTCAAGAGTCTCGCCCTCGGGCACCGGAAAGATAGGGAAATGAGACTCGCCGAAGCTCAGCTCGACATTGCAGCGTTCGGCCAGGCGGACCGTCTCGGCGATGGCCTCGGGCGAGTGGGCAAAACCCCTTTTCATCTCGTCGGGCGATTTGAAAAAAAGCTCGTCCGTGGAAAAGCGGAAGCGGCTGGCATCGTGCATGGTCTTGCCGGTCTGGATGCAGAGCAGCACCTCGTGGGCCTGGGCCTCCTCCCGGTTGAGGTAATGGCAGTCGTTGGTGGCGATGAGCGGAAGGCCCATCTCCTGGGAAAGCTGCTTGAGCCCCTGGTTGACCACCGTCTGTTCCGGGATATTGTTTTCCTGCATTTCGAGATACAGGCGGTCGCCGAACAGACCCATGAGCTGGCGCGCCTCTTCCCGGGCGCCGTCCATGTCGCCCGCGGTGATCCGCATGGGGATGCCGCCGTGCAGGCAGGCGGTGAGGGCGATGAGCCCTTCGGCGTGGGCAGAGAGTACTTCCATGTCGATGCGCGGCTTGTAGTGGAACCCTTCGAGCTGGGCCAGGCTGGCCAGTTTGAGCAGGTTCTGGTAGCCGGTGTTGTTCATGGCCAGAAGCACAAGGTGGAAGGCGGCCTTGCCCGCGCTTTTTGCCGACTTGTCGAAGCGGTGACTGGGGGAGACGTAGAATTCGCAGCCGATGATGGGCTTGATCCCGGCCTTCTTGGCCTGGACATAGAATTCCAAGGCGCCGAACATGGAGCCGTGATCGGTGATGGCCACGGCGTCCATCCCGTATTCCTTGCACTTGGCCAGGAGGTCGCCGACCCGGATGGCCCCGTCGAGCAGGCTGTACTGGGTGTGGACATGGAGATGGACGAAATTGGCTGGCGGGGTTTCCGACATGGTCTTCCTGTTTAAGTTGTAAAAGATTAACGCAGAGGCGCAGAGGCGCAAAGACAACGCTGATAGTGAAAGAAGAAAACCTAGCGTCTCTGCGCCATTGCGTTAAGGGTGTTCAGTGGTTACTCCGTACCGAAAATCCCCATCCGGTCCAGGGCGGCCAGGCTTGCCCACAGATCATCCTCGGAGTGGGGTTCCAGGGTGATCAGGGGTTGCAATCGCTGCGCCTTAAGATAGCCGAACAGGCCGGAAAAATCAAAGCTTCCCCTCCCCGGGGCACGATGCGCATCCCGGTCGCCGTGGTTGTCGTGCAGATGGACATGGCCGAGCCAGGGGGTCAGGGCGGGCAGCCAATCCTGCCAGGAGTTCTTGGCAAAGGCGTTGACATGGCCCACATCGAGGCAAAACCTGGCCAGAGGAGAGTTCAGGGCGGCGAGCATTTGTATGTGCTGTTCCGGCCCGGTCTCATACGTGTTTTCCAGCATCAGCGGAACCTGATGCGCCGCGGCTTGTGTCAGCAGTTCCTGCCAGGTTGCCAGGGAGGTGTTGAGCCAGGTAGCCTGTTTGTAGCCGTGTTTGTTTTCTTCGTAGTTCAGGTGGCAGATCACCGCCGCCGGTCGGAATATGGGAATAAGGTCAAAACACTTGCCCAGCTTGCTGCGGCTGGCCGCCAGGATGTTTTCGTCCAGAGCCCCCGGAGCGAGATCGAAAAACGGGGCGTGCAGGGTGCAGCCAAGCCCGGCCTCGGCCAGCGTTTTGGCAACCTCCCGGTATTCTTCGTCGGTGGCGGTGTAGAGCGTGTCGCCTTCCAGGCCGATTTCCGGCTGGATCCGGTGGTCAAGCACAAAATCCAGCTCCTGCTGGAGCCTGCGAAACGGGAAATTGATAAAACAGCGCGAGGTGATGTGCTGGTACGTCATTTTTTCACCGTCCGGCATGCCTCAATCATCCAGCTTTTTGGCCTCGTCGATGAGCATGATGGGGATGTCCTCACGGATCTCGTAGAGAAGCTTGCAGCTCTCGCAGACCAGACCGTCTTTTTTTTCGGTGAGCCTGAGCTCCCCTTTGCATTTGGGGCAGGCAAGGATATCAAGCAGTTCCTGGCTGATCATGGCGCGGCTCCGGCTGATGGTAATCGTAAGCAGTGGGGTTGTTTGTGCGGGAAACAACACAGGCATCGATATTGTCTTAAACACTTTCTATTTTTTGCAAAATGCGCTACGATATCGGACCTTTTCAGGTAGCCGGATCATGCCGGCAAATCTTGTGTGAAGATAAAATGACCCGCCAAGAAAAGCAAGCCTTTCCGTGGGCGTGGTATTTGCTTGGGAGAAGAGCGAAAGTGAAGGGAATAATCCTGGCAGGCGGCTCCGGCACGCGCCTCTATCCGCTGACCCGTTCGGTGAGCAAGCAGTTGCTGCCGGTCTATGACAAACCCATGATCTATTACCCCTTGTCGACCCTCATGCTGGCGGGAATTCGGGAGGTTTTGCTCATCACCACCCCGGAGGATCAGGGGCAGTTCATGGAACTGCTGGGTGATGGCCGTCAGTGGGGCATGAGCCTGGAGTATGCGGTGCAGCCCAGGCCCGAGGGCATTGCCCAGGCCTTTGTGATCGGAGAACAATTCATCGGCAACGAGCCGGTCTGCCTCATTCTTGGGGATAATATTTTCTATGGGCATGGTCTGGCCAAGACCCTTCTGGACAAAGGGGCCGATCCCAAGGGCGGGATGGTTTTCGGCTACTATGTGCGTGATCCCGAGCGGTATGGGGTGATCTCCTTTGCCCCGGACCGCACCGTGCTGGATATCGAGGAAAAACCGGCCAAGCCCAAATCCCGTTACGCCGTGACGGGCCTCTATTTTTACGACGGCCAGGTGGTCGAGATTGCCCGAAATCTCAAGCCTTCCGCCCGGGGCGAGCTTGAGATAACCGATGTCAACCGCGCCTATCTTGCCAAGGGACAACTGCAGGTCGAACTTTTGGGCCGGGGAACGGCCTGGCTTGACACCGGCACCCATAACTCCCTGCTGGATGCGGCCAACTTCATCAAGGTCGTGGAAGACCGCCAGGGGTTGAAGATCGCCTGCCTTGAGGAAATCGCCTTCCGCATGGGCTATATCGATCGGGCGCAGTTGGCGCGGCTGGCCGAGCCCCTGCGGAAAAACGGGTACGGCCAGTATCTGTTGCAGATTCTTGATGAGGGGCAGGACCAATGAGGTTTGTTCCCTCCGAGATCCCCGGGGTGTTGCTTATCGAACCCCAGGTCTTTGGGGATAGCCGCGGATTTTTCATGGAAACCTGGCATGCCGCGAAGTTTGCCGCGGCCGGGCTTGATTGCAATTTTGTCCAAGACAACCACAGCAAGTCGGTGCGGGGAACCCTGCGCGGGCTGCATTATCAGATCAGAAAACCCCAGGGCAAGCTGGTGCGGGTGATCAGCGGCGAGGTGTTTGACGTGGCCGTGGATTTGCGGAAAAGCTCTCCTTTTTTTGGCCGATGGGTCGGGGAGACTCTCTCTGCGGAAAACAAGAAGATGCTCTGGGTGCCGCCGGGCTTTGGCCATGGTTTTTACGTGCTGAGTTCCGAGGCCGAATTTGTGTACAAATGTACGGAGCTGTATGCCCCGGAGCATGAACGCTGCATCCGCTGGGATGATCCCGGACTGGGCATCGTCTGGCCGTTGCTGGCGCAGGCGCCCCTACTCTCGGCCAAGGACCTGGCCGGGGTCTCGCTGGCCGAGGCGGAGTTGTATCCATGAAGGTGTTGCTTGCCGGCGGTAATGGTCAGTTGGGCAAGGAACTGCAACATTGCAAGCCCGCCGGCATGGAGCTGCTGGCCTTGAACTCCTCAGAGCTGGATATCCGGGAGGCCGAAGCTGTGACGGTCAAGGTGGGCGGATTCCGGCCCCAGGTGATCATCAATACCGCTGCCTATACTGCGGTGGATCGGGCGGAAAACGAACAGGAAGCAGCCTTTGCCATCAACGGCCAGGGCGCGGCAAACCTTGCCCAGGCCGCCCGCATGGTGGGGGCATATTGCCTGCAAATATCCACGGATTTTGTTTTTGACGGAACGCAATCCCGCCCCTATCTGCCCATGGACCGGACAAATCCCCTGGGGGTTTACGGAGCCAGCAAGCTGGCCGGTGAGCAGTTGGCGCTTGCAGCCCATCCCGAGGGTATGGCCATTGTCCGTACAGCCTGGCTCTATTCCGCTTGTGGCAATAATTTTGTCACCACCATGCTCCGGCTCATGGCTGAACGCGAAACCATAGGGGTGGTGGCGGATCAGGTCGGCACCCCGACCTGGGGGAGTGGTTTGGCCGAGGGCCTTTGGCAGATGTGTTGTGTGCAGCCCAAAGGGATCTACCACTGGACCGATGCCGGGGTCGCCAGTTGGTATGATTTCGCCGTGGCCATCCAGGAAGAGGCGGTGGCGTTAGACCTGCTTGATCGGGAAATCCCCATCCTGCCCATCAATACCGTTGACTATCCGACTCCGGCCAGGCGACCCGCTTACAGCGTGCTGGACAAGACCCAGACCTGGACGGCCCTGGGAATGACGCCGCCCCACTGGCGGGTTGCCCTGCGGAGGATGTTGCTTGAATATAAGGAGAACCGTGGTGCGTAAGCTGCTTGTTACCGGCGGGGCCGGGTTCATCGGGGCTAACTTTGTCCAGTACTGGCTGGCCCGCTATCCGCAAGACCGGGTGGTGGTGCTTGATGCCCTGACCTATGCCGGGAACATGACCAGCCTTGCCGGGTGCCTGGATCAGGAGAATTTCCGCTTTGTCCACGGCGACATCGGGGATCAGGATCTGGTTGAAACCCTGCTGGTCGAAGAGTCCCTCGACACCGTGGTCAACTTTGCCGCCGAATCCCATGTGGACCGCTCCATCCACGGCCCGGACCCCTTTGTCATCACCAATGTGGTCGGCACCCACAGCCTGCTCAAGGCGGCGAAAAAGGTCTGGCTGGACGGTGGCGGGCTGCCGCACCGGTTTCATCACGTTTCCACCGATGAGGTCTATGGCTCGCTGACCCCGGAAGCGCCGCCCTTTACGGAAACCTCTGCCTATGCACCCAACTCACCCTATTCGGCGAGCAAGGCGGCCTCGGATCATCTGGTGCGGGCGTATCATCACACCTATGGGCTTGAGGTTACCACCAGCAACTGCTCCAACAACTATGGTCCCTACCAGTTTCCGGAAAAGCTGATCCCGCTCATCATCCTCAATATCCTGGAGGCCAAACCGCTGCCCATTTACGGCGACGGCCTGAACATCCGCGATTGGCTCCATGTGGAGGACCATTGCCGGGGCATCGAGCTGGTGCTGCACAAAGGCAGGGTTGGCGAAGTGTACAATATCGGCGGCAACAACGAGTGGACGAATATCGAGATTGTCCGGCTGGTTTGTAGTCTGGTGGATGAACGGCTCGCTGCCTCCGAACCCCTGCGGCAACGTTTCCCGCGTTCTCCGGTCTGCCTGGGGCGCACGGCGGAATCCCTCATCACCTTTGTCAAAGACAGGCCCGGCCATGACCGGCGCTATGCCATCGATGCCGAGAAAAGCCGGAGCGAGCTGGGTTATGCGCCCCAGGAATCCTTTGAAACCGGAATCCGCAAAACCATCGACTGGTACCTGGCCAACGAGGGCTGGTGGCGAGCGGTGATGAACGGCAGCTATAGGGATTGGCTGGAAACGCAGTATGACCACTGAAAAACTGCCACTCTCCGTGGCCATCATCACCAAGAACGAAGAAGAGCGTTTGCCCGAGTGTCTGGCCAGCATTGCCTTTGCCGGGGAAGTTGTGGTGGTTGATTCGGGCAGCACGGACAGGACCGTGGAGATTGCCCAGGAGTTCGGGGCAGAGGTGTTTGTCGAGCCGTGGCAGGGGTTTGGCCGCCAGAAGCAGATGGCCATTGACCGCTGCCGCCACGATTGGGTGCTGGTTCTGGATGCCGACGAGCGGGTTAGCCCGGAGGCGCAGGCTGAAATCGTGGCGGTATTGGCCACGGGTCCGTGCGTTGCCTACAGTTTTCCCCGCAAGAATTATTTTTGCGGTCGCTGGCTCAAACATGCCGGCTGGTGGCCGGACCGGGTTGTCCGGTTGTTTCGCAAGGATTCAGCGAAGATGTCCGAGCGGGCGGTGCATGAGTCCTTGGCGGTGCATGGCCCGGCGGGGGAATTGCAGCAGCCCCTGATTCATTATGCCAATAAGGGACTGGCGCAGACCCTGGATAAGGTAAACCAGTATTCTTCCGCCGGGGCGGAGGAGCTTTTTGCCCAAGGGAAATCGGCTTCGGTATTGACGGCGCTGGTGCGGGCCAAGTGGGCTTTTTTGTATAATTATATCCTCCGAGGCGGGTTTCTCGACGGAGGCGAAGGTTTTGTCATGGCCATTTCCGATTTCATGAACGTATTTTTCAAGTATGCCAAGCTGCGCGAGCTGCAGAAGCAAAAAGAAAAAGATTCGTTGTCCTGATCCGGGTTCCGTGAATATCCTCATCGTCAAGACCAGCGCCATCGGCGACGTGATCCATACCCTGCCCGCCCTGAATGCCCTGCGCCGCAAATATCCGGAAGCCAGGATCGATTGGCTGGTGGAAGAGGCTGCGGCTGATCTGGTTATCGGCCATAAAGCCCTCGATACCGTGCTGGTTTCACGGCGCAAGGCCTGGGTGCGCGATTTGAAGCAGGGGCGGGCGCTGGCAGCCTGGAGGGGATTCGCCGACTTTGTCAAGCAATTGCGGGCCACCGAGTACGATCTGCTCCTCGATTTCCAGGGGTTGCTGAAAAGCGGGATTTTTGTCGGGCTGGCCCGGGCCACAAGAAAGGTCGGCTTCGGCAAGGGCATGGAGCATGCCGAAGGCAGCTACCTTTTTCTCAACGAGCCTGTTCCGCCGGTGAACATGGATCAGCATGCGGCCATCCGGGAGTTGTTGCTGCTCAAGGCCATCGGTATTGAAAGCGAGGAGATTGTCTTTGATCTGCCGATTACCGATGAACAGCGGGGAAAAATAGGGCCTTTGCTTGCGGCCGAAGGAATCGACTCGGCCAAACCCTTGGTGGCGATCAACCCCATGACCACCTGGGAAACCAAGCACTGGCGCAATGACCGTTTTGCCCGGGTTGCAGACGCCCTGCTCGACAGGGGCATGGCGGTTGTTTTCAGCGGTGGTCCGCAGGACGTGCGGGGCATAGAAGAGATTCGCGGCGCCATGACCGGCAAAGCCGCGAGCCTGGCCGGAAAGACAACCCTGAAGGAATTGGCTGCGCTCTATGAAAGGGTGGCCGTGCTCATTACCACCGACACCGGCCCCATGCATCTCGCGGCGGCAACAGGCGCGCCGGTGGTTGCCCTGTTCGGGCCGACCGCGCCCTGGCGTACTGGACCTTTTGGTGAGGGGCACAGGGTTCTGCGGGCGGATATCGCCTGCAGTCCTTGTCTGAAGAGACAGTGCGACCGTGATCATGCCTGCATGACCCAGATCACCGTGGATCAGGTAGTGCAGGCAGCGCTGGCCGTGTCTAAAGGCAGGAGCTGATTGCATGGATATCTCCATTGTTATCGTCAACTGGAACACCATGGGGTTGTTGTTGGATTGCCTGGCTTCGGTGTATGCCATGGCCGGGGAGATGCGCTTTGAGGTGTTTCTGGTGGACAATGCCTCAAGCGATGGCAGCGTTGAGGCGGTGCGGGAGCGCTACCCGCAGGTCACAATCATCCAGAACGAGAAAAACCTCGGCTTTGCCGCTGCAAACAATAAGGCCTTGCGGATCATGCAGGGCAAGTATGCGTTGCTGCTTAATACCGATACGGTATTGACGGAAGGGGCCATCGCCAAACTTTTTGCATACCTGGAAAACCATGGGGAGGCAGGCATGGCCTGTGGCCAGTTGCTCAACGCGGACGGCTCCAAGCAGAACTCCATTGCCAATTTCCCGGGTTTGTTGGGTCTGCTCTGCAATGAAACCGTACTGCGGTTGCTGTGGCCGCGAAGATTTCCCAGTAAACGGCAGGAATATCGGGCGCCCATTGAGGTGGAATCCTGTATCGGCGCCTGCCTTATGGTGCGCAAGGCGGCCATGGATGCGGTGGGACTGCTGGACGAGCGTTATTTTTTCTTCATGGAAGAAACTGACTGGGCTCTGGCCATGCACAGGGGGGGCTGGAAATCAATCTTTGTCCCTGATGCCCATATTTACCATTTGCAGGGGCAAAGCGCCGGGCATAATGTCCGGGCCAGGATCATGTTTTACCGGGCCCGGTATCTCTATCTCCGCAAGTGGTTTCCGCACCTCTGGCCGCTCCATGGCTTTTTGGTCATGGTACGCCTAGTTATCAATGTTTTATTGAACGGCGTCGGCCTGATCATGACCTTGGGGTTGCACGGGGGCATCCGGGGAAGGCTGACGCTGTATCTGCGACTGTTTTTATGGCATCTGCGGGGTTGCCCCTGATGCCTTTGGTCACAGGCAAGACCACACTGTCGGGAGCACCGCGCAGCATATTGCTGGTGCAGCTCGGCGATATCGGCGATGTTGTCCTCTCTACCCCGTGCATCAGGGCGTTGCGGGAAAATTATCCGCAAGCCAGGATCGTGGTTGCCGTGTGGGACAAGGCTGCCGAGTTGTTGGAGGATTGTCCCTGGCTTGATCAGGTTCTCGCGGTTACGAAGCGGTCCCGGTCGCTTCGGGAAAAACTCCGCTTTCAGCGTGATTTTTTCCGCAACCTGCGCAGCCTGCATTGCGATCTGGCCATTGACCTACGAACCGGAACGCGCGGGGCCATAATGGCCTTTCTTTCCGGAGCGCCCCAGCGGATCGGTTTTTATGCCGGGGATGGCAAGCTGTGGCGGAATCGCCTTTTTACCGGTCTCCTGCAGCGGGAATACACCCCTGATCTGCATGTTGTCGACTATCTCCTCGGATTGCTCGCCGCCTTCGGGATTATAACCGAACAGCAAACCCCGGAGATTGCCGTTGCTGGGGGTAAGCAGGAGGAAATCCGGCTTCTTTTCGAGCGAGAGGGGATGTGCCGGGATAAAAAGCTTATCGCCGTGCAACCGTTTTCCCTCTGGCAATACAAGGAGTGGGGCAAGGAGAAATATATCGCCCTTATCCAATGGCTGGTAAAGGAACAGGGGGCGGCGGTGCTTGTCACCGGCTCGATCGCGGAAAAAGACCGGGCCGAGGAAATTGTTCGGAGTTGTGGCGCGGGATGCTATAATTTCGCCGGGAAGACCTCCATCGCCATGTATGCGGCTTTGTTGCAGCAATGCCGGTTGTTCATAGGGGTTGATAGCGCCGGCCTGCATATAGCGGCGGCGGTGGGAACCCCCACGGTCGGGATATTCGGGCCGTCCTCTCCGGTGTCCTGGGCGCCGAGGGGCAAGCTGCACCTCACCGTCCGGAAAAACCTGTCCTGTGTTCCGTGTCGGCACAAGGGGTGCCATGACAGCGAGAAGAGCGCCTGTCTGGATGAATTGACGCTGGAAGAGGTTAGGGCTGGGGTGGAGTCGCATCTGCGCAATGCGTTGCAGTAATCGTTCGGACTAGCTGCCCGCGCTTTTTTAGGAACAATCATAAAACGCAAGAGAAGAGGGGGCCCTGGAAAGGGCGGAATGCAATGGATTTGAATGCGGCATCAACGGATAATCCCAGTAAAATTGTTTCTTTTTTAGCCGCAAGTATTCCTGTCCTCCTCGGGGTTTTTGTTTTTCTGGTCCCGTTTCCCCACACAACGACGATCAAGGAGATATGCTATTATTTGTCGGTGTTCTTTGTTGTTGCCCTGCTCCTGTTTAGAAAAATACAATTTTCTTTTCAGACGCCCCTGGCTGTTCCGATGATTCTTTTTGTGGCCTGGTGTTTTTTGGGTCTTTTTTTCGCAGTGAACCCGGCAAACAGCAGGCATGATTTCTATGCGCATTTATTGAAGTATATTCTCCTCTATTTCATTCTGGTTAATGGTTTCTGTTCACTAAAAAAAATGTCGATTCTCTCCTGGATACTCATCGTTTCCGCTTCAAGTCTCTTTGTCTGGCGCCTGTACTATTACTATGTACAGCTCGGCACCCCTTTTGCCGAGAGGTTTGGCGCAGGCTTCACCGAGGTGACCACCAATCTGGTTGGAATCATCGCCGTAGTTTCCATTGTTTTCAGCATGCACAACGTCTCCCAAGCCAAAGGGTGGCCCGGGAGAATATTGTTTGCAAGCTGTATTCTGCCCGCCCTTGCCGTAATTTTTTTGGCGCAGACCCGAAGCGCGCTGCTTGCCTTGGCTGTTTCCTTGCTGGTTGTTCTTTCTGCGCGGAAGAAGGTTCTCGGCGGAATTTTGTTGTTGCTTGGGGTGCTCCTGTCTGTCAGTCCAGTCGGGGGGAGATTTACAAGTAACATGACCGACAATCTGAGAATTAAGCACGGACTGCTTGTGTGGGAGGTAGTGAAGGATTATCCCGTAACCGGGATCGGTTTTGGCATGCAGACATTTGGTGGAGATCTGGATTTGCAACGCTACAATTCCAGGTTGCCGGAAAAGTTTCAGGGGCAGGATATCTTATTGAATCCCCACAATATGTATACCGACATTGCGGTGCGCACCGGCATTCCGGGTATCATCCTTTTTTTTGGGATCATGCTTTCTTTTTTTCGTATGCTGTGGCAGGTCCGGAAAAATGGTGCGAGCGACAACATTGCCTCGTGGGCAAAAGCTGTTTTTGCAGCAGGGCTGTCATTTTTTATAATTGGATTTTTTGAGCCGGTTTTCAGCCATTATCCCGAGTCGGTTCTCTGTGTGATTTTTGCCATGGGGACAATATTGTGGCGAATCAACAGGGATAGTCGGCCCTCGATGACAGAATAGGAGTTGTGATGGGGCCGGCCGAGGTGAAGAAGATCGCAGTGGTCATCCCGAAATATGGGCTGGTGGGCGGAGGCGAGCAGTTTGCCTTGCTCCTGACGGAAAAAATCGCCCGAAACCCCCGCTACGATGTCCACGTTTTTGCCAATAAATGGAAGGCGGTTTCAGGAAATGTTTCCTTTCATTTTGTTCCCATGATCCGATTCCCACGATTCCTGACCACAATAAGTTTCGCTTTTTTCGCCAATGCCGCCATTGCCTGCCGGGATTTCGATCTCATTCATACGCATGACCGGATATTCCATGCCGATGTCTTTACCATGCATGGAGTGCCGCATCGTTTCTGGGTCCGGGAAGTCCGGAAAAAAAGGCTGAGTCTTTTCGATCGCGTAACCGCATGGGTCGAGCAGCGGTTGATAGCCGATCACCGATGCAGATTTCTGTTGCCGGTATCCAGCCTGGCTTTGGAGAAATTCAGCCGGGAATTCGGTGTGGAGAGAAGCCGGGTTCGGGTGATCCATCCCGGGATCGAGCTTGCGCGGTTTGACCTGCCGGATCGTGCGGAGAAACGGGGGGCGATCCGAAAAAAATTCGGCATAGGGATCGATGATTTTCTGGTGTTATTCGTGGGCATGAACTTTGAGCTCAAGGGCTTGCAGACCGCAATTTCCGCGCTTGCCAAGGCAAAGGCCAAACTGCCGGGCAAGGAGATGAAATTACTTGTCGTGGGGAAAGGGAATCAGGACAAATATCGTAAAATTGCGGCAGATCGTGGGGTAGGAGGGGATGTTCTTTTTGCCGGGGTGCAACGCGAAGGCATCGAGGAAATATATGCGGCCTCGGAGGTCTGTGTCTTGCTGTCCGGCTTTGACACCTTCGGCATGACCGTGCTGGAGGCCATGGCCGCTTCGCTTCCGGTCATCATCAGCACCCAGGTTGGGGCCAAGGATATTGTAATCGATGGCGAGCATGGTTTTATTGTTGCCAGGGAGGATGCGGAAACAGTGAGCATCCATTTGGGGTCGTTGTGCGATGAGCAGCGCAGGGCAAGGATGGGCAGGGCCGCGCGCCAGCGAGCCGCAGAGCATTCCTGGGATGAGGTTGCAGACAAGGTTGTCACCATCTACGAGGAGATAGTGTCCGCGCCCCCCTGAGGCAATAATCCCACAAGGTGCCAGAGGTTTCCGGCACCAGGTGGATTGTGACGCGTTTGCCCGTGCCGCGGTCTTGTTGCGCCAACCGCTCAATGTGGGAGACGAGCATGGGAAAGAGATTGTATCGGTTCAACACGGCGTCCCTGGCGTCCTGTCTTTCCTGCCGGGATTCCTCATAGCGCTTGCGTGCGAGGCATTCTTCGATGATGGTGATGGCCTGTTCCGGTTGCCGGAGGTCGATCTTGGTGAGTGATTTTTCTGGAAAATATTTTTCGATATTGGGGCAGCCGTAATAGATGGGATGGCAGTCGGCCAGAAACGGGTCGGAGATTTTTTCCGTCCAATAGTCGTTGACGGCGCAATTTTCAATGGCGATATGATATTTGTACGGGGCAAGGGCGTCCCATTTGTCTTCGATCTCTCGGATTCCTCGCCCGAACACATCAACACGGTCGCCAAAATGATTTTGCAGGGCGCTGACAAAGGCAAGGCGCAGCCGATGCCCGTCACTGAAGGCCTTGGTGGAAGAGATGACGGACAGTTCTTTTCTTTTTTCATACTGGGTGATGGCCGAGAGCTCGTCGTAATCCTTTGACCACGACAGATTCACATGGTCCTTTTGGCGTCGGCCGACATGCCAGGGGAGCCCGGGTTGGTCGATGATTTTCCCGGGATGATTGAAATCGGCGCGGCAGGTGATGACAGTCGCAAATTGGTCGAGGAATGCGGGGCGGTACTGCTTGAGAGTGGGGGGTTCCGCTGTGATCAGGATGGTGTTTTCCTTTGGGCAGTAGGCGGATTCCCCATGGGGCATCCCTTCAAATACCACCCAGTAATCACAGGTTTTTTCTGTGTGATCCAGAATAAACTGGTAATTGCCCCAAATGCCCCCATGGTGAGAAGTCTGTCTTGCTATTGGCCAATTCGGATATGTGAGCTTTATTTTTAGCATGATTATTTTGGGTTCGCGTCCAATATGTAAATCTTCTGAGAATATTCGAGGATAATTTAATAGGGGATTATATACGATTCGTATGATTATTGTGAAATTATCAACCCCTCTGTTTGGGGTGCCGCAGGAGGTGTTGGCTAATATTTTAAAGCAGACCCCCTCGTGCCGTGGAAGGTGGGAGGGGATTCAATTGTATGCAAATACCGATATCGAGTCATGCGATTTTTATATCGTGTTTGAGGGCTTGGAAAAAAAAGAAAAAATACTATGCCCTCCTCAAAACACGGTTTTTGTGGCGGCCGAGCCATCCTCGCTGAAGCGCTATGATGAGTCATTTCTTGCGCAATTCGCAACAGTAATTACCTGCCAACGCGGGATGAAACATTCCAATAAACATTATAGCCAGCCAGGCCACACCTGGTTTATCAAGAAAAACTATGATGAGTTGATGCGGACTGCATCCGTGCAAAAAAATAAATTGTTGTCAATCGTAACCAGTAATAAGCAGGAGAGTGAAGGGCACAAAAAAAGATATGAGTTTTCTCTGAAGCTCAAGGAGTATTTCGGCGAGGCAGCGGATTTGTATGGCCGGGGAATACATGAGTTTGAAGACAAATGGGATGTTCTGGCTCCTTATAAATATTCTGTCGCCATAGAAAACTACATTGAGCCGGATTGGGTAACGGAAAAGATTGGGGATTGTTTTTTGGCGCATACTTTTCCTTTTTATTACGGGGCGCCAAATGTGTCAAAATATTATAGGGAAGAAAGTTTCGTAACTATTGATATAGATAATTTCGCATTGTCGTCCGGAAAGATTGAAGAAGTTGTTGCTGATGAATTTCATTATGAAAATAGTTTGCCTGCTTTGCTTGACTCAAAAACAAGATATCTGAATAATGTCAGCCTCGTCCCCATGCTGCATAATTTTATTATGGCTGGGATTTGCAAGGGAAAACAACACAAAGAACCGATGGTTTTTTATCCGGAAAAGAGCAAGGCTTTTTTGTTCTTTAAAAAGATGTTCAAGCTCCGGAGTAATTGAGCCGTGAATCCCAAGGTGTCAATCTGTATTCCTGCTTACAAGCAGCCTGATTCCATTGTGAGAACATTGGAATCGATAAAGAGTCAGGATTTTTTGGATTTTGAAGTCGTGGTGAGCGATGACACCCCGGATGAATCCGTATACAGGGCGTGTGAGAGATTTCGCACATGTTTCCCGATTCAATATCTGAAAAATAACAAGAGTCTTGGCTCCCCAGGGAATTGGAATAGGGCCGTTGATGCGGCATCGGGAAAATATATCAAGATCATGCATCATGATGATTATTTTTCGGATAACGCCAGTTTGGGAGCCTTTGTCGCTTTGCTTGAGGACCATCCTGGGGCAGGTTTTGCCTTTAGCGGTTCGAATAATGTTGACCAGAACGGGCAGCTTCGTTTTGTGCATTCTGCCAAGAAAAAACAGGTGGAAACGCTGCGCCGCAATCAGAATGTGTTGTTCTTCGGGAATTTTATCGGGGCGCCGAGCGCCACGATTTACAGGAAGGATTTAGGCGTTCGGTTTGACGAAAATTTGAAATGGGTCGTTGATCTGGATTTTTATTATTCAATAGTAAGATTGAACAGCCATTTTTGTTATACGGAAAAGCCTCTGGTGTCAGTCTGTATTGGTGGTGATGACCGGGTGACATCTGCCTGTGAAAATAATAAATGTGTAGAGATTTATGAGTGGTTCTATTTTTATAAGAAATTACGCACTATCGATTCTTCTTGTTTTTGTTATTTTAATTTTTTTTGGAACTTATTGAAAAAATATAAAATTTATTCTTCTAAAGATATCTCCGCCTGTGGCGTCAATTTTCAGGTGCCGGGATATGTGGAGCATATCTTGTCTTGTTTTGGTGTTTTTAGACGGATTGCAGACGTTAAAGTTATGAATAAGGTATTACGCGTTATGTGTTTTTGGTGCTGGGTGTTCCGGGAGCGTTATTTGCTTAAATAAAAACAAGCTTGGTCCCCATTGTGCTCGGTGTTCAACTTTTTGGCTAATTCCCTGTATGCTATAATTTCTTCTTTGGTGAAGATGTTTTTCTCTGGGGAATTGGTAAAGGACCGACTCGCATTCAGGGGGATATCCTGTTTGTATTGCTCGCTTCCTAAAAATTGAAATTCGTTGGAATCGTACACAATTTTGGTGATCCGCAAACCTGCTTTGTCCGCCAATAACGACATGCTTTTTTGGGTATGCAAGAAAAAATGCCTCGGCGCATCCAACTGCACCCAGTGCTCGCCGTATGTTCTCCAAGCATAACTATCACACAGCGGGATTCGCAGCAGGATGCGCCCGTTGTCCGCAAGGGCTTCTTTAAGCTTGGCCAATAAGGCAAGCGGATTTGCTGCATGTTCGAAAGAATGGTGCATCATGATACAGTCAAATTGTGACTGTAATTCGGCAATATCGCATTTGTGAATTGTTACATTGTTTTCGTGGTGGATATCTTGGGTGATGAAGGGGTCCACTCCGGCAAGATTTGTAAAGCCCTCTTTATGCATGCTGAGAAGAAGATCCCCAGAACCACACCCCACATCAAGAATTTTTGAAGTTGTGGTTAGGTTCAATCCCTTGAACCACTCGAAATATTGAGGAGGTTTGTAAATCTTCGTTAATATTTTTTTTATAAAATTGCTTTCCCCAAGACAGTATTGTAGCCGTTGTTTTTTTAGAAGCTTTTTCAGGGGAGAAGTTTTTTTATTCTTCTGCGATTGCAGCGAGTAGTAAGTGTCCGGGTAGTACCGAGCCATATCCTCAGGGATGTTTGTAATCTGCAGGCAACCGCAATTGGCACATGCAAAATAGTCGAATTCATCTCTGGTGCCGAGCATCATTTCTCTGAAAACGTAATTTTTGTTGTCCGAGGTGTTTTGGCATATTCCGCAGATGTTCATCATGGATTCGCGTCAGTTATTCCCTTTTTGCCAATACACTCCAGAGTTGTCGATCCGGAGCAGTGGTGCGTCAATATTTTCTTTTGCCCTGTAGTCATCAGTTGCTTTTTTGCATCCCGGGAGGACATAGTCGTCGATTATGCAGAATCCGCCCTTGGACAATTTAGGGTAGAGATGTATGAGTGCATCCATTGTTGATCCATACATGTCGCCATCAAGTCTGAGGATGGATAATTGTGTTATTGGGGCATGTGGCAAAGTGTCTTTGAACCACCCCTTGAGAAAGACGACTTTGCTGTCGAGCAAGTTGTATCTTCTGAAATTTTCTTCTACGTTTTCTTGAGAAACAGCAAGAAATTTTTCCGTGTGATGTGAGTCTCCCTTGTCAGCCGGGAAATTCGTCGCGTCTGGCTTGGGGAGTCCTTCAAATGAGTCTGCAACAAATACGGTTCTTTCGTTTTCCTCATAGGCACTCAGCACTGCTTTCATGAAGATACAGGCGCCACCGCGCCAAACTCCAGTTTCAATAAGATCGCCTTCGATTTTGTTTTTCAAAACCTCCTCAATGCAGTATTGGATATTGTCCAGTCTTTTCAAGCCGATCATGGTTTCCGCATACATGGGCCAGACAATCCCTTCCTCGCGATCCTTTTCTTTGTAGTCGGCAATCTCTACTATCTGTAGCTTGAAACGGCGAAGAATCTTTGTAAGCTTGTGCGTGAAATAGCGTTTTGCGGTGGATCTTTTATAGTTGAATGTTTCGAGAGGGATGCCGGGTTCTGGCCATAAAGTAAACGAGAGTGTTTTCTTGATGAGGTCAAGATAGAGTGATATGGCTGTGTTTTTCATTGTTGTTCTCTTTGATTGTATGTTTGTTTCTTTTTGTATACGCACTGGATGAATCAATAGACCATGTCTTGATTGCCGAGGATTTTTTGTAATCTTATTCGATAATTGATTGGGTTGGTTATAGTTTTTGCCAAGTTGAAGGGGTTATATCTTGAGTGTTAAATTTTGCCTCTTTAAACCACCTGCTCGGGGATAAAACCATTTTGTCCGAATATCGGTTCAACCACGCCCCCCACCAGGAAAAACTGCTATTGGCAATGATATGATGTTTGCACTGGCTCATCAGGCGCAAATCTTCATAATTTTTTTTGGGGCCGTTATGGTTGATGAATGTGACTGGGTGTGTAATGTTTAAATTTTTCTCCGCCCAGTCAGGATCATCGCTGAAGATGAAAAAATACGGGTGAAGAATTGTGTGGGAGAGGTGTTCGATACAGCGTGCATAATAGTCAAGATCGCATGTCCCGTGAATTGTATTGGTTTTTTCATCTGTCACATAATCCCCGCGGCGGACATGCAGGCTTATTGATTCACAGGAAGTCATTTGTTGTGCCAGCGCCAAATTTCTGCCTGTCTGTGGCAATGTTACCGTAAATTCATTTCTGATAATCTCCGAGATGTCTGAAAAATATTTTTCGCTTTGCCAGTAGCCGTCCAGATAAACGGAATCGTGCATGGTGAGTATTGCCGGATCGAAATGATACTGGCATTCCCGGATATGGGTTATTCCCAATTTGTTTGGAAATCCCAAAAGTTTCTTGATTTTCTTTTTCAAAGAGCTTGTTTCGGGCTCTTTGAAAAGTTGTATCTCTTCTTGGGTTGCGATGGTTTCTTGTATGTTGAACGCGGACAAGCCATAGTCGTGCAGGGTGTAATTTTTGAACTCCGATATATCCAGTTTCAGCACGGTGTTGTGAATTGCGGCAAGCCGCCTGCCTGCCGCATATTGGAACATCTGGTTTCCAAGCCCACCTATTATTCTGACGATAATCATTGTGATGGAGCAACAAGCGATTTGATTTTTTTGGATACTGTTTTGCGGAATCTGTCCAAAAGATGAGGGCCTGCATGATAAAAATCCCTTTCGGCCCGGCAGAGATCCGCATAGTGTTTTTTGGCCGGATCGGCAAGAGGGCTAGAGGTCCCGGGCGTGCCTCGCAGGGCTGCGGAATAGATGCCCGCTCTGAGTTGGTACTTTGCGGCGCGGTCCATTTTTTTCACATAGTATGTGGCCGCGGCTTCGCGATAGATCAGCAGAGGGTCTGCCAGTATCCAAGCCTCTCCCAGGGCGCCGAGGCGGAGCCATAATTCATAATCCTCCCCGACCGGGGGCGTGAGGCTTTCGTTAAATGCTCCCGCTTGGGTAAGGCTTTCCCGTCTGGTCATGACCGAGGAGATAATGAATATGTTTTCCTGCGCCAGCTTCTCGTAGGGAATCAGACCAAAGGATATCTTCCGGTGGTAAACGGGAGCGTCGTCTTTGGGACCGATTTCATCCCAGCGGAAGGCGTTGGTGCCGAGGAGAACGCACGCCGTGTTGCGCTCAAGAAATTCCACCTGCTGTGCCAGTTTTTCAGGAAGCCAGAGATCATCGTCATCGAGAAAGGCGACAAACCGAGCAGTGCCTTGAACAATGGCGCGGTTTCTTGGGGCTGCGGGATAGCCGATATGCCGACCCGGTATATGAATAAAACGGTTGTCGCCCAGAAAAGGCTTGATCGCCTCCCTAGTCTCCTGGCTCTCTCCATCTTCCGCAATCCAGCAGACCCAGTCCGTATAGGTCTGGGTCTGAACGCTTTTCAGTGTTTCTGGCAAGAGGGGAGCCCGGTTGTAGGTGGGGATGATGATATCGACGGTCATTGTTCAACGAATTGCATGGTGTACAGCATATGGTATACGCCGTTTTTGGCAAAAAGTGTATCGTGGGTGCCTTCTTCCGCAATCAACCCATCCTTGATGACGATGATCCGGTCTGCTTTTTTGATGGTGGACAGCCGATGCGCGATAATGAAAGTGGTTCTGCCTTTCATCAGGTTTTCCAAGGCGATCTGCACCTCGCGTTCAGACTCGGTATCAAGGGCTGAGGTCGCTTCATCCAGAATGAGGATGGGGGCATCCTTTGCCAGAGCTCTGGCGATGGAGATGCGTTGCTGCTGTCCCCCGGAAAGTCTTGCCCCGGACTCGCCGATTATGGTCTCGAATCCTTCGGGCAATTCGTTGATAAAATCCAGGGCGTGTGCAGCCCGGGCAACGGCGGCCAGTTCTTCTGCGGATTTTTCCAGATCGCCGTAGGCGATATTGTTCCGGACCGTATCGTTGAAAAGAATGGTCTGCTGGGTTACCATGGCGATCTGGCTGCGCAGGGATTTCAAGGTTACATCGCGAATGTCCCGGCCGTCAATGGAGATGTTGCCCTCGGTGACATCCAGGAAGCGGGGGATGAGATTGGCAAGGGTGGTCTTGCCTCCGCCGCTCGTGCCCACCAGGGCAATGACCTCGCCAGGGGTTACGGTAAGATTGATCCCTTTGAGGATTTCAGTAACGCCATCGTAGCTGAAATGGACATCCTTGAAAACAATTTCTGTCCGAACCGGCGGGAGTTCAACGGCTTCTGGCTTGTCGGCGATTTCCGGTTTGATGTCGAGCACGCTGAACACGCGGCTGGCGGCGGCAAGGCCATGCTGGATGGGGTTGTTGACCTTGCTTATGTTTTTGATCGGTTCATAGATCATGATCAGCGCGGTGAGAAACGAAAAAAAGGTGCCTGGCGTTGAGTGTCCGTTAAGAACCTGATTGCCGCCATACCACATGATCAGGGCGATGCCGACTCCACCCAACAGCTCCATGAGCGGGTGATTCAGGCTTTTCAACTGCACATCTTTCATGGTGATGCGGAAGAGTTTTCCCGCTCTTTCCGAAAAACGTTTGGACTCATATTCCTCCATGCTGAAGGCCTTGACAATCCGGTTGCCCTGGATGGTTTCCTGGAGGATGTTGGCGATGGAGGCGGTGGTGCGCTGACTGCTGAGGCTGAGCTCGCGGAATTTCTTGCCAAATCGATAAATCGGCAGACTGGCAAGGGGGATAAAAATAAGGGAGATCAGGGCAAGTTTCCAGTTTTGGTAAAAAATGACGGTCAGCAACCCAAGAGCCTGGAAGAGGTCTTTCAGGGTGCCGACAAGGGCGGAAGAAACGGCGCCCTGCATGAGTGTGACATCCGAAATAATCCTTGAGATAAGCTCTCCGGTGGGGGTTTTGGTAAAAAAGGAGAGGGGAAGATTCTGGATGTGGTCATAGAGCTTTTTGCGAAGATCGAGAATGATCCCCTGACCAACCCGTTCCATGAAATATGAATAGCCATAATAAAATACCCCCTTGACCAGAAAAAGCAGCATAAGGGCGAGGGGCAGCAGGTTGAGCATCAACCGGTCTTTCTTGAAGAAGATTTCGTCGAGAAGCGGTTTGACCATGTAGGCTTGCAGGGCGCTCAGGCCGGCAACGATGATCATGCTGATCATGGCAAGGATAAGCCGGTTCCGATAGGGTTTGATGGTCTGAAGGATGCGGAAAATAATCGTCTTGTCAGGCATGTTTGTGTGGTTGTGTCCTTGGGTTGTTCAGTTTCCGCAGGGGGAATTCTTTTCCCAGTGAAAAGCGGTGGCGCAAATGGTCTCCAGGTCCTGGTGTCTCGGCTTCCAAGGAAAAAGAGTTCTGATTTTGTCGGTATTCGCTACCAGTGCGGGAGGGTCTCCATCCCGCCGTCCTGCGGAAACAATCTCGAAATCAACCTTGCTTACCCGGCGCACGGTTTCAAGGACTTCCTTGACGCTGAAACCATATCCATACCCGCAATTCAGGGTTTCTGAGGAGCCCCCTTCAAGGAGGTGCGCCAAGGCGAGAAGGTGGGCTGTGGCCAAATCCTCGACGTGGATATAATCACGGACGCAGGTGCCGTCCTGGGTCGGGTAATCGGTTCCGTAAATGGCGACTTTTTTTCTTTTTCCGCAGGCAGCCTGACAGGCAATGTGGATGAGGTGCGTTGCCTCGGGGGTGGCTTCTCCCAGCGCCCCATCCAAACTTGCCCCGGCGACGTTGAAGTACCGCAACGCGACGTAACGGAAGGCGTTTTTCGGAGAGGCTGCGGCGGAGCTGTTTGCCGCATCTTCCAGCATCCATTCCGTCATCAGTTTGGAACGTCCGTAAGGATTTATGGGAGAGACACGCGTTGTTTCCCGGATCGGGGCATCTTCGGGAACGCCATAGACCGCGGCGGACGACGAAAAAATGAAATGCTGTACCCCTGTTTGCAGGCAGGCGGCAATAAGGTTCCTGGAGCCGCTGGTGTTGTTGCCGTAATATTTCAAGGGGTCGGTGACTGATTCCGAAACAACGATATGGCCGGCAAAATGGATCACGGCCTCAATCCGGTGCTGGCGAATTACCTGGCACATCAACGCAAAATCTCCGGCATCGCCTTCGACCAAATGTGCCTGCGCTGGAACAGCCCAACGGTTTCCGGAGTAGAAATTGTCAACCACCACCACGTTGCAGCCGGCATTGACAAGCTGCCGGCTCGTGTGAGAACCGATATAACCGGCTCCCCCGGTGACGAGGACATTCCGGGCGGGTAAAAGAGATTGGGTGTTCATGGAGATTTTTTCACGGGGAAGACGGGGTTCCTGCTCGTATTTTCAGAGAAGATCGTGGCTTGCTGGCCATCTTCCGGGCATTATGGGGCAGCGGGGGACGGTGTTACAAATAATCGCAATTACTATATGATCCTCCGCGGTTTGTCAAACAAATGTTGGCACATGCCGGCGGGGGGGGGTGAGATCAAAGAGTTTTGACCAGCTCGGTGCTCAAGTACCTCTCTCCTGTGTCGCAGAGCGGGAACACGATCTGCTTGCCCCGGCTTTCCCGGCGAGAAGCGATCTGCATGGCGGCCCAGGCGTTGGCGCCCGAGGAGATGCCGCAGAGGATGCCTTCTTCCTTGGCGATTTTGCGGGCGGTTTCCATGGCCTGGTCGTTGGTCACCGTGATGATTTCGTCGATGATCTCCCGGTTGAGGATCGTAGGGACAAAGCCCGCGCCGATGCCTTGAATCTTGTGGGGGCCGGGGTTGCCACCGGATAAGACCGGAGAGTCGGCAGGCTCCACCGCCACCACATGCAGGGAGGGATTCTTCGTCTTGAGCACCTCGCCCACTCCGGTGATGGTGCCGCCGGTGCCCACCCCGGCCACAAAAATATCGATGCGGCCATCGGTGTCTTCCCATATCTCCTTGGCCGTGGTCCGGCGATGGATCTCGGGGTTGGCCGGGTTGCTGAACTGATTGGGCATGAAGCTGTCCGGGGTTTTGGCGAGGAGTTCTTCCGCCCTGGCAATTGCTCCCCGCATTCCTTCGCTGCCCGGGGTGAGAACCAGTTCGGCGCCCAGGTGCTTGAGCAGTGTGCGCCGTTCCTGACTCATGGTTTCCGGCATGGTCAGGACAAGCCGATATTTTCTGGCGGCGCAGACAAAGGCCAGGGCGATGCCGGTGTTGCCGCTGGTCGGTTCTATGATGGTGGTTGTCGGCTTCAACAGTCCCTGTTCTTCGGCGGCCTTGATCATGGCCAGGCCGATGCGGTCCTTGACGCTCCCCAGTGGGTTTTGGAATTCCAGCTTGGCAAGCAACCGAGCCTCTAGCCCCGCGCCGAGGCGAGACAGGGTGAGCATGGGGGTGTTGCCGATGATGGCGGTGATGTCAGGGGAAATGTGCGGCATTGGGAGCGCCTCCTGCGATGAATGGGAAAAAAGCCTTTCTGTTGCGTTGCCGGCAGAGCCGGGATGGGGTGTGCATCTCTTCTGGCCGGGCGGTCAGAGAAAAGGGGTGAGCACTTCGCAATCCCGGCAGATATTCATTTTTCCTTTCCAGTTTTTTTGGGCCTTGCACTCGCAAATGGTGCCGTTGATGAACCAGCATAATTCTCCGGCTTGAAATTCCCAGGCCGGACATTGATTCCGTCTTTCCGGCGGGCAGTTCTTCACCTCCCAGCAGGGCGAAGGGCCGCTTGTATCTTTTTGTTGCTGGCGGGAGAGCAGGAAGTAAACCTGCCGCTCGACGTGGGGAGGGACTGCGCGCCAGCCCTGTTCGTAGCCTTGGATCGCCTTTATGGACGAGCCGAGGAGTTCGGCAAGCTGTTTTTGGGTCTTGCCCAGTTTTTTGCGCGCCAACAAAAAACTCTGTTTGTCCATCGGCTGCTCCTGGCTGAAAAATCAATGCGGGTGCGTTGTGCTCGTACGCTATAAGTACCACATGGTGGTAGTTGTTTGTCAAGGGAAGAATACACGGAGTATTGCTGGGCGCCCGGGGATTGTTGCTGTGCCTGGGGGCAATGCCGGTTCCGCGAAAGGGTTTCCGCTGATGGGGGGCGCCTTTAATTCACGCGGATCCAGCGCCCGGAAGAGTCTTTGGAGACGGTAACCTGACTGGAGCGGCCTTTCTGGATCTTATCCAGGCCGTCGCGCATGGCTTTAGAATAGTTTTCACAGACAGCGAGGCTTCTGTCCACAAGAGTGAGCGCCTCCTCCTGACCGATTTCGAACATGCCGCCGAATTTGTAAATGAGGTCGGCAAGCTCGAGTTTGGTGCCGCTGAAAAAAGCAGAGGTCAGCTTGTTGCTGAACACCACAAGGTTTTGGAGAAAGAGGAAAGAGTCTTTGCTTTTTTCGGGTTTGGGCGGGCTTGTGTCCATGCAATCGACAATGCGCTTGGAAAAATTCCAAAACGTCGAGATTTCCCGGCCAATCTGGCTGTAAGTCAGGCCTTTGAGCACAAGACGGTTGGAGTGTTCTTCCGAGTACCCCTTTTGCATCTCTTGCTCAATGGCCTGATATTGAGCAGGCAGGTACACCAGGACAACAAGCTTTCCCAGCTTGTGCAGCAGGCTGCAAACGTAGGCCTCTTCCGGAGAGATGCGGTTTTTTTTAAGTTCACAGTAGATTCTGCTCTGGGTGGCGCTGATGAGGGACATGGTGAAGATCCCGGCGATTTCATCTTTTTCGGTGCCGGTGCGGATGAATTCTTCAAACAACGCCATGGCGGCGGCTATCTGTCGCAGGGTGTCAAAGCCGACCACGGTTATGGCCCTCGATATGGTGCTGACCGGGGTGCCTCGGGAATAATAGGCGGAATTCACCACCTGGAGAATCCTGGTGGTGAGGGAATAGTCCTTGAGAATGGTGTCGGCCACGTCCTGAGCCGTGGCCCGGCTGCTGCCCAGCAAGGAGATGAGTTCCGTCACATGGTCGGACATGGCTGGCAGGAAGTCCATGTTGGCCATGGAAAAGATTTCCAGCAATCTTTGACGGGTCTGGTTTTCTGGTGTTTCTGTCATGTGCATTCGGCGCTGGATTGAAGATCGTGAACTATTTCATCCCCAAGATACTGTGCTCACCCTAAAATGTTTTCTTCTCTTTCGCAAGTCTCTTGAGGGTTTCTCCCCGGTCCGGCGAGGTTGTGCCGGCGGGGGGAGTTTTGGTATTACTGATTTGGCAGGCGGCGGTATTGGATGGCTTCGGCAAGATGGCTTGCCTGGATATGCGGGCTTTCCTCCAGGTCGGCAATGGTTCTGGCGATCTTCAGGATGCGGTGATACGCCCTGGCGGAAAGGCCGAGCCGGGTTGTGGCCTGCACCAGCAGCTTCTGGCCGTGGTGGTCGAGGGAACAGTACCGCTTGAGATCAACCGGGCCCATCTGGCTGTTGAAATACACCGCGGTCCTCTCGGCAAACCGTGACTGCTGGATGCCATGGGCCTTGCTTACCCTGGCCTTGATCGCCGCCGAGGTCTCACCTGCCTGCAAGGCCGTGAGTTCATGCACCTTGACGGCAGGCACCTCCAAGTGGATATCTATCCGGTCCAGCAGGGGGCCGGAGAGTTTGCCCCGGTAGCGCTGGATTTGCGGGGGCGTACAGAGGCATTCCTTGTCCGAGCCCAGGAAGCTGCAGGGGCAGGGGTTCATCGCCGAAACCAGCATGAAGTCCGCAGGGAAGCGGAGCGACTGCGAGGCCCGGGCAATGGTCACCTGGCCGTCTTCCAAGGGCTGCCGCAAAACCTCCAGGACATTGCGCTTGAATTCCGGCAATTCATCAAGGAAAAGTACGCCGTTGTGGGCAAGGGAGACCTCGCCGGGCCTGGGAATTTGCCCGCCGCCGATGAGCCCGGCATCGGAAATGGTATGGTGCGGGGCGCGGAAGGGCCTGGTGGTAATCAGGCTTTTCTCCTTGGGGATGAGCCCCATGGTGGAATAGATTTTCGTGGTTTCCAGGGCTTCGGCAAAGGAGAGATCGGGCAGGATGGAGGGAAGCCTGCGGGCCAGCATGGTCTTTCCGGATCCTGGCGGGCCGGAGAGCAGCAGGTTGTGCCTTCCTGCCGCGGCAACTTCCAGCGCCCGTTTCACATGGGCGTGTCCCTTGACCTCGGAAAAATCATTTTCCGGGGTGTCTGTTTGGCGGAACAGATCACCGTGGCGTATGATTATCGGGGAGAGTTCCTTCTTTCCGGCCAGGAGTTCCACCGCTTCATGCAGGGCGGCCGCGCCCACCGTGGAGATTCCATCCACCACCCCCCCTTCCGCGCCGTTGGCTTCGGGGACCAGGTAGTAGGATAAACCCGCGTTTCGAGCCGCCAGGGCAATGGGCAGGATGCCCGGGGTGGGGCGCAATCCGCCATCCAGGGAAAGCTCCCCGGTGACGCAGGTCCGGGCGAGTATTTCCGTGTTGATCAGACCGGAGGAGGCGAGGATTCCCAGGGCAATGGGCAGGTCAAAACCAGTGCCTGATTTCTTGAGATCGGCCGGGGCGAGGTTTACGGTGATGCGCCGGTTGGGAAAATCATACCCGCTGTTCTTGATGGCCGCCTTGACCCGATCCTTGCTTTCCCGTACCGCGCCTTCGGCAAGACCGACAATGGTGAAGGTCGGCAAACCCATGGCAATATCAACCTCCACGTCAACGAGATGTCCGTCAACGCCCAACACTGTTCCGCTGATAACCTTGGCAAGCATGGCTGGCTCCGGGCAGTCTGTTCTGGGTGCAGGGCAGTTCTGCCCGGGCCGTAGTCTTCCGGCTGGTGGATTGAAAAAACCTACAAGCAAGAATACACAATTGGTCAGGCTTTTCCAAGGGATGTTTCAGCCCGGCTGGGAACCGCTTACCCTTCGTAAAAGATGTAGCTGGTTGTGCTGGATTTTTTGGCCAGGTACATGGCTTTGTCCGCCTTATGGAGCAGGGCGTCAATCTGTTTGTCATCATCGGGATAGATGCTGATGCCGACGCTGGCCGTGATGGTGAGCCGGAGATCATGGAAGAGAATGGGATCCCCCAGGGAAGCGATGATTTTTGTTGCCACATGCTGTACCGCTGTTTTGCTGGAGATATCGTGGAGAATCACCACGAATTCATCCCCGCCCATGCGGGCGATCGTATCGGAGTCGCGCAGCAGGGCGCGCAGTCTGGCGGCGACCTCAATCAGGACGGCGTCTCCTGCCAGGTGTCCGTGCGCGTCGTTGATCTGTTTGAATTTGTCCAGGTCGACATAGAGGAGGGCGATTTTTTTGCGGTGGCGCTTGCTCAGAATCATGGCCTGGGCCAACCGGTCCGGGAAAATATGTCTGTTGATCAACCCGGTGAGGGGGTCATGGTGTGCCAGGTGGGCAATGTGGTCCTGGGCCTGTTTTTTTTGTGCGGCCAGGGCAAAGAGGGATGCGAAGTGTTCAAGGGTGTCGAGATCCCGTTTTTCATAGGCATTGGGGCTGTTGGCAACGGAGATGATGCCGAGAAAATCGTGGTTGAACATGGCTGGAACCGCAACAAGGCGGATGAGGGAGGCCGGGCCGGGAGGAAGGCCCTTTGTCCTGTAGTCGGTGAGCGGCGCGTTTGAGAGGATCGATGTTTTGTTTTCCAGAACCCAACTGACAAGGCCCTGGGGGGCATGCACGCAGACGCCGCTTTCTTCGTGCATGGTGCACATGTCCCGGATCTCCGGAGAAAAGGCCATGGCCTGCAGGCTGTTGGTTTGCAGGTCCACCAGGTCGATGATTCCGTATTTGCTCCCGGTCAGCGTCAGGATCTCTTCAAGCAGGGCGGAGGAAATGTCCTTTAAGGAATCCGAGGAGATGATCATCCGGGAAATTCTGGCCACGGCCGCGTTCATGGCCGATTCCGCGGCCAGTTTCTTTTCCGCCTGTTTCCGGGCGGTGACATCCTCGAAGATGGCGACCACCTCGCCGGAGGGCAGCTTGTACAGGTAATTTTCCCGCCAACCGGTGAGCCGGTTATCGGTATACAGGGAAATCGGGTGATGCTCCGGCCTGCCTGTCTGCCAGACTCGCTGCAGCGCGGCAAGAAGGCCGAACTCCCTTGCCCCGGGGAAGACTTCAAGGAGCGATCTGCCGATCACCTGCTCTTTGCGTATTTTGTTGATGCGCTCAGCAGCCCGGTTGAAATCCACAAAAACAAAATCGTTGGCCCCGAGATCTGTTGCTTCATAGACCGCAACCCCGGAACTCATGTTGTTGAACAGCTCACGGAAGCGTGTTTCGTTGGCCAGCAAGGCTTGTTCCGTCTCGCGCCGGTCGCTGACATCCTTGGCCATGAGGATTATGGTGGGGTAGTCTTTCTGATACAGTTCGAAAAAATGGAGGGTGATCTGTTTGCCGTTCAGCAGGGTGGGAGGATCGTCTTCGAGACGTTGGGGCAAGCGTTCCGGGTGTGCCAGCAGGGTTGCAATTCTTTCCTGTGCTTCCGCGCTGAAAAGCGTCACGATGTTGACGGCCAGCAACTTTTCCTCGGCAAGATTGCACAGATCAAGGGCGGCCAGATTGACAAAGATTATGGCGCCGTCCGCGGTCAGCTCGAAAACCGCCTCGGACATGTTGTTGATGATTGCTTCAAAATGATTTTTGGAGGAGAGCAGTTCCCTGGTAATGCTCCGGTATTGGATATCCTCAAGATTCGCCACCGGCTCAAGAATGGCCGGGGATTTGTCCGTGTGGTGGCGGATGACCTCCAGGACATGTTTCTGAATGGATTTGATCGATCCCTTGGCGATGCAGGCATTGGCGCCGAATTCCTTGCAATCGACATCATCCTCGGCGGCAATGGCGGAAAGGATGACGATGAACAGGTCGGCAAACCTGGGGATGCCCCGGATAATCCGGCAGAGCTTGTCGCCGCCGATGTTGGGCATGACCAGATCGACAAAGATGATGTCCGGCGTATAGACCTCCAGCACGCTGAGGGCCGCCAGGCCATCGCTGGCCGTCATCACCTCGTGGCCTTCCTTTTCCAGGAAATTGGCCAGGAGCTTGAGGATCATCGGGTGATTGTCCACCACGAGAATTTTTAAGGTCATGGCTCCCCCGGCCTTGAATTTTTCTGGTTCAATTCTCTGTTGTGTAAGTGTAACCGGTTTGTCTGTCAACAGATATCATCCGCAGCTCAGCCGATGATCCAGATAGCCACCTCTTCGGCCATGAGCAGCACCCGGTCCGACACCCCCCGGAAAAGGCCCTTGCTGGCCTCTTCTCCCCTGCGGCCCATGACGATGGTGCCGAACTCATCGATCAGGGCCTGGCGCAGAATCTGGCGGCTGGGGTCGATGCCCATGAAGGTTTCCAGCCAGAATATGCGCTCCGCCGGAAAGCCGTTGTCGATGAGGATCTGCTTGGGCGCATGGAAAAGGCTGTCCTCCCTGCGCAGGTGTTCTTCGCACCACGCTTCGCCCCAAAGGGAATAGAAATCCTTGGGTTCGATTGTGGGATGGCTGCCCAGCAGCGCTTTTGAGTAAAAAAGAGTCACTTCGGCTTCGGGGTTGCCGGCAAGGATAAAGGCCAGATGGTCAATGGCTTTCAGGGAATGGAAGGTGCCGTCCACCGGCGCCAGGAATTTGCGGGAGTTGACTTGGCCATCGATGATCCACAGGGGGACATCATGGCATTTTTCCAGGATGGTTGCGGAGACACTGCCCATGATCATCTCTTCCAGCTTGCCGATGCCCCTCCGGCCGATGAGCAGGGCGTCGTACGTCCCTTGCCGGGCCTCATGGATGATGTCGTGGGGTATGCCTCGTTGGGAGATCCGGACGGAGGTGTGGATCTGCTCTTCGGCGATGCCGAGCCGCTTGAGGGTGTCCGTGGCCTGAAGCATGTATTTTTTTTGGGCGACCAGCAGTTTTTGGGTGGCAGGGCTTACAGCGCTGAGGAGTTCCGCTTCGGTCAGCCAGTCCTTGGCGGCCGAGCCTGCGCTGCTTGCCGGGATGAGGGAGAGAAGGTGGAGATGGATGCCGGGAAGATGGTGAAAAAGCTGGCCGAGATAGCGCAGGGCGTTGGTGCTGTAAGATGAGCCGTCAACGGCGATGAGGAATTTTTTCTGCATGCGGGGCCTCCTTGTGCCATGGTCCTGGATAAAGGGTACCAAACATGGCCGGCAGAGGCAATCTCTCCGGAGAAAAGCAGGGGTTTAGAGCTTGTCCGTAAATAATCTTTTCAGGGATCGCGTCGGATTTTGAGACGGATTTGGGTGGGACGATTGAGCAAAACCACAGACGTAGCAGCGCTACGGCGAGGATTTTACGATTGAGGAGCGGCCAAAGGCGGCCAAAAGCCGGATGCGAGCACCAAAGATTTATTTACGGACACGCTCTTAATCAAGATCGTTGTGATAACCGCACGGGTCGCCGAGATAATTTTTCAAGGTGACGGTTTTGCCCAGGCTGGTGAGGTAGCTTGGGGTAAGGGGAATCTTGCCCCCGCCGCCCGGCGCGTCAATGGCGAAGGTGGGCACGGCCAGGCCGGAGGTGTGGCCGATAAGGGATTGCATGATCCCAATTCCCGTCTCCACCCGGGTTCTGAAATGGTTGGCCCCCCGGGTCATGTCCGCCTGGAAAAGATAATAGGGCTTTACCCGGATCATGAGCAGCCGGTGCATGAGTTCGGTGATGGTGGCGGCATTGTCGTTGACCCCTTTCAGCAGGACGGTCTGGCTGCCCAGGGGGATCCCGGCCCCGGCCAGGCGGGCGCACGCCTTGGCCGCTTCGGGGGTTACTTCGTCGGGGTGGTTGAAGTGGGTGTTGAGATAGAGCGGGTGATATCGCTTGAGGATACCGGCCAGACGGGTGGTGATCCGCATGGGTAGGGTGCAGGGAACCCTGCTGCCGATGCGGATGATCTGGATCGAGGGGATGGCGCGCAGGTTGTCCAGCAGCCAGGCCAGGGTTTCGTCGCTCAGGAGCAGCGGGTCGCCGCCGGAAATGAGGACATCGCGGATTTGTTTGTTTTTGCGCAGATAGGCAAAGGCGGACTCCATTGTCTGCTGGCTGACGAGCATGCGGTTGGTGCCCACCTTTCGTTTTCTGGTGCAGAACCGGCAGTACATGGCGCACTGGTTTGTCACCAGAAAAAGGGCGCGATCCGGGTAGGTATGGACCAGGTTTTCCACCGGCGAGCGGTTTTCCTCGTCCAGGGGATCGGTAAGGCAGATGGTGTCCTCAAGTTCCCGCGGGTCGGGCACGGCTTGCCGCCACAGAGGATCACCCGGGGCTTTGATCAGCCCGAGGTAGTAGGGGTTGATCCGCATGGGGAACTGTTCGTTCACCCCCCTTAAGGCGGAAAAATCGAAGTCGAAATGCCGGCCCAGTTGTGCCGGGGTGGTTATGCTGCGGGCCAGCAGGTTTTTCCAGTGTGTCATTGTCGCAATCCGGTCGAGAAAGGGGAAAAAAGCGGCATGGCAACGCGGGGGGTCCGTCAAGAAGCAGCCGGCCTTTTGCGTTGTTTTGCCGCCGTTGCCGCAGTGCATGGTGCCGTTTTTTTCACCCCCAAAACGAATTTGTTCTGTGAGGGCGGTTTGCCCAAGATCGGGCGGAGCCATACTGGCCCTTTACCGCAAAGAGATACGCGTTTCAAGCTATATCGCCCCTGCGTGCGGAAGGACCGCGTTAAAAAAAATCGGAAAAGAGAAAAGTACTGGTCAGGGTGGAGGCGGAAATGGTATGAAATTGGGTTAGCCTTGGCGCCGGAAAAAGATGATCATGTTTCTTGACTGTACAGTGTTCCAATCTCAGCTCAGGTAGCGCATCCATGCCGCAAAACAGCTTCCGTTTTCAGTACGATCCCTATGGCAACACCAAGGCGATCGAAGTCTTCAGCCGCTGGCTCGGAGTGTATGACAACCAGTTCACCAACAAGGGCACCGCCTTTACCCGGGATGAACGGGAACAGCTTCAGTTGGAAGGAACCCTGCCGCCCAGCGTCCGTACCCTGGAGCAGCAGGTGGACAATTGTCTGGAAACGCTTGCGCGGAAAACCGGTGATCTGGAGCAGTTTGTCTATCTGCGCTCCCTCTACGACCGGAATGTGACCCTGGCCCATGCCGTTATCGCCAGTGATATCGAGCGGTTCATGCGGATAATCTACACGCCCACCGTGGGCGAGGCCTGCAAGCAGTATTCTTCCATGTTTCGCAAGGCAAACGGGCTGCATTTTTTCCCCGGCAACATCGATCGGGCCGAGGAAATCCTGCGCCGGTTCAAAGCCCGGCAGATCCGGGTGGCGGTTGTCACCGACAATCAGGGCATTCTTGGCATCGGCGATCAGGGGGTGGGCGGGATCTCCATCTGTCTCGGCAAGCTCATGCTCTACACCCAGGGAGCCGGAGTTGCTCCCTGGCATTGTCTTCCCATCTCGCTTGATGTGGGTACGGACAACGCCGCGCTCTTGAACGATCCGAACTATCTCGGCTGGTGGCATCCCCGTTTGGTGGGGGATGAGTATCTCGCTTTTGTCCGCAGCTTTGCCAAGGCCTTCAAGGCGGTATTTCCCCATGCCCTCTGCCAGTGGGAGGATTTTTCCAAGCAGAAGGCCTTTGCCATCCGCGACACCTACCTGCATGACCTTGTCTCGTTCAATGACGATATCCAGGGCACCGGGGCCGTGACCCTGGCGGCCTTGCTCAACGCCATGCACATCAAGAAGGAACCGCTCGCCAAGCAGGTGTATCTGGTGTATGGCGCGGGCGCGGGCGGGGTCGGTATTGCCGAACAGATCGAGACCGCGCTTGTTGAGGCAGGGCTGGGCCGGGAAGAGGCGAGGGCCAGGATTTTCACCGTGGACAGCAAGGGTCTGGTAACTACGGAGCGGGAGCTTGAACCATACAAACAGAAGTTTGCCAAGGATCCTGCCGCGCTGGATTGGTACCTCGCCAAAACGGACGGCAACCTGTTGAATGTGATCCAAAAGGCGCGGGTTACGGTGCTGATCGGCACCTCGGGCCAGCCTGGCGCTTTCAGCAGGTATATTGTTCAGGCCATGCAGGGCAATACCCGGCGGCCTGTCATTCTGCCGCTCAGCAACCCAACGGCCCAGGCGGAGGCGCATCCCGCCGACATTCATAAGTGGACTTCCGGCAGCGCTTTGGTCGCCACGGGCAGTCCCTTTGAGCCGGTGATCGCCGGAGGGTTGCCGGTCAGGGTGGGACAGTGCAACAATGTGTTTATTTTTCCCGGGGTGGGCCTGGGCGTCTTGGCTTCGGGGGCGCAGGAGGTGCTGCCCCAGTTTTTTGCCGCCGCGGCCCAGGCGGTGGCCGGACAGGTGCCGGCTGCGGATCTGAAAAAAGGCATCCTTCTCCCCTCGGTGGCCATGCTGCGCGAGGTGAGCCTCGCCGTAGCCCTGGCCGTGGGCGAATCGGCCATCAACCAGGGGGTGGCCCGCCCATGCGTGTACAGCACCTATCAGCATGATTACAAGCGGGAACGGTTGCAGCGTCTGGTGGAGATGATGGGCTGGCAGCCCGGATATCTCCCCCTTGTGCCCCGATGATGTGAGAGCGCACGCTCAGAGGAGTCCTTTTTCTTTCCAGAATTTGATGGCGCCTGGATGCATGGGGATGATGATCCCCTTGGCGCCGGAACGCAGGGTCATGTTTTTCAGGGCGGGGCTGTATTTCTCCATGTGGCGCAACCCATTTTGGTTGTAGATGCTGGAGAGCAGGCGGTAGACCACTTCGGCCGGCACCTCGGCATTGGCCACCCAGAGGGTGGAGTCCTGGAAGGACGGGGTGTTGCGGCTTACTCCCCTGTAGGTTCCCTTGGGCACGGCGCGGGGGGTGAAGTAGGGGTATTTCTTGTAAAAGCCGCTGGCCCTGGCTTCGGCATCGAGATTGAGAAGGTCGATCTTGCCGGTTCGCGCGGCCATGGTGACGGCGCTGCTCGGGAAAGCGGTAAACAGCCAGAAAGCATCGAGCTGCTTGTTGGCAAAGGCAATGGCAACCTCATTGTAGCCGATATGGCTGGGGATAATGGCGTCCCAGATTCCCAGGTGTCTGAAGAAAAGCTCGCAATTGGCAAAGGCTCCTGAACCGGGGCTGCCGACTCCCACCTTTTTACCCTTGAGATCCTTGACCCTGCGTATGCCGGAACCTTTGCGGACCACGAGCTGGGCCGGCGCGCCATAGAGGGAGGCCACTGCCAGAACCTTGTCATAGCGCTTGCCGTCGTCTTGCAGCAGGCCGTTGCGGCCGAGATAGGCATGACCGGAGTAGACCAGGCCGAAGTCGGCTTGGCCGGCATGGATTTCGGAGAGGTTTTCCAGGGAGCCGGCGGAGGGCTGGGCCGTGACGCTCACGGTCGATATGCCTTTGACCCCCGGATGGGATTCGATGGCGTCGGCCACCCGTTGAAAGGTTCCGCCAGCCGGTCCTCCCCGGAATATGACTTTTTGTGTCAGGGCAAGGGCCTGGGGAGCAGGAGTAAAAATCAGAAACAGGCATGTGCAGATGATCAACGCACGGTGAAAAGTTTTTTTTGCCATGGGAACGCTCTCTGTTGAGAAGGGAAACGGCTCGTTAACGCCGGTTTGGGCGCACGGTGGCGCTTGCGTCATTGCCCGCCCTCTTGCCTTGAAATAGTACCGTGCTTTTCCAGCCGATGCAATATGGATGGTCTTGTCCAAAAGTTTGAATATTCCCGTTGCGGGTGCTGCGGAATGTTGAGCCTCTGTAGTGTTACCGGCGAAGGGAAAAAGAATCATGCAGGCAGGCGATTGGAAAAATTATGAGTATTTTTGAGATTGTCATGTTGGTGTGCTTTGGGGCGGCCTGGCCTTTTTCCCTCTGCCGTTCGTATCGCTCCCGGACCAATGCCGGCAAGAGCCTTTTTTTCCTGGGGGTGGTTTTCCTGGGATATGTCTCCGGCATTCTGCACAAAATATTTTTCAGCCCCGATGTGGTGATAGGGCTGTATATCCTGAACGGAATCATGGTGTTTGGAGATATTCTCCTGTACTTCCGAAACCGCAAGCTTGACCAGCGGGGTGGTTGAACGGAGAAGGAAATGCTACCGCATCGGGCCGGTGAAGCTACAGCTCTAACTGAACCCCTACCTCAATGACCTGGTCCGAGGGGATGTCGAAAAATGCCGCGGCATCCATGGCGTTGCGCGCCAGGAAGAGAAAAAGATGCGAGCGCCAGCGCCACATTTCCGGGTGTTCGCCGATGGAGAGTTTTTCCCTCCCCAGGAAAAAGCTGGCCTCTTTCATCTCCAGATTCACCCCCTTGCTGCGGGACAGGGCGAAAATGGTGTCAATTTTCGGCTCTTCCATGAAACCGTAGTGGGCAATGACGCGGTAGAGGCCAGCGCCCAATTTTTCGGCCTCGATTTTTTCGAAGTTCGGCACCCTGGGAATTTCCTCGGTGCGGATATTGAGAAAAATAACCTCCGAGTGCAGGATCTTGTTGTGTTTCAGGTTGTGCATCAGCGCGGCGGGCACAATGTCATGTCCCCGGGTCAGGAACACCGCTTGGCCGCTGATTCGCTGCGGCGGGTTGGCGGTCAGCATGTTCTTGAATGCTTCCAGTCTCGGGGTCAGGCTTCGCATCTTGTTGCCAAGGATCTCTCTCCCCTGTTCCCAGGTTAGCATGATGAGGAAGAAGAATCCGCCAATGGCAAGGGCAAACCAGGCGCCATGGAAGAGTTTGCTCATGTTCGCTGCGAAAAAGGGAAGGTCCACGGCAAAGAAGAGGGCGGTGAGCAGTCCGGCGGTCAGCCGGCTCCACCCCCAGCGTTTGCTGGCCACCACAAAAAAGAGAGTGGTGGTGATCAGCATGGTGGCGCTCACTGCCACGCCATAGGCGGCGGCCAGCTTGCTTGAGGACTGAAAGCCCAGGACCAGACCAATGGTGCAGAGCATCAGGGCCCAGTTCACCGGTCCCACATAGATCTGCCCCATGTGCGAGGACGAGGTGTGGGTGACCCGCAGTCGGGGAAGGTATCCCAGTTGAATCGCCTGGCGGGTGAGAGAAAAGGAGCCGGTGATCACGGCCTGGGAGGCGATGATCGTGGCGCAGGTGGCCAGGAGCACCATGGGGATCATGGCCCAGTCCGGAACCAGGGCGTAGAAGGGGTGGTACGCCTCTTCCGGCCGGACAAGCAGGAGGGCGCCCTGGCCGAAATAGTTCAGAACCAGGGCCGGAAAGGCGACCAGGAACCAGACCAGTTGGATGGGCTGTTTGCCGAAATGGCCCATGTCGGCATAGATCGCCTCGGCCCCGGTTACCGCCAGGAAAACCGCGCCCAAGACGATGAAGCCGTGCAGCCTGTTTTCAAGGAGAAAATTGATCCCGTGCCAGGGAAAAACTGCGGCCAGAACCTCGGGGTTGTTGGCGATCTGGGCAATGCCGAGGCCTGCCAGGGTGCAGAACCAGAGGAGCATGATCGGCCCGAACAGGCGGCCCACCCTGGCGGTGCCCCGCTTTTGCAGGAGAAACAGTCCGCCGAGGATGATGATGGTGGTGGGGATGATATAGGCTTCGAGCAGCGGGGTGATGTTCTTTACCCCTTCCACGGCGCTCAGCACCGAGATGGCCGGGGTGATCATGCCGTCGCCGTACATCAGGCAGGCGGCAAAAACGCCCAGCCCCACCAGGGCCCATTGGGGGGTGCGGGGCTTGATGTTTTTCGGTTTGATTAGGGCGGTCAGGGCCAGAACCCCGCCTTCGCCTTCGTTATCGGCCCGGAGGATGAAGCCGAGATATTTGACGCTGACGATGAGCAGCAGAGCCCAGAAGATGAGGGACAATACGCCGAGGATATTGCCGGCGGAAGCCGTGATGGCGTATTGGCCGTGGAAACATTCCCGCATGGCGTACAGAGGGCTGGTGCCGATGTCGCCAAAGACAACGCCCAGGGCTGCAAGCGACAGCGCGGTTAATTTTTTGCCGGGGATTTCATCGGGGGAGGGATTCATCGGGGTTCTTCCTGTATTTTCAGCAAAAGGCACTATCGGCCATTGTCACCCAAAGAGCAATAAAAAAATATCCTTTCCCGTCCGGGGGGCTTTGCCCTTTGCCCTCACGGCTTTCGATGCTATGGTATAGAAGATAATCGCACCTCGTTTTTTGTGAAAAACGCCGAAATTGGGCGCGCAAACAGCAGTGCGTCCGCCCGTGCCGGCGACAGGTTTTTTTTGTGCCTCGATCAAGGGGAAGAGGGAGTCGCAGACCATGCCCGATGGATATACCGCCATCTTCGCTCTTTTTGCCCTAGTGGCAATTATCAGCTTTTTTTTGATTCGGGTGAGCCGATCCCTGGCCTTGCGTGAGGAGGAGGGGGATGACGGCAAGCCGGGGATTTTTACACGGTACCGTCGCCGGGATGATTTTTTTGTGGTCGATGGAACCGGCAAGACCATTCTCATGCAGGCGGTTGCCCAGGGCTTTGTGGAAGGAGTCGACCATGTTCTGGTCAAAGCCGGCGTCGAAGCGGTCAATTCCGCCACGGATGACGGCACCACCGCCCTGCACTGCGCCATTGCGCCGGGCAATCCGGCTATTGTTTCCAAATTGTTGGCTTTCGGCGCCCAGCCGAATGTTGCCGACCATGACGGCAGAACCCCTCTCTGGCTGGCGGCGCACAAGGAGGATGCACAGATAGCCGCCTTGCTTCTTGATTACAAGGCGGATCCGAACTGCCGGGTGGGAAAAAGCCGGTTGACCCCCCTCATGGCTGCGGCAAAAAATGGACGAATAGAGGTGGTTCATCTGCTTCTTGACCGGGGGGCCGATCCTCGACTTGTTTCGGAAGACGGCAGAAGCGCGGCCCACTTTGCCAGGGAAAATTTCAAGGCGAATATGGTTGAACAGGTCGCGTATAATCAAAAACTTGCCCGGATGCTCCTGCGCCTTGAGAACGGCTTGAAACCCGGAACGTGAGTCATTGAGCCGATTCCGTCAGCGTCATGCCGTGTTCCGCGACAGAGGGACACCGCATCCAGTATTGCAGTCGTCCGGGCGTTTTCGGGCGATGGGAAGGAGATATTTTGCCTTGACAAAGGTTAAGGTTTTTCTTATTTAGTAAATAAATTTTTTAATTACATACTTAACCTTTTCTTGGTGGCATCGACAGGGGGGCCTTCGGTGGGTAACGTGATGAAAACAAGCGTTTTACGGGTCGAAAGGTAAGGGGATGAAAGAAAAGAAAAATCGTAAATATTGGCAGATCGGGCTTGCGCCCCTGGTGCCCCTTGTGGTGATCGGCGGGTATTTTTGGCCCTATCTCGGCTACATCGCTATCGCCATGCTGCTGTTCATGCTTATCCTTTCCCTGTTTCGCGGCCGGTATTATTGCGGCTGGTTTTGCGCCATGGGTTCTTTTCATGAGCGGCTGCTCGCATTGTTCAGCCGCAAGAAGAAGATGCTGCCGGTTTTCAAGGCGCCATGGTTTCGCTGGCTTATTTTTGTCCTGATGATGGGCTTGCTGTTGTCCCGGTTGATCCTGGCCGAGGGTGATCCCAAAAAAATCGGGGCTGCTTTCGTGATGATGTGGACCATTTCCACAGGAATGGGCATATGGCTTGGTTTGCTCTGGAAACCGAGGTCATGGTGCAGCATCTGTCCCATGGGTCTTTTTCAGGGATTTCTCGGGTTGCGGGCCTATCGGTTGCAGGTTGGGGACGGATGCCGCGAGTGCGGCCTGTGCGAAAAAGTCTGCCCCATTGAAACGAACCCAGGCAACATGCGGGGCATCGGAAGCGTCAGAAGCGCCGATTGCATGCGCTGCGGAAACTGTGTGGTGAATTGTCCCACCAAGGCGCTTTCGTTTGCGAAGAGGGCTGATTCTTTCCCGGAGACGGATTCCCGCGGAAAAGGGGCAGGCGATGTTCTGACCCGGCGCTGATCATCAGCGCAGGGTCAGAAAGAGGCCGAATGTTGACAAAAAAACCGAATCGCTTGATGGCGATTCGGTTTTTTTGGTTAGGGCGCGGCGGCAAGGAGACTGCGGTTCAACCTTGCAGCAGGCTCAACACGTTTTGCTTGTTCATATTTTTTGCCTGGGCCAAGGCAAAGGATTTCGCCTCGGTGAGAACCTTCATGGTGGTGAAGTTGATGGTTTCTTCTGCCAGATCAACATCTGCGATGCGTGAGGCGGCGGCCAGCAGGTTGCTGCCGGAGGTGGTCAGATTGTTGATCGTCGAGTAAAGCTGCTGTTGGGTGGAACCGATGTCCGCCCGGGCGGCGCTGATCTGTTCCAGGGCCGCATCGGCAATCTTGATGGCATCCTGGGCGCTTTCCTGGTTCAGAACACTGACCTCGGCGAGTGTTCCCACGGTCGGGCTGCCGAGTTTGTTTGTTTCCGCCGAGGCGATGGACAGTTTCATGGTTTCGCCGCTGTTGGCCCCCACTTGTATCTCTTTGCCGGTAAAAGTGCCGGAAAGCAATTGCTGTCCGTTATATGTAGTGTTCTCGGCGATTTTGTCGAGTTGGGCCAGGTATTTGTTGATGTCGTTCTGGAGAGCTTGGCGGGTCTCCGTGCTTTGACTGGCGTTTGCCGCCTGGACCGCCTTTTCGCGGATGGACTGCACCAGGGTGGTGGACTGGCCCAAGGCGCTGTCTGCCACCTGGGCCATGGAAACGGCATCGTTGGCGTTGCGCAAGGCCTGTCCCATTCCCCGCGCCTGCGTGGTCAGGCTGTCGGCGATGACCATGCCTGCGGCATCATCCGAAGCCTTGTTGATGCGCCGTCCGGAAGCGATTTTTTCCAGGGACGAGGCAAGGTTTTTCTGGCTGCGTCCCAGTTGGCTAACGGCTAATGCGCTGCTGTTGCTGTTGATCGTAATGGCCATAACATACCTCCTTGTATACCGTATAGTATGCGGATATGCTGGAGGAAGTCAAGGAGGAAGCCGGAAATTAATTCGTGAACTTGGGGAGATGCGCAGTATTGGCGTCGTCGATGTCCCGGCGCGTCCGGTCTCCTGCCACGAACCGGTTCAATCCGCCTCCGTGTCTGAAAGTTGATCAGACTCGGACCCAGAGGAGATTTCCTTTTTTTCCAACATGCTCTGCTTTTTTTCTTCCTTTTTCTTTTTCTTTGCCAGTTCTCGCTGCCGTTTTTCGTACTGATAGTTTGGCTTTGCCAAGTCGCCACCATTTTAAGGGTAAGGGGTTGATCTGCTGACCATTCAGGGGGCCTTCGCCCGAAGATACACCCGCAAGGGCGCCGGGTAGCCTTCCACGGTCAGGGTAGGGTTGCCGGGATCAAGAAAATCCTTGTAGGATTCAAAGGTCATCCATGCTGTTTTTCGTTGTTCCTCGCTGCTCATGGGATGACGGCAAAAGATTTCCACCTCGCTGAAGCCGGTGCGGATGAGCCAGTTGCGCAAGCAATTTGCCGTGGGCACGAAATAGGTGCCTGGCACTTTAGCATAACGCTCCTCAGGAAAAAGGGCCACCGGTTCCTCGCCGGGGATGGCTTGGGATTCTAAAATTAAAACCCCGCCGGGGCGCATGGCTGCCCGGATTTCCCGCAGCATCTCCACCGGCGAGATGCGGTGGTAGATGATGCCCATCAGAAACACCACATCAAAACAGGCGGGGAAGAGGGAGATGTCCTCGACCCCCATCAATTCGATGAACAGCTCGTCGGCCCCGGCCAAACGGCGGAGGGTCTTGAAACAGTAATAATGCTGAAGAAAGGGCTCCAGCCCGATAACGCAGCGCGGCTTGTGCTCCAGCATGCGAAACATGTAGTAGCCGTTGTTGCAGCCGATATCGGCCACCACCTTGCCGGTGAGGTCGGGCAGGGCGGGCAGCAGCCGATTCCATTTGCGCCAGCTTTGCCATTCGGCATCGATTTCAACCCCGAACACATCGAACGGGCCCTTGCGCCAGGGCATGAAGGACCGCATGGCTTCCCGCACCAGGCACAGGTCCGTTTCGCCCAGCTCACCGGCCCGGCCGATGGTCACCGCATCCTGGCTGAAATCGGTGAACCGTGCCCGCAGGTGCTGCAAGGCCTCATAGGGCTCGCGGAAGCGCAAAAAGCCTTTCTTGGGCTGGGCCAGGCGAGTGGCCGTCTCTGTCCGGCGGGCGCGGATGGCGTCCGTGTCGGCGGTTTTCAGCAGGTCAAGATAATCGCGCATGGCCGGGTCTGAGGCGACAGCTATTTGCCCTTCGGCAGCGTGATTTTCTTGTCTTCTTTCTGCTCCTTGTTTTCGCGGAAGAGCAGAAAGGTCTTGCCGATGATCTGGGCGATCCGGCTTTTGGTTTTCTGGGCCAGCAGCTCGGCGGCCTCCTCCCGGGCGTAGGGGCAGCCGTCCTGGATCTTGACCTTGACCAGTTCGTGCGCGGTAAGCACTGCTTCCAGCGCGGCAGTGAGATTGTCGGTTACGCCATCCTTGCCGATCATGACCAAGGGGGAAAGGTGATGCCCCAGACCGCGGAGGTGGCGGGCCTCTTTGCCCGCAAGATACAATTTTGTGTTCATGTTTTTTGCCTAAAGCCGTTGTATTTAAGGTGCTGTCGTCGTCCGGAGATCAGAGACGGCATGCGAAGCCGCAACGAAATGCTCACGAGTGGCGAGGTCGTTTCGTAACGGAGCCTAAAAGAGGTTTGAGATAATTCTGGAGCCGCCGACCCACATGCCGGCCACAGCCCCCATGCTCGGCAGCATAAAGGCCAGAAAAAGCCGCAACAACCGGTTGCGCCACCAGCCGCGGACGCTTGCCATGTCCTGAAGGACGGTTTCAAACTCAATCACCAGCGGCGGTTGGGCCATGACCTGAATGAATGCCGTGAGATGTCCCACGCCGAGCACGGGCAGCAGGGTGGTGATGGGCGCTCCGGCAAAGGCGCCGAGGATGGTAAAGGGATGGGCCAGCGCCAGGATGGCCCCGAATGCGGCGGGAAGGCCGGTGGCCAGAATCCAGAACAGCACATTGTCGCCGGCCACCTCAGCGCCCTTGGTGACGGCGATCGCAACCAGAGCCAGCACGATGATGGCGGGGATGGCCCAACCGATCACCTTCCAGACCGGGGAAACCGGCGGAATTATGTTGATCTCCTCCATCTGGCCGCTGCGGTCTTCGCCAAGGGCCGTTTTGATTCCGGCCACATGACCGGCCCCCACCACGGCCACCAGCCTCTTGCCTTCGGCGCCTTTGATCTTTTCCGCCAGAAAGGTGTCCCGCTCGTCGATGAGCACTTGCTTGAGCTCGGGCATGGCCTGGCCCAGTTCACTGAGCAGCTCGGAGAGAACGTCGCTCTCCTTCAATTCCCGCAGCTTGTCCTCGGTGATTTCCGTTTCCTCGAACATGCTGGTGAGAATGCTGGCCAGCAGATAGTTTTTGCGCCAGAACGAGGTGGATTGCCAGGCCCGGCGCAGGGTGACCCGCACATCCCGGTCGCAGAGCGCCACGGGAATTCCGTGTTTCTCTGCCTCCTGCACGGCCTCCAGCAGCTCGGTGCCCGGCTTGACCCCCATCTGGTCGCCGAGGCGTTTTTGGTACGAGGCGAGAACCATGTTGATCAGCAGGGTGGCGAGTTGTTTTTTGCGGATGATCTCGCGCAGGTCGAGAAGCTCCCAGGTTTTGCGTTTGGCCAGGGCCTCGTAGCGTTTTTCGTCAAGTTCCACGCAGACGCAGTCAGGCTTTTCGCCGGCAATGACCTGGCGCACCAGATCCACCGATTCCTTGGAGATGTGGGCCGTGCCGATGAGAAATATTTCCCTGCCGTCCATCTTCAGGCAATGGACATCCGGGGGATAAGTGGAGGCGGACTCCGCCGTGGGTTCAGTCATGTGTTTGCGTCATCTTAAAAGCGGTATTGCAGTCCGATATTGAGGAGATGGGCTGCGGAATTGTCGAAGGTGCCGTTTGGTTTAGGAGCGGAACTGGCAACGGTTCTGTTTTCTTTGTCGTCGTAGAGATAGGCCGCGCCAACTTGCAGTGTGTCGGTGATCTGGCATCGCGCGCCGATGGAATATATTTTGGCGTCGGAATCCGGCAGCTCAAATCCCAATGTTTCGTCCGGTATGGGGTTCTTATCGATGGCGAATCCGGCCATGACGGTCCAGCGGGTGTTCAGCTTGTGGGTCAAGCCAAGGCGGAACGCATCGGTGTTGCTCCAGTTTTTTGTGCCAGGGGCATCGAAAAGGGCGTAGAGGGTGGGATGGATGGTGAGCAATGAAACATCGTAATTGAAATCCAGTTTGTCGTAGGCGCTCCAGTAGGTCTTGTCATAGGTGAACTCCACCGTGGTCGCAGCAAAGGTGTAGGCGGCGGCCACGGTGAGCACCGCCGGGGCAGGCACCATGACCTCTGCGTAACGGTTGTTGTAAACAGTGGCGCCGCCGATGCCAAGCGTTGCGTCTCCCTCAATCTCCAAGTTGACCTTGGAGCGGTAGGTTGCTGCAAGCGAGAGGTTGCGGACCGGTTTATAGGTGGCGGCGAGGTTGTATCCGTAGTCCGTGGCGGAGCCTTCGAGATCCCGTCTCGCCAGGCCAAGGGTGCCGAGGGTATCGGTGCTTTTCACCTTGCCTTCGCTGTAAATTGCCCGCGCTCCGGCGGCAACGGAAAAGGTGTCGCTTACCTGATACGAAAGATTTGGGTTGAGCTCATAGGTTTTCAGAGTGAACTCTTCCGAACTCATGTGGGGATACGGCGCCTCCCATCGTTTGGACAGGCCGTAGGGATAGACCAGCGAAAGACCAAAGCGGAAGTTGTTGTACAGAGGAGAGACAAGGTGAAACTCGGGGAGGGCAAAATTTTCTGTTCTGGAGCCGCCGCTTCTGGCGGAGGAGGTGTTGTCGGCATAGTCAATGCTCGCCAGGTTAATGTAGGTGAGGCTGAGCTCGGAATGCCAGCCGTCTTCCAGCCAGCTCATGTTGGCCGGGTTGTAATAACTGGCGTCTGCGCCCGGAGTGTTGGCCACATAGGCATTGCTGAGCGCCACGGAGTTTGTGGATTGCTCCGGGATGCGGTAGCCCGAGGCAAAGGCGGGGCCGGCGGCCAGTATTCCGGCCAGGGCGACAACAGCGATTCTTTTTTTCATCTCCTCTCTCCTTTTTTCCCGTTCATTTCGGATCAGATGGAACTGGTGTACAGATAGCGTTTTATTTTATGGGTCGCGGTTTTGGTGAACGGCTCGCGGTGTTCGCTTGCCTGGGCAAGCTGCCCATACTGGGGCAGTTGCTGGTTCACCTGTTTTTTGATTTCAGCCAGAATCCCGGCGATATGGTCCCTCTGCCGGGCCTGGTCCTTGCCTCGGGTTTCCGCATCGATCAGCTCGTAATCGAGATACACCAGGGCTTCCAATCGGTTGTCGCGTTCGCGCACCAGCGATTCCACCACATGCTGGAAGGCGTTGATCTTCTCCTCGATCGCTTCAGGATAGATGTTCTCGCCGTGGGAAAGGACAATCACGCTCTTGGAGCGTCCTTTGATAAAGAGATTGCCCTGCGGGTCGAGACAGCCGAGATCGCCGGTGGAAAGCCAGCCATCGGGATCAAGCACATCCCGTGTCGCCTCTGGATTGGCGCGATACCCTTGCATCACATTGGGGCCCCGGACCAGGATTTCACCAAAGCCTGTTTCAGGGTTTGCCTTGCCGATCCGGACCTCCACGTTCTGCACCGGTTTTCCCGCCGAGCCCAGGGCGATGCTCGAATCGCCGTATGGCCCGGCGCTGACCAGGGGGGAGGCTTCGGTCAAGCCGTAGCCGACAATATATGGAAAGCCGGCCTCGGCCAGGAATCGTTCCACCTCGATGTTGAGCGGTGCGCCGCCGATGGCGACAAACTTCAGCGCGCCGCCGAAAAATAATTGCAGTTTCCGGCCGATTGTGTGCAGAATCTTGCGGCGGACGAGGGGCAATTTCATGGCTGCCCGCATGAAAACATTGGCGCTGATGACCGGCAGCGCCTTTTTTTTGTAAATCTTCTCCATGACCATGGGCACCATGCACATGATGGAGGGGTGTTCGTGTTTGCAGATCCGTTCAAGAACGGTGGGCGTCGGGGTCTTGCCTGCATAGACGATGCGGGAGCCCGTGGCCAGCGGCACCAGGAAGCTGATGGTGAATTCATAGGCATGGGACATGGGCAGGATCGAAAGAAAGGTCCAGCCCTGCACCGGCTCATCGGGAAAGATGGACAGGGTGGAGCGAACATTGCTGATGAAGTTTTTATGGCTCAGCATCACCGCCTTGGCGTGGCCCGAGGTGCCGGAGGTATAGATGATCGAGGCGGTGTCGTCCGGACCGGCCAGATCCGCGGCGAGGGCCTTTTTCTTTTCCGGGAGATCTCTGACGGTAAGGAGAAATCGGCTGAAGGGAAGGGTGGCCAAGAGGTTGTTCGGGTCGATGGCGTCATCCAGGGTGATCACGGCCTTGAGTGCGCTGCCTGGAAGCTCGTAGATCTTTTCAAGCTGGCGCTGGGTGGTGAAAAGAACGGTTGCTCCGACTTCCTTCAGAATATGCTTGACGTCGGCCTCCGGAAAATCAGGAAGGATCGGTACCGCAATCGCTCCCAGCCGGACAATGCCGAAATACGCCATGCCCCACTGGGGGGAATTGTCGGCGAGAATCGCCACCCGGTCGCCTTTTCTGATGCCTTGTTCCTTGAGCAGCGCCGCGATTTCCAGGGCTTTTTGGCGGAACTCCCCGTAGTGGAGGGGCGGTTGAAAGGCAAGGCCTGCCGCGGGCAGGTTTTTGAAGGCGCGGGAACTTTCCTCCAGGAGCAGGTTCAGTGTCGTTATGGCGGGGGAGATCATGGGCGCGCGGCGGTCAATTTTTCCAGAATCTGGTACATGCTTTGTATTTCCACGGGTTTGGTCAGATACTCGTCCATGCCGGCTGCAAGGCATTTTTCCCGGTCGCCCTTGATGGCGTTGGCGGTGAGGGCGATGATGGGCAGATCGAGCCGCAGGCTCTGTCGGATGGCCTTGGTGGCGGTCAATCCGTCCATGTTCGGCATGATGACATCCATCAATACCGCATCGTAGGTTTTTTCTTGCAGGGCCGCCAGCGCTTCATGACCGTTGCCCGCTATATCAACCAGAATGCCGGCTCTTGTCAAGAGTTGACTTGTCACCATCTGGTTCACCGGGTCGTCCTCGACCACCAGCACCTGTTTTCCCTTCAGGGTCGTGAATTGGTTTTTGTCGTTTTCCCGAGGGGGGGGAGAGGCGCAGGCCGGCGTGGCATCTGTCGTTTCGAGACAGGCGACAATTGCGTCGAACAGGTAGGATTGCTTGAGCGGCTTGTTCAGGACGACAACCCGGGGGGAACCCTGGAGGTTTTCAAGGGGTGGCCCGGAATCGGGTTGGGCGAGGATTATGGCCGGAGTCAGGAACTCGTCCGGGCGTCCGGCCGCCCGGTTTGTCAGAAAATGCGGCAGATCGAGTCCGGGCAGGGAACCGTCGAGAACACGAAGTGCGTGTTCCGGGATATTTTGGGTGATAGCGTCTGTGGTCAAGGGTTGGAGGGCTTCCGGTCTGCAAGCAAAGCCTGCGAGCATCTCCAGCAAGGTTTCCCGCAAGGCCGGGTGGGGTGTCGCCACCAGAACCCTGGTCCCGGAAATCGAAGGGGGAAGGACAAGGGCGTGCTGAGCCTCCTGGGGTTGAAGCTCTACGCTGACGGTGAAATGGAAGATGCTTCCTTTGCCCGGCTCGCTTTCGGCGCTGATTTCGCCCCCCATGAGGGTGACCAGTTGTCTGCTGATGGCAAGACCAAGCCCGGTTCCTCCATACAGTCTGGAGATTGAGCTGTCTGCCTGGGTGTATTCGCTGAAGAGTTGCCTGATCTGGTCATGGTTGATGCCGCTGCCTGTATCCCGGACGGAAAAGGAGAGGATTGCCGCATCATCGGTCAGTTTTTCGCCGTGGACCGTGACAGCGACCTCGCCTGTTTGGGTGAACTTGATGGCGTTGTTGACAAGGTTGATCAGAATCTGCCGCAGGCGGAGGGCGTCCCCGGTCAAGGCGCAGGGGGTGTCGCCGCGCACGGTGATGAGCAATTCAAGGCCTTTGTCCGCGGCCTGCTTGCCGAACAGATCCGCAAGGCTCTCCAGGGTTTCCCGCAGGTCAAAATTGGCGCACTCAAGGTCAAGGCGACCGGCTTCTATTTTTGAGAAATCCAGGATGTCGTTGATCAGGGACAGCAGCGCTTTTCCCGAGTCCTGGATAACGGCGAGGTATTGCCGCAGTTTTGCTGTTTCGGCTAATTTTGCCGCCATGTTTGTCATGCCGAGAATGGCGTTCATCGGGGTGCGGATTTCGTGGCTCATGGAGGCAAGGAACTGGGACTTTGCCTTGCTGGCCGCTTCCGCCCGGGCTTCGGCTTTTTGCCGGTCCTCGGCCTCCCTGGCGAGATTTTCGTTGACCCGGCTCAGGTCCGCTGTTCGTTCTTCAAGCAGAGTCTCCAAGGATTTTTTGAATTGTTCCATGTCTCGGAAGGATTTTTCCAGCTCGCCGTGGGCTTCTTCAAGCTCCCGGGCGTAAACGGTCTGCATTCGCTCTTTTTCCTGCTTCATGAGCTGGAATCGGTCGGCAAGCCCCATGGACAACAGGATGACCTCCCAGGCCGAGCCGAGCTGGATGCCCCAGTGGGTGATGAAGGTGTGGGGCAGGATGCCGAAGGTTTTCAGGGCATAGACCGTTACCCCCAGCATGGAAACGGACCAGGCCAGGAAATAATAGCGGGCCGGGCGGTAGCCTTTGATCATGCAGGTAAATCCGGCAACGATCAGGGCAACCACGGTCAGACTCATCAGCGTCGCCAGACGGATGCTCAGATTGTAGCCGACAAAGAGGGTGAGAACGCTGCCGGTTAAGGAAAGAACGAGGCCTACCCGGAGAATGGCGTCAATCCGGGGGACGTTTTTTGCCGTGTCAAGAATGTTTCTGGTGAACTGGGTGGCGAAGATATAAGCGAGAAAAATAAAGAAGGGTGTGCAGTTGTTGGCCCACCAGATTTGCTCTGGCCAGAAATACTGGAAGGCCATGCCGTTGACGCTCAACTGGAACAGCATGTAGGTGAAGACAAAAAGAACGTAATAGAGATAGGTGCTGTCCTTGAGGCCGAGATAGATAAAAAAATTGTAGAGCATCATGACCAGCAGGATGCCGTAATAGATGCCCAGCAGCGTCTGTTCCATGGTGATTTCCTCGGCCAGGCAGGCTGGGGAATGCAGTACGATGGGCAAATTCAGGGAGCTTGTCGTTTCGCAGCGCAGGTACAGGGTTTTCTCTTCGCCGGAAGCCAGCATGACCGGAAAGATGGTGTTTTTGTGTTGGATGGTTCTGTCTTTGAAGGGAAAGCTGTCGCCTGCCTTAAAAACGGCGAAGGTCTCCGGTCCGGAGGGGACATACAAGTCTATCCGGTCAAGCAGGGGGTATTTTATTTCGAGAAAATACTCCACCGTGCGGGGCAGGCTGTTTTTTACGGTAAAACGCGCCCAGACCGCGGAAGTAGTAAAGCCGAAACTGGGGGTTTCGGAGGAAGAGGCGGTAAAGAGGGGTTCGTTTTGCCGGGAGATAATGTCGGTGATCGTGAGATGTGTGGTGGGATCTTCCAGGAGTTCGAGGTGTTTCGCCAGGAAGTACGAGCCCTGTTCCTGAGTGATGACCACCGGAGCAGGCGTGGCCCCAGCAGTTGCAGGGGGTGCCGGAAGGCAGAAAAAAGCGATGCACTGGAGGCAAAGCCCCAGCATGAGTCGGGTGAGCATCAATGCATCGAGCCTGTGCGTGGCGGCATGGATATCGGCCTTGTGTTTCGTGGTCCGGAAGAGGACAGATACGATCCATGTACTATAAACATGAAAAACAAGGCAAAAACAATATTTTTGTCGTGTTGTATCAGCGGGTTAATGGGAGGTTCGCCCGCGGGAGCTGTGAAAGGGGAAAGGCAGCGGCAAGGAGGTGGAGGCCGGGAAAATAATTTTTAGCGGTTTGTGCCACATTGCGGTATAATTTTTTACATAAGATGAGGCCTGCCATTCAAGACAATGGTTGGTCAAGGGGCAGGGCGATGAATACATTGCATAGCCCTGCCCGGAGTGTTTCAAGCACAACGCAGGAGGTTCGCGGGATGCAGAAAAAGAACGTGGTCATGGCGACGATGGCGGCATGCCTGGTGGTGTTGTCGCAGGGAGTGGTTTTTGCCGGAGAAACAACCTACCGTTTTGACCCTGTGACCCAGTCCAGCCGGGCCATGGAGTTCAAGAACACCTGGACCGGGTATAAGCTGTATCAAAGCAACTGCAAGAGTTGCCATTTTAGGGGCAATGACAAGGGCGCCAGGTTCCTGGATACGGATTCCAGAACCATGCGGGGATGGAATACGGTTTTTTACAAAAAAAATGTGCAATGCGCCAAGGATGGCTCCTGGGCCAAGTTGTCGCAGGAAGAGCTGTTGGCTATCAACGATTATCTGTACAGCAAGGCATATGACACCTGGGATCCCCGTTCCAACAAAAGCTGTGGCTGATAAGCCCAGACTGCACTGCTCCCGGTCGGGGAGCGTACCGTCAGATCCTGGTGAAGTTCCAGCTCAGCGGCCGGCCGTTTTTGTATGGGAGGTGGCCATGAAAGATGCGGGGGTCGGAATCAAACACCAGAGGTAAAAAATACCGGTCTCCTTCCCACATCGGCAGGAGATGCAGATGATCGATGGGGTGCCAGGCAAGCGCCCCTTCGTCATTTTCCGGGAAGGGGGTGCCGTGAAAGCGGTCGATCCGGAAGATAAATCCCAGCCAGTCTTCGCCGTGCGGTCCGAAGCCGGGCCAGTTGATGGTCCCGCGCAGCAGGATTTCCTCGCAGCCGATCCCGGCTTCTTCCTTGATCTCTCTCGTGATGCAGGTGAGGACATCCTCGTCGGGCCGCATTTTGCCGCCCAGGCCGTTGTATTTGCCCAAATGGGCGTCGGTTGGGCGGGCATTGCGGTGGACAAGAAGGGTCTGGCTCCGGTCCGGAGAAAGAATGTAGCCAAGGGTGCCGATGATGGGGGTGTAGGGCATGTCCGTCCTGTTGTCGGGAAGAGGTGAAAGGTTGAGGAAAACATTTGTTTCTTTCAAAATCCGCCATGATTCTATACCATGATTCCAGGCAGGGAAAGAACCGCGGATCAGTTATGGCTGTCCGCGGTTCTTGGCTTAAAGTATAGAGGCGAAAATGGCAATCCTTATTGTTGATGACATCCCGGTAAACCTGATGCTGCTCGAGGAGATGCTCCGGCAGGAGGGGTATGCGGACATTTATTGTGTCAGAAGCGGGCAGGAAGCCCTGGAAATGCTCGAGGCCACGGAAAAGGGTGCGGTCGAGGAGAAAAGAGTCGATCTCATCCTCATGGACGTCATGATGCCGGGCATGGATGGCATAGAAACCTGCCAACGGATAAAGGCGCAGGACGGGCTGCGGGATATTCCGGTGATCATGGTCACGGTCCGCGATGATGATGAGGCGCTCGCCCAGGCCTTCGCCATGGGAGCGACCGACTATATCATCAAGCCGGTAAAGGAGATCGAGCTGCTGGCCAGGGTTCGCGCCGCCCTGAAGCTGAAGCATGAAACCAATCGGCGTAAGGCACGGGAGCTGGAACTGGTCGAGTTAACCACGCAACTCGATATGTTGAACCGCCGCCTGATGCACATGGTGCCGAGAGACAGTCTTACCGAGGTGGGCAATCGTCGTTATTTTGATGAAATACTCGGCAGGGAATGGAACCGGGCCCGGCGGGAGGTGGTTCCTCTTTCGCTGTTCATGGTGGCCCTTGATGATTTTAAACGATTTAGCGAAACCCGTGGCCGGGACAAGGGCGATGAATGGCTGCGCAAGGTGGCTGATGCCCTGAGTTGTGTTCTCAAGCGGGCCGGGGACACCGTGGTCCGCTATGGCGAGGAGGAGTTTGCCGCCATTCTCCCCAATACCCCAAATGGTGGAGCCATGACCGTGGTCCATGAGTTTATGGCGTATATGGCCGCCTTGGACGGCGGGGACGGCGCCGCGCAAACAGCCGGGGAGACCCTGACGCTGAGCGTTGGCCTTGCAACCGCCGAGCCGTGTCGAGGCTCGGATATGCAGGGGCTGATAGCTGCCGCGGAGGGAGCGCTCTATCTGGCCAAGGGGGACGGGGGCAACCGGATCAAGGTGGCTCTTGATTGTCAGTAATTTCTGATACCTATTGGTGGGAGGAGGATCATGATGAAACAGTGCAGCCTGCAAGATTTTATGGAAGAACTGAAGCCTTGGCTCGACACGAATCACATCCGCAGCGCCGAGTTGAGCGGCGGGAATCAGTTGACCCTCTATTTTCTGGATGGGATGAAGAATGTGTATCGGATTGATGATTGCAACGAGAGCCAGATCCGGGCCATTGTCAGCGATTTGAAGAAAAAAGGAATAGCGGTAAAGGAATAATTTTTGAGCATGATCGAGGTCAGGGATTCCGCGTTACCCTTGATCTTGTAACATAATTTAGATATGCGGCAGGGGCAGCATCGGGCAAGCTTTTCGTGGGCCATGATCTGGTGGGGGTATGACTGAGGAAACGCCGGCGGAGACGCAGAAGCAGTTTATCATTCTCAAAAACGCGGTTGAAAACACCAACGAGGCTTTCGTCACCATTGATGAAAGCTCCACGGTGATCTTTTTCAACAGGGCGGCGGAGAGGATGTTCGGGTATGACCGGACGGAGATTGTCGGTCACGATCTGGGCAAAATCCTCACCACCATGTGCAGGGCCGGACATGAGCTGGCCGTGGCCCGGTATGTCGGCACCGGGCAGGCAACCTTGATCGGGCATGAGACGGAACTGGTGGTGGCCCGTAAAAACGGGGAAACCTTTCCCGCCACCATCTCTTTTTCCGTGGCGAACATTGAGGGGCAGCGCTATTTTACCGGGCTGGTCAGGGATCTCTCGGACACCAAGGTTCTGGAGGATCGTCTTGCCCAGAATGAGCGGCTGGCCGCGCTGGGGCAGACCGTGGCCGAGATCAACCATGAAATAAAAAATCCCCTGATCATGATTGGCGGGTTTGCCCGGCAGCTTTTGAAAAAAGCAACCGAGGAGAAAGACCGGGCCAAATTGACCATCATCGTGGATGAGGTCACCCGCCTGGAACACCTGCTTGCCGGGCTGAAAGAGTTGTACCGGCCCCCGCAGCTCAATCTTGCCGGAGTTTCCCTGAACGAGCTCCTGACCGAGGTTGTTACCCTGGCGCATTCCTATTCCGGCGGCAAAGGGGTTGATATCCGGCTGGCATCCTCCAGCGATGTCGTGGTCGAGGTGGACAGGGAGAAGATGAAACAGGTGCTGGTGAACCTTGTGAAGAATGCGATTGAAGCGACCCCCCCCGGAGGGGAGATCGTGATCAGCACCAGGGTGCAGGAGGATCTGGTGGAGGTTGAGGTGACGGACACCGGGGAGGGGATCCCCGAGGAGCTCAAAAAAAGGATATTCCTGCCTTTTTTCACCACAAAAGAGCAGGGGACCGGCCTGGGCCTCTGCATTTCCAAAAGGATTATCGAGGATCACCCCGGCTGTTCATTTCAGTTGGACAGCAAGGAAGGCAAGGGTACCGTCGCCACCATCGGCTTCCGCCGCAGCAAGGAATGACCTGCCTCAGACCCGCAACCCCTTGAGAATCAATTCCCGCTCGCGCTGCCGGATGTATCGGGTCAATTCATCTTCTTCCTTCCGTTTGCTCCGGAAGGCAACGCCGTAACAAACAATACCCCCCTGCCGGTCATGGTAGGTTCGAACAACGTCTCCCTGGGATATTTTTTTCTGCTGCCAACCCGTGAGGATATTCTCTTCTTCTCGGGCTGGAATCGATAGGGCTATGTCCTGGATGGTGTTTCGCGACAAACTCATCGGTTTTTTTGAAAAAAAGAGCATGCCCGTGGCGCTGATATTTTTCAAGATGAGGCCGGTGTGCAGCGTGTTGTCGCTGCGGAAGGAAACATGGCAGCCGTGCGGGACATCGACCCGGTAACGGGCCCGACGCTGCAGGCGGAACATCTCCTGCGGGCGGGAAGATCGCAGAGTATCCAGGGATTCCGACAGGATTCGTACGTCAAAATGGTTGGTGAGTCTGGCTTTGTCCTTGAAAATAATGCGGATCTTCGGGCATGGGGACCAATCCCGGGGTTTATCGATGAGCAATTCCTGATCGTTGGCGCCGATCAGGATGGCGGGCCCGGACTGATATCCTTTGCCGGCAAGAAAGACCGGGAGATGTTCCGTCACCAGCCATGCGAGAGTCCGCTCGATGCGTTCGCTTGAGGCGGATGATTCATAATCCGCGCCGATGTCCAGCCAGTCGGAAACGGGGGGTGTTTTTTTCATGGTGAAAGTGTCATCCCTTGAACGAATTGGTCTTCCAGGGATTTTACGACGAACGGTTCGCCCAGGCAATACGGGGTGCTCTGTATTTTTCCTGGCAAATTGATTCAGGATGCGATGCCGGCGCGGTTGCGCCCGGCTTTTTGGCCTCGAGCATGGCGGTGATCCGGAGATGATGCTGGTCAGCGATGCTGACCCTGCCCTCGAAGGCTTGCCGCAAGCGTTTCGTCAGAGCGGAGCCTTGGGCCAAGTTGATGTCCGGTAAAAGCCTGAGGAATTCTTCTCCGCCGTAACGACCGAGGGTTTCGGTCTGGCGGCATTGCGCCTGGACCGTAGCGCTGATCGTTTTCAGCACCGCATCGCCAGTCTCATGACCCTAACTGCATTAACCCGTTTGAAATGGTCCGCATCAGAAAAAATACAGGCAAGGGGATGGCGGTAACGGGTGGCCAGCAGGCCAAGGAGTCAGGGGCGCTTTGGCGTGGCAAGCTCGGAGTGGGCAACCACCTTGTTGCGGCCTGCCTTTTTGGCCCGGTAAAGAGCTTGGTCGGCGAAGGCCAGCAGTTCTTCCGGTTTTTTCGGGGAGTGGGCCCGGGTCGAGGCCAGGCCGATGCTGATGGTGACCCGCATGGCAACGTCCTTATCCTGGTGGGTATATACCTCAGCCCGTGCGCGGATACGTTCGGCAATGCGCATGGCGCCTTCCAGATCCGTGTTGGGCAGGAGGACGGCGAACTCCTCTCCCCCATAACGCGTCACGGTGTCGGTGGCGCGGGCTTCGTGGAGAATCTGTTCCGCCGTCCCCTTCAGGACCAGATCGCCAAAGGGATGGCCGCAGGTGTCGTTGACCTCCTTGAAAAGGTCGAGGTCGAGCATCATGCAGGACAGTTCCGTCCGGTGGCGTTGGGCCAGGAGAAACTCATGGCGAAGCATTTCCTGGAAGTATCGGTGGTTGTACAGGCCGGTCAGGCTGTCCCGGCTGGACTGCTCGCGGAGCTTCTTGTTGAGGATGCTCAGTTCATGGGCGACGGATGCCATGCGATTGGCGTGGGAGATCAGCAGGCTGAGCAAAAGAGCGGTGATGCCCGCGGTTATCCCCCCGACCAGGAGATGCTCGGGATCAAAATAGGGGATTTCCGGATGCATGAAGGAATCGATGACCGGACTGATGTTGGCCATGAGCAGCAGAATGGCCATATAAATCAGCACGCGGATCATCCGTTGGCGCATTGTTTCCTCCCTTTCTGAAAGATTCAACCCCTGCCTCTGTGTAATAGTATAGTAACAAGGAAGGCCTGGAAAGTACAGGCAAGGCGTTTTTTCATAGTTCTCCCGCCAGGCGATTGATCAAGCGGCGGTGGGGGGAGGGAAAGGCGAAATTCTCAAGTTCCTCCGGGGTTACCCAGCGGAATTCCTGGGCGGCGTGGAGGACCGGCGTGCTACCATTGCCCTGCAGGCGGCAGTGGTAGCAGTGCAGCGTGACCCGGTATTTGGTGAAGCTGTGGGTGATGGTGGCGATTTTTTTAAGCCCTTGGATGGCAAAGCCTGTTTCCTCCCGATATTCCCGCACCAGCGCTTGTTCCGGCGTTTCGTCCTCGTGTATGCCCCCGCCGGGGAATTCCCAAAGATTGGGCCAGACATCATCGGGCATCCGTTTCTGGATGTAAATCTTTCCCTGATGCCGGAGTATCCCGCTTGCCATGGTGATGGGGATGATCTCCCGCGCCTTGCCCGCAACCGGTCTCTCCTTCGTTACTCCTTGGGCAAAGGCCTCGCAGTGAGCGTGGATCGGACAGGCATCGCACCGGGGAGAGCGGGGCAGACAGACCAAGGCGCCCAGTTCCATGAGCGCCTGATTGAAATACCGCGCCTTGCCCTCGGGGATAAGCTCGGCGGCCTTTTGCCAGATGAAGTTGTGGGCCTCTTTTTCCTTGACCGGGACGGTCAGGTTGAAAAGCCGGGAAAAAAGGCGCTCCACATTGGCGTCCACGATGGGGTGGCTCCGGTTGAAGGCGAGGCTCATGATGGCCCCGGCGGTATAGCGGCCAATGCCGGGAAGCTGGAGCAGGGCCGCGTGGTCTTCCGGCAGGGCGGAGCCGTGCCTCAGGCAGAGCAGCTCGGCGGTCTTGTGGAGGTTTTTGGCCCGGGAGTAGTAGCCCAACCCTTCCCACAGCCGCAGGACCTCCTGCTCTTTCGCCTCCGCCAGGGCGGCAATGTCGGGAAAATATTCGAGCCAGCGGGTGAAGTAGGCAACCACCCGATCCATCTGGGTCTGCTGCAGCATGATCTCTGAAATCCAGATGTGGTAGGGGAGATAGGTTTTCCGCCAAGGGAGATCGCGGCCATTTTTGGCAAACCAGTGGAGCAGTCCATCCTGCAGGGTGGGTAACGACATGGCGGACTTGCTCAGGCTTCCTTCAGCAGCCGCAACAGATCGGCGGGATTCATGGCGTGGCCGACATCGGTGCCTTCCAGCAGGCTGTCCGCCAGGGCTCTTTTTTCGTGGTGGAGGTGGACGATCTTTTCCTCGATGGTATTTTTTGCCACCAGACGGTAGATGGTCACCGGGTGTTTTTGGCCGATGCGATGGGCCCGGTCCGAGGCCTGATCCTCCACGGCGGGATTCCACCAAGGGTCCATATGGATAACGTAGTCCGCGGCGGTGAGGTTGAGGCCAACCCCCCCGGCCTTGAGGCTGATGAGAAAGAGGTCGCCATGACCCGCCTGGAATTCCTGGACCTGGCGCTGGCGTTCCCGGGGGGCGGTGCTGCCGTCCAGATATCGGTAGGGAATACCCTGTTGGTCAAGATGTTCGCGAACCAGACTGAGGTGATCGACAAATTGGCTGAATACCAGGGCCTTGTGCCCGTTTTCCCGCAATTCGTCGACAAGCTTGGCAAACAGGGTGAGTTTGGCGCTGGGGATGTCGGTTTCGGGCAGGACCAGGCGCGGGTTGCAGCAGGCCCTCCGCAGTTTCATGATCTCGGCCAGGATCTGGAGCGAGCGTTTTCCCGGCGGGCCGCCTGTCTGACGCAGATTTTCCAGGGCCCGCTGCCTCAGCGCCGCGTAGAGGGCGGCCTCCTTTTCCTCCATCTCCACCTGCAAAAGAATCTCGGTGCGCTCGGGCAACTCCTCCAGAACCTGCGATTTGAGGCGGCGCAGGATAAAGGGGTTGATCAGTTTTTTGAGTTTTTTCCGCGCCTCCGGGTCGTTGCCGCGCTCGATGGGGATGGCAAACCGCTGGTTGAACTGGTTCAGGGAGCCGAGAAGCCCTGGGTTGATGAATTGAAACAGGTTCCAGAGTTCGGTGAGGTGGTTTTCAATGGGGGTGCCGGTGGTGACCATCTTGAACTTCCCTTGCAAGAGCATGGCTGCCCGCGAGCGTTTGGTGATGAAGTTCTTGATGGCCTGGGCCTCGTCCAGAATGATGGTCTCCCAGTTGCGGGTGGCAAGGAGCGCTGATTCCTGCTGGAGCAGGCCGTAGCTGCAGATCAGCAGATCGAAGGGGCCGAGCTCGGCGAGCATTTTTTTCCTCTGGCGGCCGCCGAAGAGAACGACTCTGAAGGTGGGGGCAAAGCGATTTGCCTCCTCCTCCCAGTTGGGGCAAACCGAGGTCGGGGCCACCACCAGGGTCGGTCCCTGCTCGGCGCGGGCAAGGGCCAGAGCCAGAGCTTGGATGGTTTTGCCGAGGCCCATGTCGTCGGCCAGGCAGGCCCCCACCCCCCAGTTGGCCAAGCGGGCCAGCCAGTTGAACCCGACCAGTTGATAATCCCGAAGCACGGCCTTGAAGGTGGATGGTATCCGAGGTTCGTATTCCTGCGCTTCCTTGAGCCGGTTTTGCTGTTCCTGCCAGCGCGCATCCGTGTGGAGTTCTCCCACTCCGTTGGTGAAATCCTCCAGGGCCAGGGCGGCAAGAGGGTGGAGGCGGAGCGTGGTTTTTTTCAGCTCGGCAAAGGCGGCGATCTCGTCCAACCGTTTGCGCAGCTCCCGGGAAAGGGAGAGAAAATGGCCATGCCCCAAGGGGATGAAACGGCTGCTGTGTGTCTGGGCCAGCTCAAGCAGGGTGCGCATGTCGAGAACCAGCGATTCGTTGAGCTTCAGGGTTCCGCTCATCTCAAACCAGTTGTTGCGTTCCTTCACCGTGAGCAGAAACTGATTGAGCTCGGCCGGCGGACTTACCGTAAGGCGTTCCCCCTCGGGCCATTCAATGAGAACGTTATCCGGGAGGCTCTGCAGTTCGAGAAGGAGTTGCAAGCATTCCTCCGGGTCCTGCAGCAGCCATTCCCGCTCCAGGTCGGTTCCCTTTGCCAGCATGGGACATGATTCTTCAACAAAACGGGCGTTTGCTTCTTCAAGGACCAGGTTGCGCTGGGTCTGGATGCGTTTGCCGCCGCTGTGGGCGATGATGGTCTTGGGGCCTTCTCCCGGCCTCTGGTATGGGCCGTCGGGCTGGAGGGGCCTGACGAGCATGGCCAGCCTGAACCCAGCTCCGTAAGGCAGGAGTTGCATGTGGATCCGCGGGTCCGGCTGTACCTCGGCCACGCCTACGGATTTTCCTTCGATGGTGGAATGGACGGTCATGAAGGAGGAGATGTTGCCCAGGGTGGCAAAAAGTTCGTCCTTGCCGTCGCGGGGAACACTCAAGCCACTGGGGCCGATAATCTCGGCCACCCGCCGATGGTCCTTGGTGATGGGGTAAATCCGGAAGCGGGCCGGGGTTTCCCGGAGGATTATCGCCTCCGTGCTGTCGGGCCACGGGGAGAACTGAATCAACAGCGACTCCCCCTGCTGGTCAACCCGCAATTCCGGTTCGCCTTGCAGGATTTCAACCGGGGTTTTCGGTGAGCCGGCGAGAAAAACATGGGGGTGCCCGAGGAGGGAGACCAGGGCGTCAGGCATGGTAAAGCGGAAAAAAACGCCCCGGCTGTCTTTGTGCTCGGCAATGGTTTCACACACCAGGAGGTCCTGCGGGCTCAAGAACGGGGGCTTGTTTTTGCGAAACAGTTTCCGTAAAGCCACGGATCTGCCCTTGGTCCATTGGCCCCGGGCGGTTAGATTCTGAATCTTCGGCACCAGGGAGACGAGGCCCTCCTGGGCGCGGTAATCGATCATCCAGGTCAGTCGTGATGCGGTCTCCGGCGTGGCGAGATTCTGGGCTGGGGACGAGCTGAAGTTGAGGGCGCGCAGGGCTCGTTGCCATTGTTCTTCCGGGGTGATCACGCTTACAAGGGAACACGCCTGGGCGAGTTCGTCCGTGGTGGCCGCCGGGGCTGATTGTTCTCCGGCCAGGCGCAGCAGGGATCCGTATTCGCGGGCAAGCCACAGATAGCCGTGAGCCGCGGCTTTTTTTTGGAAGAATTTCAGGTGCGGCAGGCAGACCGGGCTGGGTCTTCCTTCGATCCAGTAGGTGACAAGGGAGAGGAATAACGTGGTGATGCTGTGCGGCTGGGGAAGGATGCTGACCGCCGTCAACCGGTCGCGGGCCAAGTCAAGCCGGTTCTCTCTTGCTTCAACCAGGGCGAGGAGGAGGAAATAGGACGGCAGAAAGGGGTTGTGGGGCTGGATGTCCTCAATGTCTTTGATAATGTCCCTGAACTGCTGATGTGCGGTGTAATCACCATTCTGGAGCAGGGCCATCAGGTAAAACAGTCCTTCAACCCCGGTGAAATAGGCCTGGTCGTTCTGGTTGGCCTTTCTGATCTTGGCGAGATCCTTTTCGTAGCAGTGAATAGCTGAAGCAGTTTCTCCGGCAAGAAACTGCTGCCAACCCCGCACACCCAGCGGCGCCCCCTGTTGCAGGGGGCCGTCCAGCCATCCGGAGGCGGCCTGGGTTTGTCCCCGGATGAGCAGATGGGAGGTCAGCAGATAGGAAAAAGGTTCGCGGTTTTTCGCGGAGAGGCCCATGAGGAAGCGTTTGTCTTGCAGGTATTCCCGGGGCAGAATGATTTCCGTAAGGTGGAGCATCCCGTTCAGGAAGATTTGGTGCAGGGCGTAGAGTTGGACATGGAGGGGGAGCTTGGCGAACCATGGCGGGTCAAAGGGGGCGCCGCAGAGAGTGACCAGGGGGTTTTCCGGGAACTGTTCCGGGAATTTTTCCTGAAGTTCAAGGAGGGCGAGGAGGTTGTGGGTGTATGCTGTTTCGTCCGCGGCAAGGAGGGCAAGGCGAAGGTCGCGCAGGGAGCGGCGCCACAGGCAGGCCGGGCCGGGGGTTTTATCCGGGGCCGGGGTTGGCCAGGCATGCTGGATGGCGGAGGCCAGAGCCGGAAAGTACGGTTGTTTGCGGCTGTCATGGGCCACGAGTTCAAGGATTTCCCCGCGGCAGGCGCAGTCATTTTCGAGAAGATTTTTTTGCGCAAGCTCGGCAAGTCCGGCCAGGAGATGCCCTTCCGTGGGCGTGGGCCATTTTTGCTCCGCAGTCGAGGGAAACAGGCAGGAAATCAGGGCGGACTCCCGGACCGGTTCTCCTGTCAAGGCGCAAGCGTGCAGGACGAAGCGGGTTTGTGGCTCCAGGGACAGGTATGCGTCCCATGGGGTGTGGTTGTTTTTCGGAGGGGGCATTGGCAGAGGGGTGATCCTAAGTCCGGAGGAAACGGTCGAGTTTGGCGACAAGGGCGTCTTCCGGCACGGCGCCGACAATCTGGTCGGCAACCTGGCCGTTTTTGAAAAAAATAAGGGTTGGGACGCCCCGGATTCCGTATTGTCCGGCGCTGATGTGGTTTGTGCTGGTGTCGATCGTGGCGATGATCGCCCGCCCGAAAAAACGGCGCGCCAATCGCTTTATCACCGGGGCCAGCATTCGGCAGGGACCGCAGGTCGGCGAATAGAAATCGAGCATAACAGGCAGGTCTGCCTCGCGGATTACCTGCGCAACATCCTGGTCGGTAAGCTCCACCGGCGCCGCGTAATCCACCATGGGCAGAGCGGTCTGGCATTTGCCGCAGCGCGGCTTGCGGTGCTGTTTGACGGCGGCCACTTTGTTCTTGGTCTTACAGCTTGGACATGCAACAATCAGGCTATTCATGGTATGCTATCGGTCACGTAGGTAAAGGATAAAAAAAGGGCGCTGTGCATGAAAGTCCATTTCTTGGGGGTTGGCGAGGCCTGTGACCCCGAACGCTTCAATACCTCGATTCTGGTTGTGGGCGGGAGCAAAAATCATTATATCCTACTTGACTGCGGATTTACCACCCCCCATCGATATTTTGCTGATTGTTTCGATCCGGACCAGCTTGAGGCGCTGTGGATCTCGCATTTTCACGGGGATCATTTTTTCGGGGTTCCCTTGCTGCTCCTGCGATTCTGGGAGATGGGGCGCGTTAAGCCGCTGCTGCTAGCCGGGCCAAATGGCTTGCGGGAAAAGATTGAGATGGCCCTTGATCTGGCCTACCCTTCTTTTTTAGGGAAACTGCAGTATGCTTTGGAGTATCGCGAGCTTGAGGATGGCGACTCTTTTCAAGGGGCAGGATTTCTCTGGCAGGTGGCCGCCACGGAGCACTCGCAGCCCTGTCTCGCCCTCCGGTTGAATGGTGACGGAAAATCGATATTCTACAGTGGTGATGGCCGGTCCACCGCGGGATCAGCCAATCTGGCAAAGGGATGTACGCTTATGGTGCATGAGGCGTATCGGGTTGCGGGGCAGACCGCCAATCATGGCAGCCTTGCCGAGTGCCTTGATGTGGCGCGGCAGGCAGGATGCGAAAAGCTGGCAATCGTGCATGTCGCGCATTATGAGCGGAAGCGAGAAATGGGAGAGCTTCGACGTCTTCTGGGCGAATCCGGCTTGCCGGGCGTTTTTCTGCCGGAACCGGGCGAGAGCCTGGAGCTCTGATCAAGAGGCAGCACCAGGAATTCCGGGGTGGGGCAGGATCAGCTTTTGCGAAGCATGGGGTTCGGGAGATTGCCGCCAGGCTGGCGCCGTATCCTGACGGTCAGGGGCTTGATGTGCCATTCATCCGGTGGTGGTAATTATCTGGAACCAAAAATCATGGGACGCGGTCTTACTTTCAGCGGTTGGGGTTTACGTCCTCCAGTGATCGCAACCCGTGCTGTCGCGACGGAAGAGTGATTTGGCCATGCCCCAGGCAAAGAGGGTCTGCGCAGAAGAGTGGCGCATTGTGGCGGAATGATTATTATGAAACCCTGTGGTTCGCAATTTCAAATGTATAGCGCAAGGAGAAATTATGTACAGCAGTGACAACGGCAGAACAATGGTTATCGACCAATCCCGCTCCCAGGCGGCAACCCTTTTCCTGGCCAAGGTCTTCAACTGGATGGCCATCGGCCTTGGCCTCACCGGGATTACCGCCCTGGTGGTCGCCAGCACCCCGGCCCTGCAACAGGCAATCTTCGGCAACAAGATCCTGTTTTATGGCATGATTTTCGGCGAACTCGGCATGGTGATCTATCTCTCCGCCCGGATCGAACAGATGTCCGCCCGCATGGCGACCAATCTTTTCCTGGCCTATTCCATCTTAAACGGGGCTACCATCTCCGCGATCCTCCTGCTCTATACAGGCGCTTCCGTCGCCACCACCTTTTTTGTCGCGGGCGGCATGTTCGTTACCATGGCGATCTACGGCACGGTGACCAAAAAAGACCTCACCAGCATGGGTTCCTTTTTGTTCATGGGGCTGGTTGGCATGATCATCGCCTCGGTGGTGAATATCTTTCTGGGCAGCTCCATGATTTCCTGGGTTGTTTCCGCCATCGGCGTGATTGTTTTTACCGGTCTGACCGCCTATGACGTGCAGAAGATTACCCGGATCGGTTCGAGCGGAATCATGGAAAACGGCCAGACCGCGATCCGGAAGGGCGCGATTATGGGGGCCTTGGCTCTGTATCTCGATTTTGTCAATCTGTTCCTCATGCTGCTCCGTTTTTTGGGGGATCGCCGTTAAGCCGTAGCGCTATAGTATAGAAAAAAGCGATTGTCCGGGGTGGCAATCGCTTTTTTTTTCGATTTGAATATCTCCGGGGATCTGCGTTACCTTGTGAGGCCGTTCGCATGTGGCGGCGGCTTGCGCAAAGAAAAAACGAAGGTATTTGTGATCCGGAGGAGAAGATTCATGGGAAATGTGAAAAATCGATGGTTGCGTGGGACAAAAGCCATCACCGTGTTGTTGTGTGCGGCAGTGTTGGCAGGAGTTGTCGGGTGTGCGAGCCAGACAGGGGAAGCCCCCAAGAAGTCCGGCGGCGGCTGTGTGAGCTTTTTGCTGTTGTTTTCGTAGGCACGGTTTCCTGGAAACAGGACGATGAGAAATCCGGCCGGATAATTCCGGGCCGGATTTTTTTGTGCGCAGGGTCAGGAGGTGAGGCCCCGGTAGATTTCTGGAATCCGGTTGGGGAGTTTTCCGACCTCGTCGATGCAGATGTAATTCACCTCCCCGTACATATGGGGGAGATAGGCGTGGGCCTGTTTGTCAATGGTGATGCAGAATGGATGCACCCCCTGCGCCTTGGCCTCGATCAAGGCATGGCGGGTGTCCTCGATGGCATACTCACCCTTGTAATCGTCATAATCCTCGGGCTTGCCGTCGGAAAGGGTGATGAGCAGTTTGATTCTCGCCTCGCTTTCGGCAAGGAGCCTGGTCAGATGCCGGATGGGCGGTCCCATTCGCGTGTATTCCTGGGGTCCGATAGCGGCAATCCTTCCTTTCACCGCATCGTCGTAAGGTTCGCCAAGGTCCTTGATCCGGAACAGCTCGGAACGCGTGCGGCGCATGCCGGAAAATCCATAGATGCCGTAGGTGTCACCCAAAACTTCCAGGGCTTCGCACATGAGGATCAGGGCTTCCTTGAGGGCGGTGTTTACCCAGCCCTCGGTTGAGGAGGACATGTCAACGAGAAAGAGGGCGCTGATGTTGCGCTTGTCCCGGGCCAGCCGGATATAGAGATCCTCCGAGGGAGAAAGGCCGGCTTTGATGTCGGCAAGCGTTTCGATGAGGGCGTCGAGATCGATTTCGTTCCCGTCTTTTTGCCGCCGGACAAAGCGTTCTTGGTTGCGCATCATTTCGAACTGCCGTTTGAGCCGGGTCAGATGGCCGCGGTATCTCTCCAGAGTGTTGCCGACAAAAGTGCCCGTGACCGGAATGATTTTTTTGACGGCAAGGGAGCACCAGTTTTTGCGAAAGCCCGCGCGCCGGTAATCCCACTCGTCAAAGATGAAGAGATTGGCTCCGGCAAGGGGTTCGCCCTCCCGGGGGGGAGGGGCGTTTCCCTGTGCCAGCCCCTTGCCCGCAGCCTGCTTGGCGCTGGAGATGTACTGAGAAGGGATCTGGCCGAGATCCTCGACGATCTCCCTGGCCATTTTTTTGAGTTTGTCCGGAAGATCGATGTGGCTGTCGTCGATGGTGATGAATTCCAGGGTTTTCTCTCCTGGCGGTTTTGTGTCCGGGGCATCTTTCTCTGCCCCTTCGGGCGGGATAACCGCGGCGGTCTGACCTTCGAGTTCAGGAAATCCCGTGCCTTGGGCTTCGTTTTTCTCTTTTTCGCCTGGGGCATCCTGGGGCGGTTGCGCGTTGATGACGGCGGCGAGGGCCTCAATGAATTGTTCCTTGGCCGCCGCTCTTTTTTTTCGCTGCACCGCCAGGACCTCAGCCGGGCGCAACACGCCCTGGAAGATTATGGGGGGAGCCGGTTCCCCGGCTTGGTCGAGAAACCGGGCATACGCCTTCGTTGCAAAACAGGCGGAATCCTGGCTGGTTGCGTTCTCGCGAAATAATCCGTCAAAAAGGCTGGTTACGGGATGGGGCGCGGAAGGGGTTTCGCCGGCATCCTGCGCGGCCCGGAGGAGGATGGTCCTTTGCAGGTCTCCGGTGGAGCCTCCCGCGCTTTGCGGGATTGGCCGGGCAAGGGCCTGGAAGATGGGGGCGCTTTCCCGCATGAGGCCGGGAAGCCTTTCCCGGAGAAAGGTCGTGGCCCTGGCGGTTTCGCCAAGGTGGAAAAGGTGGGCTGCAACGGCTGGTTTGGCGAACAGGTTGAAGTAATCGTTGAGGCCGATGCATGCAGGGGGAGGGACGGTGCGCTGCCGTCTTGTGGCGGCGGGAATCGCCGGGGAGCCCTCCGGGAGATGGAGCGAAAAGGTGCCGATGGCGGTAAAGGCCCACTGAAAGGAGATGATGAGTTTGTAGAACAGGAAATTGTCGGTCTGTTTTGGAAAGATGGCGATTCTGGGGGGGAGATAGACCGCCTCAGTGTCCGTGTAGACCTCCTGGCCGGGGATCAATTCCAGAGGATGTCCGGCCAGTCCGGTGGCATAGGGCTGCAGCCGGCCGGTGACCTCGGCGAGGCTGATGCCGGTTTCTCCCCGGATCGCGCAGAGAAAGGTTTCCTCCACCCGCTCGAGGAGTTGCCGGGTCTGATGCAGCCCCCCGGATTCATAGGCCGCAAGGATGGTCTTGACCCAGTCGGCAAGCTGGGAGTGGTGCAGGCAGGTAAGTCCCTTTTTCACCGCCTTGAGAAAGCTGTTGCAGAGGGCATGACTTACCGGCCAGATTGCGGCAATCTGACGAAAGATTTCGTCCAGCGCCGCATCGGGCAACCCCTGCAGCGGCTCGGTTATCTCTTCGATTTCCCAGTCGTTGAGAATGTCCGGCAGGACTGCCTGGGCAAATCTGTTTTTGAGTTCGCGTGGGTCCAGGGGGGTGCCTCCGCTTAAAAGAGGGAGCTGGTTATCTCCTCAAGGGCTGCCAGCATTTCATGGTCATCGGTCAGGGTCTCGGTGATCGTGGCCTTGCAGGCAGTGCGCGGATGGATGCCGCTTCTGATGAGTTTGCCGGCATGGATCAGGAGCCGGGTGCTTGCCCCTTCCTGCAGGCCGGAGTCTTTCAGGCTCCGGGTCATGGTTGCCAGCCGGACAAGTTTTTCCGCCAGCGGTTGCTCGATGCCGGATTCCTCCCGGACAATGCGGGCCTCCAGTTCGGGAGGGGGGTAGTTGAATTCAAAGGAAACGAAACGTTGGCGGGTCGACTGCTTGAGATCCTTGAGCACGCTCTGGTAACCGGGGTTGTAGGAGATGGCCAGCATGAATTCGGGCGGGGCGGTCAGGGTTTCCCCCAGTTTTTCAATGGGCAGCTCCCGCCGGTCGTCGGCAAGGGGGTGGATGACCACGGTGGTGTCCTTTCTGGCTTCGACGATTTCGTCAAGATAGCAAATGGCTCCGGTCCGGACCGCCTTGGTGAGGGGGCCGTCCATCCAAACCGCTTCTCCGCCCTTGATGAGAAACCGGCCGATAAGGTCGCTGGTGGAAAGATCGTCATGGCACGAGACGGTGATGAGCGGGCGGGTGAGTTCCCAGGCCAGCCGTTGCATGAACCGGGTTTTGCCGCAACCGGTCGGGCCTTTTAGCAGGATTGGCAGACCGTTGTGGTATGCTGTCTTGGCGATGTGCAGTTCTTCCGCCTGTTCCAGATAGAATGGCCTTTCGGCAATGATCTGCGTTGCGGTGGCGATTTTTTTCATCTGTTGCCGCCCTCCTTGATGGAAGAAAATAAGGACGGTTGGCGCTGGGGGCAAATGCAAATATGACGGATTTACAAATAAAAAAGGGGAAATGGCACAGGTGTGCAACATGAAAAGTTAAAAAGTTGCGCTGCAATTACGGCCGCCGGCCGCTTCGGTCCCTGCTGGAATCGTGAATTGTTGCGATGTTAAAAAATGTGGGGCGGGGACGAAAAAACTTGCCGGCGGCGGCCGGCGGGGGTAAGGGGTGTGAAATACCCTGCGAGTTTTCTGAAGAAAAGGAATGAGAACCAGGGGTTCCCTTCGGGAGGGAGGACGGAGAGGCATGATTACAGAAGCAGGGAGAGCGGCGGCGAAAAAACGGAAATGGTATGAGAAATACCTGCCGTTTGTGGCCAGAAGTCCGGAAATGCAACTGCGCTGGCTTGAGTCGGCTTTTAAGAAAGGTGTTCTGAGTCCGAGTGAAGTAACGCCATATCTCAAGTTGTTCATGGCTCCGGATGGAGAAGGAAATCTGGCCCGGGTTCGTGGGTTGCTCTATTCATTGAACGGCAGCCTCATTGAAAAAATGCTGGGAGCTGCCGACATCTATGATGTGCCGGATCTTTTCCGGTGCATCGCCGAGCCTACGGTGGTGCAGGCGGTTATTGCCATCACCAAGTCGCCCCCTCCTTACGAGAAGACTCCGGAATTGGTTGTCGATAAGGTCTTTCAGGCGGTGTACGATTGTTCGGAAGAGCTTTTGGCCCGGGCTGCGGCGCAGGTGGCTGGGAGTGCGGACAAGCCTGCCCATTTTCAGGAGGCCTATGAGAGGTTCAAGGAGATCAAGGAGGACGAGAAATTGTTGAGTGCCTTGTATCCCAAGGCCATACTGTAAGTCTCGCACGGTTCCTCACCCAAAAAAGCCCTTCCGGATTCGGAAGGGCTTTTTTGGGGATTCTGTAAAGAGAAGGGAGGTTATTTCTTCTTGCCCTTCGTCGCAGCGCGTTTTGAAGCCTTCAGGGGATTGATCTTGAGCGTAGACACGCTGATCTCTGGTTTCACATGGGTTGCAAAATTACAGAGGCCCAGGCGCCATTTGGCTTCCGGCATGGCGTAGGTGGAGCAATACTTTGCTGCCTCGACCTCAACCAAACGTTCGCAACCTTCACATTTGTCAATGATCTGTTGAAACTGGCCGGTGGTATATTTGCTGGTCATGTCCTTGGGAGCCGCTTTTGCCATTGTCATCCTCCGTATGAAACCCAGATCGGGGGATTCGTCTTCATCCCTTGGTCGGGTACTGGTTGTTGGGGTAGTCAGAGAGCCGCCGCAAACCGGCGCAACATCACGTTAATGAATCAGCTTATTTAAATTATCCAGTGTGGAGTGTCAATAAAAAAAGCGGACGGCGATGCGGCAGAGAGAGACCCCCTGTCGACAAAAATGACGGGACGCAAGAATTTTGCCGACATAAATAAACGCTATCTATCTATTGTTTTTGAGAAAATCTTAAGATATAAGATATCAATGTCGGTTTAATTTCAGCAACAGAGGGGATCGGGATATGCCGTTTTATATCTGGAAGGGTGTCAATTCCTATGGGGAAAAACGCAAGGGCAAGATAGAAATGCCCAGCGAAGCCATGGCGCAAGCGCATCTGAAAAAGATGCGGATAACGGTGTCCATGCTGAAAGAAGCCCCCAAGGACATGTTTGAAAATATTGAGTTTTTAAAGCCGAAAATAACCGGCAAGGATGTGGTTATCTTCACCCGTCAGTTATCCACCATGATCGACGCAGGGTTGCCTTTGGTGCAAAGCCTGGAGATTTTGGGGGAGCAGATGGAAAATCCCAGCTTCAAGAAAGTTTTGCGGGCAATCAGATCGGATGTCGAGACCGGCACCACCTTTGCCGATGCCATGAAGAAGCACCCCACCTGCTTTGACACGCTGTATTGCAACATGGTTGAGGCCGGCGAGGTCGGCGGTATTCTGGATACCATCTTGAACCGGCTCGCCTCCTTCATGGAAAAAAACATGGCGCTCAAGAAGAAGGTCAAGGGCGCGATGACCTACCCCATTATCTGCATCTGTATCTCCTTTGTGGTCATGGCGGTGATGCTGGTTTTCGTGGTGCCGGTTTTCGAGAAGATGTTCAAGGATTTTGGCGGCGCCCTGCCCGGACCGACTCAGTTGGTTGTCGATTTGAGCGCGTTTGCTCAGGGGAATTTTCATTTCATTATCGCCGCCATCTTTGCCGGGGTTTTTCTGGTGAAAAAGATTTACAAGACGGAGAAGGGCCGCATTGAGATGGACCGGATGCTGCTGAATATGCCCATTGTAGGCACTCTTTTGCGCAGGGTGGCGGTGGCCAAGTTCACCCGGACCCTCGGCACCATGTTGCAAAGCGGGGTGCCGATTCTGGAATCCCTCAATGTCGTGGCCAGAACCGCGGGAAACAAGATCATTGAAATGGCGGTGTTCCGGGTGACGGACAGCATCAGCGAAGGACGGGCCATTGCCGAGCCCCTGGAGGAGACAGGGGTGTTTCCGGGGATGGTGGTGCAAATGATCAATGTCGGTGAAGCCACGGGCGCACTTGATGTCATGTTGACCAAGATTGCGGATTTTTATGACGAAGAGGTTGATCAGGCCGTGGATAATCTGACTGCGGCGATCGAGCCGTTGATGATGTGTTTTCTGGGTGGGATGATCGGGGGATTGGTTGTTGCCATGTATCTGCCCATCTTCAGTATGGCCAGTGTCGTCGGGTAACAGGTATTTTCTCCCTTTTGTAGGGGGATGAATAATTTTAAATCATCTGATTTGGAGGAAGAGATGGGAGAGATTATCGGTGTGTTGGGCAGAGAGGTTCTGGATTCACGGGGCAATCCCACCGTTGAGGTTGAAGTGTTTCTCGATTCGGGGGTGGTTGGCCGGGCCCTGGTGCCATCCGGCGCATCCACCGGCACCCGCGAGGCATTGGAGCTTCGCGACACCAAAAAGAAGCGGTATCTCGGCAAAGGGGTGCTCACGGCAGTGGCCAATGTGAACGAAAAAATCGGCCCGGGCATCATCGGCCTTGATTCCACCCAGCAGGTGATCGTCGATCAGGCCATGCTGTTGCTGGACGGCACCGAGTACAAGAAAAATCTTGGCGCCAACGCCATTCTCGGGGTTTCCATGGCGGTGGCCAAGGCGTCCGCCGAGGAAGTCGGGCTGCCGCTCTATACCTATTTGGGCGGGGTGAACGGCAAGGTGCTGCCTGTGCCGATGATGAATGTTTTAAACGGCGGGGCGCATGCCGACAACAACGTGGATATTCAGGAATTCATGGTCATGCCCGCCGGGGCTTCCTGCTTTGCCGAGGCACTGCGCATGGGGGTGGAAACCTTTCACAGCCTTAAGGGGGTGCTGAAAAAGGCTGGCCTGCAAACCGCCGTTGGCGACGAGGGCGGTTTTGCCCCTAATCTGCGTTCCAACGAAGAGGCCATGGAATTTTTGCTGGAGGCCATTGTCAGGGCCGGTTACAAGCCGGGCAAGGATATTTTCATCGCCCTGGATGTGGCTGCCAGCGAGCTGTATGACCCCAAGAAAAAATGCTACGTGCTTGCTGCGGAGAAGAAGGCCAATAAGTCGGCGGACGAACTGATCGCCTTTTATGAGGCGTGGGTGAAAAAATATCCCCTGGTCTCCATTGAAGACGGATTGGCCGAGGCCGACTGGGCTGGCTGGGGCAAGCTGACCAAGAAACTGGGGGGGAAGGTGCAGCTTGTCGGAGACGATATCTTTGTCACCAACACCAAGATTCTGGCCAAAGGCATTAAAGAAGATGTGGCCAATTCCATCCTGATCAAACTCAACCAGATCGGCACGGTGACGGAAACCATCGATGCCGTGGAAATGGCCCATCGCGCTGGGTATACCTCGGTCATTTCCCATCGCTCCGGTGAGACCGAGGACACCACCATTGCCGATCTCAGTGTGGCCTTGAATACCGGCCAGATCAAGACCGGCGCTCCTTCCCGCACCGATCGGGTCGCCAAATACAACCAGTTGCTGCGGATTGAGGAGGAGCTTGGCGCTGCGGGCAGGTATGCCGGCAAAGGCGTTTTGAAATATATTTCTTGACAATTATCAGTTGGTTGAACATGTTATGAGCCAATAAAGGAGGGTGCCCAAATGACCCTGACAAAAGCGGATCTTGTCCAAAAGGTCTATCAAAATCATAATTTCACCAAGGCCCAGGCTGCCGAGGCCGTTGAGGCTTTTCTGCGCATTGCCAAAAAATGCCTGAATACCGGTGAGGATCTGTTGATCAGTGGTTTTGGCAAGTTCAACGTGAAAAAGAAAAATGCCCGGCGCGGGAGAAACCCCCAAACCGGAGATGAACTGATTCTGGAAGCCCGTAAGGTTGTGACCTTCAAGCCCTCCGGACTTCTGCGTTCCAGGATTAACGGAGACTAGCCCCCCTTCTCCCGGGGAGCGTATTTTCGACGCTGACACGTTTCGCAAGACGGGTTGTGTTTCCCTTGGCAGCAAGGAGGCAGCCCGTCTTTTTTTTTAGGAGCCGTGACGAGACAAGCATTGCCGCGCGACCATGTCGTTGCGGTTCCCCTGTCTGGATCATGGTGTTGTAATGTTGCGGTTGTTGTGCGCAACGGTGAACTTTTTTTCTTGTGCCTCGGGATGCTGTCGCGCGTCCGGCGGGCAGAGAGAGGGAGCGAATATGGCCTGCGAACAGAAACGTCTTGCGGAACTGGCCGCCCTGGTTCAAGGGGAGCTGGTGGGCGATCCCGAGGTGCGCATCGGCGGGGTTGCCGATTTTGACAGCGCCGGGAAGGGCGAGATAACCTTTGTTGCTGATCTGAAACGCGGGGCCCGGCTCGACGAATGCAAGGCATCGGCGATCATTGTGCCGAATTCTGTTACCGAAATCAGCGTGCCCGCGATCCGGGTCAGGAATCCCTACCTTGCCGTGGCCCGTATCCATGCCCTGTTTGTCGTGGAACCGTTTGTCGCCACCGGCATCGATGCGCGGGCGGTTGTCGGCCGGGATTGCCATATCCCCGCCGAGGTTGCCATCAGCCCCCTGGTCTATCTTGGCGACCGGGTTCGGCTTGGGCAGCGGGTAACGCTTCACCCGGGGGTGGTCGTGTATGACGACGCAGTTATCGGCGACGATGCGGTGCTCTATGCCAACGTGACGATCGGCTGCGGCTGCCATATCGGAAACAGGGTTGTCATCCACAGCGGAACCGTGATCGGCAGCGATGGTTTCGGCTACGCTACTGACCACAACGGGCGTCACGTCAAGCGGCCGCAGGTTGGCGTGGTCCAGATCGATGACGATGTGGAGATCGGGGCCAATACCTGCATTGACCGGGCCACCTTCGGCAAGACCTGGATCAAGCGGGGGACCAAGATTGATAACCTCGTGCAGCTTGGTCATAATGTGGTGATCGGGGAGGATGCCATGCTTGTCGCCCAGGTGGGCATGGCCGGCAGCACCACCACCGGCAGGAATGTGGTTTTGGGAGGGCAGGTCGGTCTTGCCGGACACATCCATCTCGGGGACCGGGTAATGGTTGCGGCCAAATCAGGGGTGCACAACAGCCTGGAACCTGGCGCCATCGTGGCCGGCATTCCGGCCATCCCCCACAAAACCTGGCTGCGCGCCAGCGCGGCCTATGCGAAACTTCCGGAAATGGTGCGGGAGATGCGGGATTTAAGACGGCAGATTGCCGAGCTGTCCCGGGCAATGATCCCAGGAGGAGAGGATAGTCCTGAAAACAAAGAGTAATGTGCGGCCCGGCCGCCGGATGGCAAAGATGGCCCGGCATCGGCTCGGCCCAGTAAAACGAGAGGAGAGGTGACATGGCTTCTGATCTGCAACAGCTTGATATCCTGGAAATCCTGAAGATTTTACCGCACAGGTATCCCTTTCTCATGGTGGACCGCATTGTCGAGATGCACCTCGGCGAATCCATCCGAGGGTACAAGAACGTGACCATGAACGAGAACTTTTTCCAGGGGCATTTCCCGTCGCAACCCGTTATGCCAGGGGTCTTGATCCTTGAAGGCATGGCCCAGGTCGGCGCGATCCTTGCCTATGTAACCGATCCCGAGGCGGTTGCCAGCAAGCTCGTCTACTTTGCCGGCCTTGACGGCGTGAAATTCCGGCAAAAGGTTGTGCCTGGAGACCAGTTATATTACGAGCTTTCGGTGAGCAAGCGCAAGGCCAGATTCTGGAAAATGGACGGCAAGGCCTATGTCGATGGCAAGCTCGTGGCCGAAGCGGAGCTCATGGCGACTTTTGCCTGAGCGTCCCCGGAATTCTTTGATCCGTTTGTGATGTCTCAACCAACCAAACCCAAGCGAAGGCGCAATGAACATACATCCTACCGCAGTTATTGATCCGGAGGCGAAGGTGCATGCCTCCACCACCGTCGGCCCCTATGCCGTTATCGAGAAAGGGGTGGAAATCGGCCCCGATTGCGTGGTCTGTCCCCATGCCGTGGTCACGGGCCTTACCACCATCGGCGCCCGCAATACCATCGGCTCTTTCGCCACCATCGGCGGGCCGCCCCAGGATCTGAAATATAACAATGAGCCCACCCGGGTGGTCATCGGCGACGATAACCAGATCAGGGAGTATGTTTCCATCCACCGCGGCACCCCGGGCGGTCATGGCGTAACCACGGTGGGCAGCGGCAACCTGCTGATGGCCTACACCCACATCGCCCATGACTGCGTGGTCGGAGACCATGTCATCATGGCCAATGCCGCCACCCTGGGCGGGCATGTCGAGGTCGCCGACCGGGTGATCATCGGGGGGCTTACCGCCGTGCACCAGTTTGTCCGCATCGGCGAATATGCCTACATCGGGGGCATGTCCGGGCTCAGCAAGGATGTGCCCCCCTATGTGATCATGGCCGGCATCCGCAACCAGATGCGGGTGACCGGGATCAACCGCATCGGCCTGCGCCGCTCTGGTTTTACCGCCGATGAGATCAAAAAACTTGGGCTGGCGTACAAAATTATCTTCCGCAGCCCGGAATTGCTCCTCCAGGATGCGCTTGCCAAGACCCTGGAGGAGATTCCCGATTGCGCGCCGGTTGCCAAGCTGGTGAATTTCTTTGCTACCTCGAAGCGCGGGGCGGTGCGCATGGCCGGTGATGACGAAGAATAGCATCGGCATCATCGCCGGCGGCGGCCAGTTCCCGAAACTCTTTGCCGAGGCCGCCAAAAAGGCGGGGCGCGAGGTGGTGATCGTGGCGCACCAGGGAGAATCCTGGCCAGAGCTCGAAACCGTCGCCGACCGGTTCTGCTGGGTAAAACTCGGTCAGTTGGGGAAAATCATCAGTTTTTTCCGGGAGCATGGCGTGACGGAAACGGTTTTTTTGGGCGCTATCACCAAGACCAAGATTTTCAAGGATGTGTGGCCGGACCTCAAGGGGCTGACCCTGTGGAACAAGATAGACATCCGGCAGGACGACGCGATTCTGCGGGCGGTGGCCGGGGTTCTGGAGCAGGAAGGCATTCACGTTCTGGAGTCCACCCTCTATCTCAAGGATCTGCTCTTCCCCAAGGGGGTGCTTACCAAGAAAAAGCCCTCTGCCGAACAGGTGGAGGATATCCGTTTCGGCTGGCAGACCGCCCGGGCCATCGGCGCCCTGGATATCGGGCAGTGCGTCGTGGTCCGGGACCGCACCGTGCTGGCGGTGGAGGCCATTGAGGGAACGGATGCCGCCATCACCCGGGGCGGCACGTTGGGAAAAGAAAAGGTCGTGGTCGTCAAGGTGAAAAAGCCGAAGCAGGATTTTCGGTTCGACCTGCCCGCCATCGGCGGAAAAACCATCGAGACCATGGCCTCGGTCAAGGGTGCTGTCCTGGCGGTGGAAACCGGGCAGGCCCTGCTTTTTGACCGGGAGGCCGTGATCGAAATGGCGAACCGGGCCGGAATTGTCGTGGTTGGGGTGGAGGAGTTGCCGGACGGCGCCCTGTCGTTGTAGTAACTGCTCAGCAGCACCACATCTGCTTCGCCGCTACGCTGCTGTCATCGGCCTGCTCATGTGCAACAGCACACTTCGCAGACCTTTTCCGCGCATCTGTGGCAGCAGCGAAGCGGCGCTGCTGAGCAGTTACTTGCTGTAGTTTTTTCGTTATCGATACTCAGTCAGCAGGAAGATACCTCTCATGAAAGCCATGGTTCTGGCTGCGGGCTTCGGAACACGCCTGCGCCCCTATTCCCTGCAACGTCCCAAACCGCTGTTCCCGGTGCTTGACACCCCCCTTCTTGCCCATACCCTGGGCCAGCTTCGCCGGAGCGGGGTTGAGGATGTCGTGGTCAATGCCCACCACCTCCGGGAGCAGATCAGCACTATGCTCCATGGCCAGCGAGATGTTCGAGTTCAGCTCGAACATCTGGAATTGGGGACCGGAGGCGGCCTGCGGCTGGCGCAAAGCCATTTTGGCGGGTCTCCTTTTCTTGCGGTCAACGGCGATATTGTCCACGATCTTGACCTGGCCGCGGTCCATGGAGCCCATTGCGCCTCCGGTGCGGAGGTGACCATGGTGCTGCACGACTGTTCCCGGTTCAACACTGTCCGCGTCAATGACCAGGGCAGGATCGTCGGGTTTTCCGGTCCGGCCGGTGAGGGCGAACGCCTGTTGGCCTTCACCGGGGTGCAGGTCATCAACCCGGCGGTTCTCTCCCTGATTCCCGAGGGCGTTTTTTACAACATCATCGACTGCTATGCCGACTTGCTGAAACGCGGCGGCACAATCCAGTCCCTGGTCGTTTCCGGCCATTTCTGGACCGATATGGGCACCCCGGCGGATTATCTGCAGCTCCACGAGGATATTGTGCTGAATGGCAAGATGCCCGGATTTTTCCCGGAGCGCGGCGCCTCTCCTTTCTATCTCGCAAACGAGGTGGTGCTCGGCTCCGGGGTTTCGTTCCACGACTGGGTCGCCATCGGACACGGGGCCGCCATCGGCGAGGGGGCCAGCCTCACCCGTGTCGTGGTCTGGGATGGGGCCAGGGTTGCTCCCGGCGCCATCGTGGCTGACAGTATCATCACAGGGAGAAGCTAAGGTGTTTACGGATCAGCACAGACAGGCCCTGGGCAGGTTGTTGGCCGCGCAGGGTTTTTCCCTGGAGATGCAGGCGGCGGAGAAGATGGCCGGGGACGGCTCCGATCGGCAGTTCTACCGGTTCACCGTGGGCGATCTTTCCCTGCTGGCAGTGTTGCCCGGCGCCGGCCAACCCCAAGGCCTTGCCGAGGCGCGGGCCGCCCATGCAATAGGCTGCCATTTTTTCACCCATGGGGCGCCGGTTCCTCGGATCTACGGCTTTGCCGGGGAGTGCGGTCTCATCCTCTGCGAGGATCTGGGCGACACCAAGCTCCACGATCTGGTTCTCGAACAGGGCGCGGAATCGCCGGAGGTAGATGCCTATTACCGGCAGGCCCTTGCCGCCCTGGCTCATTTGCAAACCGAGACGCGCCGAGGGTTTCAGCCGGAGTGGTGCTGGGATACCCCCCGCTATGATCGCGACCTCATGCTGGCCAGGGAATCCGGCTATTTCCGGAAGGCCCTGTGCGAGGATTTTCTGGGGATGAGCGACTTGCCCCAAGGGCTTGGCCAGGAGTTTGTCTTTCTGGCGGAGCGGGCCATGCAGGAGCCTGCCGATTTCATCCTGCACCGCGATTTTCAATCGCGCAACCTCATGATCTGCGAGGGAAAAGTCAGAATTATTGATTTTCAGGGTGCCAGACTGGGGGCGTTGGGGTATGATCTCGCCTCCCTGCTCATCGATCCCTATGCCGGTTTGTCCCCGCCCCGGCAACAGGCCCTTCTCTGCTTCTACCTGGATGCGCTCGCCGCTCATATTCCCCTTGACCGGGGGCGATTCATTGAGGGATATTACTACATGACCCTGCAGCGCAACCTGCAGATTCTGGGAGCTTTTGCCTTTCTTTCCAAGAATAGGGGGAAAGATTTTTTTCGACAGTTCATCACCCCCGCCGCCGCCACCCTTTACGAGCACCTGGCTGCGCCGCAGGGGCGGGATTTTCCCTCTCTGCGCGCTGTGGTGGAACAGGCGCGAACTCTTCTGGAAGCCGTCGTTTGAAAATAGCGTCGCATGCGGCAGCACAGCTTGCGGCGCGGGTATTTTCTCGCGGCTTCTTAAAACAACACGGACCCCATAACTCCCATGCAAACCCGATATCCCATAGTTGCCCTGGTCGGCCGGCCCAATGTCGGCAAATCGAGCCTTTTCAACCGGTTCGCCAAGAGCCGCAAAGCCATTGTCGACCCCACTCCCGGTGTGACCCGTGACCGCCATTATGAGCAGGTGACCATGGAGGAGCGGACTTTTATCCTGGTCGACACCGGCGGCATCGAGGGTGACGGCCGGGAGATGATGGCCGGTTTGATCCGCGAACAGACCATGCAGGCCATGCGGGAGGCGGATGTGATCCTCTTCCTGCTGGACGGCAAGGAGGGGGTGCTGCCGGAAGACTACGAGGTGGCGGATTATCTTCGGCGAGCGGAAAAACCGGTGCATTTTTTGGTCAATAAGGTGGATAGCCCGGAGCTTGAGCAGAAGCTCATTCCCCAATTTTACGAACTGGGAGTGGACGGGCTCTGGCCGGTTTCCGCGGCCCACGGCTACGGGGTCAAGCCGTTTTTTGAGGCCCTGCTCAAAACCCTGCCGGTTTTTCCCGAATCCGAAGACATCCCTCCGGAAACCATAAGCCTGGCTTGCCTGGGGCGGCCCAATGTGGGCAAGTCTTCCCTGATCAACAGGCTGGTGGGGGAAGAGCGCATGGTGGTCTCGGATATTCCGGGCACCACCAGGGATTCGGTGGATACCCTGCTCACCGTTGGCAAGCAGCCGTACCTGCTCATCGATACGGCTGGGATCCGGCGCAAGGGCAAGGTACAGGAGAAGCTCGAGAAATTCAGCGTGCTCCAGGCCCTGGGTGCTCTGGAACGCTGCGATATAGTGCTGATTCTCATAGATGCGGGGGAGGGGATCACCGAGCAGGACACCAAGGTGCTGGGCTATGCCTTTGAGCGGGGCAGGGCCTGTATGATCCTGGTGAACAAATGGGATCTGCTCCACGGCGATGCGAAGCGGCAGAAACAGTTGATGGAGGAGATTTCCCGGGCCACGAGCTTTGTCGAATATGCCCCGGTGCTCAATATCTCCGCCCTTACCGGCGCAGGGGTGAAGCAGGTGCTGCCCACGGTGGCGAAGATCTACAAGCAGTATTGTGGCTCTTTTTCAACCGGCAAGATCAACCGGATACTGCAGGATGCGCTGGAGGGGCATAATCCGCCCATGCACAAGGGGAGGCGTCTCAAGCTCTACTACACGACCCAGATCTCCACCAAGCCCCCTACCTTTATCGTTTTTGCCAACTATCCCAAGGGGGTGCATTTCTCCTACCTCCGCTATCTGCTCAACCAGTTCAGGGCCGGGCTCAAGCTGGACGCCATCCCCATCAAGATTATCCTGAAGGAACGGCAACGCAAAGAATATGGCCAATGACCCTGGAGAGGAGAGGCTTTTTCCTTTACGCTGCGACGGCCCGGGCGTGTATGCGGCCTTTGCCGCCTTGGCCGGGGAATCCGGTTACGCCCGGCATCTTGCTCAACAGGAAAAGTCTTGGGAGCTGTATCTCGTCTGCCTTGCCGAAGATCTTGCCTCTTTTCTTGCCGCATATCCCGCGGCAGATACACTCATTCCGCCCCAATCAGCCGGTCGCGCCCGCGACCTCCCCGCCGCAGCCGGTCTTGAGGCCGTGCGCACCTTCAGGCCGCTTGGGTTGTCGTTCACCATTTTTTTCTCGCTCTTGAAATGCGCCCGCCAGGTTTTTTTCCTCTGTTTGTCCGCGGGGAACCGTGAGCAGGTTCGGGCCGGATGCGCCCTTTTTTTTGACCGGATGGAAGCCGCTGCCGTCAGTCAGTGGGTCAAGGAGGAGAGTGGTTCCGTCCAGCACAGGCTTCGCAAGGCGCGGCAGTATATTCTCAACGAAAAAAGGCGTTATGCCGCGGTATTTTCCCGGATGGCCGAGCCGGCTTTTATCGTGGACCGGGAGCGTTGCCTGGTGGATGTCAACGACGCCTTTGAGGATTTTTTCAAGGTGCGCGGGGAGACGCTGATCGGCAAATCCTGCGATGTGGTCTTGGGGCATGCGGTCTGCGAGGCGTGTTTGCTGGAAAAGGTGCTGTCCGAACAGGGCTCTTTTTCCAGTGTCGAGATTGCCATTCCGGTTGCCGGGGAAACCCGGACGGTGCTGATGAGCGGCACTTCTCTGGGGTTTGTGAACGGAGAAGATTCCGGCGGTATTGTGGTGTTGCAGGATATCACCGGGCAGCGGCGGGTTGAGCTGGCCCTTCAGGCAAGCGAGGAGCAGTTCCGGACCCTGGTTGAGAATATTCCCGATGTTGCCTGGCGAGCGGATGCAGAGGGACTGCTGGCCTATGTCAGCCCCAAGATGAAACCGATCTGTGGGTACGAGCCGGAGGATCTGCTCGGGCAGAGCAGATTCAGCCACGTTCATCCCGAGGATGTTGACGAGGTCCGCAAGCGGTATGGCCTGCTCTTTAGTAAGGAGCGGGATTTTAATCTCCATTACCGGTTGCGTCATAAAAAAGGGAAATGGCTCTGGGTGCATGACCGGGCCCAGGCTGTCGGCGGCTATGCCACCGGGGTTTTTTCCGATGTCACCAAGCTGCGCAAGATGGAGGACGAACTCAAGGAATACCGTGCCTGGCTGGAGGAGATGGTGGACGAAAGAACCCAGGAGGCCGAGGCGGTGAACCGGCAACTGCTGCTGGAGGTGGCCGAGCGCCAGCAGGCGCAGCAGGAGCTGGAACGGGTGGCGGCGCGCCTCCGGCACTCCAACGCCGAGCTGGAGCAGTTCGCCCATGTGGCGTCCCACGATATGAAAGAGCCGCTCCTGCTGATCGTTTCCTTTGCCGAACGGCTGCTGGCCAAATGGCCCGAGAAATTCGACGGCAAGGCAGGGGAATTTCTCGGGCGCATTCTCAAGGCAGGACACCAGTTGCAGGAGCTGATGGACAGCATCCTGCAACTTTCCAAAGTGCGCACCTGCGATCACCCTTTCGGGGCTGTTGCGCTGGATGATCTCCTGGGGGAGGTGATGGATGATTTTGAGGAGAAGACCCGGCAGGCGGGGGGAACCATCGGCCTGGGAACTCTTGCGGCCATTGAGGGAGACAGGGTTCAACTCCGGCAGCTTTTCCAGAACCTCATTGCCAACGCCTTGAAGTACCGGCAGAAAAGCATTCCTCCCCTGGTCGAGGTAAAAGGCCGAATGCTGCCGGGAAAAATCTATGAAATAACGGTGCAGGATAACGGCATCGGCTTTGAGGAAAAGCATGCGGAGCGGATTTTTCAGCCCTTTGTCCGGCTGCATGGCCGGCATGAGTACGACGGGACCGGCATCGGTCTGGCGACCTGCGAAAAAATAGTCGCCCGGCACGGCGGAAGGATTACCGCCAAAAGCAGGCCCGGCGAGGGCTCGATTTTTATCATTCAATTGCCTATTTTTCAGTCGAAACGCCGGTGACGGTCCGCGGCTTCATGCTGCCGCCTGCCTGTCTCCTGGGATGGGCGGCAATGCCGGGATACCCTCCTGACAAAAATGAGCAGTCTTCTTTTTTTTCGTTTTTTTTATCGTAAAAAGTACTTCCTTCCGGGCCCCGCTTTGGGTATGTTGTACCATATATTGTGGTGACTCATGCATTCTATGCGCCATATCGTGTTTTATTTCCGTTACAATCAAGAATTTACCCAAGGGGTGCCCGATGGATTTACCGATCAGTTTTGATGAAGCGCTGAAGGAATGGGAGCGTTTTGAAGAGTATCTTGTGCAGGCCAGGTACGCTATCCGCAACAATAAAACCGGGGTGCCCATGGAAAAAGACATGGCCCAGGTGCTGTTGCGCGTCAGCAAGCAGTTCAAGCATCCTGCGGTCGCCAAGGCCCTGATCCACGGCACCATCATTACTGCCACCCCGTTCCTGATGAACGGCGGCAACCCTCATACCCGGCGGGCCGGCTATTATTCCTGTTATCCCTTGGGCGATGTGGCAGATTCCACCGACGCGATCTTCGACATGGAGCGGGATCTGGTCAGCATCTTCCAGCATGCGGGCGGCGGCGGCATCGACGTGACCAATATCCGGCCCAAGGGCACCATTGTCGATAACGGCCAGGGGCTTGCTTCCGGTCCGGTTTCCTTTGCCAAGGGATTTTCCCATCTTTCCGAGCGCATCAGCCAGGGCGGCAAGCGGCGCGGCGCCCTTATGATTCAGGCGGACTGGGATATCAAGGACGTCAAGGAGTTCATCACTTTCAAGGGGGATAATCCCGGCCGGTACACCGGCTGCAACATCTCGCTCAATGTGACCGACGAAAAGTTCTGGGAGGATGAGGAGCTCACTAACCTGGTGGCCGAGTATATCTGGAAATCCGGCGATCCCGGCCTGCTTTTCACCCAGAAAAGCCTGGCCAACACCCCGGTGCTGGCCAAACACAATCCGATCTACTCCAATCCCTGCGGAGAATATCTTTCCACCAAGGATACGGCCTGCAACCTGCTCACCGTCTGCCTGTCCAAGTGTCTCCAGGAGGACAAGGGCAAGTTTTTTGACGGGGTGTTCGAAGCGGCCAGGCTCGCGGCCATCGCGGGCAACGAGATTCTCGACCTGGGCGGCTTCCCCCCCATTGAGCGGATCAAGGTCAATACCCTCAAGTTCAGGCCCATCGGCATCGGTTTCACCGGCCTGCACCATGCCATGAACCATTTCGGCGTTTCCTACGCCGATGAGCACGAGGCCCCGCTCTTTGCCAAGGCGACCCAGTTGGTCCTGATGCTGGGCTCCATGCAGGGCAGCCTTGATTATGCCGATTTCATCAAAAAGGAAGGCAAGCAGAAAAAGCTCACCCCCCAGGAATGGAACATGACCTATGTCGACAAAATCGACAGCGAGGCCATTGCCTTCATCGAATCGGACATGCCCAACAAAGCCCAGTGGCGCAAGCGGACCAGCGAGCTCTTCGCCACTCTGCGCAAGCTCGGCGGGCTGTACAATTCGGTGACCACCTCCCAGGCTCCCACCGGGTCCATCTCCCAGTTGATGCGGGTGGCCTGCACCGGGGTGGAGCCCTATTTCTCCATGATCCAGCGCCGCAAGGTCAAGGATGTGGATGATTCCTGGAAGGAGTTCATCCTCGTGCCCCTGGAGTTTTACCAGTACGAGGAGGAAAAGCTGGAATGGGTCGCCGAACAGACCGCGCACAAGATCGAGCCGTACCAGCAGATCCGGATTTTGGAGGCGTGCCAGGCCTTCAACCATACCGCGGTGTCGAAGACCATCAACCTGCCCGCCGACACCACGGTGGCCGACATCAAGAAGATCCTCCAGTATGCCCGGAAAAGCAATCTCAAGGGCATTACCATGTTCCGCGATTCCTCCATGGAAGGGGTGCTGAGCGATCATGGCGGCAAGGTCGAGGCGACCTGCGAATTTTGCGACATGGATGTGCGCAGCGGCTCCACCTACAAGTTCCGTGGGCCTGCCCCGCTGTATATCACGGCCAACAAGGGCGGCCAGGGCCATGTGCGCGAGGTGTTCCTCAACACCACCAAGTCCGGTTCGACCCTGCACGGGATGAGCGAAGCTTTGGGAAGGGTCATTTCCGTGGCGCTCCAGCACGACTACCGGCTGGTGGGCAAGATCGCCCGGACCTTGGAGGACATCTCTTCCGACGGCGCCTGGATCAGCGCCTCGCTGGGCAGGGTCTATTCCATTCCCGCCGCCTTGGCCAAGGTGCTTGACAAGAGCGGAGAGGGCGAGGTGGAGCAGGATCCCGAACCCTACGCCGAGCCGTCCTCCTATGCCTCTTGCCCGGCCTGCGGCAAGATCAGCCTGCGGCGCAGCGGCGGCTGCAACCAGTGCGTGAGTTGCGGGTATTCCTCCTGTTGACGAACGAAAACGAGGGCGGTTATATGCAGTCAGGCCCACAGCAGGGCAGATACAGCAAGGCGGTCATGGCTTTCATGGCCGTCTTGTTTTTTTTCATGGTGCTGGGGGACATCATCATTGCCCGGCATCAACGGAATTTTTTGTTTTCCAGGGCGGAAGAACAAGTCCGCCGGGATCTCCAATTGATGGCGGTCAATTTCCTTGAGCCGTCCCTCAAGTATGACTACGATTGGATAAACGGATTCGTCCGGCGCTGGGGCGAGGAGCATCCCGAGGTGGTGCGCCTGGCCGCCATCGACCCTGAGGGCAGGGATCTTTTTGCTTTCAGCCGTCCCGATGCAGGGGCAAAAGTTTTTCTGGTCGAAGAGAAGGTGCATTTCCAGGGCAAAAAGCTGCTGACCCTGCAGATGGTGGCTTCCTCCGGCGAGGTGGATGCCCTTTTGCGCAAGCTCCACTGGCAATTGGGGCTTGCCTCGTTTTTCCTTACGGCGATCGCCGGAATCGCCCTGTGGTTCACCCTGAGGCGTATTGCCTTTGCTCCCCTGGAAAAAGAGATCGGTCTGCGCCTGGAGACGGAGCAGAAACTTGCCGCGGCCCACCACCGGCTTGAGGAGCGGGTGCGCGAACGGACCGCTGATCTGGAGGACGCCAATCTCCTGCTGCAGAAAGAGGTCGCGGTGCGTCACGCCGCGGAAGAGCAGTTTGCCCGGCTGCACCGGGAGTACGAGCTGATCCTGAAATCCGCCGGGGAAGGAATCTATGGCCTGGACACCGAGGGACGCCTAACCTTTGTCAACTTGGCGGGATTGCAGATCCTTGGATACGATGAGGCGGAATTGACCGGCAAGCATCTGCACGATTTCCCCCATCATGTGCGCTGGGATGGCGAGCCGTATGGCCGGGAGGATTGCCCGGTGTGCGCGGCCTATGGCGAGGGGAAAAAAAATCGCGGGGGGGAAAGCTATTTTGCCAGAAAGGACGGCGCTGTTTTTCCGGTGGAGTTTGTCTGCACTCCCCTGATGGAAGGCGAAACATTCATGGGTACGGTTGTGGTGTTTGAAGATATTACCGTGCGCAAGCAGGCCGAACGCGACCTGCTCGCCCTGACCGAAACCTTGGAGCGGCGGGTCATGGAGCGTACCGCCCGCCTGGACGCCGCCAACCTGGAATTGCGGGAAACCCTGGGGCAGTTGGAGCAGACCCAGGCGCAGTTGGTGCAATCCGGAAAGATGGCGGCCTTGGGGGATCTGGTGGCGGGGGTTGCCCATGAGATCAACACCCCGGTGGGCGTGGGCGTAACCGCGGCGTCGCATCTGGAGAACAAGACCAGGGAGATTGTGGCCCTCTACGGGGAAGGGAGGATGAAGCGCGGCGATCTTGACCGGTATCTCGCTCTTTGCCAGGATGCGGCGAGCCTGATCTTTTCCAATCTTCACCGGGCCGCGGAACTCATCCGCAGCTTCAAGCAGGTGGCGGTGGATCAATCCGGGGAGGGGCGCAGGACTTTTCGGGTCAAAGAATACCTGGCCGAGGTCTGCCTGAGCCTGAGGCCGGTTTTAAAGAACACCGGTCATCGTTTGGAGATCTCCTGTCCCGAGGATCTGGAACTGAACAGCTATCCCGGGGCCTTTTCCCAGATCGTCACCAACTTCATCACCAACTCGCTGACCCATGCCTACGATGGGGATCAGGCCGGTGTTCTGCTCGTGGAAATAGGGCTGGAGGGGGGCAATGTCCGGTTGTGCTATAGCGATGACGGCAAAGGCATGACCGCAGATCTGGTCAGCCACGCCTTTGATCCATTTTTTACGACAAACAGGGAAAAAGGGGGGAGCGGTTTAGGGCTGCATATCGTATATAATCTTGTGACCCAGAAATTATTGGGGTCAATTACCTGTGAAAGCAAGCCAGGAAAGGGAACATCCTTTGTTCTGCTTTTCCCGGCCGCCATACCTGGGGGGGTATCGCATGGTGGAGTCACATGAGGCGGTTTTTTTTGCGGATGAGCCGGAGGGGCCCGGTTCATCCGGGCAACAGTCCGGGGCCAACGGCGCCTGGAAGGTGCTGGTGGTTGACGACGAGGAAGAGGTGCATGCCGTCACCAAATTGGTTCTTGCCGACTTTTCCTACGAGGACAAAGGGCTGCTCTTTCTGCACGCCTATTCCGGGAGGGAGGCCAGGGAGCTCATTGCCGAGCATCCCGACACCGCCATCATTTTTCTTGACGTGGTCATGGAAAAAAATGATGCCGGACTCGATGTGGTCCGCCATATCCGGGAGGAGTTGAAAAATTCCTTTGTCCGGATTATCCTGCGCACCGGCCAGCCCGGTCAGGCGCCGGCGGAGAAGGTGATCATTGATTATGATATCAATGATTACAAGGAGAAAACCGAGCTCACCGCCCAGAAGCTCTTCACCACCATGGTGGCTTCCCTGCGCTCCTACCGGGACATCCTTACCATAGAGGCCAACCGCAAGGGGCTGGAAAAGATCATCGACGCGGCCACCTCCATCTGCCGCCTCCGTTCGGTCACCAATCTGGCCAGCGGGGTTCTTACCCAACTGGTCGCCATCCTCCATCTCAGTGAAAACGCCCTCTATTGCAGGACTTCCGGGATCGCGGTGGCCAATATCCAGGGCAGTTTCAAGATGCTTGCCGCCACCGGGGCCTACGAATCCTATCTCGATGCCGAGGTTGGGGGAGATTTGCCGGCCAAGGTTCTTGCCTATGTCCAGCAGGCCACGGCGCTCAAGCAATCCATCTGCCAGGACAACCGGTACATCGGGTATTTTTGCAGTGAGCGCGGGGAGGAAACGGTTATCTATCTTGAAGGCTGGCGCGATCTCAGCGAGCTTGACCGCAGGATGATCGAGGTTTTTTGCGGCAACGTCCAGGTGGCCTACGAAAATGTGCTTTTAACCCAGGAAATTGAGGGAACCCAGAAGGAGATCATCTACACCCTGGGCCAGCTTGCCGAGATGCGTTCCCTTGAGACCGGCAACCATGTCCATCGGGTGGCGGAATACAGCCGGCTGCTCGCGGAAAAACATGGCATGAGTCCGCGGGAGGTGGAGGTGATCCGTCTTGCCTCCTCCATGCATGATGTCGGCAAAGTCGCCATCCCCGATGCCATTCTCAACAAAACCGGGCCGCTCACCGCTGCCGAGTTTGAGATTATGAAGACCCATACCAGCCGGGCTCAGGAGATGCTGGGTCTTTCCGACCGGGAGGTTGTCAAGGCCGCGATCGTCATCGCCATGCAGCATCACGAAAAGTTTGACGGCAGCGGGTATCCCCAGGGTTTGAAGGGGGAGGATATCCACATCAGCGCCAGAATCACCGCCCTTGCCGATGTCTTTGACGCCCTGGGCAGTGACCGTTCCTATCGTCAGGCCTGGGAGATGGAGGCTATCCTTGATCTTATCCGCGCGGAACGCGGCGTGCATTTCGACCCGATTCTGGTGGATCTCTTTTTTGAAAATATAGACACGATCCTGGCCATCAGAACCAACCTGGCAGGCTAGCCCGCGTGCGCCTTCAAGGCGCCGGCGATGAGTGGCCAGGTTGTGCGCAGCGCTTCTCGATTGGTAAAGGGGATGGTGAGGTGCACCTGGTCTTGTTCAAAGGAGGGTGAGTGATTGAGGGCCACCCCGTTGGGCAGCTTGAGCGCGGCGGCAAAGGCGCGGAATTCCTGTTCCGCCGCGGTGAGATCCGGGAAGCGTTGTCCGGTGAGCCACTGCATGAGCCGGGCTGTTTTTTGGGGGATGTTGGTCTCCTGCGGGTCAAGGATTTCCCGCACCTCGGGCTGGCTGAGCAGGGCCATGACAGAGGTGTTGTGCCTGGCTGCCAGCTCCCGGCAGGCGATGGTGATTTTTTTCTGGTTGCTGACGCTGAGGCTCAGAATCTCCATGACCTCATAGAGAGAGAGGCGGTCGGTGAAGTTCAGGGCCAGCAGTTCCCTGGCCACCCCTTCATGCAGTCGGCCTTCGTGGAGCGCGGTGAGCAGGTGCTCTTCAAGCCGCAGCAGCGGCAACAGGCTGTGCAGATGATGGCGGTGGGGTTCCAGACCCAGAACGGGGAGAAACCTTTGGGCCGCCTCGTTCTCATCCAGGTGGGCGAGGATCTTTTGGAAAAAGATCGCCTGCTCGACCACGCTGATGTCGCCACGGAGCATGGTGTCTTCCAGGCTGATGGCCAGGGTTTCCGCGGGCAAGGTATCCGCCGGCAGCACCAGGCAGATGGCCGAGATGCAGTGCTGGGCTTGCTGGGCGGCCAGCAACCGTCTGCGGCCCGTGACGATCTCCATGCTGGTTCGCCCCTGTTCCCTGAGGATGGGCGGGTGGAGGATCCCGGTTCGGGCAACGGAATCCAGCAGGGCTGGGCTTGGTTCCCGTGCTTCTTCCGGGGTCAGGCTGTTGCTGAAATCCTGAAAATTGATGTGGTGCAGGTTGACGAGGCTTGAACGGAAGGTCGGCGGCATGGGTATTCTCATTGGCGACTGGCGGATGTTTTTCTGTGTCGTGGTTGCTTGACTCTATGGGAAAAAAGGTCCATCTTGTCAATGAAAACCTGTAGGATTTTTAAAGAGGGGCAACGTGAAAGTAACCATCATCGCGGCCAGCACCATCTGCGGACGCATCGGCCCCGGCCTTACCGGCAGCCCGCTTGACCGCGGGTTGCTCGAAAGGATGCGGGCGGCAAGCGATGTCAGCCTGTTGGGCGCGGAAACCCTGCGCCAGGGCGATCCGGAGATGCGGGGGCCAGGGGGGCGCCTTGCGCCCAACCGGATCAGGGGGGTCATCACCGAGTCCGGCGATATTCCCGTGGCCGGAAAAAAAGTTTTCCAGCACGGGGAGCCTCCCCTTATCTTTACCGGGGCGGCAAAGGCTGCCGGCTTGCGGCTCAGGCTGGGCGCGCTGGCCCAGGTCGTCCCTCTGCCGTCTGCATCCGGAGGGGGGCTTTCCCTGGCCGCGGCCCTTGCCCATCTGGCACAGCTCGGCGCGGCTTCGGTCCTGGTCGAAGGCGGCGGTGGGTTGAACTACGCCTGTCTGCGGCAAGGGGTTGTCGATGAGATTCTCCTCACCCTGACGCCGAAGATTTCCGGAGCTCAGGGGGCGCCCTCCCTGTGCGGCGGCCCTGGGCCGCTGGGGGAGCCGTTTCTGCCGCTGGCCCTGGTTTCGTGCGAGGCAGCGCCAACCGGGGAGATTTTTTTGAAATACCGGGTAGGCAAAGGAGAATGACCATGCAGCAGGAACTGGCGATCTTGTATTCCGGAGGGACGGATTCCCTCGCGCTCTATGCCCTGGCCAGCGCCGGTCATCATCCCGGCCTGCCACGGCCGGTGCGCATCCATCTGCTCCACATGCTCAACGGCATGGGCCGTTTTGCCGATTTTCCCAGAAACCGTTTTCTGGCCGCGCACAAGATCCTGCTGGCCAATGCCTCTGATCCCAAGAAGATTCCGGAGGCGGAGATGGTGGAGCTTGACGTGGGCCGGATGTTCCAAGGGTTGTGGCTCGACCGCTATGAGGAATTCATGCCCCGCTACAACGGGAAAAATCTTGTCTGCGTGGCCTGCAAGCTCGGGATGCACGCCCGGGCCATCGTCTATTGCCATGAGCATTTCGTCCCTCATTTCGTGGCCGGATACACCAGAAAACAAGGCCATTACCCCGAGCAGACCCCGGTTTTCATGGACAAGATCCGGGAGCTGTCGGCCCGGTTCGGGATCAACACCACCTTCCCGGTGTATGAGGATTTTGACGACCAGATGATCACCCGGCATGTGCTGGAGGATTTCGGTCTGCCCTCCACGGGCGGGGGCGAGCGGAAATGTCTGTTCTGCCAGACCCTGACCACGGCAACGGAAAAGGAGATCGGCCAGTACCTCGATGACATGCTCCCCCTGGTTGGCGAGTATATCGAGCATCGCCTGGCCGGCCGGGTCCGCGAGGCGGCTCTCTGTTTTCCTCCCGGCAACCGGCGCGTATAGCGCCAGGAAGATCGATCTTTCCGGATCAGGGCGACCCCGTCCGTTCCGTGGTAACGGGCGCAAGATATTTTGCGCCCTTGCGGTGTTTTTCCTTGTCGTTCTCCTGGGTTACCCCGTATTCACCCCTCCCGGTCAAATAAAGTTGCGCCCCTTTCCTTGTGGCGCAGAGCCCCTCGGCCGTGCTTTTATTGCGCGAATTCATCCCCTTGTTTGTTTTGTCCCGGCCTGGCACCCAATTTGCTTCTTGCAACCGGAATATGCTGCGTATATTGCCTCTGTCATGGGGCCAGGAAAGGGGAAGAGTAACCGTTCATTTTTACTAAGGAGGAGAAAGAGGCTATGAAAAAATCCCGTGTATTCTCGGCAATGCTGGTTGCGTCGGCTGTGGTGGCAGGCGGATCGGCCTATGCCGGTGAGGCGCACAAGGCGATCACCGGTCCTTTTGCCACGCCCATGGAGGTGACCAAGAAATGTCTTGAATGCCATGCCGACGCGGCAACAGACATCATGAAAACCACCCACTGGACCTGGGCCAGCGAGCAGGAGATCTCCGGCAAGAAGGGCAAAGTCGCGCTGGGCAAGAAGAACGCCATTAATAATTTTTGCATCTCTGTTGATTCCAACTGGCCCCGTTGTACGAGTTGCCACATCAGCTACGGCTGGAAGGATGCCACCTTCGATCTCACCGACAAGAATACGGTGGATTGCCTGGTCTGCCATGACACCACCGGCACTTACAAGAAGGCGCCTCCGGGCGCGGGCATGCCCTTTGGCTTCACCGGTAACGCGGAGTTGGACGCCAAGCCCGTTAATCTGGTGGCCGTGGCCCAGGGCGTCGGCAAGCCTGCCAAGAAAAACTGCGTGGCCTGCCATGGCTTTGGCGGCGGCGGCAACAACGTCAAGCACGGGGACATCGATTCTTCCATGGCTAATCCCACCAAGGCCATTGACGTGCACATGGGCTCCGACGGCCTGAATTTTCAGTGCACCGAGTGCCACACCACCCAGAAGCACGAGATCAAGGGCAACTCCATGATCGTCACGCCCGGCGGCAAGAATCATCTGGAGTGCACCCAGTGCCATGACGCCAAGCCCCACAAGAATGCCAAGCTGAACTCGCATGCCGCCACCGTGGCCTGCCAGACCTGCCATATCCCCACCTTTGCCAAGGCCACGCCCACCAAGGTGGAGTGGGATTGGTCCACGGCCGGTCAGGACATCAAGGTGGACGATCAGGTGTTCGGCACGGAGAAACGCGACGGCTACGACAAGAAGAAAGGCCATTTCAAGTGGGAGAAAAACGTGAAGCCCACCTACAAATGGTACAACGGCAACGCCACCGTCTATCTGCGCGGCGAGAAGATTGATCCGGCCAAGGTCACGGAATTGAACGCGCCGGTGGGCAGCATCAAGGACAAAACCGCCAAGATCTATCCCTTCAAGGTGCATACCGGCAAGCAGATCTACGATAAGGAAAACAAGTACTTCCTGACTCCCAAGGTCTGGCCGACCAACAAGGAAGACAAGGATGCCTACTGGAAGAATTTTGACTGGAACAAGGCGGCCAAGGCCGGCAGCGAGGCCTCCGGGTTGGCATACAGCGGCAGCTACGATTTTGCCCCCACCGTCATGTACTGGCGGATCAACCACATGGTTGCCCCGGCCAGCGAGGCTCTGAAGTGCAACGACTGCCATGCCGCAAATGGCCGTCTCGACTGGAAGGCTCTTGGCTACAAGGGCGATCCCATGAAAACAAAAGGCGCTGCCAGGATGAAGAAGTAATACCCCTGGTTTCCGCACCCTCCCTAAGCCCCCTTCTTCTTCCGAGGAAGGGGGCTTTTTTGTGACTGCTCGCAGCACCGCATCTGCTTCGCAGTCTCGCTGTGCTCGCTTAGCTGTCATCGGCCTGCTCGTGCGCACGACACCCTTCGCACGCATCTGCGGCACTGCCGGGCAGTCCGGTGTGTTTATCGTATGTGTCTGGACGGGGCAGAAAATAAGGAGCAGTGTCTTACGGCAAGAGTTTCCGGCGGCGCGCCCAGAGGATATAGCCGTAGATCAGCAGATTCACCGCAACCAACCCCAGACCCAGCAGGTAGCGCAACTCAATGGTGAGGTTCGCGGGATAGAGAACCAGGCCGATGTAATGCTCAATGAATCCTCCCGCATAGCCCGCCTCGCCGCCCCGTTCCCGCAGAAAGTTTTCCAGCGGCGTGAGCGGACAGATCCAGTCGGCCCACTCGATTGCCACTCCCCAGAGCACGGCGGCAAGATGCGCCCAAAGCAGGGAAGGGCGGCGCAACACCAGCAGGCCTCCCAGCACGGTAAAAAGGGTGAAGGCGAAATGGAGCAGGAGGATACAGTCGGCGGCTATGCGGTAGAGCATTGGCTGGGTTTTCGTCTAACCGGTCAAGGAGGATGGACGCTGGGGCGATCCCGCGCGGGTTATTGTGGCCTGGAGAGGAAAAGCGAAGGGGGCACGTGTGACAGGAAAATCCGTGTGCCCCCCCCTTGGCCTGGTGCGGTTAGGAGTGGTACTTGAAAGAAAGCGAAACCCTGGCCCGGTAGGCGGCTACCTTGCCGTTTTCAATCTTCATGTCCAGCTTGATGACCTCGGCGACCCGGAGATCCTTCAGGCTCTTGCTCGCCGTGTCGATTGCCGTTTGGGCCGCCGCCTCCCAGGATTCGGTGCTGGTGCCCACCACTTCGATGATCTTGTAGACGCTTCCTGACATGGTTGTCTCCTCTGTTGGGGTTTATGAAAAGACTTTCCGCACTTTCACCATTGCATGCCTGCTTCTTTTTAGTACCACGCTGATTAGTGGTGCTGTCAACTGCATTTGCCTGAAATCGCAGCGAACAAGCGGAAGGTTATTTCCCAACCTTGAGGCCAAACATCCCCTGGAGCGCCGCAGGCAGGTCCGCGGGAAGGACCACGGTCTTGGCGTTTCCGGAAAGCCCCAGTTCCTGCAAGGCGCCAATATATTTCTCGCCCAGCAGGTAGAGGGCGGGCAACTGCTCGCTGCCGATTCCTTGTTGCACCAGAGCCAGGGCGTCCTTGGTGGCTTGCGCCAGAACGATGCGGGCTTCGGCTTCCCTTCTCGATGCTTCCAGGCCGCCCTCCGCCTCCAGGATGGCTTTCTGCTTCTGGCCTTCCGCCGTCAGGATGGCAGCCTGTTTTTCGCCTTCGGCCTCGGTGATGGCGGCCCTGCGGATCCGCTCCGCCGCAGCCTGCCGCTCCATGGAGGCCTGCATGGTGCTCGACGGCTTGATGTCCTGAATCTCGATGCTCTTGACCGTCAAGCCCCAATCCTCAAGATCATTGGCAATGGCCTGGATAAGTTTCACCTTGATCTGCTCCCGAGAGCTGAGGGCATCATCCAGGTCCATTTGGCCGATAATGGCCCGCAGGTTGGTCATGATCAGATTCTTGGTGGCATGCTCGTAGAAATCGATGCCGAAAATGGCCTTGTGCGGGGTGTGGATGTTGATAAAGGCGATGGCGTTGGTGATGATCACCGCATTGTCCCGGGTGATGACCTCCTGGCTGGGGATATCCAGGGAGATATCCTTTCTGGTTACCCTGGCGGCAATGGTGTCGATATACGGAATGATCAGGTTCAGGCCCGGCGTCAGCGTCGTATGATATTTGCCGAGCCGCATGATGACAAACTCATACCCCTGCGGCACGATCTTGACCCCGTTGGCAATGGTCACAAACACAAGAACCAGAATGGCAACGACGATAATGAGTCCCACATCCATATACTATTCCTCCAGGTGAAGATTAAACTCCGTTACAGCACTTTTTTCACTTTGAGCACCCGCTCTCCCTGGTCTGAAACGAGAACCGCGATAACCCGAACCCGGTTGCCTGTTTCAATGGGCTCGTCGGCCAGATACATCCACGATTCCTCCCCCAGCACCGGGACGGAAAACGCCACTCGGCCATGCTCTCCCGGAACCAGCGCCCGGGTGGCGGCAATTCCCATCTGGCCGATGGCTGTCTGGTCATCAGCCAGCAGGGTTTTGGTTTTTTTCCGTGGCACGAAGAAGCGGAACCAGAAAAAGGTAAATCCGAGACTGGACACGGAAAAGACCAGTAATTGCCACTTCAGCGAAACGTCCGGGAGCGCGGCCAGCAGCAGGCCGGTCACCACCGCCCCCAGGCCGAACCAGAAAATAGTGAACGACGGCACCACGATTTCCATGAGCACCAGGATAATTCCCAGGACAATCCAATGCCACCAGAGGATGTTTTCCATCGCCCTTCCTTGGGGTGATATTTTTGAAAAAAACGAGCCTGTTACGGGAGTATGATACACGTTGCGGTTTGTTTTTAAAAGAATAGGGATTGCGTCCCCCTGAACTCCCCACAACGAACGCTGTTGAGAAAAGGGGGGGGATGTCCCTAATTTCCTCCTAATTTCCTCCTCACCGCATCCTACGGGCTTCGATTGAAAAGATTATGTGCATCATTATTCGCCGAGGATTTCCTCGGCGGGGATGCCTTGCGCCTTGCCGGCACGGTAGGCCGCCAGGCGGTGTTCCGCTTCGTTAAGCCAGAGGCGGTCGATTTCCTGGTCGGGTTTGTCGAGACTGTGCAACACTCGGTCAACCAGGTCGAAACGCTCTGCCGGATCGAGCTTCAAGGCCATTGCCGCCAGTTCTTGTGTATTCATGTGTATCTCCTTTTAATGGGGCTAGGCAACCCCCATGGAGGCCCCCATTTATTCGTCGATTTCAATAGTTAGATTCTATGTGGCAACGCAATGAAAGGCAAGGAGAAAATCGGCCGCTGCCTGCTTGTATCCCGCGTCGGCAGGGAAAATATGCCGCACGCAGGCAGTTCACCAATTGTGCTCTTGTTTGCTTTTGTGATATGCAAAGATGAGAAGCCGCCACAATAATCCGCCACAAGGGAGGTCCCCATGCCGCGCGATATTCCGGTGGGAAATGGCCGACTCCTGGTCTGTTTCGACCAGGAGTACCGCATCCGCGACCTGTTTTTCCCTCATGTCGGTCAGGAGAACCACGTCTCCGGCGATTTCTGCCGCTTTGGGGTCTGGGCCGACGGCCTTTTCCGCTGGGTCGGTCCGGAGTGGCGGCGGGATCTTCTCTACGCCCCGGACACCATGGTGACTCAGGTCAATCTCTTTCACGACGAATTGGGGGTCTTGCTCACCTGCCGCGATGCCGTGGATTTCCACGAGAACATCTATCTCCGCGAGGTGGTGGTGGAAAATCTGCGGCCCGCTCCTCGGGATATCCGCCTCTTTTTTGCCCAGAGCTTCAATATCTCCGGCAACCGGGTCGGCGACACCGCCGCCTTTGACCCTGAAACCGGCGGCATTGTTCATTACAAGGGCAGCCGCTATTTTCTGGCCGGGGGCAGTGTGAACGGCGATGGCGCTTTTGCCCAGTTCGCCGTGGGGCAGAAAAAGGTGAACGGCAAGGAAGGCGCCTATCGCGATGCCGAGGATGGTCTTCTCTCCGGCAACACCATTGCCCAGGGTTCGGTGGACTCGGTGGCCGCGCTCCATCTCACCGTGCCGGACAACGGCCGGGCCAGCGCGTATTACTGGCTGGCGGCAGGCGAATCCTGGCATGAGGTGCGCCGCCTCGACCGGGTGGTCAGAGGCAAAAAACCGCAGACCCTGCTCCAGCGCACCGCCGACTACTGGCAGCTTTGGGTGCGCAAGGAGATGCCGCGCCTTGACATTCTCCCGGCCAAGGTGGCCGATCTCTATCATCGCAGCCTGCTGGTGGTGCAAAGCCAGCTCGACTGGCAGGGCGGGGTGCTGGCGGGCAACGATTCGGATGTGATCCAGTTCAACCGCGACACCTATTCCTATGTTTGGCCGCGGGACGGGGCGCTGGCGGCCAATGCCCTCGACATGGCGGGCTACCCGATTCCGGCCCAGCGCTTCTTTGAGTTTTGCGGAGCGGCCATCGAGCGGGAGGGCTACTTCCTGCACAAGTACAATCCGGACGGGACCCTGGCCTCTTCCTGGCATCCCTGGCTCAACAACGGCCAGAGTCAGTTGCCGATCCAGGAGGATGAAACCGCCCTGGTGGTCTGGGCGCTGTGGAACCATTTCGTGCTGTATCGCGACATCGAGTTCATCAAGCCCCTCTACCGGCCGCTGATCAAAAACGCGGCGGACTTCATGTGCCGCTACCTGGACCCGGAAACCGGCCTGCCTGCGCCTTCCTATGATCTGTGGGAAGAACGGCGCGGCATCCTCAGCTTCACCACCGGGGCCGTGTTCGGCGGCCTCACCGCCGCTTCGCTTTTCTGCAGCGTTTTCGGCGAGGAAGAAAAGGCCGGAGAATACCAAAAGGCTGCCGCCGGGATCCGCGATGCGGCGAGCAAGCATCTGTGGCGCGAAGAGCTTGGCCGTTTCTGCCGCATGCTCTCCCGCGAGGCGGACGGCGAACTCCGGGTTGACGCGGCGTGCGACAGCAGCCTGTGGGGTTTGTTCGCCTTTGGCCTGTATGAGCCCGATGACCCGCGCATCGAGGCGACCATGGCGGCGCTGCGGCAGAAATTATGGCTCAACACCGGGGTGGGCGGCATGGCCCGCTACGAGGGAGATGGCTACCATCAGGCGAACCCCGCCTATCCGGGCAATCCCTGGTTTCTCTGCACCCTGTGGCTGGCCGATTACCTGGCCTGCCGGGCGAAAACCAAAGAGGAGATGGCAGAGCCCCTGGCCTTGCTCGGATGGGTGGCGGATCATGCCCTGCCCTCCGGGGTCTTGGCCGAGCAGGTGCATCCGGAAACCGGCCAGCCGCTTTCGGTTTCCCCCCTCACCTGGAGCCACGCCACCTTCATCGCCAGCACCCAGCGCATCCTGCGGCGTCTTGCGGCCATGCACCCCTGCCCGGTCTGCGGCCACGCCTCCTCGGTGCGGATGCACGAAGAGGACTGGCTCGCTTCCCTCTACACCAAGGCCTGCGACACCATCCGCGGCATCTGCCGGGTTCGCTGACCGGCAAACCGTGCCGGGGTGCGCTCCTTCCATCTTGGAGCATCCCTTTCATCTGTGTTATGCTGGAATCCGGACAGGGAGCGTCATCATCAGGCAGATTACAGGGAGTCACCACTGGCCATGCACATCAGTTGCGTAATCCCCACCAAAAACCGGCCAGAGATGACCTGCCGGGCCATTGCCAGCGTGGTCGCTCAGGATATTCCGGTGCGCGAGGTCATCGTGGTGGATGACGGCTCCACCGACCACACCGCCGCCCTGGTGGCCGCCCGCTTTCCCGAGGCGCGGCTGCTGCGCCGCTCCGGCCTTGGTCCGGGCTTGGCGAGAAATGCCGGGGTTGCCGCGGCCTGCGGCGAGGTGGTCATGTTTCTTGATTCCGACGATGTCTGGCTGGAGGGACATGTTGCAAGCCTGGTGCGAACTCTGGCCCGTGGCTATTCCGTGGCCTATGGGGTGACGAGAAACATCGATCAGGTTGGCGGCGGAGAGTTTTGCATCCCTGAATCGAAGAAGGCGATGGAGGGGCAATGCCTTGCCGCGCTGGCCCGCTGGTGTTTTTTGGTTCCCTCGGCAATGGCCGTGGAGAAACAGGCTTTTGTCGCGGTGGACGGCTTCGGCCCCGGAGAGTTGGGCGAGGATTGGTCTTTTTGCATCCGGCTGGCCCAACGGTTCCCTTTTGGCTTTTGCGGGGAGGAACCCATCACCCTGCGGTATCTCCATCATGGCAGTCTGTGCAATGGTGCGAACAGCGAACGGCTGGAGACCCTGCTGGCCTCGGTCTCCTGTGCCCTGGCGGAAACCGGGGCTGCGGCCGGGAGTCTCGCCCGGTTTCAGGCCCTGGCCGAGTGGACCCGGCAACAGGGGGATTGGCAGACGATTCAGCAGTGGTATATTTCTTTGAAACAGGAGGAGCTTATTTGAAACCATCCATATCCCCCCAAGATCATGCCCGGGTGCTGGCGGAAGGGATTGACATCCCCCAGCAGCATCCTGCCTTTGGGCTGCCCCTGCCGGAGGTCGGCATCTGCGGGAAAACCGTCTGGGTCCGGCTGCCCGAAGGGCTGATTCCTTTTGCGGCCCGGCTGGAGGTGAACCTGGCCGCGGAGGTCCGCGGCATCCATATGTCCCGCATGGAGGAGGTGATTGCCGGTTTGTACGATCGGGAGTTTTCCGATCTCCGCGACTACGGCGTGCAGCTCGGCAGGGAAATGATGGCGCGTCAGGGCGCTAATCGCGGCAGGGTGCGGCTTTCCGGGCAATTGCCGCTCATCCGCACGGCCATGGTCAGCAACAGGCAGTCGGTGGATTCCATTGCGGTCAGCCTTGACCTGAAGCTTGCCACGCAGGGGGAGGAGCTGGAGAGTGTGGCCGTGTTCGGGGTGGGCGTAACTCACATCACCGCCTGCCCATGCACCCAGGCCTACAACCAGACCCTGTTTCGCGCGGAAGGGGATGATTGCCCCCTGCCCACCCATTCGCAGCGTTCCCAGACCACCCTGTCCATGCAGTCGGCAGGAGTTTCTCCGGGCATCCCCGAGTTGCTCGCCTGCCTGGAAGAGGCGTTGCATGTGACCCAGGATCTGCTCAAAAGAACGGACGAGGCGCAACTGGTCTACACCTCGCACAGCCAGCCGCAGTTTGCCGAGGACGCGGTGCGGGAGGTGGCCCGCTGTGCTGGACAGCGGTTCGGCAAGGTATTGCCTCCGGAAACCCTGGTGGTGATCGATTCGTTGAGCCTGGAGTCCATCCATATCCACGATGTCTGCTGCCGGCTGGAAACCAGCCTGGCTGAAATCGTCAGATATCTGTGAGGCGTCCGGAGTGGTAGCAGTGTTAGCGGCGACGGTATTGACCCAGGATTGGCTGCAAACGTACCCGGCGGAGCTGCGCCGGGCTTTGAGCACGGTTATGCAGCGCAGCCGCCAGCCCATGTTCGTGGCGGGCGGGCCGGTGCGGGACTGGCTGCTGGGAGTGGCGGCCAAGGATCTTGATTTCACGGTGCCGCAGGGAGCCGTGGCCTGCGCCCGCGAGGTCGGCGGGCTGCTGGGCGGGACCTTTGTTTTGCTCGATGAAGGGGAAGACGTGGCCAGGGTTGTCTGGCAGGGGCTTGCCCTTGATTTTTCCGGATTCAGAAATCAGACCACCACCATTGAAGAGGACCTCGGCCAGCGGGATTTCACCATCAACGCCATGGCCGTTGCCCTTGCCCCCGGAACCGGTTCCCTTGCCGGGCGCACGGTTATCGATCCTTGCGGCGGCGCGGCCGATCTTGCCCAAAAGCGCATCCGCACCCCGGCCGCGGCCAATCTGCTGGCCGATCCCCTGCGATTGTTGCGGGCTTACCGCTTTGCCGCGGCCTTGGGGTTTGCCATCGAACCCGAGACCGAGAAGTCCATTGTCGCCCATGGCGAGCTGCTGGCCGATCCGGCCATGGAGCGGGTTGCCTATGAGCTTGGCCTGATCATGGCTTCGGATCGCGCCGGGCAGACGATCGGGCAGATGGCCCGAACAGGGCTCCTCTGGGTTGTCTTTCCGGAACTTGTTGCCGGCCGCGGTCTTGTCCAGCCTGCCAGCCACCATCTTGATGTGTTCGAGCATTCGCTGGATGCCTTGCGGTGTCTGGAAAAAATCCTGAAGGCGCCGGAAACGTATTTTCCCGGGCAGGGCGGACTGTTCAGCGAGGCAGCCCGGGGCAAACGGGGGGTATTGCTGAAGTGGGCCGCCCTGTTTCATGATCTGGGCAAACCGAAAACGCACCGGCTGGCGGAAGAAAAGATAACCTTTTACAACCACGATCAGGCCGGAGTTGCGATTTTTGAGGGGATCGCCGAAAGGCTGCACTGGCCCAAAGATGACCGTGTCCGGGTGGCCCGGCTCATTGGTCTGCACATGTGGCCGTTTCATCTCAGCAACGCCCGGTTGCGCGCCGGGATCACGCGCAAGGCCTGCCTGCGGCTGGTCAAGGCGGCTGGCGATGATCTGGACGCCCTTTTCCTGCTGGCCATGGCGGACAGCCTTGCCGGGCAGGGGCCGGGCAAGCCGGAAGGGATGGAACGCAATCTGGCCGCCCTCTGGCGTGAGGTGCACGGGGTGTATGAGGAATATATCCGGCCGGTATTCGCCGCCCCGCCGTTGATCACCGGGCATGATCTCATTGCGGTTTTTGCCCTTGCCCCCGGTCCGCTTTTCAAGGAGATCCTCGACGGTCTGGAGGCGGCGCAGGTGGAGGGTCTGGTGGCGGACCGAAAGCAGGCCCTGGCCTGGGTGCGGATGTTTCTTGACGCAGAGGGATCGGCGGCGCCAGCCGTGTGAGCGGCTCAGGGGCGGGAGCGGGATGGTGAAAAAACAACGGGTATTCCATTGCAGCCCGTAAATACATTTGACTGTTTTTTCAGCGCCATTGTACTCTGAAGGAAGCAATCATTGAAGTGGCGGATGGGGGGATTCTTTCAACTCAAGTCAAACGCACAGGACGCAGACCACAACCATGAACAGCAAACTCCCGCAAGGCCCGTACTGCGCGGTCTTTAAATCTCTTTCCAAAAAGGATTTTCTGACCACGATCAACCATCACCTGCTGAGTTTTCTCGGCCGGGACCCCCAGCGGGCCGGGAGCAGGGACCTTTACAAGGCCCTGGCCTACACCATCCGGGATTTTCTCATCGAACGCTGGATCTCGACGCAAAAGGGCTATTACGCAAAGGGCAAGAAGCGGGTCTATTACCTCTCCCTGGAGTTTCTCATCGGGCGCTCCCTGGGCAACAGCCTCATCAACCTCGGTTTTTATGATGAGATGAAGGAGGTCATGGAGGAGATGGGCTACGATCTTGAGGAAATCAGGGAAGAGGAGGACGATGCCGCCCTTGGCAACGGCGGTCTCGGCCGGTTGGCCGCCTGTTTTCTCGATTCCCTGGCCACTCTGGGCGTTCCGGCCTACGGCTATGGCATCCGGTATGAGTACGGCCTTTTTTTTCAGCGCATCGTTGACGGGTTTCAGGTGGAACATCCTGACAACTGGCTGCGCTACGGCACACCCTGGGAATATGAGCGGCCCACGAATCTCTATCCGGTACAGTATTACGGCCGGGTGCAACGGTACCGCAACAACAAGGGCGAGCTGCGAACCGAGTGGATTGAAACGGAGGAAATCATGGCCATGGCCTGTGATGTTCTGGTGCCGGGCTTTAACAACGACAATGTCATCAACATGCGTTTGTGGACGGCCCGGGCTTCCCGTGAACTTGATCTCGGCTCGTTCAACCGGGGAGATTACATCTCGGCCGTCCAGGAGAAGGTGCAGTCGGAAACCATCTCCAAGGTTCTCTACCCCTCGGACGATATCCGGCAGGGTCAGGAACTGCGCCTCAAGCAGCAGTATTTTTTCGTGGCCGCCACCTTTCAGGACATCCTCCGGCGGCACAAGAAAAAACATAATAATTTCGATGCGTTCGCCGATGAGATTGCCGTGCAGCTCAACGACACCCATCCGGCCATCGCTATCCCCGAATTCATGCGGCTTCTGGTGGACGAGGAGTCGGTGCCCTGGGAAAAGGCCTGGCAGATCTGCGTCGGCACCTTTGGCTATACCAACCACACCCTGATGCCCGAGGCCCTGGAAAGCTGGCCCGTGGAGCTGCTGGGCAGGGTGCTGCCCCGGCATCTGGAGATCATCTACGAGATCAACCGCCAGTTCCTCGACGAGGTCGCGGCCCGGTATCCTGGCCGCGACGATCTGTTGCGCGCCATGTCCATCATCGAGGAGGGACCGGTGAAAAGGGTGCGCATGGCGTATCTGGCCATCGTGGGCAGCCATTCTGTCAATGGCGTGGCCGAACTGCACACCCATCTCTTGAAGACCCGGCTGTTCAAGGATTTTCATGAGTTTTACCCGGGCCGGTTCAATTGCAAAACCAACGGCATCACCCAGCGGCGCTGGCTGCTCAAATGCAACCCCGGCCTGGCCGGCCTGATCACCGACACCATCGGCGGGGAATGGGTCACCAACCTCGATTATCTGCGCAACCTGGAGCCCTATGCCGGCCAGGCCAAGTTTCAGAAAAAATGGGCCAAGGTGAAAACGGAGAATAAAAAACGTTTGGCCGTCCTCATCAAGCAGGAATGCGGGGTGGTGGTCAACCCCAACACTTTGTTCGATGTCCAGGTGAAGCGGATCCATGAGTACAAACGGCAACTGCTCAACGTTTTGCATGTCATCACCCTGTACCACCGGATCGCCAATGGGGAGGATCCGGATTCTCCTCCGCGGACCATTGTTTTCGGGGGCAAGGCCGCGCCTTCCTATTTCAAGGCGAAACTGATCATCAAGCTGATCACTTCGGTGGCCGAGGTGGTCAACAACGATTCCCGGATTGGCGATCGCCTCAAGGTGGCGTTCATCCCCAACTACGGCGTCTCGGTGGCGGAAAAGATCTTCCCGGCCTCGGACCTTTCCGAGCAGATCTCCACCGCGGGCACCGAGGCCTCAGGCACCGGCAACATGAAATTTTCCTTAAACGGCGCCTTGACCATCGGCACCCTGGACGGCGCCAACATCGAGATCCGCGAGGAGGTCGGGGTCGAGAATATCTTCATCTTCGGCATGACCACGGAAGAGGTCGAGGAGGCCAAGCGGAACCCGCGCCGCAACGGATTTGACGTGTATCGCGACAACGCCGAGGTGAAACGCACCCTGGACAGCATTGGCAACGGCTATTTCAGCAAAGGCGACACCCGCCTGTTTGCCCCGATCGTCGAGGGGCTGCTCAATCATAATGATCCCTACCTGCTGCTCCTCGATCTGGAGGATTATCTCCGCTGCCAGAAAGAGGTGGGCGACCTGTATCGCGATCAACCGAACTGGATCCGCAAGTCCATCCTCAATGTGGCCCGGATGGGTAAATTTTCCAGCGACCGGACCATCCGGGAATATGCCCGCGACATCTGGGGTGTCCCGGTGGATTAGGAGGATTGTCTTGTCCGGCAAGGCTCCGCGCTTCCCTGAAATACATTGACTTTTCGCCCTATTGTTGATAGCTAGCAGGATGCTGAAAAAGCCGCATTTTGCTTTTTGGGCATCCTGTTTTGCAATCAGGCGTACAGCACGCGCCATCGCCGTTTACACTGCTCCCGATACTGGACAATGCCATGAGCCAAGACAATCCATCCTCCCGTTTCCAGGCCAACGGCCTGGCCACCCTCATCGGCAGCCTGCCGGTTGCAGACGCAGGGGAAGCGTTTTCCCTGATCTTTGCGCATACCCCCGACATTCCCCTGTGGCCGCAATTGCCGAGCAACCCCAAGGAAGGGATGCTCAGCCAGTTCAGCGAAGGGATGCCCGGGATTATCGAGGAGGGCGACCGCACCTATTTCGATATCCAGACCGAGACCTTTGCCGAAGAGATGCTGGCGTACTTCGAGCAGTATCTTGCCGCCCTCGAAGATCCGTCCCTTTTGCCGGACTCACCCTTTGCCGTGAGCCCGGACAGGGCCCAGGGGCTTTTCGCCCTCAAAGAGGCAGTGGCTGGAAAAGCCGTGGCCGCGGTCAAGGGACAGATGACCGGGCCGTTTACCCTGCTCACCGGGCTGCACGACCGGGAGGGGCGGGCTGCCTATTACGAGCCGACCATCCGGGAGATGGTGGTGAAGGGGCTTTCCCTCAAGGCTGCTTGGCAGGTGCAGGTTCTCGCGCAGTCGCAGGCCCCGGTTATTCTCTTTATAGACGAACCAGCCCTGGCCGGTCTTGGCTCCTCCGCCTTTCTCAGCGTTTCCCTGGACGAGCTTGGCCAGGAACTCAACGAGATTATCGGTGCGGCCCAGGCAGCGGGCGCGCTGGTGGGCGTCCATGTCTGCGCCAACACGGACTGGGAATTTCTCCTCTCCACCTCGCTTGATATCGTCAGTTTCGACGCCTACGGTTTTTTTGACAAGCTGGCGGCCTGCAAGGATGCGCTCTACGCCTTTCTGAAACGCGGCGGCATCATTGCCTGGGGGATCGTGCCCACCGGGGAGAAGGAATATATCGAGCGGGAAACGGCGGAGTCCTTGCTTGCCCGCTGGGAGGCGCAGGCCGCCCAGCTTGTCGGCGGGGCATGGGATTACAAGTCCCTGCTGCAACAGACCTTGATAACCCCGAGCTGCGGAACCGGCTCCCTGCCTTTGACCCACGCTAAAAAGGTGTTGGAGCTGACCCGGGATCTTTCGAAACTCTTGCGCGACAAGTATCTGTAGATGCAGGCGCTGTACGGCTATCCTTTATCCAACCACTATAAAAAGTTTGAGTATTGAACAATGGAAGAACTGAATCAGGTTTTAAAGCAACGCCGTCAAAAAGCCCAGGAGCTGGCGGATCTGGGGGTCAATCTCTATGCCAACGATTTCAGGCCCACCCACCGGATCAGCGATATCCTGGCGAAAAACGACAACCCGGATGCGCCCCTGGAAGAGGGGGTCAAATCCGTGGCCGGCAGGATCATGGCGCTGCGCAAGTTCGGCAAGGCGGCTTTTCTCCATATCCAGGACGAATCCGGCCGCATCCAGGTGTATGTCAAGCGCGACGAGGTTGGTCCCGAGGTCTACCAGATATTCAAAAAACTCGATCTCGGCGATATCGCCGGTTTTGGCGGGGTGTTGTTTCGCACCCAGACCGGAGAGCTCACCATCGACGCGGCAAGTGTCAAGCCGGTCACCAAATCCCTGCGCCCTCTGCCGGAGAAGTTCCACGGCCTCACCGACGTGGAAACCCGCTACCGCCAGCGCTATGTCGATTTGATCATGAACCCGGAGGTGCGCGACACCTTCCGCAAACGGGTGGAGATCATCCGGTTGATCCGTGATTTCCTCACCAACCGGGGCTTCATGGAGGTTGAAACCCCCATGATGCAGCCCATTGCAGGCGGCGCCACGGCCAAGCCCTTCAAGACGCATCATAATGCCCTGGGCATGGACCTCTACCTGCGCATCGCCCCGGAGCTTTACCTCAAGCGGCTGCTGGTGGGCGGTTTTGAAAAGGTCTTTGAGATCAACCGCAATTTCCGGAACGAAGGGCTTTCCACCCGGCATAATCCCGAGTTCACCATGCTCGAATTCTACCAGGCCTTTGCCACCTACGAAGATCTCATGGATCTCACCGAGGAGATGGTTTCCTACATCGCCGCCGAGGTCACCGGCTCCATGGTCGTGAGCTACCAGGGGCAGGAGGTGGATCTTTCCCCGCCCTGGAAACGCTATACCATGGACGAGGCGTTGGTCGAGGTGGGTAAGGTTGACAAGGATGTGCTTGCCGACCCGGCCCGCACCCGCCAGCTCGCCCTGGAAAAGGGCATTGTCCTTGAGCCCATGGCAGGACACGGCAAGGCCAAGACCGAGCTCTTCGAGCTGCTGGTGGAGGAAAAGCTGGTCAATCCCACCTTTGTGACCCAGTATCCCACCGAGGTTTCGCCCCTGGCCCGCCGCAACGAGAAAAATCCCGAGGTCACGGACCGGTTCGAGCTGTTCATGACCGGGAGGGAGATGGCCAATGCCTTCAGCGAGCTCAACGACCCCATCGATCAGAAACAGCGGCTGAAAAAGCAGATTGATGAACGGGGAAACGATGAAGAGATATTCCCTGAGATGGATGAGGATTTTGTCCGGGCCCTGGAATACGGCATGCCTCCGGCGGCCGGGGAAGGGATCGGCATTGACCGTTTGGTCATGCTGCTGACCGACTCGCCCTCGATCCGGGATGTTATTCTCTTTCCGCATCTGCGCCCGGAGAGCAAATAATCCGTGTACCCGCCCAGGAGCACCGTTCCAGGAAAAGAGGGAATTTGTGAATTTTGAATGGTTTGTCTGCCTGCGGTATCTCAAAGCCAAACGCAAGCACGGCTTCATCTCGCTTATTTCGCTGATCTCCATTGCCGGAGTCATGGTCGGGGTCATGGCTCTGATCGTGGTGCTGGCGGTGATGACCGGCTTCACCTCTGAATTTCGCGACAAGATCCTGGGCATCAACTCCCATGTGGTGGTTCAGGATTACACCGGCAATATCAGCGGTTACGAAGAGGTTGCCGCCAAGGTTCGCGCCGTCGAGGGGGTAAGCGGGGCCACGCCGTATCTGTACAGCCAGGCCATGATCACCGGTGGCGAGGGCGGAACCGGCGCCGTGCTGCGCGGACTTGACCCTGCCACGGCGCAAGGCGTGCTCAGCCTGGAGAAACATCTGCGCACAGGCTCCATAGCCGAATTGGCCCCTGTCCAGAACGATGGCGCAAGAACGGTGCCGGGCATCATCCTGGGCAAGGAGCTTGCCGGTCAGTTGCGTGTCACCACCCATGACCGGGTACGACTGATCTCTGCTTCCGGGCCCCTTACCCCCATGGGGGTTATGCCCAAGGTGTTCACCTGCCGGGTGGTGGGGATTTTTGAAACCGGCATGTACGAGTATGATTCCGCCCTGGCCTATGTTTCGCTGGAAACGGCGCAGCGCTTCTTTGATCTGCCCGGCGCGGTGCATGGGTTGGAGGTGAAAACCACCGATCTCAACCAGGCGGACAAGGTCGCGAAGCGGATTGAGCAGGCTCTGGGGCAGAATTTCTTTGCCAAGGACTGGATGCGGATGAACCGGAACATCTTTTCCGCCCTTGCCCTGGAAAAAACGGCGCTCTCAATCATCATGGCCCTGGTGGTGATGGTCGCGGCCTTCAACATCGTCAGCACCCTGATCATGGTGGTCATGGAGAAGAACAAGGATATCGCCATCCTGAAATCCATGGGCGCCACTTCCGGCAGCATCATGCGTATCTTCATCTACGAGGGATTGGTCATCGGGCTTACCGGCACCTTTTTGGGGGTGGTGGGGGGCTTGAGCCTGTGCGCGCTCTTGAGCCGTTACCAGTTCATCGATCTGCCCGACGTCTACCCGATTTCCACTTTGCCGGTGCTGGTCCTGCCCTCGGACGTCTTCCTCATTGCCCTGTCGGCCACGGTTATTACCCTGGTTGCCACCCTGTATCCTTCCTGGCAGGCAGCCAAGGTCGATCCGGCCGTGGCCTTGCGTTATGAGTAGAGGAGACGGCTCCATGCCCGATAAGGCGCACGAATCCCCCTTGTTTTTTGAAGCGCGGGATATATGCAAGGAATACAGCGGGCACGGCAGCCTGCAAGTGCTCGCCGGGGTAAATTTGCGGCTGGCCGCCGGGGAAATGGTTGCGGTGGTCGGCGCTTCCGGCACCGGGAAAACCACCCTGTTGCATATCCTGGGCGCCCTTGACAAGCCCAGCCAGGGCCAGCTTTTTTACCGGGGGGAAAATGTTTTTGCAAAAAACGATGACCAGTTGGCCCTGTTCCGGAACCAGGCGGTTGGCTTCGTTTTTCAGTTTCACCATCTGCTTCCGGAGTTCAACGCCCTGGAAAATGTCCTGCTGCCCGGATTGATTGCCGGACGGAAACGCTCCGAGTTTGTTGGGTATGCGGAATATCTGCTGGAGCGGGTCGGGGTGCTGAACCGCTCAACCCACAAGGTTGGCGAGCTTTCAGGCGGGGAGCAGCAACGGGTCGCCCTGGCCCGTGCCCTGGTAATGAAGCCCGCGGTTCTTTTGGCGGACGAGCCCACCGGCAATCTTGATCCTAAAAGCGGGCTCAAGGTCTTTGAGCTTATCCGCGATTTGAGCGAAACCCTTTCCCTGGCAACGGTCATGGTGACTCATAATCTTGACCTGGCTCACCGGATGAGCCGTTGTCTCACCTTGCGGGACGGGGGATTGCATGAAACCCGGGAAGAGAGCAAAGATTCTTGACACTCGGGCCAATGCCTGATAATTCTGATACGCTAAATAGATCTCCCACCCGTCCGCTACCTTGGGGCGGCCCCAAGCCACTTCACCGCGAAATCGAGAGCATGAAACAAGACAACTCAGCAGGACACATAACAGGCTCCCACGGATTTTCGGGCGTCATGAAGATTGTTGTTGCAGTCCTTTTCCTCTTTGTGGCCCAGCCCATCCCGCCGTTGGCAGGGGTTGCCCTTGGCGCCGGATCCGAGCCGAACACCGTCATGGTGCCGCCCCGGATCAATGCCCAGGCAGGGGGGGATCAACTTGTCGTTGCAAGCGACACAATCTTGCAGGAGGTTGTGCGGAGCAAGGGACTGGCGATGCTGTCCAGGGAGGAAGTGCAGCAGAAGCTCGGCTATGAGCATTGGCCGCCCAAGGCCGAGGCCTTGAAATCATTGATCTCATCCCCGGCGGTCAACTATGTGGCGGCCGGCAGCATCACCAAGCTTGGCGAGCAGCTCAGCCTGGATTTTGTCGTCTATGACATCCTCGGCAATAATCCGCCCAAATTTTACTATCAGGTCAGCAATAACGAGACCGAACTGAAGAAAGCCCTGTCCCAGATGGCCAACGACATTCTCTCCCAAACCGGCCAGTATTTTCTTATCCAGTCCATTGCCATTGCCGGAAACACCCGCATAGATTCGGGGGCTATCCTGCGTCAGGTTAAAAGTCAGGCAGGGGATCCCTATACCGCTGAGTTGTTGCGGGCGGATTTGAAAAACATCTTTCAGATGGGCTATTTCGACGATGTGCAGATCCTCGTCGCCGATACGGAAAAGGGAAAGGACATTACCTTTCAGGTCAAGGAAAAAGCGGTAATCGGCCAGGTTCTTGTCAACGGCGAACAGGAGCTTGAGGAAAAAGAGGTGAAAGAGGTGGTGAGCATCTCGCCCAACACCATCATCAACACCAAGGAGGTACAGACCTCCGTTGAAAATATCCGAAAACTTTATAAGGACAAGGGCTTCTACCGCACCACCGTCGCCGCCAAGCTCAACTACGTTGCCGACGATAAGGTGAATGTCACCTTTGATATAGAAGAAGGCGTCAAGATGTATATCAAGGGGATCCGTTTTGTCGGCAACAAAGCCTTCAGCGAGAAGGAATTGCGCAAGGAGATGACCACCTCGGAAAAAGGGCTGCTCTCCTGGTTTACCGAATCGGGCAAGTTGAAGCGCGACCTGCTTGAGCAGGACCGCTCCCGGCTCGGCGCCTTGTATCACAACAGCGGCTACATCGAGGCCAGGATCAGCGAACCGGTGATAAGCGATGAGGGCGACTGGCTCTATGTCACCTTCGACATCCAGGAGGGCGACCGCTACCGGGTCGGCACCATCGAAATCGAGGGGGACATTGTCGGCGAGAAGAACGACCTGTTCAGTCTGCTCGAATTGAGCAAGGAGAAGTTCTTCAGCCGCAAGATCTTGCGCGAGGATGTCATGCGCCTGACGGACCGGTATGCCGAGAGTGGCTATGCCTTTGCCGAGGTGGAACCGAAACTGGGCAAGAATGAGGAAGACAAGCGCATGGATTTGTCGCTCAAGATTGTCCAGGGAACCTTGGTCCACATAAACCGGATCAACATCAAGGGCAACACCCGGACCAGGGATAAAGTCATTCGCCGCGAGATGCAGGTGAAGGAGGGCGGTCTGCTCGATGCGAGCGCGGTCAGAAAGAGCAGCGAAAAACTCCAGCGGCTTGAGTTTTTTGAAGAGGTGAACGTCACCCCGGAGCCGACTGTGCAGGAAGGGCTGATGGATGTGGTGGTCGAGGTGAAGGAAAAGGCTACCGGCACCTTCAGCGTGGGAGCCGGGTACAGCTCGGTGGACAACCTCATGTTCATGGGCGAGGTCAGTGAAAACAACTTTCTCGGCAAGGGCCAGCGCCTCTCCCTGCAGGCCAACGTGAGCGCCAACAGCAACCGCTATAATTTCAGCTTTACCGAGCCGCATCTCAACGACACCAAGCTGCTGTTCGGTTACGATCTGTACAACTGGTCGCGGGAATACGACGATTATACCAAGGATTCCACCGGTGGGGCTCTGCGCTTTGCCTATCCGGTCTGGAACAAGTGGAATCTGGGCTGGGCCTATGGCTACGACGACACCAAAATGACCGATGTCCTGCTGACCAATACTTCCCAGTCGATCCTGGATTCCATGAGTATCGAGACCACAAGCTATGTCCGGCTCGGTGTTTCCAAGGACACTCGGAACAAATTCACCGACGCCTCAAAGGGCTGGCTCACCAATTATTCCATCAAGCACGCGGGCGGCCTCCTGGGGGGGGATAGCGCCTTTACCAAGTACGAAGCCACTTCTGGCTGGTATTATCCGTTGCCCTGGGAGACAACCTTCCGCATCAAGGGTTCCATCGGCTATGTGGTTGAAAACGAAGGGAAAAAATTGCCGGTGTATGAAAAATTCTATTTGGGCGGACTCAATACCATCCGGGGGTTTGACAGCGGCAAGATCAGCCCGCTGGAGTTAAACAACGACGGCGTCACCTATTCACGGATCGGCGGCGAAAAGATGTGGTACGGCAACGTGGAATGGATCTTTCCCATTGTCAAGGATATCGGTCTGAAAGGCTTGGTGTTCTTTGATCTGGGCAATGTGTACACCGATTCCGAGACCTGGGATGTTGCGGATCTTCGCTACAGCACCGGCCTTGGCTTCCGCTGGCTGTCGCCCATGGGGCCCCTGCGCCTTGAATGGGGCTACAATCTCGACCCGAAAGACGGCGAGCAGCAGGGGGTCTGGGATTTCAGCATCGGCGGGGCTTTCTAAGAAATGACTCCCTTGGGAAATGTGCCGGTTTTTTCCGGCATTTTCGCTCCGACACAGACAATACATGGATAATAGACTGACGGCCCTCTTCACCGAGGGCCGTTCCGTTAACATCATCGGGTTGCGGGGAAGCGGCGCCGCCTTCCATCTCGGCCGCACGGCCCTGCTCGGACAGCGTCCCATCCTCTGCCTTACGCCAAGCGAGACCGCGGCCCAGCACCTTGTGCAGGATCTTGCTCTTTTTGCCGACACCCCGGCCTTGTATTTTCCCGGCCAAGAAATCCCCCCCTATACCCCGTTGTCGCCGGACAGCCGCACCGTTGCCGAGCGCCTTGCCGTTTTGTTCCATATCCACAGCGCGGACACGCCCTGTATCCTGGTCATGTCGGTGGAGGCCCTGTTGAGAAGGGTTTTGCCTCGCGCCTCCCTTGCAAGCCTGGCAGAATTGGTCATGCGCGGCGAGGAGACCGATCGTGACGGACTGATTGCCTCGCTCAGCGCCTGTGGCTATGACGGGGCCAACCTGGTGCAGTCGGTTGGCGAGTTCAGTCTGCGCGGCGGCATTCTGGATATTTTCCCCGCTGGTTTTGAGATGCCGGTCCGGCTCGACTTCTGTGGCGATACCGTAGAATCCATTCGCAGGTTTGATCCCATCAGTCAACGCTCGGTTGAAGATCTTGAAGAGGTGGTTCTCCTGCCCGTGAGCGATATCCTCTATCCTGCCGCGGAGCAAGAGCTGCATCTGCTGCTCGAACGGTTCCAGGGGGCGGCCGCGGAACTTGATTGGGACAGCGAGCGGGTCAAGGTGATGGCGGATTGCCTTGAGCATCGCCGGCGTTTTCCAGGGGTTGAGTTCCTGTTGCCGTTGTTCCACGAAAAGCCCTCGACCGTGCTCGACTACCTGCCGGACGAGACCATTGTCTTTTTCTCCTCGCCAACCGCAATCGCGGAGAGTCTCGCCCTCTGCCGGGAAAGGATCGAGGCGAATTTCGCCGAGGCCGCCGCTGCCCGCCTGCCCGTTTTGCCGCCGGAGCGGATATTTTTGCCGGAAAATGAATGGCGAGAACGGCTGGCGCGTTTTCCCCAGGGGCGATTCTACGATTTTGCCCATCCGGACATGGAAGAAGGGGAAACCCTGGAAATATCCTGCGGCAACCATGTTTTGCTCAAGCAGCAGCTTGAGCTGCAACGCAAGAATCAGGGGATGATGCCGGAGCTGACCCGGCAGTTGCACCTCTGGCGCGCGGCCGGCGAGGCTGTTTTTTTTGCCTGCCGGACCAGGCGGCATGCGGAGCACATGGCGGAATTGCTCCGTCAATACGACCTGCCGGTTGCCATAACCGAAGCGCCTGTGCTGGATCCCTCTTCCGCCAGCCGAGAGATTCTCCTGGTGGATTCGCCGCTGGCTGCGGGCTTTGATCTGCCTGATGCCCGGCTGCACTGGGTTTCGGAAAGCGAGCTGTTCGGCGAGTTGCGCCTGGGGGCGGGAAAAAAGAAGGGGGTTCAACGGAACAGGCCGCTGGTGAGCTTTGAGGAACTTCAACTCGGCGATATCGTGGTTCACGCGGCCCACGGCCTTGGCCGGTATGAAGGGCTGGTCAATATCGTGCTGGGCGGCATCGCCAACGACTTTTTTCAACTGGTGTACCGCGACGGGGACAAGCTTTACGTGCCGGTGGATCAGCTCAAGGTGATCAGCAAGTACCAGGGGCTCTCCGACACCGAGCCGAAACTCGACAAGCTGGGCGGCAAGGTCTGGCAGACCCGGCGGGAAAAGGTCAAGGAAGAGGTCTGGAAGGTGGCCCAGGACTTACTTAGCCTCTACGCCCGGCGGGCCATGGTGGAGGGATATGCCTTTTCGCCGCCGGATGAGCTGTTCCATGAGATGGAGGAGTCCTTTCCGTACGACGAGACCGCGGGCCAGCTCAAGGCGATCAACGAGGTGCTCGACGATCTGACCGCGCCCCGGCCCATGGACCGGCTGGTTTGCGGGGACGTGGGCTACGGCAAGACCGAGGTCGCCGTCCGGGCGGCCTTCAAGGTGGTGGCCGACAATTTTCAGGTCGCCATTCTGGTGCCGACCACGGTGCTGGCCGAGCAGCATGCCGCCACCTTCCGCGAGCGTTTGCAGGGCTTTCCGGTCCGGGTGGAAAGCCTGACCCGCTTTCGCAGCCCGGCGGAGCAGAAGCAGATCATCCAGGAACTGGGCCAGGGCAGGGTCGATATCGTGGTCGGCACCCACCGGCTGCTGTCTCAGGATGTGGTTTTCAAGCGGCTCGGTCTCCTGATCATCGATGAGGAGCACCGCTTCGGCGTTTCCCACAAGGAAAAACTTAAAAAGCTCAAGAGCCAGGTGGATGTCCTCACCCTGACCGCCACCCCGATCCCCCGCACCCTGCAACTCTCCCTGCTCAGTATCCGCGACCTTTCCGTGATCAGCTCGCCGCCCGAATTCAGGCGGCCGGTGAAAACCTTTGTGGCCCGCAATGACGAGCTGGTGATCAAGGAAGCCGTGGTGAAGGAGATGCAGCGGGGCGGCCAGGTTTTTCTGGTCCACAACCGGGTTCATTCCATCCAGGAAATGGCCGCCAGGGTGCAGAAGCTGGTCCCCGAGGCACGGCTGGCCGTGGCCCACGGCCAGATGCCGGGAAAGGCGCTGGAAGAAATCATGGTCCGTTTCGTCAAGCGAGAGATCGATGTGCTGGTCTGCACCACCATCATCGAATCAGGCCTGGATATCCCCAATGCCAACACCATTGTCATCACCCGGGCGGACCGGCTGGGCCTGGCGGAAATCTATCAGCTTCGCGGCCGGGTGGGGCGGGGCAGGGAGCAGGCGTATGCCTATCTGCTGGTCCCCTCCCTGGACGGGTTGTCCAAGGATGCCCAGCAGCGGCTGCGGGCGCTCATGGATTACAACGAGCTTGGCGGCGGCTTCAAGCTGGCCATGAGCGACCTGCAGATCCGGGGGGGCGGCAATATTCTGGGGATCTCGCAAAGCGGCAATATCGCGGCGGTGGGCTATGACCTGTACCTTGAGCTGCTGCAGCAGACGGTTCTCGACTTGAAGCGGAAAGGCGCAGGCGGGGAGCAGCCCCAGGAGCAAATCGAGCCTGAAATCAATCTCAAGATTTCGGCCTTTTTGCCGGAACGGTATATTCCCGCCACGGAACAGCGTTATATCGCCTACCGCCGTCTGACCAACGCCGAGCAGGTGGAAGAGCTGATGGACCTGAAGGATGAATTTGGTGACCGCTATGGTCAGCTTCCCCAGGAGGCCCTCAATCTGTTCGAGGTGCTGGCCCTGAAAACCCTGCTCAGGCGGCTGGGGATCAGCAAGCTGGAGCAAGGGCCGGGCAATCTGGTCTTCTCCTTTCATGAAAAAACCCCGGTATCCCCGGAAAAGATCATGCGTCTGCTTGAAAAATACAAGGGGCGGGCCCGCTTTACCCCCGAAGCGCGGCTGATCATCACAACTCAATCCGCGGCCTCGCCGGAACAAACCCTCGAAAATGCGCAAAAGATCCTGGCCCTGCTCGCGGAAGATGACATTTGAAAATGACTGTGGTAGAATTTGGCGGTTATAAAGTCGTATAAGATTAAAAACAATATTTTCAACCTGTTATGAGTGGATCGGTGAAATTTTCCTTACATCTTGTATGCTCCGCCCTGTGTTTTCTTGCTTTTTTTCACCCTCCTGCCGCCCAGGCGGAGGTGGTGGACCGCATCATCGCCATTGTCAACGATGATGTTATTACCTTCTCCGACCTCAACCGGGAAGGGGGGGCGCTGTTTCGCCGGATTACCCAGGAAGCCCCGCCGGAGCAAGTGGAGCGAACCCTGCTGAAGGCCAAGGAGGAAGTGCTTTCCGGTCTTATTGACAGGCTTATCGTCGAACAACGGGCTAAAAAGCTCGGGATTTCCGTGGGCGACCCGGAAGTGGAGAGCGCCATCGCCAGAATTGTCGAGCGCAACAAAACCACGGCGGAAAAATTCTGGCAGCAGATGACGCTCATGGGTTCCAACGAGCGAGATTACCGGGAACTCATCCGAAGCCAGATCCTGCAGGAAAGGCTGATCGATTATGAAATCCGTTCCCGGGTTGTGGTCAATGAGGAGCGGATCCGCGAATTTTACGAAAAGAATTATACCCAGAAAACAAAAGAAGATGCCTATCATGTCTTGCAGATGGGGTTTGTCTGGAAGGAAAATACCCAGGCTGCCAAGGATGATGCCCGGCGTCGGGCTGAAGAGGCTCGGCGGCAGGCCCTTGCCGGACAGGATTTCAGAGCCCTGGCTCGGCAGGCGTCCGATCTGCCTTCGGCCAAGGATGGCGGAGATATCGGGGTTTTCAGGAAGTCGGAGATGGCGGCCTACATGAAAGCGGGTATTGCCGGGCTGCAAGTGGGACAGGTGAGTTCCATCCAGGAGGCTCCGGACGGGTATCAGTTTTTCAAGCTTCTTTCCGACCGGGGAGATGTTGCTGTTCAGGCTTCCTACGAGACGGTCAAGGAACAGATCCGGCAGCGTCTGTATGAGGATGCGTTGAAAAACCAGTTTCAGAAATGGGTAAAAGAGCTTCGCGATCAGGCGTATATAAAGAAAATACTTTAGTCTCGCCCCATGTCCCATAACATCAGGAAAAGGGATGTCTTCCATGACCAAGGATTCGCAATCCGCTGATGATGCAACCGAGCAACCTGCAGCTTTGTCACGATCCGATGAAACCCTTGGCAGTTTTCTAAAAAGACATCGGCACAGCCAGGGAAAAGAGCTTGAGGAAATCGCGAAAAAGACGCGCATTCATGCCTCAACGCTCCGGGCCATTGAAGAGGACAACCCCAAGGCCCTGCCGGCAGATGTTTTCGCCCGCGGTTTTATAAAAAATTATGCGCAGTATCTTGGCCTTGATCCCAATGAGGCCTTGGCCTGGTATATCGAGCAGAATGCCGGAGAGGTCAAGCCGCCGGAAAAGATCAACGTCCAGGAGGTTCTGGCCGGCGAGACCATGGCCGAGGTTCAGACTTTCCCTTTTGGACGTTTCGTCGGTTTTTTTGTTGTCGTGGGCGTTCTTTTCCTTGCCGGGTATCTGATCTTGAATTTTTTGAATTCCTCGGGGCCTCCGGCCGATGTTCCAGGGCAAGAGACCAATGCCCCGGCCGTGGTGCAACCGCAACTGCTGCCCGCCCCGGTAACCGGGGAACCTGGGGAACCTGGGGAAACCACCCCCGAGGGCGGCGGTCCGGAAGCGGGTCAACCGGAATCTGTGACGGATGGAGCAGTGCAGGCTCCGCCTCTGCCGCTGTCCGGAGCTGAGAAAATCGGGGCAGAAGGAACCGGGGGGGGAGCCGCTTCCGAAAAGGCCGGAAATCTTGCGGAGACCCAGAAGATTGAGGCGGATCAGTCCTCCGGAGTCAAAAAAAAAACAGATGAGGGCAGATTCGTGATTCTTCCCCGGGCCACCAAGGAAAAGCCCGGGCACCCCCCCGCATCCCAGGATCTGGTCAAGCCTGCTGCCGTAGCTGCGGCGCCACCGCCGCCCTCGCTGGTGAAACAGCCGGGGATGAATTATGTTCTGGAGGTCAAATTCACCGAGACCACCTGGCTTTCCGTGCAGATAGACAAGGAAAAGAAGAAGTCCGCCATCTACCAGCCCGGAGATCACTTGGTGTTGCAGGCGGCGAAAAAGATTTCCCTTTTTGTAGGGAATGCCGGAGGGGTTTCCCTTACCTTGAATGGCAAACCGGTCCCTTCCTTCGGCAAGTCAATGGAAAGCGCCCGGGTTTCCTTCCCGATCGAATAGTCCTAGTCTCGGCAGATGTCCTTGTTGCAGCAAGGTTTGGCCATCGTCCTCCAGGTTAAGGATCACGGGGATTCCGACAAGATTGTCACCCTGTATACCCTTGAGTATGGAAAGATCGTGCTTATCGCCAAGGGCGCCAAGCGCAGCAAGAAACGTTTTGTCAACAAGCTGGAGCTGTTTTCCCTCCTCGCCATCCATTTTGCCCCAAGCCGTCACAGTTCGCTCATGCGCCTGGATCAGGCCGAGTTGCTGAATCCTTTCCCCAGGTTGCGGGAGAACTATGAACGGTACATCGCAGCCTCCCTGCTGTGCGAGCTTGTTCTGCACTGGACCCGGGAGCATGACTGCGATGAGGAGCTTTTCCGCTTGCTTGTCTGGGCGCTGGAAGGATTGGCTCTTGCCGGTGGGGCTGTCAATCGCACGATCATTTTTTTCCACGTCAAAATGCTGGATATCCTGGGGTATCGCCCCGATCTGACCGGCTGCCTTGATTGCGGTGTTCTCGGTGCGCCCGGCATTGTGTACCGCTTCAGCGCCATGCGCAACGGATTGGTGTGCAGCCGGTGTGAGCCCCGGGCCACGGGGAATACCTCCCCGCCGCTTTCCATTCAAACCATTCAATTGCTGCGCAGGGCTCAGGACATGGAGCAAGGCAAACTGGAACGGCTCCATTTTTCCCCGGCGGCCACCCGCGAGGCTGTTGCCTTGCTGAAGCGGTATGACAACCATCTTTTGCAGCGGGAGGTGCAGTCCTGGAGTTTTCTGGGCTGAGAGTAACTGTCCAGCAGCACCACATCTGCTTCGCAGTCTCGCTCTACGCTCGCTTAGCTGTCATCGGCTTGCTCATGTGCAATAGCACACTTCGCAAGCCTCTTTCGCGCATCTGTGGCAGCAGCGAAGCGGCGCTGCTGAACAGTTACCGTTCGGGGATGCCTTGGGCGGGATAATAGTCCCTGAGCTGATTGCTTATTCCGCTTTGATTTTCTCCAGAAGCCAGGCCATGTTGCGTCCCAGGTCGCGCATGGTTTTCATGCCTTCCTCGTCGTTGGCCACCTCGCCCGGCTCCCTGCCGATGCCGATATTCCAGTACGAGGAGCCCACCACGATCATCTGGCCGATCAAGAAAAAGGCGTTGAGGGAGTTGAATACCTGATAGGCTCCGGCCCGGCGCACCGCCACCACCCCGGCTCCGGCCTTGCGTTTGAACAGATCGCCGTTGGCCCGGGAAACCATGCCGCACCGTTCGATCAGAGCCTTCATTCCTGCGGAGACATCGGCGAAATAGGTGGGGGATCCCAGGAGAATGCCATCCGCAGCGATCATCTTGGCGAGACAGTCGTTGATGATATCCTTTTCCACGGCGCAACGGCTGTCTTTGTTCTTGAAGCACTGATAGCAGGCGATGCAGCCTGAGACCGGCTGGCCTGACAGCTCCACCAGTTCCGTGTCGATTCCTTGCAGAGACAGCTCTTCCAGCGCGGTATTCAGCAATTTTGCGGTATTTCCTCCCTTGCGGGCGCTCCCGTTGAAAGCGATGACTTTCATGGCATTCTCCTTGTGTGTTTCTGGTTCATGGAATGGGGGTGCTTGTCCTGCATGCACGCATGGGTGTCTGCCACGGTATTGTAATCGAGATTGGAAAGACGGGAAAGAGATTCGGAAAAAAACCAGCCGGGCAGGACTCCCGGCTGGCGTGGGGGAAAGATGTCATTTCCAGCAGTAGGACATTTCTGTTTCAGTCCGCCAACTGTCCCAGAGATACGCATCTTCTTTTTGTTGGGCGATTATCCGGAAGGCATGGCGCACCTGTTCCTCAAAGAAGCTGCAGTAAGGGCTTGGGGCATTGACGCTGCCGGACACTTTGTAAATCTCGGCCGGGCACGGTGCCCCGCAGAAATGCCGGATGGCGCAGCCTGCGCAGGGCAGAATTTTTTCCACCTTCCGGTTGGTTACTTCCTGGAAGGGCTTGCTGGCAAGAATATCGGCAGGATCATCATGGAAGATGTTGCCGCCGGAAAACTCGTTCATGCCGATGAATTCGCTGCACGGGACAACCTCGCCATCAGCGGAAACGGCAAAGAAACAACGCCCGCCGCCGCAGGGAGAGATGTCGCACATCAGCCTGCGGCCGGTCGGGCCGATAACCCCGGCCAGCACATTGGCGAAGTTGGCGATGACCAGTTTTCTGCCGGTTTGTTCAAAAAGTTCGAAAGACCGGTCCAGCGCCTTGAAAAAAGCCTCGGCCAGCACATGGTTGTCCGGTTTCAGGTCCATTCCGCCCTGGCGGGTGCAGCGCACCGGATTGAGCATGACTACCCGCACCCCCAGCCCGTGGTAAAAGTCCACCATCTCGGTCAGGGTATGGACGTTGGCCTGGGTTACGGTGGTAATCACGTTTAAGGCCGGATAATCGACGAGTTTTTTGATCACCGCAACCACGGTGTCATAATACCCCTTGCCCTGCCAGTTTTTCCTGGTGCTGTTGGCGGTCTCCGCGGTGGGGGCATCCAGGGACAGGCCGATGCCGACCTGGTGTTTCCGCAAAAAAACGAGCGCGGGATCGTCGAGCAAGGTGGCGTTGGTCTGGATGCCGAAATGAAAGTCGTCCTTATAGCGCAAAATCGCGGCAAACACGGCCTCTCTGGCAACCATGGGTTCGCTGCCGTGAAAGATGAGCTGCGGTTTTACCCCTTCCGGCAAAATCTTCCGGAAGTGTTGCCGCAATCGCTCAAGGGCGAGCATGAGTTTTTCCTCCCCCATGTCGATGCCGTTTTTGCGCATCTCTTCGGGGAGGTAGCAGTAACTGCAGTTGAGGTTGCAGCGTTCGGTCGGGTTTACATACGCGGCGGAAAGTTGCAGCCCTGCCCGCAGGTGATTCATCTCCGCGTGGAAATCCGGCGCGCGGCTCAGAAAATCCACGGCCATTGAGCCTCCAAGAGCCTGCGGCAAATCATGGCGATCAACCAGGGCCCAGTAGGCCGTGTCTGCCTCGACAACCGCGACCCTGTCAGGGTCGCCGATCTCCAGCACGGAAAAATTCGGGCCCTGGCCGGTGTTGGCGAAAACGGTTGCTGCTGTCTGTTTTTGAGCCTGTTCCATTAGTTGCCGCCGCCCTCGGTTGTGGTCCCGGCGCTGGGGGCGAGCAGGATATAATGGGAAAGGCCGGTTCCCTGGCCTATCAGGTTGCAGCGGCGACGGTACGAGATGATCTGTTTTTGTGCTTTCATGGTGTTCTCCTGTTGATTGTTGACCTGCGGGCATAAAAAAACCCGGAGCAACTCCATATAAGGAGTCGCTCCGGGTTCTGTTTCCATGGGAATACCCTGACGCACGGCAACGCATGCCGCAAAAACATGAGCATCAGGTCTTCTGGCTTTCGGATCGTCTGCTGGTCTGCGGCCTTCCCCCCATAAAACGAGTTGGGAGTGACCGGGAAATTCCCTGTGCAGACCAGCATCCCCGATTACAGCGATGGGATCGCCACGGATTTGCACCGTGTTCCGGGATGATGAAATGTGTATTTTTTTGCTTTAAACCATTTTTTCCTTTGGCTTGTCAAGTGCGGATGTGGAGAATTTTAGGCATGGAGGTGCATGGGGCAGCATTTGCGGCGCAGAGAGTTCCGGCCTCACTGCCGCGAGGGCAAGAGGTTCCGGCTTCGCTCATCTCCGGGAAAATCGGTTTTAATCGGGACAAGATCGCAAGCCGTCCTTGACTGTGACCCGAAAGTTGGTTATTTTTCCATGTTCAAGCGAGAGTGGCGGAATTGGTAGACGCACTGGTCTTAGGAACCAGCGCCTTTGGTATGGGGGTTCGACTCCCCCCTCTCGCACCACAGGGAAAACAGCTCCTGCGTCAATGCCGGAGTACAGGTTGATATCTTATCCGTACCGTGGAAACAGGTCCCAGGAAAATGTTTTTCACTGTATGACCGTGTTGTTGAAAATGTTTCAAACAAGGAAGGTGTTGCATGCAGATCAATGTTGAAGATGTAAGTTCGCTGACCAAAAAAATGATCATAACCCTGCCGGAAGCGCAGGTTTCCCAGGAACTGGAGTCCGCCTACAAGAAACTGAACTCCGAAGTATCACTCAAAGGGTTCCGCAAGGGCAAGGTGCCTCGACAGGTGCTGGAAAAAAATTACCGGCCCAAGGTTGAGTACGAGGTGGCGGAAAAATTGATCCAGGATACCTACTTTGACGCCCTGGAGAAAAGCAAGATCGACGCGGTGGTGCATCCGGATATCCGCGAACAGAAATTTGTCGGGGACGGCACCTTTGCGTATACCGCGGAAGTGGATGTTCGGCCCCAGTTTGAATTGGGCGAGTATAGGGGGCTTGAGATCGAACAGACCGCGCTTGAGGTGACGGACGAGGAAATCTCCCAGGAGCTTGAGGTGCTGCGCAAGCAGATGGCCCCCCTGCAAAGCGTTGAAGATCGTGCCATCGAGAAGGGGCACCTGGCCGTGGTTGACTTTCAGGGCTACCATAACGGCAACCCCATCAAGCAGGTGGTTGGCGAAAATTATTCGGTTGATGTGGGTTCCGGCCAGTATGGCAAAGAGTTTGAGGAGAAACTCCTTGGTTTGAAAAAAGGCGAGGAGGCTTCCCAGGAGATAGATTTTCCCGAGAATTTCGCCAATCCGATTCTGGCGGGCAAGAAGGTGGAATTCAAGATCAACGTCAAGGATGTCAAGGAACGGGTGCTGCCTGCCCTTGACGACGAATTCGCCAAGGAAGTAGGCACTGATTTTGCCGACCTGGAGGCGCTCAAAGCCCATATCCGTGAAAAAAAGCTGCAGGCCAAGAAGGATGCCCAGCGGGGCGATCTTACCGACAAGCTGATGCGGGTGCTGATCGAAACCCATGACTTCGAGATTCCGCCCCGGCTGGTGGCCTATGAAATTGAGGCCATGATCAAGGAGCTCGAGAGCAACCTGGAGCGGCAGGGGATGACCTTGGAAGCGGCCGGGTTCAACCGGGATGCCTTGGTTGAACAGTACAAGCTTGCTGCCCAGTCCCGGGTCAAGGGCGATTTCCTTTTGAAGAAGGTGGCGGAAAAGGAAGGGCTCAAGCTGGAAAATGAAGACATCGACAGAGGCTTTAAGCGCATCTCCGAGCAATACAACATGCCGGTCAGCGAAGTGAAAAAATATTTTTCCAGCAGGGATGATCTCCTCCCCTTCATGGCGGAGCTGTTGAACGAAAAAATCTTAACCTTCCTGCTTGACGCAGCCACGATGAAAACCGTGCCGGCCGCTGCCACGGGCGTGAGTGATCCCCAGTAACTTCTTGAAGGAGTAAATGTATGAATCTCGTCCCCATGGTTGTTGAGCAGAGTCCCCGCGGAGAGCGGGCCTATGATATCTATTCCCGGCTGTTGAAGGAGCGGATTATTTTTTTGGGATCGGCCATAAATGACGATATAGCAAACATCATCATCGCCCAGATCCTTTTTCTTGAGGCCGATGATCCGGACAAGGACATCACCTTTTATATCAACTCCCCTGGCGGCGTCGTCACGGCAGGCATGGCTATCTATGATACAATGCATTATGTGAAGTGTGATATCGCCACCCTGTGCATGGGGCAGGCGGCCAGCATGGGCGCGGTGCTCCTTGCTGCGGGCACCGAGGGAAAACGGTATGCGCTGCCCAACTCCCGGATCATGCTGCACCAGCCCATGGGAGGGTTTCAGGGGCAGGCTTCCGACATTGATATTCATGCCAAAGAGATTCTGCGGATGCGGCAGACCCTGAATGCCATTCTGGCGCAACATACCAAGCAAAAGCTCAAGAAGATTCAAGTTGACACGGACCGGGATTTTTTCATGGGAGCCGAAGAAGCCAAAGCCTATGGCGTAATTGACAAGGTGCTGGTGAAACGGGCGAATCCTGAAGAGGAGAATAGTCATGGCAAAAGATCATAACGGCGAAGTGGAAGTCACCTGCTCATTTTGCGGAAAAAGCCAGGATGAGGTCAAGAAACTGATCGCCGGGCCGACGGTCTATATCTGCAACGAGTGCATCGACCTGTGCAACGAGATCGTCAGTGAGGACAGGCAGCAGGCGCTGGAATCGCAACTGGAGGCTTCGACCCTCAAGCCCTATGACATCAAAGCCCATCTCGATGAATATGTCATCGGTCAGGAACAGGCCAAGAAGGTTCTTGCCGTCGCGGTGCACAATCACTACAAGCGGATCGAGGCCCAGGGGAGCAGCGACGGCAGCGAGGTGGAACTGCAGAAGAGCAATATCCTGCTGGTCGGACCCACGGGCAGCGGCAAGACGCTGCTGGCCCAGACCCTGGCCAAGATCCTTAATGTTCCCTTTGCCATGGCCGACGCCACCACCCTGACCGAGGCGGGGTATGTGGGCGAGGATGTGGAGAATATCCTGGTCAATCTGCTTCAGGCCGCGGACCACGACATCCAGCGGGCCAGCCGCGGGATCATCTACATCGATGAAATCGACAAGATCGCCCGGAAATCCGACAGCGCCTCCATCACCCGCGACGTCTCCGGCGAAGGGGTGCAGCAGGCTCTGTTGAAGATCATCGAAGGGACCGTGGCCAGTGTTCCTCCCAAAGGAGGCCGCAAGCATCCCCAGCAGGAATATATCAAGATCGACACCACCAATATCCTCTTTATCTGCGGCGGGGCCTTTGTAGGGCTGGACGGCGTGATCAAGCAGCGGACCGGCACCAAGTCCATGGGCTTTGGCGCCAAGGTTGTGGGCAAGCCGAAGAAATCGGTGGGGGATATCCTTGCCCAGGTCCAGGCGGAGGATCTCCTGCGTTTTGGCCTGATTCCCGAGCTGGTTGGCCGTTTGCCCGTGGTGGCAACCATGGAGGAGCTGGACGAGGAGGACATGGTCCGCGTTCTCCGGATGCCGAAAAACGCCCTGACCAAGCAGTACGAGCGCCTTTTCGCCTTTGACAACATCCGGTTGCGCTTCACCGAGGGTGCGCTCAAGGCCATCGCCCAGCAGGCGATCAAGAGAAAGTCCGGCGCTCGCGGCTTGCGAACGGTCATGGAGCGGGCCATGCTTGATATCATGTACGAACTGCCCTCCAAGGAAAATGTGCGGGAATGTGTGATCAGCGAACAGGTGGTGCTGAACGGAGATTATCCGGTGATTTTGTACGATAACGACGTGGAATCCAAGAAAAGCGCCTGAGTCGGCGATGCGTTCCTTAACCCATCACGGTTGCATTGAATATTATGGTTGAGCTTGATCCCGAACAGGAAGTTGCCTATCCGATGATGCCCTTGCGGGATATCGTGATCTTTCCCTACATGGTGGCGCCTCTGGTGGTTGGAAGGGAGCGTTCCATAAAGGCCCTTGAAGAGGCGATGGCCAAGCGCTCCGAGATCTTTCTCGTGACCCAGAAGGATGCGGCCGAGGACGATCCGGCCGAAGAGGGCGTGCATGCGGTGGGGACCATTGCCACGGTCATGCAGTTGCTCCGTCTGCCGGATGGCACGATCAAGGCCCTGGTTGAAGGCAAGAGAAGAGGCAGGATCGTGAAGCACCTGCCCAATGCCGACTACTTTGTCGTGCAGCTTGCAGGCGGAGAGGCGGAGGATGGAGGCGGCCTTGAGGCAACCGCCTATGTGCGGGAGATCCAGGCAAGTTTCAAGGAGTATGTCAAATACAACAAGAAGGTGCCGGCCGAGGTTGTCAAGTCTCTGGCCCGCATTGAGAATCCTGCAAAGTTTGTCGATGTCCTGGCCGCGCATCTGCCCCTGAATGTGCAGGAAAAACAGGGAATTCTGGAGAATTTTTCCGTTGTTGCGCGGCTGGAACAGGTATTGTCCCTTATCCATAAGGAAATTGAAATCGCCGAGCTCGAGGAGGTTATCCGGGCCCGGGTGAAGAAAAAAATGGATAAGACCCAGAAGGATTACTTTTTGGCGGAGCAACTGCGCGCCATCCAGAAAGAGATGGGGGGGGCTGAGGATGCCTCTTCCGAGCTTGAGGGGCTGGGCAAGACGATCCAGGAGAAAAACCTGCCCGAAGCGGCCCGCGCCAAGCTGGAGCAGGAATTCAAGAAGCTGAAGATGATGCCGGCCATGTCCGCCGAGGCCACGGTGGTGCGCAATTATATCGACTGCATCCTGAGCCTCCCGTGGCAGGAAAAGACCGAAGAGAAGATCGATATCCTGGCGGCGGAGGAAATTCTTGCCCAGGACCACCACGGTCTTTTGAAGCCCAAGGAGCGGATCCTTGAGTATCTTGCCGTGCAGGCCCAGGTTGAGAAGATCAAGGGGCCGATTCTCTGCCTGGTTGGTCCTCCCGGGGTGGGGAAAACCTCGCTGTGCAAGTCCCTGGCCCGCGCCATGGGGCGCAAATTCGTCCGGCTCTCCCTGGGAGGGGTGCGTGACGAGGCCGAGATCCGGGGCCACCGCCGGACCTATATCGGAGCCTTGCCCGGCAAGATTATTCAATCCATGCAAAAAGCCAAGGTGGTGAATCCGGTTATCTGTCTCGATGAGGTGGACAAGATGAGCATGGATTTCCGGGGGGATCCTTCCGCCGCCCTGCTGGAAGTGCTGGACCCGGAGCAGAATGTCGCTTTTAACGATCATTATCTCGATCTTGACTACGATCTGTCCGGAGTTTTTTTCGTGACCACCGCCAACAATCTTCACGCCATTCCGGCCCCGCTCCAGGACCGGATGGAGGTGATCAAGCTCAACGGCTATACGGAAGAAGACAAACTGCACATCGCCCAAGGGTTCCTGGTGCCGAAACAGTTGGAGGCCAACGGTTTCGGCAGGGAGGACATTACCTTCAACGATGCGGCGATCCTGGAGATCATCCGGAGATACACCCGGGAGGCTGGGGTGCGCAATCTTGAACGCAGCATTGCCTCGGTCTGCCGCAAGGTGGCCAGGGACCGGCAAAAGAAAAAGACGGACAAGCGATACCGGCTCAACGATGCGGCCATTGCCAAATATCTGGGCGGAGTCAGGTACCGTTTTGGTCTGGCCGAGGAGCGGGATAAAATCGGGCTTACCACCGGCCTGGCCTGGACCGAGGTGGGAGGCGAGCTGTTGCAGATCGAAACCGCCCTGATGCCCGGAAAGGGAAATCTCACCGTGACCGGGAAACTCGGCGATGTCATGCAGGAGTCCGCCCAGGCCGCCTTGAGCTATGTGCGGACCCGCGCCTTGCAGCTTGGCCTGCTGCCTGATTTTTATCAAAAGCTGGATATCCATATCCATGTGCCGGAGGGGGCTATTCCCAAGGATGGGCCATCGGCCGGGATTACCATGGCGACCTCGATGGTTTCCGCCTTGCTTCAGCTTCCGGTCCGGAGGGATATTGCCATGACCGGCGAGATTACCTTGCGCGGCAGGGTTTTGCCCATTGGCGGGCTCACCGAAAAGCTCCTTGCCGCGCGACGTGGCAATATCAAGCATGTTCTGATCCCCCGGGACAATGAAGCGGATCTGAACGAAATTCCCGCCAAGATTCTGAAGGGGCTCACCGTGGAACTGGTTGAGCATGTGGACGAAGTCCTGGCCAGGGCTTTGGTGCTCAAGGACGGGGAAGGCCTTTTCAAGGATATCCCCTTTGGCGGTTTTGGCGTGGAAGGCGTGCTACCCGCAAGCAAGGTGGCGCATTAGCACGCGGGGGTGCTGTCCGCGCAGACAGGAAGCGGGGTAAGCGTAGGTCTCGCGGCTTTTATTTTTTGCCTGCGATAAGTTTTTTGCTTGACGGATTATGGGTGGCAAGAGTATATCTTGCCACACTTCATGTGGGGCGAATAGCTCAGCTGGGAGAGCATCGGCCTTACAAGCCGAGGGTCACAGGTTCGATCCC
>CAZPOR010000002.1:0-277309 GCA_964588325.1 uncultured Desulfurivibrio sp.
AAGAAGGTCTCATGATAAATTGTATTGACAGATGGCCACATAAGAAAGGGCACCCCGGCATTTCTCCCGCCGTTGGCGGGATTCCCTGCGCTCCTCGAAACCGCCGGGAGTTTGCAAACTCGCTGCGCTCAAACAGTGCAAACTCCTTTTCGGCGGGTTCTCCGGTGCTCGGCTGCGTGCCAATGGGGGGTCTTGTCGCGTGCCATCGTATCTGTGAAAACCTCCCGGAGTTTGTAGCCAATCATGGATAAAACCGACTGGCAGAAAAAAGGCGAGGGCCATAGGCAGCGGCTGCGGGATCGTTTCCTTGATCACGGCCTGGATGGCTTCACCGATGCCGAGGTGCTGGAGCTGCTTCTTGCTCTCGGCACCCCGCGCAAGGATTGCAAGGAGACGGCCCGGCGGCTGCTCAAGCGGTTCGGGGGACTTGCCCAGGCCCTGGACGCCAGCCAACCGGAGCTCGAACTGATTGACGGCATCGGACCGAAGAACGGTTTCGCCCTGCACCTTGTTCAGGGTGTGGCCCGGCGCTATCTGAGGCAGCGGCTGGCTGGCAAGGAGTATCTCCGTTCCTCCCGCGAGGTGGGGGAGTATCTGATTCATGCCATGCGCGGCCTCAAGCGCGAGGTGCTGATGGCGGTGTTTCTCGACGCCTCACTCGGGATCATCGACACCCAACTGGTGGCGGAAGGCACCCTGGCCAGCAACACCGTGCATCCCCGGGAATTGATCAAGATGGCCCTGGAGTGCCACGCCGCCTCGGTGGTCATCGCCCACAACCATCCCTCCGGCAGCTTGACCCCTTCGGCGGAAGATACAAAACTCACCCGCCATCTCTTCATCGCCTTGGGCTTTGCCGGGATTCAGCTCCTCGACCATCTTATCGTGGGGGAGGGCGAGCGCCCTTTCAGTTTTGCCGATCACGGGTTGCTGGAGGATATCCGGCGCCAGTCCCGTTCGTTGATCGCCGGAGAGTGATGTCGCCCCCCTCCCTCTCCACCGGGGTTACTCCCGCCAGCGGCGAAGAATCGCCCGGTCTCTATCTGCACATCCCCTTCTGCAAAAGCCGCTGCGCGTATTGCTCCTTCAACTCCCATGCCTGCGAGTCTCCCCCGGCCGCATACCTAGCAGCCCTTGCCGGCCAGATCCGTTACTGGGCTGATCAGCAATGGTGCCGGGAGCGGACCTTCTCCACCCTCTTTGTCGGCGGCGGCACTCCGACCATCTATGGGGAGGAGCTCGCCGCTCTGATACGCCTGTGCCTCAAATCCTTCACCTTTGCGGAAGCGCCCGAGGTTACGGTGGAGGGGAACCCCAATACCGTCACGGTGGAGGCGCTGACCGCCCTTCGCCGGGCCGGGGTCAACCGGTTGAGCCTCGGGGTGCAGGCCTTTTCCGGCCGGTTGTTGGGTGCGCTTGGCCGGAGCCACACGGTGGCCGAGGCCCATGCCGCCATCGCGGCCGCCCGGACGGCGGGTTTTGCCAATATCAACCTGGATCTGATGTACGGCCTGCCAGGCCAGAGCATGACGGATTGGCGGGACACCCTGGAGCAGGCCCTTGCCCATGCGCCGGAGCATCTCGCCTGTTACGAGTTGACCATTGAGGAAGAAACCCCTTTTGCCGGATTGGTGGAACGGGGCGAGCTCATCCTGCCCGAAGAGGAAGAGGTTCTCTCCATGGCCGGACTCACCCGCGATCTTCTGGCCCTGGCGGGTTTGCAGCGCTACGAGATTTCCAACTACGCAGCACCGGGCAACCAATGCCGCCACAACCTCAATTACTGGAGAAATGGGGATTATCTCGGCCTGGGCGCCGGAGCGGTCTCCTGTCTTTCCGGCTTCCGGTTCAGCGCGGTGCGGGAACCAGAACCATTTGCCGGTCTGGTCCAACAAGGGGAACTCCCTCTGTTCGAGGGGGAATGTTTGCCGCTGGCGGTCCGCTTCCGGGAAAGCGTGGTCATGGGGCTCAGGATGACCGAAGGAATTTCGCTTGCCCGGCTGCAGCGGCGGTTTGGTTTGACGCCGCAAGGCTATTATGGGAAGATGCTTGAGGAATTGCAGCAGCAGGGGCTGATCGTGCTTGCCCCGGACAGCCTGCGTCTCACCGAGGCCGGTCTGCCTGTGGCCAATCAGGTCTTGTCCAGGCTTGTGTGAACGGATTTTCAGGGGGAGCTTCACCGTCAATGATCATGCCCACCCACAGTATAGCCAGGAGATTGCTGGTCACCATGTCGCTCATGGTTGCCTGCCTGACCCTGGGGCTTGGCGCGCTCCATATTTTTCAGGAATATTCCCGCTACCGGAGCGAGGTTGATGCGCTCTGGGGAGAACAGGTCGAAGCGCGCAAGAAGCAGCTTGTGGGGCAGGTCGAGGAGGTGGTCTGGTACATCCATTTCAAGCGGTCGCAGATCACCGGCCGGGCAAAGAGCGTTGTCGAGGGCAGGGTCCGGGATGCCCAGATTGCCGCTTCTCATCTCTACCAGATCAGCAAGGGATCGCACAGCAGGAAAGAGTTGCAGTCCCTGGTGCGTGAGAGTCTGCGGACGCAGCGTTTTAACAACGGCAGGGGGTATTTTTTCATCTTTGCCCTGGACGGAACGGTGCAGCTCCATGCCTCCCAGCCGGAACTTGAGCAGAAAAACCTTTTGACCATGCAGGACAACGAAGGCGCTTTTGTCATCCGGGAGATGGTCGAGCTTGCCCGGAGCAAGGGCGAGGGGTTTGTCTCCTACCGCTGGCCCAAGCCTGGTATGCCCTCCGGGCAGGAGTTTGAGAAAGTCTCCTTTGTCAAATACCTGCCCGAGCTTGATTGGCTCATCGGCGCGGGCGAATATCTGGACGACATGGAAGCGGAGATCCAGGCCGAGGTGCTGGCGCGGATTGAAAAGATGCGGTTCGAGCAGAATGGCTATGTCTTTGCCGGCCAGTGGGACGGGGTGTCCTTGACCTATCCGGCTAAAGGAGAAAACGCGCTGGAACAGGTCGATGCCAACGGCCTGGAAATTGTTCGGGAACTGATCGCCCTGGCCCGGAAAGACGGCGGTTTTTTGCGGTATGTGATGCCGAAGCTGGGCGGGGAGCGCAGCTCCCTCAAGCTCAGCTATGTGCGGGGCGTCAAGGAGTGGCAGTGGTATGTCGGCGCGGGCATATACCTGGACGACATCCGGGCGGCCACTGCGGAGGCCCGGCATCAGTTGCGGCGCGAGATTGTCAAGATCGTCGGGCTGGCGCTATTGCTGCTGCTTGCCGCGCTCTTGGGCGGGTTGCTCTTTGTGCGAAAGACGGCGGGGCGTATCCAGGATGCCTTTGCCTCCTTTGAGGCTTTTTTTGACACAGCGGCCCGGGAAAAGGAGGAAATGCAGCTTTCCGGCCTCCATTTTGCGGAGTTTCGTTCCCTGGCCGGGGCGCTGAACCGGATGCTGGCCGAAAAACGGGCCATGGAAGAGGGGCTGCGCAAAAGCGAGGAGAAATACCGGGTCGTGATCGAAACCACCGGCATCGGTTTTGTACGAATCGATGGCGAGGGGCGGGTGCTGGACGCCAATCAGGAGTATGTTCGCTTGAGCGGGCGCGCCGGTTTGGCCGAGATTGTGGGCCGGAGGGTGACCGAATGGACGGCGGAACATAGTCTGGCCAGGAACCGCCAGGCGTTGCAGGAATGCATCACGCAGGGTTGTATCCGCCATCTGCAGATCGATTATGCCGATGGCCGGGGCGGCGTCATCCCGGTGGAGATCAATGCCACGGTGGTGCAAGGAGAGGGACAGCCGGAAATTCTCTGCATCTGCCATGACATCAGTATCCGGAAGGGGCTGGAAGAGCGATTGCGCCAAGCCCAGAAGATGGAGGCCATCGGCACCCTGGCAGGGGGGATTGCCCATGATTTCAACAATATCCTTGCCGCCATCCTCGGTTATGCCGAGATGGCCAAACGCAGCCTGCCGGAAGCGGCAGGCAGTGCCAGGGACGATATCCAGGAGGTGCTCCGGGCCGGTCTGCGGGCCCGGGATCTGGTGAAACAGATTCTCACCTTCAGCCGGAAGGGCGTAGAGGAGCGGGCCCCTCTTTCGCCCAAGCCCATTGTCAAGGAGGCGCTTAAGTTTCTGCGCGCCTCGATTCCGGCGAACATCGAAATCCGCGAGGATATAGACCCGGACTGCGGCTCTGTCCTCGCCGATCCTACGAATATCCACCAGATCGTGGTGAATCTCTGCACCAACGCTTTTCATGCCATGGAGGCGGCAGGGGGGGCTCTGACCGTGGTTGTGAAAAACGTGGAGCTTGGCGAAAGCGATCTCGCCGGGCAAGACGAGCTGTTGCCCGGGCAGTATGTGCTGCTCAGCGTGCGTGATACCGGTCCTGGGATCGCGCCGGAGATCCTGGCCCGGATCTTTGACCCGTATTTCACCACCAAGATGGTGGGCAAGGGATCGGGCATGGGGCTGGCGGTGGTGCATGGCATCGTCAAAAGCTATGGGGGCATGGTGCAGGTGGAAAGCGTTGTGGGCGCGGGCGCGGTTTTCCGTGTCTATCTGCCGAGGGTCGGCAAGGGCATGGTTGTGCCGGAAAATCCCCAGGAGTGGACGCTTCCTTCCGGCCAGGAGCGGATTCTCTATGTGGATGACGAGACCAGTATCGCCGAGCTGGGCAAGGCCATGCTTTCCGGGCTCGGCTATCGGGTGACGGCCAGAACCAAGCCGCTTGAGGCCCTGGAAGAGTTTCGCAGCCGCCCCGACGATTTTGATCTGCTGATCACCGACCAGACCATGCCCAAGATGTCCGGAGTGCAGTTGGCCCAGGAGATTCGTAAAATCCGGCCCACCCTGCCGGTGATCCTCTGCACCGGGTATAGCGCGACAATCGGTGAAGAATCCGCCGTGGCTCAGGGCATCGGCCATTTTCTCATGAAGCCCCTGACCATGCGGGTGCTGACCGAAACGGTGCGGAGGGCGTTGGAAGGCGCAAGGGCAGTGAAAAGTGAAGAATGAAAAATTGAGCGTGAAAGGGCACAGTGCAATGAGAGTTGAACGCAGGCGGGGCTGCTTATAATGGCGAAAGAGAAGATCGCGTATGTGTGCAGCGCCTGCAACGGGGTGTTCAGCAAATGGGGTGGGCAATGCGAAGGCTGCGGCGCCTGGGATACCCTGGCCGAGCAGCAGCCTGCCTCCGCGGCTGCGGGCCGGTTTCAGGGCTATTCCGGCTCCCTGGCCCAGGTGCAGACCATGGCCGAGGTGGGCCGCGACGAGCTGGTCCGTTTTTCCACCACCATGGGCGAGCTGGACCGGGTGCTGGGCGGCGGATTGGTGCCGGGCTCGGTGGTGCTCATCGGCGGCGATCCGGGGGTGGGCAAGTCCACCGGCTTGCTCCAGGTCTGCTGTAGCTTAAGCCTCACCCGCAAATGCCTCTATGTGACCGGCGAGGAGTCGCTCCAGCAGATCGCCATGCGGGCAAGGCGGCTGGGGTTGCCGGACCAGGCGTTGCTCCTGCTGGCCGAGACCCGGGTGGAGGATATCTGCGCCACAGCGCTTAAGGAAAAGCCCGAGGTCATGGTGATCGACTCCATCCAGACCATGCAGGTGGCGGACAGCCAGTCCGCGCCGGGCAGCGTCAGCCAGGTGCGGGAATCCGCCGCGCTCCTTACCCAGTTCGCCAAGCAGACCGGGGTGGCCATTTTCCTGGTGGGCCATGTCACCAAGAGCGGCGACCTGGCCGGGCCCAGGGTGCTGGAGCACATCATCGACGTGGTCTGCTACATCGAAGGCAGCGGGGACAGTCGTTTCCGGGTGATGCGGGCGGTGAAGAACCGTTACGGCGCGGTGAACGAGCTGGGGGTCTTCGCCATGACCGACAAGGGTCTGCGCGAGATATCCAACCCCTCGGCCATCTTTTTGTCCCGCAACGCCGAGCCCATGCCCGGCAGCGTGGTCATGGCGATCTGGGAGGGCAGCCGTCCCCTGCTCGTGGAGATGCAGGCCCTGGTGGACGACAGCCACAGCGAGAATCCCAGGCGGGTCACGGTGGGGCTGGAACAGAACCGGCTGGCCATGCTCCTGGCCGTGCTGCACCGGCACGGCGCCATCGCCACCTACGGCCAGGATGTGTTCATCAACGTGGCGGGCGGGGTGCGGGTGAGCGAAACCAGCGCCGATCTCCCCCTGCTGCTGGCGGTTTTCTCCAGCCTGAAGAACAAGCCCTTGGCCGTGGACCTGGTAGTTTTCGGCGAAATCGGCCTCTCCGGCGAGATCCGGCCCGTGCCCAGCGGCCAGGAGCGCTTGCGGGAGGCGGCCAAGCACGGCTTTACAAAGGCGATTGTTCCCCTGGCCAACGTGCCCAAGGGCGGGGTCAAGGGCATGGAGATTGTCGGGGTGAAAAAGCTGACAGAAGCCATCGAGGCGGTCAGATAAGGAATCGCGGCGTAATTGCGTGGACGTTCCATGCAGCTAAAGTATCAATTCCGTTCGGGCTGAGCTTGTCGAAGCCCTGCCCTGTACAAAGCCCTTCGACAGGCTCAGGGTGAACGGAAATTTTTCTTGTCGCCCCGGAAGTCCTTCAAGCATTGACAGCCCATTTTTGAAATGGTACATAACTGACGGACTTGAGGGAGGAATGGCCGAGTGGTTTAAGGCGGCGGTCTTGAAAACCGTTGTACGCAAGTACCGTGGGTTCGAATCCTACTTCCTCCGCCAATAACATACATATACCAATTGTGGAGAGCTGACCGAGTAGGCCGAAGGTGCTCGCCTGCTAAGCGAGTGTAGGACCAAAAGTTCTACCGAGGGTTCGAATCCCTCGCTCTCCGCCATTTATGCCTTACAAAAAAACCCGCGCCGGGAACGGCCGCGGGTTTTTTTGTGCCCCGGCGGCAGGGCTGGCTTACATAATATTCCCCCTGTTCCAGAGTTGCCGCCATGCTAAAAGAGTATCGCGGAGGCGTGGCAGCAGCCAAAAAAAAGGACGGGGAAATACATAAAGAAATCTGATTACCACCGAACTTCAGCCAATGTCGCAGGCAGCATGATAACTATCTGATTTTTTATTAATAATAATCGATGATTCCACAGTCGTCACCCCGGCGAAAGCCGGGGTCCAGAAACCCTTCGCGGACTGGATTCCGGCTTTCGCCGGAATGACGAAAGAAATGGCTGAAGATTAGTGGTAATCAGATACAGAAAAGCGGGCAGCCGCCTTTCAGCCGGTGTCGTTTTTCAGCTCAGCAGGCTCCGGCAACGGCGGTTGTTCCGCCGCGGTCTCCAAGCCATTGGCGACTTCCTGGATAATTCCCATGCGCAGATAGATGGGGTGCACTTTTTCCCTGATCTTCGGGAGGTTCCGGGCAAAAATCGCTGCTCCCGCCAGGCAGCCGAGGCCGCCGAGGAGCAAGGTGTCGCGCGGGCCGATGATGCCGGCCATGGTGCCGGCGCCGAGAGAGCCGAAGGGCGCCATTCCGATGAAGGCCATGGTGAAAAAGCTCATGACCCGCCCCCGTTTGTCTTCGTCCAGAATGGTTTGCAGCACGGTGTTGCAGGAGGCGACGATGGTCATGCCCCCGAATCCCGCCAGGGCCAGGGCGGCCAGCGAGAAGAGGAAGTTGCGGGACAGGGCAAAGATGGCGATGCCCACCGCGAAAAGGATCGTCGCCCGGACAATCACCAGGCCGAGGCCGCGCACGCTCCTGCGGGAAGCGAGATACAGGGTGCCGACCAGGGCGCCGCTGCCCGCACCGGTCATCAGAAAGCCGAAGGTGTGCGCCCCGCCGTGCAGGATTTCCTTGGCAAAGACCGGCGCCAAAACCGAATAGGGCATCCCCATGAGGCTGACCAGGGCAAGGAGGAGCAGGATGCTGCGGATCGGGCCAAAGCGGTAGGCGTAGAGAAAACCCTCCAGAAGTTCATGCAGGATTGGGCGTCTGGCAGGGCCGGGTTTGGCAACGGGTGGGATACGCATGGCTGCAAGGGCCAGGATGACCGCCAGGTAGCTGAGCGCGTTGAGGACAAAACAGATCCCTTCTCCCGCCGAGGCCACGAGCAACCCGGCGATGGCCGGGCCTGTGAGGCGGGCGCCGTTGACCATGGAGGAGTTGAGGGCAATGGCGTTTCCCAGGTTTTCGCGATCTTCCACCAGCTCGACGATAAAGGATTGGCGGATCGGGATGTCGCAGGCGTTGACGATGCCCAGGATCAGGCTCAGCAGGATGAGCTGCCAGACCTGCACGACTCCGGTCAGCACGACAACGGCAAGAAAGGTGGCCTGCAACATGGCGAGTGTTTGAGTGGCAAGCAGGAGACGCCGCCTGTCCCAGCGGTCGGCGAGCACCCCGGCCACCGGGGAGATGAAGATGGTCGGGATCTGGCTGGTGAAACCGACAACCCCCAACAGCATGGCGGAGCCGGTCAAGCGGTAGACAAGCCAGCTCATGGCGACATGCTGCATCCAGGTGCCCACCAGGGAAACGCCTTGCCCTGCGACGAAAAGACGGTAGTTCCGGGAGCGGAGCGCGCGGACAAGATGGCGGAGCGTGTTCCCCTGCGTGGGCTTTCCTTCAACCGCGGCCATGGAAATATTCCTCTGTGTTCTGGATCATGGGGAAGAAGGGGCATGCCCGCGTTTTCAGCCCTTGGCGAACATGCTCTGGATATCGTTGCCCGGCACAAAAAAACGCGTCTTGCAGACCAGACCGGTGGCGCGGCAGACATGGTCGGCATACCCCGCTCCTGCCTCGGAAAAAATGTTGTAGGCCGCAGTGGCGCCGGCTGCTTCCAGCTCCAGGCGCTGGTCCTCGAAACGGGCGGTGGCGGTTACCGGCCCCTGGAAGCCGGCGGAGTGGATTTCCCTCAGGGCCAGCAGGTTTGCCTGGTGGTTGCTCATGGTGAGCAGGATGATTTTCAGTCTGGAAAGATCGATCTTGCGCCAGAAATCATAATCCGTGGCGTCTCCCCAGATCACCCTGCGGCCTGCGGCAAGGTGCTGCCTGACCGTTTCCCGGTTGTAATCCACAGCCAGCACCCCTTCTCCCATCCGCTCCCGGATAGTGTCGTAGGCCATGGCCCCGAAGGGCCCCATGCCGAAGATGAGGGTGTCGGCCTGATCCAGATCGATCCGGATGTCTCCGGGGTGGCGGGTTTTGGTTTCACACCGCTGGAGCTGCACGGCAAAACGGTCATAGAGGCGGTTGGCCCTGCTGTTGAGTGGGGCGGCCAGCAAAAAGGAAAAGGTGAGCGCCAGGGCAACGATGATCAGCCAGTCCGGATCGAGCCAGCCTTGCTTCATGGCGATGGCGGCGACGAGCAGGCCGAATTCGGAATAATTGGCCAGGTTCAAGCTGGCCAGCAGGCTGGTTCTGGCGCGGAGCCGAAAGCGGGTCAGGACCAGGAAATAGAGGAAGGTTTTCGCCGGGAGCACGGCGGTAAGTCCCAGGGCGACAAGGACATGTCCGAAATGGGGGATGGCGGTGAGCCCGATCTGGAAAAAGAAACCGACCAGAAAGATATCCTTGAAGCTGTAAAGCGAACGGGAAAGTTCATGGGCCCTGCCATGGGAGCCGATCAGCATGCCGATGACCAGCGCGCCGAGGTCCGGTTTCAAACCCACCACGGAGAAGCTGGTGGCGCCCACGGCCAGGGCGATGAAGAGCCCGCTCAGGGGCAGGAGCTCGCCATGGCCGATATGATCGATGATGTGCATGAGCAACGGCCGGAGGGACAGGAGCAAGACCGGCAGGCCTAAAGCCCAGGGCGAGGGGAACTCGCCTTTGGAAACGGTGAGGAAAAACACGGCCATCAGGTCCTGCATGATGAGGATGCCGATGGCGGCATGGCCGTGCAGGGCGTTCATCTCGCCCTTTTCCTCGAGAACCTTCACCGCAAAGACCGTGCTGGAAAAGCTCAAGGCAAAACCGATCAGGGCGGCCTGCTCCAGGCTGAGTCCGGCAAGGTGCGCAATCCCGAGGGTGGAGGCCGCCAGAATCAGCGCCGTCAGCAGGAAAATGGTGAGCAGGGCATGCAGCGTGGCGCCGCCCCAGATCTCCGGCTTGCTCAGCCCCTTGAGGTCGAGCTTGAGGCCGATGGTGAAGAGCAGGACCATGATACCCATGTCCGCGATCCTGTCCAGGGCCAGGGAGCCCCCGGTCAGGCCGAGAAAGTTCATGGCAAAGCCTGCCAGGAGAAAGCCCAGCATGGGCGGGAGATTGAGCCGTTTGCAGCCAAAGCCGAAGAGAAAGGCGCTGCTCACCCAGGCGCTGTTGATGCAGGTTGCGGTTTGCAAAAATTCCATATCGGCACGCTCCCGGAGAGATTTTTAGCGAAATTGTGTTCACTCTACTCCAGGTGGCGCGGGAAAATCGAGCCCATTTTTCCCCTGATTCCGCAGGGCATTTTTTGTGGCAACAGGTTCCGCGTTTCATCCATGAAGACCCGGGGCAGGGGCACAGTATTTCTCCATGGAAGACTGTGGGCAAAGTGTGATAAATTGGTCAGGAAGCATGTGGTTATCTGCGGCATCCCCTGCGGATGAGGCTTGTGAGAAATAGGCATGGTCACACAGGCGATGGCCGGAAAGGAGGGACGAGATGCGGATGCGCGAAAACAGGCAGTCAGCGCGGGAGAAAACTCCTCGGGATATCCGCGGATCCTCCCCCGGAGAACTCGATTTTTTGTGGATGGAGATTACGGCGCAATGCAACCTCTCCTGCATCCACTGCTATGCCGACTCCAGTCCGGCCAGAAGACTTCATGGGACCCTCGGGTTTGATGATTGGCGGGAGGCCCTGCGACAAGCTGCGGAATTAGGGTGTCGCAGGGTTCAATTCATAGGGGGGGAGCCTACCCTGCACCCGGACCTGGCAAAACTCATCGAATGCGCCAGAGCGGATGGATTCACGACGGTTGAGGTGTTCACCAACGGAACCATTTTTACCGAAACCGTGAGAGAGAGTTTTCTGCGCCATCGGACACGCTTGGCGTTTTCCGTTTATTCCGCCCGGGCGGAGATCCACGATGCCGTTACCCAAAAAAAAGGCAGTTTCGCCAGAACCATGACTTCTATCCATTGGGCAGTCCGGTCCGGCCTCCCTGTCCGCGTTGCGGCAGTCCAGATGGAGGCCAACGCCGGAGACTTGGGCCAGACCAGAAACATGCTGGAGAAAATGGGTGTTTCCTCCATCAGTTCCGGGCCGCTGCGTGAGGTTGGCCGCGGGTTGCACGGGAAAAAGGTTGAGTCGCGCTTTGATGAGCTGTGCGGGCGGTGCTGGCAAAAAAAACTGTGTCTCACCCCGAGCGGGGAGATTTTCCCCTGCGTTTTCTCTCGATTCCATCCGGTTGGAAATCTGAATCAAGGGTTGGGTAATGTGCTGAATAGCGCCAAGCTGGACGCCTTCCGCGAGGAACTCCTTTCCAGGCGCGCAAAGCAGCCGCGCAATGCTCACCCCAAGGGGTGTGTTTGCGACCCGGACCTGGAGCCGTTGCCCTGCGACCCGGACCTGGAGCCGTTGCCCTGCGACCCGGACCTGGAACCGTTGCCCTGCGACCCGGATCTGTAGGATCCTCCATGGTCAAGGTCTGTGCCCTCTGGGCCATACGCCAGGCAAGATTTTTTGCGTCCTTGGAGATTTCCGTGAAAGGCTGCCGGAGGACGATGCTGTTGCGAGGGTCCACGGGCGCCACGGCAGAATCCAGCCGCCCCGGAAAGGGGCGGGAAGTTATGGCGGCTGCGGTGAATTTTTTCAGGCAAGGAGCGACTGAAGCATGAATCGTCCCAAGCAGGCAGTCGTGGTCATCCATGGCATCGGCGAGCAACGTCCCATGGAAACACTCCGGAGTTTCGTGGATGCCGTTCTTTCGGACACCTCGAAAAGCGCGCGGAAAAAGTACCGCAGTAAGCCGGATCGGATGAGCGAGTCGTTTGAGCTCAGATGTCTCCAGGCGCCAAGCGACAGGGAATCGCACCGCCCCATCACCGAATTCTACGAGTATTATTGGTCGCATCACCTGTGCGATTCCAAATATGGCTCGGTGCTGTCCTGGCTGGGGGGGTTGCTGGTGCGGCGTCCGCGGAATATCCCCCGGAAACTGCGTCCGATCTATTTCGTAACGTACAGCGGGCTGTTTCTGGCCGCGGCGCTGGTGCTCTGGGGGCTGTTTGACCAAACGAGCCAATCGCTGGCGGTGCGGTTCGCGGCGTTGTATGAGAAGCGGCAGTTGTATTTCGCCTTGGCTGTTCTTGGCCTGCAGGCCGCCTCCAGCCGTTTTATCCTCGGCTATGTGGCTGACGCCGCCCGGTATTTGACCCCTTCCCCCGGCAACATCGACAAGCGGAACAAGATTCGGGCGGAAGGGATCAGGCTCCTCCGCGCGTTACACGAATCCCAAAAATACTTTCGGATTGTCGTGGTCGGGCACAGCCTGGGTTCGGTTATCGGCTACGACATGATCCGGCACCTCTGGGTGGAATTGCGGGAATCCCATGAGCCCTCCCCGCAAAAGCAGCCGAAAGCCGTGGAATTTGATACCGTGGCCGCAGAGTTGCAACGCGACCCGGCAATGATCGGCGCCGGCGAAGTGGAGGAGTTCCAACGCAAGCAGCACGGCCTCTGGCGGGAACATCGTGCCGCTGGCATCCCTTGGCTTGTCACCGATTTCATCACGCTGGGTTCCCCCTTGACCCATGCCACCCTGCTCATGGAGGAAGACCCGTGGAGTTTCGAGCAGCGCAAGATTGAATTTGAATTTCCCTGCTGTCCGCCGGTGCCGGCACAGGAGACGCATTACCAGAAAAACTATGAGTCTCCTGTACACGCGCACCCGATAAGTGTGCGCATCCCGCACCATGGGGCGCCCTTTGCCTCCACTCGCTGGACCAATCTCTTCTTTCCCCACCGGAAAGGCGTTCTCGGGGATCTGATCGGCGGGCCGCTCGCCGGAAGCTTTGGGAACGGCATCCTGGATATTCCCGTTCGTCCGGGCCATGGAGGTTTTCTGGGAAAAACCCTCTATTCCCATGTCTGTTACTGGAAGCCGGCCAGGAAAGAGGCGGCGGAAGAAGAAAAGGACGATCCCCGGACATGCAGTCTCAAGGCCCTACGGTCTGCCCTGCGGTTGGAGAGCTTACGCGCCAAGGAGCCATGGCCGCCGCCCACGCAACTCCGGTCCAGGGTGATGTGAGCAGAGTGTCCGTGTGCCGTCCGGTTGAGGAAAAAGGAGGAGGGTTTCTCGACGCTCCCGTGTGTCCCCTGCGACATTTTGCCTTACCGATACATGCCATTTCCCGTGGCGAATTTCCCCGTTTTTTTGTATTCTGCAAGCAGGCGCGGAAACTCTTTCCCAGCAATAACAGCATCAGCAATGAGGAGGGCGTTTATGGCAGGACAAATGGAAAAGGGGCAATGGAACCCCTATGTGGCCGGGGCCTTGAGCGGGCTGGTGATCGTCGGTTCGGTCTGGCTCACCGGCAAATACGCCGGGGCCTCCACCACCTTTGTGCGGGGCGCCGGGATGATCGAGCAGCTCTTCAGCCCGGAACGGGTCAGCCAGATGGAGTATTTCTTGAAAGAGAAGCCCATTATTGACTGGCAGTGGATGTTCCTGATCGGCATCCTGATCGGTTCATTCCTCGCGGCGTTGAGCTCGGGCAGCTTCAAATTCCAGGGAGTGCCGGACATGTGGCGGGCCAAATTCGGCCCCTCGACCATCAAGCGGGGCCTGGCCGCCTTTGCCGGCGGGACGATCGCCATGTACGGCGCCCGCCTGGCCGACGGCTGACCCAGCGGGCACGGGCTGAGCGGTTCGCTCCAGCTAGCGGTAAGCGGCTACATTGCGCTGGTCTGTTTTTTTGCCGGCGGCATCATCATGGCGCGCCTTGTGTACGGTAAGGGAGGGCAATCATGAATCAGCTTCTGGCAGGTCTTGTTACCGGCGTGCTCTTCGGATTTTTCCTGCAGAAAGGGAGGGTGCTGCGCTACGACAAGCAACTGGCAGCCCTGCGTCTCCAGGACATGACCATCATCAAGTTCATGCTTTCCAGCGTGCTGGTGGGAATGATCGGGGTCTACCTGCTCCATGATCTGGGGCTCGCTAAACTTTCCATCAAGGCAACGATCCTTGGCGGCACCATTCTCGGCGGCTTGACCTTCGGGCTGGGCTGGGGGCTGATCGGCTACTGCCCCGGCACCTCGGTGGGGGCTTTGGGCGAAGGCCGTTGGGATGCGGTCTGGGGTATTGCCGGAATGGTGGTTGGGGCGGCGCTCTATGCCGAGTCTTTCCCGTTCATCAAAGAAACGGTGCTCACCTGGGGAGATTTGGGCAAGATCACCATCCCCCAACTCCTCGGCATCAACCATTGGCCGGTGATCGGCGTTTTTGTCGCGGCGGGCATCCTGCTTCTGCGCTGGTTCGAAAAGAAGGGGTTGTAGCCGTGCGGCATCGGCCGCGTCTCGCACGCATCCCTCTCTTTCCATAATCCGTCTGGGTCCAGGGGACACCTGCCTAATGAGCCATTAAGCAGGGTGTCCCCCGAATCCCTTGCCGAAACAAGCAACTATCCGATACCTGCGCTCGCGTTTCCCGTCTGGCAAAAAAACAAACGGGCAACAGCGAACCGGAAAAATGCGTTATTTTTTGGCCATCGGCGGCGTGGGCACGTTGTTGCCATGGCATTCCATGCAGTTGAACTGCCCGGTGATGCCAAAGTCCTTGACCGGGGCATGGGTGCTCTTGGCCGCATACTTGCCGTCCTTCCAGTCGTTCAGCATAGTCACCAGATTAAAGGCGACGCTGGCCGCCACCCGCGCGCAGCGATCCTTGCGCTCAGGACTGCCGATCGGTTTGCCTGCCGCTTTCATCCACTTGCCGACTGAAACATGACAGAGGGGGGATTCGCTGGTGGTCTTGACGATCTCGCCGGTCTGCTTGGGGGTTTTCGGGACGTAAACCGGCAAGGCGGTGTCCGAATACCACTGCATGATGTCCTCGCTCATCAGGTGCCCCTCAGTGGCCCCGGCAATCCGGGGACCGGCGATGAGATTGGCCACCATATTGGCGCCTGCGTTCGAGCCGCAGATTGTGCCCCAGCCCACTTGACCGCCCTCGAGAAAGACAAAGGCATCGACCGGGAACGAGTTGTACGGCTCGCCGACCTTTTCACGCAACTGGCTGAAGACGCTGCTGACCACGGCCGCCCCGCAGAAGACCCGATACCACTCCTCGTAGGCCAGATCGGCGGTTTTTGCCGGATCGAGTTTGACATAGGGCCACGGCCACTGAGTCGCGGCCGCCTTGGCCTTGGCCAGTTTCGGCAGGGAGAAGCTCCCCGCCGAAACAAGCGCGGCGCCTGCGGCGATCTTGCCGGCCCCGATCAAAAGCGAACGGCGTTCCTGGTTGCATTGGTTTTTCTTCCTCTCTGTCATGCTTTTTGCCTCCCATGGCGATTTCTTTCAACGTGCACGGGCCATGCCCGCTCATGCACGCGTTGTGCGAACGCAGTCCACGCGCGTCGCCGACAACCACAATGTGACATGTTACATTGTGGTACCACCGGGGAAACGGTTTGGGAATGTGACAAAAAGTCGCAGGGGAAAATACGACGGGGCTGGAATTTTAGAGAGAATGTGGAATGGGGAGCAGTGTCTTCAGGTGAGCATACAGCGACAGGATCAGCAGCCGGAGGCGCGTCAGGAAAGCGGCGATGGTGTGGCCGCTTTCTCCTGACGGGGCTGCCGGGCCTTTTTCCAGCCGGTCGGCCCGGGCGCCCGGGGCAGGATGGCTGGCCAGAAAGGAGTGGTCGTTGCCCAGGGTGGCCAGTTTCCGCAGGGCCGAGATCGCGGGTTTCCGGTCGTATCCCTGGCGCTCCAGGAAACCGGCGCCGTAGTCATCCGCCTCCCGCTCCTCCTGTTGGGAGAACTGGGCGTTCACCAGGAGTTCGGTAAACCCTCCGAGCTGGGAGGCGGCGAGGGCGCCGGCTGTGCCGGACTGAGAGGCGATGCCCTTGCGCAGGGCGCTGGCCGCATAGGCAAGCTGCAGCTTTTTGCGGATATGGTTTCGCGCCACATGGCCCATTTCATGGCCGATGACAAAGCGCAGCTCCCCGTCGTCCATCATGTCCATGAGGCCGCTGTAGATGCGGATGGTTCCGTTCGCCATGGCAAAGGCGTTGATCTCCGGGGAAAGATAGACCTTGCAGGTGAAGCGAAAGCCATCCGCGTCAAGGTGCTGGCCGGCAAGACGCGCGAGCCTCCGGGCATATTGGGAGCCGGGAGGGGCCAGATGATTTTTGGTGTCGCTCTGGAGGGAGGCCTGCTGGGCAAGATGCTGCACGTCGCGGTCGGAGAGGGTGACGGCCTGCACGGCCTCGAGGCCGGCCTCCGTGGCCAGTTGCAGGTCGGTGTTTTCGCAGCCGGAAAGTGCCAGCAGGCAGAAAACAAGGAGGCAAAGGCAAGAGAGCGTGGAACGGGCCGCGCATCCGGAGGCAATCAACGGTCTTGCTCTCTCAGTGCGCTGTGGCGGATCGAATAGACGAAATAGATCACTACTCCGATTGCCAGCCAGACTGCGAAACGCATCCAGGTAACCCAGGGTAAAAATGCCATGAGCGCCGCGCAGGAGAAAGCGCCGAGCAGCGGGAAGACCGGGTTGAGCGGGTTCTTGAAGGGGCGGTGCAGGTGCGGCTGCTTGATGCGCAAAACGACCACCCCCAGGCAGACCAGAACAAAGGCGGCCAGGGTGCCGATGTTCACCAGTTCGGCCAGCTCGCCCAAGGGGATGAACCCGGCGACCAGGGAGATGATCAAGCCGCAGAGTCCGATGACCCGCACCGGGGTTTTGGTTTTTGGGTGCACCTGGGCGAAAAACGGCGGCAGCAGACCGTCGCGGGACATGGCGAAGAAGACCCTGGTCAGCCCGTAATAGAGGACGAGCATCACCGTGGTCAATCCGGCGATGACCCCGGTGGCGACCAGGGCCGAGGCCCAGTTGATCCCCAGCAGGTGGAGGGAGTGGGCCACGGGCGACGGCACGTTGAGCTGGGTGTAGGGGACCACGCCGGTGAGCAATCCGGCGACCGCGATATAGATGACGGTGCAGAAAACCAGGGAGAAGATGATGCCGAACGGCACGTCGCGCTGCGGGTTTTTTGCCTCTTCCGCGGCGGTGGAGACCGCATCGAAGCCCACATAGGCAAAAAAGACCATGGCTGCGCCGGCCAGCACCCCGACGGGTTTGCCCTCGGGGCTCTCGCCGCTCCAGCCGAAGGGCATGAAAGGGCTCCAGTTCTCCGGGTTGACGTGGAAAACGGCCACCCCGATGAACACCGCAATGGTCAGCAGCTTGACAAAAACCATCACCATATTGGTGCGGGCGCTCTCCCGCATGCCCAGCATGAGCAGGACCATGAGGATCAGAACGATGCCCGCGGCCGGCAGGTTGATGATGCCGCCCAGGGAGGGCGCCTTGGTCAGGACGTCCGGCAGGGAGAACCCCACGGCGATGAGGGCGTTGTTGAAGTACCCGGCCCAGCCGTTGGCCACGGCGGCGGTGGCCACTCCGTATTCAAGGATCAAATCCCAGCCGATGATCCAGGCGATCAGCTCGCCGAAGGCAGCGTAACTGTACCCGTAGGCGCTGCCGCAGCCCCCCACGGCGGAGGCGAGTTCGGCATAGGCCAGGGCCGCGAAGGCGCAGGCGACTCCGGCGATGACAAAGGAGAGGATTACCGCTGGCCCGGCCTGAGTGGCGGCGGCGATGCCGGTGAGCACGAAGATCCCGGTGCCGATGATCGCTCCGATTCCCAGCAGGGTGAGATCAAAGGCGGTGAGGCATTTGTGGAGGCCGGTATGGTCGAAATCGTCCGGGGTCGTGGTCTTGGTGCGGAAAATTTTCATGGTTTTGCCTGGATGCGCGGAGTGATAAAGACGGGCCTCGAGTCGCAGGGTTTACGCGGCAGAGAGCTCACCAGCCCCAGAGCGTATCGCGCTGAATCCAGCCGATGAGGCCGGATTCGTGCTTGATCTGGACCCAGCCCTTTTGATGTTTGAGAGTCCGCAACACCACGCCGCGTTTGGCATTGCCCACAACGCGCTGGTGTGTTCCGGGGCCGGTCCGGATGACGGTCTTTTCTGTTTTGACAATCAAATGGGGGGTTTTGCTTACCAGCGTTTTACTGATCCAGCCTGTGTCCGATTCATAGTCGGTCACCTTGAGCCATGTGCCCTTGCGGTCCAGCACCTTCAGGGGATACCCCGTGCCCAGTTCAAACTTGATCGGATGGTTCACCCCCGGCCCGGAACGTATCCGTGCCTTGGTCGTACTGATGCTCACCATTTCCGCGTGGGCCAGCGAAGTGAAAAACAATAGGAAAACGATTCCGAAACAGAGTCGCCGGATCATACAAACCTCCTTGCGCTATGGGGTGTTACGGTTTACTGGCAGGGGACAGCCCCCTGTCCGGCACGGCCAGGGGAATACCGCCTATTTCCAGGGAGATGGCGTCGAACTGGCAGGCCTTGTTCATGCAGGCCAGGCAGGTGATGCACTCGGGGTCGTTGGGGGATTCGTTGAATTTGACCCCCATGGGGCAGACATGATGGCAGGCTTTGCAATTGGTGCATTTGGCCTCATCGAGGTGCAGCTTGATCAGGCGGACCTTGCTGAAAAGCGCGTAAAAAGCGCCCAGGGGGCAGGCGGTTCGGCAAAAGGGCCGGCTGGAAAAGATGGCCCAGGTCAGAAAAAGCAGCATGATCACGAACTTGTTGAGAAAAAGCAGGCCGATGGTGCTGCGCAGATTAGGCTGGAGCAGGAGCATGGGGATGCCTGCTTCCAGGGTGCCGGCCGGGCAGACGAACTTGCAGAACCAGGGGCTGCCGGTACCGAACTCGTCAACAAGCACCAGCGGCAGCACCACGACAAAGAGGAGCAGGAAGACGTATTTGCCGTGGGAGAGCATGCGCGGGATCCTGAATTTCCGGGAGGGGATCTTGTGCAGCAGTTCCTGGATAAAGCCAAAGGGACAGGCCCAGCCGCAGATCATCCTGCCGAACAGCCCGCCGAGTACGCCGATGGAACCGAAGACCGAAAAGCCGAAATAGTACTGGCCGTTTTCCAGGGCGAAGCGCAGCCCGCCCAACAGTTGCTGGATCGAGCCCATGGGGCAGTAGGTGGTGGCCGCCGGGCAGGAGTAGCAGTTCAGGCCTGGCGCGCAGATGACCTTGAGCGGCCCCTGGTAGAGGGTTTTGGTGAAGGGGAAGGACCAGGAGCCGTTGGTGAAAATTGCGACGATCACCTGAATCCATTTGCGGGCGGCTTCCATCTCAGCCTATCCCTATGCAGCTCAGGCAGACCTGGAGGGCCTGTTCCAGGACCCGGGCCGGTTCTCCGGTGGCGACGCCGATCAGCCAGAGGAGGAGAAAGGCGGTGATCACCACGAAGGGCGCTGTGCGGAGGGTTCTTTTTGTGCGGGGTTCGCGGGTGGTTCGGCTCATGGTTGTTTCATCCGGGGATTATTTTCAGGCGAGGCGGGCCTGGACCGCGGCGGTTTTATCGCCCAGCGTCACATTTTTGTCGCGCCGTTCGTCGAGCACCAGTTGGGTTACTACCCGTTGCACCCCGCAGGCGAAAGGCAGTCCATGCAGGCGGGCGGCAAGGGCAAAAAGCGCCTGGGGCTCGCCCTCGATGATCGTCCCCATGTCGGTCAGCTCATGGGGCACGCCTTCCCTGCGCAATACCTCCTGGATATCGGCCACATATTGCCCCACGCTTGGGGTTTGGGTGCCCAGGGGGATGATGTTCAACTGCATGATCGCCATGGTTCATTCCGCGGCAAGGGTTGTATTTCGTAAAGCTGAAAAATAACGCAGAGCAGCATCCGGCGCAAAGTAAAAAGGGATTCCGCGCCGGGATAGAGCAAAAAAAATGGCGAATGACCGTCATTCCGGGTCTTGGAAATTCTCGATTTGCGTGGAGAGCTCCTCGTCCAGCACGTCCGGGTCTTCGCTGTTGTAGTAGAGGATGTTTTTGAGATGAAAAAAGCTGTCCAGGTCCATCTCGTAAAAGTGCAGGGCCAGCCCATCTTCTTCCACCCGCACGACCGTGCCCTTCATTTTCAGGGTCAGGTGGCTGGTTGAGCCCACCAGCCGCAAGGAAACCAGGCAGTTTTCGCCGACCGTGTGCCCGGTAACGCCGAGCACGAAGACTCCTTTGAGGCTCAGGTCCGCGGTTTCGCATTCCGCATGGCTTTGATCCGGAAAGTCCAGACCGATGATCACCTGAAACGGCACCCGAGTATTTTTGCGTTTGTTTTTCATGGTTGCATCCTCTTGTCCTGCGGTTTGGCCGCCTGTTACTCCGGCATGAAGAGAAACCCCTCCCGTTCGAGCAACTGACTGATGTTCAGCAGTTGCAATTCCCGGTCTTCGCCAAGTCGGGCCGGGCCGACAATGTCGCCGTTTTTTCCCCGCGTCAGGGAGAGCAGCGGGGTTGCTTGCGGTTCAATGGAGCGGCAGAGGATAACCCCGTGCCAGTTGCCGTTGCTCACCACCATCAGCATGGCGGCTTCTTCGTCGGGGATTTCCGCAAGGGTCATGCCCCTGGGGACCATGAGGGGGAGAATAAGCTTTTTCAGCTTGCTGTTTTTGTGCAGGGCAAGGGAGCCTTGCATCCGGACGGAGAGGCGGCCAAACCAGCCTCCCAGATCCTTCAGGGGAATCTGGCTGCTGTGGATGTATTTTTTTCTCTTTTTCGGGGAGAGGGGCGTGATGAGGGCGATGTGTTCCTCGGCAATGGCCAGGGACAGCCTGCCGACCGTGATGGGGCGGATCATGTCCCCGGGCTGGATCCGCAGGGGTTTTGGCTCCGCAACCTTGGGCGCGGACTTGCCGGGAGCCTTGCCCGCCGGGTTGTGTCCGGTTTTCCGCTGGGCAGGATGTGGCCCGGCGTCCTCCAGGGAGATCGGCTCTTCCCAAGGCGCCAATCCGGCGGGCGATTCTGCCGGGGCGCCATCCGGTGCGGGCTCCCCGCTCTTTTCGGCGGCCACCTTCTCCTTGAGCTTGGAAAACTTGCCATACACCCGCTTGAACACCTCGGCATCCCTGTCCGGATCGAATTTGGCGTCCTCATACATGTTGACCACATGGGCCATGGTTTCCTTGAGGAAGTCGATAAACTCAGGGGGAATCCGGCCTTGCCGCTTCTGGGCGTAAAGCAAAACGCTGTCCGCCATGGTCAGGATGGCCAGGGCGTTTTTCCGGGTATTGAAACGGTTTTTCAGGCAGGTAAAGGCCGCCTGCAGGGGTTCTATTTTTTTGGGGGACAGGCTCCAGTCCTGGGAGAGGATCTCTGTTTTCAGTTTCTGGATGGATTCGTCGAGGGAAAGAATCACCGGTAATGCTCCACGCCATGTGCTTTATACAAGGAGAGAGAAGGGACTGCGCGGATTTGCGCGCGCCGGTCTTTTCTCGTGTTATTGCATCCATTCCTGTCAGGGGCGGGATGATCTTTTCAGGTCAAGCTGGGGTAATGCCCTATTGTGACTGGAAATTTTCTAGGGTACTATAGCAGAAATTTTCGTGGTTTGGCAACAGGCAGTTACGGGGCGGCTTCCTCCCAGGCCGTTGACGCAAGGAAACACGACGCATGGCTGAGCATACGCTTTCTTTTTTTGTCGCCCTGTTCGGGGCCCTGGTCGGCAGCTTTCTCAACGTGGTCATTGTGCGGCTGCCCGAGGAAGGGGGTTCCGTGGTTTTTCCTCCCTCCCATTGCCCGGCCTGCAAAAAGTCCATCGCCTGGTACGACAATATCCCCCTGTTGAGTTTTCTGCTGCTGCGCGGCAGATGCAGGCGGTGCGGGGTGCGGATCTCCTGGCGCTACCCCTTGGTGGAGGGAGTCACGGCGTTCATGGCCTTGGCGCTGTATCTCCATTTTGGCCCCACCATTCTTTTCTCCATCTATTTTCTTTTTTGCGCCGCCCTGATTGCGGTCATTTTCATCGATCTTCAGCACCAGATCATTCCCGACGTGATCAGCCTGCCCGGCATCGTTCTCGGGTTTGGCCTCTCTTTTGTCAATCCGTTCGTCGCCTGGCAGGACGCCGGATTGGGGATTCTCTTCGGCGGCGGGAGCTTTTATCTGGTCGCCCTGGTTTATTACCTGCTCACCAGGCGGGAAGGCATGGGCGGCGGCGACATCAAGCTGCTGGCCATGATCGGCGCATTTCTCGGCTGGCAATCACTGCCCTTTGTGATCTTCGGCAGTTCGTTGCTGGGCACGGTGGCAGGCGTCGGAGCCATGATCAAACAGCGCAAGGGCGGCAAGACCGTGATCCCCTACGGGCCATTCCTGGCCGTCGCGGCCCTGTTCTATCTTTTTTTCCGGCAGGAGATCCTTCTGCTGTTTGTCCGGTTTGTGCTCCATCGTTGACCCCGGCCGTCCCCCGCTGCCCCTGTCTTTGGCCCCCGCCCGCGTTTGCCTGAGTTTCCCCTCCTCCTTCGCTGCCCCTTTCTTTACCGAATATTTACCGTCATTAACACCACCTTTACGGGCATTGGTTGTATCATTTGCCGATGAACGCGAGGGGAGACGGGACGCAGTAAAACTACCCCCGTCTGTCAATGCCGTTGCAGGATCAAGAGCCGTTGTAATGCGTTCCAGCGTTGCCCCGCTGGGATCGAGCGACAATTTCAAGTCAACAACAAGGAGGATGCATGCAACTTCTGAAACCCAGAAAACACGTCGGGGCGCTTTTTGCGGCAGGCCTGGGCGGATTGGCGATTCTGGTCTTCCTGATGGTCGGCCCGCCACGCCTTCTGGCCAAATCGGAATCCCCGGCATTTTGCGCCGGATGCCATGTGATGGAGGAACAGCACACCGCGTGGAGCCATGCCGGCGCCCACCGGAGGATTCTCTGCGTGGACTGCCATCTGCCCAACGGCGGACCCATTGGACACTACTTCTGGAAGTCCATCGACGGAATGAAGGATGTCCTGTTCTTTCACTCGGGCCAGGTTCCCGAAAGAATCGTCCTGAGCGGCCACGGCAGCAAGGTAGTGCAGGCAAACTGTCTCCGCTGCCATGAAGAAACCGTATCTCGCATGGACACCACCCGGAAGTGCTGGAACTGTCACCGCCAACTACAACACCGATTGACCGGAACCATTTAATCGATCAAGGGAGGAGAAGAACCAATGAAGAAGACCACAAAAAAGAGGATGAAACAAAGCGCGCTGTTGGCATTGATGGCGACCCTGGCGCTTGGCGCGGGATGCGCCCCGGAAAAAGCAACCCCGGTGAAAACCGTGCAGATTGCCGACGGCGTGATTGATCCGGCCCAGTGGGGCAAGGCCTGGCCGGTGGAATACGATATGTGGAAAAAAACCGGCGAGCCGACGCCTGTAGGGAAAAGCAAGTATAAAAAAGGCAATGACGGCGGCGTGACCTATGACAAGCTTTCCGAATTCCCCTTCCTGGCCCTGCTCTTTAACGGCTGGGGCTTTGGCGTTGAGTACAACGAACCCCGGGGCCATCTCTACATGCGCAAGGATCAATCCCTGGTGGATCCTTCCCGGGTCAAGGCCGGCGGCGCCTGCTTGACCTGCAAAACCCCGTATGCTGTTCAACTCGAACAGAAAATGGGCAAGGATTATTATGCCAAGCCCTACGATACGGTGCTGGCCGAGATTCCCAAGGAGCATCAGGACCTCGGCGTGGCCTGTATCGATTGCCATGACAACAAGGACCTGTCGCTCAAGATCTCCCGCGGCTTCACCCTGAGCAAGGCATTGAAAGTCATGGGCGTGGATGAGGCCAAGCTGACCCATCAGGACAAACGGACCCTGGTCTGCGCCCAGTGCCATGTGACCTACTCCATCCCTAAGGACGCAGACATGAAATCCGTGGATGTTTTCTTCCCCTGGGAAGGAAGCAAGTGGGGGCAGATGCCCGTGGAAAACATCATCAAGAAGATTCGCAGCGACGCGTCCTACGGAGAATGGAAACAGAGCGTCACCGGCTTCAAGATGGCGTTTATCCGCCATCCCGAGTTTGAGATGTACTCCAACAACAGTGTCCACTGGCAAGCCGGCGTTTCCTGCGCAGACTGTCATATGCCGTACACCAAGGTGGGCAGCCAGAAGGCTTCGGATCACCGGGTCATGAGCCCGCTGAAGAATGACATGAAGGCGTGTCAGCAATGCCACACCGAGACCCCTGAATGGCTGAAGGAGCAGGTCTTCGCCATTCAGGACCGGGCCGTCTCCATCTTTATCCGTTCCGGGTATGCCACGGCCACGGTGGCCAAACTCTTTGAGATGGCCCACAAGGCCCAGGCCGAGGGCAAGGAGATCAACAAGGATCTGTACGCCCAGGCCAAGGATCACTACGAAGAGGCATTTTACCGGGTGATTTACTTCGGGGCGGAAAACTCCGTTGGATTCCATAACCCCACCGAGGCCATGCGGATTTTGGGCGATGCCGCTCTCCGCGCCGGACAAGCGGAAGCGCTGCTCCGGCAAGGCTTGACTGGCGCGGGTGTCGCCGTTCCAGCCAAGATCGATCTGGAGCTGCCCAAATATCTGAACAATCGGGGCGAGCGGAAGCTCATGTTCAATCCGGAACAGGAGTTTAAAGACCCCTTCGCCGCAAAATAAGCGCACCCTGCTCCCGGCGCGGGATTTTCTCGTGCCGGGAATGTTCCCATCCGTATCGGTTTAAAGCCCCCGCCTTCCTTTGGGAATCGGGGGCTTTTTTTGTGGCGGGTGCGTGCCCGGCGCGGGGGGTGCGTGCATCGCTTGTCCGCAAACGCAGAAAGGCTTCCGTGTATCCCCGGCCCTCTGCCAGTTTCCCTTTCTCCTGCGTTCCAAGGCCAGGCAATTTGCTTTGCAACCGGACCATCTTTACCGAACCTTTACCGCCATTAACAACACCTTTACGGACAGTTGCGATATGCTGAACTCTATCGGAGGCGTGAGAACTTAGCCGCGGGCACGCCAGCGCGATCAAAGGCATGGCCGCCATCGCGGCCTGCCCGGCATCCCGCGGCCCGTTTCTTTTTTCCGGGGACGTTCCCCGGGCAAACGTGACCATCGTCGCTGCCGCGCTCGATGGGAAGGAGGGATCATGAAGCGATTGCTCGTACTGATTGGCTTGTGTCTGCTCATGCCGCCGCAGGTGGCGCTGGGAGCCGCGGGAAAACATCCGGCCATTCCGGGGAGCCGGGAATGCGGCGAATGCCACGGAGACCAGGAAAAGGCCTGGTTTGACGGAAAACACGGGTTGATGAACGTCAAATGTATCGTCTGCCATGGCTCGACAGACAAAAATTTTACAGCCAGCCCCGGCCCTGGGGCCTGTCGCGGCTGCCATGCCGATCAGGTTGCCCAGGCGCAAAAGAGCAAAGAAAAAGAGGGGAAGAGCTGCTTTCCCTGTCATGACCCCCATGCCGTCACGGTACAGGGTGGGGCGGCCACGCCGTATCACACACAGGGAGGCAGATAACCATGAAACTGACACGAAGAGAACTCATGAAATATTCGGCCGCCCTGGCCGCCGCTTCGGCCATCGGTCTTGATCTGCCAATGCCCAAGGGAGTGCTGGCTGCGGCCGGTGAGCCGGATAAATGGGTGAAGGGAGTCTGCCGTTACTGCGGGGCCGGCTGCGGCGTCTACACCGGGGTCAAGGGCGGCAGGGTCGTGGCGGTGAAGGGCGACAAGGACAATTGGAACAAGGGGTTCCTCTGCCTCAAGGGCAATTTTCTCCCCGCCATCCTCTACGCGCCGGATCGGTTGCAGTATCCCCTGCTCCGCAAGGGCAACAGATTCGTCCGTATCTCCTGGGAGCAGGCCATGACCGTCATGGTCGATAAATTCCATGACTCCATCCGCAAGAACGGCCCCAACTCGGTGGCCTTCTACGGCTCCGGCCAATCGTACACCGAAGAATCCTATTTTATCAACAAGCTGTTCAAGGGGGGGCTGGGCACCAACAATATCGACGGCAACCCCAGGCTGTGCATGGCTTCCGCCGCGGTCGGCTACGTCTCGACCTTCGGCAAGGACGAGCCCATGGGCGCCTACGACGACATCAACCATGCCGATTGTTTTTTCATCATCGGCTCCAACATGGCCGAGGCCCATCCGGTTATTTTCCGGATGCTGAACGAGCGCAAGCAAAAGGGCAAGGACGTGAAAATCATCATGGCCGACCCCCGAAAAACCCTGTCCGCCAGGATCGCGGACCTGCATATGAGCTTCACCCCCGGCACTGATCTGGCGATTTTGAACGCCATGGCCCATGTGATCATCAAGGAAAAGCTCCACAACAAAGATTTTGTCGATAAGCACACGCTCTTTAAAACCATGGTAGATCCGGGGCCGCCGCCCAAGATCGCCAAGGTAACCTGGGACGAGTATGTCAAATTCCTTGCAGACTACACCCCGGAGGCCGCCGAGAAGATCTCCGGCTGCCCGGCAGCGGAGATCGTCAAGGCAGCGCGCTGGTTCGCGACCTCCAAGGCGACCATGAGTTTTTGGTGCATGGGTTTGAACCAGCGGACCCGCGGCGTTTGGGCCAACAACATGGTGCACAACCTGCATCTGCTCACCGGCCAGATCTGCCGGCCGGGCGCCACCACCTTTTCCCTCACCGGTCAGCCCAATGCCTGCGGCGGCGTCCGCGACGGCGGGTTGTTGAGCCATCTGCTGCCCTACGGGCGGTTGGTGGCCAACGAAAAGGACCGGGCGGAGATGGAGAAGTTCTGGGGGGTGCCCGCAGGCAGAATCCAGCCCAAGCCGGGGCTCACGGCCATGGAGATGTTCCAGGCGGTGAACAGCGGCGCCACCCGCTGTCTCTGGGTCGCCTGCACCAATCCCGGCCAGAGCCTGCCCAACGTGGACGTCTACCGCAAGGGCATGGCCGCGACGGATTCTTTTTTGGTGGTGTCCGAGGCCTACCACCCGACGAGAACCTCGGAGCTTGCCGATCTGGTTTTGCCGGCCGCCCTCTGGGTGGAGAAGGACGGCACCTACGGACAATCCGAGCGGCGCTACCAGTACGTGGAAAAGGCCATAAATCCGCCGGGCGAAGCGCGGCCGGATCTTTCGGTGATGATCGACTTCGCCAACCGGCTTATGGCTAAGCTGGGCCGGGGGGATGAGGGGAAGAGGCTCTTTGGCTACAAAGATTCCGAGGAGGTCTGGAATGAGATCCGCCTCTGCTCCAAGGGCACGGCCTATGATTTCATGGGCATGACCCGGGCCCGGATGAAAAAGGAGCATGGCCTGCAGTGGCCTTGCCCCACCGAGGACCATCCCGGCACGGTAAGGCGCTACACCTCGGAATACGACGTGCTGGTCAAGCAGCAGGACCCCAAGGCCGAGGGCATTCTCTTCTACAGCGCCAAACCGGACGACAACCGGGTAACCATCTGGCTCAGGCCCCACAAGGGACCGGCCGAGCCGCCCGATGCCGAATACCCTTTCGCCCTGACCACCGGCCGCCAGATCGAGCATTGGCACACCGGAACCATGACCCTCAAGGTGCCGGAGCTCAAACGCTCGGCCCCGGACGCCTATGTGGAGATCAACCCCAGAGACGCCGCCAAGGTCGGGGTCAAAAACAAGGACAAGGTCAAGGTGACCTCCCGCAGGGGAAGCATCGTCCTGGAGGCCAAGGTGGTGGATGTGCCGCGCGACGGGCTGGTGTTCATGCCCATGCACTATCCGGACCGGATGATCAACTCCTTGACCACCGATGCCTACGACGCCATGTCCAAGCAGCCGGAATTCAAGATCTGCGCCGTAAAGTTAGAAAAAGTGTAGTAACTGCCCAGCAGCGCCGCATCTGCGTTGCAGTCTCGTTGCGCTCGCTTAGCTGTCATCGGCCTGCTCATGTGTGCACTAGCACACTTCGCAGACCTCTTCCTAGCAGCTACGGCAGCAGCGAAGCGGCGCTGCTGAACAGTTACGGTTCTTAGGAATTGTTTGAACAGTAAGCTCCCCCTCCCCCGCCAGGTAAGCGCAGACTCCGAGGGGGAGGGAACTTTATCAAAAAACGGTGAAAAAAATGGCGATTGCAAGCGTGGTGGTGGCAACGGAGGCAGGGGCGGCCGAGGCAGTGCTGGCCGATCTGGCCCGGTTGCCCAATACCGAGGTGTACGGCAGCAAGGAAAATGAGATCGTCACGGTCATCGAGGCCGAATCGGTCGCAGCCCTGACCGAGGGGTTGCAGCGGCTGGCCGCGGTGGCACAGGTGGTCGGGGTCTATCCCGTCTACGCAGGCGCTGATGAGTAAGCATTTTTTACGGCCGCCGGGCGCGGTGGCGGAGACGGAGTTTTCCGGCCGCTGCATCCGCTGCGGAAAATGCGCGTTAGCCTGCCCCTATCGGGCGATCCGGATCGCCGGTCTGCTCGACGGACTGGAGATCATGGGCACGCCGGTCATCCTGGCCCGGAAATCCCCCTGCTATCTCTGTCTGAAGTGTGTGGTGGTATGCCCGTCCGGTGCCTTGGACAGCAGGGTGAAAAAACGGGAACAGGTCCGGATGGGGACTGCGCGCCTCAATAAAAAGGAGTGCCTGAACTGGCAGGGAACCTTCTGCCGGAGCTGTTACGACCATTGCCCCCTTTTCAATGAGGCGATCACCATGGACAGCGAGCTGCGGCCGGTGGTGAACGAGAAAAAATGCGTGGGCTGCGGGATCTGCGAGCATGTCTGTCCCGCCGATCCCGCGGCCATTATCGTAACCCCCAGGGGGGAAGGATGAAGATTACCCCGATCCGCAGAACCGTCCAGATTCTTTCCCTCGCCGGGATGGTGGCGGTGCCGCTGCTCAACAGCCGGGGAATCAGCGCGGTGAGCGGCAGCTTCTATTCCGTGGAAATTGGCCCACTGCTGCTCACCGATCCGCTCATCGCCCTCCAGCCCCTGCTTGCCACCATGACCATCGACCCCACCCTCCTGGACTCGGCCCTGATCCCGATCGGCCTCGCCCTGATTTTGGGGAGAGTCTTTTGCGGTTGGGTGTGCCCCCAGAATACCCTGTCCGAGCTGTTCGACGCAGTGGGCGCCAGGCTGGGGTTAACCCGGCTGTGGACGCTCGCCCCGAGGCCGATAACCCGCTACGCGGTGCTGGCCCTGATCCTTGCCGCCACCCTGCTTTTCGGATTCCCCCTGGCCAGCCTGCTCTCGGCTCCGGGGATCATTTCGGTCCAGACCGCCCGGCTCATCTACGAAAGAACCGTGGGGCTGGAGCTGGCGCTCATCGGGACCATCATCCTGGCCGAACTCTTTGTGGTCCGCAGGGTCTGGTGCAACCACCTCTGTCCGGTGGGCAGCATGCTCAGTCTGTTCCGTTTCAGGAAAACCATGCGGGTCGTCATGGCCGAGGAGGGGGAAAACACCTGTCTCCATTGCCGAGAATGCGCCAAGGCATGTCAGCTCGACCTCAATCCCATGGCGGGAAATATTGCCCCCCAGTGCCATAACTGCGGCGCCTGCATCGACGCCTGCCAGGAAATGACCGGGGAACGCAGGCCGCTTTCCTTCCGGTTTTAGATCCGGTGGCCCTTTCTGCGTTTCCCTTTTTTCTTGCCCGCTCCTCGCAAAAGGATTAGACTTGAACCATAAATATTTTTCTGGTTCAAAAGGAGGTCGGCCATGAAATCCATCACTATTCACAATCTCGATGATCCGCTGAACAGTCTGATCCGGGAAAAGGCAAAAAACGAGGGGTTGAGCCTTAACAACACCATCAAAAAACTGCTGGCCGAAGCCCTTGGCCTCTCGCTCAAAAAGGGTGAGGGCCGCGGGAAGGATTTCCTCGATCTCTTCGGGGTTTGGTCGAAAGAGGAGGTAAAGGAGTTCAATAAACAGGTCGGTGATCTTGAAAAGATTGACCGGGAAGACTGGGCGTGAAGAAAATCGTTCTGGACACCAACTGTTACACCGCATTTCTGGCCGGTGACGCAAGGGTGCTCGCTGCCCTGGCCGACGCGGAGATCGTCTTTCTCTCGGTTTTTGTCCTGGGCGAGCTTTTTGCCGGGTTCAAAGGCGGCAGCAGGGAGGCGGCAAACCATGAACTCCTCGAACGCTTTTTGAAAAAACCCACGGTGCAGGTACTGAACGCCACCGCCGAAACCGCCTCTGTTTTCGGTCAACTCAAGGCCGCCCTCAAAAAGGCGGGAACGCCGCTGCCCATCAACGATGTGTGGATCGCCGCCCATGCCGTTGAAACCGGCGCCTCCATCGTGAGCTACGACAACCATTTCGAGAAGATCATCGGGCTCAAAATCTGGCAATCCCGCACCGCTTGATCAAGCTGCGAAAATAGCGAGGTGTCCCGCTTTTTTCCGGGCCGAACTTTTCTTGGCCCGGAGGATCTGACTTACCCTCCAATCCCAAGCTTCTCGAAGAACGCTCTATGCCGTTGTTTTGCATCCAGAATGATCTTGTCAAAGGCAACAATTTCGACATGGGCATTAAGACGGGGGTTGTAGTTATAATATCCAAGCTCCCCCTGAAGGATGGCGTAGCCACCGTTCTCGGCAAACTCTTTGACTTGAGTGGTGATGTCACAAATGGCATAGCAATAGAAGCGGGTCGTGGCATCCACGGTGACTTGTCGACCGTTCGCCAGCCCTATACCTTTGTCGCGGATTTCTCTCACATACCTGAATAGTTGTTTGACAGGGTCTTCATCAAAGTTCGTCCTCTTGGGTTTTTTGAACTCAAGTAGTGACACCGCCCGAGCTCTGCGGTCATCCCCGATTTCTGAGAACACGACAACATCGGGCCGCTCTTTGCTATTGGAGGTGATGACATCGCACAGCCGTTTGTCGGACGCGGCATAGGTGTGGAAGGCAAGCAATTCGTCAATCAGCCAGAGATTGTGGTTTTCATAACCGATGGTGTCGGTGTCGGTCTTGCGTGGGAATATGATGTCATGGACGATGTCTTCATTGAAGTACTTGCCATCCGTGTTCAGACAAAGCTTTTTGTCCAAAAGATCAATGATCATCTTGCGAAACAGCACATACCCCGCCAGTTGATCTTTTTGAAAATCCTCCAGCTTTTCGGTGAGTTCCTTGTACTGTCCGGAAATCTCGTCGATACTTTTCGCCTGAGTTCGAAGTAGCTTCTCGCTACTCTGCCTGATCTCGTATTCTGCCTTTCCCTTGAAGGCATAGAGGGTTTGTGTCAATTTTTCATTGGACGTGTTGAGTTCGAACTCTTTCATAACCTCGGGGCAATATTTTACGACCGCCCGCAGCATGGGGGATTGGTCCTGGACGAGCTTTGAAATTCGGTCCGCTTTCTGGGTTTCGGTGGATTCGATCATGATCGCAAGATGAGCCCGTGTCCGGGTCACGGCCTCATTTTCGATCTGTTCCATGGATATGTATTCTGGATTATAGGGATCGTATTTGCCGGGAATAGTGAACTCCTGGCGGTATTGATCGACATTTTCATCAAGGAAGGGGGAGGTAATATATGCTGAGTAAAAGAATTTTCGCCCTTCATCGTCGAATTGGATAGAAGTTCCCAGCAGGCTGCCGATGGGGCGGCTTTTAACATCTCTGCCGTCGGCGCAATAGACGAACTGGTGTGTCTTGGCGTGGGTTCCGTAGAGGCGGATGTGATGCATGGTGAAGGTTTTATCTTCAAGGCTGAATTCATCCTTCACAATATGGCTTTCGATCTCATGGTAAAGGTCGTGCAGAATGATGATCTGGTCATCCACATCGTCTATGACTTTTATTGCGGGGGCTAAGTCACTAATGAATCTGGTGAGGCAATGTTCCAAAATGCGTTGAGCAATTTTGGAGGATTTTTTATAGGCACTCGGTTGCTTCCGATACTCTTCATGAAAACCGATCAGGCGGACAACGGTATTAGGTTGCCATTGGGGGGCAGTCGAGTAGGGCAATTCCTGAACTCCATCGGCAATGGTGAACTCGATATTCCGCCCGTCGAGGGTGTTACAAGGTTTCCGGTAAACGCTGGTGATGGACACCCGGTCGAATGCCTTGAGCCAAAGAAAGCGACCTACCCCTTTTCCTCCCAAATCTAATTTGTAAATCGACTCCGCTGTTTCGAAGGACTCGAAGTTTTTATCATTAAAACCGATGCCGTTGTCCTCGATCTCGAAGCCAGTGATCTTTGGAAGGTGCTCTTCGTCACCAAAGGGGATGCTAACTTGCCGCATGTCTCGCTTGATTCGTATAGTAATCAAGCCTTGTTTGACATCGCCTGCCTCTTCAATGGCCTGGATGGAATTTATCACTGCTTCGAAGAGTGGCAACAATGCCTCGGATTTGAAGTGGCGGAGATTGCGGATTTTTCCGGCAAGGCTCGTTTTAAGCGTGACATCAGACATCTTCTCTGTCCTTTTTGTTGGGCGAGGCCCCAAATAAATAGACATCAAGCGCCCCTTCCGGGTTTCCGCTATCCCTCAAACCGGTACCCCCGCCCCGGCACCGTGACGATATAGCGCGGTTCGGCCGGGTTGGCTTCGATCTTCTGGCGGAGGTGCTGGATGTGCACGTCGATGACCCGGCTCCAAGAGTAGAGCTTGGCGTCGCTCCAGAGGCATTGCCGGATCTCTTCCCTGGTCACCAGGTTATTGCGATTCTCCACCAGGCAGGCGAGGACCTGGAACTCCTTGGGGGTGAGGGCGACGGACGCGCCCCGGACCGTTATCTCCTGGTTGCGCAGGTCGATGGTAAGATCCCCGGCGTTGATCAGGCTGGGCTGGACGGGTTGGGCGACCGGCCGCAGCCTGGCGCGGATGCGCGCTAGAAGTTCGCGGGTTTCAAAGGGCTTGACCATGTAGTCGTCCGCCCCCAGCTCCAGGCCGATGACCTTGTCGGAAACCTTGTCCTTGGCGCTGAGCATAATAACCGGCAGGGTGGGATGCAGCGATTTCAGGGCGCAGCAGAATTCCAACCCGTCGCCGTCGGGCAGCATCAGGTCGAGAAGCACCAGATCGGGTAGGCGTTCGGCGAGGATGGCCCGGGCCGCGGCCAAGGAGTCGGCGGTGAGCAGGCTGAAGCCGTGCAGCTCAAGATTCGCCTTGAGCACCTTGAGGATATCCTGGTCATCGTCGATGGCCAGCAAGGTGGCCGATGGTGCTCTGGGTTCCATTATTCTCCCCCGGCGGGCAGCCAGAAATAGAGGCAGGCTCCGGGTTCCTTGTCTGCCACGCCGATGACCCCGCCGTGGGCCGCAACGATGCTCCGGCAGATGGTGAGCCCCAGGCCGCTTCCCTCTTTATTGCCCAATTTGTAGAACTTGTCAAAAACCTTTTCCCGCTCCCCTGTGGCAATGCCAACCCCCTGGTCCTGGACCTCGATCACAACGAAGCCCTCCTCCTGGAAACCTCGGATGGTGACGGTTGACTGCTCGGGGGTAAACTTGATCGCATTGGCCAGCAGATTGGTGAGCACCTGCCTGATCTTGTCCTCGTCTGCCCGCAGGGGCAGGGTCTCCGGCAGCAGGGCGGCGAGCCGGACTCCCTTTTCGTCGGCAAGGCAGGCAAGACCGGTGATTGTTTCGCGGATCACCTGCGTCAGATCAAAGGCACTGCTATGCAGGGCCGTGGTGTCGCCCATCTCGATCCGCTCGATATCGAGCATGGTGTTGACCAGCCGGATGAGCCGATTGGTGTTTTTGTTGATGAGCTGGAAAAAATCGCAGAGTTCATTTTGCGGGCAGTTGCCCGCCTCCTGGGGGGGAAGGCAGGCCAGCTTGGCGGTGACGTATTCCATGGAGCCCTTGATGGAGGTCAAGGGGGTGCGCAGTTCGTGGGAGGCGCGGGCGATGAAGTCCGATTTTCGTTCGCTGGCCGCGTTGAGCAGCCGGTTGGTCTCCAGAAGCTTCCGGTTGGATTCGGCAAGATCCTTGGTCGCCTCCCGGATGCGGTCCTGGAGATCGCCGTGGTATCCGGTGAGCTGGGCGGTCATGTCGGCAAAGGCGCGGGAGAGATCCTCGAATTCATCCCCGGTTCGCAGGATCTCCCCTGCCTCGTAATTGCCCCGGGAAAACTCCCGGATGGAGGTGGAGAGCCGCTTCATCGGATGCAGCACCAGATGCCGCATCATGAAGATCATCGCTCCGCTCAGGGCGCCCACCACCAGGAGCATGGAGGCGAACATCCTCCGCCGGTTCTGCCTCGCCTCGGTAAAGGTCTTGTCCATGGGCAGGGCAACGCTGATGGCGCCGCGGACATCGCCCACCTTGTAGCCCTGTTCAAGGTGGCATTTTAAGCAGGCTTCCTCGACGTACAGGGGCGAGATGTAGCGGAGGTACGCCTGGCGATCAATGGTTTCGACGGAGACGAGCTCCCGCAGGTTTTCCTGCTCAAATGCCAGCAGGGCGCGGCGCTCGAAGGGGTCTGGCGCATTTTCCGGATTGGTCAGCTTGAGGCTGGTGATGTGGAACCAGAACAACCCCTCTTCTTTGGAGTACTTGGCTAGCTCCTTGGTGACCATGGCCGGGGTTTCCTTGGTATAGCGCCGTCCCTGGCGATCGCGAATTTCGGACTCGGCAAGGTAGGGGGAGGGGTGGGAGCGCGGCAGCTTTTCCACGAAGACCCCGCCGTGGTCGGCGATCCATTTGCGCATCAGGACGATCTGGCGGAAAACCGCCCGGGCCTCATTCTCCGCCTGGCGGACGATGAGTTGCTCCTGGCGTTCGTTGAACACATAGAAGGTGGCGCCGAGGGTGACCAGCAGGGTAAGGCTGCAGCCAACGATGAATTTGAAGCTGAGGCTGAATTGCATGGCCTCGCCGAACTGCCTGAGCCATGCGCCAATCCTCTTCAAATGCAGCCCCCCTGCCCGAGGCGAAAAAAATCCAGATAGTTTCGGGTTTGGAACTGTTCAGCAGCGCCGCAGATGCAGCGTGTCAATAGTCGGCAGCAGTGCCGACACAGAGGCCTGAGAGCCATACTCCGGTATGCGAACAGGCCGATAACAAAGCAGATGCGGCGCTGCTGAGCAGTTCCCTTCAAATGAGGTTCTCCTTTTTAAGATGCACCTGGAGAATGGAGATGGCGGCCGGGGTGATCCCGGAGATGCGCGCTGCCTGGCCCAGGGTCCGGGGCTGGATCTTGGAAAGTTTTTCCACCACCTCACGGGAAAGGCCGGGCATGGTCCGGTAGGGAAGATCCTCGGGCAGGAGCACCGATTCCATGCGGCGGAAGCGCTCCACCTGCTCGCTCTGCCGCTCGATGTAGCCGTGGTATTTGATGGCCAGCTCGACCTCCCGGGTCACTTCTTCTCCGGGGCGCGGCAGGGTGAGGGAGGTGAGCTGGGCCACCGTGGCCAGATCCATCTCCGGCCGGCGCAGAAGATCGGCCGCGGACACCGCGGTTTTGAGGGTGGCGCTGCCCAAGGCCACAAGGCGGTCGTTGATTTCCTGCCTGGGGCGGATCGTGGTGGTGTTGAACAGGGCAATGGTTTCCTCGATGGCCTGTTTCTTGGCCGCAAACAATCTGTAGGTGTCGTCCGCAACCAGCCCCAGGTCCCGGCCGATCTCCCCCAGCCGCAGGTCGGCATTGTCTTCCCGCAGCAGCAGCCGGTATTCCGCCCTGGAGGTGAAGAGCCGGTATGGCTCCTTGGTGCCCCGGGTGACCAGGTCGTCGATCAACACCCCGGTGTAGGCCTGGGAGCGGTCTAGGATCAGCGGTTCCTCCCCGCGCACGTATTGCACCGCGTTGATCCCGGCGATCAGCCCCTGGGCCGCAGCCTCTTCGTAGCCCGAGGTGCCGTTGATCTGCCCGGCCAGGAAAAGGCCCTTCAGCCGTTTGGTTTCGAGGGAGGGGTGCAGCTCCAGCGGATCGACATAATCGTATTCGATGGCATAGCCGGGGCGGATGATGGCGACATTCTCCAGCCCCTTGATGCTGCGGAGCATGGCGGTCTGCACATCCATGGGCAGGCTGGTGGGCAAGCCGTTGGGGTAGATCTCCACCGTGTCCAGCCCTTCGGGCTCCAGAAAGATCTGGTGGCGCTCCTTTTCCGGAAAGCGCATGACCTTGTCTTCCACCGACGGGCAATAGCGGGCCCCCACCCCCTCGATGATCCCGGTGTACATGGGAGAGCGGCCGGTGCCCGCCCGGATGATCGCATGGGTGTCGGGGTTGGTGTAGGTGATGTGGCAGGGCCGTTGGGGCAGCACCGGCTGTTTGCCTCGGTTGCTGAAGGAAAAAAGATTGGGCGGCTCGTCGCTGTGCTGGGCTTCCAGTTCGGAGTAATCGATGGTGGTTCCGTCCAGGCGCGGGGTGGTGCCAGTCTTCATCCTGCCCATGGTCAGGCCCAGCTCCTTGAGGTGCAGGGGCAGCTTCAGCGAGGGCACGTCGCCCATGCGTCCGGCCGGGAAATTCTTCAACCCGATGTGGATCAGGCCGTTTAAAAAGGTGCCGGTGGCGATGACCACGGCGCGGGCGGTGAGTTCCTCTTCCAGGGAGGTGATGACACCGGTGATTTCCCCGTTTTTGATGAGCAGCCGGTCGGCGGTGGTCTGCCGGATATGGAGATGTGCCTGCTGCTCCAGCACCGCTTTCATCCGCAGCCGGTAGAGAAGGCGGTCGGCCTGGGCCCGGGAAGACCAGACCGCCGGGCCCTTGCGCGTGTTGAGGCGGCGGAACTGGATGCCGGTGGCGTCGATGTTTTTCGCCATCTCGCCGCCGAGTGCGTCGATCTCCTTGACCAGGTGTCCCTTGGCCAGACCGCCGATGGCCGGGTTGCAGCTCATGGCGCCGATGGTGTCAACGTTGACCACCAGCACTGCGGTGCGGCAGCCCATGCGGGCGGCGGCCAGAGCGGCTTCGCAGCCGGCATGGCCCGCGCCGATGACGATGACGTCGTATTGCGTGGAGTGTGGCATGGCTATAGTCTGTAAGGGGTGGAAGTGCTTGCGGAGGGAGCCTTGGCCATCTGCCAGCGCCAGACGGGTTTCCGCGCCATCTGCCAGAAATCCGGAGTGAGCAGCACCGCCACCGTGTAGAGTTCAAGGCGGCCGGCCAGCATGCAGAAGCTTAAGACCCCCTTGGCCAAGGGCGGCAGATGCCCGAAGTGCTGGGCCGGACCGACCAGGTTGAGCCCAGGGCCGATGTTATTCAGGGTGGCGATCACCGCCGTGGTGCCGGTGACGATGTCCACACCCAGGGCGGTAACCGCCAGGCTGGCAATAAGAAAAACTCCGATATGCAGGGCGAGAAATCCCAAAATGGCGACCATGACTTCTTGCGGCACCTTGACCTTGCCGAACTTCAGGGTGCCGATCGTGCGGGGATGCACCAGATTTCGGAGCTGCAGACGGGCGAACTTGAAGAAGAGCAGGATCCGCACCATCTTGATGCCGCCCCCGGTGGAGCCGGCGCAGCCGCCGACAAACATCAGGGAGACCAGGAGGATTTTCAGCGCGGGGGGCCATTGGTCGAAATCCGCAGTGCCGAAGCCGGTGGTGGTGACGACGGAGACCACCTGGAAGGCCGCGGTGCGCAGGGTTTGGCCAAAGGTGGCGTACACCTGATGATAGGAGTTCACCGCCACGATGAACAGGGTGGCCAGGGTGCAGAGGGTGAGGTAAAAGCGGAACTCTTCGTTGCGCCAGTAAACGGAGAGCTTGCCTTTAATGCCGGGGTGGTGCAGGGAAAAGTTGGTGCCGGCCAGAAACATGAAAATGATGATGACGGTTTCGATGTAAACCGAGTCAAAGTGGCCGACGCTGGCGGTGTGGGTGGAAAATCCGCCGGTGGCCAGGGTGGCGAAGGAGTGGCAGATGGCGTCGAAAAAGCTCATGCCGCCCCAGAGGAGAAGCGCGGTTTGCACGACGGTGAAGAGAAAGTACACGCCCCAGAGGATGCGGGCCGTGTCCTGGATGCGGGGAGCGAGCCGATCCTTGGTGGGGCCGGGCATCTCGGCCTGGAAGAGCTGCATCCCGCCCACGCCCAGGAGCGGAAGAATGGCCAGGGAGAGGACGATGATGCCCATGCCGCCCAGCCAGTGGGTCATGGCCCGCCAGAAGAGGATGCTGTGCGGGAGAATCTCAACCTGGGTGAGGACCGTGGAGCCGGTGGTGGTAAAGCCAGACATCGACTCGAAAAAACAATCGACGAACAGGGGCATCTTGCCGGAAAAATAAAAGGGCAGGGCGCCGAGAAAGGCCAACCCCAGCCAGCTTAAAACCACCACCGCGAAGCCGTCCCGGTAGCCGAGGTCCTTTTCCGGCGCAAAAAGGGCGAGGAGCAGCAGCCCGAGAATCGCCCCTAAGCCGGAGGAAAGGAGAAAGGTTGCGGTCATGCCGTCTGTAAAATAGAGGCTGAAGGGGATCGGCGTCAGAAGGCAGAGGGAAATCAGGATCAGCAGTTTGCCGAGGATATTGAGAACGCCGCCGGTGCGCATGGTTCGCCCCTGCCTTACGCGTCAAAAAGGCTTTCCAGATCGGAAAGCGCCTGTTGGGTAAAGAAGACCACCAGGTTGTCCCCCGGCAGCAGCTTGGTGTCGCCGGAGGGGATGATTACCTGATTGTGGCGGATGATGGCGCCGACAATGGAGCCTTGCGGAAAATCAAGGAGCTTGAGGGGAAGGTCGATAAAATGTTCCTGGGAGGGAACCTTGATCTCGATGACCTCGGCATTGCTGCCCATCAGGGTGGCGACGTTGACGATCTTGCCGCCGCCGCGGACAAAGCGGAGGATCATGCTGGCCGCAACCTGCCGGGGGCTCAAGGGGACATCGATCCCCAGCTTGCCGAGCATGGGGATGAACCCCGGGCTGTTGATATGGGTGATGCATTTTTTTGCGCCATGGTGTTTGGCCAGCAGGCTGGAAAGAATATTGGTGGTGTCGCTGTTGGTGACGGAGATGACCAGGTCCGCCTGGTCGATGCCTTCGTCCAGCAGATCCTGGGGCTCCAGGCCGTCGCAGTTGAGGACCACCGCCTGTTCAAGCTGTTCGGAAAGAAATTCGCAACGGTTCTTGTCCTGCTCCACCAGCCGGACATTGATCTTTTTCTGCTCCAGTTGCCGGGCAACCATGTAGCCGATGGTGCTGCCGCCCACGATGAAAACATTCTTCGGCACCTGGCTTTCGGTATTGAAGAGCAACCGTTCCACCGCAGGCACATCGCTTTTGCGCATGACCAGATAGACTTTGTCGCCGGCCTCGATCTTGTCCCGCCCGTGGGGAATGATGGTCTGCCCGTCCCGGGTAATGGCGACGATGACAAAATCATAGATCCCTTGCAGGTCCCGGAGTTGCAGCAGGGTGGAGCCGACGCAGGGATGGCCCGGCTGGACGAGGTAACCGAGCAACTCCACCTGGCCCCGGGCAAATTCCGCCACCTCAAAGGCTGCGGAAACATTGATGAGGTGCATGATCTCTTCGGCCATGGCCAGGTCGGGGCTGATCAACAGGTCGATGCCCAGGGATTTTTCTGCCTGGGAGGTGCCCTGGATGTAAAAATCGTCGTTCCGCACCCGGGCTATGCGGGTTTTGACGTTGTAATTTTTTGAGATGATGCAGGCAATGAGGTTGACTTCGTCGCTGTCGGTGACGGCAATAAAGAGGTCTGTTTTGGCGATGCCCGCTTCCTCAAGGATGCGGGCCGAGGCGCCGCTGCCCCGCACGGTGAGAATGTTGAGGTCCCGTTCGATGCGGCGGAGTTTGGATTCATCCTGATCGATGAGGACAACCTCCTGTCCCTCCACCGAGAGTTTTTCGCTCAGGTGGTAACCGACCATGCCTGCGCCGACGATCATGATACGCATGGAGCCCTCATTGTAAAGAAAATCCGGTGGTTTTTTGGCAGGGGAAAGAGACGTTTCGTCCCGGTGTCCTTTGTACGCAAAAAAAGAAGGGAAATTTAAAAAAGAACCAGGCTGGCCGATCTTCCACAAAAGACGACATTATAGCCGCTCTGTCGGGAATATGCAAATCAGCTCGCTTTCCGCCACCAGATCAAAGCCCATTGCGGAGCGGTCTGCCGGGCGAATTGCCAGGTGTTTTCGTCGAGCTGGGCGAGGCGCGCATCCACATATGCCGTAAGCTGATCTTCTTCCGCGCCGGTCAAATTGTCCACCATCCACCGGTATGATTGCAAGGCCTCTTCCCGTGAGCCGTAGGTGCGCTGCTGATCAAGGGTGATGAAATCGACATGGGCATGGATGCCGAGGGTGTAGAGGATGTTGACCGTGAAGATATAATCCGGCCCGGGCTGAAAATTTCGGCCAATGGCGGTAAAAAGGTCCGGGTCAAAGGGTCCGGCCCCGACCCGGTCAGCCAGGTAGACCCCTTTGTTTGCCCAGTCGTTGAGCTTGCGTAGCGCATCGGCCAGGTTGTCCACGGAGAGCGAGCGGGAGGCAATGGCAATGTCGTGGCGGGCAATGCCGAGTTTCTGCCAGTCGTCGTCCCAAGAACCCTGAATGGTCCGGATATTGGCAAGGGATTCCTGCCTGGCCCGTTTGCCGAGTTCGTCCAGCATGGCGGCGGAATAGTCGAGGGCCGTGATCCGGCGCACCTGGCGGGCCAAGGGGATCGCCAGGGTGCCGGGGCCGCAGCCTACATCCAGGACGCTCCACTCCGGTTCGACCTGGAGGCGGGAGAGGAATTGCGCCACAAAAGGCGAGTCGAGGTTCCGCTCGGCAAATCCGGCGGCTCGCTGATCCCAGTCGCTGCTTTTTTTCTTTTTCCAGGATTTGTGGGCTCTGGATTCCCGCCACATGGTGTCCCAGTCGATATCCTGATAGCGCATCGCGGTGTTTTTCCTCGGGAGAGATTTTTTGCCACGAACTCCACGAAATGACACGAAAGTTTTACAAACGGGCCGTTTTGCGGGGAAGCGGCTGAAAAATGCTTCCCCGTTGCCCTGCGCCGGGGACTATCTTGTTATTTTCGTGTTCTTTCGTGGCAAAAATTTACCGGCGGGTGAGCCGGTTGACGATGATGGTCAGCTCCTTGTCATCGCTGCGCATCTTCCGGGTACTCACTGCGATCTCGTATTCCTTTTCCGCCAGCAGGAGGAATTTGGGCAGGCTTTTGCGCCGGACATCGTGGGCCAGGTAGATGACGCCCTGTTCGGCCAGCAGCGAACGGAAGATGTTTAAAAGCGGGGCGAAAAATTCTTCCCGGAAGAGGATCTCCGCGCCGATGATGGTGTCGAAGCGGTGCAGATCGGGTGGTTTCAGCCAGTCGAGCAACCGGCACTCCACTCCTTTCAGGCCGGTGGCCGCGGCGCTGACCCGTTGAAAATCGAGGATATGCGGCTCGTAATCGGTCAGGGTTACCCGGTAACCGGCCAGGGCGGCGGCAAGACCCGGCGCGCCCAGGCCGGCGCCGAGTTCGAGCAGGGTGTGTTCTTCTTTTGCCGGAGGGGTGGTGAGCATGAGGTCCGCCAGGACCATGGCGGCTTCCCAGAGTTTGACCCAGAAGGGAAAGTCCTGCACATCCTTGAAGGGATCTTTTCCGGCCAAAAGCGGTTCGAGGTCGGTGACCTGCAACAGTTGAATCTCCTTGCCGCGCAACCGCAGCGGGTCGAAATCCACCTTGTATGTCTTGCGGATTTCCCGGAGACGGGCGTACTGTTTTTCAGGAAGCTGAGTCGGATCCATCGGGGTCTCCAAGGCGGCGGAGGATGCCGCGTATCTGGTTATCGTTGCAGGAAAAGGGCGACTACGACCAAGGCCGCCAGCAGGAAGCGGTAGTAAGCGAAAATGGCGAAACTTCTGGCCCGGATGTATTGCATGATAAAGGAGATGAACAGGTAGCCGGAGATGGCGGAGGCGAGAAAGCCGGTAAGGTACAGGGAGCTTTGTTCGCCCAGCAGCCCCTGGGCAATGATCTCCGGGAGCTTGTAGACTCCGGCTCCGAAGATGATGGGGGCGGAAAGCAGGAACGAGAAGCGGACCGCCGCCTGCCGGGTAAGCCCCAGGGCAAGACCGCAGGTGATGGTGCTGCCGCTCCGCGATACCCCGGGGATGATGGCGCAGGCCTGGGCAATGCCGATGAGCAGCGCGTCGGGCAGGGTTATTTTTCCAAAATCACGGGCGCGCTTGCCTGCCTGGTCGGCAAGGAAGAGGAGCAGCCCGGCTCCGGCCAGGGCTCCAGCCACCATGGCGGGATGGCGGAAATATTGCTCCGCGGCGTCTCCCAGAAACAGTCCGGCCAGGACTCCGGGAATGGTGGCAAGGCAGATGAAAAACGCCATGCCGCGCAGTTTTTTGGCTTCCTCCCCATTATGATTGAGGCCGAGCGCTGCCTTGCCCATCTGCAAGAAATCATCGCGAAAATAAATGAGGATGGCCAGGAGCGTGCCGAGATGCAGGGCCACGTCAAAGGTCAGGCTGGCTTCTTCTGCCCCGAAAAAATAATGGGCCAGGGCCAGGTGGCCGGAACTGGAGATGGGCAGAAATTCCGTGGCGCCTTGGATGATGCCGAGTATGGCTGCGGTGAAGATATTCATGGTCTGGCACTATACGAAAGGGAAGGGGAAAAGTAAATACCGATGGGGCGTTGTGGGTCTGGATAAAAAAAAAAAGCCCGGCCTGAGGCCGGGCTTTTGCTGACCGGAAATCCGGCGCAACAAGGGGGATTAGCAACCCTCGATGGCTTTTTTCTTCTTGGCGGCCTGGATCTTGCCGTCTTTTACCGTAACCTTGTCGCCAACCTTGGCAGCGCCTTCAACGGTGGATACAGCGCCGCCGCAATCTACGGTTACCTTGGTGCCGTCAACTGCGGTTACGGTGCAATCAGCAGCGAAAGAAACCGCTGCGGTGCTTACTACGAAAGCCAAAGCCATTGCCAGGGAAATCATCTTCTTGCTCATGTTCATCTCCTCCTAAGTGTTATTTGGGAATATCCTGTTTATGGGAAACAGGAAATAATGAATTGCCGTTCAGTAAGTATACGACAGGAGCGCAGGATGTCAACCGGAAAGTCTTTCTTTTTATTTCAGGATGGCGTTGAGGTCGTTTACCAAGGTCTGGTGGCCGACGTAGCCGTCGTAACGCTTGACCACGTTGCCCTCCCGGTTGACCAGAAACGAGGTGGGAATGCCGAGAATGCCGCCAAAGGCCGCCGGAGTTTCCGAGTCGCTCAACAAGACGGGATAGTTGATCTCCATCTTCTGGGCGAATTTGTCAACCAGAGCGGCGCCGCCCTGATCGGTGGAGATGCCGATCACGGTAAAACCCTTTGGCCCGTATTCCTTCTGGAGCTGGATGAGCGAAGGGATTTCCTTGCGGCAGGGCGGGCACCAGGTGGCGAAGAAATTGATCAGCATGGCCTTGCCCTGGTAGCCGCTGGCCTTGACCACGGAGCCATCCTTCACGGAAGGCAGGGCAAAGGAGGGCATCTTGGTGGCGGCCTGGGCCCCGCCCGCCATCAGGGTGAAAAGGACAAGGGCGAGGGTGAGAAGGCGGGCTGTCGCCGCCATGGATTTTCTGCTTTGCATGTGCTTCTCCTGGGTTAAGGTCTGCCGCCGGCACGGTTTGTAATCGTTTACCGAAATAGCGTCAATCTACCCTCTTTTTCAGGGAAACAAAAGGGGAAATATCGGCCCGGCGGTTCACGGGGTTCAAGAGGGCATGTCCCCTTGCCGGAGAAGCTCCCCGCGGGCGGAGATCACCACCTCCCGCACCGGGATGGCCATGCCGGAGCGGGAAAGGGCCTGGGAAACAATGTGGCGCATGTTGGAGCAGCAGGGCACCTCCATGATGGCCATGGTGATGCTTTTGATTCCGGACGAGGCAAAGATTTCCGCGAATTTGGCGATGGCGCTTTCCGCCTCGTCGAATTTCGGGCAGCCCACCATGACGACCTTGCCGCTGAGAAGATCGCGGTGAAAATCCGGATAGGCCACGGGCACGCAGTCGGCCGCGATCAGGAGGTCGGCCCCTTTGAGAAAGGGCGCGCTGGGCGGCACCAGCCGGATCTGCACCGGCCAGTGGCTCAGGGCCGAACCGCTGACCGCACCGAGATGAACCGGCGCATTGGCCGCCTGGCAGGGAGTGGCCGGGGCAAAGGTCTGCAATCTCGCCGAGGGGCAGCCGCCCACCGGCGGGGCGGGTTGGGCGTGCGGCGCGTTCCGGTTTTTGAGCAGCTCTTCCACCGCCTCTTCGTCAAAATCCTCCGCTTCCCGTTCGATGATGCGCAGGGCCCCGGTGGGGCACTCGCCCAGGCAGGCGCCCAGGCCGTCGCAATATTTTTCCGCCAGCATGCGCGCCTTGCCGTCCACGATCTGCAGCGCTCCTTCCGCGCAGGCCGGCACGCACTCGCCGCAGCCGGTGCAGAGGTCTTCGTTTATCTCGATTATTTTTCGCAGTATCTTCATGGCGGTTCTCCGTTAGCTCCTGAACAGCGTCTTGGCGGCCAGGGCGGCTCCTGCCTTGGTGAGGAAGGAGCGGTCGATGATCTTGTGCAGATGGTCCGCAGGGGACGGGATATCCTGCTGTTTTTCTTCCAGATTGGTGATCAGGTCCGCATCGTAGAGCACCTTGAAGTTCATGCTCTCCTCGGGCCTTGGCACATGGTGGTGGCCGATGATGTCGCAGACCTCGTCGATGAGCGGCTGCGGCGCCCCCAGTCCGGTGAGAATCTCCCTGGCCACCGGCGGCCCCTCCACATGTTGGTATTTGGGCGACGAGCTGTTGTACTTGCGTTCCGATTCCCTGATGCCGATGTCGTGGAGATAGGCGGTGATCTCCACCACCGCCGGGTTGCATGCCTCGTGGGCCGCGATTTCCAGGGCATGGCGGGCCACCCGGCTGGCGTGGCCGATGCGGCGGAAATCGTCGCCAAAGTAGCGTTTCATTTCCACCGCCACCCGCTCTTTGAGCAGTTCCTGCTTCTTGTTCAGCAGCTCCGGCGGCAGGGAGCCCAGGCATTGCGCGGCATAGGGACAATACGAGGCGCAACCGAAGTCGTTGTTGGGGTTGAGCATCTTGGTCCCGCATGTGCCGCATTTGCGGGTGGAGTCGTCCTTGAAGAACTCGATACTGTTGCCGCATTTCGGGCAGGTTGCCTCGAAAACGGCATTGGCGTCCCAGTAGCGGCTGTCCTGGCCAGGGCATTGCATGGCAAGCTCCTTCGTAACTGCCCAGCAACACCACATCTGCTTCGCAGTCTTGCGGTGATCGCTTAGCTGTCATCGGCCTGCTCATGTGCAATAGCACACTTCGCAGGCCTCTTCCGCGCATCTGCGGCGCTGCTGAACCGTTACTCTTTTTATGTAGCAAGGATCAGGCGGCGGAGGGAGGGCCGCTGTCTGATCCGTTGTGTTATCCGAGAATGGCTTTCAAATCCTCGGCCGGGGTGGTCACCGGCTTGATGGCGAAATTCTTTACCAGCACATCCAGCACGTTGGGGGTGATGAAGGCGGGCAGGGAGGGTCCGAGCCGGATGTCCTTGATCCCCAAGCTCAGCAGGGTCAGCAGGATGACCACCGCCTTCTGCTCGTACCAGGAAAGCACCAGGGAGAGCGGCAGGTCGTTGACTCCGCACTCGAAGGCGCCGGCAAGGGCCACGGCGATCTGGATGGCCGAATAGGCATCGTTGCACTGGCCCACATCCAGCAGGCGCGGGATGCCGCCGATGTCGCCCAGTTTTTTGTCAAAGAAGCGGAACTTGCCGCAGGCCAGGGTCAGCACCATGCAGTCTGCCGGGATCTGCTCCACAAGCTCGGTGTAGTAGTTGCGGCCGGGCTTGGCGCCGTCGCAGCCGCCCACCAAAAAGAAGTGGCGGATGGCCTTGGATTTGACCGCATCGATGACCTTGTCCGCCACTCCCAAAACGGTGTTCCGGGCAAAGCCCACCAGGACCGAGCCGTTGTCCACGGTGTCGGTGAAGCCGGGCAGGGCCAGGGCGCGGTTGATGACCGGACTGAAGTCTTTGTTCTCGCCGATGTGCGTCACATCGGGCCAGCCGACCAGGCCGGTGGTGAAAACGTTGGCCTTGTAAGCATCGCTGGGCTTCTGGATGCAGTTGGTGGTAAAGAGGATGGCCCCGGGAAATTGCGGCATCTCCTTCTGCTGGTTCTGCCAGGCCGTGCCGAAATGCCCGTAGAAATGGGGGTATTTTTTCAGCTCGGGATAGCCGTGGCAGGGAAGCATCTCGCCATGGGTGTAGATGTTGATTCCCTTGCCCTTGGTCTGTTCAAGGAGCATGGCCAGATCCTTGAGGTCATGGCCCGTGACCAGGATGCACTTGCCGGGGACATGCCCCAGCGGCACCGGGGTGGGAACCGGATGGCCGTAAGTCCCGGTGTTGCCGGCATCGAGCAGCTCCATGGCCTTGAGATTGACCTCGCCGCACTTCAGGGCGAGGCCGACCAGTTGGTCAAGCCCCAGATCCTTGCGGGTCAGCTCTCCCATGGCCTCATGGATGTAGGTATAGACCGTGTCGTCTTCCTTTCCGAGGATGGCGGCGTGGTCGGTGTAGGCGGCAAGGCCGCGAAGGCCGTACATGGTGATCTGCTTCAGGGATTGCAGGTCCGGATTGGCGTCCAGGGTGGTGATGAAGTTCAGGGCCGCTCCTTGCGCTTCCAGGCCGGCCAGGGTGTCGGCCGGGGTAAAGGTGGCTGCCGGGGCGGTGAAATCAACCACGCCGCCCGCGGCTTTGACTTTTGCCTTCAGCGCTTCGCGCAGGGTGACGGTCTGGCGGATCAGGGCTTCAAAGCGGCTGGGGTCGAAATCCACATTGGTGAGGCAGGAAAAAATCGCCTCGCAGGTGAAGCGGTCAACACCGCGGTCAACAACGCCGGCCTTGCGGCCAGAGGCGGCCACGAGGCACAAACCTTGGACAGCATGGGTCAGCAGGTCTTCGAGTCCTGCCACTGCTTCATTTTTTCCACAGACACCCATGACGGTGCATCCGGTTCCCTTGGCGGTCTGTTCACATTGGTTGCAAAACATGGCGATTCTCCTTTGGTGTGATGTACAGGTGGTGTATACCCCGAATTGGTGCGTTTGTTAGGGAGACTATAGCGGTAATTATCCCCCTGGGCGTTGACTTAAATCAAGAACAAAGAGTTTTTTTGTCCTGTTTTGTTTTTTTTCAGTGCAGGGGGAGGCGCTCCCGGGAAGAAGAGGAAAAAGTTTCTTTTTCTGTGCGCACGCAATGGGACTGTTTTTCGGGGAATAAATATGCAATGCGCTGAAATGTAAGCGAAAAAGAGAAAATATGGAGGCTGTGGCGGAGTGGGAACGGTTTTTGCTTATTGTGCAGGCAAGGGGAAAATTATTCTTGCAAGGAGCACGGCGATGAGCCCATTGATCTGTCACCCGTTACAGGATATCGGTCTGGGGGAGGAATTCCCCAGGCAAGACACAGGCGGGAATATAGCCGGGAAAGTTTTTCAGGATGGGTGCCCAGGGCAGCGCACAGGCTATCAGCCGTATGGAGAGAGCGGACCGCCAGACAATGAGGATCGCCAAAGACCTTCAGGGTTTCGCCTGTGAACCAGAAAGGATACATCCGGCAAAAGTAGGGGCGGGCCTTTTCCGGAAGCAGGCAGCCGCTCGGGCCGAGCAGGGAGCATTGCCCCAGATTGTTCTGGGCCAGACGCAGGTGGTGTCCGCCCAGGGGGAAAGAGCTTAGCGCTTCGTGTTCGCTGCCGGGGAAAAGTGTCTGTATCCCCTGGATAAAATTTTGGGAGTTATGTTCCCGGACCACAAAGCTGCCGTTTTCGATCCACGGAACAAGGCGCACCATGCGCTGCCACTCTTCGCCGGAGAGGGGGGCAACCAGCTCTTCTTCGCTGGTGCCGCATCGGCAGCAGGTGGGGCCCAGGTTGGCGCATTCTGCGCAAATTCCTGGAGTTCCGCCGAAAATTGTGTTTGGATTTTTGGTGAAATCCCTGTCGAGCATGGCCGCAAACCTCCCGTATCATTCGTATCGGGAGAGCGGCCGTGGGACTTGAGGATTTTTTCAGCCTTATTTTTCAAGGCCTGTAAAGAGGGGGGCGGGAGCCGCTTTCGATCAAGGCGCGGCAGCTTTTCCGGCAATCCCGGGAAAAAAATTGGCGCGCAAGAGAGGGCGAGATGCTACTATAGCACGTTGTTGTATCCGGTGCGGCAGAGGCTCAATAAAGACAGGACGGCAGGATGATGGAATATTTCTTGGTGATCGGCGCGTATCTTGTCGGCTCAATCCCTTTTGGGCTGATGCTGGGAAAAGTTGCGGGTATTGACGTGCGCGGTGCGGGCAGCGGCAACATCGGCGCCACCAATGTCGCCCGGCTGGCCGGCAAAAAACTTGGGGTGCTCACCCTGGTCTGCGATGCGCTCAAGGCCATTCTGCCGATGCTTGCCGCTGCCTGGTTGCTGGAGAATGCCGGCCAGCGGGAGCTGTGGATAGCGCTCTGCGGCGGCGCGGCCTTTCTGGGCCATCTCTATCCGCTGTATCTGCGGTTTAAGGGCGGCAAGGGCGTTGCCACGGCGCTGGGCATCTTTCTCTATCTTGAGCCGGTCGCGGCGCTCATCGGCATGCTTCTCTTTGCCGGGGTGGTCTACAACTGGGGCTATGTTTCCTTGGGCTCGCTCACCGCAGCCCTGCTGATGCCGGGGCTGGTCTGGCTGCTCTCCGGTTCGGTGAGCAATTCCCTTCTGGCGTTCGGGATAGGGGCGTTGATCTGGCTCAAGCACCGGGAGAACATCGAGCGTCTCATGAAGCATGAGGAGAAGAGCTGGAGAAAAAAGGACTCCGGTTCGAACAGCGCATGACCAACGATGAATGGAAAAAGATCGTGGAGGCCAAGACTCTCTTGGGCTTGCCGGACCAGGCAAGCCTGGAGGAGATAAAAAAGGCCTACCGCCGGCTCTCCAAGGAGCATCATCCCGATCTTGCCGGGCACAAAGAGGCAAGTCCGGAAGTGCAGAGGCTGGAAATGCACCGGCTCACCGAAGCGTGCCAGATTCTTGTGGAGTATGGGAAAAAGTACAAAATCCCACTGGTGCCGGGGGAGGATCAACCCCTTGACGGGGAAGACTGGTGGATGCAACGTTTTGGGGATGATCCCCTGTGGAGCCCGGGCCGCGGCAAATAATCGCCAGCAACCGCCGGACGGCCATCTGCTTCGCAGCCTCGCCTCTTTTGCCGCCTGTGGCGCGGCTGACTTTGATTACTCCAAGAACTTCTTGTCGGTGGTGATTGTGGCCCGGCTCTGGAGATACGCGAGCCAAGAGCCCATGACCTGCATCTGTTTTTCCTGGGTGAGCAATTTTCGCAGCGGTTCTTTCCGCCCGGCAAATACGTCCTCGCCCGCCGGGTTGCTTTCCTTGAAATGGAGCACATAGAATGTTGTGCCGTTTTCCGCGATCTCGTCAGGGTACGGTGAAGCGGCGCTGAGTTTCAAGCCTTGCGCGGCCACGGGCGCGGGCAAGCCGCTGGCTGCCTGCTGGCTTCTCGTGAAAAAAGAGGTTTCCTGAATCCGGCTCTTGGTTTTTTCCAGCCCGGCAACAAGGGAGCCTTCCTTTTTGGCTTGGACCAGCAAGGCCACGGCGGCGTCTTTGGCCTTGGCCTGGGCCTGCTCGTCAAGAAAATCCTTTTCCACTCTGGCGCGGACCTCGGCCAGCGGCGGAACCTGGGGTTCCTTCACTTCGTCCACATAGAGAATGGCGTAGCCGCCGTTTATTTCAAGCAACGAGCTCAACTCGCCCTTTTTCAGGGCGAAGATGGTTTTGACAAGCGCGGGCGGCCCTGCCAGCGCCGCGGGAAGGGTGCTCTGGGTAAAGTAGCCGGTTGTCTGTACCGGCGCCGCTGCCTCGGTTGCATACTTGTCCAGGCTGCCGGCCTGGATGATTCCCTCGTAGGCCTGGTTTGCCAGTTGGAAGGTAAGGTCCTTGCCGCGCTGGGCCTTGAGTTCATTGGCGATCTGTTCCCGCGCCGCGGCAAGGGCGGTCATCTGCGCCGGTTTGATGTGCTCAAGCTTGATGATGTGGAGGCCGAATTGCGTCTCTACGACTCCGCTGATCTCTCCCTCCTTGAGAGCAAAGGCCGCCTCGGCAAAGGGCTGGACCATCTGTTCCTTGTGGAAAAAACCGAGGTTGCCGCCTTTTTCCCCGGATGAATCCTCGGAGTGCTCCTTGGCCAGTTGAGCAAAATCCTTACCCGCCTTGGCCAGCGCCAGGATGGCCTCCAGTTTTTTGCGCTTGGCGTCTCGCAGCTCCGGGCTCTCCTTGGCATCGGAGCGCAGCAGGATGTGCCGGGCCTGGCGCTGCTCGGGGGCGGAAAATTTGTCCGGGTTTAAGGCGTAGTACTGTTCGATCTCCTGATCGCTTACCTGGATGCTGGCCAGCCCCTGTTCGTTGCGAAAGGTGAAGTACCGGAGCTTGACCTGCGGTTCGGTCAGGTAGGCTTGCTTGCGTTGCGCAAAAAAAGTGCTCAGCTCCTGATCGGCCACCGGGCCCGCAGTCCGGAAGTCATCCGCGTTGAAGGCGACATATTCGAGCTTGAGTTGATCGTTGTCAAAGGCGAACCGGTCCTTGAGTTCGCTGCCGGAGACCCGGCCGAAGCGGGAAAGGTGGGCAAGAATCTTGGCGTGGAGCAGATCGTTGCGCACGTTGTTTTCAAAATCAGCCGTGGTCATTTTCGAGGAGGCAAGGAGCGTTTTGTAGCGGTCGAGCTTGAAAATCCCCGCTTCCCGGAAGGCATCCATGCCATGGATAACCGTGCGCACCTCCTCATTGCCGACAATCAACCCCGCTTCCTTGGCGCCCTGTTGCATGACCAGTTCCTGGATTATCTGGTTCAGCACCTGCTGCTTCAGGTTCAAAACCTCAAGCAGCTCCGGAGGCAGGGCGCCGCCGAACTGCTCCTGATACCTGTTGACCGTCTGTTCATGGGCCTGCTGGTATTGCCGCAAGGAGATTTTCTGGCCATTGACCGTGGCGATGGCGTCGGGGCCGCCTTGCTGGGAAGAGTTCACCCCCCAGAAGACAAAAACCAGAATGATGATGAGGATGATCGCCTGAATATAGGTCGATTTGGCCTTGCGGCGCATGAAGTCGAGCATGTGTCACCCACGGATAATGATGAGAAGGCTGTTTTGTTTGAAATTCAGGACGTTATCCTAATTTTTTTCCCGGAGACAGTCAATGGATTTAAGCAGCCTCGGGGGATGCCTCTTACACCTTGGACAGGTTTTCCCCCACCACCGTGTTCACCACCAGGGGGACGTCAAGCGGCATGACCCCTTCCATGGCCTCCTTGACCGCGGCTGCGGTTTTCTCTATTTCCGCGGCCGGAACCTCGAAGACCAGCTCGTCGTGGATCTGGAGCAGGAGCTTGGCATTCAGGCCCTGCTCGCTGAGCCGCCGGGTGGCGGCGATGGTGGCCAGTTTGATGATGTCCGCGGCCGTGCCCTGGATGGGGGTGTTGATCGCGGTGCGTTCGGCGAATTCTCGGCTGGCCTTGTTGGAGCTGTTGATGTCGGGCAGCAACCGCCGCCGGTTGAGCAGGGTGGTGACAAAGCCTTCCTGCCGGGCCTTTTCGACGATCTCCTCCATGAAGCGCTTCACCCCGGCATAGTGGGCGAAGTAGCGCTCGATGAAGGTGGCGGCCTCCTTGCGGCCCAGGTTGAGCTGGGATGCAAGGCCAAAGGCGCTGATCCCGTAAATGATCCCGAAGTTGATGGTTTTTGCCACCCGCCGCATCTCCGGCGAGACAAAGGCCGGATTGACCCTGAAGATCTCGGCCGCGGTCTGGCTGTGCACGTCCTGGCCCGCGCGGAAGGCGGCCAGCAGGGCCGGATCCTGGGCATAATGGGCCATGACCCGCAGGTCGATCTGCGAATAATCCGCCGACAAAAAGAGCTGGCCCGGCGCGGCGACGAAGGCGGCCCGGATCTTCTGTCCTTCGGGGGTGCGGATCGGGATGTTCTGCAGATTCGGGTTGCTGCTGCTCAAGCGGCCTGTGGCCGTGACCGTCTGGTTGAAGGAGGTGTGGACCCTCCCGGTTGTGGGGTGGATGAGTTCAGGCAGCTTGTCCACATAGGTGTTCTTGAGCTTGCTTAAGCTCCGGTGGGCCAGGATCGCTGCGGGCAGGTCGTGCTGCCGGGCCAGGCTTTCCAGCACCTTGACATCGGTGGAGTAGCCGGTCTTGGTTTTCCGTCCCTGGGGCAACCCCAGCTTGGCAAAGAGGATCTCGCCGAGCTGGCGTGTGGAGTTGATGTTGAACTCCTCTCCGGCCAGGGCATAGATGGTTTTTTCCAAATCCTCCAGTTGGAGGCCGAAATCCTCGGACAACCGCCGCAACTGCTTCTGGTCCACGGTGATGCCGGTTTGTTCCATGTGGACCAGAATGGGGACCAGCTCCATCTCCAGAGTGGAGAAAAGCTCCCAGAGGCCACACTCTTCGAGCTGCGGCCGGAACCGCTGCCAGAGCAAAAAGGCGCCGGCCACATCCTCGCAGGAGTAGTTCTTGGCCGCTTCCGGGGTAACATAGGCAAAGCTGTCCGGCCGCTTGTCGCCGCCCGTGACTTCGCCGAAGCTGGTCAGCCGTTTGCCGAGCATCTCCAGGCACAGGTCGTCGAGCTTCTGGGAACGGCGGGAAGGGTCGAGGAGGTAGGAGGCGATCATGGTGTCCCACAGGGGGCCATTGAGAGGGAGGCCGTGGTTTTCCAGGATGGGCAGATCGAATTTGAGGTTGTGGCCGAGCTTGGGCAGATTCGGGTCGGCAAGAAGCGGGGCCAGGATTTTCCGGACCAGGGCCAGGGGCAACTGGCCGGCCACGGGGTTTCCGTCGCTGTCCCGGTGGCCGATGGGCAGATAATACGTCTCCTCGGCGGAACCGCACAGGGAGATGCCCACCAGCTCGGCCATCAGCGGGTCCAGGGAGGTGGTTTCCGTGTCCAGCACCAGCAAGGAACCCGCGGCCAGTTGGTGGCACACCTCCTGGAGGTGCTGCTCGGAGGTGATCAAGTGGAAGCCTGCGGTTTCAATGGCGATGGCCGTGGAGGCGGGGGTTTTCAGCAAACGGCTGAAATCGAGAAAGGCGTAGAGCTCCTGAAGCTTTTCCTCATTGGGCTCGGGGATCTCGTATTCCTTGAGCTCCGGCGATGCGAGATCGTCCTTGAGGGCGATGAGTTGGCGGGAGAGAAAGGCGTTTTCCCGGTCGGCCAGCAGTTTTTCCCGCAGCTTTGCCTGGGAAATGGTCGCGATATGCTGGTAGATCCCTTCCAGCGAACCGCATTGATTGATCAGTTTTTCCGCGGTTTTCGGGCCGATGCCGGCCACCCCGGGCACGTTGTCCGAGCTGTCGCCCATCAGGGCGAAAAAGTCGAGGAGACGGTCCACCGGGATATTGTATTTTTTGTGCACCGCGGCAGGGTCCATGAATACGTCCCGCATGGGGTCCCAGACGGTGATGGACTCAGAAACGAGCTGCAGGAGATCCTTGTCCCCGGAGACCACGATCACCGGATGCCCCTGGGCAGCCAGCTTTTTGGCCGCCGAGGCGATCAGGTCGTCGGCCTCGAAGCCCTGGCGTTCCAGGCAGGCGAGGTTGTGGGCGGCGACGATCTCCTTGATGTAGGGGATCTGGCAGGCAAGGTCGTCGGGCATGGCCGGCCGGTTTGCCTTGTAGGGCTGGTACATCTCGTGGCGGAAATTCGGCCCCCGCACATCAAAGGCGATGCCGAGGAACCGGGGCGCCTTTTCCCGCAGAACCCGGAGGAGGATATTGGTGAATCCATACACCGCATGGGTGGGCAGGCCGCTCTTGTTGGTGAGCGGGGCAATGGCATGGTAGGCCCGGTATATGTAGGCGCTTCCGTCGATGAGGTACACAGGGTCGAGATTTTTCATGGGCAGATACTACCAGCAGCATACCTGTTTGGCAACAGCGGCCCGTGTCTCCTGTTGTGCGGCATCCGTGGCCGGGAACGTGCCGAATCGCGGGAAATGAGAGCGGGAGAGGGAGGAGAATGCCTTGTTTCTGTCTGAATTAATGGATTTTTTGGTGGGTTGGTTTTTTATTTTAAGTTTGAAATTAAAAGGCCGATATGATAAATACAAAGGTGTAGGTGAGAAGAGCGTCCGGGTGTTTTTGGGGTCTCAATCGCTACACGGCTATAAAACCCTGCAGCGAAGTTAAGGATCTGGTCATGAAACTAACAGGCATTTTTCCTCCGGTTAAAACAGAGAAGGTTCAGGTTCGGAAATCTGAAGATTCTGCTGCGGCCACGCCTGAAAAGTCTGCCCAGCCTACGGATCGCGTGGTGCTTTCGGCAGGCTCCCTGGAGGTGCAGAAAGCCAAGGATATTCTTGAACAGACTCCGGACGTTCGCATGGAGAGAGTTCAGGCGCTCAAGGAAGAAATTGCCCGCGGCGAGTATCAGGTCGATCCCCGTAGGCTTGCCGACAAAATGATGGGCAGTCTGCTCTCCGAGACCCTGGTGGATTAGCAGCCGCCCAATCTCCATTTTTTTCTTCGTTGTTCCTCAAGTTGCCCCCCCTCCTTTCTGTGTTTTCCGTTGCGTCATGTGGCGTTGAGCCATCATTATTCCGCATGTTCCATGGTGAACACCGGCCAGCAGGCATCGTAGCGCGTGGGATCCTGCAAAACCTGTTTCGCTAGCCGCTTGCCGGGATTGATCACCACCGGGCCGAGCAGGTTGGCTGTCATCCCTTCGGGGTTTTCCCTGGGGATGGTCAGGACGAGCAGGATATCCAACGGCTGATCCGCAGTGGTTTGCAGTTCCTGCCGGACGGGAGCGGAAATTTCCGGCTGGTACTGCGGGATCAGGATCGCGGCCTGCGTGACCACAAAGGCGAGCTTCGGGTCATCCAGGGACTGGAGCCAGAGAAACGGCGATTCTTCACCGTGTGGCTTGATAATGAACCGCTTTGAGTCCGGGAATCCCAGGAACGGGGAGGTCATGGTGATGATTTTCTCCGGGTTTACCGACAGGTGCCCGAAACGGCTGGTGGACACCGTGATTTCTCCATGTTTTTCCGTGCTGGTTGTTGTGGCCATGGCGTGCATCATCCTTTTCTCCCTTGGGGCTGAAAAGCAGCGTAACGGTGGACGGTGGTTTTCAGCGTGCTGATTTTCCGCCTGAATTCGCGCTAGTTCTCTTGCGTGTTTCCGCCGTGCGACGGCTTGCTTCGTGCTTTGTCGGTGCTGAAGGCAGAGGCAAGCGATGAAAGATCCGCCGGAGCTTCCGCTGCCCGGGTGTTTTCCTCCACGATGCGGAGGTAGATTTCTTCCCGGTGAACCATGACCTCGGCCGGAGCCTCGACCCCGATTTTCACCTGCCCCCCTTTTATCTCCAGAACCCGGATTTTAATGCCATCGCCAATGGCAATGGCCTCTCCTGGTTTTCTTGCAAGTATCAGCATTCTTTTCGCCCTCCCTGGCGTGCTCCCTGATGAAGTACGTTCTTCCCTGAACGTATTCTCCTGTTTTTGCAAAAAGAAAACAATGACTACTTGAGGAAATCCACCAGGCTCAACTGCATGGTCCGGGCTGCGGCTGCCAGGGCTGCCTCGTAGGCCGTTTCCTTGGATTTAAGCTCCAGCAAGGCTTTGGTTATATCGGTGTCTTCCTTTTCCGAGAGATTTTCCTTGGTGGACAACTCAAGGTTTGTGTAAATCTGCTGTTGGACGATGATCCGGTTTGCCCTGGCGCCGAAGTCGGAGATCTGGCTGGTCAGGTTTTCCATGACCAGGTCGAAATCGGCGATGGATTTTTCAAGGGCCTGGATCTGCATCTGTTCATTGCTGATGCCCGCCATGTCCAGAAAACCGCTGGTGTCTCCGTAAGCAAAGGAGTAGCGGCTGGTGTCGCTGGTCTCCAGCTTCAAGGCGCCGTCGGCGCTCCAGGCGGCCGTCATCCCAGGAATGCCGTTGATTTTGGTGGCAATGGAACCCGGGCTGTCCGTGGCGATGTCCACCCCGACATTCATGGTGAAATCCCTGGGCGGATAATAGGAATGGTCGGTCACCGTTATGGAGATGGCGCCATTTGTGAAGGATTTGTATGGCTGTTCAAGTCCGGTATTGCCGCTGTCAAGCGTGGCGGTAATGTCCGTGGCTGCATGAATGCCGGTGACGGTGTTGAAATTGCGTCCGCGCAGGGCATCTTCAAACTGCTTGAGCGTCGAAAATATTCCGGTGTCCATGACGGCCGTTTTTCCGTTTTTGGCAATCTCCAGAGTGCTTTCCTTTCCTACCTTGATTGCCAGGTCATGGTCCGGATCACCGGCGTAGCGGACGTTGCCGTCTTCTTTCTGGATGGTGATCACCTGCAGCCGGCCGTCTCCGGCTATGTCCAGGCTTTCGCCGGTGAATAGCCTGCCGCCGCCAAGGCCAAGGGCTTCAAGGCCGGGCTCGTGGATATCGGGTGCGGTGCCGATGGAGGGTGTTTCCACAAAAAACTGATGGGCGGAATCCAACTGGACCGAGCCGTAATACACCGTGCTGGCCGGGGTGTCGGCGGCAGCGCCGTTTAAATGGGTAATGTTTTCCCCGTTGGCCGAAGTCTGGATGTGCAGGTTGCGGCCATCCTTGGCGGCCAGGGTGATGATGCCGTCGTTGTTTCTGGTGGCGACGATGCCGGTGGAGCCGGATTTGGCGTTGATGGCATTAATGATGGTGTTGTCCGTATCCTGGGCGACGATAGCGGCGGGATTGGGATTGATTGCCGAGCTGCCGTCAAAGATGTCGACTCCGTTGATTACCAGGTCTCCGGAGCGCAAGGAGCCCGGCATGGCAGAGCCGCTGGCGGTCCGGTAGGCCGGGGTGATGTCGGCGGTGACGCCGGTGGTGGCGGCCTGGTCGTTGATGGCCTTGGCCTTGGCCGCTGCCGAGGCGTCGGCGTAGATGGTGGAGAGGCCGTCGTCGGCCGTGGCCCCGATGGACGTGCCGTTGATGGTGAGGTCTCCGGCAGCCAGGGCTGAGCCGTAGCGCACGGTGCCATCCCCGGCTGCGTCGGCAAAGCCGATTGCCCCTCCGTCAAGACCTAGATTGGTCAGAATGGAGTCATCGGCGGGGTTGTTTGGGCTGGTAAGGGTGAAGGACATGGTCGAGAAGAGAGATATCTCCCCGGTGTTGTTGTCGATATCCGCAGCTTCGCTGAAGTTGGCGAAGCCGAGATCGGCATCGCCGGGTGAGCCTGGGTCGTTTACCACAACCGTAATTGCGGATTCATTCCCTTTCTGCATGTTGCGGAAGACAATGGCGCTTGACGCGCCGCCGTTGGTTGCGCCATCGCCGACCACCGCATCGACGCCTGTCAGGTCCTTCACCGCATTGACGGCATTGGCAATGAGTGTTCCCACTCCGGCCTGATTTGTGCCGTCGGGGATTGTTACGGTGATATTGACGCCGTTCAGGTCGAAGTCAAAATTCGTATCATTCCCATCAAGAGTGTCTGCCCCAACAGCCAGTCCGCTGTACAGGGTGGTCAGGTTGACGCTTACGGCCGGATCGGCTGCCTCAATGGCTGTTTTTGCATTGAAGGCTTTTTCCATGAACAGGCCATTTGTGGTGGCACCTGTTGAGATCGCTCCTGTCGCGGTTCCATTGATGGCAAGGTCTCCCGCTGCTATTGTGGTGTTGTTCACGGTGGCGGTCAGGGCTTGGCTGGTGTTGGCAACGGCGTTGCCGTTGATGCGGTAGCCGTCCACCAGATCGGTGATGAACGGCGCCGGCTCGGCTTTGGTGTAGCCGGTGGTCCGGTAGCCGCCGAAGACGTATTTGCCGTTCACCTCGCTGTTGGCCAGGAGAATGGATTGCTCCCAGAGATGGCGCACTTCTTCCGCAGCGCTGGCGCGGTTTTCCGGAGTGACCGAGGCGTTTACCTGCTGAAGGGCCAGGGTTTTTGCCCGCAGGGCCAGATCCTTCATCTGGGTGAGTCCGTTTTCCGCGGCGGTGATGGTTTTGTTGCCGAAGGAGAGATTGTCCTGATAGGAAGAGATCTGGGTAAGGTTGCTCCTCAGCCCCAGGGCGGTGACCAGGTTGACCGGGTTGTCCGAGATCGTGGACATCTGCTTGCCCGAGGAAATTTGGTTGTTGATCCGGTTCATATCCGTGGTGATCTTGTTCAGATTCGTCAGGATATTGTAATGGATGGACTGCATGGTGATCCGCATGGCTTTTCTCCTATGTAAGCGTCCAGCAGCACCGCCCTGCTTTGTCATCGGCCTGCTCCGCATACCGCGTGTATGGCGTACAGTCCTCTTCCGCGCATCTGCGGCACTGCTGAACGCTTACGGTTCCGGCTTGTCTGAAATTTTAGTGTCCCGGATAAACGCCTTTTCTCCTATCGCACCGAATCAAGCAGGGTTTGCAGCATCTCGTCCGACATGGTGATGAGGCGGGCGGCCGCGGTGTAGGCGTGCTGGAATTTAACCAGGCTTGCCATCTCTTCGTCCAGGGAAACGCCGGAGACCGAATCGCGCATTTCCTTCACCTGCTTGTTGACCAGCACCGTGGAGTCGTACGAGTGGGTGATGGTGCGGGTGGTATTGGCAACCTGGCCCACCAGGGTGTTGTAAAAACCATCCAGGGTGTTCCGGGCGCCGCCGGTGAAGGTGATATACTCATCGTGCTGGATGCCGGTAATCTTGAGGGAATTGGTGTTGTCGCCGCGAAATATTTGTCCCTGCGAGCCGACGGTTGCCGCGGCAAGGGTGTTGAGATCGCTTGCAATCATGCTGTTTAGGGAGATGGTTGCCGCGGAGTTGCCGGAGAAGAAGGTGTTGAGCCCGGCAACCTGGAGGAAATTCGAGGTGTCGTTGGCAAAGGCGAATTGGTGGCTGGCGTCCGGGGTGAGGCGCAGGCTGTTGCCGACGGTTGAAGCGGTGAGCCAACTGCTGCCGCCGGTGGCGGCTCCAACCGTTTTGTTGATGATGTTGGCGACGTCGTTCAGGCTGTAGGCGCGCTCCAGGGAGATGGTGACGGGCTGGGGCATGGCCAGGGAACCATCGTTGTTGTATATCCAGATATCAAAGCTGCCGCTGGTGTCGAGGGCGTCAAAATAATTGTATCCTGCGAGCAGAGCGCCCTGGCTGGCGACATCCGGGCCATAGGTGAGGCTGCCATCGCCTTGCTGCGTGTCAAAGGTGAATGGCGGGTTGGTCAGGCCAAGCTGGGACAAAATGACGTCGTTTGCTCCGGCTTTGATGGTGTAGGATGCCGTGGAAAAGAGGGTGATCTTGCCGGTGTTGTGGGTGGCGTCGGCAGTGTAGCTCTTGCCGGCGATACCGTCGAGGCCGAGGTCCGAGGTGGTGGCTGTGCCGCCGCCAAGAGGGTTGATGCTCAGGTTGTCCACGGTAATCGCCGAGCCGTCGCCCTCGTTCAGGTTGAAGAAGACGATGGAGTTGGCGATGCCGCCATTGGTGCCGTTGCCGGCTACTGCCTCGATGGTCACCGGATTGGTGGTGGTGGGAAGAGCGTTGTATGCGGAGAGATCGCTGGTGATTTTGGCTGCCAGATTCGTGGCAAAGGTCGCCGCGTTGCCCACGTCACCGGCGATTACCGTATAGCTGATGGCAACGCCGTTGACAGTGAGATTAATGACGTCATTGGCCAGGATGTTGGTCGCATCAACCGCCGTGCCCGCCGTCAGGGTGGTGAGACGCGCCTCGACCCCGGCTTCGGCGGTGTTGATGGCGTTCACGGCATTGTAGGTTTTGGTCATGGCCAGGCCGAACTGGGCCGCGCCGCCGATGATGTCTCCAATCTTTCGGCCATTGATGGTGATGCTGCCTGCGGGAATAGTGGTGATTCCGGTGGCCGCGTCCACGGTGGAGGTAAGGCGGGCGACGTTTTTCGCCACCTCGGCCCCGGTCAGGGTGTCGCTGAACAGGTTCAGCCCGACCCCCTGGGTATGCTGCTGGTTGAGCTCCCGGATCAGGGAGTTGGCAAAGGCGTCCAGCCGGCCAAGGAAATTGTCGGGGTCGCCTTCGACCAGATTGCCGCGCACCTCAAGCCAGCCGCCGATCTTGCCGCCCAGCTCCGCGCCCCCGCCGATGGGCCGGCGTGTCTCTTTGCCATCGTTGTCGGCGTTTACCCAGATCAGTTCGTTGTTTTCCCAGTCCACCCGCCACGATTCGTTGCTTTCCACCAGGGTGTGGCCATCGGCCATGAGGATGGTGTAGGCGCCGTTTTTGTCCTCGAAAAAAGAGATGTCCAGGAGCTTGGAAAGATCCTGAACCAGGGAGTCCCGTTTGTCGCGCAGGTCGTTGGCCTGGCCTGCCGCGGATTCCGTCCCGGAAATCGCCACGTTGAGAGCGGCGATCTGGCGGACGATGGAATTGACGTCGCCGATGGCCGTGTCCAGGCTGACGCCGATGTCGAACTTGGCCTGGGTTATCTCGCTGGTCATGGTGTGGAGCTGGTCGATGATCAACTGGGCGGATTGGATAACCGCCTGTCTGGTTCCGGAAATCTCCGGGTTGTCGGCCAGATCCTGCCAACTGCTCCAGAACTGGTTCATCAGGTCGTTGATGGCGAGGCCCGGCGCTTCATTGAACACGGACTCCACCAGCCGCATGGATTGCTGCTGCGCTTCCAGGCTTCCCAGCTTCGATTCCTGGCCGGCAAGCCGCTGCACCATGAACTGGTCGTAGTTTCGCAGGATGTTTGCGCCTTTGACGCCGCCGCCCAGCATGCCGGAGCTGATGGGGGTCGCGTTGTGGGTTTCCAGTTGCAGGGATTGCCGGGTGTAGCCGGGGGTGTCGACGTTGGCGATATTGTGCGACGCCACCTGGATGGAAAGCTGATGGGTGAGGAGCGCCTCCTTGGCAACGCTGAGTACATGGGAGATGCCGGCCATGGCCTAGACCTCCCTGCTGATCAAGGAAGGCTGGTTCAGCGAGGGCTTTTTGCTGAGGCCGGTGAGTCCGTACATGGGCCGGTCCGCAATGGAGCTGGTGATCAAGGCAATGGCGTCGTTCAGGTATGTTTTTACGTCCTCGGCAAAATGACCGTTGATCTGGTTGCGGCTGAGGATTTCCTCCCGCAGCCGGGTCAGGTTCTTCCTGTACTGGCCGACCTTTTTCCCTTCTTCCGGACTGAGCAGGGGAATAAGGGCGGCAAGTCTTGCCGTTTTCGTTTGTGCGCCCGGGAGGATCTCCCCTGCCATCTCGGCGAGCATCGCATCCAGGGACTGAATACGGTTCAGCCGGTTTTGCTTCCTGGCGCTCAGACGGATGAGGGCCTGCATGTCCATGGCCGTAAGGGCTTTTTGCTCTTCGCCCAAGATGGCAAGCATGTCTTCGGAAAGCTGTACTTCCTGCTCCAAAACCTCGTAGAACCGTGCGGACAGGGAGCGTTGTTCCGTCGTCTGTTTCTGCTGCATGGTCTATCTCTCCTTGTTTGGCGGAACATGTGCTTGCGACAGTTGCCGGTACAGCATGTCGCCGAAACCGATCCCAGAGCTTCCGGCCAATTTTTGGGTCAGTTGGTCGTCCTGGATGGATTGAAACATTTCCTCGCCATAACCGCCGTCAAGCAGGCCGCTTTTTTCGATGCCCTGCCGGGCCTGGCTCAGGATCTGCTTGAGCATCAGGGCTTCGAATCCGGCGCACGCTTCGCGGAGTTTCTTCTCCTTGAGCGTATCGGTCGAATTGCTGATTCCCTTGAGCCCGGCGGTTGCTTCGCTGATGATATTCATGGCCTTTCCGTCCCTAAATGATTTCCAGTTCCGCTTGCAGGGCGCCGGCGGCCTTGATGGCCTGAAAGATGGCGATGAGTTCGCGGGGGGCCACGCCCACCGAGTTCAGGGCCCGCACCACCTCGCCCAGGGTTACGCCCGGCTGCAGGGTCACCACTTTCTGGCCGACCCTGATGGGGTCCGCCGGAGAGTTGGCCTGAACGCCGGGCGGGGGCGGGGGCTTGACTTGCAGGCTGAGATTCCCGTGGGACAGGGCCATCTGGTTGATGGTGACATTGGCGCCCATGACCACTGTGCCGGTCCGTTCGTTCAGGACCACTTTGGCCCGCTGTTCCGGGTTGATTTCGATGTTTTCCAGGGCTGCCAGCAGGGCAATTTCCTGGGCCCGGTATTTGGGGGGAACAGCCACGTCCACCGAGGCGCCGTCGCGGGCTGTGGCGTAGGGGCCGCCCAGATGGGTGTCGATGGCGGTTTTCATCAGGGAGATCGTGGTGAAATCCGGCGCGGACAGGCTGATGGTGATGCTTTCCTTGTTGGCAAAACTCATGGGTACCTCACGCTCCACCGAAGCGCCATTGGTGATCCGGGCCACGGTCAGGTGGCTTGCCTGCTTTGCCGGGCCACGGGCTGCGGGGTCGGCGCCGGTGCTGATCGCGCCCTGGGCCATGGCGTAGATGTTGTTGTCCAGTCCCTTGAGCGGGGTGGCCAGCAGGGTGCCGCCCTGGAGGGAGGTGGCGTCGCCCACCGAGGAAATGGTCACGTCGAGGGTTTGTCCCGCCTTGGAAAAGGGTGGCAGAGTGGCGGTGACCATGACGGAGGCGATATTTTTCACCTTGGTGGCCTCCGGATCCACCTTGACCCCGAGGTTGTTGAGCATATTGGTGAGCCCCTGGCCGGTAAAAGCTGCCTTGTTGCCGTCGCCGGTGCCGTTCAGGCCGACCACGATGCCATAACCCACCAGTTGGTTGTTCCGCACCCCTTTCACCGAGGCCAGGTCTTTCAGGCGAACGGCGTGGGCAATTCCGGCGCTGAGGAGAAATCCGAGCAGCAGCGCGCCGGCAAAGAGCAGCGTGGTGCCCGAAAAAATGCGCCCGGGGGCGTTTTCTGGTTGTGTTTGGGTCGTCTGCATGGAGCTGTCCTCGGCCTGGATTTTGCGGAGCCTGTATCTTGACAGTTTAGCAAGCAGCGTGCCACGGGAGAGGCCTGGGTTGTAATGCGCCATTTTTAAAGGAAATATTCTTTTTTTCATGGAATCTCCCTTGGGGTGAACGGAATATTTTGCCTAGTTCCGCCGTGGGGGTGTTAAAACGGCCAGACGGTGTCCAGTGCCCTGGCCAGCCAGCCCGGCTGCTGCTTGTCGCCGAGAACCCCTTGGCCGCTGTATTCTATCCGGGCGTCTGCAACATGGGTCGAAAGGATCGAGTTGTCCTGGGCGACATCCTGCGGCCGGATGATGCCGGAAAGGATGATGTGCTGGGTTTCGTTGTTGACCTTCACCTCCTGGTAGCCGCGGATGTTCAGGTTGCCGTCGGTGGTGATGTCGATCACCCTGGCGGAGATGGTGGCGGTCACGTTGCTTTTCCGGTCGGTCTTGCCCTTGCCCTCGAAATCATTGGTCAGCCTGGCCTGCAGCTCGGTGAGCGAGGGGGAAAAACGGCTGTTTTTGTCCGCCAGCCAGGTTTCCAGGCCGAACAGGCTGGAAACGCCGCCGGTGACCGTTGACTCGCGTTCGGTCTTGGTGTTGGCCTCCTTGTTGCCCTTGGAGGTTTCCACGATGCGGACCAGGACGATATCGCCGATCCGTTTTGCCCGGCTGTCGGCGTAGAGATCGAGGCTGTTGCCGGACGCATAGATTGTGCCCTCGGGCCGGGTTTGGGCCACCTGCGCCGGGGCGGGCAGGGTATAGCGTTCCGGCAACTGCTGGGCCTGCTGGCTGCCTGCGGCGGCGCAGCCGGAGAGTCCTGCCAGCAGGAGGATGAGGCTGGTGGTGTGCAGTGTGGTGCGCATACTTTTCTCCTTATGGTGGATGGGCGGCTGTTTCAGAACTCAGCCTCCACGAGGCCGACGCCCGTAACGCGGGCGTGGATCTCGCGGCGGCTGGTGAGGTTCTTGACCCGGATCGTTTCACCGAGCGCCCCGGAATTTCTGGCTTCGCCAGGTGCGGTTATCTTGATTGCCTGCGATGTGGCCATGATGGTCACACGCTCGCCCCGGTGTACCAGAGTCGGGGCATCAAGGGCCTGGGCATACAGGATGGCCCCGGCCGGCAGCGAGGTTTTGAGCTTTTTCCCGACCGCCTCTTTTGGATCGTGGATGAGGCCCGCGTCCAGCATGGAGATGTCCTGCCGCTTCGCAGCGACGTCGCTCTCGCCCACGATCTCGTTTCGGTTCAACTTTTTCAGCGTGCTGACCACCGTGCCGAACAGCCTGAGGTCGCCGGTCATTCTCACTTGCCCGTGCTCCTGGCCCTCCTGCAGGATGGTGGCGGTGACATTTTTTTTGCCGGGCCGGGTGTCGTTGGGCTTCTGGGTGATCCGGTAGTCAAACCCCCCCGCCGGGAGGGTCATGGCCAGCGGGCGGACGCTGAAGTTGGCAATCTCCACATCCTCTTTGGGCCAGGGGGAATCCTTGAGCACCACCTGACTGAAGATATTCTCCAGCACCGTGAGGTCCGAGGGAGCAATGGTTTCCTCCGCGTGTCCGGGCAGGGGACAGGCAAGGCAGAGCAGCACAACGAGCATGCATCGGCGGAAGAAACGCAGCAGCATCTTAAGGTGTCCTCCTAGCGGACCAGGGTGTTCGCCACTTCCAGCAGCTTGTCCGCCGTGGTGACCGACTTGGAGTTTACCTCGTAGGCCCGCTGGGTGATGATCATGTTGACCAGCTCCTCGGTGACATCCACGTTGGAGACCTCGATGAAACGCTGCTGGATGGTGCCCATTCCCTCGGTACCGGGGTTGGCCTCGGTGGGAGCGCCGGAGGCCTCGGTTTCAAGGAAAAGATTGGCGCCGGTGCTGCGCAGGCCGCCGGGATTGATGAAGCTGTGCAGGGTGATCTGGACCGTGGCCAACACCTGCTGCTGGGCATCCTTGGCGGTGAGCAGCCCGTTGTTGTTGATGGCGATGGAGGTTGTTCCCTGGGGCACGGTGAATTCCGGCTGGAGCCGGTCGCCGTTCTGGGTGACCACGTTGCCGTCGGCATCGAGACTGAAGGCGCCGGCCCGGGTAAAGTAATCCTCGCCGTCGCGGACCACCTTGAAAAAGCCGGTGCCCTCGATGGCGAAATCCAGGTCGTTGCCGGTTTCGGTGAGGCTGCCTTGGGTGAAGATCTTCTGCACCGAGGTGGGGCGGACGCCCAGGCCCACCTGGATGCCGGAAGGCACCCTGCCGCCATCCGCGGTTTCCGTGCCCATGGCCCGGAGTTCTTGGTAATAGAGATCCTCGAACTGGGCCCGGCTCTTCTTGAAGCCGGCGGTATTGACGTTGGCCAGGTTGTTGGCGATGGTGTCCAGTTGCAACTGCTGGCCGGTCATGCCGGTGCGTCCCGAGAATAATGAGCGGATCATGCTGGTCCCCTTGTGTTGTGGATGTTGAGGAGTTGTGCGGCTCCTTACGCCGCGCGTGCTGCCGCCGTTCGTGCCTGGGTTGCTTCCAGTGCGGCGGCGAACGGTTTGTTACCCTGCCAGGACGCCGACCTTGCGCACGGCAAGATCGTCCAGGTCGTCCACGGCCCGGATCATTTTCTGCTGCCCTTCGTAGGCGCGGTACAGATCGAGCATCTCCGTCATTTCCGTGACGGTATTGACGTTTGATTTTTCCAGATGTCCTTGCAGGATTTGCAGGTTCTGCGGGGCTTCCGCCGCCGCGCCCTCGGCAAGGCGGAAAAGGTTTTCCCCTTCCTTTTTGAGATCCTGGGGGTCTGCGGTGGCGACTGCCAGCCGGTCGACCGGGAGGCCATCGACAAAAAGACGCCCGTCACGGGCCACGTCGATCCTGTTGCCGGTGATGGTGATCGGCCCGGTCTCGCCAAGCACCGGATAGCCGTTGGCCGTGACCAGCCCCCCTTCGTTGTTGCGCTGGAAATTTCCTGCCCTGGTCAAGCGCTCCCCGGCCGGAGTCTGGATCCGGAAAAAGCCGTCTCCGGAAATGGCCAGATCAAAGGGAGCGTCAGTTTTTTGAACAACCCCCTGCTGGTGAACCGTGTTGATGCGCAAGCCCTTGCCGACCCGCTGGCGATACTGGTTGGCCTGGTAGAGCATCTCGTCGAAGGTGACGGTTTCCTTTTTAAACCCCGGCGTATCGACATTCGCCAGGTTGTTTGTCACCTGGTTGAGCCGCTGCTCCTGGTTGATTAGGGTCTCAACGCTTTCCAGCAATCCGAGTCTGTTATGGACGAACATGGCATACCTCTCGTGTGTTTGTGATCTATCTTTGCAAAAGGCGTGCCGGGAGGGACTGGAGGCCGGAGGTGGAGGGGTTATTCGCAGTAAATGCAATAAATACAGAGAGATGTGCTTGTCGTGTCAGGCGGGAGATGGGGGGTGTTGGGTGTCAAGAAAATGGACGTCTTCGCGGGGAGGCAGGTATATTTTTCCTAGTGGCGATGGGCTGGGCGTAATGGATTGTTCATTTCTTTGTTTGCCCAAAGAAACGAACCAGCAGCGAAGCGGCGAAGAAAGGGCACCCGTGTCCCTGGTCCCGCCGTTGGCGGGATGCCCGGAGTTTATGCCCCGCATGGGGTGCTCCTCGATTCTGCCGGGGCTTTGCAAACTCGCTGCGCTCAGACAGTGCAAAGCCCTTTTTCGGCAGCCTCTCCGGTGCTCGGCTGCGGGCCAATGGGATTTTGAGGAATTATGAGGCACGATGGCCTGGCAGGGATTTTTTTTGGGGATGGATTTTTACGAAGGCGTCATCTTGGTGTTGGCCCGGTAAATAAAGGCGAGGATCTCCGCCACCACCAGATAGGTCTCCGGGGGGATGTCGGCATTGAGATCCAGCTTGGCCAAGATTTCTACCAAGTCGGCGTCCTCCTGGATGGGGATGCCATGTTCCTCGGCCAGGGCGATGATTTTTTCCGCCAGATCCCCGGCGCCCTTGGCGACCACCTTGGGCGCGGCATCCTGGGTTGTATCGTAGCGGAGGGCAACAGCCTTTTTTTTTGCTGAGGTATTTGGCATTATGGATGTTGTTTAATATTTGGGGGAATGTGATGTTCATCAAAAGTCCAACATCGCGATAGCCCGTCATTCCGGCGAACGCCGAAATCCAGTGTTTTGAATAGTCGAGGCGAGGCTGGATACCGGTTTTCACCGGTGAGACGACTTTTTTAGGCCATTGGCTGTAATTATACCTTACCGCAACAGGAGCGGATGAAAAAAAATGCAATTCGGACAAACTCTGCAGCAGGGACGGCTGGTTGTGCGGTATAAGCGGTTCCTGGCCGACGTGGAAATGGACGACGGCCGGCTGCTCACCGTGCATTGCCCGAACTCGGGCAGCATGTTGGGCTGCAAGGAGCCTGGCAGCCCGGTGCTCGTCTCCCTGGCGGACAACCCCAAACGCAAGTATGGGCACACCCTGGAGATGGTGCGGGTGGGCGCGACCTGGGTGGGGATCAACACCGCGCGCACCAACGGGTTGGTTGCCGAGGCCATCCAGGGAGGGGTTGTGGCGGAGCTGGCCGGGATCGAGACGGTCCGGCCAGAGGTCAAGGTGTCGGAAAAGAGCCGGTTGGACTTTCTCCTCACCCGTGGCGGGGAAAAGATCTATGTGGAGGTGAAAAACTGTAGCCTGGCCCTGGACCGGGCAGCCATGTTCCCCGATGCCGTTACCGTGCGGGGCGCGAAGCATTTGGCCGAGTTGTTGGCCTTGCGCAAAACCGGTTGCCGGGCCGTGGTTTTTTTCTGTGTTCAGCGGGAGGATGTGGACTGTTTTGCTCCGGCTGGCCATATCGATCCGGGGTATGCTAAGGCGTTGCGGGAGGTGGCGGCCCAGGGGGTGGAGGTGCTGGCCTATGGGGCGGTGCTGAGCCCGGAGGCGATCACTGTTGCGCGAAAGCTGCCGGTGCGATTGGGCTGATCCTTGAGTTTCACCTCCCCTCCCGCAGGGGGGAAGGGGCCGTTACCGCAAAAATTATATTCTGTTTTTCTCCGCTTGCACCGCGGCATCCCGTGCAATAGAGTGGGGACAGAAAACGGCCGCATGGCGCGGCCAGGAGAGAGCATATATTATGATGCAAAAAAAATCAAAAGCCGTGGTCCTCCTCAGCGGCGGGCTTGATTCGGCCACGGTCCTGGCCATGGCCATGGCCGAGGGCTACGAGTGCTGCTGCCTGAGCTTTGCCTACGGCCAGCGCCAGCAGGTGGAGCTGGAGCGGGCCAAGGCTAATGTCGCCCGCAGGGGGATCGCAAACCATCTCATCCTCCGTCTGGACCTCGACGCCATCGGCGGCTCGGCCCTGACCACGGACGCGGCAGTGCCCAAGGGACGCAGCCAGACCGAGATGAACGCCGCCATCCCCATCACCTATGTGCCGGGCCGCAACACCATCTTTCTTTCCTACGCCATGGCCTGGGCCGAGGTGCTGGGTGCGGGCGATGTGTTTCTCGGGGTCAATGTCATGGATTACAGCGGCTATCCCGACTGCCGTCCGGAGTTTCTCGAAGCCTTTGAGCGGGTGGCCAATCTCGCCACCAGGGCCGGGGTGCAAGGGGAAACCCGTTTCCGGGTCCATGCCCCGCTCCTCAGGCTGACCAAAAAGGAGATCATCGAAAAGGGGTTCGAGCTCGGGGTGGATTACGGCCTGACCCATAGCTGTTATGACCCGGACGCGAAGGGGCGGGCCTGCGGGTCTTGCGATAGCTGCCTGTTGCGGCTCAAGGGGTTTGCCGAGGCCGGGCGGGTTGATCCGGTGGAGTATCAGTGAAGGTTTCTTTGCCTTCGTAGTTGTCAAATCCCGTTGGCCCGCAGCCGAGCACCGGAGAGGCTGCCGGGGGCTTGCACTGTTTGAGGCGAAGCCGAGTTTGCAAGCCCCCGGCAGCATCGAGGAGCACAGGGCATCCCGCCAACGGCGGGACAAGGGACACGGGTGCCTTTTCTTCGCCGCTTCGCTGCTGGTTCGTTTCTTTGGGCAAGCAAAGAAATGAACAGAAAAAGAAATCCTGTTACTCGGGAAATTGCTTGGTAAGCAGAATATGCATAGCAAAGAGGAAATCATGAAAAATGAATTGGGCGGCCTGTTCATGGTCGGCCTGCCTGGCACGGAGCTGGACGATTCCACCCGCAATCTCATTAATAAGTATGGGATTAACAACTTCATCCTCTTCAAGCGGAACGCAGAGAGCCCGGAGCAGATCCGCCGCTTGTGCCTCGGGCTTGCCGATGCCTGCCGCGCGGCCGGGCTGGGTGCGCCGCTGATCTCCATCGATCAGGAGGGCGGCACCGTGGCCCGGCTTAAAGCCCCTCATTTCACCGAGTTTCCCGATGCCAGGGCGCTGGCGGAAAGTGAGCGGGCAGAGGAGCTGCTGGTCGATTATGCCCGCACCTGCGCCAAGGAGCTGCTGGCTGTGGGGATCAACATGAACCTGGCCCCGGTGCTGGATGTGAGCCCGGCCGGGTTGGGGTTGTTCATGGAGCGGCGGAGTTTGGGCGGCACGTCGGAGCAGGTGGCCCGCTTGGGTGCGCTGGTGATTACGACCATGCAGGAGAACGGCTTGGCTGCCTGCGGCAAGCATTTTCCGGGCTTAGGCGGCGCAACCCTGGACCCCCACGAGGTGCTGCCCGTGGTGGACCGCTCGCTGGCCGAGCTGCGTGGCTGCGATCTGGTGCCGTTTGTTGCGGCGATCCGGGCGGGGGTGGCCGGGGTGATGACCTCGCACACCGTGTACCCGCAGCTTGATCCCGACCTGCCCGCCACCCTGTCGCCGCGGATTCTGGGCGGGGTGCTCCGCGATGAGCTGGGCTACGATGGGATGGTGGTTACCGATGATCTGGAAATGGGGGCCATTGAGAATGAAGGGACCGTGGCGGATGCGGCGCTTGTGGCCTTTAAGGCTGGGGCGGATATGCTGCTGATCTGCCATGAGCATCCGAAGATTGTTGCGGCCTATGAGTTATTGAGTGGGGCTGTGGGTGGGGAGATTTCCGAGGAGAGGGTGTGGAAGTCGTTGGAGCGGATTGGGGGGGTGCGGAGGCGGTTTGCCGGGGGGTGAGAGTGTGCCTAGGGGTATCTGGTAAGGCCAGATGATATCTGGAGCGGAGAATAAATTGCTGGGGGAGTGAACAGATATGAATGCTGCCATCGTAGTTGCGATTATCACTGCATCAGCCAGCGTAGTTGTTGCCGCATTGACCTTCTATCTCACAAAGCGGCATGAACTTTCTGTTCAGTGGCGAAGCGAGAAGCTGAATCACTACAAAGTACTCTTCTCCTCTCTTTCTGATCTTGCCGTGGATGGAACGGATAAAAATGACGCAAACAAGAGATTCGCGCTGGCAGCTAATACGATCTCGCTGGCTGCCCCTCAATATGTGATCGATGCCCTTATGGCATTCCATGACGAGGTTAAATTTTCAAATCCGAATAAATCGCTAGAGAGGCATGACAAGTTACTCAATGAGTTGCTTCTAGCTGTTCGCAAGGATATCGGTTTGGCAAAAGGCGACAATGGTGCGACTTTCAATTTTCATTTGATTGGATCGGCACCGAAAGGAGCTCTCAATAAGTAATCGAAAATTGGGACGGATTTATTTCCCTGATTACTAGGCAACCTCAGTAGCCGAAGGAATAGGCTTCATTCTTCTGTTCTTTTTCTTTGCTTGCCCAAAGAAAAAAGAACCAAAAAGAAAAGGCACCCAGTCACTTGTCCCGCTGAAGGCGGGATGCCCGGAGTTTATGCCCCGCATGGGGTACTCCTCGATGCTGCCGGGGCTTTGCAAACTCGGCTGCGCCTCAAACAGTGCAAAGCCCTTTTTCGGCAGCCTCTGCGGTGCTCGGCGGCGTGACAATGGGGGGGGAAGGGCAAGGCCCAACAACCTCCCCTCCAAATCCTTAAATCAACAAGAATCGAGTGAATACATGGAACTCTCCCCTTTTCTGCAAGACCTTTCCCAACAACCCATTATCCAGCGGCTTCTGATAATCGCGGCCTATGCCCTTTTGGCCAAGGCAGTGGATATCTTTGTCAACCGCATCCTCAAGCGGTTGGCAGCCGCCTATACCGCCAGCGAGTTGGACGACAAGATCATCTCCATCCTGCACACTCCCATTGTTTTCAGCGTCTTCTTTTTCGGGGTTTTTCATGCCGTGACCATGGAGCCGGTCCTTGCCCAGCCGTGGGAGAAGTTTGTGCCTGCCCTGGCGCAGAGTGTTGCTCTTATCGTCTGGACCCTGGCCGCGTTGCGCCTCTTTATGGTGGTGGGCGAGCATTATCTGAAATCCATCGCCGGGCGGGATAAGATCGGGGCTGACCTCTTTTTGCTGCTCAAAAACGTGGTCCGGGTGATTGTCATTGTTTCCGCCCTGATCTGGCTGCTTTCCATCTGGGACGTCAATCTGGCCCCCCTTTTCGCCTCCGCCGGCATCGCCGGTATCGCCGTGGCCCTGGCCGCCAAGGACAGTCTGGCCAATTTTTTTGGCGGGATCAGCATCTTTGCCGACAAAACCTTCAAGGTGGGTGACTACATCATCATCGACGATGCCCAGCGGGGCGAGGTGGTGGAGATCGGCGTCCGCTCCACCCGGATCATGACCCGGGACGATGTGTTGATCACCATTCCCAACTCCATTCTGGCCAACAGCAAGATCATCAACGAGAGCGCGCCCATTCCCCGTTTCCGGATCCGGGTGCCGGTGGGAGTTGCCTACGGCAGCGATCTGGAGCAGGTTGAGGCGGTGCTGCTGGCGGTGGCCGCCGCAAACCCTGCGGTGGTCAAGGAGCCCGAGGCCAGGGTGCGGCTGCGCGGTTTCGGGAGTTCGTCCGTTGATTTCGAGCTGCTCTGCTGGGTCGCGGAGCCCCGGTTCAAGGGGCTGGAGATCCACAATCTGTTGAAGGGCGTCTACGCGGCTTTTGCCGCACACTCCATCGTTATTCCCTTTCCCCAGCAGGATGTGCATATCAAGGGGCTGCCGGAGAAGGTTGGAGAATAGAGGCGGATTTATTTTTTCAACCGCATGGGGGCGCAGGGCCTATGGCACGCATCGTTGTCATCCTTTTCCTCACCGTTGCCGCCCTGTACCTTGGGTTCTGCCTTCTCTTGTTTGTCACGCAGCGCTCCCTGATCTACCTTCCGCAGCCGAGCGCTCTGGGAAGTCCTGCCACCACCTTCCGGCTGGCAGGCGTGGAGGTCGAGGTTCTGGTCTCGGTCCGGCCCCGTGAAGGAGCAAAGGCATTGCTCTACTTCGGCGGCAACGCCGAGGATGTCTCCCGCAGTCTGCCCTCGTTTTCAGAGGATTTCCCGGAGCACGCCATCTACCTCCTTCACTACCGGGGCTTTGGCGGCAGCGGTGGGGCGCCGTCGGAGGAGGCGATCCAGAGGGACGCCCTTGCCCTGTTTGACGTGGTTTATGCCGAGCATCCGGAGGTTTTGGTGGTGGGCCGCAGCGTGGGTTCCGGGGTTGCCGTCCGTCTGGCCAGCCAGCGGCCGGTCTCCCGGCTGGTGCTGGTCACGCCGTTGTACAGCCTCGAAGAGCTTGCTGCCCGGGCGTATCCCTTCATCCCGGTGAGGTGGCTGCTGCGCGACAAGTTCGAATCCTGGCGCTACGCGCCCCTGGTGGCAGCGCCGACCGTGCTGGTAGTGGCGGAAAACGATGAGATAGTCCCGCGCGCGGGCGCGGAGCGGCTCCACGCAAGCTTCGGCAAGGGGGTCGCCAGGCTGAGAATCATCCCGGGGGCGCGCCACAACACCATCTCCGAAAGCCCCCGCTATCTGGAAGCGCTCAAGGGCGCTCCGCAATAAAATGCGCTTGGGGGTATTTTATTGCCGCATTCCGTCTGTTTCCTGCCTGGTTTTTTCCTTTCCCTCCCAGCAGGGTGTTGAAAAACTCGTTTTTCGAGCCCGGCGTGCGATCCAGATTTCGACGAGTTCTAACTCGTTGAAATTGTGAGATCGGACAGAATTCACTTCCGGCCGATCGTGGTTGAAAAAAGCCATCCTGGCTTTTTTCAACATCCTGCTAGAAGAGAAGCTGTTTTTTGACCGCCATCGTGGTAGAATACTATCGAAAGCTCTCCAGTCGGCTGCCCCATGCGGGCGGCAATTTAATCACTTGTGATGGAGGAAATGCATGGAACTACAAGTTGAAGGACGGAACCTGGAAATTCGCAAGGCTTGGCAGGAAAAAATCGAAGAGGAGAAGGGGCGTCTTGACCGTCACCATCCCGGGCTTGTTCATCACCTCCGCGTCTCCATTGAGGAGACCGCCGGGCATAAAGCGGGCGGGCATGAGGTTCGCGTGGTTGCTTCCGTTCCCAATGACACCGTGGTTGTAAAAAGAAAAGGGGAGACGGTGCGGCCCCTCCTGGTGGAGGCATTCGACACTCTTGGCCTTCAGTTGAAGGAGCTGCAGCGCAAGCGGCGGCAGACCACCAAGGAGCCTGAGGCTGCGGCAGCCGGCCCGGCCATGGGCACCATCAAGAGTCTGTTTCCCTATGAATCCTACGGGTTTCTCATGACCCTGGACGGTCAGGAGGTCTATTTTCACGAGAACGCCCTCAAGGACGTGGCCATGGCCCAATTGGCCGAAGGCGACGAGGTTCGCTTCGGCGAGGGCGAAGGCGACAAGGGGCCGACCGCGGCTTGGGTAAAGCTGGTTAAATAATAAAAGAGGCAAACGCCTGTGACGTCATTCCGGCGGAAGCCGGAATCCAGAAAATTCGGCACATCCGCTGCTCTGGACCCCGGCTTCCGCCGGGGTGACTTATTGGGGAGTGAAGGACAGACCGATGACCGTGTTGCAGCAGGTTGAGCTTGGCTCGGAATACCTGCACGAAAATGAAGACATACTCTGCCAAAAGATTGCCGCCCGCAAGAAAGAGCTGGGCGGCAATCTTTTGATTTTGGGGCATCATTACCAGCAGGAGGCGACCTTCCGGTTCGCCGACCTGACCGGGGATTCCCTCAAGCTCGCCCGCAATGCCGCCGAGGCCAAGGAGAGCAAGTACATCGTCTTTTGCGGCGTGCATTTCATGGCGGAATCCGCCGATATCCTCACCGCGCCGGACCAGGTGGTGATTTTGCCCGATCTCCGCGCCGGCTGCCCCATGGCCGACATGGCCGCCAGCGAAGCGGTGGCCTGGGCCTGGGAGGATCTGGCCAAGGTTGCCCCCGGCCGGGTTATCCCGGTGACCTATGTGAATTCCTCCGCCCTGCTCAAGGCATTTGTCGGCAGGAACGGCGGTTCGGTCTGCACCTCGTCCAACGCCGAGCGGGTCCTGACCTGGGCCCTGGCCGAAGGAGACAAGGTCTTCTTTTTTCCGGACGAGCATTTGGGGCGCAACTCCGCCAGCGCCCTGGGCATCCCCGAGGACGAAGTGGTTTTGTGGCAGCGGGATAAACCGCTGGGCGGCAATAGCCCGGCCCAGTTGCAGAAGGCCAGGGTGATCCTCTGGGACGGCTACTGCACCGTGCACATGCAGTTCACCGCCGCCCATGTGGCCGCATGGCGTGAGCGCGATCCCGAGGTGCGGATCATCGTCCATCCCGAATGCCGCAACGAGGTGGTGAGCCGGGCCGACCAGTACGGCTCCACCGAGGCGATCATCACCGCGGTGCGCGATTCCGCACCGGGCAGCAAGTGGGCCATCGGCACCGAGGTCAATCTGGTGAACCGGCTCAAGAGCCAGTTTCCGGACCGGGAGATCCATTCCCTCTCGCCCTTTCAGTGCCTTTGCTCCACCATGTACCGGATCAAGCCCGGCTACCTGCTGTGGGTGCTTGACAACCTGGCCCAGGGGCGGGTGGTCAACCGGATCACCGTACCCCCCGAGGTGGCGGTCGAGGCCAAACTCTCCCTGGACAGGATGCTGCGGATCTAGCCATGCAATCCATCTACTTCGACAACAACGCTTCCACCCCCCTGGCCCCTGAGGTGCGGGAGGGTATGGCCCCCTATCTGGCCGAATGGTTCGGCAACCCGGCCAGTTCCCACCGTTTCGGCGAAGCGGCCCGGCGGGGGCTGGATCTGGCCCGGGAGCAGGTGGCCGGCTTGCTCGGCTGCCATCCGGGCCGGATTGTCCTGAACAGCGGCGGCACCGAAGGCAATAACACCGCCATCTTGAGCGCGGTTTGGGCCAATCCCGACAAGAAGCACATTATCTCCTCGCAGGTCGAGCACGGTTCGGTGCTGGCGCCGCTGGAGTTTCTCGCCACCCAGGGCTACGAGGTGGAGCTGCTGGGGGTGGACGAAAACGGGGCGCTTGATCTGGACACGCTCAAGTCCGCGATCCGGCCGGACACCGCCCTGGTCACCCTCATGGGGGCGAACAACGAAACCGGGGTGATCTGGCCTGTTGGGGAGATCTCCGGGATCTGCAGGGAACGGGACGTACTCTTCCACTGCGATGCCATTCAGTTGGCGGGCAAGGCGATTTTTTCGGCGGAAGCGCTGGGGGTGGATTACCTCACCATTGCCGGCCATAAGCTGCATGGGCCAAAAGGGGCGGGGGCGCTCTATGTCCGCCGCACCGCTCCCTTCACCCCGCTGATCATGGGCTCCGGTCAGGAACATGGCCGCAGATCCGGCACTGAAAACGTGCCCGGCCTGGTTGGCCTGGGGGCTGCCTGTGCCCTGGCCATGGAGATGGACGAGGCGGCGCATCGGCGGCTGGCCGCGCTGCGGGATAGCCTGGAGGCGGGCATCATCGCCGCGACCCCCGAGGTGCGGATCAACGGCGCTGCTTCGCCCAGGCTGGTCAACACCACCAATGTGAGTTTTCGGCATGCGGCCTCGGCCGGGCTCATCCAGGATCTCGATGCGGGCGGCATCGCGGTTTCGGCCCATGCGGCCTGCGAGAGCGGCGACGTGGACCCTTCGCATGTGCTGCGGGCCATGCGGGTGCCAGAGCCTTTTCTGCACGGCACCCTGCGCATCAGTCTCAGCCGGTACAATACCGGAGCGGAAGTTGCGGCCCTGTTGGCCCTGTTGCCGCAGGCGGTTGCCAAATCACGGCAGGGTTTCGCCCTCTAGGACAGTCTCCTGGAAAAAAGGAAACGGGGTACGAAGCAGTTTTAAAACTGTAATTTTTGGACTGTAAACGATTGTAGGGTGGTGCAGATGCGCGGAAGAGGTCTGCCCGTTATACACCAAGTATGCGGGCAGCCCGATGACAAAGCAGATGTGCCGCCCTGCAATCGTTTACGAAACGGAGCGGAATATGTGCGGAATAGTCGGTTATGTGGGGCAGCGGCATGTGCTGCCCATTCTTCTTGAAGGCTTGAAGCGGCTGGAGTACCGGGGCTATGATTCCGCCGGGGTGGTGTATGTCCACGGCGGCAAGCTCCAGAAGCACCGGGCCGCGGGCAAGCTGGGCAAGCTGGAAGAGCTGCTGGAAACGGTGCGGGAGCGCGACAGCCATATCGGGTTGGGCCATACCCGCTGGGCCACGCACGGCGCGCCTTCCGAACTCAATGCCCACCCGCACTGCGACTGCAGCGGCGACCTGGTTGTGGTCCACAACGGGATCATCGAGAATTACCATACTCTCCGGGAAGAGCTGAAGGGGCGCGGGCATGTTTTTTGTTCGGAAACCGACACCGAAGTTTTGGCCCATCTCATCGAAGAGCAGCTCTCCTCCGGCGATCTGGTCAAGGCGGTGCGCCAGGCCTTGAAGAAGGTCGAAGGCTCCTATGCCATCGGGGTTTTGTGGACCGGCCAGCCGGACCGGCTGGTGGCGGTGCGGAATCAAAGCCCCCTGGTTCTGGGGATTGCCGAGGGGGGCGGCTGCCTCATGGCCTCGGATATCCCTGCCCTGCTCCCCTACACCAACAGGATAGTTTTTCTGGAGGATGGCGAACTCGCCGTCCTGAAACAGGAGGAATGGCAGGTGGTTGGCCTTGCCAATGGACGGAAGGTGGCCAAGGAGATCAAGGCCATCGAATGGAACGCATCCATGGCCGAGAAGGCGGGATATCGCCATTTCATGCTCAAGGAGATCTTCGAGCAGCCCCAGGCCATCCTCAACACCTTCCGGGGGCGGCTCGATCCGGAAACCGGCAGGGTGCAATTGCCGGAGATCGGCCTGAGCGCGACGGAGCTCAAAAAGATCAGCCGCATCTCCCTGGTGGCCTGCGGCACCTCCTGGCACGCGGCCCTGGTGGCCAAATACTGGCTGGAAAAATGGGTGGGTATCCCGGTGGAGGTGGATATCGCCTCGGAGTTCCGCTACCGCCGTCTGCTGCTTGACGACACGGTGATGGTGGTGCCCATCTCCCAGTCCGGGGAAACCGCCGATACCCTGGCCGGCCTCAGGCTGGCCAAGAAGCTGGGGGCCAAGGTCATCGCCATCTGCAACGTTTTGGGCAGCACCATCACCCGGGAGGCCCACGGCACCATCTACACCCACGCCGGGCCGGAGATCGGAGTGGCCTCCACCAAGGCCTTTACCTGTCAGCTCACCGCCCTGCTGCTGCTCACCCTCTTTTTGGGCGAAATCCGCAAGACCATGAGCGCCAAGGCGCGCAAGGGGATCGGTCAGGCCCTCCTCGACCTGCCAGCGCTCATGGAGCAGGAACTGCCTCGTTTGCAGGAGGAAACCGGTCGCATCGCCGAAACCTTTTCCCAGAGCCGGGATTTCCTCTACCTGGGGAGGGGGGGCAATTTCCCCATAGCCCTGGAGGGGGCCTTGAAGCTCAAGGAGATTTCCTACATCCATGCCGAGGGCTATGCGGCAGGCGAACTCAAGCACGGCCCCATCGCCCTCATCGACCGGGACATGCCGGTTCTGGCCCTGGCCCCCAAGGACAGCGTCTACGAAAAGCTCATTTCCAACGTGGAAGAGGTCAAGGCCCGCAACGGCAGGATCATCCTCGTTGCCAACACAGGGGATAAAAACTGCAAGCGCATCGCCGAACAGGTGATCACGGTGCCGCTCTGCCACGAGGAGCTGACCCCGATCCTCTTTGTCCTGCCCCTGCAGCTCCTGGCCTACGAAATCGCCGTGTTGCGCGGCTGCGATGTGGACCAGCCCCGCAACCTGGCCAAGAGCGTCACCGTAGAGTAGCGGATTTCCGCATTCTTGGCAGCCCTTTGGCTTGAGAATTTACTGCTTCCAGAGTAGGATGTGCCGCGGAAAAGAGAAGGGATGTGCGTGATTATGGGCGCAGCGGCCCATGATTTTTTTTGTGAATAATAGCAGGCCAAGACAGAACCAGTTGCGCGTGTCGCGGCAGGGCATCGGGAGCGGAGATGAAGAAAAAAGCATTGATTACCGGAGTGACAGGGCAGGACGGCGCCTATCTGGCGGAATTTCTCCTGGCAAAAGGCTACGAGGTTCATGGCCTGAAGCGGCGGACGTCCCTCTTCAATACGGACCGGATCGATCATATTTTTCAGGATCCCCATGAAACAAACGTCGCATTCATCCTGCACCATGGCGATATGACCGATTCCAGCAGCCTGATCCGGATCATCCAGAAGGTGCAGCCCGATGAGGTGTACAACCTGGCAGCCCAGAGCCATGTGGCTGTCTCCTTTGAGGAGCCGGAATACACTGCGGATTCGGACGCCCTCGGCGCCTTGCGGATATTGGAGGCGATCCGAATTCTGGGGCTGGAAAAAAAGACCAGATTCTATCAGGCCTCGACCTCGGAGCTGTTCGGCAAGGTGCAGGAGACCCCGCAGCGGGAAACCACCCCGTTTTATCCCAGGTCCCCCTACGCGGTGGCCAAGCTCTATGCCTACTGGATAACGGTGAACTACCGGGAGGCCTATGGCATCTACGGCTGCAACGGCATTCTCTTCAACCACGAATCCCCGATCCGGGGCGAAACCTTTGTCACCAGAAAGATAACCCGGGGCTTGGCCAGGATCGGTGTCGGCCTGCAGAGTTGCATCTATCTCGGGAACATGAATGCCCTGCGGGACTGGGGCCATGCCAAGGATTTCGTCGAGATGCAGTGGCTCATGCTCCAGCAGGAGAGTCCGGAGGATTTCGTGATCGCCACGGGCGAACAGCACAGCGTGCGGGAGTTTGTTGAGGTGGCGGCCGGCGAGCTTGGGGTTCGGCTCCGCTGGGAAGGGGAAGGGGTTGGCGAGGTCGGCATCGTGGCGTCGCTGGACGATGCCCCTGCAGACACGGCATTCTCCGTTGGGCAGGTCATTATCCGGGTGGACCCGCGCTACTTCCGGCCCACGGAGGTGGAAACCCTGTTGGGCGACCCGACCAAGGCCAAGGAAAAGCTGGGCTGGACCCCGAAGATCACCTTTGCTCAGATGGTAACCGAGATGGTGCACGAGGATCTTGAGATCGCCCGGCGCGACAACATGTGCAAGCAGAGCGGGTTTAAGGTTTTCTCCCGTCACGAACAGCCGTAACCTCTTTCTTCCGTGACGTTTCCATGAAAATAAAGGTTTTGATAACCGGCGGCAATGGCCTGGTCGGGCGCAATTTTCGGGAGCATCCGGCTGCGGCCGGGTTCGAGATTCTGGCTCCCTCCAGCCGTGCGCTCAACCTGCTCAATTACGACCAGGTCGTCCAGTATCTCGCCGCCCACCGGCCCGAGGTGATCATCCATGCCGCGGGCCGGGTCGGCGGGATCGAGGCGAACCTGCGGGAGCCGGTCCGGTTTTTTCTCGACAATCTCGACATGGGCCGCAATCTGGTTTGGGCAGCGCGCCAGCAGGGCGTGCCCCGGCTCATCAATCTCGGCAGCTCCTGCATGTATCCGCGCAACGCAGCCCATCCCCTGCGGGAGGAGATGATCCTCCAAGGAGAGCTGGAGCCCACCAACGAAGGCTATGCCCTGGCCAAGATTGCCACGGCCCGCCTCTGCCAGTATATCGCCAGGGAAGACAGCGGCTATGCCTATAAGACCCTGATCCCCTGCAACCTTTACGGCCGGCATGACAATTTCGACCCGGCCAGCTCCCATCTCATCCCGGCGGTCATCCACAAGATGCACCGGGCCAAGGAGGATAACCGGGAGACGGTGGAGATCTGGGGCGACGGCCTTGCCCGGCGGGAGTTCATGTACGCCGGCGACCTGGCCGATTGCCTGGCCAAGGCGGTGTGCTCCTATGACACCCTGCCGGAGATGATGAACGTGGGGATAGGGCAGGATTGCACCATCCTTGAATATTACCGGACGGTTGCCGAGGTGGTCGGTTTTCGGGGCGCCTTTGCGCACAATCTGGCCAAGCCCGTGGGCATGCAGCGCAAACTCGTCGATGTGGCACGGGCCGCCGTCTGGGGCTGGACCGCGCAAACCTCGCTGAAGCAAGGCATCGCGCAGGCGTACGACTACTACTTGCAACAGCAGGAGCACCACGCATGAGCAGATATCCTTTGGCATGTACCTCCTGGGACGAGGCGGAATACGAGGCCATTGCCCAGGTTGTTCAATCAGGCAAGTTTTCCATGGGCGAGCATGTCGCACGCTTTGAGCTGGAGTTTGCCCGCCATTTCGGCTCGCGCTTCTGCGTCATGGTCAATTCCGGCTCCTCGGCCAACCTGCTCATGGTGGCCGCCCTTTTTTACCGGGAAAACAAGGCCGAGCGGCTGACGGCCGGAGACGAGGTCATTGTGCCCGCGGTTTCCTGGAGCACCACCTATTTTCCCCTGCATCAATACGGCTTGAAACTCAAATTTGTGGATATCGACCCGGAAACGCTCAACTATGACCTTGCCCAGCTTGCCGACGCCGTCAGCGAGCGGACTCGGCTGGTCATGGCCGTGAACCTCCTGGGGAATCCCAACGATTTCGCCGCGATTCAGAAGATCCTGGCGGGCAAGGGCATAATCCTCATCGAGGACAACTGCGAGTCCATGGGCGCCGCCTTTGACGGGAAGATGGCCGGAACCTTCGGCCTCATGGGCAGTTTCAGCTCGTTTTTCAGCCATCACATCTCCACCATGGAAGGGGGGATGATCCTCACCGACGACGAAGAGCTGGCCCACATCCTGCTCAGCCTCCGGGCCCATGGCTGGACCAGGAATCTGCCCAAGGTGAACAAGGTCTGCGGCGTGAAGGGGGATAATCCCTTTGAAGAGTCCTTCCGTTTCGTGCTGCCCGGCTACAACGTGCGCCCCCTGGAACTCAGCGGCGCCCTGGGGCTGACCCAGATCCGGAAACTGTCTGATTTCGTGAAAGTCCGCCGCGAGAACGCTGCGAAATTCCTCCGCCTCATGGAACCCTTTCCGCAGTTCCAGGCCCAGCGCGAGATCGGGGCAAGCAGTTGGTTCGGCTTCAGTCTGGTGGTCCGGGAGGGGGCGCCGTTTTCCCGGGAGGATGTGGTTCAAACCCTGGACAGCCATGGGATAGAGTGCCGTCCCATTGTGGCGGGCAATTTCGCCCGGTGCGAGGCGGTCCGCTGGCTCGATGCCACAAACTACGGCGATCTCGCCCAGGCGGACCGGATCGACCGCAACGGCCTTTTCATCGGCAATCACCACTATCCATTGGATGAACAGTTTGTGCTTTTAGGCGAGGCGCTCAGAAAATTGCCCTGCTGACAGGCATCTGATATTCTTGCCCCAAGAGCCCAGCGTTCTCATTATGAAAAAAATCTGGTCGGTTCCCTTGCACACGTCCATGCCGGACACAAAGCCCCCGGTGCTTTTTCTGCCCGGCTGGGGATTTTCCGGGCAGGTTCTTGACCTGTCCGGCCGGCGGTACGACTGGGCAAGACCGGCTGGTCCGCTGGACCCGGTCACCGCCAAGGCGGAGATTCTCGATTTTCTTGCCGAACACCATCTTGAGAGCATTCATCTGGTCGGCTGGTCCATGGGCGCTTTCCTGGCTGTTGATTGTGCCGGCGCCTTTCCAGAAAAGGTGGCGTGCCTCACCCTGGTGGGCATGCGCGCTTCCTGGCCGCCTTCGGAAATCGCGGCCATCCGTCAGGGGCTTGCGGCAGATCCCGCGGCATTCATGCGGGATTTTTACCGCAAAAGCCTGCTGGGCTATAAAAAGGAATTCCTCCGTTTTGCGGCCGAACAGCAGGAGGCGTTGCTGGAAGCCCTCGATGTGCAGGTGCTTGGCCGGGGTCTCGACTATTTGAGCCAATGGCGTTTGCCCGCGCAACTTCCCCCCTGCCGGATATCCTGCTGGCACGGCCGGCGGGATATCATCGCGCCGGTGGCGGAAGCGGCCCGGATTCCCGGAGTCCGCGCCTCCATCATCGAGCACGGCGGCCACGCCCTTTTTCTTGACCGGGAGTTTGCCCCAGGTGAGTGAGACAGCAAAACAAAGAATCCGGCAGCGGTTTTCCCGCGCCGCCGGAACCTATGACGCCCATGCCGAGGTGCAGAAGGATCTGGCGGCCCGCTTGTTTTTGGAGCTTCCCGAGGACAGCGGGGTGGAGCGCAGCGAAGGCGTCCGCCGCATCCTGGAGATCGGCTGCGGCACCGGACGGTTCACCGCCCTGCTTGCCGAGCGCTACCCGGAGGGCCGGATCATTGCCCTGGATTTTGCCGAAGGCATGGCGCGCTTGGCCAAAAAACGGCTGGCGGACAAGGGCAATGTTTCCGTGCTCTGCGAGGATGGCGAACGGTTCCTGGCGGCCTGTTCCGGCCATTTTGAGCTGATCTGCGCCAACTCCACCCTGCAATGGTTTGATGACCTTGGCGCGGCCCTGGCGCAGATTGGCCGGTTGCTTTCAGCCCAAGGTCGTTTTGCCGGGGTGTTGTTTGGCCCCCGGACCTTTAGCGAGCTGGCCCAGGGATTGAGCCAGGTTTTCGGCCAGGAGGTGCGGTTGCCGCCCCATGGGTTTCCAGCCGGGGAGGAACTGGCTGGCTTGCTGGCGGCGATTTTCCCCCGTTTTGCCGTGCAGGAAGAGATCAAGGTGAGATACTATGGGTCGCTTCTTGCTTTGCTGGATCACATTCGCAAGACCGGCACCGGCGGCGGGCAACTGCCGGGCGCTCTGACCCGGGGGCGGTTGCGCCAGCTTGATGGCTGGTTTCAGGCAACCCACGGCGGGTATCCCGCCACCTATCAGGCCTTTGTCGTCAGGGGGGAGAAATGATGAGTGCGATCTTTGTTGCCGGCACGGACACCAATGTGGGCAAGACCCATGTCTGCGGGTTGCTTCTTGATTTTTTCCTCAGGGGGGGCATCAGGGCCGGCTACCAGAAGTGGGCGGCCACCGGGCCGGAATCTCCGCCTGCCGACCTGGAGGCATGTCTGGGAATGGCGGGTATTCCTCTTGAGCCGGAGCTGGTCGGCAGTCAGGTGGTGTATCATTTCGCCCTGCCCGCTTCGCCCCACCTCGCTGCCGAGCAGGAAGGGAAGAGTGTTGATCCGGAGCTGATCCGCAAGAAATATCAGGAGATGGCGGCCCGGTATGAGCTGCTCGTGGTCGAGGGGGTTGGCGGCATCATGGTGCCGCTCAACCGGGATCTGCTGCTGGCGGACCTGCTGCAGGAACTGAAGATTGCCACCCTGGTGGTGGCGAAAAGCGGTCTTGGCACCATCAACCACACCCTGCTCACCCTGGAGGGACTGCGTCAGAGGGGGATTCCGGTTCTTGGGGTGGTGTTTTCCGATGGAGCCTCCGGCGAGGATGATCTGCTGGCCGAGGATAATATGCGCACCATCGCCGAAATCGGGCAGGTGCGGGTTTTCGGCCGTCTGCGGCGGTCGCCGGACCCAGCCGAGGCCCGGGCGGCGTTTGTTCCGGTCGGTCGGGCGATTGCCCTGGCCTTGGAAGGGTGAAGTGCTTTGTGGTTGTTACAGGGCAGGCTTCGTGCCTGCCGCTGATCCCTGAAACCTGTCGCATGCCGCGCCCAGCACACTGCAGAGCTTTTCCGCGGTGATGGGCTTTTCGATCAGAACGACGTCCGGGCCAAGAACCCCGTGGTGGGCAATGGCGTTATCCGTATAGCCGGACATATAGATGGTTTTGATTTCCGGCCTGCGTGCGGTTATGGCCTCTGCCAGTTCCCTGCCGTTCATGCCGGGCATGATGACATCGGTGAGCAGGATGTCGATCCGTCCGGCAAAGGCGTCGCTTGCCCGGAGGGCCTCCGCGCCGCTGTCCGCCTCAAGCATGGTGTAGCCAAGAGGGCGCAGGATGTCCTTGATCAGGTTCCGGATCAAGGACTCATCATCCACCACCAGAATGGTTTCATTGCCTCGGGGCAGGGGCAGGGGGGATGACTCCGGAGTTTTCCTGGCCGCATCCCGCGCAATGGGCAAAAATATTTTGAAGGTCGTGCCTTGTTCCGGTTCGCTGTAGACAAAGATATGGCCGCCCAACTGTTTGATGATGCCGTAGACCATGGCCAACCCCAGGCCCGTGCCCTTTCCCCGCTCCTTGGTGGTGAAGAACGGGTCAAAGATCTTGTCCTGGATTTCCCTGCTCATGCCCAGGCCTGTATCGCTCACGGAAAGCACCACATACCGGCCCGGAATTACATCCGCATGGGTCTTGGCGTACTCCGTATCCAGTTCCCGGTTTTTCGTTTCAATCACCAGGCTTCCGCCGTTGGGCATGGCATCCCGGGCGTTGACCGCCATGTTGAGAAGCACCTGCTCCATCTGCCCCGGATCAATGAGCACGGTGTCGTCTTCGGCTGAGGGGCGAAACTCCAGGGAAACATCCTCCCCGATCATCCTGCCCAGCATTTTGGTCAGGTCATGGATGAGCTGATTGAGGCTGCCGGGGGCCATGTGGACCACCTGTTTGCGGCTGAAGGCCAGGAGCTGCCTGGTCAGGGTGGCGGCCCGGTGCCCGGCCTCGTTGATGATCTGGACTTTTTCCCTGGCCGGACTGTTTTCCGCCAGCTCCAGTTGCAACAGCTCGCTGTAGCCGAGGATGATGGAGAGGATGTTGTTGAAGTCGTGGGCAACCCCTCCGGCTAGGATGCCGATGGATTCCATTTTCTGGGCCTGAACAAGCTGGCTTTTCAGCAGTTCCTGTTCCGTTGCCGCCTGCTTGCGTTCGGTGATATCGGCAAGGCTTCCCCGCACACCAAGAGAGCGTCCTGTTTCAACCTGGATCTGGGTGCAGACATGACTGACCCAGCGGACCTCCCCTCCCTTGGTGACGATGCGGAATTCCAGGGGGATTTCCTTGCCTGCGTCATCCTTGGGATGCACATGCGTGAGCCATCGTTCCCGGTCTTCCGGGTGGAAGAGCGCGTCCAGGAGCCCGGAATCGGCAAGAAATTCCTCTTCGGTATAGCCGGTGAGGGTTTCGCAATTGCTTGAGACGAAGATCATTTTTTTGTCCGGCGCCCGCCAGAAGATGAAGTCCGAGGCGAACTCGGTGACGGTGCGGTAGAGCTCCTCCCTCTGGCGCAAATCCTCCTGCTGGTGGTCGAGCTTTTCGAGCATGGCATTGAATGCCAGGGCCAGGGTGGCGGTTTCGTCCTGGGCCGTGGTGTGGAAAAGCCGCGCTTCTCCTTTTTTATCCGCCAAATTCGCCACATGCTGGGTAAGCGCCAGGAGCGGCCTGGTCAGGTGTTGGCTGAAATACCGGATGATTGCGAAGGCCGCGACAGTGATGAACACCATTCCGGCCAGCAGAACCTGCGCGGCCCGGATGAGCGGGGCATAGGCTTCGGCCTGGGGGAAATTCGCGGCCAGCAGCCAGTTTTTCACCCGCAACCGCTTGAAGGAGGTGAGCATGGGCACCCCAGCGCCGCTCACATTTTCCTCCGTGCCCTCAAAGCCCTGAAGCGCCCGGTCATAGAGGGGGTTTTTCCCTTCGGGAATTTTTTTGAAGATCCGGTTCTTGTCCGGATGCATGATCATGGTTCTGTCCGCGGTGAGCAGATAGAGGTAGCCGTTTTTTCCGATCTTCTTTTCCGCGAGCTTGCCCAGGATATTGGGGCTCATCAGGTCAAGGCTGCCGGTCAGAATGGCGATGATCTTGCCCTCCTGGTCAAAAACCGGCGCGGTCATCATGATCACCGGGTGTTTATGCGGCTGGGTGGAGATGTAGGGCTCGGAGATAACCGGGGCGGAGGTGGCCAGGGTATCCTTGATGTAGGGGCGGAAAGAAAGATCCAGCCCCCTCCGGTTGGGGAGAAAGGGGGCTTCGGCGATGAGCCTGCCGTCCGGGGAGAAAAGGAAGATGTTGTTGTCGAAAACCTTCTGCAGGGCCTTGCGGTTGTCAAGGGATTCCTGGGCGATCTCTGCGGAAGCAAGAATCTCCGGAGTGATCCGGGGAGCAACCGCGATAAGTTGGGCGTGGGCCAGGGTGAGCTTGTCCTCCAGCGAATTCGCGACTTCGGAGAGCAGGGAAAACTGCTCGGTGGAGAGAGTCTCCTTGATCTGCTGCTTGATAACGGTGAGCACCAGGAAGGAGGCGGCGCCCATCATGCAGAGAAAGAGCAGGGAGACGGCCAGGGTCAGTCGGGTTTTCATGGTCAACTTCATCGCGGGTTTTCCTGTGGGCGGAAAAGATCAAGCCGCCGCCGGAAGTTCGGCGCTCATCGTTCAATACGAGTGTATCACGGGACAGGAGCTCCGCCAAGCGTCAATTGGGTTGGGCGGGTAAGAGGGGGGGAGCAGAAGAAAAAGCCATGAGGGCAAGCCGGGCTGCCCGCCCGGTTTGCCCTCATGGCGCACATGCGGCCGGCGGTTTATGTGTGGCGGCATCCCTGGCCGGCACGGGTTTCCGGCACGCCGAGTTTTTTAAGGATGATGGCCAGCGGGCAGAATTTGCTGAAACCGTACTGGAAGAGGTTGGCGCCGACAAAGGCGGTGAAAAAATACCAGTAGGGATGCACCCAGGCGCCCAGGGACAGGCTGATCAGGATGAAGGCGCCGGCAATAACATGAACCCAGTCTGTGATGATCATGGTGGAACCCTCCTCGGTGGTGTGGGGGATCAGGGATTTTCGCAGAAAAGCTCCCGCATGGTTTTGATCAATTCGGTTACCCTTCCTTCCGCGATCCGGTTGTAGATGAAATTCGCATCCTTGCGGTAGGCGATTATTCCTTGGTTGCGGAGAATGGAGAGATGCTGGGAAACATTGGCGTTGGTGGTGTGCACCTCTTTGTGGATATCGCCCACGGTTAATTCCCCGGTCTGCAGCAGGCAGAGAATCTTCAGGCGGATCGGGTGCGACATGGTCTTGAGGAGCTTGGCGATGTCTTCGATGTGCTGGTCATGCATGGAGCTGTTTCCTTCCCTGAAGTTACGCGTCGTTTTTTCGGGCTACCTGAACGGGATCACCCACTTCCGCCCCCAGAATTTCCGCGGCATTTCCCTTGGCTGCGGCCAATTCAAGATAGCCGCGGCTGCCGATGAGCGCCAGCACCTGATTGTCCGCTCGGGATGCGTAAGCGCTTGCCAAGCCGGTCACTTGCTGATTTTTATGAAAGATCTGGATGGACGCCGGATCATCGGCCAGGACGGCAAGATCACGCTGCTGGATATTCGTGGTCAGGTTGCCGAAATGGTCGATGTGGATCACGGACCCCGCCATGTTGCCACGAATCCGGTCAATTTGCAAGGTGGGGGATACAAGTTTTGTAAGATTTTCCTTAAACGCTGGCACGCCAAGGGCGGAGAGGGTGGCGCCATTTGCCAGGGCCGCCGCGACCGGGGCGAGGATATCGCGGCCGTGGAAGGTGGCGCTGAGCGGCTGCAGGTACAGGTCGGGGCAGTCAATGAAGACGGCGGATTGAAACCTGGGGCCGGCAAGAAAATAGGTGAGCAGGCCGTTGTCCGGAGCGACAAAACAATGGCCGGAGGCCTGCACAATCAGGAGCGCGCGCCGGGTTCCCACCCCTGGATCAACCACGGCCAGATGGATGGTGCCCGCCGGAAAATACGGGGTTGCCGCCTGGAGAACAAACCCGGCCTGCGCAATGTCGTGGGGGGCGACAGCATGGCAGAGGTCGATGACCTGCGCCTGCGGAGCCCGTGCGGCAAGGATTCCCCGCACAACCCCTGCATATTCATCCTGCAGTCCGAAATCGGTGGTCAGGGTGATGATGGGCGGCATGGTTTCCACACGTTCATTGTGTTTGACAAGGACGCGGCAAAGGGGCGCCGGCCGGGTCCGGCGAGGCAGGGCCGAGCTTTCCAAGCAGTTCCTGAAAAGATTTTCGCCAGGAAGCGGAAAGGGCAGGCACCGCCAGCACCATAGCGATTCCTTCCCGGTTTTTCCGGTCATGGTGATAGATGCGGTTGGCACAGGCAATGGAAACATTTCCTGGATCTTGCGTCACGAGTTCGAGCGTATCGTTCTGCCCGGCCATGCCTTCTGCAATCACCCGGAAATAACAGCCGGTATATCCAGCCTCGACAACGAGTTTGACGAAATCATTCCTGCCGTAGCGGGCAGCCAGGGTTTTGCAGGGCTGCCGGGGCTGGCTCACCTGGAGCAGGGCGGTGCCGAGCCGGAAGCAATCGCCGAGGCGGATCTCTTTTTCGTTCAACCCGGCGACGGTGAGGTTTTCCCCAAAGGCCGCCGGAGGTAATTTTTCCCCCAGTACTGTTTCCCAGTAGGGATAGTAGTCGGCGCTGTACGCGCAAACCGCCTTGTCTTCGCCGCCATGGTGGTTTGTGTCGTGCACTCCGTCTCCGGCAAAGCCGGTTTTTGTCAGGAGCAGTTGCCCCTGCACCGGGAGCTTACAGAGGCCGGTGACCACCTCGCTGCCGTGAAAATGCTCTGTCTTGGGCGTGCCGATATTGAGGGAGATGAGATGCATGGGGGCTCCGGGCGGGCAAGAAGCAAAAAAGATTCAGTTGCGCAAGGACAACAGGTGCCAATGTAATCGAGAATTCGCGACAGGGCGAGCAGGAAACGAAGAGGCAGCCGCGTTCAGTGAACGAGGCGGTGGATGGGGACCATCTCGGCGCGGGTGCGCAGCTCGGTTTGATAGCGGCGCAAGGCTTCCACCGTGGCCGGATAGGGGTGGCCGATGCCCACGGCCTGGCCGTGCTTCCCGGCGAGCTGAACGAGAAGCTCAAGCTGGGCCTGGATCGCGTCCGGGTTCTGGTCGTTGTCCAGGAAAACGGTGCGGCGTTCCGCCTGTATCCCCATCTCCCTGGCAAGATCATAGGCAACGCTTTTGGCTCCGGTGATGCTGTCCAGGAAAAAAAGGTTCCGTTCCCGGATAAGGGGGAGCAGGGTACGCATTGCCTTGGGATCGGCGGTGAAACGGGAACCCATGTGGTTGCTGATTCCTGTGGCTCCGGGGACTGCTTGCAGGGCCTCGCGGAAGCGGGCTTGCATGGTTTCCGGGTCCATGGCCGTGGTCAGGGCGCCGGGTCCGGGGTTTGCCTTCGAGTCCACGGGTTCGAGGGGCAGGTGGAGGAGAATGTCGCGCCCCTTGGCCATGGCCTCTTTTTGCAACGCCTCGGAAAAGGGGGTGAAGGGCAGAAAGGCGAAGGAGAGGGGCAGGTCAAGGGCGATGAGGGCTTGGCCTGTGTTCTGCCGGTCGCCCATGTCGTCGATGACAATGGCCACAAGCGGTCTGCCCGGAAGGGTTTTTGGGGCCGGTTTTTCGGCGCTGGCCGCGACCGGTGGCGCTTGGCGGGGCAGGGACGGCTCTTCGTAAAGCGTTTGTGGCAAGGCGGCCGTTTTCCGGTTCAGGGGCTTCTTTTTTGCTTGTTCGCTCAGGACGGGCGCAGCGGGGTCCGGCGCGGAGCCAGGATAGAGCGCCATGAAATAGAAGCCGGCAACCAGGGTCGCGGCCACAAAAAGAAAGAGACAGAAGAGGCCAAAACTCCGGCCGCTCTTTTTTTTCGCGCTCCTTCGGGCTGGTTTTTTTGGGGAACCCTTGGCCATGCCTACTTGTCCCGGCTCAAGACATAGCGGGCCAGGCCGGCCAAGGGCGTTTTTGCCGGCGTCTCGCCGAAGATGGCAAGCCCGGCCAGAGCCTCGGACAGCAGCGATTCAGCCTGCGTTCGCGCCAAGGCAAAGCCGTGATATTTTTCGATGATGGCGTGGGCCACGGCCTGCTGTCCGCTGCGCTCCTGCGGGGTTGCCTTGAGCAGTTTAACCAGCGCCTCGCGATCCTTGGCGTCGGCCAGCGCCAGGGTCTTGATCAGGGGCAGGGTCATCTTGCCTTCCTGAAAATCGTTGCCCACCGCCTTGCCGGTTTTGGCCGGGTCGCCGAGATAATCCAGCAGGTCGTCCACGATCTGGAAGGCCAGCCCCAGATTGGTCCCATAGGTGCGCAGGGCGGCCCGTTGCTTGGCCGTGCCCTGGTTGTGGCCAATGCCTGCCTCGCAGGCCGCGGCAATGAGGGCGGCTGTTTTGCCCATCAAAACCTGAAAGTATTTTTCCTCGGAGATGATGCTTTCCTGGGCGTTGTGCATCTGCAAGAATTCCGACTCGACCATGGCCGCGGTGGCGCGGCCGATCAGGGCCATGGCCGCGGGCCCGCCCACCTCGCTGGCCAGGGCCATGGCATGGGCGTGCAGATAATCCCCGGCCAGGATCACCGGCTCCATGCCCCAGATGGTGTTGGCGGTTTTGGCCCCGCGCCGCAGCTCGGCATGGTCGATGACATCGTCGTGCAACAGGCTTGCTGCGTGGAGATATTCAAACGAGATGGCCAGCCGTGCCGTATCCACGGGAGGATCGCCGACCAGGCTTGCCGCCAGCAGGGTGAGCAGGGGGCGGATGCGCTTGCCGCCTTGGAAGATGGCGTGGCGGATGATTTGGGCCAGGAGCGGGCTTTCGACGCGGGCCAGGTCCGCCTCCATCACCGCATCGATCTGGGCAGCTTGTTCCTTGAAGCTGGCAAGCAGCTCACGGTTGTTCATGGGGTATCCTCCTGGAAAAACTCCCGCACCGCTGTAATCTCGCGGCAGACCGGGCTTGGGGGCAGGCTTTTCAGGAAGAGCTTGCCGTATTGCTTGCTGAAGAGGCGGACATCGCAGATGGCCAGCACCCCCCGGTCGGTGGCGCTGCGCATCAACCGGCCCACACCCTGGCGCAGGGTCAGGATGGCGCGGGGGATCTGGAAATCGTAGAAGGGGTTGCCGCCCTCGTTTTTGATCCGTTCCATGCGCGCCATAATAACAGGGTCCGAGGGGACTTCAAACGGAAGTTTGTCGATGATCACGCAACTGAGCGATTCGCCCGCCACATCCACCCCCTCCCAGAAGCTGGCCACCGCCAGCAATACCGAATGGGTCTGGTCCCGGAACTGCTCAAGCAACCGGGCCTTGGGCGCCTCCCCCTGCACCAGGACCGGAAAGGGGAGCTGCCCGAGGAGAACCTCATGGGCGGCGCGCATGGCGCTGAGGCTGGTGAACAGCGCCAGGGTGCGGCCGTTGGCGGCCATGATCAGCTCCTGTATCATCTGCTGGCTGGCCCGTGGAAACTCCCGGTCCGCGGGCTCGGGAAACCCCTTGCCCGGCACGAACAACAGGGTGCGGTTCGTGTAGTCAAAGGGAGTGGCCAGGGTCAGGGCCGGGGTGTCGGGCGGCAACCCGAGGCGGCTGAAAAAATAGGCGAAGGTGTTGTCCGTGGTCAGGGTGGCCGAGGTGAAGATCACGTTTTTGGTCTGCTCGTAGAGGGAATCCTGCAGCTCGTCGGCGATATCGATGGGCGAGGCCGAGAGGGCCACGGTTTTCTCCCGCCGTTCGTACCAGTAGACCGAGGAGATATCCTGCGCCTCGGTGATGGCGGTGAAGGCAGCGAGCATCTCCTCCGCCCGCCGCTGCATGCCCAGCCAAGACTCGCCGTTCATGGCCGCCTTGGTCAATTGGTTGCACAAGCCTTTGATCTGATCGGCCATGCGCTGCCGCTCTTCCTCCCAGTCCGGGAAACGCTCGATGAATTGCAGCAGGGCAAAGCGGCCCCGCTCCCTTGGGAAAAGCTCGGCAAAGAGATCGGCCTGCTTGGCCAGGGCTCTCGCGGTCTGCACTACCCCTTCCTTGGCGCGACCCACCAGATCGGCCTGGGCCGCGGTTTCCACATCCTTGACCAGATCGATCACCTGATACTGGCTGAAGGAGGTGCCGAAGTAGCGGGTGGCCACCCCTTCCAGATGATGGGCCTCGTCGAAGATCACCGATTCGTAGCGGGGCAGGACCTCGGCATGGCCGAAACGGCGCAGGGCAAGGTCGGAAAAGAAAAGGTGGTGGTTGACCACCAGCAATTGGGCCTGGCCCGCTTTTTTGCGCAGCCGGGTGATGAAACATTGGGAACCGTCCGGGCAGTTGCCGCCCAGGCATTGGCTGGCCGAGGCTGTGATCGCCTGCCAGAGGGGGGCGTTGTCCGCCAGCCAGTCCAGTTCGCTGCGGTCGCCGCTCTCGGTTTCCTCCAGCCAGTCGGAGATCCGTTGGCTGTCGCGGTCGTCGGCCAGGACCGTGCGCTGGGGCGAAGCGAGGAACTGCTGCCAGCGGTAGATGCAGAGGTAGTTCTGTCGTCCCTTGATGCAGAGCACGTTCAGCCTCGGGGCCAGGTGTTTTTTGATGAAGGGGATTTCCTTGGTGAGGATCTGGTCCTGCAGGTTCAGGGTGTTGGTGGAAACCACCACCTTCTGGCCGCTCAGTATGGCCGGAACCAGATAGGCCAGGGTCTTGCCGGTGCCGGTGCCCGCCTCCACCGCCAGCATCCCCGGCCCACCGCCGTGCTCCGCTTCCAGGGTACCCCCGATGGCCTCGGCCATGCGGAGCTGGCTGGGGCGCGATTCGTAGCCGGGCAGCTTATTGGCCAGGATACCGCCCTGGGCAAAGATGCCGGTCATGGCCTCGGGCAGGGAGATGGACATCTGGTTCTGCTCCGGATGTGGATTCAAAGGGAGGTCTCTCCAGTTGACAAGGGGAAAAGCATTCTGCTAGCCTGAGAGCAGAGAGAGAATAACGGCCGGGTGGTGGTCGCGGTTAAATTGTGACATCTATACCATAAGGAGGGGAAATGAACGAAATTAAAAAGATTCTGGTGCCCGTGGATTTTTCGGAGAATTCGCAGAAGATCCTCCGCACGGCCGTGGACTTTGCCGCCAAATTCAAGGCGGAGGTGGTGATTGTTTTCGTGGTGCAAAACTTTGACGATTATTCCGGCTTTTTCGTGCCCCACATGCCCATTATCCAGCTTGAGGAAGAGATGGTCAAAAGCGCCACGGAAAAAATGAAGAGCTTCGTGGCGGAAACCCTCAACGGTTCGGTGCCGCATACCACCGCGATCCTGAGCGGCGACGTGGTCGAGGAGGTCAACCGTTTTGCCGGCCAGGAAAAGGCGGACCTGATCGTCATGGGCACCCATGGCTACAAGGGGCTGGACAAGATTCTTTTCGGCAGCGTGGCCGAGAAGATCGTCAAGACCGCGCCCTGCCCGGTGCTGACCATCAACCCGTACAGGTAACGGGAAATCAGCTCAAAACCGCGAGCAGCCCGGTGACTTTCGCCGAGGCGGTCCGTGTTTCGCCGCAGAGTTCGGCGAAAAGTTCGACCAGCGAGGCTCCCTCGTAGGCGTAAAAGCGCATGGTTTTTTCGGCGGGGCAATTTTTCAGAAAAGGAAGGGTTGCCCTGTTCAATTCGTTCCCTGCCCCTTGCAACTCCTCCAGCCGCTCGGGGGAGAGTGTTCCGCTTGCGGCAATCTCAAGCAGCAGCCGGTTGAAGTGAACCCTGGCCGCCTCGGTGGCGTTCTTGAATTGCTCCGCCAGGGCGCCATCTTCCGCATTCGCCTTCTGGGCCGGGAGAGTAAGGCTGATCAACTGTATCGGGGGGGTGCCGGTGAGCGCCTCATAGACTTCCGCCAGCATGCCCTGAAGTTCTGCCTGGGTAGCAACCAGCAGAGGAAATTTCGCCGCCTGTGCATCCCGAAGGTAGAGGCGGCCCCAGGCCTTGGCCAGACGGGTCAGGTTGATCGCCGGTCCGCCCGGCGTTGTGGCCGCGGCAAGCTCCCGCAGGGCCTGCGCTTCTTCCTCGTCTTCCCCTTCGTCTTCTGTCTCTTCGCCCCGGATGGCGGCAAATAGTTCGGCCTCTTTTCCCGAGATGGTCAAGAATCCTTGGGCGATCTCCCGCTCCTCTTCCCGGAACATCTCGGCCAGCTTCAGGAGGAGCATGGCCTTCCAGAGCGTTTCTTCCGTGGTCTTTGGGGAATCCGCAGTGGTCCGGGAAGAACGCAGGCTGGAAACCAGCGATCCGACCGAGGCCTCGTCCCGGTCGCCATGCCCGGCGGAAAGAGAGGCCAGGAGCCCGCCGTGGAATTCCGCCTCATGCCCCTTGAGTTCCCGGGCAAGGGACTGAAAGCGGGTCTGTTCTTCGCAGGAAAGGTGCACCGGCGCGTAGCCCGTCATGAATCCCTGTGCCGCGATTTCATTCGGCTCGCCCGGCAGGGAATAAAAAAACAGAGCGTCGCAGAGCAGGGAGAAGGGGTGCAACTCAGCGGGATGGGGGGTTGTTTCCGGCGAAAAAAGGGCGTTGAGCGATTGTGTCATTTGTAATTCCTGTTACAATGGGCGGGAATTTTCCCCGGGGTGGGGATATCTGGAAAAATCTTTCAAACAGGGTGCATATGCAAACAATACGGGAGCACCTTTCCCTGGCTGTCCTGGTCGTGGTCTATCTGCTGGTCAGTATTCGGTACTTTCCCGGACGGGCCATGCATTCGTTGGTGGAAACCCTTATCCACATGCTGTCCGTGGCGCCGGTCAATCTGGGAGCCACCCTGGTGATTGTCGCCGTCCTGCAGCGGCTGGTCAAGGAACGGCTGCCGGTCAACAGGACGGTGCGTCTTTTTCTGGTGACGGCCATTTGCCTGGAGTTCATCCTCGGCCTTGCCCATTATTTCGAGATGGGCGGGACGGTTTAACGACCGGTCAATCAGCGCCAAATTACCGCAGCCCCTCAACGGTTACCGGATCACCGAGTTGCCGAGGTGCCAGCCGGAAGGCGCGGTGGTGTTGGGCAGGACAATGGATTTTTTGCCGAGCACCGTGCCGGGGTTGGTCACCGCGTTGCAGCCGGTCTGGGCCTTGTCGCCAAAGATTGCCCCGAATTTGCGCAGGCCGGAACTGATGGGGCCGTCCGGGGTTTTCACCAGGACATCCCCGCCGGTGAAGCGCAGGTTGGCCAGTTTGGTGCCCGCCCCCAGGTTCACCTCGTTGCCCAGGATGCTGTCGCCCAGATAGGCGAAATGTCCGGCCTTGGCATCGTCGAGGAAGATGGCGTGCTTGACCTCGGTGACGTGTCCCACCACGCAGCGCTCACCCACCAGGCAGTGGCCGCGCAGATAGGCGCCCTGCCGGACCTCGCTCTGGTCGCCGATGATCGCCGGACCCTTGATAAAGGCCCCGGATTCAACCAGCACCCCCTTGCCGATACTGAGCGGCCCGCCGGCCAGCACCGCCCCGGCCATGAGCACGCTGGCCCCATCGAGCAGCGTGCCTTCGCGAAAAACCTTGAGCGCGCCCTTGGTGGCGTCGCCGAATTCGATGGCAAGACCGGCGGCCTCCAGCAACATCGCGTCGTGGAGAACCAGGGTGACAGGGAGCGGGCCAGGGGTCGGCGGCCAGGCGATCTGCGGCCAGGGATACTCCGCCATGTAGCGCTTCAGCCGTCCCAGCGGTTGCCAGGGGTATTCCCCGGCCGCGAAAAGAGAGGCATGGGCATAGCGGCTCAGATCAAAAAAAGAAGCGTTTGTCAGGTTCATCGGGGTCGGTTGCCGGTTGTTTTTTGTTGGCCGTCATGGCATGATTGTTGAAAATGCGTCTGTTGCGCAGTATGAAGCATTCTGCCGGTCGCAGGCGTTACTATGGTGCAAAACAACGATTTCTTCAAGCATATTTCCGGGCTGGCCCAGCCCTGCGGATATCGCCTTGACTTCATTGATAGGGGTGCTTATGTTGCCCAGCTTAAACCATTGTTCTTTCCGGCAGGGCCGGTTTGCCGATAAATTATAACCTGGAGGCATGTTGTGGATATTAATGATTCCATGACCTCAGAGCTGAACGATTTCCATGATTCCGAAGGCCAGGAGATCCCTGGCGAATTGCCGCTCATGGCGGTGCGGGACGTGGTTATCTTCAATTATATGATCATCCCCCTCTTTGTCGGGCGGCCTGCCTCGGTGGGCGCGGTCAACGACGCCATGGCCAAAGACAAGCTCCTCATGCTCGTTACCCAGAAGGATGCCTCCCTGGACGAGCCCCAGTCCGAGGATATGTACGATGTGGGCATGGTCTGCATGATCATGCGCACCCTCAAATTGCCGGACGGCCGCCTCAAGGTGCTGGTTCAGGCGTTGCGCAAGGCGCGGGTCGAAGCCTTTATCCAGGAAGAGCCCCACCATATTGCCCGGATCGAGCTGATCCAGGATGAAGAGGTGGAGGAGGTCTCCGTCGAGATGGAGGCCTTGATGCGCAATGTCCGCGAGCAGACGGAAAAGATCCTCTCGCTCAAGGGCATCATGTCCTCCGACCTCATGGTTATCCTGAACAACGTGGAGGAGCCTGGCAGGCTTGCCGATCTGGTGGTCTCGAATCTCCAGCTCAAGGTGTCCGAATCCCAGGCGGTGCTGGAAACCTTCGACCCGGCCCTGCGCTTGAAAAAGGTGGCCGAGTACCTGCAAAAGGAGCTGGAAGTTTCCACCATGCAGGCCAAGATCCAGTCCGAGGCCAAGGAGGAGATGAGCCGCACCCAGCGGGAGTACTACCTGCGCGAGCAGTTGCAAGCCCTGAAAAAAGAACTGGGCGATATCGACGATCGCTCCCAGGAGATGGACGAGCTGCGGGACAAACTGGCAAAATGTAGGATGCCGCCCGAGGTGAAAAAGGAAGCAGCCAAGCAGCTCAAGCGGCTGGAGACCATGCACCCGGACGCCTCGGAGGCCTCCATCGTCCGCACCTATATCGACTGGATTCTCGACCTGCCCTGGCGCAAGGGCTCCAAGGACCGGCTTGATCTCAAGGTCGCCAAGGCGGTGCTGGACGAGGACCATTACGGGTTGGACAAGGTCAAGGAGCGCATCCTCGAATACCTGGCCGTGCGTTCGCTCAACAAGACGACCAAGGGGCCGATCCTCTGTTTTGTCGGCCCTCCCGGGGTGGGCAAGACCTCGCTTGGGCAGTCCATCGCCCGGGCCATGGGCCGCAAGTTCCACCGCATCTCCCTGGGCGGCATGCGGGACGAGGCCGAGATCCGCGGCCATCGCCGCACCTATATCGGGGCCATGCCGGGGCGGATCATCCAGGGGTTGAAAACCGTGGCGACCAACAACCCCGTGTTCATGTTCGACGAGATCGACAAGGTCGGCGCCGACTACCGGGGCGACCCTTCCTCCGCTCTGCTGGAGGTTTTGGACCCGGCCCAGAACTCCGATTTCACCGACCATTACCTCAACATGCCCTTTGATCTTTCCAAGGTCATGTTCATCACCACCGCCAACATGGCGGACACCATCCCGGCCCCGCTCTATGACCGGATGGAGGTGATCCGTCTGGCCGGCTACACCCTGGAGGAGAAGATCGAGATCGCCCGCCGCTATCTGGTGCCCCGCCAGCTTGAGGAAAACGGCATCACGGCCAAGCATCTCCAGTTCGACGACGCGATCTTGTCCAAGATCATCACCAACTATACCCGGGAAGCGGGGTTGCGGAATCTGGAGCGGGAGATCGGCTCCATCTGCCGGAAAAACGCCCGCAAGGTGGCGGAAGGCAACAAGGGACCGTTTCCCCTCACCGACCGGACCCTGAGCAAGTATCTTGGCCCGCCCAAGTTCACGCCCGAGTCGGAAACCGAGATCATCGACCAGCCGGGCATGGCCACCGGTCTTGCCTGGACCGAGGTGGGCGGCGAGATCCTCTATATCGAGATATCCATCCTCAAGGGCCGCGGCAACCTGACCATGACCGGCCAGTTGGGCGAGGTGATGAAGGAGTCGGCCCAGGCAGCCCTGAGCTTCTGCCGCTCACGGATCAAGAAGCTCAAGCTGGCTGACACCTATTTCGAGGAGATCGACATCCATGTGCATGTGCCGGCCGGCGCCATCCCCAAGGACGGCCCGTCCGCCGGGGTGACCATCGCCACGGCCATGTATTCTGCGCTTTCCCGGAAAAAGGTGCGCCAGGATGTGGCCATGACCGGGGAGATCACCCTGCGCGGCCGGGTGCTCCCCATTGGCGGCCTTAAGGAAAAAGCCCTGGCCGCCCTCCGGGCGGGGATCACCACGGTGATCATCCCGGAGCAGAACAAGAAGGATCTGGTGGAGATTCCCGAGGATCTCCGCAAAAAGATCAAGTTCATCCCGGTGAAGAACATGGACCGGATTTTGTCCATGGTTTTTGAGGACTAGGCCGGAATGACGGCATAACGCCATTGCCTCCCCTGTGGGCGGGCAATGGCGTTTCAGTGCAATAATCCGCAGGAGATCCGTTTTTGGGCCAGGGAAGGGGAATCCGGAAAAAAAGCGAATACCGGGCCAAAACTATCCGCCGCGTGGCGGTGTGGTTCTGTGGCGTTGTTTTTTTTGCACTGGCCGGATTCGGGCTCTGGCTCTGGTCCTATGCGGTTACTCCCATGCCCATGCGGGAAGGTGGAGAGCTGCATGTCCTGATCCCCCCCCAAACCAGCCTTGCCGGAATAGAGAGAATTCTTGCCGAAAACGGGGTGATTCCGCCGGGGCGCGGCTTTTATGTCCTGGCCAGGATTTCCCGGCTCAGCCAGCGCTTGCAGGCCGGGGAATACCGGTTCAGCCCCGGGCAAACCCCGTACCACATCCTCCGGGCTCTTGCGGCCGGGGCCACCGTGCGCTGGTCGGTCACCATCCCCGAAGGCAGCAACATCTATCAGCTTGCCGATATTCTGTCCCAAGGCGGCTGGGGGGAGCGGGAGCTTTTTCTCGATCTGGTGCGCGATCCGGAGATCCTTGCCCGGCAGGGGGTGCGGGCGGCAAGCTTGGAGGGGTATCTGTTCCCGGACACCTACCAGTTGGTGCGCGGCCAAAATCCCAGGGAGATCATCGCCCTGATGCTTGAACGGGGCCGACAGGTACGGCAGGAGCTGGGCGATCTGCGCGACAACCCCTTGGGCCTTACTCCCCACGAGGTGCTGACCCTGGCCTCCATCGTGGAGAAGGAAACCGGCGCGCCGGAAGAGCGGCCCCTTATCGCGCAGGTGTTTTTTAACCGGTTGCGGCAGGGGATGCGGCTACAGACCGATCCCACCGTGATCTACGGCCTGGCCGATTTTAACGGCAATCTTACCCGGAAGGACCTGCAAACACCCACCCCGTACAACACCTATCTGATCAACGGATTGCCTCCCGGCCCCATCGCCAACCCGGGCCGCGCTGCCATCGTCGCCGTGCTGCAGCCAGCTCCGGCGTCCTATCTTTATTTCGTTTCCAAAAATGACGGAACCCATTATTTCTCCAACGATCTGGCCGAGCATAACCGGGCGGTGCTCAAGTATCAGAAAGGGGGAAGTTGACGCGGTTTCGTTCCTCTGCTTTTCATGGGGAAACCCCGGTCAGCAGGTGAAGCTTTCTGCGCATGGCCGCACCCTTCTTTTTTTCGCCAAGTCCATCATACAGGCGGGAGAGCAGTTCAAAGCCCCAGGGATTTTTGGGGTGCTCCCTGGTCAGGACCAGCAGGGTTTTTTCCGCTCCGGCCAGGTCGCCTTGTCCCAGAAGCTGAAAATGGCGGGCCACGGTCCGGACCAGATTCGGCGCGGAGCCCGGCGCCACCTCCTCCCCGCGAAACCCTTCCTGCTCGTAGAGCGTGGCCAGCGCCTGCTGGTATTTCTTCTTCCATTTTTTTGCCGAGGCGGGGGAATACAAGAGGAGTTCGCCCTTGGTAAAGAAACGCTCCGGCGCGACTTTCTGGGCCAGACCGGTGCCCGGATACAGGGTCAGGGGGGAAGCCACTGCGTCCAATAGCCCCGCTTGCTTGATGAAGGCGAGGGTTTCCGCTGCCTCGGCCTCGGTCTCGTCCATCCCGTAGATGAAATAGCCGAAAGGCCGGATGGCGTGGGAGCGCAGGGTGGCGATCGCCCTGGCTAGCCCGGCGGGGGAGCCCTGTTTGTTGAGCAGGGCCAAGAGACGGGGGGGGGTGGTCTCGATGCCCATCTGGATCTGGTCGCAGCCTGCCGCAGCCAGCATGCGGGCCAGATCGTCGTCAAGCAGGTGGGGCGAGCCCTGGGCGTTCCAGAGGTAGTGGAGGGAGCTGTGCGCAAGCGCCTCGGTGAACGCCTGCACATGGGCCCGGTTGACCAGGAAATTTTCATCCCGCAGGCTGAAGTAGATGGCTCCGGTGGCAGCGCGCAGGTCGTGAAGGTAGCGAAGCAGCAGATCCACGCGGTGGTGGCGGACCCGGTTCTGCCACAGGACGGTGGAGGAGCAGAAGGCGCAGTGGAAGGGGCAGCCGCGGGAGGAGATGAGCACCGCGAAGTTTTCCGGTTGCACCCCGTGGCAATGGGGGATCACCTCGGAGGGCAGGAAGAAGCAGCGGTCGATATCATCCAGCAGCCTGGGCGGCGCCTCGCGGATTCCCGCCGGGGTGCGGCACACCACGCCAGCAATCGAGGCGGCTGTTCCCTGGGCAAGAAACAGGGCGTCGAGCAGGGCAACGCCGGCCTCTTCCCCTTCCCCCCGGACGAGGAAATCGATCTCCGGAACCCGTCTGAGAATCTCCGGGCCGAGCACGGAAAGGGGGCCGCCCAGGACAACGGGGGCTGCGGGGGCGATCTTTTTGGCTGTTCCGGCCAGCCCGTACGCCTCATGGTGGCAGCCGAAAAAACCGGAAAGGAGATAGGCTGCGGCGCCCAGGCTGCGCAGGGTCTTAGGCAGCTCGGCGCTGGGAGTATGGGAGAGGTTGTGGAGGCTGGCGTCGTAGCCCGCGTCGCGCAGGCTTTTCAGGACATTGAACAGCCCCATGGGGACGAAGGAGGAAAAATCGTCCTTGCCCTCATGCTGCGGCCCCCGGTAGAGCAGGGCAACCCGGATTTTCTGCCGATTCATGCGCGGTTGCTCCGAGGGCGTGGTTTCAGGCGGCGAGGCATCCCGCGTCACCGGGTCAGCAGGCAGCAAGGACCGGATTGCCGAGAGTGCTGCCTGCTATTCCTTGAGGAAATCGATCTTGCTTTCGGTGGGGGGCATGACTGGATCCGGGGTGATGGTGATCTCGACCTGATGTTCCTGCTCCAGTTCGATCAAGTCGGCGCGTTTTTTATTCAGAATGTACTGGGCGGTCTCCATGGGCAACCGGCAGAGCACGCGTTTGATCTCCTTCCTGGCCACTCCGGTCTGGATCTGCCGGAAATGCACCAGAGCCTGGGTTTCCACGGAGCGGACCATACCGCGTCCCTGGCAATGGGGGCAGAGCCGGTAGCTGCCCACGGAAACCGGGGCGGCCATTTTCTGCCGGGAGATCTGCATGAGGCCGAACTTGGAGATCTTGGAGAAATCCACCTTGGCCTTGTCGCGCTTCATGCAGTCGCGCACCTTTTTTTCCACCTCGCGGATGTGTTTGGAGTCCCGCATGTCGATGAAATCGACAACGATGAGGCCGCCGAGGTCGCGGAGCCTGAGCTGGCGGGACAACTCTTCGGCCGCCTCCATGTTGGCGAGGAAGATGGCGTCTTCAAAGCTCTTGTCCTTCCCGGTGCGGCCGGAATTGACATCGATGGCCACCAGGGCCTCGGTGGGGTTGATCACGATGGAGCCGCCCGAGTGCAGGGGCACGGTGGGCTGGTAGATCTGCTCGATCTGTTTTTCCACATGGTATTGGTGGAACAGGGGCTGGGTTCCCTTGTGCAGCTTGGCCACCGTTGATTTGCGCTGGGCCGCGGGCAGCAGTTCGAGGAAATTGTTGACCTGGGCCAGGGCCTCTTCGGCATCCACCAGTATCTCCTCAATGTCGGAGGTGAAGTGGTCGCGCAAAAAACGGGAGACGATGTTCTGTTCCTTGTGCAGCAGGGCCGGGGCCTTCATGGTCTGGCCCTTTTTTTTGATCTCCTTCCAGAGGTTGAGCAGGTAGCGGACATCCTGGGCCAGCGCGGTCTTGGTGATCTCCTGGCTGGCGGTGCGGATGATGTAGCCGATGCCCTCGGGGATGCTGACGCTTTCGATCATCTCCCGCAGCTTGTTGCGTTCTTCCTCGGACTCGATTTTTCTGGAGATTCCGGCGCTGTCGCTGCCGGGCATCAGCACAAGATAGCGGCCCGGCAGGGAGAGATAGGTGGTGAGGGTCGCGCCCTTGTTGCCGGTGGCTTCTTTCACCACCTCAACCAGCACTTCTTGCCCTTTGCTCAGGACATCCTGGATGGGCAGATCCTTCCAGTGGGTATCCGCGGCAACCTCGTTGGCGTAATACTCCGGATGGATGTCGCCGAAGGGCAGAAAACCGTTTTTTTCCGTGCCGTAATCGACAAAGGCTGCCTGCAGATTGGCTTCCACCGCCGTGACCCGTCCCTTGTAGATGTTGCCCTTGGTCTGCGCCTGGCTGACGGTCTCCACATAAAAGGATTCCACCTTGCCGCTTTCCAGCAGGACCAGGCGGCATTCTTCCGGCTCGTCGGTGTTGATGAGGAGCTTCAGGGTGGTGTCGCCTTTGACCGGCTGACTGGCGGCAGCAGGTTTCGGCGCTTCCTTGGCGCGATCCGGGGATTTGCGGGGCGGCCGCTGGCGCGGAGGCCTGGGCGGAGCCGCAGCCTTTTCTTTTGCCGCTGTTTCAACCGAGGCCGAGACAGGTTGCTCGCCTTCGGCGGTTGCTTCGATTTTTTGGCCTTCCGGTTTAGGTCCTTTCGACCGTCTCCGGGGAGGCCGTTTCCGGCGGCGCGGCTTGTTCCCCGTGGAGGCGGCGGAATCGCCCTCGGGCCGCAAAGTTTCGCCGGAGGCAGGGGCTGCATCCGTCCGGTCTGGGGTGGAGGCCGGAGGGCTGGCGGTGCGGCTTTCTTCTTCCCCGGGTTTCCCCGGCTTCTTCAGCCATTTGCTCACCCGGGAGAGAATTCCCCGCTCTTCGCCGTTGTTCTCGGCGTTGTGGCCGTTGGGCCGTTCATCTGCTGGTTTGGTAGTATCGTTTGTCATGGTGTGTCGTCTCTATGATGCGGCCGCTGGCGGCCATTTGTTGTAGCATGACCTGCGTGGTGTCCGGGTCCAGATTGAGGGCCTCGCTGACATCGTTGGCAGTGCAGGGGCGTCTTTTCAGCATTTCAATAATTTCGTCTTCGGAAAGGGTGCGGAATTTTTCCCGCTCCCGGGTGGTGAAATCAACCAGGATCTCAACCTCTCCAGGAAGCTGGCGGGCAACACCTTCCAATTCCACCCGGGTCAGGGGCTTTGCAAAGCTTTCCAGAGGCGGTCGGGCCACGGTGTTGAGCTGAACCTTGTCCGGCCTGATTTTTTCTACAGCCGCAACCAGGGCGGCAATGTCTTCTGGGCTGTCGTTGATCTTACTGGCCAGAAGGATTTCCAGCCAGAATTTTCCGGAAAATTCCTGGCGAAAAGCGATCAGCCCATCGATCAACTCGGCCAGGGGCGAGCAGGCGGCCGGCCGGTTGATGCGGCGGTAGCTTTCCTCCCTGGCCGAATCCAGGGAGGGGATGACGATATCCGCGGCCAGCAGGTCGTGGCGGACCTCCGGGAGAAAGAGCAGGGCGCCGTTGGTCAGGACCACCACCGGCTTGTCGGACTTTTCCTTGAGATAGCGGATTATCCGGCCGATGCCGCTGTGCAGGGTGGGCTCCCCGCTGGCGGTGATGGTGAAAACATCCAGGTGGGCCATGAGTTCCCGGTCGGCCAGCACCGTGTCGATCTCCGCCAGCAGCTCGGAAAGCGGGATGTATTCCTTGCGCTCGCAGGTGTGGGTAGTGGTGGCGCCGATCTCGCAATAGATGCAATTGAAGTTGCATATCTTGGGGGGGACGAGATCAATGCCTTGTGAAATTCCCAGGCGGCGGGAATTGACCGGGCCGAATACATATTTCATGGGGTTTTACGGGTCCGCGGCGAAACGGCTGAGGATAGGGGTCTGAGCGTCAAGGGTCGCAGGAGTATTTTCCTCCGCTGGCAGGGATTTTTTCTTGCTTGGCAAGGTATAACAATCCGGTGTTCTTGGCAAGGCAAATTTGGCGACTCGCAACGGGACAATTGCAGGGACTAGGCTGCGTGGTGCGTTTCTTTCTCCAATGCGGCAACGATCAGGCTGTTCAAGCTCACGCCGCGCCTCGCCGCTTCGAGGGCAATCTGCCGGTGTAAATCACGGCCAACCCGCACGTTGAATGACCCCTTGAACGGCTGCTCCGGCGGGATGTTTTTTTCTGCGCACATCGCCAGATAATCATCCACCCCATCGCGAAAGTCCTTGCGCAACTCTTCGGCGTTGCTGCCTTGGTAGCTGATCAGTGCTCGAATAAACTGCACCTTGCCGAAGAAGATTCCATCGTCGTCGCTGTATTCAACCGACCCGGTATACCCCTTGTATTCCATGGTGTTTTTCATAGCAAACCCTCCTGAAGCAAAACATCCAGCACTTGGTCAATCTGATAGGGCTTCAGTATTGGCGACGGGTGCGGCTTGTGCAGGAATATAGGCGCACAATGAGCATGCTCGAACCTGACCCGTGACCCGCTGCCGCTCTGCTTGAGAACATGCCCAAACCCTGCCAGCAGAGTGGTGGCTTCCTGAAAGGTGAAATCCTTCGGGCGGCTTTTGAGTCTCGCCAGCAGCTTGTCGTGTTTTCGCATGCGAGGAGTCTACCCAATAGACGAGAGTTTTGCAACTGATTTTAGTTGCAAAAAGAGGAGGGAGGGTTGAGGAAGTCAGGAAGGCCAAGGAGAAAAATAAACAACAATGTCCCTCTGAGTACCCTATCCACTGGAGCCCGGTGAAGCACGGCCGGGTCGTGTCCAGGATTGGCCGTATTTGAATTTCCATGCCTATGTCAAACAGGGGCTGTATTCTGAGGATTGGTCCAGCGAACCAGATGGAAAATTCAAGGAGGGGGAGGAAACGCGATCGATGCGGTTCGTGCCTCACCGCATCCTACGGACTCCCTGTTTTTATTATTCTTATTCTAGTCACGACATGGCTCACATGCCGCTTCTTTTGCTTCCGTGGTAACCTCTTTTCGGCCCTCCACAGCAATCACAACGCACTGGCCCGGTGCCTTATCTCTGCCTCTCAAATTCGGCCACAAGAGACTTTTGCCTTGACAGCAGGCGGCGGCCTGCTAGTATTTACCCTTTATTGAACGCACACATAACCCAGGACACGTGACGGGAATCGACCTATGAAAAAGATGCGCAGTGATGCAATACGCAAAGGGGTGGAGCGGGCGCCGCACCGCTCCCTGCTCAAGGCCATGGGCTACACCAATGAGGAGATCAGGCGTCCCCTGATCGGCATTGCGCACGCCCACAATGAGATCATCCCCGGGCATGTCCATCTTGACAAGATTCTGGAAGCGGTGAAAACCGGGGTCCGCATCGCCGGAGGCACCCCCATCGCCTTCGGGACCATCGGGGTCTGCGACGGTCTGGCCATGAACCACAAGGGCATGAAATATTCCCTGGCCAGCCGCGAGATCATTGCCGATTCGGTGGAGATCATGGCCATGGCCCATCCCTTTGACGCCCTGGTGATGATCCCCAACTGCGACAAGGTGACGCCCGGCATGCTCATGGCCATGCTGCGGGTCAATATCCCGGCCATCATGGTGAGCGGCGGCCCCATGCTCACCGGGCGTTTCCGCGGCAAGGACGTGCATCTGGTCAGCGTTTTCGAAGGGGTTGGCCGGGTGAAGGGTGAGACCATGACCCTGGAAGAACTGGACGAACTCGAGGATCATGCCTGCCCCGGTTGCGGTTCCTGCGCCGGGATGTTCACCGCCAATTCGATGAACTGTCTCACCGAAGCCATCGGCCTCGGCTTGCCTGGCAACGGCACCATTCCGGCGGTGGCCGCGGCTCGGATCCGGCTGGCCAAGGAAGCGGGCATGGCGGTGATGCGTCTGCTGGCCGACGATATCCGTCCCCGGGACATTGCCACCCGCGCTGCTTTTGAAAACGCCATGGCCATCGACATGGCCCTGGGCTGTTCCACCAATACCGTGCTGCATGTGCCCGCCATCGCCAAGGAGGCCGGGGTGGATTTGCCCCTGGCCCTGTTCAACGAAGTGAGCGAGCGGGTGCCCCATCTGTGCAGCCTGATTCCCGGCGGGCCGCACAGCCTGCAGCAGTTGGACGAGGCAGGCGGAGTGCAGGCGGTGATGCGCGAATTGCTCAACACCGAAGCGGGCCTGAATCTGGAAGTGATGACCGTCACCGGCAAGACTTTGGGCGAAAATCTGGAAAAGGTCCGGGTGCGGGATGCCGATGTCATCCGCCCCGTGGATGAGCCCTATCACGAATTCGGCGGCATAGCCGTGCTTTACGGAAATCTGGCCCCGGACGGTTGCGTGGTCAAGCAGTCGGCGGTGGCCGAAGAGATGCTCAAGCATAGCGGCCCGGCCCGGGTGTTCGACGCAGAGGACGAGGCCCAGGCCGCTATTTTAGGCGGCAAGATCAAGGCCGGCGACGTGGTGGTCATCCGCTATTGCGGCCCCAAGGGCGGCCCCGGCATGCCGGAGATGCTCTCCCCGACCTCGGCCATTGTCGGCATGGGGCTGGGCAAGTCCGTGGCCCTGATCACCGACGGCCGTTTCAGCGGCGGCACCCAGGGCGCCTGCATCGGTCATGTCTCGCCGGAAGCGGCGGACGGCGGCCCCATTGCCTTTGTCGAGGAAGGCGACCGGATCACCATCGATATCCGGCACAAATCCATCGAGTTGAATGTGGCGGAAGGGATTCTGGCCCAGCGGCAGCACAACTGGCAGCCGCCAGCGCCCAAGATCACCAGCGGCTACGCAGCCCGTTATGCCAGATTGGTGACCTCCGGCAGCACCGGCGCCGTTTTAAGAGATGATGCCTGCAACCGGCAGGCGGATTGAGGGTTGAAGGCAAGCAGGCGGAGCGCAGGGTTGATCCGGCAGCGCCGCATAACGCCTGACGGGGAAGACATGGCAGAGAGACGGATAACTCCAGGCTGCGTCCTGTGCAGCATCGTGGTGACCTTGGCCTTCCTTGCCGGCATCGGACCCGTTCGGGCCTCGACCGGGCCTATTCCCTGGGAGATCACGGCGGACAGCCTCGTCCGCCTGGACGAGCCGAACAGTATCCTGGCCGAAGGCAATGTGGTCATGGTCCGGCCCAAAAATCTGGGGCCTGGAGGCATGTTTATCAGGGCGGACTGGGCTCGGTACGATGTGGAGCGCGGTACGGTCAAGGCCCGGGGCAATGTCTACATTCTGTCCGGCCGGGACGAGATCACCGCCAAAAGCGTGGACATGGATCTTGGGTCCGAGACAGGCACTTTCATGGATTCCACCATCTTCATGGCGGAAAACCACATGTATGTCACCGGGCAAGAGGTGGTGAAAACAGGGGAGTTCAGCTATATCCTGAAAAAAGGCTGGGCCACCGCCTGCAAGCCCGAGGAAGGAAAAAGCCCGCCCTGGTCGTTTACCAGCAGCACCACCAAGCTCACCGTGGACGGCATGGCCCAGATGACCAACGCCGTTTTTCATGTAAAAAACGCCCCCCTGGCCTATACCCCGTATTTCACCTTTCCGGCCAAGACTAAACGGGAAAGCGGTCTGCTCTTTCCCGAATGGTCCCACTCCAGCCGGAGCGGATTGGGCCTGATGGTCCCGGTTTTTCTCAATGTCTCTCCCAGCACGGATATCACCCTGTATCCCGGCTACCTCTCCGAGAGGGGGGTCCAGTATGGCGGAGAATTTCGCTATGTGAAGGGGCCTGAATCCTACGGAACCTTCATGCTCAGTTACATGCGCGATGATCTTGTCGACGGCGCGGATCTCACGGATGAATACAAAACGGACGGCCTTATCCGGAGAGAGGCCAACCGGTACTGGCTGCGGGGCAAGGCCAACCATGATTTCGGCAACAACCTGACCGGCAGGCTCGACCTTGATCTTGTTTCCGACCAGGATTATCTGCAGGAATTCAAGGAAGGCTCCATGGGCTATACGGCGAGCAATCTCCTGTTTCTTGAGCAATTCGGCCGGGACCTGCGGGAGGAAACCATCTATGAGCGGGAGTCTTCCCTGCAGTTGGTCAAGGTGTGGTCGAACATGGTCGCCAGCGGTGAATTGCGGACCAGGCAGGATACGCGCCATGACCTCCTGCTTGGCGTGGATGATGGGGACGGGGTGCTGGAAACCGGGGAATATTCCATTTTATCCCGGACAACCAGCCCCCTGCAGGCTCTGCCCCGGCTTGATTTCACCGGGCGCATACCCATCAACGGCACGCGGATGAGCACCGCCTGGGATTCCGAATACGTCAACTACTGGCGAGAAGAGGGGGTAGGAACCCAGCGGTTGGATCTGCACCCCAAGCTGATCTCTTTTCTGCCCCGGGGCGGATGGCTTGAAGGCAAGGTCAGCGGCGGGGTCCGGGAAACTGCCTATCAGCTTGAATCCTACGGGGATTCCTCCTGGGACAAGGAGCGTTTCCAGGATCGGCAGGCCTATGATTTCACCGGCAACATGGCGACCATCCTGCTGCGCGATTTTGACCTGGGAAAATCCGATTGGCTTGAGCACATGATCCGGCCCAACCTCGTGTATGAATACCTGACCAGGACCCAGGAACTGCCGCATCTTGGCGACAGCCTCGGGTATTTTGACGGCGTGGACCGGTTGGAGCGGAAAAACTGGCTGACCTGGCAGTTCAATAATTACTTCACCGTGGGCGGCGTGACGAAGAAGGGCGATTTCTGGAACCGCAATCTCGGCATCTTCAAGGTCTTGCAGACCTATGACCTGCGGGAGGAAAATCCGGAAAATTCAGGGTTGTCCGCCGACGGCAGGCGCTATGATTGGTCGGACCTCAGGTTTGAGACGACAGTATCCCCGGTGCCGAACTGGGCGGTTGGGTATCAGACCAACGTGAGCATGTACGGGAAAGGCGTGACCCGGTATGAGCTGCTCAATCAGTACAGCCTTGCCGGAGGACATACGCTGGGCCTCAATTATCGCTATCTGCAAAATAGTAACATGGTTGCCCCGTATTTTTATACCGATCTCGGGGAATCGACCCATGACCTGATCGGCATGGTGGGGACGCGTTTGACCGAAACGCTCTCCGCCTCCTACTATCTGGTCAAGTCATTTTCCGAGGACCATACGGTGGAATCCAGGGTTCGCCTGATCTATCAACCCGCCTGCTGGATGGTGGAGCTTGAGACAAGCAGGACCCCCGATGACCAGCGGGTAATGCTCATCTTTTCCCTCGATGGCGTGGGCCGTTTTGCCCGCTTGGGTAAGAGCAATCTCTAATTCCGGGCGCAGGATGGCGGCATGACCACGGCGTATTACGACATCTTCAACGGGGATGCGGACGGCATCTGCGCCCTGCACCAGCTTCGCTTGGCAGAGCCTCGCGAGGCCACCCTGGTGACCGGGGTGAAGCGGGACATCCGGCTGCTTGAGCAGGTGGCCCATGTGCGGGGGGCAGAACTCACCGTGCTGGACATCTCCTTGGACAGCAACCGGACCACGCTGCTGCAACTGCTTGATTCCTGCCGGGTGTTCTATGTGGACCACCATTACGCAGGTGATCCGCCGCACAGCCCTAACCTGATTGCCCATCTTGATCCCAGCCCTGAGACCTGCACCTCCCTCATCGTCGATGAACTCCTGGGCGGACGTTTCCGGGGATGGGGTGTGGTTGCGGCCTTTGGCGACAATCTGCACGATTCGGCCCGCAAGGCGGCAGCCGCCCTGGATTTGTCCGAGGCTCAGACGGAGAGGTTGCGGGAACTGGGCGAATTGATGAATTACAACGGCTATGGGCATAAGGTGACGGAACTGCATCTGCCGCCCCAGGATCTCTACGCGGCGGTCCAGCCCTATGCCGATCCCCTGGTCTTTTGTGCGGAGTCACAGATCCCGGCCCTGTTGCGCCAGGGGTTTGCCGATGATTTCAGGCTGGCCAGGGAGGCGAAACCCTTGCGGGAAAAAGGCCATGGCCGGATTTTTGTCTTTCCCGCGGAAAAATGGGCCAGCAGGGTCGCCGGGGTGTTCTGCAACGAACGGGCCAGAGAGAACCCGGACATGGCCCACGCCCTGCTGGTGGACAATGGCGACGCCACCTTCATGGTCAGCGTGCGTGCGCCCCTTGCCCGGCGTTCCGGCGCCGACAGCCTGTGCCGCGCTTTTCCCACCGGCGGCGGCCGGGCCGGAGCCGGTGGGATCAATGCCCTGCCGGCCGGACAGGTTGAGGATTTTTTTCAGAAATTTTTCGAGGTGTTTTCCCCATGAGTTTTTCCGTGTTGCATAGAACCGTTGCCAGCCTGTCCCTTCTGGTTTCCTGCGCCATCTTTTCCTGCCCGCCGAGTTTTGCCGGGGCCGGGGCCGGAGAACCGTTGCCTCTGGCCGCCGACTTGGTCGAGGATGGTCAGGTTATCGATATTGCCAGCCCGCGCTACCAGGAGCTGTTTCAGGAACTGGCGGCGCAGCACGGCTTCAGCCGGGAAGAACTGGATCATCTTTTCGCCGGGGTCACCATCAAGAAGCGGGTGCTGGAGCTTATGGATACCCAGTGGGAGGCCAAGCCCTATTTCGAGTACTCGCCGCGATTCATCACCCCGCAGATAATTCAGGAAGGAAAGAGGCTTCTGCGCGAACACCGGGAGCTGCTGGACCGGGTTGAAAAAGAACTTGGAGTCGAGCGGGAGATTGTCGTGGCCATCTGGGGGATTGAAAGCAAGTTCGGCGAGCACAAGGGGGGGTTCAGCATGTTTCAGACCCTCAATACCATGTTTGACGCCTATCCCCGCCGCAGCAAGTTCTATCGGACCCAGTTGATCGAATATCTGCTGCTGTGCAGGGAAAACGGGGTCGATCCGCTGGCTATCACCGGCTCCTATGGCGGGGCCTTTGGTCAGACGCAGTTCATTCCCTCAAGTTTCCGGCTGTATGCCGTTGATTTTGACGGGGATGGCCGCCGAGATGTCTGGGGATCGGTGCCTGATGTCCTGGCCAGCATTGCCAACTATCTCCAGCGGTTCGGCTGGACCTTCAAGGGCCCGGTTTACCACGAGCTCGGGCCGAAGCTAAAGGGGGAGAAGTTGGAAAAAGCCTATGCCCAAGGGCGAAAAGGCTTTGTTACCCGCACGGCGGTGAAAAAAATTCAGGGTGTCGATCTGCCGCATTCTCCGGAGAACAAGGAGCTGACCATTGTTGGCCTTGAGCTGCGGGACGGCGGGATGCGCTACGTGGCGGGCTATCCCAACCTCCAGGCCATTACCAAATGGAACAACTCCAACCGTTACGCCATGGCCGCCGTTGAACTGGCGGAAAAACTCACAGAGGAGCGTTAGTGGTTCCGGCTCTCTAACAGGAGGTTAAAAAAAGCCGTCCTGGCTTTTTTTAACCACGATCGGCCAGAAGTGAATTCTGGCCGATCTCACAATTTCAACGAGTTAAAACTCGTCGAAATTGGCGATCCATCCCTGGATCGCACGCAGGGCATCGAAAAACGAGTTTTTCAACACCCTGCTAGGACGGTGCGTTTCAGCGCTGAAAATACCGCTCGGTTTCCGTCTTGACCACCTGGGCCAGGAGCAGCAAGCCGACAATGTTGGGGATGGCCATCATCCCGTTCATCAGGTCGGAGAAATTCCAGACAAATTCCAGCTTCATCATCGCCCCCACAATCACCACCGCGACGAAGACCACCCGATATGGGGCAATGGCGCGGCGGCCTGCCAGATATTCGATGGCCTTTTCTCCGTAATAATTCCAGCCGATCAGGGTGGAGTAGGCAAAAAGAGCCGTGGATACGGCGACAATCATTACCCCCGCATGCCCCAGGGTTTCGCCAAAGCTTGCGCTGGTCAACTGTCCCGGCGCGACCCCTTCCAGCCAGGCCTGGTCGGTCAGGATCACCAGGGAGGTAATGGTGCAGACTACCAGGGTGTCGATGAAGGTCTGGGTCATGCTCACCAGCGCCTGCCTGACCGGATCACGGGTCCTGGCGGCGGCGGCGGCAATGGGGGAAGAACCCAGTCCCGATTCGTTGGAAAAGACGCCGCGAGCGATGCCGTAGCGCATGGAGGCGGCCACCACCGAACCGGCAAAGCCGCCGCTGGCCGCGATGGGGGTAAAGGCGTGTTGGAAGATCATCCCCAGGGCGGGGGGGATTTCGCTGAGGTTGAGCGCCAGCACCAGCAGCGCGGCACCGACATAACAGACGATCATGAACGGCACCAGAAACGAGGTGAACCTGCCGATGGACTTGATGCCGCCCAGAATCACCAACCCGGTAAGGAGCATCAGCACTGTGCCGGTGACCCAGGGCTCGATGTCGAAGGTTGATTGAAAGATGGTGGCCACCGCATTGGCTTGGGTCATGTTGCCGATGCCGAAGGTGGCCAGGGCGGTGAACAGGGCGAAGAGCCAGGCCAGCTTCGGCAAGCCCGCGCCCTTGGCCAGATAGTACATGGGGCCGCCGCGCATGCCGTGTTCCCCCTTTTCCCGGTATTTCACGGCCAGGACCGCTTCCGCGTACTTGGTGGCCATGCCGACCAGTCCGGTCATCCACATCCAGAAAACCGCCCCTGGCCCGCCAAGGGTGATGGCGGTGGCCACGCCGACGATGTTGCCGATGCCCACCGTGGCGGCCAGGGCGGTCATCAGGGCGGCAAAATGGCTGATGTCGCCGTCGCCGGCCTGCTCCTTGCGCCAGATCAACCGCAGGGCGTGGGGCAGGGCGCGAAACTGCATGCCGCGCAGGATTACGGTCAGGTACAGGCCGGTGCCCACCAGGAACACCAGCATGGGTGGCCCCCAGATCCAGCCGGAGAGAATGGAAATCAATAACTCGATGGAAGCCATGGATGCGCCTTATGTGAATTTTTTTTGACGGGAGACGTTTTTTTTCTGGTCAAAATACCTGAAAAGGCGGCGGAAGCAAAGGGTCTTACGGGTCTATCCGGATCAATGGCTGTTTTTTGTTGGCGGTTTGGCCTGGGGAATGTTTCGCGGTCCGTCTTGTCAACGGATGTTTTTTATGCGTCCAGCACCTTGCGCACGGTGAGGGCCAACTCCTGCACCGAAACGGGCTTCATCAGATAAGCCCGGATGCCGAGAGCCTGTGCCTGTCCCTTGTTGGTCAATTCGCTGAAGCCAGAGCAGAGAATGATGGGAAGGTTCGGTCTAATGGCAAGCGCCTTTTGGGCCAATTCATAACCAGTCAGATTCGGCATGGTCATGTCCGTAATGAGCAGATCGAGAGCCAGCGGGTTCTTGGCAATACAGGCCAAAGCCTCTTGGCTGTTGTTGTAAGGACTCACTTGATAGCCAAGATTTTGCAGAAGTTGCTGCATCATGGTGGAAATTGTCTCGTCGTCATCCACGAGCAGCACGCGTTCTGTGCCAAGGGGGATTGTTTGACTGCATGCAGCGTTAACAAAAAAAGGCGCTTCCTCGATGCTGGGCAGATAGACATGGAAGCTCGTGCCTTTGCCCGGCTCGCTGTGCACCGTAATATGTCCCTGGTAGCTTTTGACAATGCCATGGACCACGGAAAGACCCAGCCCGGTGCCTTCCCCCTTGGTCTTGGTCGTAAAGTAGGGCTCGAAAATATGGGTAAGCGTTTTGTCATCCATGCCGCCACCAGTGTCGCTGATCTCGATGAGTACATAGTTTCCCGGGGCGAGTTCGGAGACTTTCCCTACGGTGTCTTTTTCCATGGTAATTTTTGCAAGGCGCACTCCCAGCACTCCGCCGGTTTCCCGCATGGCATGGTAGGCGTTGGTGCAGAGGTTCATGATGATCTGGTGGAGCTGGGTCGGGTCGGCCATGATAGCGCCACATTCTGAGGGAATTTCTTTGCGAATCGTAATGGTGGAGGGCAGGGAGGCCCGCAGAAGTTTGAGTGCTTCCTTCATCACCAGGTGCGGCTGAAACGCTTTTCGCTCTTGGTGGGTCTGGCGGCTGAAGGTCAGGATTTGTTGCACCAGATCTTTAGCCCTTCCCGCGGCCTTAACGACTTGCTGCAGGTCGGCGGTCAGGGAATTGTCCGGGGAGATTTTGGTCAAGGCCAGACCGGAATAACCGAGAATTGGAGTCAGGATGTTGTTGAGGTCGTGGGCAATGCCCCCGGCCAAGGTGCCCATGGCTTCCATTTTCTGGGATTGCCTGAGTTGCGTTTCCAATTTTTTCTGCGCGGTAATATCGCGAACACTTTCAATTCCGGCGATAATATTCCCATCCGCGTCTTTCATCGGACTGGAGGTGACTTCAAGATGTATAACCCCATTTTCAGTAGGGGCGGTGGTCTCGCGGCGATGAACCTTTCCGTCTGCAAAGGATTGGGCGAGGAGACAGCCATCACATACTGCCGTGCGGTTTTGATACGCCTGATAACAGTATTCCCCCGTGTGGATTCCCTGTTTGTCAGTGTGTACCCTGTTTTGATAGAGAATCTTGAAACTGGGATCCTGCACGGTGATTCCGTCTTCCAATGTGGCGAGCAACGATTCAAGCTTGTTTTTTTCCTCAAGAAGCGCACGGGTTTGGTCCTTGCGTTCGCTGATGTCGCGCACAACCGAGATAATAAAATTTTTCTCTCCACGAGGAGCAAAGCTGGCATTTATTTCAACGGGTATGCGGCTGCCATCCTTGCGAATCTGTTCCGTTTCAAAGATGCGGCTTTGCTTTTTGACGCGGGCTACATGAACGTGCCAACTGGGCATGTCCTCGATATTTGCGGCGATATCGAGGACCCGAAGAGCCAAGAGTTCCGCCATGTTGTATTTCAGGTTGGAGCACGCTTTGTCATTGACGGAGATGACGGCGCTGGTGTCGGCATCAATGACGAAAATGGCATCATTGCTTTTGTTGACAAGGCCTTGAAGCAGGGAGAGTTCTTCTTTTGCAAGATGGCTCTCGGTAATATCCATGATCAGGGATTGTTTGGATATGGTGCCATCCGCATTGTGGATGGGCGTATTGATTATATCGTACCAGCGCTCATCCCTGGGGCTTTTCAATTGCCTGCGGCTGGTTTTTTGTTCGTGGAAGAATTTGTCGTTGTTGCACCAGGGACAGACATCTTCGCAACCATGCAGGATTTTGTAGCAGTATTCTCCCGTGGCGTCGTAGCCGGTGCGGTCACGCAGCTTATCGTTCATGTATTGGATGCGATAATCTTGCGAGCAGATGTAGATAAAACCGTCAAAGGCCCGGATCAAAGCATCTAAGTCAGGGGCACGCTGGAAAGAATGGGGTGTTGTTGCCGGATCACCATGAGGCATCATCTGTCATTTCCGGTTGATGTTAAATAAGGACCGAATGCGCAGGGCGTTTTGACCAGATTTCCTGGTTCGTTCTGTGAGTCCCCGGAGAGTTTCCGGCATAATAACCTATATGCATGTTTTTTGTCGAGCCACAGCTCGCGAGCTTCAATCTGCACAGTGTTCTCAGTCCATCATGGCGTTTTCCGCGTAAAGTGGCCGGAAACACGGACGCCCTGCTGAATCAGCAGGGCGTCCGTGTTTATTCCTGGAATATCGTTTAATTACTGGCTGTTACACTACTTGACGAAATCCTTGCTGCCGTCCACCAGGGTGGAAACCACGGAAGGATCGGCCAGGGTGGAGATGTCGCCGAAGTCATGGGCCTCGGTTTCTCCGGCCGAGATCTTGCGCAGGATCCGCCGCATGATCTTGCCGCTTCTCGTTTTGGGCAACCCGTCGGCAAACTGGATGAATTCCGGGGTGGCGATGGGGCCGATCTCCTTACGGACATGGGTCCGCAAGGCGCCGCGCAGCTCGTCGGAAGGCTCGACCCCGGATTTCAGAGAAACGTAGGCGTAGATGGTCTGGCCCTTGATCTCGTGGGGCGCGCCGACCACCGCGGCCTCGGCCACCTGCGGGTGAGCGACCAGAGCGGATTCGATCTCCGCGGTGCCCAACCGGTGGCCGGAGACATTGATCACGTCATCCAGGCGGCCCATGACCCAGAAGTAGCCGTCCTCGTCCTTGCGTGCCCCGTCCTCCGGGTCGTAGATGCCCTCGTAGCGGGTGAAGTAGGTCTTTTTGTAGCGGGCCGGATCGCCGAACACGCCGCGGAGCATGCCGGGCCACGGTTTGCGGATCACCAGATGGCCGCCTTCGTTGGGTCCGGCCTCGGAGCCGTCTTCGCGGAGAATGGCTGCATCGATGCCGGGCAGGGGCTTGGTGGCGGAGCCCGGTTTAAGCGGGGTGGCGAAGGGCAGGCCGGAGATCATGATGCCGCCGGTCTCGGTCTGCCACCAGGTATCAACAATGGGCAGCTTGTTCTTGCCGATATGCTCGTGGTACCACATCCACGCTTCCGGATTGATGGGCTCGCCCACCGAACCCAGGACGCGCAGGCTTGAGAGGTCGTGTTTTTCCGTCCACTTGGAGCCTTCCCGCATCAGGGCGCGGATGACGGTGGGCGCGGTGTAGAAGATGTTGACTTTGAATTTGTCGCAGATATGCCAGAAACGGTCCGGGGCCGGCCAGGAAGGCACGCCTTCGAACATCAGGCTGGTGGCGCCCAGGGCCAGCGGCCCGTAGAGGATGTAGCTGTGGCCGGTGATCCAGCCGATATCGGCGGTGCACCAGTGCACGTCGTCGTCCTTCATGTCGAAGACCCACTGGGTAGTGTGCGCCACATAGGTCAGATAGCCGCCGGTGGTGTGCACCACGCCCTTGGGCTTGCCGGTGGAGCCGGAGGTGTAGAGGATGAAGAGGTTGTCCTCCGCTTCCATGCTTTCCGGGGCGCACTGGCCGGAGATGCCGTCGGCCGCCATTTCCGCGTGCCACCAGAGGTCGCGGCCCGGCTGCATGGCAACCTCGTTGCCTGCCCGTTTGACCACGATGCAGTTCTTGACTGACTCGCAGCCCTGGAGAGCATCGTCGGCAGCGGGTTTTAAGGGAATGGTCTTGCCTGCCCGCAGCACTGCGTCGGCGGTGACCAGCACTTTGGCCTCGCAGTCCTGGATGCGGCTTTTGAGGCTCTGCGCCGAGAAACCTGCGAAGACCACGCTGTGGATGGCGCCGATCCGGGTGCAGGCCAGCAAGGTGATGGCCAGTTCGGGGATCATGGGCAGATACACGGCCACCCGGTCGCCTTTTTTTACCCCCATTTTTTTGAGGACATTGGCGAATCTGCACACCTCGGTGTGCAGCATCTGGTAGGTGTAGACCCGGACATCTTCCTCCGGTTCGCCCTGGAAGATGATGGCGGCCTTGTTGCGGCGGCCGTTGGTGAGATGGCGATCCAGGCAGTTGTAGGAAACGTTCAGCCTGCCCCCCTGGAACCATTTTATTTCGGGCTTGTGCATGTCCGCCTCAAGCACCTTGGTCCACGGCTTTTCCCAGGTGAGCAGCTCTTTGGTGCGGTCGCCCCAGAAGCCTTCCGGGTCTTCCATGGAGCGCTTGTACTGCGCCTCGTAGTCGGCCATGCTCTTGATATGGGCCTGTGCCTGGCCGGCTGCCGGCGGGGCAAAAAGGCGTTTTTCCTGCATCATGCTTTCAATTTTTTTATCGTCGCTCATCATTACCTCCGAAAATTGCTGGATTCGCATAAATGAAAAAAAGCCACAGGTCCGCAATACTAGGGAAGGGATCCTGCGAGACTAAGAAATCAAAAGGGTTCAAAAAAATAACCGTCGCCGGTCGTATTCGTTTCCTGCGGTGATCGCAGAGTTTGTCTATTTCAGTGTGCTTTTCAAGGTTGGGGATATAGGAGTATATACCTAAGTGAGTAGGGGATATATACCGAGTGTCTGCGACAATTGCCACATTTTTTTTATCGCGGATCGGCCGGGGATTTGTCTGAAACAGGCAGGCGGGGCAGGGAAGAGCCGGGGCGGGGATCGTACTTCGCCGGATGCATTTCCGGCCATTTTCTGCTATGGTGCGATGCGGTCAGATATCAGAAGGAGGCGCGGAGCGAATGCGGGTTGGGGCGGAAAAAATACGGATTTTTTTTGTACTGCTTATCCTGGGCGGCGGGTTTGCTCTCGCCTTGGTTCAGCCCGTGGCCGGCCAATGCGATCCGGCTGCAACGGCGCCGTTGGCGGCGGAGCCGCCGTTGTTGAGGGACGATCTGGAGTATGAGTCCCTTGCGCCCGCCATTGACCGGAGCGTCGATTATCTGAGCCGTCTTCCCGAGGGAAAGACCTTTGTTCTTTGCGGGGGAGAGTATTCCGCCGGCCGGCTCATCGAATCCCTGCTCGCCTTCAAGGGGATCATTGCGGAGAAGCCTTCCCCCCAGGAGCTGACCACGATTCTCACACGGGGTTTCCTCCTCTGTCAGGCAAAGGGCAGGGGGAGTGACCAGAGGATGTTCCTTACCGGGTATTATGAGCCGCTTTTCAAGGCCAGCCTGACACAGACCGCTCTCTACCGCTATCCTTTGTACCGGCCCCCTCCGGATTTGGTTTCCATCCCGGAGAGACAGGGAGGGGAGAGGCAGACAGGGAGGATGGAGAACGGCAGCCTGGTTCCCTATTTTACCCGAGGCGAGATCGAAACAGGCCGATTGTTGGCTGGGCAGGAACTGGTCTACCTGGCTGATCCGGTGGAGGCCTTTATCCTGCATGTTCAAGGGTCCGGCCGGATACAGCTCGCGGACGGCTCGCTGCACCGGGTGCAGTTTGCCGCGAAAAACGGGCGCGAGTATCGCAGCATCGGGCGGCTGCTGGTGGAAAAGGGCGCCATGGGAAAGGAAGAGGCGACCATGCCCGGGATCGTCCGTTATCTCGCGCAACACCCCGAGGAGCGGGAGAAGATCCTGCACCATAACGAATCCTTTGTCTTTTTCCGCTGGGGGGATGATTCCGCCGCAGGTCCCCTGGGTTGCCTGGGCGAGCCGTTGACTCCGGGCCGGTCCGTGGCCCTGGACCAGAATTGCTTTCCCCCCGGCAGTCTTGCCTTTCTCACTACCCGCAAGCCAATAGTCGATGCGGCCGGCGAAATCATCGGCTGGGAACCCCTGCGCCGTTTTGTGGTGAATCAGGATTGTGGCTCCGCCATCACCGGTCCGGGGAGGCTTGACCTCTTCTGGGGCGGCGGGCGTTATGCCGAGGCGGCGGCCGGCAATATGAAGCATCCGGGCGTGCTCTATTTTTTGGTGAAAAAGAAATAGTTGTCAGAATCCGGGCCGTTCTTATACAATCCTTGTAGCAAAGGGGCCAGGCATACTACGGAACAAGGCGGAAAGGGGAAGGGCATGAAACAGACGGAGATAGACTACTGGATCACCAGCATGTTGGAAACCTACGGCAATGTTTCCGATCTGAATATCACGGTGGGCAAGCCCCTGCAGGTGGAGGCCTCCGGGCAACTGGCGCCTGTGACGGTGGAGCCGCCGGTGCCTTCGCTTACCCCTTTCCAGGCCGAGGTGTTCGCCCTGAACCTTATCGGCGGCAACAAGAGGCTGCTCGACGATCTGGTCAAGCACGGCTCCTGCGATCTTTCCTACTGGCTGGGGCAGAAGGCCCGGTTCCGGGTAAATGTATTCTCGCAAAAGACCAACCTTTCCACGGTGCTGCGGAAACTGGAGATGAAGATCCCCACCATCAGCCAGTTGAATCTGCCCAAGCTCTTCTACAACATGGCCGGGGAGCGCAACGGCATCATCCTTGTCACCGGCGCCACCGGTTCCGGTAAATCCACCAGCCTGGCCGCGCTGCTGGACAAGATCAACGACGAGAAGCCGGTGCACATCGTCACCCTGGAAGACCCCATCGAGTATGTGCACCAGCACAAGATGGCGACCTTCAACCAGCGGGAGCTGGGCAATGATTTCGATTCCTTCGCCTCCGGGTTGCGGGCCGCCCTGCGGCAGGCGCCCAAGGTTATTCTGGTGGGCGAGATGCGTGACCGGGAAACCATGGAGATCGGCCTTTCCGCTGCGGAAACCGGGCATCTGGTGCTCTCCACCCTGCACACCGTGGACGCGGGCCAGACCATCAACCGTATCCTGGGCATGTTCGAGCAGGAGGAGCAGGCCCAGGTGCGCAACCGGCTGGTGGACACCATCCGCTGGGTCGTCTGCCAGCGGCTTCTGCCCAAGGTCGGCGGCGGGAGGGTGGCGGCCTTCGAGATCATGGGCATGAACCTGCGGGTGCGCGAGCTGATCATGAACGGGGAAACCGAGGATAAGACCTATTATGACATTATTGCCGACGCCAAGGCCCTCGGCTGGCAGACCTTTGACCAGCATATCCTCGAACTGTACGAAGACGGCCTGATCACCGAGGAGACCGCGGCCAGTTATTGCACCCGGAAAACCGCGGTCAACCGGGGGCTGGACTCCATCAAGTCCGCCCGGGGCGAGTCCACCACCGGGATCACCGGCCTGGCCATGGATGTGAAACAGGAAGAGAAGCGGCGCTCGGGATTTTAGGGAGCCGCCCTGTGGTGAACTGGCAAGACCGTAGTTTCTCGCCAAAACGCAGAGGCCGCAAAGAAACGAAGCTTTCGTGATCGCAGTTCAGCTTTGCGGTCGTGGCGTCTTGACGAGATCGGCAAAATAGCATTTTTTGGAGGAACACCATGCTTGTCCAATGTCCCCATTGCCAGCACAGCCTCATGCTGAGCGACGCCCAGCTTGAAAAGATCAAGACCGCCCTGGCCTCGCTTTCTCCGGGCAGAACCCTGAAGATGGGCTGCCCGAAATGCAAGCAGCCCATCGAACTGAACAGTGACGGCTCAGTGGCCGGTCAGCCTGCGGGCGCCTTGATGGACGTGCTGTTTGCCGAGCACACCGGCAATGAGGATCAGGCTGCGGTGGGGATGGTGGCTGCGGCCCAAAAAAAACCCCAGCCGGTGCGCCTGCCGCCGGACGCCCCCAAACCGCCCGATCTCGGCTGGCTGTCCAGCGGGGTGTACAGCGAAAAGGAGGCGGTTGAGAACGTGCCCCACGCCCTGATCATGGCCGGGGACGAGGAGATAACCACCCAGGCGACCATGGCCTTCGGCGAGATGGGCTACCAGCCCACCTATGTCCGTTCGGCGGAAGAGGCCATCGCCAAGATGCAGTTCATGAATTTTGAAGCGGTGGTGCTGCACAGCAGGTTTGAGGGGGATGGGCTGGACGGTTCCACGGTTCATCAGTATATGCGGGAAATGGCCATGTCCCGGCGGCGCTATATTTTGTATGTTCTGGTCGGCCCGGAATTTCGCACCCTGTACGACTTGGAAGCCTTGGCCAACAGCGCCAATCTGGTGCTCAACGACAACGACGCCGGCTATTTTTCCATCATCCTGAAAAGGGGCATGAACGATTACAATGACCTGTTCGGGCCATATCTGGAAGCCCTTGGAAATTATGGCGTGAAGTAGCCCCGCTCTTTTTTGCGAAGCGATCACCCCGCAGCCATGATCACCCTGTTGCGGCCCTGATCTTTTGCTTCGTAGAGGGCCTTGTCCGCTTTAGCATACGCGGCTTCCAGGCTTCCGGTCGCGGGGTCGAGCCGGCTGATCCCGATGCTGACACTGAGATTTTTTTCCGTCCCGTCCCTGCCGATGCTCTGGGAGGCAAAATTTTTCCGGATCCGCTCGGCCACGGCCAAGGCCTCCTCTCCTTTAGCCTCCACCACGAGAGCGGCAAACTCTTCCCCCCCCATGCGGCCGAAGATATCCGCCCTGCGCAACCCCTCGGTGCAGATCGAGGCGAAATCCTGCAAGACCCGGTCTCCTGCCTCATGGCCGAAGGTGTCGTTGATCTCCTTGAAATGGTCGAGATCGAACATGAGGAAGTAGATATCCTTGTTGTATCGTTTGCTCCGGGCCACCTCCTGCTCCGCCAGAAGCAGAAAATGCCGCCGGTTGAAGACTCCGGTGAGGCCGTCCATGGTGGCCAGCATCACCAGCTTTTCCTCCTTGACCTTGCGGTCGGTGATGTCAAGCACCGCGCCGACCGCCCAATAGGCGTCGTCTTTTCGTACCTTGGCGACAAAGACCTCGGCCGGGAAGATCCTCCCATCTTTTTTCCTGGCCACGAGCTCGCGCGAGGTGTCAATGATCGGTCCGTGACCCGTCCGCCAGAATTCTCGCAGCCCTGTGTGCGCCTCCTGCTGCATTTCCTCCACCACCACGAGGCTATGCAGGCTCTTGCCGAGAATCTCCTCGCCGGTATAGCCAAAAATGCGTTCCGCCGCCGGATTGAAGAAGCGGATCGCGTCATGGTTGTCGATGAGGATCACCGCGCTTTGCACCGAGTTGAAAACAACCCGGAAGATATCCTCGCTTTCCTGCAGTTTTCGTTGGGACTCGCGGCGTTCCTGCTCCATGTCCCCATACGCGCCCAGCAGGGAATCCATATGCGCTGAAAACTCGGAAAATTCCCGAATCCGCAGATTCTTACTCCACAAAACCGGCTTGTGCTGGAGAATGGATTCTTCCAGCCCGGCAAGAAATCGCCGCGAAAAACGCCGCGCATATTTTGAAAAAAGCAGGGAGATAATCAGCGCCGTGGCCAGCAGCAGCGCAAGTCCGGCCAGAATGGTGAGCAGGATTTTGTGCCGGGCGGATTGCACCGAGGCAAGCGCGATGGGTTTTCCGGCCCACAGGGAAACGGCACTGTTCTCTTGGACAAAGAAGGGAACCCAGGCCATTTTTTGTCCGGCATGGCTCCAGATGCCGGCTTTTTTAGAGGCGAAGATGTCTCTGAGCTCGGGGAAGTCGAGGAAGGCCGAGCCATGACGGGGTTTTTCGGCCAGATAACACCCGTCGTTGAGCACCCAGCGCACCCCGGGAAAATCCTGGATGAGCATGCCCATGTCGATGTCGGCAATGTAGACTCCTATGGTTTCTCCGTTCATCTGGATCGGGGTGAGCATGCGAACCCGAAGCCGGTGGGATGCCGGCTTGTTTTCTTCCGGCAGGGGAAAGGTCAGGAACCCCTTTTCCTGCATGGCGAGGGCTTTCCGGAAGGTCTCCGGGTCAAGCGCGAGGTGTTCTTCCCTGCCCTGCCGGTATTCCTTGGCCCCCGCATCCTTGATCAGGGAAAAACGCGGAACCGAATTCCGGTCGAGGATATGGATGCTCACCACATCGGGGCTTCTGGCAAAGGCGCTGTTCAACACCCCGGCATACCGGGGAAAGGCGGTATCCTTGCTGATGGTGCCGGGTTTGCTCTCGCCATGGTTCAGAATTTCCATCACCGCTGGCAGTTGCGAGACAAAATCGATCATCTGCTGGTAATGCGCAAGCTGTGTCTCAATGTGGTGCAGCTCATCCTGCATGAAGTGCAACTCGGCATTTTCCTCAATGGAGCTTAATTGGGGGAGTATGCCGTTCAGGGTGAAGAATGAGAACGCCATCAGGGGAATGAAGCTGAAAATAAAGAGGACGCCCAGGACAAGGGAGCCAATGCTTATCTGGCGAAGGGAAAAGAGTTTTTTCAGTATGCCGGTCATGCCATTTCCTGTGCGGGCAGAGAGTGTTCCCCTGATGGAAGCAAGGACTTTGTGTAATCGTATCTGGCGGGGCTGGAAAAATCCAGAGAATCCTTGGGGACGTGGTGAGAATGCTCAGGAAAGCAAACCCGGCAGGAGTCCAAGAATGTGCCGGCGCAGGGCGAGACAGGCAAGCAGGGTCAGGGCGGAGGAAAGCAGCATCAGGCGGTTGGCGCGGAGAATGTCCCTGGGTTCCAGGGGACGGGTGGCATCGCCGATGGCCGGCTTTTCAACCACCGTGCCGAAGTAGCTGCTTGGGCCGCCAAGTTGCACGCCCAGGGCCCCGGCCACCGCCGCTTCGGTATGGCCCGAATTTGGGCTGGCGTGGGCGAACCGGTCACGGAGGAGGGTCAGCAGGGAGCGTTTCGGGGCAAGGCGCAACGGGAAGGAAGCGGCCGGGATCATCAGGGAGGTGAGGCGGGCGGGGATGAAGTTGGCCAGGTCGTCCAGCCGGGCCGCTGCCCAGCCGAACTTGCGATATTGCGCGTTTTTGTAGCCGAACATGGAATCCATGGTGTTGATTGCCTTGTAGAGCATGGCCCCCACCGGCCCGCCCAGCAGGGCAAAGAACAGCGGCGCGGTCACCCCGTCCACCATGGATTCCGCCACCGATTCCACCGCCGCCCGCGCCACCCCGGCCTGGTCGAGATTGGCAGTGTCCCGGCCGACGATCATCCCAACCCGTTTGCGGGCCTCCGGGAGATCTCCGTCCCGCAGGGCGGCGTGGACTGCGGTGCTGTGGCGCACCAGATCGCGGGCCGCGATGGTGGTGTACAGAACGAGAATGGAAACCGCGGTTCCCAGCCAGGGGTGGAGGAGGTTTGCGCCTGCAATCATCCCCCAGGTTGTTGCCCCGGTGAGCGCCAGGATCAGGAGAACAGAGGTGATTCCCGCGGCAAGCGGCGGCAGCACGGCGCGGGTGAGCCGCTCGCATCCTGTGCAGACCGCGCCGATGATCCGCACCGGATGCGGCAGCCAGCGCGGGTCGCCGAGCAACTGATCCAGAAGGATGGCGATGAGGATCTGGTATTCGAGGGCAATCATTTTTCGATGGATCTATTCAAAAGGATTTTGTTTGTCATTCCGGCGCAGGCCGGAGGTAAGCGAGCGGAGCGAGACTCCGATCCAGAACTCCAATAAGTTGCGGCTGCACTGGACCCCGGCCTTCGCCGGGGTGACTTCTTGCGAGGTCATCATTTGTTCAGCAGCCGATAGATGGCGTTCATGTCGATCTGGCTGCGCACCGCCTCGGCCAGCCGGTCAAAGGCCGGTTCCAGGTCGTAGGCGGCCTGCACCTTGTTGAGCGGGGCAAGCCCCCGGTTTTGCCGCAGCCGGTCGATGAACCAGCGCCGGAAGGGGTCCGCGTCAAAGATCCCGTGCAGATAGGTGCCCCAGACGGTTTGGGAGGGGTTGCCCACTCCGCCGCTTTCCCCGTTGCTAAAAGTGAGGATATCGCAGGTTCCTGTCGCCCGGCTCTGGCCGTGGTGGATCTCGTAGCCATGTACCGCAAGACCCGAGGCGAGATGGTGGCCCATCTGCCGGGTCAGGGTCTTGTCCTTCTCCAGCACCGTGGCAAGGTCGAGCAGACCGAGGCCGGTGAGGGATTCTCCGGAGGATTCGATATGGTGGGGGTCGTCGATGCCGTGCCCCAGCATCTGGAAGCCGCCGCAGATGCCGACGATCTCTTTCCCCTGCTGGCTGTATTGTTTCAGTCCCTCGGCCAGGCCGGAGCCAAACAGCCACTTGAGGTCAGCGATCACATTCTTGCTGCCCGGCAGGATCACTCCGTCCGCGTCCGCGAGATCGGCCGGGGTTCTGGCGATCGTGACAAACAGGTCCGGCTCGGCCAGCAACGGCTCGAAATCGGTGAAATTCGAGATGTGCGGCAGGTCGATGAGCGCCACGGTGACATGGGCGCCCGCAGGCCTCTGCGGGCTGAAAATCCCGGCCTTGAAGTTCACCGAATCCTCTTCGGGCAGCCCCAGGTTGGCCAGGTAATCCACCACCCCCAGCACCGGCCTGCCGGTTTTGTGTTCCATGTAAGTAAGCGCTTCGGCGAGCAGCGATTTTTGACCCCGGAAGCGGTTCACCACAAAGCCTGCGATCAACTCCCGCTCCCAGTCGTCCAATATCTCCATGGTGCCGACAAAGGAGGCGAACACCCCGCCCCGGTCGATATCCCCCACCAGCAGAACCTTGGCCTGGGCATAGCGGGCCATGGGCATGTTGACGATGTCGTGGGCTTTGAGATTCACCTCGGCCGGGCTGCCCGCCCCTTCCAGAATCATGACCTCGTACTCCCCGGCCAGGGAATCGTAGGCCTGCTGCGCCGCGGCAAAGGCCTGGGGTTTGTAGGCCAGATAGTCGTTCACCGTCATATTGCCCACCGGCTTGCCGAGAAGGATGACCTGGCTGCCCGTGTCGCTGGAGGGTTTGAGCAGGACCGGGTTCATGCGCACATCCGGGTCGAGGAGCGCGGCCTGGGCCTGCACCACCTGGGCCCGGCCCATCTCGCCGCCGTCCCGGGTGACAAAGGAGTTGAGCGACATGTTCTGGGCCTTGAAGGGGGCGACCCGCAGCCCATCCTGCAAAAGGATGCGGCACAGGGCGGCGGTGAGCACGGATTTGCCCGCGTTGGAGCAGGTGCCCTGAAACATGATGGCCGGAGTTTTGGGGGTGGACATGGCTGTTATGGGCCTTCTTTGCTGAAAATGACAAGGTTGCGCATCTTGCCGGAAAAAGGCAGGGTCAGTTCGATAATTTCCTGTAGCCGGTAGGGGCTGTCCGGCTGGGCAAGCCTCCAGGCAGCGATCTCCTCTCCGGCCTTTGGGCCTTTCATGCAGATGACCCGGGCGCCCGTGGGGCTGATCGCGGCGGTGTGCAGAAGAAATTCACCGATGTCGGTGAAGGCCCGGCTGGTGATGAGTGGTGCGGAAAGGATTTGTCCATCCACCTCGCCGGAATTTTTCTCCAGACGGCCGCACAGCACCTCGATATCCTTGAGGCCCAGGGTCCGGATCACATGGCGCAAAAAAGAAACCCGTTTTTGGCGGGGCTCCACCAGGATCACCGGCAGTTCCGGGCGGGCCGCCTTGAGGGCCAGGCCGGGAAAGCCTGCGCCGGTGCCGATGTCGAGAAGCGGTTGTTGCGCGCTTTCCGGTGAAGGAAGAATCCGGAGCAGGGTGAGGGAGTCGAGGAAATGGGTCTCCCAGGTCTCGCGGAGGGGAGCTTTTGCCACCAGGTTGATTTTGGCGCTCCAGCGGGTCAGTTCGGCGCAGTAGCGTAAAAGCCGTTTTCTGGCCTGTGCGTCAAGGGTGACGCCCATGGCAACGAGACCTTCCTCTAAAATTTGTATGCTGTGTGCATCTTCCATGGGCCGGTTTTGCCGTTGTGTGTTGCGCCCCCTTTCTTTCCTCCGGGAGGCGTGTGTTTTGTACACCGCTTTTCTGCACTTTGCAAGAAATGGGGAACAACCGGGGCGTTGGTTGCACATATACAATAAAGTTAATCGTGCCTAAAAAAAATACTTGACCGGGATCGGCCGGATTTGTATAAGGGGCAGACCAGATTGTCAGTTTGCTAAAACTTTATTCGATGCGCCTGATTCGTGGCCAGTGGGCAACAGGCGTTTTTTTGCTGCCGGCATGTTAGGCAAGTAAAACTTAATAGTGGGTTGTAAACTTTTTAATGGAGGAAAAAAATGAGGAAGAGAGTTCACGGTGCTGTTTTAGGATGCTGCATTGCCTTGGTGGCGATGCAGCCTGGGCTTGTGCTGGCCGGAACCGGCGAAAATGAGAGGATTCAGGAACTTGAGCGGCAGATGCAGGGGCTTTTGTCCGAGTTGAAAAACAGACAGGGCAGCATTGAGGCCTTGACCAGGCAGGTGGTCAGCCTGGAAAGCAGGGTGTCGGCCAATTCCGCAGGACAAGGCGGTGGATCGAACGTCAGCCAGGACAAGGCGGAAATAAAGGCCCTGGTCGAACAGGCGGTATCGGCGCAACAGAAGGAATCGCCCCTGTCCAAATTCAGTTTTGGCGGTTACGGCGAGATCCATGCCAATTTCTCGGAAGGGTCGGATGGCGCTAAGTCCAATGACAAGCTGGATATCCATCGTTTGGTCGCGTTGGTTGGCTATGATTTTACTGACTGGATCAAATTCAAGTCGGAAATCGAGCTGGAACACGCCTATGTCCAAGATACGCAAACAGGACAAAAATCCGGCGGGTATTTGATGCTTGAGCAGGCGTATGTTGATTTTCTGCTCAGCGATTCCGCCAATGTCCGTTTTGGGCGGCTCCTCACCCCGGTGGGCAGGACCAATCAGCATCACGAGCCCACCACCTTTTACGGCGTGGAGCGGCCCAGTTTTGACAAGGTGATTATCCCCACCACCTGGTCCTCCGATGGTGTTGGGCTTTTCGGTAATCTTGCTTCGAATCTGAGTTACGAAGCCTATGTGGTCGGGGGGCTTGACGGCTCCAAGTTCACCGTCAATGAAGGTATCCGTGACGGCCGGATCAAGGACGAGGCAAGCCTGAACGATATGGCCCTTACGGGACGCCTGGATTACCATCCGTTCATGGATGCGAAGGCGCCCTGGTTGCAAAGCATGCGGCTCGGCGCGTCCTTTTGGCATGGGGGGATCGACAACGTTTCAAAGGGCGCCGATACAGGAAAAGGTGGAAATCTCACCATCTATTCCGCTGATTTTTCCACAAGAATCGGAGGCTTGGATCTGAAAGGGGTCGTGGCTCTTGATACAATCGATGGGGTAGGCAACCTTAATGCCGGCAAGGCAGCGGGAGCAAAGGTGGCGGAAGAAATCTTCGGATATTTTGTCGAGGCGGGCTATCATGTCATGCCCGAGGCATGGAAAACCGGAAGATTGAAAAACTCCGACGCTGTGGTGTCGGTGCGCTATGATAACTATGACACCCAGCATAAGATGGCGGCCGGGGATGTGGCCAACCCGTACTATGACCGCAATGACTGGACCTTTGGCCTGGCATTTTTGCCCGCGCCGAATTTTGTGATCAAGGCGGATTATCAGATTGTCGAGTCCAAAGGAGCCGATCCGGATAATCTGATAAATTTGGGCGTTGGCTGGCAGTTTTAAGGAGGTGCAATGATGTCTGTGAAATCCGTTCTGGTTGCTGTTTTTTTAGGAGTGGGCCTGTCAACCTTGTCCGGGTGCGCTGCCGGAAATGATGGGAAGCTTTCCGGGCAGACTGGACAGGACGCAGGAAACGCCGGGCTGGAAAAAGGGCGCGGCTATTTCATGCGCGAATGCGGCAGATGCCACCGGGTTTTTCAACCGGCTGAGCGGTCGGTGGAGGCGTGGCCAAAAATTCTGGCCAGCAAGAAAAACAAGGTGTCGCTGACCGCGGTCCAGTTCCAGTATGTAGTTGATTATGTCATGCAGGAGAGCGCCCGGGCTCAGGCCAAACCATAAAACAGAAAACGGAAGCTTGTTTGTTCATGGCAGGGGCGTGACACCAACTGGTGCGGCGCCCCTGCTCTTATTTCGGCTGCTGGGGGATTTTCCGGTGAACCAGGGTGAGCCCGGCCAGGACAAAGGCAACCGCCGCCAGATTGACATTGTAAAAGGCGAGTCCTGCCAGGCTTGCGACCAGGGCCAGGGAGCAGAGCCACGCCGCGTTGCGCCAGACGGCAAGGACGGCAAGGGTGATGCTTGTCCAGGCAAAGACCTGATTGTACATCAATTTGCCGATTAGTGAACGGACCAGACAGACGGTTGTGTCCGGCGTATCGGCGCAGATTCCCACCAGCCGTTCCGAGATAAAGATGGTCTGGCGCATGGCCATAAAAACGGCAAAAATGCCAAGCACCAGCAGGCCGTAGGGAAGCAAGGGGCGCAACGAGTTGCCCCTGCCCGCCTGCCAGAGGGGATAGGCCAGGAGCAGGCAGATGAGTACCCAGATGTCGGCCTGCCAGTTCAACGGGGTTTCATTGATAAGGATGATCAGAGCCCCTGCGGCAAGAAACAGACCGCTGAGGCGTTCGAGCATGCCTTGGTTCGTCTGCCCCCCCTGTCCGCGGAAAAACCAGGCGTAGATCAGGGCAGGGATGGCAAAAGCGGAGTTGTTGAAATTCCGGTAACGGGCATCCAGAACCAGGCCAAGCACCGCGATCAGGGCACAGGTGATTACCCCCAGCCGCAGCACGCCGTTTACCGCCTCTGCGCTGAGGCGGGACTTGCCCCGCAGAAAAGCCATGGATCCATCCAGGCTGAGATGGGTGGGCGCGGTTCCGGAGGCGATGGCCTTGAGAGCCAGCAGATACACGCTGGCGCAAAGGGAAAGGACAAGGAAAGCCCAGAGATATTCATAGGCATTGGTTGAGATGATGGAGAATTGATGCCCCTGCAGCACGAGGAGGATGGCGCCGCCAGCCATGGCGGCGGAAAATTGCAGCCAGCGGAGTGCGCCCATCTCGCCGTGGCTCCGGGCAATGAGCAGGGTCAGCAGAGCAATGGCCGCGGATTGGGCAAAGAGCATCCGCCAATTGGGAAAGTCTGAGACCGGCCCGGCAAGGATGTGCTTGTCACCCCGCTCCGAATTGTACAGCCCCCAGTAGCCGCCCACCGCGCCTTCCTTGATCCGCTTCCACGGCTGGTCAAAGGCCTCGATCAGATTGTATTGCCAGCGCTCCTGTTCGGCCAGGGCAATGAAGCCCCGGATGAACCGGGCCTGATTTTCCAGGCTGGGCAGCGAGGCTTCCCGCATCCGCCCCTGGGAGGGCCAGCCGGTTTCGCCGATGAGGATCTCCTTGTCAGGAATCTTTCGTCCGATCTCTTCGCGGATCTTTTTGATATGGGCCATGGCTCCGTTGATGGCGACCGGATCATCCTCCCAGTAGGGCAGGATGTGGATGGTGACAAAATCGCAGGCCGGAGCCACCTCCGGGTGCTTGAGCCAGAATTCCCAGACATCGGCATAGGTGACCGGCACTTCGGGCAGGGCAGCCTTGACCTGGCGGATGTATCCGGCAAGCTGCGGTCCGGTGATCTCCCGGCGGAGCAAGGCCTCGTTGCCCACCACCACGGCCCGGACGGCGCCGGGGTGCTGCTTGGCCAGAGCGACAACCTTTTCGACTTCCTGCTGGTTGAGTTTGGGGTCCGCGCCGATCCAGGCGCCCAGGTACACCTGCATCCCGTATTTCTCCGCATATTGTGGCAGAGCCTCAAGTCCGGCCACGGAATAGGTGCGGATGCAGGAAAAACGTTGGGAAAGAATGGCCAGATCCGCGTCGATGCGGGACTCCGCAATGGTCATGCCCTTGGCGAAATCAAAGGGGGATTGGTCTTTCTCAAAGGGCGCGTAAGACACGCATTGCAGGGTGTGGTCAGGAGGCAGTTCCGTTTCCGGAACCGGGCGCGGCTGTCCAGCCCCATGCCAGAAAGCGAAAATTGCAGCCAGTCCCAGGGTATAGGCAAGCGCGATTCGCATGAGTGTATTCAAGATGACCCCCTTCAGATGGTGGCGGAAGAATTTCTCTCTTGTACCCTGCGCGGGTTTCGCGGTCAACGGCAAAGAGGGGGGGGAGGAAGGGTGTGCGGGGGGGCCGGGTCAATCCGGAGAAGTTGCGGGCGGATCCAGGCATTCCTCGGGATTGCGGCGGTAGCGGGAAGGATTGCGGGGATCCTGGTGGATGATGACATCGGCCTGGGGAAAGGCGGCCATAATGGCGTGCTCCACCTCTTTTGTCACCCGGTGCGCCTCGGCAAGGGGCAGCCCTTGGTCCAGGTCGAGGTGGAGCTGAATGAGCATGATCTGCCCGGACTGGCGGGTGCGCAGATCGTGGAGGCCGAGCACGGTCCCATGGGCCAGGGCGATGTCGCAGATGCGCTGGCGGGTTTCCTTGGGCAGCTCGCGGTCCATGAGAACCTGCATGGCTTCCTGGCCTATCTGCCAGGCACTGTAGAGGATGTAGCAGGCAATGGCCAGGGCGCCCAGCGGGTCCAGCAGCGGGTAGCCCGAGGCGGCAAAATAGAGGGCTGCGATGGTGGCTGCATTGGTGAGCAGGTCGGTTTTGTAATGCAGGGCGTCGGCGCGGATGGCGGAAGAGTTGGTCAGCTTGATGACATAGGCCTGAAAGGCAAGAAGCGCCAGGGTTGCGCCGATGGCAAAGACCATGACCCAGAGGCCGACATCGATCGCTTGCAGGGGTTGCGGGTGATTCAGCCGTTCGGCCGCGTGCATGAGCAAAAAGATGGCCGAGCCGGCGATAAAGCAGGCTTGGCCGAGCCCGGCCAGGGATTCCGCCTTGCCGTGCCCGAACTGGTGGTCCTCGTCCGCGCATTTCAGCGAATAGCGCACGGCCAGCAGGTTGATTAGCGAGGCGGCCGCGTCCATGAGCGAGTCCACCAGCGAGGCCATGACGCTCAGGGAGCCGGTCATGAACCAGGCCATGCCCTTGACTCCGATCAGCACCAGTGCCGTGGCGGTGGAGGCGTAGGTGGCCAGCCGGAGCAGGGTGCCGATGTCGCGGGGCGTTGCCGCTTTCATGAAAGGGACTGCTCCTTGGCCATGGTGACCACCCGTTGCGGGAAGGGGATGGTGATTCCGGCCCGGCCCAAGGCCTGGTACACGGCCAGGTTCACCGCATGCATGGTTTCGATGTAGCGTTGGGTGGGCGCCCAATACCGGTAGCCGATGGCCAACGAGGAATCGCGGAAATCTTCGATGCCGATCTGCGGTGCGGGACCGTTCTGTATCTGGGGAAAGGCCGCAAGGGCCTGGGTGATGACCTCGATGGCCTCGGTCGGATCGGCGTCGTAGCCGATGCCCACCGAGCTTTCGACAATGCGGTACTCTCCGGAGTTGTGCAGAATCTCACCGACAATATGCTTGTTGGGCACGGTTATCCGGACTCCGTCCTCGGTGCGCAGGGTGGTGTGGGCCAGAGTGACTTCCTCAACCACGCCGAAAACCCCGGCTACGGCGATGGTGTCGCCCACCACAAAGGCGCGGCCCAGGATGATGGCCAGCCCGGCCCCGTAGTTGGAGAGGGGCCCCTGCAGGGCATAGGTGGCGCCGAAGGCGGCCGCGCCGATGGCCGCGATGAAAGGGGCGATGGTGATCCCGAACTTGCTCAGGGCCATGATCACCGCAAAGGCGATGACCATGATCTTGGCAAAGGAGGAAAGAAAATGGCGCAGGGTGATGTCAAGCCCCCGTTTTTCACAGAGCTTGCTCACGGCCACGGCCACCCAGTTGCCCAGAAAAAACCCGGCAACCAGGATGATGGTGGCCCCGACGACTTGAAAACTGTAGTCCACCAGATAGGTGATGGCCCGGTCGGCGATGGTGTTCAGTGATGCAAGCGGCTGGTCCATGGACAGATCCTCCCCTGGCTGAGTTGTTGTCTCGACCATCATAGCGACATTGGGGGGCGCTGTCGAGGGGGTTCGGGAGGAGCCGGCACGTTTGCCGGGTGCTGGGGCCGAGACTGGAGTGGTCAGTAGGGCCGCTGCCCGGCCACATTTCCTGCCGGCGCATAGTTGCACACCCAGATCTGCGAGTTGTCATCGCAGACCGCTTTGGCGCAACCGATTTCTTTGGTTTTTGCCCAGACCATCTGGGTGTAATGGCCGCAGTTTTTTCCGGGGGGCGCGTTGCAGGAGTTGGAGGCCCGGGAATATCACGTTTTTTCACTGGCCCAGGCGGCGGCCACGTCTTTTTCGGTGATGGCCTGCGGGGCGCTCCGGGTCTTGTTTCTGGTCGTTGTTGTCCGAGCGCTGGCCCAGGAGAGGTTTTCGCCCAGCGTGCCACGGCTATGCCGCATGGCGCAGCCTGATTTTTTGAGTGTGGTGGCCCAGGTTGCTGCCTGCCGGGCAAGGGCTTTGGACCAGCGCAATTTTGGGGCGCCGATCTCGGCGCGCAGGGCATTGTGTTCCTGCACCATGCACATTGCGTCAACCCCAGAGCCCTGTGCCGGGCTCTGCCCGGCGAACACAAGGCAAAAAAGGAGCAGGAGCGAGGAGGTGACCGCGGCGGAAGGTGGTTGCTTGCGCCGGCGGGTTATCGTCTGTTGCTGTTGCATTGGCAGGTCTCGGCAACAACACGGCTGAGGTTGCTGAAAAAGAGCAACGCCTCCGGGTCGTCCTGGTTTTGCTGGAGTCTGGCCTCGTACAGGGCAAAAAGCCGGGTGATCACATGGGGCAATTCTGCCTCGGGCAGGGAGCCCAGGGTATCCCAGAGCGCAGAGGTGTTCATGGCCGGGCAACCTCCGTTCCGCCGGGATCGGTCTCCGGCAATCGGTCCCGGCCATGGTCGCGGGCCACCAGCATGTAGATGGAAGGCACCACAAAGAGGGTGAACAGGGTGCCCACGGCCATGCCGCCCACCAGCACCAGGCCGATGGAATTCCGGGCCGCGGCTCCGGCGCCGGTCACCAGGGTCAGGGTGAAGTGGCCCGCCACCGTGGCGGTGCTGGTCATGAGGATGGGGCGCAATCGGGTCATGGATGCCTCCCGGATGGCGGCCAGCTTGGCCTGCCCCTGTTCCTGGAGGGTGTTGGCGAATTCGACGATGAGGATGCCGTTTTTGGCCACCAGGCCGATCAGGGTCACCAGCCCAACCTGGGAATAGATGTTGAGGGTGGTGGTCCAGCCGTTGGTCCAGAAAGGGGTGTTGGGGTCGGGGATTTTGAGAAAGGTGAAGATCAGCGCCCCGAACATGGCCAGGGGCACCGAGCCGGCCAGGATGACAAAGGGGTCGCGGAAGCTGTTGAACTGGGCGGCCAGGACCAGGAAGATCAGGACCACTGCCAGAGCAAAGGCGGGCAGAAACGTGTTGCCTTCGCTGCGCAATTGGCGGGATTCGCCGGTGTAGTCAAGGACATACCCCTGGGGCAGGATCTTGGCGGCCTCGTTTTCCAGGTAGCGCAAGGCCTCGTCCAGGGGGCGGATGGCAACGCCGCTGATCGTGACCGCGTTCAGTTGCTGGAAGCGGTTCAGGGAGCGGGGCACGGTGGAGTTCTGGATGGTGGCCACGGTGGAAAGCGGCACCAGTTGGCCGTTTGGCCCGGAGATGTGGATATTCTGGAGCTGTTCCGGGGTGAGCCGGTCGATCCGGGCGATCTGGGGGATGACCTTGTAGCTGCGACCGGCAATGTCGAAGCGGTTGACGAAGTTGCCTCCCACCATGGCGCCGAGATCCGCGCCCACCTGTTGCAGGTTGAGGCCGAGATCCGCCACCTTGTCGCGGTCGATGACAAACTCCGCCTGGGGTTGATCGATCTTCATGTCGATGATCGGCGGAAAGGCGAACATCCCGCTGTGCATGGCTTTTTGCTGGATCTGCTGGGCGAATTCCAGGATCCGCGGGGTTTCCGCCGTGGAGGCCAGGATGAATTCCACCGGAAACTGGCCGCCGCCCGGGAGTGCGGGCGGCAACACCGGGAAGATCCGGATGCCGGGCAGCGCCTGGAGCTTCTGCTGCACCTCGGGCATGATCGCAAACACCGAGCGCTGCCGCTCGCCCCAAGGCTTGGTGACCATGCCGCTGAACCCCGAGGTGGGCAGGGTGGACTGGAAGGTGAAGTGTGTTTCCGGGATGGAGAGAAAAACCTTGTTGGCGGCGGCGGTAAAACCGCTGGTCTGGTCCAGGGTGGAGTTGGCCGCCGCGTCCACGATGCCGAAGATGACCCCCTGGTCCTCGTTGGGAGCCAGTTCCTTGGCCGACATGGTGAACATGGGGATGCTGAGCAGGCTGATGACGACCCAGACCGTATACACCGCGGGCCGGGCGGCGAGGGTGGCGTCAAGCCAGCCGCCATATGCTTCCCGCAGCCGGGCAAAGCCGCGGGCGATCCTGCCCGCCAGATCACGTTCTTCGAGCCCCGGCTTGAGCAATTTTGCCGACATCATCGGCGACAGGGTCAGGGCCACCACCCCGGAGATGGTAACCGTTCCGGCCAGGGTGAAGGCGAATTCCCGGAAAAGCGAGCCGGTGAGCCCGCCCTGAAAGCCGATGGGCGCATAGACCGCAGCCAGGGTGATGGTCATGGCGATGATCGGCCCGACCAGTTCGCGGGCCCCTTGCAGGGCCGCCTCCAGCGGCGATTTTCCCTGGCTGAGGTGGCGCTCGACGTTTTCCACCACCACGATGGCGTCGTCCACCACCAGTCCCACCGAGAGAACGATGGCCAGCAGGGTGAGCAGATTGATGGAAAAACCGAAGAGCTGCATGAGAAAGAGGCCGCCGATGAGCGACAGGGGGATGGCCACCACCGGGATCAGCACCGAGCGCAGGGAGCCGAGAAAGAGAAAAATGACCACGATCACGATGAGCAGGGTCTCGCCCAGGGTCTTGAGCACCTCGCTGATGGCGTTGTCGATGTAAGCCGTGGCGTCGTAGGCGATGCGCCCTTTGAGGCCGCTGGGCAAATCCTTCTCGATGGCCGCCATTTCCGTGCGGATCAGCTTGATCATATCCAGGGAGTTGGCGTTGGGCAGGGGCCAGATCCCGATGAAGGTGGCGGTCTGGCCGGAAAAACGCACCTCGTTGTCATAGTCCTCGGCCCCCAGGGCCACATCACCCAGGTCGGCCAGACGGATGACAGCCCCGTTCTCTTCCCGGATCACCAGCCGCTTGAATTCTTCCACCGAACGGAGATCTGTATCTGCGGTGAGGTTGATCTGGATGAGCGAGCCCTTGGTCTGCCCCAGGGCGGCCAGGTAGTTGTTGGCGGCCAGGGTCTTGCGCACCTCGGCCGGACTGACGTTGTAGGCGGCCATGCGTTCCGGCTTGAGCCAGATGCGCATGGCAAAGGTGCGGCCGCCGAGGATGTCGGCGCGCTGCACGCCTTGAATGGCGGAAAGGCGGGGTTGCACCACCCGGGTCAGGTAGTCGGTGATTTCGTTCTGGGCAAGCACATCGGAGGTGAAGCTGAGGTAGGCCGAGGCAAACTGGCTGTCCGCGGACTCGATGTTGATCACCGGCACCTCGGCTTCGGGGGGAAGGTCGCGGCGAACCTGGTCCACCTTGGAGCTGATCTCGGCAAGGGCCTTGGTGGCATCGTAGTTGAGCTTCAACCGGGCGGTGATGATGGAGACGCCTTGGCTGCTCTGGGATTGGAGATAATCGATGCCGTCGGCCGCGGCAATGGCACGCTCCAGCGGGGTGGTGATGAAGCCCCGCACCAGTTCGGCGTTGGCTCCGACATAGACGGTGGTCACGGTGACCGACGCGTTCTCGCTTCTGGGATATTGGCGCACATTGAGGCTGCGCAACGCCTGCAACCCGGCAATGATGATGAGCAGGCTGATCACCATGGCAAGCACGGGGCGGCGGATGAAGAGATCGGTGAATTTCATGGGTTTTGACTCAGAGAATCAACTGTTGGCCGGTTTGGGGTCCAGGCTGAACTCCGGATTCAGTCCGTTGTCCACCACCACGGACTGGCCGTTGCGGAGCTTGAATACCCCGGTGCTGACCACGGTGGCCCCCTCCGCAAGGCCTGAGGCAACAGCGACGAAATCGCCGCGCCGTTCCCCGAGGCGGATAAACTGCTGGCGCACCGCCAGCCCAACCGCGCCGGTTTTTTCGTTTTTTTGCTTTTCAACCACAAAGACTGAATCGCCGTAGGGGGCAGGAAGCACCGCGGTTGCGGGGATGGCCAGCACCTGGTTCTTGCCGGGCAGCACCACGGCCACCGTGGCAAACATGCCGGGGTGCAATCGTTCCTCCCTGTTGGCCGCGGTGGCCTGCACCCGGACATTGCGGGTGGCGCTGTCCGCCTGCGGGTTGATGGCGGTTATTCTGCCGGTCACAGTGCGGCCGGGCAGGGCATCGGAGGTTATTCGTACCGGCAGCCCCGGCTGGATTCTGGCCAGGTCCTGCTGGGGCAGCATGAAGTTGACGAAAATCGGGTCCATGGCCTGGAGGGAAACAATGGGCTCGCCCTCTTTGAGGATCTGTCCCAGATTGACCAAGCGGATGCCGAGGCGGCCGGAGAATGGGGCGCGGATGGTTTTTTTGGCGATGGTGGCCCGGATCGTTTCGGCCTGGGCCATGGCCTGTTTGTGTTTCGCCTCGCCGTCATCGTAGGCGGCCTTGGAAACGGCGTTGGTCTCGACGAGCATCCTGAGCCGCTCGAAATTGATTTTGGTCAGTGCGGCTTCGGCTTCCGCCGCCTGCAGTTGGGCCTCCTCGGAAGAGGTGTCCTGCTGGAGCAGGAGAGTGCCCGCCTCTACCCAGGTTCCGGGGGTAAAAGCCAGGCGCGCCACCTTGCCCGGCAACTCCGCGGAAACGGTCACGCCCTGCGCCGCTTCCAGCGAGCCCACGGCGCGTAAGGCAATCTCCCAGGATTCCGGGCGGGCCGTGGTGGTGGTCACCGTTTCCGGCGGGGGGGTAAAGCGCTTGCCTGTGTCCACCATCGTGAAAATCTGCAAGCCCTTGATGCCGGCAAGGATGCCGGACACCAGGAACAAACCAAGAAGGGTGAGGAGGATGCGGTTTTTCATGGGCGCTGTTTCTTTGCTAAAGGGTGGGGACGGGTTTCCGAGAAAAAAATAGAGAGGGGTCCGCGTCAAAAGCCCCTGGCCGCTTGTTGCTGCGCAACGTGTCGGCTGTCCGTGGCGAGACGGTGCTGGATGGAGTCCTGTGGCTGTGCGCGCCTGCCGAGTATTTATCCATATCATCGCCGGATAAGTTAAATGTACATTTGACTTATCCTCCTTGTTGCGTCAAGGTTTTTTTCCCTCTGCTCAAAGCTATTCCGCCTTTCGCGCGATTTTCAAGGCCCGGCAACTGTCTCCGGGTTCCTTTGCTGCGGCTGTAGGCAACACACGGCAACCCCATTTTTTATGTTGCCTACAAAAAAGTAACAAAAAAGTTCCACAGGGATGCGTATTATTGACAAAAAAGTAATTTATTTTTTGGTTGCGGAATCCGGCTTGGGATGCGGAGCACTTGATAAGGTTCCTGTAATCAAGGAGTTGCATCGTATCTTTTTCTTTTTCCAGGCGTTGGCACGCTCTTTGAAAAAGCCTTGATCGAATTGTATCACGCGCTATGTCGGCGGGAAATGTTTTCATTGAGGATCTTGGATAAAAGGAGGAAGCGGAATGAAGAAGATTGAGGCGATAATCAAGCCCTTCAAGCTTGATGACCTGAAGACGGCCATGGCTGGTCTCGGTGTTCAGGGGATGACCATTACGGAAGTGAAGGGGTTTGGCCGGCAAAAGGGGCACACCGAGATCTACCGGGGAGCGGAGTATGTGGTGGATTTCATCCCCAAGATCAAGGTGGAGATAGTGGTGGCGGCGGAGATGGTGGCAAGGGTGGTGGATGCCATCGTGGCCAGCGTCAAGACCGGCAAGATCGGTGACGGCAAGATCTTTGTCTTGCCGGTTGACTCCATCTGCCGCATCCGGACAGGCGAAACCGATAAGGAGGCCATCTAGGTATCATTATGACTCAGATCAAATCAACGCATAAGGATGTTTCAATGAACAGGTCAATTGCAAAAAAAATGGTCCCGCCCCTGACGATGGCACTGGTTGCCTTGGCCGGAACCGCCCTGGCCGCGGAGGGTGCAGCCGAGATAACAGGCGCTGCCGCTACCTATGTTGCCAATAATACCTGGATGCTGGTTTCCACGTTTCTGGTGTTTATCATGCATCTCGGGTTTGCGACCCTTGAGGCGGGATTGACCCGGGCGAAAAACACGGTCAACATCCTTTTCAAAAATACCGCCATCGTTGCCATCGGGCTTTTGACCTATGCCGTGATCGGTTTCAATCTGATGTACCCCGGCGATTTTTCCATCCCGGGCATCTTCGGCTTTTCCGGTTTCGGCATCGGGGTGAGCCCGGAAAATATGATGGTTGCCGGAGATGACGGGGTGGGAATCTACACCTACTGGACCGATTTTATCTTCCAGGCCATGTTCGCGGCCACGGCGGCGACCATTGTTTCCGGCGCTGTGGCCGAGCGGGTCAAGCTGCACAGCTTTTTGATTTTTTCAGCGATCTATGTGGCAGTGGTGTATCCCTGGGTGGGAAGCTGGAAGTGGGGCGGCGGCTGGCTGGACGCCATGGGATTCTATGACTTTGCCGGTTCCACCCTGGTGCATTCCGTGGGTGGCTGGGCCGCTCTGGCCGGCGTCATCTTGCTCGGACCCCGTCTTGGCAAATATGTCGGAAACACCATCAAGCCGATCATGGGACACAATATGCCCCTGGCAACCATCGGCGTTTTTCTGCTCTGGCTCGGCTGGTTCGGTTTTAACGGCGGCTCGGTGCTTTCCGCAGATCCCGCTGCGGTATCCTTTGTGTTCGTCACCACTTCTCTTGCCGCAGCCGCAGGCATTGTCGGCGCCAGCGGACTGAGCTGGATCATCCAGAAGAAGCCTGATCTGAGCATGGCCCTCAACGGCGCCCTTGCGGGTTTGGTCGGTATTACCGCCGGTGCCGATGTGGTCAGCGTGATGAGCGCCGTGGTGATCGGCTTCATTGCCGGTCTTCTGGTTGTCGCCTCGGTCATGGTTGTTGACCGCATGAAGCTTGATGATCCGGTTGGCGCCATCTCCGTGCATCTTGTCTGTGGCATATGGGGCACCCTGGCTGTGGGCATTTTCAGCGCGAGTCACTCCTTTGTGACTCAGTTGATCGGCGTTGCGGCATACGGCGTGACCTGTTTTCTTGCAGCGTTCGTGCTCTTCTATCTCTTGAAGATTTCTTTTGGAATCCGTGTGGATGAAGAAGAGGAAATGAAGGGGCTTGATATAGGCGAGCATGGCATGGAGGCATATGCCGGTTTTGAGATGAACAACGTCTAGCGTGTGCCCGGACAGCAAGAATCCCGGAGCCGAAGGAATCATCCCTTTAGCTTCGGGATTCTTCCCTTGAAAAAATATCCTGAAAACAAAAAAAATGAAACTCCTGGTCTTGCAACATACCCCATGGGCCGGCCCGGGGCGGCTGCTTCTCGAGGCGTTTGCCACGCACCGGATCGATTGTGATCTCGTCAAGGTCTGGCAGGATTGGATTCCCGATTTCAACGGCTATGAGGCTATCATCCTGCTGGGGGGTTCTCCCAACGTGGAGCAGGAGGAAAAATACCCGTTTCTCGTGGAGGAGAAGCGGTTCATCAAGAGGGCGATCGGGGCGGACAAGCCGATTCTGGGATTCTGTCTCGGGCATCAACTGCTCGCTTCCGTGCTCGGCGCACAGGTAGGGCCGAACTTCAAGCCGAGCATCGGCTTCGTCCAGGGGCATCTCACCCATGACGGCCGCGAGCATCCGGCCTTCAGGAATCTCGGCAAGACCATGCCCATGTTCAAGTGGCACAGCCAGACGGTGCTTGAGCCGTTGCCGAAACATTTTTCCCTGCTCGCCACCTCGGAGCAATGCCAGGTGGAGGCCTTTTCCCTTGAGCAGCGGCCGCACATCCTCGGGCTGCAATTTGACAACCATGTGGCAGTGTTCGAAGACATCAGCCTCTGGCTTGAGCAGGACGGACAGTGGCTCGCCTCGTTTCGCTCCCTGGTGGTGCGGCCCGCTGATCTGCTGGCCGAGGCGCATCGCTTGCGGACGAAGATCTCCGGCGATTTTCATCGGTTCTTCAGCGACTACCTGCGCCTCATTTCTTGATTGTCTCCCAGGGGCAATTGGAAAAATCCGGCAGGGTAATCCCGTATTTCTTGATGCGATAGCCCATCTGTCGCTGGGTAAGCCCCAGCTCCCGGGCGGCCCTGGCCTGCACCCATCCGTGCCGTCGCAGGGCGCTCTCCACCTCTTCTTTTTCCAGATCTTTTAAAAATTTATGCGTCGAGCTTCCGGGCAGGGGTCCGCTTGTCAGCTCTGCGCTTCCGGCGGTTGGGGCTGCAATGCGGCACGACGGCGCGGCACAGTCCTCTGCTTCCGGTTCCGCGGTGATGTAGCTCGGCAGCTCGCGGGCGACGATGGTATCTCGGTCCGCCATGATCACCAGCCGCTCGATGAGGTTCTGCAGCTCACGCACATTGCCGGGCCAGGAGTAGCCGCAGAGGAGCTGGACCACCGAGCTGGAAAGCCCCACCTCCCGGGAGTTCATGCGGTTGCTCTCCTGTAAAAAGTGATCGAGGAGCAGGGGGACGTCTTCCTTCCGCTCCCTGAGCGGCGGCAGCACCACGGGCACCACGTTGAGGCGGTAAAAGAGATCCGCCCGGAAGGTACCCTGCTCGACGCATTCTTCCAGGCTGCGGTTGGTGGCGGCAATGACCCGGACATTGACCGTGATGGTCTGGGTGCCGCCCAGCCGTTCGAACATCTGCTCCTGTAGCACCCTGAGCAGCTTGGCCTGCAGGGGTAGGGGCAGCTCCCCCACCTCGTCGAGAAAGATGGTGCCGCCATCGGCCAGCTCGAACCGCCCCTTCTTGAGGCCCACCGCCCCGGTGAAGGCGCCTTTCTCATGGCCGAGCAGCTCGCTTTCCAGAAGGTTTTCCGGCAGGGCTGCGCAGTTGATCTTGATGAAGGGCTTGGCTGCGCGCGGGCTTGCCTGATGGATGGCCCGGGCGACCAGCTCCTTGCCGGTGCCGGATTCGCCCAGGAGCAGGGCGGTGGCCCGGCTGGGGGCAACCTTGTCGATGTAGTTGTACACATCCTGGATCCGCTTGCACTGGCCGATGATGTTGTGCTGGTTGTAGCGGCTGCGCAGCTCTTTCTTGAGCAGCAGGTTTTCCTCCACCAGGATCTGCTGCTTGTGGGAGACCGCCTTGTGCAGCCGCAGGAACTGGGCGATGAGCATGGCCACCACGGTGAGAAAACGGATGTCTTCCTCCGAGGAGATCTCCTGACCGAAGAGCCTGTCCACGGAAAGGACCCCGACTGGCCCCTCCGGCAGCATGACCGGTACGCCGATGAAGGATATCTCGCCTTTGGGGAGATTGGCGCGGGCCCCGGTCCGGTTTAAAAAAAGCGGCTCGCTGTGGATGTCCGGCACCACGAAGGGATAGGCGGACTGGAAGATGCGGCCGATCACCCCTTCGTTGGGGCGGTAGATGCCGCGCCGCTCCTCCTCCTTGCTGAGGCCGTACGAGGCGGCAATGGCAAGACGCTCGCCGCCTTCTTCCTGGAGAACCAGGGTGGCCCGCTCCATGCGCAGGGTTTCGTGCAGGATCCGCAAAACCTCGGACAGGGTTTTCTTGATGTCCAGGGCAGAGCCGATGAGCTGGCTTATCTGGTAGAGCGCCTGCAATTCAAGGCGTTCGGTGGGATAGTCGGGTTTGGGCATGGGTTGGGTCCGCCTTGTTTTGTGTTGTATTGGGGATGAATTTTTTGGTGCATGCTCCCTGTGGTATTGAATTAGCAAAAAATGTTCCATTGCTTCAAAAATGTAACATTGTGCACGGAGAGTTCTTGTAACCCATTGAAATTAAAGATTAACATATCATACTCTGCACTGTATGGCCGCGCATGGTGTTTGCAAAAAAGTTACATTTCGAGCAACTATTTTCATTTTTTGAGACATAAATGTAATAAAGCTCCCTCTGTTCTGTCCCTTCCTCTTCCGGTCGCGTTCCTTCCTTTTTGTAGTCAATTGTACAAAAGGGAACAGGCGCCACAGCCTCCCGCATGCTGTTTGTCTCAATAAAAACAGTAATACCAGCATGTTAAGCGAAAAGTGTCCGGCGGCCTTCCGCGCTGGCACACCCCTTGCGATAGAGCCAACCGACGGCGGTGCAAACCAATGGAATGTGACAACCCATATTCAATACAGAGCAAGGAGGAGTAGCAATGCGCAAGGTGGCAATTTACGGCAAAGGCGGCATAGGCAAATCAACCACCACCCAGAACACCGTGGCAGGTTTAGTGGAGTTGGGCAGGAAGGTCATGGTGGTGGGCTGCGATCCCAAGGCGGACTCGACCCGGCTCCTGTTGGGCGGACTGGCCCAGAAATCGGTTCTCGATACCCTGCGCGAGGAGGGCGAGGATGTGGAACTCGACGATATCCGCAAAAAAGGCTACGGCGGCACCTGGTGCGTTGAGTCCGGCGGACCCGAGCCCGGCGTTGGCTGTGCGGGACGCGGCATCATCACCTCCATCAACATGCTGGAATCCCTCGGCGCCTATGAAGAGAGCGAAGGTCTGGATTATGCCTTCTACGACGTTTTGGGCGACGTGGTGTGCGGCGGCTTCGCCATGCCCATCCGCGACGGCAAGGCAGAGGAAATCTACATCGTTGTTTCCGGCGAGATGATGGCCATGTACGCGGCCAACAACATCAGCAAGGGCATCATGAAGTTCGCCCAGAGCGGCTCCGTGCGGTTGGGCGGGCTGATCTGCAACTCGCGCGCCGTTGACAACGAGAAGGAGATGATCTCGGAGTTCGCCAAGAAGCTGGGCACCCAGATGATCTACTTCGTGCCCCGCGACAACGACGTGCAGCGCGCCGAGATCAACCGGAAGACCGTGATCGAATGGAAGCCCGAGGCCAAGCAGGCCGACGAATACCGGGGGCTTGCCAAGTCCATTGACGAAAACACGATGTTCGTGATTCCCAAGCCTCTGGAGATCGAGGAGCTCGAAAAACTCCTCATGGACTACGGGTTGATGAACTGACAGGCGCAAGGCGCAAGGTTAAAGGAGAAAGGCAACAACGTATTCTCCGAACCTTTGCCCTGTCTCCTTTCACCTTGAACCTTTATCCTTTTACCTATTTTTTTAGGAGAAAAATTATGTTGACTATGATCAGAGCAATTGTCCGGCCGGAGAAAGCAGACAAGGTTCTCGCCTCCCTCATGGAAGCGGGCTTTCCGGCGGTTACCAAATATTCCGTGGCCGGCCGCGGCAAGCAGCGCGGCATCAAGATCGGCGAGGTCACCTATGACGAGCTTCCCAAGGTGATGCTGATGAGCGTCATCAACCCGGCGGATAAGGATTTTTTCATCGATACCGTGATGAATACGGCCCGCTCCACCGGCAAGGGCGCCTTCGGCGACGGCAAGATCTTCGTTTCCGATGTCGAGGAATCCTACACCATCAGCTCCGGGGTCAAGGAGACCGCCTATGCCTCGGAAGGGGGGGCGTCATGAAAGAGGTCATCGCCATCGTGCGCATCAACATGATGAACCAGACCAAGCAGGCCCTCACCGATTGCGGCGTGGATGCCTTCTTTGCCCATGAGGCCCAAGGCCGCGGCAAGGGCTTTGTCAGCCCGGCCATCCTTGAAGGGACGGTGCAGGGGCACGAAGAGGCCGCCGCCCTCTTGGGTGAAAAGGGCAAGCTCTATCCCAAGCGGATGATCACCGCAGTGGTGGAAGACAAGATGGTGCCTTGCGTGGTTGAAACCATTATCAATACGAATCAGACCGGCATGCCTGGCGACGGCAAGGTTTTTGTCCTGCCCCTTGGCGATGCGGTCCGGGTACGGACAGGCGAGACGGGCCTCAAGGCCATCTCATAAGGAGGTAACTATCCAGCAGCACCCCATCTGCGTTGTCATCGGCCTGCTCGTGTGCAGGCAGCACACTTCGCAGGCCTCTTCCTAGCATCTGGGGCACTGCTGAACAGTTACAGTTCAGTGATTTACGTCCGTTTCCGGCATTATGCCGGATAGTTATAAGGAGAAAATACAATGGCAACAGCAACAAAGAAAAAGCTGGTGCAGTGGGGTCCCGCCGAGGTCAAGTCGGCGCTCCTTGAGAAGTATCCGCCCAAGGTGGCCCGTAAACGCGCCAAGCAGATCATGATCAACGAGGCGCAGCAGAGCGAGACGCCGGAGCTCACCGCCAACGTGCGCACCATTCCCGGCATCATCACCATGCGCGGCTGCACCTATGCCGGCTGCAAGGGCGTTATCATGGGCCCGACCCGCGATATCGTCAACCTGGTGCACGGTCCCATCGGCTGTAGCTTCTACGCCTGGCTGACCCGCCGTAACCAGACCGATCCCGGTCCGGACGGGGAAAACTACATGAACTACTGCTTTTCCACGGACATGCAGGAGCAGGACATCATCTTCGGCGGCGAAAAGAAGCTGGCTGCGGCGATCCAGGAGGCCTATGACCTCTTTCATCCCAAATCCATCGCCGTGTTCGCCACCTGCCCGGTGGGACTCATCGGCGACGATATCCATACCGTGGCAAAGAACATGAAGGAGAAGTTCGGGGATTGCAACGTCTATGCCTTCTCTTGTGAAGGATACAAGGGGGTGAGTCAGTCCGCGGGCCATCACATCGCCAACAATCAGGTGTTCAGGCATCTGGTGGGCCTCAACGACGAGGTGAAGCCGGGCAAGTACAAGATCAACCTCTTGGGCGAGTACAACATCGGCGGCGACGGCTTTGAGATCGACCGGATCTTCCAGAAATGCGGAATCACCTGCATCTCGACCTTTTCCGGCAACTCGACCTATGACCAGTTTGCCTCCTCCCATACCGCGGATCTCAATGCGGTCATGTGCCACCGCTCCATCAACTATGTGGCGGACATGATGGAGACCAAGTACGGCATTCCCTGGATCAAGGTGAATTTCATCGGCGCCAAGGCCACGGCCAAAAGCCTGCGTAAGATCGCCGAGTATTTCGGCGAAAAGGCGCTCATCGATACGGTGGAGAAAGTTATCGCCGAGGAGATGCCCGAGGTGGAGGCGGCCCTGGCCGAAATCACCCCCCGGACCGAAGGCAAGACCGCGATGATGTTTGTCGGGGGCTCCAGGGCCCATCATTACAAGGAGCTCTTTGACGAGCTCAAGATGAAAACCATCTCGGCTGGCTATGAGTTCGGGCATCAGGACGATTATGAGGGGCGCCAGGTGCTGCCCAACATCCAGTTGGATGCGGACAGCCGGAACATTGAAGAGCTTGAGGTCGAGCCGGATGAAACCCGTTTCAAGCCGCGCAAAAGCGACAAGGAAATGAAGGCCCTCGAAAAGGCGGGCTATAAGTTCAAGCAGTATGACGGCCTGGCCGCGGACATGGACAAGGGCACGCTGATCATCGACGACCTGAACCAGTACGAAGCGGAGAAGCTGGTGGAATTGATGAAGCCGGATATCTTCTGCGCAGGCATCAAGGAGAAATATTCCATCCAGAAACTGGGCGTGCCCATGAAGCAGCTCCACAGCTACGATTCCGGCGGCCCCTATGCCGGTTTCCAGGGGGCGATCAACTTCTACAAGGAGATCGACCGGCTGGTGAACTCCAAGGTCTGGGGCTTCATGAAGGCCCCTTGGCAGAAGAACCCCCAGTTGTCGGGTTCCTTTGCCTGGGAGTGAAAAACATAGGTCCTATATGACCTATATGACCTATAGGACCTATTCAAAAAAACAAGAGGACACAACAATGCTCTTACGACATACACCCATAGAGATTACCGAGCGTACGGCCTTGACCATCAATCCGGCCAAGACCTGTCAGCCCATCGGCGCCATGTATGCGGCTCTCGGCATCCACGGATGCCTGCCGCACAGCCATGGCTCCCAGGGCTGCTGCGCCTATCACCGCTCCGCCCTGACCCGGCATTACAAGGAGCCGGTCTCCGCCTCCACCAGCTCTTTTACCGAGGGCGCTTCGGTGTTCGGCGGCCAGGCCAATATGCTGCAGGCCATCAACAATATATTCACCGTCTATAACCCCGAGGTGATAGCGATCCACACCACCTGCCTCTCCGAGACCATCGGCGACGATCTGCCCCAGATCAAGAAAAAGGCGGCCACGGAAGGGAAGATTCCAGAGGGCAGGTATGTGATCAGCGCCTCCACCCCGAGCTACGCGGGATCGCACGTCACCGGCTTTTCCAACATGGTCAAGGCCATGGCCGGGATGGCCGAGCCGACCGGGAAGAAGAACGGCAAGGTCAATATCATCCCCGGCTGGGTGGAGCCCGCGGACATGGAGGAGATCAAGCGGATCACCAATATGGTCGGGGTGAAAACCATCCTGTTTCCGGACACCTCCGGTGTGCTCAACGGCCCGCTCTCCGGCGAGTACAAGATGTTTCCGGAAGGCGGCACCACCGTGGCCGAGCTGAAGTCCACCGGGGACTCCAAGGGGACCCTGGCCCTGGGGGAATGGTGTTCCGCCGACGCGGCCCGTGAGCTCGACAAGAAGCACAAGGTTCCCTGCTCGATATTGGACATGCCCTTTGGCCTCATGGCCACGGACCGGTTCATCGACGCCCTGCGAACCATCGCCGGGGTGAGTATCCCCGAGGAGATTGCCCACGAGCGCGGTCAGTTGGTGGACATGATTTCGGACATGCACCAGTACCTCTACGGCAAGAAGGTGGCCCTGGTCGGCGATCCGGATCAGCTCATCGCCATGACCGAGTTTTTGGTCTCCATGGATATGAAGCCGATCCACATCGTCACCGGCACGCCGGGCAAGAAGTTTGAAAAAAGGATCAAGGATCTCACCAAGGACATGGGCTGCACGGTCAACGTCAGGGCGGCGGGGGATATGTTCCTGCTCCACCAGTGGATCAAGAACGAGCCGGTGGACCTGCTCATCGGCAATACCTACTGCAAGTATATCGCCCGGGACGAGGACATTCCCTATGTGCGCTGGGGCTTCCCCATCCTGGACCGGCAGGGGCATCAGTACTTCCCCACCGTGGGCTACAAGGGCGGCCTGAGGCTGCTGGAAAAGATCACCGGTGTTTTGCTCGACCGCAAGGACCGGGACGATTCCGAGTCGAAGTTCGAGCTGGTGCTGTAAAAACGCATAGGTCTTATCCGTCCGATAGGACCTATGCCCTTTGTCCTTTCGAGGAAACCGCATGACCATTATCCATTTTCCCAAAACCAAGCAGGGGTGCTGCGGCAAGATTCCCCAGTGGCTCATCCTGCCCATGGCCCCCCAGGCGGCAGCCAGAATCCGTTTTTGCGGGGAGGACAAACTGCCCCAGGCGGTGCCCCTCCGTGGCGCGCTTACCTGGATCGCGGATCTGCTGGCCCAGGGAAGCGAGATCAGCGGCCTGGATCTCCATGGCCCTGGGGACCCCCTGGCCACGGCGACCATGACCACAGAGATCCTGGCCGTGTTGCGGGAGCAGCATCCCGGTTTGCCCCTGGGCATAACCACCCTGGGTCTCGGGTTGGCCGAACATGCCGGGCTGCTGGCTGAACTCGGTGTTGCCAGGATTACCCTGCTGCTGGATGCGGTTACTCCCCAGACAGTCAAGAAAATCTACACCTGGATTCGGCCGGGCAAGCGGAACACCCCCCTGGCGGAAGCGGCCGGGATCCTCATCGAGGCGCAGGCCAAGGGAATCGCGGCCTGCAAGGCGGCGGGGATTGCGGTGTCCGTCCAGACCACGGTGTATGGCGGGATCAATGAAGAGGAGATTGAAGAGATTGCCCGCAAGGCGTCCGACCTTGGGGCCGACTCCATAAGCCTGCTGCCCGGAAAGGGATGGCTGAACACGGAAGAGAAACTGCCGCAGGTCTCGGAAGAGACCATGGTATCCCTGGCAAAGAAGGCGACCCTCCACATCCCGGTTGTCTGCCTGCCGGAGCAAGCGCTCCAGGGCGAGGATATCCCCTCGGCAGACGCAGGAGTCCTGTCCGTGCCCAAGCCGACCGCGGCCAGACCCAATGTGGCTGTGCTCAGTTCCAACGGCATGGATATCGATCTCCATCTCGGTCAGGCCATCAAGGCCCTGATCTATGGGCCAAGGGAAGACGGCCTCCCCTGCCTGCTCGGGACCCGGGATCTCCCCGAGCCCGGCAGCGGCGACAACCGCTGGCAGCAGGTGGCGGAAATTTTACAGGATTGTTTTGTGCTGCTGGCTGCCAGCGCCGGGCAAAAGCCGCGGGATATTTTAGGCCGCCAGGGCCTGACCGTGTTGTTGCTTGAGGACAATGTCGAAGGGTCTGTAGATGTACTCTATGGCGGCGGCAAGAAAGGAAAGAACAGGAAATAGTGGAGTCTCTTGCGAAAAAATAGAGCCCCCTTCGACAGGCTCAGGGCGAACGGTAATCATCGTGAAATCATTATAGTTTCTTCCGTCGCCGCTGACACTGCTCATGCTGAGCCTGTCGAAGCACAATACAGCATTTTGTAAGAGCTTCAATATTCTCAAAACATAGGAGACACTCCAATGGCCATACCAGCGCGTCAGATCATCGTTTGCCAGAGCTTCCGGGTTGCCGGCGACAAGAAGGGCATTTGCCACAAGCAGACCGAAGGGTTTCTGCAATACATCGAGGAAGAGGTGCTGGACCGGGGGCTGGACTGCCTGATCAGCGCCACCACCTGCCTCAAGCAATGCGAGTCCGGGCCCATCATGGTGATCCAGCCGGAGAACTGGTGGTTCAAGGGGGTGGACAGCGAAGAGGCCATCGACGCGATCCTGGACGGCCTTGAGGATGGCGAGCCTGCGGCCAAGTACCTGATCACCGCATAGGGTGGTGGGCAGATGACCTTTCGATCCTATCTGGAGTCCGGGGGCACCACTTGCCCGAAATGCGGGTCCAAGGCCATCAAGGCGAGTGCGCCACCGGAAAAAACCGGGCCCGGCCAGGTGCAGGTGTCCATGCTGTGCGCGACCTGCGGCGCCAGATGGCGTGATATCTACATCCTCAGTAAGTCCGAGGAGTTATGATCCGCAGAGAAGATTGTGCACACAGAGCAAGAGGGGGGATTTCGCCATGGGTCTCAAACCGTTGGGGAAGGTTAAAACCATAGTCGAGGCGGCGGGGATGGGTATCTCCTATGCCTATGATGATCTGGTCTTTCTGGAGCACAACTCCTTTTTGCTCCAGTTCACCGACAACGACCGGGAGATCACGGTCCATGTGAACAGCGAGGCGGACGAGGCCACGGTGCACGGCGATATAGAGCGTCTGCAGGAGGCTGCGTGCAATCATGCCATGCAATGTACCCGAGGGGGGCATTACACCCTGGTCCCGGATGGGGAGGACTCCATCCGCATCGAATTCAGCGGCTGAACCGGAGGGGCACATGACGCACGCGGTAATACGCCCCGCCAGGACTGACGATCTCGATGTCTTGGTGGAGCTGCTCGGGATGCTCTTTGGTATCGAGGCGGACTTTGCCTGTGATGCCGCCCGGCAGCGCCGGGGGCTGGCGATGCTCTTGGTCCACGAGGGGGCGGTTGTTCTGGTTGCCGAGGCGGCAGGGCAGGTCGTCGGCATGTGTTCCGGGCAACTGACCATCTCCACGGCAGAGGGGGGCTTCGCCCTCCTGGTGGAGGATGTGGTGGTTGCGCAAAACTGGCAAGGCAAAGGGGTGGGGCGGGCATTGCTTGCAGCCCTGGAGCAGTGGGCTGCCGACAGAAATATAGGGCGCCTGCAGCTTCTGGCCGACCGGAACAATGGTGCGGCGCTGGAGTTTTACCGCAGGCTCGGCTGGCAGGGTACGGAGCTTGTCTGTCAACGCAGACGAGTTTAGCTCCTTGTAATTTGCTGCAAACAGGTGCTTCGACAGGCTCAGCACGAACGGAATATCAATACGTTAAGGTAGTGCCGTTCTCCCTGAGTCTGTCGAAGGGCAGTTGTTACGAGTTCATCACTTCGATTCCCTCCCCTCTGGCGGGGGAGGGTTAGGGAGAGGGGGAAGTTGCCATGACAGCAGCAGGTTGTCGCTACCCCCACCCCCAACCCCTCCCGCAGGGGGGGAGGTTTTCAGAAATATTAAGCTAGGCTAAGGAGGGAGAATCATGTCGGAATCAGGGAAGGCAACGCTTGTTCCCCTGGCTGGGTTTCCCGAGGTCAACAGCCAGTCCATTAAGGGGTGGGAGGAGTTTCTGCGGGAGGGCAAGCAGTTCCTGGCCACGGCCAACAATGCCTACACGCAGCGGAAAGAACCTTTCACCACCGCGATTCTGTATAACCTGGTGGCCATGGCCATGGAAAAACTGATCATGGCCCTGCTCATGAAAAGCGGCAAGCTGCCGTATAACCACACCATGCACGATCTGGTGGAAGCCATTGATGAGTTTTTGCCCGGCGAACTGGAGGGCCTTGGGGCAGAGCTTAAGGCGTGGGATGGGTTTCAGGATATCTGCGATATCGAGAGCTACTCCATCACCCCTCCGACCATGGGGCAGATAGGCGGCATGCTCACCCTGGCCCTGGAGGTCCAGTCGCGGGTCATTGCCTCTGTCATCGACCGTTAACATTGCAACCTATTGATCATATAAGAAGGAGAACGACCATGGCGAGAAAAGACGTAGAGGCATTGCTTGTTGCTGGCGGCGGAGATAAACACCTGCGGGCCAAATACGATGTCCCCGGCACCCGGGAAGAGTTTGTCGCCCTGGCGGCGGAAGACGGCTACCATTTCACGGTGGAGGAGCTCGACACGGTGCTCAAGGAGTCCGGCGATGTTTTTGAAAAAAACGGCAACCCGGCCAAGCGGCAGATCTGGTGGGTGTGAGGGGTGAAGGGAAGCCCGCGTGGTACGAGCGTTTGTCGGCTGTTTCAGGCCGTCATGGTCGCAAGCTCTTGTGGCAGCCGGGATATTTCTGCCAACGGCAACATGGTTATCTTTTCGTGAGCGGGGTAGCGGGCAGTTCCTGGATAGATGACCCAGATATGGGTCAGGGAGAGGTCGGCCAGAGCGCTATGCATCGACTTGGTGACCTTTGGTGCTTCATTAAACTTGCACTCCACGCCAAACCGCTTGCCTCCCGAAAAGAAGAATATATCAATTTCCGCACCACCTTGTGTTGCCCAAAAATATGCTTCGGAAATTTGCAGGGTGCTCATCACCTGTTCAAGAGTGAAGCCTTCCCATGAGGCGCCAAGTCGCGGATGCCCCCAAAGAGCTTTCATTTCGGGGATGTTCAGCAGGCTGTGAAGCAGGCCGCTGTCACGCAGGTAAACTTTGGGGGTTTTGACCTGCCGTTTTTTCAGGTTTTCATGCCAGGGTTGCAACTGCCTGACCATGTAGGTTCCAGTAAGGATGTCCAGGTAATGGCGCACCGTCTTGTCTGACATCCCCATGGAGCGCCCCAGGTCGGAGGCATTCCAGGTCTGTCCGTGCAGGTGGGTAAGCATGGTCCAGAAACGACGCATGGCTGTAGAGGGGATGGTAATGCCCAGTTGCGGGATGTCACGCTCCAGGAAGGTTCGGATAAACCCTTCCCGCCAGGCCAGGCTATCTGACTCGCTTTCCGCTAGAAAGGAACGGGGAAACCCGCCTCGCAACCAGAGACGATCGCGCCCTTCAGGCGTAATCTCGGCAAGGCTGAACCCGCCCATATCAACAAACTCGATACGGCCTGCCAGTGTTTCCGAAACTTTTTTTATAATCTGCGGGGAAGCACTTCCCAAAATCAGATAACGGGCTGCATGACCGGGGCGGTCCACCATCACCCGCAGTACGCTGAACAGTTCGGGGAGAAGCTGAATTTCGTCCATGACCACCAATCCCGAGAGGGAGCCAAGCAGTAACTCCGGATTCTGCAGGCGTTGCTGGTCGGCGGGAGATTCGAGGTCGAAATAATGGGCTTCACGTCCTTGCGCGATCATGCGTGCCAGCGTGGTTTTCCCGCACTGGCGGGGCCCCAGCAGGGCCGTTACCGGTGAGCGTTGCAAGGCCGTAGAGACAGCTTTAAGATACAAGTCTCTGTTAATCATGATCAGTAATTATCATAACAAATTCGGATAGTCAATCCGAATTTGTTATGATAAAAGGTGGTGTGATGATCATTATGTCCTGGCCGCGCCCCTCTTGAGCGTCATGCTGCCAGGCCTTTTCTCCTTGAAAATGGCCATAAATAGAGCTATATTTGTAGCTGATAATTCAAGGAGGGAATGTATGGATACGATCTACGCCGACTACTCGATCAGCATGTCCGAATTCAAGAAGAACCCGGCGCAGGTGTTGCGCTCCGCAGGCGAAAAGCCGGTAGCAGTGCTCAACCACAACCGTCCCGCTTTCTATATGGTCACCCCCAAGCTTTTTGAATCCTTGGTCGAGAAGTTGGTCGACCTGGATCTGGTTGAGCTTGTCCGTCATCGCCTGGCACACAAAGACACGGCCATCGAAGTGGATATTGACAAGATCTGAAGGCGCTCCAGGTATCCCGAAGTACCGGCTCAAATTCATGCCGGAAGCACTCGAGGGGTGGAACGGTCTCGGCGGAAGCATCAAGGCGGTGTTGCGCAAAGCGCTCAAAAAGCGTCTCGAACGACCCTGCCCGCCTGGCTCGCACCTGCATGGCGACCTGCGCGATTGCTACAAAATTAAACTGCGCAAGCAGGGCTACCGTTTGATTTATAGCGTTGAGGACGATGTGCTTGTCGTACTGGTGCTGGCTATCGACAAACGCGAAGACCTGGCCGCCTACCGGTCAGCGGTTGAGCGCCTGCTCTTGGGTAAGCAGGAAAAATAATACGGTAGTAAGCTTACTTTTTAAGATCTGAACCCAGAGCCTTCCCGGAACTCCACCGCCCCTGTCCCCGTTTTCCCCTTTTCGTAAAACACTACCCCGACGCGCTCGATATGTTCCCGCAGTTTTGCATGGGCGATCTGTGCAAAAATCGAGAGGTCGATCTGGTAGGGCAACAGCAGGTCATCAAGTTCCTCGACGATGGCGCCAAGTTCCGCCGTGGTCAGGGCCTCGCCGTACAGGGTCAGGTCGATGTCCGAGCCGGTCTTGTAAGTGCCCTTGGCGCGGGAGCCGTACAAAATCGCTTTCTCGATGGCTGGGAAGCGGCTGAATACGGTGTGGATTTTCTCCACTGTCTGCGCTGGCAGGCCGTGGTTCATGGGTTGGTTTCCGGCTGGTCGGCAAGCGCGCCGAAGCGTTGTGCCATTGCGACAAAGGCGGGATGAAACCGGGTCAGAATGTCTTTGGCAACATCCTCCGCGATGTGAGGATCGTAGGTGTGCGAGGTCAGGTTGCGGGCCTTGATCATGTCCATCCATGTTTCCCCGTCATCGAGCAGCCCGTTCCTGAAGGCTTCGCGGGTTGCATTCCTGGAACCGACGATGCCGACAAATCCCTGTTCTTCGAGATAATCCTTCAACACATTCCAGGCAAGTTCGTGGGTAAACTCAAAGCCCTGAATTACTCCCTGCTGTTCCAGTTCCGACAAAGCGCGCTGTCTGGATAATTCCACCGCCCTGTTGAGGGTTTGCAACGCATTGGTGTAATTGTCGAAGCGTTGTTTCCACCGAATATCTTTCACTCCGGGCTCCTTGTCATGTGGGGGTAAAGCGGGACGGCCATGGTTATGGGTAACAGGATGGAATCATGGGCGGCCCCGAGTTCCCGCCTAATCACTAACCTTCCGCCACGCATAGTTATTCAGCCGCAGATAATAAGGATGCGTCTTTTGCCCTGTCTCGTGCGTAATTGCCACCAAGCACTGTATCTAGCGCTTTGGCGGATTGCTTAAATGAAGCGTGACAAAGCTTTTCGTCTTTGAGGATCGTGACGATGGCTTCACAATATTTTTCGAACTTGTTCGAAGACATTGGGGGCATACCAAGTCCAGCAATCTGTATACGAGCGATGGCCAACAGGTGGTACCTGAATGGACGATACTTTCGGTCTAGAAGCTTCTTGCGAATTAATGCTTCGAAACGGTAAAGCGCTAGTGCGCTTGCATAATAAGCAACCAATGGATGACCAGGAACAAAGATTTTTGACTCAATGCTTTTGAGAAGGGTGCCGTAATAACGACTAGCCTGATGTGGTAGGCCGAGGAACATTGAAGAGAACGACCTGATTTGGTTTGAGATGCTAACAATCCGAATTTTCTCAATTCCAGTTGCTGATCGGTACTGTTGCGAACGTCTCTCGTAATACAACTGGCAATCACCAGTCGCCGCCAGATAGTAGTCTTCGAGCGCCTTTTGAAAGTCGGTAAGCGCGGTTAGTTCTTCGGTCTTGACCGGCGTCTGCCTGTTTGTCGCTTTAATAATTCGATTCTTGACCCCACTGTCCTGCGACACTATTAGCTTCACTGGAATGTGAACAGGTGTTTTGAGGTTGTGCCTGTTGTTAAAAAGCACGTGGCTAGTCTGGCAGCCGTTCACGATTTGATAGTCTTCGATAGTGAAGGTGTCTGCAGTCTTCCCGATTGCGTCGGCAACAATGGTGACGCCGTTATTCATGAGCACAAATAACTGCTGTTCAGGTGATTTTAAAGTTTCGTCCATTTCATGATTGACTGGATTGTCACCTTGAAAATCTCTGACATTGTCGTAGAAGAGCCCTCTCAAAATGTTGCCGGAGTCGTCCGTGATGAGCTTCAGGTATTGCTCAGCGGGGAGATAGCCTAGATAGGACTCCTGAATGCCGGGGAGCGCAGGTAATGTAACTTTGCTCGTGAATTCGATGGACGTCGAGAGGCGATTCTTGGCACTGGCGTATAGACGTTGAAGAAGGCGGGCATCGATTGGAATGAACTCAACATCTCGAAAAATATTTAGCTCAAGTAATGCCTCTTTTTCGTTTTCGATTCGGGCTACAAGCTTTGCGTCGTCTTGCCATTTGCCTGTTGTCGCGTAGAACATCCGTATGAGTGGATTCCCCCGTTTGAACAGGGGGCTCTTGGTGTAGATCGCCTTTGCTAACGATTCCTTCTCAGAGATAGCAGTATTTCGAGGTAGCGTAGGTTTCATGGCAAAGAAATCCTTTACCCCGAAGAAGAAGTTTGAAATTTCACTGCCAGAGAAATTGGCGCCGGACTTAGCTTGGCAGAAAATCAGATCAACCTCCAGGTACTTATTGGCTGTCGCTAGGTCGTCGACTTCGTCTAAATCAGAGACTAGGGTGCCATTGACAATTATCGCAATGCCGTCAATGCCGAGATCATCGCCGCCGCCGGTGTGGAGTTCTTCTACATCGAATTCGTCTCCGTATTCGTTTGAGACGGCGCAGTAGTTTACGAAGTGTTCAAAAAGGATCGGGTCATCGAGTCCAATCTCGAGCGACTCTTCGTTAGTAAAAGAATTGAGCAGACTTTGGGTTACGAGATCCATGGGTTTCCTCTGTGGCGGAGAGATAGGGGCAATAGGGGTGTTCTTGATATTTAAAGTTTCAATACTGTCCACCAAACAGTTTCAGGGAGCATCCCATACGTCCCGGTTGATTGTCAACCCAAGAAAATGGGAAACTAGAATCACCTCGTAGGAGGCAAGTCTTGTTGCTCCGCAAACCCGCAAGGGCCGACAGAAATGTCAGGCCCTTTCTTTTTTGTCGCAAAGTTTACACAACCCTCCTCGCCTCCTGCCTCCTTCCGCTTCAGCCCCTGAACTTTTGTATGCTTAACGCCAAGTAATAACACAAAAAAATATTAATTCCCCTGCGTGGCACACCCCTTGCTCTTGCTCCTCAGTAAATCATTACAAGGAGCACGGACGCCATGGAAGCAGCGTTGCAGGAACGACAGGATTCGATACATCGCACCGGGGAAGCCCCCTTTGCCATGGAGTGCAACAAGGACAGTCTGGCCGGGGCGGTGAGCCAGCGGGCCTGCGTGTTCTGCGGCTCCCGGGTGGTGCTGTACCCCATTGCCGACGCCCTGCATCTGGTGCACGGCCCCATCGGCTGCGCGGTCTACACCTGGGATATCCGGGGCGCCCTGTCCTCCGGGCCGGAGTTGCACCGCTTGAGCTTTTCCACGGACATGCAGGAGACAGACGTCATCTTCGGCGGCGAGAAAAAACTCTACAACGCCCTGGTGGAGCTCATCGACCGGCACAGCCCCAAGGCAGCCTTTGTCTATTCCACCTGCATCGTGGGGATCATCGGCGACGACATGCAGGCGGTGTGCCGCAGGGTGAGCGAGGAAAAATTCATCCCGGTCCTGCCCGTGCAGTCCGAGGGATTCAAGGGCAACAAGCGGGCCGGCTACGCTGCCGCCTGCAATGCCATGCGGCAACTGGTGGGCATGGGCGATATCAGCGGCATCTCCAAGTACAGCATCAACATTTTGGGCGATTTCAACCTGGCCGGGGAGATCTGGCTGATCCGCGAATACTTTGCCCGGATGGGCGTCGAGGTAGTGGCCAACATCACCGGCGACGGGAGGGTGGGGGACATCCAGCGGGCCCATGGTGCTGCGCTCAATGTGGTGCAGTGCTCCGGCTCCACCATGGATCTGGCCAAGATGATGAAAGAGGACTATGGCATCCCCTCGCTGCGGGTCTCCTATTTCGGCATTGAGGACATGGCCGAATCGCTCTATGCGGTGGCCGCGTTTTTCAAGGACGAGGAGATGATGCAGCGCACCCGGGAGCTGGTCAAGGAGGAGCTTTCCCTGATCATGCCGGAGATCATGAAATACCGCCAGGCCCTGGCCGGCAAGCGGGCCGCCATTTACGTGGGCGGGGCGTTCAAGGCGTTTTCCCTGGTCAAGGCCTTCCGCACCATCGGCATGCAGGTGGTCATGGTCGGCTCCCAGACCGGGACTCCGGAGGATTATGAGGAGCTCGCCGCGATCACCGATCCGGGCACCATCATCGTGGACGATTCCAACCCCCTGGAGCTCTCCGCCTTTCTTCAGGAAAAGGAGGTGGACATCTTCGTGGGCGGGGTCAAGGAGCGGCCCATCGCCTACAAGCTGGGCGTGGCCTTCTGCGACCACAACCACGAGCGCAAGGAGATGCTAGCCGGATTCAGCGGCATGCTCAACTTCGCCCGCGAGGTGTATGGCTCGGTGATGAGCCCGGTGTGGAAGTTCGTGCCCCGAAAAAGTGAAACAGTGCAGGAGGCGAGCAATGACTAAGATGCCACCCCAGTATGTCTCCACCACCAATGCCTGCAAGCTGTGCAAGCCGCTGGGCGCCAGCCTCGCCTTTCGGGGCGTGGAAGGGGCGGTGCCCTTTCTCCACGGCTCCCAAGGGTGCGCCACCTATATGCGGCGCTATATCATCAGCCATTTCAACGAGCCCATCGACATCGCCTCCTCCTCGCTGGGGGAGAAGAACGCGGTCTATGGCGGCGGGGCGAACCTGAAGCTGGGCCTGAAAAACGTGACGGAAAAATACCGCCCGGCGCTGATCGGCATCGCCACCACCTGTCTCACCGAAACCATCGGCGACGACGTAAAGCGGCTGCTCTTTGAGTACCGCCAGGAATTCATGCAGGACGGCGGCCCGCTGTTGGTGCAGGTTTCCACCCCGAGCTATTCGGGCACCCACATGGAGGGGTTCCACGCAGCGGTCCGGGCCCTGGTCGAGCAGTTGACCGAGGAGTCGGAAGCGAACTCCACGGTGAACATCCTGCCCGGCTTTCTCTCGGCTGCCGATCTGCGGAGCCTCAAGGAGATCGTTGCCGATTGCGGCCTGATTGCCACCGTGCTCCCTGATTTTTCCGAAACCCTCGACGGACCGGCCCTGCGGGACTATCCCCTGATTCCCAAAGGCGGGACCAGGATCAGCGATATCCGGGCCATGGGCGGAGCGAAAGCCACCGTGGAGTTCGGCCATACCCTGCCGGAGCAGCTCTCCGGGGGCCGCCATCTTGAAAAGACCTACAACGTGCCCCTGCACCGTTTGGGTATGCCGGTGGGCATCCGGGAGACGGACCGGTTCTTCGAGGTGTTGGCCGCGCTTTCCGGTAACCCCATGCCGGAGAAGTACGCCCTGGCAAGAGGCCGCTTGGTGGACAGCCTGGTGGACGGCCATAAGTACATATTCGGCAAACGGGCCATTGTCTACGGCGAAGAGGATCTGGTCATCGGCCTGACCTCTTTTTTGGCCGAGATCGGGGTGCAGCCGGTGCTCTGCGCCTCGGGCGGCGCCAGCGGCGGGTTTGTTAAGGCCATCGAAAAGGCGGTGGAAGGCTTTGGGCTGGAAATGCCCCGGATACATGAGGGCATGGATTTTTTCGAGATCGGCGAATTGGCCGCGGAGCTCAAGCCGGATTTTTTCCTCGGCCACAGCAAGGGGTATACCCTGGCGCGAGGCTTGGGCATCCCGCTGATCCGGGTCGGGTTCCCCATCCACGACCGGATGGGTGGGCAGCGGCTCCTGCACATCGGCTACCACGGGGCGCAGCAGCTTTTCGACCTGATCGCCAATACCATGATCGCGGTCAAGCAGGATGGTTCCGAGGTTGGGTACAGCTATATGTGAAGGATTCGTAATAGACAGGTGCTTCGACAGGCTCAGCACGAACGGATTTTATACATTCAGTAATCTCCGTTCGCCCTGAGCCTGTCGAAGGGTGTTCTTGAAGTTTTGCTAGAGATTCAAGCTAGAGACATAAGGGAGAGAAAATCATGAGCGAGCTACACAAAGACCTGAACAAACATCCCTGCTTCAACCCGGCCATGAAAGGACAGGCCGGGCGCGTCCATCTGCCGGTGGCGCCGAACTGCAATATCAAATGCAATTACTGCGACCGCAAATATGACTGCGTCAACGAGTCCCGGCCCGGGGTGACCAGCACCATCTTGACCCCCGAGCAGGCCCTGGTCTACATGGGCAAGGTTCTGGAAAAGGAGCCGCGCATCACCGTGGCCGGTATTGCCGGGCCCGGCGATCCCTTTGCCAATGGTGAGGCGACCATGGAAACCATGCGCTTGATCAACAAAAATTACCCGCAGATGATCCTCTGTCTGGCCAGCAACGGCTTGGGCATCGGCCCGTATATCCCTGAGTTGGCCGAGCTGAATGTCTCCCATGTGACCATCACCATCAATGCCGTTGATCCGGAGGTGGGGGCCAAGATCTACAGTTGGGTCCGCGACGGCAAGGTTGCCTATCACGGCCGTCAGGCGGCGGAGCTGCTGCTCTCCCGGCAGTTGGAGGCGGTCAAGGCCCTGAAGGCGCACGGGATCACGGTGAAGATCAACTCCATTCTGATTCCGGGGATCAACGACCAGCATATCCTGAAAGTCGCGGAAACCATGCAGGAGTTGGGTGCCGATCTTTTCAACTGCATGGCCATGTTCCCCAATGTGGGCACCCCCTTCGGCGAGATCCGCGAGCCCTCCAAGGAGGAGGTCGGTGCGATGCGCAGCGCAGCGGAGAAGTTTCTGCCCCAGATGCGCCACTGCACCCGGTGCCGGGCCGATGCGGTGGGGTTGCTGGATCAGGACCGCACCGAGGAGATGCGCGGCTGTCTGTCCGCCTGCGCCCAGCTCCCACCCCTGCCGCCGGAGATCCGGCCCTATGTGGCGGTGGCCACCATGGAGGGGGTCTTGATCAATCAGCACCTTGGCGAGGCCAATCGCTTCCAGATCTATGAACGCAAGGGGGATGAGTACGTATTGAAAGAAGAGCGTCCGGCCCCAAAGGTGAGCGGCGGCTTGCAGCGCTGGACTTCGCTGGCCAGGGTCTTGAACGATTGCCGGGCGGTCCTGGTGAGCAACGTGGGCGAAACACCCCGCGGGATTCTTGAAAAAGCCGGGGTAAAGCCGGTGGAGATGGGCGGCTTTATCGTGGACGGCGTGAAGGCGATATACGAAGGCGCCAATGTTGCGCCTCTGCAGAAACGGAAGAAGTCCTGCACCTCCGGCGGCTGTGTCGGCTCTGGCGGCGGTTGTTCTTAAATAACATTCAATGAGGTGATGCAATGAAGGCGACCTGGGAAAAGGTTTTTGAGTATTCTTCCATGCCGGTGCAAGGGACCATGTCCCGCAAGCTGCGCAAGGGCGTGTCGGTGCAGGTGAACGAGGGCAAGGTGTACGAGAAGGCGGTGATCTTTCTCGGCGAGGAGTTTGTCCGGGTTACGGAAGAGGGCAAGGACGGCAAGAGTTTCAATACCTACTACGACTGGGCAAAGATCGACTCGGTGCGGACCTGTAGCGCCAAGGAAAAAGAGTAGCCCGGGATTGCGCTGGCTGTTTTGGTTACATTTGTGTTAGTTCGCTATATTTTTTATTACGTTTTTGTTCTACAAAAGGTCGTCCACGAACTATCGTGCCGAGTATGGGAGTGGCTATTTTTTTATTAAATTCAAGGTGTTTCAGTTTTTTTTAGGATCTTTTTCCGGGGTTGGCACATAACTTGATAAGCAAGGTGTTCGAGTGCTTGTGCGCTCGCCTGCGACCCCAGAGGGTACGGATGTTCAGGAATATTGGTATGGCGTTCACTATTTTTAGAAAGGAGAAAGGAGATGAGTAGAATCGCAAGAAAGTTGTTGGTTGGTGTTGCCGCCACAGGGGTGTGCCTTTCCATGTTTTCCGGCCTGGCCTGTGCCGAGGAGGAGAAGCCCACGGCGAATCTGACCGTTGGTGCCTTCAGTCAGTATATCTGGCGTGGATTTGAATTGAGTAAGGACAGCATCGTGGTGCAGCCGTCCATGACCGTGGGCTATAAGGGCTTTTCCGCAAATCTTTGGGGAAATCTCGATACCGATCCGTACACGACCGATGATACTAATAATTCCAATAATTGGAATGAGACCGACCTGACTTTGGCCTATGGCTGGGAAATGGGTCCCGCAACCTTTTCCGTGGGCTATATCTACTATGCCCTGGATGCGGCGGAGGATTCCCAGGAGTTCTTTGTCAGCGCTGCGCTGAACACCATCCTGAATCCGACCCTGACCGTGTACCGCGACACGGATTTTTACCCCGGCTGGTACACCACCCTGGGAATTTCCCACTCTTTCCCGGTGCAGGGTGACATCACCCTGGATTTGGGCGCCCAGGCGAGCTACCTCGCGGCGGATGAAGCTGAAACCTATGCGGAAGCCGATGGCAGCAAGTACAGCAATTTCCATGACGGCGTATTGTCCGTGGGCCTCACCGTGCCGGTGAACAAATACATCACCGTCATTCCCAAGCTCAGCTACACCTTTCCTCTGAGCAGCGATGCCGAGGATCTCATGCGGGCGAGCAGCAAGACCGGAGAGGACGACGATTTCATCTACGGCGGTGTTTCCGTGAGCATGACGTTCTAACAGGGGCTTTCCCTCTTTTTTTCCCCTGCCCGGCCCGTCTGTCTCGCCCCCTCCCTGGCTGAGACAGGCGGGTTTTTTTTATGGGAAAAATCATTGCGTAACCGTTATATTCTGATAAATATAACGCAATGAAAAACAGCACACTGCAAGACACGGGAAAAACTGGGATGAAATGGCGCGGAAGGCTCTGGCTCGAAGGCGAGGAGGGCACTTTTCTCGGCCATGGGAGGGTGGTGCTGCTGGAGCGGATCAGGGAACACGGCTCCCTGGCCCAGGCGGCCCGGTCCATGGAGATGTCGTACAAGCATGCCTGGGATCTTCTCGATTCCATGAATCGCCAGGCAGGCTGCAAGCTGGTGGAGACCTCCCGGGGCGGCAAGAGCGGCGGCGGGGCCAAACTTACGGTGACGGGCGAGCGGGCTATTGCTGTTTTTTGGGAGTATCACGCCCGTTTTCAAGCCGTGTTGCAGGAGATGAGCGCCAAGCTGGGGGAAACATTGGGCGAGGCAGGATGCGGTGACCCTGGCGCGGAACTGCAAAAAAACGCGACTCCCGTCATTCCGGCGAAGGCCTGAATCCAGTCATTTCGGATAGTTGCAGAAAGGCTGGACCCCGGCCTTCGCCGGGGTGACGAGTTGTTGCGAGGTCTTCAAGATCATTACAAGGAGCCTTGCCATGTTGTTAAGAACCTTACTCTGCCTGTTCATCGCGCTCCCCTCACTGTTGTGGTCACCAATCCCTGCCCGGGCGGAAACCGAGCTGCTCGTTTCCGGCGCCGCCAGCCTTACCGAGTCGTTCAAGGAGCTCGGCAAATCGTTCATGGCGAAAAATCCGGGGGTTAAGGTCCGCTTCAATTTTGCCGCCGCCGGCCCCCTCTTGCAGCAGATTGCCCAAGGGGCCCCGGCGGATGTTTTTGCCTCGGCCGATCAGGAGAACATGGACAGGGCGGAAAAAGGCGGGTTGATTCTGCCGGGGAGCAGGGCTGATTTCGCGGCAAATTCCCTGGTGCTCATCGCTCCGGTGAATCTGCCCGTGGTAACGACTCTTGGCGATCTGAAATCAGGCCGGGTGCACAAGATCGCCATGGGCAATCCCGACTCGGTGCCGGTTGGCAGATATACCAAGGCTGCCCTGGAAAAACAGGGGCTCTGGGAGGCCCTGGCGCCCAAATGCGTCATGGGTATCTCGGTAAAACAGGCGCTTGAGTATGTGATGCGGGGCGAGGTTGAGGCGGGCTTTGTCTATGCCACGGACGGTGCAGCAGCAAAAGACAAGGTGCGGGTTGTGGCCGAGATCCCCACCCACAAGGCCATTGTCTATCCCGTTGCCGTTGTCGCGGCCAGCTCCAACAAGGAGAAAGCCCAGGCCTTTATCGGTTATCTGCAGAGCCCCGAGGCGCAGGCAATTTTGGCAAAATACGGCTTTGCAAAACCGTAGCATGTGAAAGGAAGCGACCATGCCCGACCTGACCCCCCTCTGGCTCACCCTGCAAATCGCCGCCTGCGCGACCGTGCTCGCCTTTGGTTGTGCCGTGGGTTTCGCCTGGCTCACCGCTCGTTTTAATTTCTGGGGCAGGGATTTTCTCGACGCCGTCCTGACCCTGCCCCTGGTCATGCCGCCCACGGTTTTGGGCTATTACCTCATCGTGGTCTGGGGCAGAAATGGCTGGCTGGGCGCATGGCTCCATGCGCATTTCGGCATAAGCCTGATGTTCACCTGGCAGGGTGCGGTGCTGGCCGCCACGGTGGTCTCCTTCCCACTGCTCTTCAAGTCCGCCCGCGCCGCCTTTGAAGGGGTTGCCGCCGAATACGAGCAGGCGGCCCGCATCCTGGGCGACACCGAGCTGCGGGTGTTTTTCCGCATCACCCTGCCCCTGGCCGCGCGGGGGCTGCTGGCAGGCACCATGCTCGCCTTTGCCAGGGCCATGGGGGATTTCGGCGCCACCCTGATGGTGGCGGGCAATATCGAGGGCAAGACCCAGACCGCGGCCATGGCGGTGTTTGACGCGGTGCAGGCCGGGGATTACGGACTGGCCAATACCCTGGTGGCCATCATGTCGGTGGTCTGCGTCGCTATTCTCGTCATGACCAACAAGCTGGCAAGCAGAGGGAGGGCTGTCCGATGAGGCTTGAGGTGGATATCCAAAAAACCCTGCAATCAGGGGACAGACGCTTTGCACTGGACGCGGCCTTTTCCTCGCAGGACGACCTCACCGTGATCTTCGGCGCCTCCGGCTCGGGCAAAAGCCTCACCATTCAGGCCATTGCCGGGCTGGTCACGCCCGAGCAGGGCAGGATTGTGGTGGGCGGCGAGACTCTGTTTGACGGCGGGCAGGCCATCAACCTCCCGGCACGGAAAAGGGGGGTGGGGTATCTGTTTCAGGATTATGCCTTGTTTCCGCATCTCACGGTGCGGGACAATATCGGCTACCCTCTGAAAAAACCGTGGCCTTTCAGCCTGTCGCCCGATGACCAACAGGAGGTGGCGGAAATCATGGCTGCCTTCGAGATCAGCCATCTTGGAGCAAGTTATCCGGCGGAGTTGTCCGGGGGGCAGAAGCAGCGGGTGGCCCTGGCCAGGGCCATGATCAAGAAGCCGTCCATCCTCCTGCTGGACGAGCCGTTTTCCGCCCTGGATTCCATGCTCCGCCACCGGATGCGCATGGAGCTGCTCGAAATCCGGCAACGGTTCGCGGTGCCCCTGGTGGTCATCACCCATGATCCGGCCGATGTGGAGGTGTTTGGCGACACCCTGGTCATCTTTGCCAACGGCAGGGTGGAAGAGGTCAGCAGCAGGAAGACTCTGGCCGCGCCGGAGGATGAGGACGGCTGGCGGACCAAGGTTTGCTGGCGGGCCCAGTGGAAGAAGGAAAATCTGGCGGCGGCATAGCTCCGTTGCGGCCAGAGGTGTTGATAAAATCATTTCCGTTCACGGTGAGCCTGTCGAACCGCGTTTTCCCACAGGCTATTGGGCTTCGACAAGCTCAGTCCGAACGGATTTTGGTAATAACAAACAAGTAATTCCCGGCTCTGCGGGGGGACTCGCAAAGTTTGACCGTTCCGGAAATAGTTTTCGCAACATATGTCATTCCGGCGAAGGCCGAATCCAGCCTTTTTTCTGGGTCCCGGCCTTCGCCGGGATGACGGCAGAAAGCATAAGATTTTATTTTTAGTTGTTTTGGCGGAACGATCCACTAAACATCCGAGGTGACAGCCATGGAACATGTGCGAGGTTTGGTGGACAGCACCCTGCGCGAGGGCAGCCAGACCGTGGGCGTTGCCTTCACTCTGGAGCAGAAGGTGGCCATTGCCCGTAATCTTGTCCTGGTCGGAATCGAGGAGGTGGAGGCGGGGATCGCCTCGCCGCGGGACACAGAGCTTGCCGAGTTGGTGGCCCGCTGCCGGAAAGAGGCGGGGGTGAGCCGCTTGGGTCTTTGGTGCCGTTGTCAAGAGGAGGATATTGCCTGCGCTCTGCAACTGGCCCCGGATGTGCTTTCCCTCTCCATCCCGGTTTCCGACCTTCATATCGCGGTAAAGCTCGGGCTGGATCGTCCGGCTGTGCTCAGGCTTGTGGCCAGAATGATTGCCAGGGCGAAGGCTGCGCTGCCCTATGTTTCCCTGGGGCTTGAGGATGCGACCCGGGCCGAGCCCGGTTTCCTGCGCGAGATCGTCGCTGTTGCCTGTGCAAACGGCGCGGACCGCATCCGCATCGCCGACACGGTGGGGATTGCCACCCCCGGCGCCATCGGGGCGTTGGTCCGCGAGCTGCGCCGTGATTTTCCGGTGGAGATCGGGGTGCACCTGCACAACGATTTCGGCATGGCCACGGCCAATGGTATTGGTGCCTTGGAGGCGGGAGCGCATTGGGCCGACGTCACCGTTTTGGGCTTGGGCGAGCGGGCCGGAAACAGCAGGCTGGAAGAGGTGGCGGGCTATCTGGCCCTGCAAGGCAACAGGCCGTACAATACCTCCCTGCTCCGGGAGCTTGCCCTGCTGGCCGGGGAATGCGCGGGCAGAACCGTTGCCCCCCACCATCCCGTGGTCGGCGCGGAGATCTTTGCCTGCGAAACCGGCCTGCATCTGGCCGGGCTCACCAAAGATCCCCGGACCTACGAGCCCTACGAACCGTTTCTGGTCGGGGCGCGGCGGCAATGGTCGTACGGGGCCAAGGTGGGCAGGCAGGGCATGGCCGCGCGCTTGCGGCAACTGGGTGTGCACTGTCAGGAAGCGCAGATGGGACGGTTGTCCGAGGTCTTCCGGCGCCAGTGCCTTGACCTGGGCAGGCCGCTCCATGACCGGGAGGTGTTGCAGCTCGTGGCCGAATATAGTTCTTGATCCGTTGCCTTCCTGTCCGTACAGTGGAAAAAAACGGACGGGTTGCCAAGGAGAACAGCGCCGGTCCGGAGAAAGGGGAAAATATCATGGCGCACGAGAACATCTTTTCGCTACTGGACCGCACCGGTCCTTTTGCCACCGGGGATCATCCTCCGGCCCTGGCGTCGTTTTCCGCCGAGGCGCGGCTTTTCGCCCGTGGTCTGGCCGAGGCCGGCATGGCCACCCGCTACCGGATTCTGCGCAATCAGATCTTCGAGTTTCTTGATGTCCGTTCCTTTGCTGAAATCCAGGCGATCATTGCTGACCCGGCCCGGCGGAAGTCGGCCAACGAGCGGGCCTACCGGCTGCTGGGCAACATGTTCGGCATCGAGGGCAACGCCCGGGAGGTGATCTTGCGGGTCAACACCTACTCGCGGACCGCCGACGGGGTGATCAACTATCTCAAGGGGAAGGTGCTGGCCAACTACGCCTCCTATATCGAGATGACCAATGAGATCGACTCCAGCAAGAGCCCGGTGGATCTGCTGCTCATCCTTTTTGATGACCGCTACCACAAGAAGGCGCGGTTCGAGGCCAAGCGCAAGCTGATCCTGATGAATCTTGCCGCTTCCATTGATCAGCGCGAGCGGGAAACCGAGGTGGAGGGCAAGTTCGGCCAGTTCCTCGATTTTCTCAATGAGCATGTCTGGAGCAAGAAAACCAGAATCGGCGAGCTGGAGATCGTCTACCTCCTCAGCGACCATGACCCGGACACCTTTGCCTGCACCAATGTCGGGGTCATCAGCCGGGAAGAGGCCCGTGGGGTAACACGAAAGGCCAACCAGAAGCTCACCCTGATCAAGCGCCGCCGTTTTCAGGCCAACGGGACCGAGGTGCCGATCTATGTCTCCATCCGCAAGAAACAGTCCGAGGCCAAGGTGTTGAAGCTCCTGCGCAAGGGCGAGGAAAATCCGGCGGTGGCCGTGGACGACGAACTGGGCCTCATGGGGGTGGTGGATTCGGTGGCCGAGGTCAAGGCCTTTCAGAAACACCTGACCCAGAGCGCCACCAAGGCCGGATCCCTGATGACCCTGGAGGAGGTGACCGACACCCTTTCCGGCGGCGCACATCAGAGCGGGAGCATCGGCAGTTCCGCCAAGACCCAGATGTTCAAATTTTTCGCCCGCATGGGCGGCATGCGGGTGGAGTTCATCGTCCACACCAACCGCTCGTACCTCAATTACATCTACGAGCGGGAGGTCTCCCACGACGAATACGAGGTGAAGCGGATTTTCGACTCCGGGGTGGCCGAGCTGCTGTTCCCGCAGGATATCTACGAAATCGACATCGCCGAGAAAAAGGAGTCGGTGCTCCGCTGGTTCAGGAAGCGGATCGAGGAGTTTTGAGCACTCTTGCGGCCCTGTTCATTGGGCGAGGTATTTTCCCAGCATCTGCAGCGATTCGGCGGAGTCCCACTGGACCGCGCCGAGGAATTTTTCCCGGAGCACCCCCTGCTTGTCGATGATGCAGGTCTCCGGCACCCCGGTCAGCCCGTAAGCCTGGGCCGTCTTGTTTTCCGGATCAACGAGAATGGGGAAGGTGGCGCCGATCTTTGCGGCCATGGCGTCGGCCAGAGCAGGGTCGTCATTGCTGAGGACGGCCAGCATGATGAACGAGTCCGCAGGCATGGCGGTGTGAATCGCCTGCATGGACGGCATCTCTTGCCGGCAGGGCGGGCACCAGGTGGCCCAGAAGTTGAGAAACACCACCTTTCCTTTGAGTTCTGCAAGATCCCAGGTTTTGCCTTTGGTGTCCACCAGGGTGAATTCCGGGGCCGGGTTGCCGATTTGGGCCACCTCTGGCCGCTGGGGGCAGGCGACAAGCAGGAAGGCGAGGCACAGCATGGTGAGCGGGGGGAAGAATCTTTTCATAATCCGTGGTCTCCAGAGCAGTTCCGCCCATGGCGTGGGTTGCCGAAAGGCAGGGTGTTTTCGCCGGCGTCAGGCCACAATGCCCACGCCGGCGAAAACGGTTTTTTCTTCGTCCTATTTCGGGTACTGCGCCGCAAGTTCAGCCTCCAGCAACTGTTGTAGCTCGACGTCGCCAAAGGTTGCCAGCGGTTTGCCGTTGACAAAAAAACCGGGCGTCTTGGTGACGTTGAGGGTTTTCGCATCGGCAAGATCCTGGGCGATGATCTCCGCGATTGCCGGGTCGTTCATGTCGTTTTTGAGTTTTTCAAGGTCAAGGCCGACGCTTGGGAGAAAATGCCAGGCCAATTCGGGTTGCGGGTTGTGGTGGCTCGCCCAGTAGGGTTGGGTTTGGTACATGATATCCAGGGTCTCCCAATATTTCCCTTGTTTTTTCGCGGCCTCAAGGATTTTGACGAAATAATCCGCGCCGTCGTGAAACGGGGCATACCGGATCACAAGTTTGATCTTGCCCGGGTTGTCGGCCATCAGTTTTTTCACGAAAGGGGCGAAGGCGCTGCAGGTTTCGCAGGCAGGGTCCATGAATTCAATGAGATAGACCTTGGCCTCCTCGCTGCCGAGGACCGGCGAATGTTTCCGGATGAAGACTTCAGCATGGTCCCGGGCCAGGAAATCGAGCTTTTGTGCCTGTTGATGTTTGTAGATGTAGCCGCCCAGCACAAAGACAAGGATCAGGAAGACTCCTGAAAAGATAACGAGTTGTTTTTTCATCGGGTAAATCTCCTGTTGAGAATGAGTAACAGCGTCAAAATGGCGGAAAAGGAAAGCAGCGAGAGCATCGGGATGGTCAGAAAGCCGAACAGCGAGATGTAGTCTTTGGTGCAGGAAACACCCTGGCTGCAGGGCTGGATGCTTTTCGGGATAATTCCGGCATAGAGCAGGTTGTGGTACAGGGCGACCAGCCATCCAGCCGCAACCAGGGGCAGGGCATACCGCACCACGCTTTTATCGCAGGAAAAGAGCCCGGTTGTAAAAATGAAAACCAGGGGAAAGAGAAAGATCCTTTGATACCAGCATAAAATACACGGAGCAAATTGCATTATTTCGCTGAAAAACAAGCTTCCCAGCGTTGAAGAGCCGGCGAGCAGCCAGCAGAGAAACAGGATGGTCCAGTGTGCGTTGGACGGAGTGTCTGAACGAGTCATTGCTGCTGTTCTCCAAAAAAATATCGTGGGCGCGGAGCAAACCCAGCCGGTGGTTTTCATGGGTGCGCGTGCAGCCGCACGGAAAGGATCTTCTTCCCCCATGCGCAAGCGGGTTCCTCCCCCTGAGCCGTTGGGGAAAGTCAGGGGGGGAGCGGAAAAACCGGGAGATCAGGAGCGCTCTGGAGGGTAGTCTATGGGGCGCAGAAAAGCGGCAAGGGGAGAGGCGAGGGGATGGCAAACGGGGCCGCGGGAGGAAAGCGGCAGGAAGAAAACATCGGCGGCGCGGGGCAGGTGCAGGTTCATGCAGAAAAGGCACAGGCAATCTGGAGTTGCGCAGGGGGACTGGGGCAACGATTCGCCCTGGTTGTCGGAAGGAAAACAGCAGGAATCTCCCATGCGGGGAGAGGAGGCGGCCGCATCGGCAAAGGGTGCTCCATGCAGGGAGACAAAGGCCAGGAGCAAAAGAATGAAGGCCGCGGATCGGAGGTTGAGATGGATCATGCCTGGAAATTTACTGTGGCGTGCCGACCCTGTCAAGAGGGAGTAAAGCCTTCCTGTCGGGAGGCGACTCTTTGTCGCCGTTGAGGGGCAGCGGTTTTCCGGCGGGATATCCCGATAGCGGTATCGCAGAGCAGCTTTCAACCAGTATTGGCGAGAATTTTATTCAGATAAGCCTCCATCTGTTCTGGGGAGGTAGCCACCTCCAGGGAAACCCATTCCCTGTCGACAAAGACATTGGTCGCGCCCTTCAGGGGATACGCCGCCGCTTCCGGGGAGTTTGCGAGGTGGATTTTCAGGTTCAGCCGGTTGCCAAACCGCTCCTGCATTGCTTTGGCCACGCCTGCGGCCTTCTGGCAGGTCACTCAGGCCGGGTTGCCGCTGTGGAACAGGACCATGTCGATCATGATTGTCTCCTTGGTTGCGGGTGACGCACCCGTTTCAATTCGGCCCTTGCCCGTCCGCCCCATTGAAACCGAGGGCTTTCTGCGGGCAGCTCTCCACGCAGTAGGAACATTTCAGGCAATCGCCGTGATTCACCTGGCCGTTTTCCCGGTAGGAGCCGGGGTTGATCTGCATCCGGCACACCGTTTCGCATACCCCGCAGTTGATGCAATTTTCATCGACCTTGAGGGCCATCTTGCCCCGGCCCAGTATGTTGGCCATGGTTCCCATGGGGCAGAACATGCACCAGATGCGCTCATGATACAACAGGCCAAAAATCGTGCCCACCACGGTGGTCATGGTGAGAATCAAGACAAAGGGCTTGCCCATCGCGTACAAGTCACCCCACACAGGAGTGAGCTGAATGGTCAGCATGGCCATCAGCAGGAGCAGCCAGCCTGCACGAAAAACAGGATGGCGGAAGAAGGCCGGAACCTTCCGGTGAAAACTAAACCGTTTGAGAACAGTGTCCCAAAAGCTTCCCCGCGGGCACAGCCAGTCGCACCAGTATCTGCCTTTGACGAACCCGATGCCCATTGCGCCGAGCATGCAGACCAGCAGGAAATATCCCAGGGGATAATACAACCAGCCGCCTATAATCAAAATAATAAAGCTTCCGCTGAGCCACACTTGCATCTTTTTATGGGTTTTCACTAAAGAACTGGCATCGTGCATGGCGGTTGTCTCCTCGCGCATCAATCATTTTTTCTGGCAGCACTACGCTGTCGTGATTCTCTGGTCACGGCAATCGGCTCAATCCGTGCCGCATTTTCCAGAGGAAATATTTTTCCAGGCCCGCCTTGGCCCACGGCACCCAACGGCCTTTCTTAAGCAACGATCTCTGGCGGGGCGGCAGTATCGGTTCGGCATACATCACTGCTCCCGTGCCTCCCATGTCCAACAGGCAGAGGATGTTGAGATCCCCAGCCGCGAGGGGGGCAGTGTTGTTGCAGTCAGCCGCGATGTTGAACGCAGCCGCTTTTGCCATTTGCACGGTCATGTACCCGGTTTTGGGCACCCCGGTCGGCACCGGCGTCGGCTCCCGCGGCGCCATGGCCACGGCGACACCCACCGCGTAGATGTTGGCGTATTGCGGATGGCGATACTGTTCGTCAACCGGGATAAAGCCCCTGGCATTGCCGAGGCCGGCCACTCCGGCCACCCCCTTGAAAGGCGGCGCCAGCATGGCCAGCTTGAAGGGCAGCTTGCGGCCGTCAGCCAGGTGGATGCTTTCCGGTTCGACCGCGGTCACGGCCTGGCTGACCACGGCCTTGATGTCGCGCTTGGCGAATTCGTCTTCCATGAAGCGCCGGGACGGCCCGAGACCGTCGATGCCCATGTGGCCGAGGCACGCTTCCGAGGTGAGGTAGGTTATGGGCACCTTGTGGCGCATGCGTCGTCGGCGCAGTTCGTGATCGAATTCAAAAGCCAGTTCATAATAGGGGCCGAAACAGCTTGCCAGTTGGGTGGAGCCAAGCACCAGCGGCCCCGGTGTTTCCAGGATTTTTTCCCAAGCCTCCCGGCTTTTTTGCGCATGCTCCAGGGTGAAAATGCAATGGGTGTGGCCCTGTTGCGGCCCGAGGCCGGGGATCTCTTCGCAGGCCAGATGCGGGCCGGTGGCGATGACCAAATAGTCGTAATCGTATGAAGCGGTTTCCGTTGTCACGCGCATGCGCACCGGATCGACGCCGCATGCAGTCCCGTGCACAAAATGGATCTGGCGCGAGGCCAGGATGGCGCTTATCTGCAAGGAGAGCGACGATGCCTGCCTGTGACCCGTGACCAGCCAGGGCAGGGAGGGCAGAAAAACAAAGCGGTCATCCTTGCTGATGACCGTTACCTCGACCCGTCCACCCAGGCGTCGCTTGATTTCGAGCGCCGCGGTCAGGCCGCCGAAGGAGCCGCCGAGCACGAGAATCTTTTTGAGCATGCTGTTTTCCCTCTTTCGTTCCATGGCCGATCGGTCGAAGCGTCAGCGATCAAGGCAAGCGGCGAAATGTTTTTCCTCAGGGTTGCGGTTCGGACAGGTCACGATGACGGCGCATGCAGGCGATCAGCTCCGCCTCGCTCACATCGCCGCCCTCGACCAGAATTTCTTCCTCCACCATCACCGCCGGGGCAACGGGCAGGTTCAAGGCAAAGTACGCATCGGTCTGGTATTCGGCCCTGGCTTTTGAAATAACCTCAATTTCGATATCATTGTGTGCGCCCAACCTGGGCATCATCTCCAGAAAATGGCCTCAGGTCTTGCCGTTGGGTTCGTTGAGAAAAAAGCGGATGCGCATGACACCTCCTGTTGGGTTATATTTTTTCTTCGCGGCGCAGTTTGGCCACCAGGAAGGCGGCGCCGCTGCCTGAAAGCCCGAGATGCGCCGCAATCGCGGGGGCGTCGCTTCCGGGGTGTTGTTCCAGATAGGCGGTCACTTCTGCTTCCAGCTCTTCAAGCCAGTCTTCAAAAAGCATCAGCAGCTCGGGGTCGGTGACCGAACGCAGTTGTTTGGAGCGGGCCACCTTATCCACCAGGCTTTGACACATCTTGGTTGGGTCGACACCTTCGCCCATGCACTCCGCAAGTCAGAGCTGGACCAGGCTGGCCACCTTGTCGGCTCCGGCCTCACCGACAAGGCCCACCACGAAATCAAGCCGGGTCTCCTCGCTCACCTGGGGGAAAAGCCCTCTGGCAACAGCGGCCATTCCGGTTAAAGCCTCCTCCGGGTCCATTCGGTCTATGATTTTTTGAATTTCTTTCATGTGAGCAGGCAATCTCCCAAATTAAAATGTTGTTCTCTTGCTGAGCAGATCCCTTGCCAGCGCGTCCAGATTCTTCAGGATACCGAGGATGCGCGCATCCGCCATCTCGTAATAGACAAAGGGACCGCTCCGTTCGACTTGTACCAGCAGGGATCTTTTCAGCTCCTTCAGGTGGTGGGAAACAAGGGGCTGCGACAAGCCCAGTTCCTCGACGATCCTGGAGACGGATTTTTTCCCTGTGCCGACGCAGAGCAGGATGCGCAGGCGGTTTTCGTCGGCCAGACACTTGGCGAGAACGGCAAGGGTCTGGAGGTTTATTTGTGGTTCACGGTTGTTCATGAAGTTGCGGCAATTCTCCGGTTCCGACGTCCGCCGTCGCCTCATCAGTAGAGAAACTTGCTGAAAATTTCCTCAATGACGTCGGTCTGGACGCCATGTTTTTCCAAAACTTCCCTTGCGCGCTCCACAAACTGACCCCGCTTCAATTGCGCTCCGCTATCGATCAATCCTTGCCTGGCATAGCAGATGAGCAGGGACTGATGGTCGGTTCCCTCCAAGGCGGCCGCTTTCCGCAACTGCTCAAGCAGGTCAGCAGGGATCGTCACGGTTATGGTCGTGGCACGGTCATTTTCATTCGGAGTCGTTTGGCATTGGCACAGTGTTTCTTTCATGGCAGGACCTCCTTGTGGGTTGGCGGGTGTTGGAATCACCTGCAGGACCAGAGGGCTATATGATATAAATATGCATTTATATATTGATGTCAAGTGAAATTTTCCGCAGCCAGGGTTTGGGCGGACATCCAGGAAGGATGATCGGTTTGCCGCCAGAATGCTGTGCCTTCCCCTTGACAGTTTTTCTCAAAAACGGTAAGTCCTTTCAGTATGTTATGGGTTTCCTTCTGTGAGACCGCCGTTTTCCTTCCGTTTTCTGCCTGAACTGGGGAGCGAATGACCACAAAACCTGAGTCCGCCGGACAACCGGCCGCTTCCACCCAACGCCTGCTTCGGGCCATTCCCAAGGTTGATGAATTTCTAGGCTGGCTGGTCCCGCCTCCCGCTGCGCCTGCGTCGCTGGTGAAAAGCTCGGTGCGCCAGTTGCTGGAATCCCTCCGGCAGGAGATTCTCACGGGCGCGCCCATCAAGCCCGGTGATCTGACTCAAGACTCTTTGCTTCCCCGTCTGCACAAACTCCTTGCCGCCCGGCTCCGGCCCAATTTCCGCACCGTGATCAACAGCACCGGCGTGGTGGTGCATACCAATCTCGGCCGTTCCCTGCTGCCAGAGGCGGCCATGGAGAGCCTGCTGGCCGTGGGCAGCCGGTATTCCAATCTGGAGCTTGACCTGGCCACGGGCAAGCGGGGCAGCCGCTACAGCCTGGTGGAGGATATCCTCTGCGAGCTGACCGGCGCCGCGGCGGCCCTGGTGGTCAACAACAATGCCGCCGCGGTGATGCTGGTGCTGGACACCCTGGCCAAGGACCGCGAGGTCATCGTTTCCCGGGGCCAATTGGTGGAGATCGGCGGCTCCTTCCGAATCCCCGAGGTGATGAGCCGGACCGGGGCCAGGCTGGTGGAGGTGGGCGCCACCAACCGCACCCATCTCCGCGATTATGAAAATGCGATTACCCCGGAAACCGCCCTGCTCCTCAAGGTGCACACCAGCAACTACCGGATCATCGGCTTTGCCTCCGAGGTTCCCCTTGCGAAGCTGGTGGAGCTTGGAGCGCGGCACGGGCTTCCGGTCATGGAGGATCTGGGCAGCGGTTGTCTGGTGGATCTTTCCCGCTTCGGTCTGGCCAAGGAGCCCACCGTGGGCGAGGTGGTGCGGGCCGGGGTCGATGTGGTGACCTTCAGCGGCGACAAGCTGCTGGGCGGACCCCAGGCAGGGCTTATTGTGGGCAAGAAAGAGATCATCGAACGGATCAAGGGTAACCCCATGAACCGGGCGCTGCGCATCGATAAATTCACCCTGGCCGGGCTTGAGGCGGTGCTGCGGCTCTATTTTGACGAGGAACAGGCCCTTGCTGCCATCCCCACCCTGGCCATGCTGGCCATGCCCCTGGCTGCCATCGACCGGCGGGCCAAGCGGTTGCGCCGGTTGATCGAAAAGGACCTTGGGCCGGTTTGCCGGGTGGAACTCAAGAGTATCGCCTCCATGGTGGGCGGCGGTTCCCTGCCGGAACAGCCCCTGCCCAGCCGGGCTGTGGCCCTTGCCCCCCTGGACCGGAGTGTCAATGAGCTGGAAAAGGGGTTGCGGGAGTTGGTCCTGCCGGTGCTTGGCCGCATCGAGGACGACCGGCTGCTCCTTGACATGCGCACCGTGGCGGACAAGGAAATCCCGCTGCTGGTCAACTGCCTGAAAGAAGTTTTCGAGGTTAAGTAATTGTCCAGCGTGATGCCGCAATGTAACGAAAACCACGAAATTCAACTGTTCAGCAGCGCCGCTTACGCTGCTGCCGCAGATGCGCGGAAGAGGTCTGCGAAGTGTGCTATTGCCCATAAGCAGACTAATGACAAAGCAGATGCGGCGCTGCTGAACAGTTGCGAGGCTAAGAATCAATGACCATCCCTTTGCTGTTTGAGGCCGGGCCTTTGACCCCTGCCGATCTTCGCCGTTTTTCCACGCTGTTCACCAAAACCGCCTTTGATTTCTTTCCCTGCGATACGGCCCAGTTGATGCCCTTGGGCGAAGAGGAGGGCGAGCCGCCCCCGGAGTTGCACAGTGCGCTGACCCAGATCCGCGACACCCATCTGCCCGTGGTTGACGCAGAGCGGCTGGAGCTGCTGCTCCCCATCTGGGGCGGGGAAACGCTCTGCGGGCTGCTGGTGGTGCGGGGCGGCGAAGAACAGCTCTACGGGATGCCGGCGGTCTGGCTCGACGAGCAGAGCCACATCATCTCCCGGGAATTTTACCTGCTCAAGCAGAGCTGCCAGGATCCGGCCACCGGGCTGGTGAATGGCTTTCATCTGCGAGGGGAGCTCGAAGCCCTTGGCCAGGGCGAGGCGGAGGCGGGGGGCGGTGCCCCTGCCACCCTGGCCCTGCTGGAGGTCTATCCGCGCACCCGCGACGCGGACCGGAGTCTGCGCTACATCGTGCGGGCCGGGAGCTGCCTGGCCTCCATGCTCGGGGAGGACATGCATCTGCACCATCTCGGCGCCGGGATCTTCGGCCTGCTCTGGTATGGGGTGGACATGGAGCAGGCCCGGCAGTTGGGCGAATCGCTGCTTTTGCGCCTCAAACGGGAAAATTTCGTCACCGCCCATCTCGGCATCACCACGGTGACGCCCCACGACCCCCAGGAGAGCGGCGCCCCGGAGCAGCTTCTGGAACAGGCCTGGCAGGCCCTGCGCACCGCCCGTCTGCGGGGGCCTTTCAGTCTCTGCGGCCATGTCACGGCCCAGGACATAGAGTCCCATCCCTTTCGCAAGACCCCGGAGTCGGCGCTGCGAAAATTGCGCGCCCTGTACCGGGGCAAATCCATTTTTTCTCTGGTCTTGCTCCGCATGGATCAGGAGCCGGCCAGCAACCATTTTTCCAAGCGGCTCAGGACATTGGTCGGCCAGGAGAAAGGACTGGTGCTGGTCAACCAGCGGGAGGCGTTTTTGTTTCTCGACGGGCTCGACGGCGAGGCGGCCCGGGCCTGGCTTGCGGATTTTCGCAACAGGATGGAGGGCATCGGAGGCAGCTCCTTTTCCATGGGAGTGGCCACCTTTCCTTTTCACGATTTTAAAAAATCGGCCCTGCCCTTGAATTGCCGGAAGGCGTTGCAGCACGCAACCTTTTTCGGCCCGGACTCGCTGGCGGTTTTTGATGCGGTCAGCCTCAATATCAGCGGGGATGTTTATTATAATGAAGGCGATCTGGTCAAGGCCCTCGGCGAGTACCGGCAGGGGCTGCTCCTTGAGCCGGGCAATGTGAACATCCTCAACAGCATGGGGGTTGCCAACATCCAGCTCAACCGGCCCAAAGGCGCCCGGGTCTGTTTTCAAAAGGCGCTGGGGATCGAGCCGGAAAATTTCATGGCCCTGTTCAACCTGGGCTTTATCTGCCTTGACGACAATCAGGCTCCCGAGGCTTTGGCCCTCTGGGAAAGGGCGCTGGCTGTGGACAACGAGCATCCCGACCTTCTGCAGCACCTCGGCATGCTCTATTGCCGGCAGGGACGGTACGCCGAAGCCCGTGCGGTTTTGGAGCGATGTGAAGAATTGATCAAAAAAGGATCCCGTCCCGGCGGAGAGCCCATGGTGGTGGCGCGGTGGCTTGGCCGGGCTTGTGAGGCCTTGGGGGAGAATGGCTTGGCCATTGCCGCCTACCAACGGGCGGTCAGCGGCAATCCGCGGGATGCCGGTTCATTGAGCAGGCTTGGTCGGCTCTATGCCTTGGAAAAGCAGGGCCACGATATAGCCCTGGCTCTGTGCGGGCAAGCGGTTGAGCTGGACGGGGGCAAGGCGGACCATTGGTATCGGTTCGCTCTGGTGCAGGCCATGACCCAGGATCAGGAAGGGGCAATGCAGTCGCTGACTGAGTGCCTCCGTCTTGAGCCGCGCCAGGCAGAAGCGGGCTTGTTGCTGGGCAGGTTGTTCGAGCAGCAATCCAGGCCCGGCAAGGCGCGAAAGCTCTATGAAAAGGTGTTGCGGTATTCCCCGGAGCATGCCCCGGCCCAGGCGGCCCTGGCAGCTCTTTCTTGAAGAATGGTGTGTGTGGACAAGCTCTGTAAGGGAGATCGGATATGAGAGTGACCAAGGCCGGGGTTGTTGACGAGCGGCAGCAGTATTCGCTGGATAGTTTTCAGGTGGGGGATTCCTGGCGGCTGTTCCGCATAATGAGCGAGTTTGTCGAGGGGTTTGACACCCTGGCCAGCATCGGCCGGCCCGCGGTGTCGATTTTCGGTTCCGCCCGGACCAGCCCGGAAGGCCGGTATTACAAGCTGGCCGAGAAAATCGCCCTTGATCTGGCCACGGCCGGGTACGGCATCATCACCGGCGGCGGTCCCGGGATCATGGCCGCGGCCAACAAGGGAGCGGCCATTGCCGAAGGCCTGTCCATCGGGCTCAACATCAACCTGCCCTTTGAGCAGGAACCCAACCCTTTTACCAACGTGCCACTGAGCTTCAAGTATTTTTTCGTGCGCAAGGTGATGTTTATCAAATATTCCATGGCCTTTATCGGAATGCCAGGAGGGTTCGGCACCATGGACGAGCTGTTTGAATCCCTCACCTTGATACAGACCAGGCGGGTCAAGCGTTTCCCGGTCATTCTGGTGGGCTCTGATTTCTGGGGGGGGTTGGTGGATTGGATCAAGGAGCGGCTTTTGGTGGAAAATTATATCAACGAGGATGATCTGCTCTATTTTCAGGTCATGGATGATCCCGAGGAGGTCGTGAAGTACATCAAGCGGACCGTAGTGTTGTAATCGCTGTGTGTTGCTGGAAATATAAAAAGGCCATGTCGGAGGATATCCGGCATGGCCTTTTTATATGGTGCACGGTCAGGAAGGGCGCGGGCCCCCTTCTTATTTGGCGGAGAGCTTCCTCTTCCGCAGCCGGATGGAGAGCGGGGTCACTTCCACCAGCTCGTCATCATTGATATAGGCGATGCAGTCTTCCAGACTCATCTGTACCGGCGGGGTGAGCACCACGTTCTCATCGGAGCCGGAAGCGCGCATGTTGGTGAGCTTCTTGCCTTTGGCCGGATTGACCACCATGTCCTGGTTGCGGGCGTTTTCGCCGATGATCTGGCCGGTGTACACCTTGACCCCGGGGCCGAGGAACAACCGGCCGCGATCCTGGAGGTTGAACAGGGCGTAGGCCACGGTGGTGCAGGTTTCCATGCTGGTGAGCACCCCGTTGACCCGGTTGACGATGTCGCCGGCATAGGGGCCGTATTCGGCGAAGACATAGTTCATCATACCCAACCCCTTGGTGGCGGTCATGAATTCCGAGCGGTAGCCGAGCAACCCCCGGGTGGGGATCTTGTAGACCAGCCGGTTCATGCCGTTGGCCTGGTGCATCTCCTGCATCTGTCCGCGCAGCATTCCCAGCCGTTCGATAACCGCCCCGGCGTACTGTTCGTCCACATCAACGGTCAGCTCTTCGTAGGGCTCCAGGGTGACGCCGCCTTCCTCCTTCATGATGACCTGTGGGCGGGTGACCTGGAGCTCGAAGCCCTCGCGGCGCATCTTTTCAATGAGGATGGAAAGATGCAGCTCGCCGCGGCCGGAAACCACATAGCCCACGCCTTCCTTCATGGGTTCGACCTTGAGGGCCACGTCGGCCAGGGTCTCGCGGCGCAAACGCTCCTCGAGATGGCGGGAGGTGACGAATTTTCCTTCCAGCCCTGCAAAGGGCGAGTCGTTGGGGATGAAGTTCATCGAGATGGTCGGCGGATCGATCTCGATCAGGGGCAGCGGCATGGGGTTGTCCGCGTCGGTGAAGGTCACGCCCACGGTAACGTCGTCCATGCCTGCCACCGCAACCAGCTCGCCGACTCCCGCCGTATCGGTGGCCACCTTTTTATCGGATTCGAAGCGGAAGATCTTGGTGAGCCGCGCCGGGGAGACGCTGCCGTCGCGCTTGACCACGGCAATGGGCTTGTTGATGCTCAGGGTGCCGTTTGTCACCTTGCCGATGCCAAGGCGCCCCAGATAGGGGGAGTGGTCCAGGGAGCTGACCTGCATCTGCAGGGGCGCGTTGGGGTCGCCCGATGGAGGGGGCACATGGGCGGCGATCAGTTGGGAGATCGGTTCCATGGTGGTGGAATCGTCGGTGAGGTGATGCTTGGCGTAGCCCTGCTTGGCCGAGGCGTAGACCACCGGAAAATCCAGCAGGTGGTCCGGGGCCTCAAGTTTGACAAAGAGGTCGAAAACCTGATCAACCACCCAGGCGCAACGGGCCGCGGGCTTGTCGATCTTGTTGATCACCACGATGATGCGCAGCCCTGCGGCCAGCGCCTTTTTCAAAACAAAATAGGTCTGGGGCATGGGGCCTTCCTGGGCGTCCACCAAAAGGAGGCAGCCGTCCGCCATGCGCAGAACCCGTTCAACCTGGCCGCCGAAATCGGCGTGTCCGGGGGTATCGATGATGTTGATCCAGTAATCCTTGTAGCAGTATGAGCCGTTCTTGGCGGTGATGGTGATGCCGCGCTCCCTCTCGAGATCTCCCGAGTCCATGAGGCGCTCTGCGACTTCCTGATTTTCCCGAAACATGCCGCTTTGCTGGAACAACTGGTCGACCAGGGTGGTTTTTCCGTGGTCAACGTGGGCAATGATGGCGACGTTTCTGATTGTGCTTTGTTCCATAACGTTTCAACTTTCCATGAAGAAGGGTTTGGTCCCGGCTTGGGGAAAAAAAGGGGCACCTTAAATGAAAGTCGGCGGAAAGGCAAGGAAAAACCAAAAAAACAGCCAGATAAAGAGATGGAGCGTGCCTGGGCATGGCATTGCGGGAAATTTGGTTTTTTCTGGAAAAAATCCAGCGTGCGTTTAATTTTTGCCCCACCTTGCCCCACAAAAAAAATATTTGGATGAAAGGGAGAGGGGTGATTCCCTCCTTGATACTTTATGTGGTGTCTTCATTGCTTGATGACCGCTATATGAGGTGTTTTGTGCTGCTCTGGAAGGGGAGGGGGGATACAGGGTCTCACATGTTTTTTCCTTGACACTGATCAGCCCTTTTCACTATAAGGGTACATAAAGTGGTGTAAAGTGGGTAGTCGGGGAGAAAGAAGGAGCTGCGTGTGGTTGAAGGGAGTGTCACAAATCCGGTCTGTCATTTTCGCGGGCGCTCCGAGCATGCCCTCGATGCCAAGGGCAGGCTGAATATCGCGACCCGGTTCCGGGAGTCCCTGCGCAGTCAGGGCGACGAGCGGCTCATGGTTACGCCTTGGCACAACTGTATCCGCGCCTACCCGCTGCCCCATTGGGAAGAGCTGGAGATGACCCTTTTGGCGCAAGGCCAGAAAAGGCCGGAAACCGTCAAGTTGATCCGGTATATGATCGGCGGCGCCGAAGAGTGCACCCTGGACAAGCAGGGAAGAATCCTGCTCCCCGCCACCTTGCGGGAAGATTGCCGGATCAGAAAGGAAATCGTCGCCAATGGCATGATCACCTATTTTGAAATCTGGGATAAGGAAATTTGGGAGGCTGAGAACAAACCGACCGGCGAGAATTTTCAGAATTTCGAGCAGGTTCTTTTGGAAATGGGGCTGTTCTGATACTCTATGCAGCCATCCCATGTCCCGGTCATGCTCGAGGAAGTGGTCACCTGTCTGGCCCCGGTGGATGGAGGTGTATATGTTGACGGCAACCTGGGGCTGGGGGGGCATACGGAAAGGATCTTGGAGGCCTGCGGTCCCACGGGCCGGGTTGTTGGCTTTGACTGGGATGCTGCGGCTTTGACCCTGGCGCAGGAACGGCTGGCCCGGTTTGCAGGCCGTGTCCGTTTTGTGCATGAAAATTTTGCCTCGATAAAGGAGACCCTGATGGAGCTAGGCATCGGCACAATTGACGGCCTGCTGCTCGATCTGGGTCTTTCTTCGTTGCAGTTGGATGCAAGCGGCCGCGGCTTCAGCTTTAAAGGCAGCGAGCCGCTTGATATGCGAATGGACCAGCGCCAGTCCGCCACGGCCGCCGAACTTGTCAATGAGGCCTCCGAGGAAGAGCTGGCGGATATTTTTTTCTACTATGGCGAAGAGCGTCAGGCGAGAAGGATTGCCGAAGAAATTGTTGAGGCACGGCGGAAAGAGAAGATCGTTTCCACCGATCAGCTTGTCGCCCTGGTGGACCAAGCCATTCCCAAGCGGTTTCATCCCAAGAAAATCCATGTCGCCACCAAGGTGTTCCAGGCGTTGCGCATCGCCGTGAACCGGGAACTCGACAGTCTGGAGCAGGTTCTGGCCGATGGCGCCACCCTGCTCGCCCCCGGCGCCAGATTTTGCGTCATCTCCTTTCATTCCCTGGAGGATCGCCTGGTGAAGCAGGCCTTTCGGGAAAATCCCCTGCTCGAGGTCGTCACCCCGAAGCCCCTTACCCCTGGCCGCGCCGAGTGTCTGCGCAATCCCAGGGCAAGAAGCGCCAAGCTGCGGGTTGCGGCAAGAGGAAGAACGTAAGATGCGCGATTACGCGAAAAAATATTCCGGCATTTCCGGCAACAGGCAGAAGGTTGCCGGCAGGCGGACGGGCGGATCAGATCGGGAACGGCCATTCAAGATCATCGGGGCAATTGCGGTTGTCGCCATGCTGCTGGGAGTAGTCAGCAGCCTCTGGTTCGGCGTTGCCTTGCGGGACGGGCTGGGCAGGCTTGGCAAGGGTCAGCAGGAAAAAGCCGAACTCGTTGCGGCCAATATGGCGCTCGCCGCGGAAAAGGACGCGCTGCTGCAACAGGAAAAAATCGAAGCTGCGGCAGAACGGCTGGGATTGTTCCCGCCTTCCGCGAAGCAGTTGCGAAGGCCATAGGCCCGGCATGATGAGGCGGGGAATTGAGGGAAAAGACCGGCGCCCTGTCGTGGTGGGAGGAATTCTCTTGTTGGTGGCGGCGGTGTTTGCCGTAATCGCCATAAAAAGTCAATTCTTTGATGAGAGCGGGCAACAGGCGCAGGGAGACAAGCAAAGGGATGAACAGGTCAGCGCCGTGCAAGGTGGCGGCCGGAGAAACATCTATGACCGGAATTTCATGGAGCTGGCAGTGAGTTTTCAGCGCAGTTCCCTCTACGCCAGGCCATTGGAGCTTGAGGCGCCCGAGAAGGTCGCCCGTGAGGTTGCAAAGATCCTCGGGCTTGATGAAAAAAATGTTCTTTCCGCCCTGAAGGGGGAAAGAAGTTTTGCCTGGCTCGGCAGGGATCTGAGTCGCGAGAAAGCGGTAAAAATCGCGGACCTTAACCTGAAAGGGGTGTATCGCATCAATCAGGTGCAGCGGTTTTATCCGGGCAACCAGCTTGGCGCCCATGTCATAGGATTTTTAAAGGATGAGCAGGGGCTGGCAGGGGTCGAGTTTTACTATGACAGTGTTCTGCGGGGCGGCGGGGTGTATGACCCAAGGCTGGCCGCCGCCGGGGTCAGCAGGAAAATAGCCGAAGGAAGTGACAGCGCAAGTCTCATTCTGACCCTTGACAGCCATCTTCAGAATACTCTGGAGCAAAAACTAACGGGTCTGATGCACAGTACGGAGGCCAAAGCCGGAGTGGCCGTGATCATGGTCCCGTCCACCGGCGAGATTCTCGGCTTGGCCAGCCTGCCGGATTATGATCCCAATCGATTTTGGGAGTTCAGCGCCGACGCGCGGAGGAATCGGGCCATTGAGGATCTCCTTGATCTTGGCGCGATGGAGCGCCTGTTTCAGGAGGCGGCTGCACTGGATAGCCGGAGTGTTGGGGGCGGAAACGGGGCTGCGGGCAGCGAGACCATGCCTGAGCCGGAGGTGATCCAGCGCGGCCCCTGGAATATGGTGGCGGATGGCAGGTATATTTCCCCGGAAGGGACCGGCCTGGGCCAGACCGAGGTGGGGCGTGGCGAGTTCAGCGCCTTTGCCGAAAAGATCGGGTTGACAGTCAAGGGAGAGGTGGATTTGCCCGAGGCGATGTTCTCCTTAAAGGAGGATGCGGATGCCGGTCCGGTTATTAAAAAAGAAGAAGGGGGGCAAGTGACGCCTCCTCCTCCGACGATACAGGCCATGCCGCTGCATGGTGACAAGGATTCTGTTCCGACGGCAACCCCTCTGGCGTTGCTGTCGGCGTTTTCCCGGTTGATCAACGGAGGGCAAGTGATGACCCCCCATGTTCTCCGGGCGGTCTGGCAGGATGAGCAGGTGTGGGATGTGCCGGTCCGGCGCGGGATCGGGGAGTTTGCCGTGCGTCCCGATGTGAGCGCGGGCATGCGCAGCGAAATGAAGAAGGCTGCCGGATCGGGCCGGGGTCTTTTCGTCATTGAATCGCTGTTGCAGAAAGAGCCTTTCCCGGGGGGGCAGGCAAAGATGCCAGGCGACAGCACGGCACAGCCGGCAAACGAGGGCGGAGAGAAAGCGGGCGCCGGCCCGGCGGTGATGGAGAGTATTCTTCTGGGCATGGCTCCGCTGGACAACCCTGAAATTGCCATGATTGTCGTGCTTGAGGGCGCGCATATCGATCCGCAGGCCAAGTCGCCGGTTCGGGATCTTGCCGAAGAGATGATGCCGCAGGCGAGAATCGCGCTGCAACATCAGGCAAAACCTCCCACCGCCAAGGAGTTGGCTGTGCGCGAAGTCGGCTATTACAAAAAAATGGAAACGATTCAAGCGCAATCCGCCCTGGGGCCCGCTGCCTTGGCGCAAGGACCCCAGGGCCTGATCATGCCCGATGTGCGGGGCTTGAGCGGACGCAAGGCGATGCAGGTTTTACAGCCCTACGGGGTGCGGCTGCAGATTGTCGGCTCAGGGCAGGTGGCCAGCCAGTATCCTCTGGCCGGCTCTGCCTTGCGAGGCGTTGAACAGTGTGTGCTGCGCCTGAAAACGATGCAATAGCGGGTCCGGGCACTGGAATGGGGAAAAACAACAACCTTGTTGCGGTATCGTTACGGAAATTGGCCGAGGAGGTAGAGGTCGTGAACCTGGACATGCTGCCGGACACAGCGATACGCAGCATCACCGCCGATTCCCGCCAGGCCGGCCCAGGTTCGTTGTTTGTCGCCATCCCGGGCCTGACTGTGGATGGGCATGACTATCTTGAGGCTGCGGTAAAAAAAGGGTGCGCCGCGGTGCTGGTGGGCAAGGACCGCTGCCGGGGCTGGAAGCATGGCAAGGTGGTCTGTCTGGAAACGGCTGATACGCCAAAGGCGCTGGGGCAGGCGGCGGCAAGCTTTTATGGCCATCCTGCCCGCCGGATGTGCATGATCGGGATAACCGGAACCAACGGGAAGACTACGACAACCTATCTCCTGGAATCGATAATCCGAAAAAACGGCGGTCAGCCCGGGGTGATCGGCACCGTGAATTACCGGTATGGCGCAGTGGAAATTGCCGCCCCGTTCACCACCCCGGATCCGGTAAGTCTGCACCGGATTTTAGCCGAGATGGCGGCAAACGGCGTCACCCATGTGATCATGGAGACCTCCTCCCATGCCCTGGAGCAAAAAAGGGTGGGGGGCATCAGCTTCGATGTGGCCCTGTTCACAAACCTGAGCCGCGATCACCTCGATTTCCATGGGGATATGCTCAGGTATTTCGCGAGCAAAAAGAGGCTCTTTACCGAGTATCTGAAACAAGACGGCACGGCGGTGGTTCTCTGTGACAGCCATGACGACTCCGGCATCGACTGGGGGAGGCGGCTGCTGGTTGAACTGCGGGCAGACAAATCCTTGGGGTACGGGGGAAAGAAGGGGAGAACCCTGATTGACTGCGGCCTGAGCGAAGCCGAGGTGGCCGTGCGGGAGGCTCGGGAGAGCCTTGCCGGAACGGTGGCCAGCCTGACGACTCCGGCGGGAGAGTTGGAGCTCCGTTCTGAACTGGTTGGAAATTTCAACCTGAAAAATATCCTCGGTGCGGTGGGGGTGGCAATGGCTCTGCGCATTTCCGGGGAAAAGATTGTGGATGGCCTGGGTCAGGCCCAGGCCGCGCCCGGGCGGCTGGAGCGGGTCCCTGCCCCGGCAGGGGTCAGCGTGTTTGTTGATTTTGCCCACTCCCCGGACGCGCTGGCCAATGTCTTGCAGACCATGCGTCGCCTGACCACCGGCCGCTTGATTGCGATCTTCGGCTGCGGCGGGGACCGCGACCGCGGGAAGCGCCCGCTGATGGGCAAGGTTGCCGGGGCGTTGGCCGATGTGGTCGTGCTTACCTCGGATAACCCCAGGAGTGAACGGGCGGCCGATATCCTGCGGGACATCGAGGCGGGGATATTGGAAACCACCCTGCCGCGGATGCGGATTGAGACCATCCTTCGGGGAGAAGCACTGCGGGGCTATGATATTGTCCCCTCCCGCCGGGAGGCGATCAGGGAAACCATCCGTCATGCCCTGCCCGGCGATGTGGTGTTGCTGTGCGGGAAAGGGCACGAAACGTATCAGATAACCCCGGAAGGGAGATTTTTTTTCGATGACAGGCTTGAAGCTGCGGCCCAGGCTGCGGTGATCAACTGGTAATGGTCGGAAGAAGCAGGCAGGATCTCAGAGAGGGGGAAACGTAATGGATCTGGCAATGGTGCGAAAAACAGGTGCTTGCGGCATGCAAAACGGAAGGACGGCAAAAAAATCTGACGCTGGCGCCATGCAAAATCCGGTCTGGACGTTGTCCCAGGTTCTGTTGGCCACTGGGGGCAGGTTTCTTTCCGGCCGGACCGAGGCGGGGTTTCGCCGGGTCTGCACGGACAGCAGGGCCATCGAGCCGGGGGATCTGTTCGTGGCCTTGCGCGGAGAGAACTTTGACGGCCATGCCTACCTGGCGCAAGCCGTGCAGAAAGGGGCGGCCGGGCTGGTGGTTGATGCGGTGCCAGAGAAGATGGTGCCTGTTCCCGTGGTGCTGGTAACGGACACCCTCCGCGCCCTTGGCGATCTGGCCGCCTACCGGAGATCGCTGATGCCGGATCTGCAGGTGGTGGCGATAACCGGGAGCTGCGGCAAGACCACGGTCAAGGAGATGATCGCGGCGATTATAAGCAGGGAATACAGCGTGTTGAAGACGCAAGGCAATTTTAACAACCTGATCGGTCTGCCGCTTTCCCTGTTGCCTGTCGAATTTCACCACGACTTCGCGGTGATGGAGATGGGCATGAATCAGCCCGGCGAGATCGCCCGGCTCACCGAAATCGCGGATCCGGACATCGCCTGCATCACCAATGTGCAGGACGCTCATCTTGCGGGCTTGAGCGACATCTCCGGAGTAGCCAGGGCCAAGGGAGAGCTCTTTAACGGGATCAAGGCCTGGGGCAAGCTGGTGGTCAATATCGATGACAAAAGGGTGCGGGGCATCGCCCGGCGGTGCAGCCAGAAAAAAATCACCTTCGGCCGCAATCCCAAGGCGGAGGTCCGGGGCCTTCGGCTGCGCAGCCAGGGTGAACGCGGGATGGCGTTTACCCTGCAGATCGGCGCCAACGAGGCCAGAGTGAAAATTCGCGGCCTTGGGGCGCATAATGTGCAGAACGGGCTGGCTGCGGCTGCCATGGCCCATGCGGCCGGGGTGAAGTTTACCGATATCGTGGCCGGACTGGAAAGCTTCGCTCCCTTTGAAAAACGGCTTCAGGTGCAGAAGCTCATCGGCGGCCTCAGGCTGGTGAACGACGCGTACAATGCCAACCCCTCTTCAATGCTTGCCGCGCTTGAAACCCTGCGCCAGATGGACCGCACCCACAAAAAGGTGGCCGTCCTCGGCGACATGCTGGAGCTTGGGACACAGAGTATCGCCGCCCATCAGGATATCGGCAGGGCTGTGGCGCGGTTCGGCTTCGATGGGTTGCTGGCAGTGGGGGAATTTGCCGAAACCCTGGTCGGAGCGGCCTGGAAGGCTGGAATGAGCAAGAAAAAGGCGATGTTTTTCAGTACAAAGGAGCAGGTCGGCGTTTGGCTGCGCGAAAGCATCGGCGCGGGCCTTTTGCGGCAGGGAGACTGGGTGCTGGTGAAGGGGTCACGCGGGATGCGGATGGAAACAATCACTCACGATCTGCTTGAGAAGCAGAGCTAAGGAACGCACCATGCTCTATCATCTTCTCTATCCGCTCCACGCCTACTTCAGCGCGCTGAATGTTTTTCGCTATATCACCTTCCGCGCCATCGGCGCCACGCTGACCGCCTTTCTGATCCTGCTGCTGTGCGGCAACCGGTTCATCAAGATGATGCAGGAAAACCAGATCGGCCAGGTGGTGCGGGACGACGGTCCGGCCAGCCATTTCAGCAAGCGGGGGGTTCCCACCATGGGGGGGGTGCTCATCCTCTTTGCCGTGACCGTGACCACCCTGCTCTGGGTAGATTTGTCGAACGCCTTTGTCTGGATCATCCTCGGAGTAACCCTGTGGTTCGGTGGTATCGGCGCCTATGACGACTACCGCAAGATAAAGAAGCAGAACAGCAAAGGCCTGAGCGCCCGGGGCAAGATGTTCTGGCAGATCCTCGGCGCGTCCATTGCCGGGTTGCTCATCTACTTCAACCCGAATTTTGACGGGCACTTGAGCTTTCCGTTTTTAAAGAATATTCAGCCCGACCTGGGCACCTATTATGTGGTGTTCGCCATCCTGGTGGTGGTGGGCGCCTCCAACGCGGTGAATCTCACCGATGGCCTGGACGGCTTGGCCACCGGCCCCACGGTGGTGACGAGCAGCGTCTATCTGCTTTTTTCCTATCTGGCCGGGCATGCCGGGCTGGCGGCATATCTGCAGATTCCCTATGTGCCGGGGGCCGGCGAGGTTGCCATTCTGTGCGGCGCCCTGGTGGGGGCCAGCCTCGGTTTTCTCTGGTTCAACGCCTATCCGGCCCAGATTTTCATGGGGGATGTTGGCTCCCTGGCCTTGGGCGCCGCCCTGGGCATGGTGGCGATCATCATCAAGCAGGAGATGCTGCTGGTCATTGTCGGCGGAGTGTTTGTCATGGAGGCGCTTTCGGTCATCCTCCAGGTGGGGTTTTTCAAGATGACCGGCGGAAAGAGGATTTTTCTCATGGCCCCGTTTCATCACCATTTTGAGAAGAAGGGATGGACGGAGCCCAAGGTGGTGGTCCGGTTCTGGATCGTTTCCATTGTCCTGGGACTGAGCGCCCTGGCAACCTTGAAGTTGCGTTAGGAAAATCGGAGAAGATGAAAGGATGAATTGGAACCTCAAGGAAATACTGCAGCCCGGAGCCCATGTTGTCGTGGTGGGTCTTGGCAAGTCCGGTGTTTCCGCGGTGCGGTTCCTGCTCAATCTGGGTGTGAAAATATCGGTTTCAGAGGGTGGCCGTCAGGAGAACCTTGAAGGAGACTTGGTTCGGTGGCTGAAGGAGAAAAGAGTTTTTGTTGAAACTGGCGGCCATACCTCTGAGCTTTTAACATCGGCGGATTGTATTTTGGTAAGCCCGGGCGTCCCGCTCGACATAGCGCCCCTTGCCGCGGCCCGGCAAAAAGGCATCCCGGTGGTGGGCGAGCTCGCCTTGTCCAAGGATTTCTTGAAAGGAACCCTGGTGGCGGTGACCGGCACCAACGGCAAAAGCACGGTGACCACCCTGATCGGCGATCTGCTGGCCGGCAGCGGCATGAAGGTCTTTGTGGGCGGCAATCTCGGAACTCCCCTGGCTGAATATCTTGCCGGGCCGCAGGAATGTGAGGTGGTGGTTCTTGAGGTGAGCAGCTTCCAACTGGACAGCGGTGGAGAGTTCCACCCCCGGGTGGGAGTGCTGCTCAATATCACCCCGGACCACCTGGATCGGTATGCCTCCTATGAGGCCTATGTCGAGTCCAAGATGTCGCTCTTTAAAAAACAGCAGCCTGGCGACGTGGCCGTGGTCAACGGCGACGATCCTGTCATTGCCGGATGGTTGGGCAAAGAGTCGGGAAAAAAGAGCCCCTGGCCGCTACTGGGCGAAATCCGGCGATACAGCGCCTGCGAAACGACCGGGATGGCGGCCTTTCTCAGCGGCACCAAGGTCCGCATTGTCACGAAGGGTGAGGCGGGCAAGAAAACCGAGGAATACGAATTGGCGGGAACCCCTCTTGGCCAGGCGCCAAACACCGAAAACGCCATGGCGGCAATTCTCGCGGTCCGGGCCCTGGGGTGCAGCCCGGCGGATATTCAGCAGAGCCTGGCCGGATTCGCGCCGTTGCCGCACCGGCTGTCCCTGGTGGATGAGATCAATGGAATCTCCTACTACGACGATTCCAAGGCCACCAATATCGGGGCGGTGTATTCCGCCTTGGGCGGCATGAAGCAGCAGGTGGTGCTCATTGCCGGAGGCCGGGGCAAGGGCGGGGGCTACGAAATGCTGCGCCCCTTGGTGCGGCAAAAGGTTCGGGCCATGGTTCTGATCGGCGAGGCACGGGAGGAAATGGCCAAGGCTTTCGCCGAGACCACCCGGATAGCCTTTGCCGCAGAAATGGACGAGGCGGTACGGCTGGCAAGTTCAATGGCGGAGAAGGGAGACGCGGTGTTGCTCTCTCCCGCCTGCGCGAGTTTTGACATGTTCAGAAGTTACAGCCACCGGGGCGAGGTGTTTGCCCAGGCGGTCAGCAGGTTGGCGGGGCAGGAAGCGCGCTAGCGGCAACGGTCGGGAAAAACGCCCGGAAGCCTTGTGTCTGAGGGGGCACGGCTGGGGGGCGACAACAGGGCGAGGACGGGTTTATGCAAACAGTGTGCTGTGTGTGCCAGAAAACCAAGAGCCGGACCGGATGGATACAGGGACAATCAAGCAAGGAAACCAGGGTTTCCCATGGCTACTGCCCGGATTGTTTTCACCAGACCATGGCGCGGGCGCAGGATTGGCTGCTGGCGAGAAGTGGCGGAAGCCGCAGCCTGGCTGTCGGGCAATAAGGAAAGGGTGGCTGTCCATGCGGATGATCGTGACCGGAGGCGGAACAGGAGGGCATCTTTTTCCCGGCATTGCCGTGGCCGAAGAGATGCTGCGCCGGTTTCCCCAAGGGAAGGTCCTCTTTGTCAGCACGGACCGGGCCATTGACAACAAGACCCTGGCTGACCGCGCCTTTGAGAAGAAAGCCATTGCCTGTCTGCCCTTGAAGGGGAAATCGCTTGTGGGGACGGTCAAGAGCCTGGCCCGGCTTCCCATCAGCCTCTGGCAGGCGTTGCGGCTGGTCCGCGCCTTCAAGCCGCAGTTGGTTTTGGGGGTGGGCGGCTACGTGACCGGGCCGGTGGTGTTGGCGGCACGGCTCCTGGGGGTGAAAACCTGCATCCATGAGCAGAATTCAATTCCGGGAATGGCCAACAGGATGCTTGGAAAAATCGTCGACCAGGTATATATTTCCATCCCCGGCTCCGAGGATTTTTTTCCCCGGGGCAAGGCGGTGCTGACCGGCAATCCGGTGCGGGCGGAATTGCTCCAGGGGGCAGGCCGGCGGAAGGATCAGGTCGCAAGCAAGACGGTGCTGGTTTTGGGGGGCAGTCAGGGCGCGCACCGGGTCAATTCCCTGATGGTGGAGGCCTTTGCCCAGAACCAGTCCGGTGACCCGGTTCAGATCCACCACCAGACGGGAAACAGCGATGAAGAGTGGGTGCGTAAGGCTTACGCCGCGGCAGGGGTCACGGCTCAGGTCTCTTCCTTTATCAGCGATATGGCGGCGGCCTATCGGGATGCGGACCTGGTTGTCTCCCGGGCCGGGGCGACCACCCTGGCGGAGCTGGCGGTGCTTGGCAGGCCGGCGATTTTGATCCCTTTTCCGTACGCGGCCGATGATCACCAGACGACCAATGCGGCCTTTCTGGTGGCTGGCGGGGCAGCCTTGATGTTTCAGGAGCGGGAACTCGGTGGCCCGAAGCTGCGGGAGGCGATATGGGGGCTGTTGAACGATGTGCCCCGGCTGCAGTCCATGGCAACGCGGATGAAGGAATTTGCCCGGCCGGAGGCGACAGCCGCCATCGTGGAAAAAAGCATAGCGTTGTTGGCCGCTTGAGCGGCGCGGATTAAGGACAGAGGTCCATGTATAAGAAAACGCAACATATCCATTTCGTGGGCATCGGCGGTATCGGCATGAGCGGCATCGCCGAGCTGCTCCTGAACCTCGGCTACACCGTGAGCGGTTCGGACCTGCGGGAAACCGAGATAACCAGGCGTCTGGCAGGTCTGGGCGGCACGGTCCATACCGGGCATCAGGGGCAATGGATTGCCGGGGCGGATGTGGTGGTGATTTCCTCGGCGGTGCGGGAGAATAACCCGGAAGTGCAGGCGGCCCGAGCCGCGCATATCCCGGTCATCCCCAGAGCGGAGATGCTGGCCGAGCTCATGCGCCTCAAGAAGTACGGCATCGGCGTGGCCGGCAGCCACGGCAAGACCACCACCACCTCCATGGTCGGCTGGCTGATGGCCGAGGCAGGCCTTGATCCCACGGTGGTGATCGGCGGCAAGGTGAACAGCCTGGGCACCAACGCCAAGCTGGGCGAGGGGGAATTTCTGGTTGCCGAGGCGGACGAGTCCGACGGCTCTTTCCTGAAATTGTCCCCGGTGCTTGAAATCGTGACCAATATCGATCTGGAACATCTGGACCATTACCGGGATATCGAGGAGATCAAAGGCGCCTTCCTGGAATTCATCGAAAAGCTCCCCTTTTACGGGGCCGCGGTTGTCTGTCTGGATGATGCGAATGTTGCCTCGATCCTGGCCCAGATCAGGAAAAGGGTGATCACCTACGGCCTGACCAGTCAGGCCGATGTCCACGCCAGGGCCGTGACGGCCCAGGGCTTGACCTCGGTGTTCGAGGTCTGCCGGAATACGGAGGTGCTGGGGGAGATAACCCTCAATGTTCCGGGGCTGCATAATGTCTATAACGCCCTGGCCGCCATAACCGTGGCCCTGGAGCTGGAGATTCCCTTTGCGGTCATTCAGCGCGCCCTGAAAACATTCAGCGGTGTCCAGCGGCGCTTGCAGATCAAGGGGGAGGTCGATGGGGTCATGGTCATTGATGATTATGGCCACCATCCCACGGAAATCAGGGCGACCCTGGCAGCCATGCGCTCGGCCTGGCCGAGAAAGCGGCTCATCGTCATGTTCCAGCCCCATCGCTACACGCGCACAGCCGGATTGTTCAAGGAATTCAGCACAGCCTTCCACGAGGCGGATGTCCTGCTGCTGACCGAAATATATGCGGCCAGCGAAACCCCCATCGAGGGAGTAAGCGGTTCCGCGCTGTTGCAGGAGATAAAGCTGCACGGCCAGAAAAATGCCCATTTTGTCGCGGATGTCGGCTCCCTGCCGCGCACGGTGCTGGCCATGGTGCAGCCGGAAGATATAGTCTTGACCTTGGGGGCGGGAAATATCCATCAGGCCGGTGAGGAACTTCTCCGGAAAATGGAGCAGGCGCATGCTGCCTGCTAAGGTCTGCGGCTTGCACCGGCGTCCGGCACGGACGGGGTTGCAATTATTGGGACAGAGGTTGATGAAAAAAGGGGTGGACAAGGGGTGGCCGGAGCAACTGCGTGCGCTGTGGCCCGGGGAGATCGAATGGGACAGCCCCATGGCCCGCTGGTGCACCCTGCAGGTGGGCGGTCCGGCCAGGGCCATCGCCATGCCGGCCAGCCGGGAAGAGTTGCAAAGCCTCATCGTTGTGCTGGCGCGACTCGGGGTTTGCTGGAGGGTGATTGGCCGGGGCAGCAATCTCCTTGTTTCCGATGCAGGCTATGACGGGGTCATTGTCATGCTGGGCCGGAAGTTCGCAACCATTGCGCAGCGGGCCGGGGAAAAGCCCGGAGAGTTTCTGCTCCGGGTTGAGGCGGGTTGCAGCCTGATGAAGCTGGTCAACTGGTGCGCCGGGCAGGGATTGCAGGGGCTGGAGTTTGCCGCGGGTATTCCGGGTTCGGTGGGCGGGGCGGTGGTCATGAATGCCGGCGCCTGGGGCAAGGAGATGGGAGAGGTGTTGTCCTCGGTAACGTTTTTGGCCCAGTCCGGGGAGCTCGTGGAGCGGGAAAAAGACGGCCTGGCCCTTTCATACCGGCATCTGGAAACAGAGGGGATGCTCGTGGCGGCTGCGGAATTTTTGCTGCTGGCCGGTGACCGGCAGGAGATTGCGGCACGATGTGCCCGGTTGATGCGCGAACGGAAAGGCAAGCAGCCCCAGGGGCTGGCTAATGCCGGGTCGTTTTTTAAAAATCCGGCAGGCTTGCCCGCCGCCGGAAAACTCATCCAGGACGCGGGACTCAAGGGCGTACGGGTGGGTGGCGCCGAGGTTTCCGAGGTGCATGCTAATTTTCTGGTGAATACCGGTTCTGCCACGGCCCGGGATTTTCTCGGCCTGATGCAGTTGGTGCAGGAAAAGGTGGCAGCGCGATTCGGTGTGTGGCTGGAGCCGGAAGTGCATATTCTGTAAGCGATACAGACCAAAAGGGCACAAACGGTTTTGCGAAAGGAAAAGTCCATACAGCAGCGTTACGGGAACGGCAGAAAAAGCCGGAGCCTGGATCTCAGGAAAAAACTGGCCATTCTCGGGGTTGGTTTTTTGCTGCTGGTGGCAGGATTTGGCGCGGTGGGCTTTATCGTTTATAAAGCCTTGGGGCGGGCGGATTTTTTCCAGATAACTGCCACCAGCATTGAGGGGTGCCGGAGGACCACCAAGAATCTCATCCTTGAGATGAGCGGGGTGGATGTGCACAGTAATCTGCTGGCCTTGGATATCAAACGGGTGAAGGCTGGGATCGAGGCCCATGAATGGGTCGAATCGGCGGAGATCGCAAGGGACTGGCCCAACCGTTTGACCATTGTTGTCAAGGAGCGTTTGCCGGTGGCCATTGTCAGCCTCGACAACGGGTTGTTCTATCTTGATCAGAACGGCGTAGCCTTTGCCCAGGTGCTGCCGCCCGAGGATATGGACTATCCCATCATCACCGGGATGAATAGGGAGGAATGGCCGAGGAACCTCAAGGATTCGCAACTGGGCGCGGCCCTGCAGTTCATCAAATACGCGGGGCAGGGGAGTTCCATTCTGCCAAAGCAGAATATCTCGGAACTCCATGTGGACGGGGACGAAAATATCATCCTCTATCTGGTGGACCGGCCTTTTCCCATCCATCTGGGAACAGGCAATGTGGGGACCAAATATTACTGGCTGACCAAGGTGCTGTACAAGTTGTACAAGAGCAAGGAGTTTGAAAAAGCCGCCTATGTCAGGATGGACTATGGGCGCAACCAGGTGCTGGTGGGTTTTGACGAGGCGGGATGAGGTGGAAGCCATCTCTTCCGACCTTCGAGCAGGGACATGGTTGCATGTCCGGCGGGAAGGGGCGCCGGTCGGTAGCAAAGAAGCAAAGGGCGGGAGTGTGATAACCGTCGATGGCGTGACGTGTCGCGGGATCGACTAAAGGTGAACAAATGGCACATGAAGAACGCGGCGATCTAATTGTCGGGTTGGATATCGGCACCACCAAGATCTGCGTGGTGGTCGGCGAAGTCCGTGACACCCGGATTGATATCATCGGCATAGGCAGGCATCCCTCGGTGGGACTGCGCCGCGGGGTGGTGGTCAATATCGAGAGCACCGTCCATTCGATCCGGCAGGCGGTGGAAGAGGCGGAACGCATGGCCGGCTGCGAAATCGGTTCGGTGTATGTGGGCATTGCCGGGAGCCACATCAAGAGCTTCAACAGCCACGGCTTGATCGCCATCAAACATAACGAGATCCGGCAGGACGACATCGACCGGGTGGTGGATGCGGCCCGGGCCGTGCCCATCCCGCCGGACCAGGAGGTAATCCATGTGCTGCCGCAGGAGTTCATGGTGGACGGCCAGGCCGATATCCAGGACCCCATCGGCATGACCGGCGTCCGCCTCGAAGCCGATGTGCATATTGTCACCGGCTCGGCCACCGCGGTGCACAACATCGTCAAGTGCTGCAACCGCGCCGGGCTCCAGGTAACGGATGTGGTCCTCGAGCCCCTGGCTTCGGCAGGGGCGGTTTTGACCCGGGAAGAGATGGAGCTGGGGGTCGGGTTGTTGGACATCGGCGGCGGGACCGCCGATCTGGCGATCTTTGCCGACGGGACCATCAAGCATACTTTTGTTCTTGGCCTGGGCGGCCAGAACCTGACCAACGATCTGTCCATCGGCCTGCGCACCCCGCAAAAGGAGGCGGAGAGGCTCAAGGAGGAGTACGGCTGCGCCCTGGCCTCGCTCATCGACAAGGATCAGGTCATCGAGGTTCCCAGCGTGGGGGGGAGAAAGAATCGGAAGCTTTCCCGGAGGGTCATGGGAGAGATCCTCGAACCCCGGGTTGAGGAGATGCTTACTCTTATCAACCAGGAGCTGCTCGATTCCAAGCACAAGGAAATGATCAACGCCGGCATGGTGTTGACCGGCGGTTCGTGTCTGCTGGACAACATGGAGGAGCTGGCGGAACAGATTTTTGACCTGCCGGTCCGCACCGGACGGCCGGAAAATATCGGCGGGGTGGTGGATGTGGTGGGCACGCCGCAGTGGGCAACCGGGGTTGGCCTGGTTGTCTATGGCATGAAGAATGGGCCGGGGGAACGATTCAAACGGCCCAAGGGAGGAGTGGTAGGGAGATTTACCGGTCGGATGAAGGACTGGTTTAAGGGGATAGTGTAAACACGCTCATCAGGCGCCAGGCGATGTTGGGAGCAGGTCAATGACCTTGAACAGGGAGAGCAGGATATGACTTTTAAATTCGCGGAAACAGAATCACGGGCAAAGATCAGGGTGTTCGGCGTTGGCGGCGGCGGGGGCAATGCAGTCAACACCATGGTGGACAGCAATATCCTCGGGGTGGAATTCATTGCCGGCAACACCGATATCCAGGATCTGGAAAAATCCAAGGCCGATGTCCGGCTGCAGCTCGGCAAGAATGTCGCCAAGGGGCTGGGGGCCGGAGCCAACCCTGAAAGGGGCCGGGAAGCGGCGGAGGAATCCATCGACGAAATACGGAAGCAGTTGAAGGACTGCGACATGGTTTTTGTCACCTGCGGGCTTGGCGGCGGCACCGGAACCGGAGCCGCGCCGGTGGTGGCCAGGATTGCCAAGGAGCTGGGCGCGCTGACCGTGGGTGTCGTGACCAAGCCCTTTGCCTTCGAGGGCAGGGCCCGGATGAAAAACGCCGAGCTCGGCTGGAAGAACCTGAAAGAGCATGTGGACACCATCATCACCATTCCCAATGACCGGCTCATCTCCCTGAGCCAGAAGGGAACCCGCTTTATCGACGGGATGAAGATGGCAGACGATGTCCTGGTGCAGGCGGTCAAAGGCATCACCGACCTGATCAACCTTCCCGGCTACATCAACCCCGACTTTGCCGACGTGCGGGCGATTATGAACGAAATGGGCCAGGCCCTCATGGGCTCCGGCTACGGGGTGGGCGAAAACCGGGCCGTGGAAGCGGTGAACATGGCGATCAACAGCCCGCTTTTGCAGGATATCAGCATCGACGGCGCCAAGGGGGTCTTGGTCAACATCTCCGCCAGCCGGGAGACCCTGACCATGCCCGAAGTGACCGAGGCCACCACCAAGATCTATCAAGAGGTGCACGAGGACGCCAATATCATTCTGGGCGTGATCTTCGACGAGAACCTGGGCGATGAGCTGCAGGTAACGGTCATTGCCACCGGTATCCGCGATACCGTGGAGGAGATCGAGGAACTGCCGGACAAGGTGCAGCTCATGCCGAAAAAACGGGAGCCTGCCGCGCAACCGCTGCCGTTCAGAAAAGGGGAGCAGGGTATGGCTGCGGGCCGCGCCGTGGCAAACGGGATACAAAGATCCTATGCCAACAATATTTTGAACGAGCAGGATTACGACCGGCCGACCTTTTTGCGCCGGAATGAAAGTTGATGCATTCGTAAAGACGCCGGACCTCTCGCGGAGGCGCAGAGAACGCAAGGCAACCCTGTTGGCGAAAAGAATTTTTTCTTTGCGGCTTCTGCGTCTTGGCGAGAGAATATGGTCGTTACGAGTCCTTCGGCATTGTGTACGCCACTAAAAAGCGAGCATGCATCGGCTGCCCGCTTCCAACCACTGCTGGAGCGGATTTTTCTTCGGCAGGCTCGATATGGAACCCATGCGCCAGCGCCAATCTGCATCCGGTGATTTTCTTGCCAGCGAAAAAGGGACGCAGCGCAAAAAATGGAAAGGGTTGCTGCCGGTTGCCCTTATCTTTCCAAACCGGTACGGCCTGGGCAATTCCAACCTGGGTTTTCAGCTCGTTTACGCCCTGGTAAACAGTCTGCCCGGCTTTGTCTGCGAGCGTTTTTTTTATCAGGATAATCAGCCCCCGGTTTCCTTGGAATCGGGACGCCCCCTCCGCGATTTTCCTGTCATCCTCTGCTCCCTCAGCTTTGAACAAGACTTCTTCAATCTGCTGGCCTTGTTGTCGGCCGGCGGCATTGAACCTCTGGCCGAAAGGCGCAGTGCACCAACCAGCAGGTTTCGGCCTGGACAGCCCCTTGTCGTCGGCGGCGGCGTTGCCTCCTTCATCAACCCGGAGCCCTTGGCCCCTTTTGTGGATGTGTTTGTGGTCGGGGAAGCGGAGCCGATTCTTCCGCAACTCATGGTCCATCTTGCCGAGCACCTGAACACGGAACAGCCGGAAACGCTGCTCAGGGGAATCGTCCGGGAGTTCAGCGGCTGTTACGTTCCGCGCTTCTATGCCATGCAATACGGAGAGGACGGCATCCTGGCCGGTATCGAGGCCGACCCGGAAGCGCCGGCCCGGGTGCGGCGGGTGGTGCTTGCGCAATCCCGGGTGGCCGGGCACTCGAAGCTCTTGAGTCCGGAGGCCGAATTCGCCAACCTGTTTTTGACCGAGCTTGGCCGCGGTTGCAGTCGCGGGTGCCGGTTCTGTGCAGCCGGATTCGTGTATCGCCCTCCCCGCCTTTGGCAGGCGGAAAGCATCCTTGCCGCCCTGGCCGAGCGGCCCGAGGAGATACAGCGGGTGGGGCTCTTGGGGATGGAGATGGCGCGGGGCGAGGATCTCGCCCGGATTGCCGAGTACTTGTTGCGCGAAGGGTGCGCCCTGTCCTTTTCTTCTCTGCGGGCTGATGCGATCAGCAATGAACTCTGCGGCCTGCTTGCGCAAAGCAGGCTGAAAAGCGCGGCCATCGCGCCGGACGGCGGTTCGGAAAGGCTTCGGAGGGTCATCAATAAAGGGATCAGCGAGCAGGATGTCTTGTGTGCGGCCGAGGCCCTGGCCAGGGCCGGGATCAACCATCTCAAGCTCTATTTCATGATCGGCCTGCCAACGGAAACCGAAGACGATCTGGTGGAATTGCTGCTTCTGACGGACAAGGTGAGGAAAACCTTGCTCGGGGTAGGGCGGGAGACGGGGCGCATGGGCAACATAACCCTCAGCGTCAACAGTTTTGTGCCCAAAGCCTGGACCCCGTTTCAGTTTCATGGCTTTGCTCCATTGACAACGCTTAAAAACAGCATACAATTCCTGCGCAAAGGTGTCACGGGAATGGCCAATACCCGTCTGGTTGTCGATCAGCCCGCCAATGCTTTTTATCAGGCAGTGCTGGCCCGCGGAGACCGCAGGGTCGGCATGGCGCTGTACGCCATGCTGCAAGGGCGGCAAAACTGGCGGCAGACCATGCAGGGGTGCGGCATAGAGCCGGAAGCGTATGCCATGCGCCAGCGGGGGCAGGAGGAAATTTTCCCCTGGGAGATCATCGATCATGGGATTAACCGGCAGTATCTCTGGGCTGAATACCGGAAGGCGCTGGAAGAAAAATCAACGATTGCCTGTGACACATCACAGTGCAGGCGATGTGGAGTGTGTCATGATTGAAGGGAAAAAAACGCAGGACGACGCGGCCAGTATCGCCAGTCTGAAACCGTTTCGGCTGGTCAAGTTTTTTTCCTATACCGGCTTTGCGGTTTTCCTCCTTTTCACCCTGGTCCTTTCCTGGATCATTTCAAATCACGCCAAAAAGGTTCTCCTTGAGCGGAGCGAGGCGTACGCCTTTGTTGTTGCCGAAAACCTCAGCCATCAGGTGTTCCAGCAATTTGTCCTGCCTACGGTGGTGCGTTATGGAAAGATTGCCCTGCGCAAGCCCGAACAGTTTGCCCGGCTTGATGCCGTTGTGCGCAATGCCACGCACGGCATGCGGATTCAGGCGGTTACCATTTTCGATTCCAAGGAAAACATCATCTCCTACAGTACGGTGGCCTCCCGCATCGGCCGTACCGGGGAAGGGGGGATCGAATACCGCAAGGCTCTGGCCGGCAACAACAATTCCGTTGTCCGTTCCACTGGCACCTTGCTGAATCTGCTTCCCGGCGCGCAGCCCATTTCCTCGCAGTTGAGCACCTTTATCCCCTTTCGGCAGTACCAGGTCAACAACCAGAAACGGGACGTGATCATGGGGGTTATTGAGGTTGTCCAGGATCTTTCCGAGGATGTCGTGGCTATCACCAAATTGCAGGGCACCATCATCCTCACCTCCATGTTGATCATGTCGGCGCTGTTTGTGGTGCTCGGATTTATTGTCGCGCGGGCGGACCGGATCATCGAGGCGCGTGCCGAAGAACGTCGCCGTCTTGAGCAGCAACTGCACCAAAGTCAGAGGCTTGCCACCCTCGGCAAGATGGTGGCCTCGGTTTCCCATGAGATTAAAAACCCGCTGGGCATTGTCCGCAGTACCGCGGATATTCTTGGGAAGCGCCTCAAGAGCGTGGCGCCGGGCAATGAACACCTGGCTGAGATTATCGTGGAGGAAACAGGCAGGCTTGACGGAATCGTGCGGGAATTTCTGGATTTCGCCCGGCCTCAGGAGCCGAAAATGGCGCCGGCCTCGGTGAATGAACTTTTCGATAAGCTGCTCAGATTTATGGAGCCGGAGCTGGAGCAGCGGAACATTGTTCTGGAAACCGCGTTGGGTGAAAATATACCGCGGATTCCCTTGGATCAGGGGCTGATATACAGAGCCTGTCTCAATATTTTGGTCAACAGTGTGCAGGCAATGCCGGAAGGAGGAAAACTTTCGGTGGAAACGAGATATGGGAAGGCGGCGGGCATGGTGTTGCTGATTGTCACCGATACCGGCGAGGGAATGTCCCTGGAAAAACAGGGTCATATCTTTACCCCGTTTTATACGGACAAAAACCGGGGAACCGGGCTTGGCCTGGCCATCGCCAAAAATATCGTCGACAGCCACCAGGGAACAATCTCGGTGGAGAGCAAGGAAGGGGAGGGAACCACCTTTACGATTGCCCTCCCCGCCGGGTGATCAGTCTTTCCCCTCCGCCTGTTTCTGGGCTTCGATTTTTTTCTTGAGAAGTTCGTGGTCGCGGCGAAGCTCTTCGTAGGTTGCCATGGCCTGTTTTTCCGCCTCGCCCTGGTTTGCCTTGAGCTGTTCCGCCCGTTCCTTGACCTTGTCGGCTTTGATGACCATATCCTTGGTGCCGAAAATGGAGGAGGCCAGATATTTGCAGGAAAACTTCATGAGGGCGATATCGTCCGTTTTGATGTTCGTCAGGGTCTCTTCGTCGACATCATAGGTTTCCAGAAAGGAGCTGTTGAAAACGAAGTCCCTAAATTTGTCAAGATCGGTGCTGGCCATGAAAAACATCTTCTGGGCCGGCTCGCTCAAGGTTGCCTGCAGGCCGAACGACTTGCGGCGCATGACGATTTCCATCCATTCGCGGTTCATCTCGTCTGATTCGTCAATCCCCTGATCAATCCGCCACTCGCGGATGGTTTGCTCCTTGGGCTCTTCGTGCCCCTTGCAGTAAGGCTCCTTGACGAGGAAGTAGAATTCCTCCGCCGCTGTTCCCTCGTTGCCGGCTGCGTGAAAGTAAGACATTCCCACCGGATAATAGCGGCAGGTTGTCGGCCGGTAGGGATAGATGGTGCAGCCTTCCTCCGTAACAAAAGGACAGCGGCCGTTCTCGTCGAGATGGATCTTTACGCCGGGGAGATCCGTCTTCTCAAGGTATACGGGGGTCGTGAAGCGCAGGAGAAATTCATCGGCGGTCAGGTTTAAAGGCCGTCTGATGCGCAGAATATCATACGGGGTCAAAATAATATTGATATTGCCGCAGCAATTGGTAAAGCAGGAAACTCCGGGATGGCAGCGGAATTTCAGGGTGCTGTCGGCCGTGAGCTTGGCAGGCATGATGTTGCTGGGGTTGTTGTCCGAACCGAACAGGGATTTGCTAAAAGGGGCGGATTGCGGCGTCTGTTGTGACTTGCTCATGGTAAGGACCTTCAAGGAATGTGTTGTTAAGGCAGAAAAGGCGAGCACATCGAAGAAGTCGAGATGTTGTAAGCATGGGGCCTTGGCTTACGGAAGGGAAATCCCTCCGGTTCTTTCTGCGGTTTTTGCCCGGCATATCGACACAGTGTGACGATGTCCGGGCCGATTTTGGCAACACAGTAACCACGGGAACGCTCTCTGTCAAATTCATTTCTTCCCGGGAAAGAAGAGGTCCGGAAAGCCTGGGAAAATGATTTTTTCCGTGCGCCTCGCAAAGAGTGCCTTCCCCGCATGCGATCTGCCGGAAGGCTCGGTGCTGGTGAAGAATCCCGGTCGGGAAATTAAGAAAACAGGCGCGAAAGAGATCGCTCCTGCGTCCTCTGCGGAGGAGGGTGCGGGCAATGTTTTTTTCTTGACTTTTATCAGGTGAGAAATTATACAGACCAATGTTCTAAAAAATGAGTCGCTCTTCAGTTTTGTGCAAAGCAGTAGAAAAAATACGTAAAATTAGCAGGTTGTGTGCGCGGCAGGGAAAGCTCCAGGGCTTTTTTGGGAATATTGCGGTTCGGGAGTCCAGATAGTCAAGAGGGTGAAAGTCTGTCATCGAAGGCACATGTTTCGAGCCGGCTTGAACCAGGGCGGCTGTCCTTGATAAGGTAAACGCGAATTTCGTACAATCGGAGTTCGGAAAATTCAATCCAAGTGAGGAGGTTAGTGAATGCCAAGTTACGTAGATCCTTCTAAATGTGACGGCTGCAAGGGTGGTGACAAAACTGCCTGCATGTACATCTGCCCCAATGACCTGATGGTCTTGAACAAAGAGGAGATGCGGGCGTACAATCAGGAGCCCGACGCATGCTGGGAATGTTACTCCTGTGTAAAGATTTGTCCGCAGGGCGCCATTGCCGTTCGTGGCTACAACGACTTCGTACCCATGGGTGGCCAGGTTCATCCGATGCGGAGTTCCGATTCCATCATGTGGACCGTTAAGTTCCGTAACGGCAACATGAAGCGTTTCAAGTTCCCCGTGCGGACCACCGCTGAGGGTGCTGCCAATGCATATCCTGCATTGAAGTGCACGAACCTGGACGACGAGCTGCTCTCCACCGAGAAGCAGTTGCCCGCGCCGACCATGGTTGCCAAGTAAGTTTAGATAATTAACTGATATAATACAATTTCTTAAGGAGATTTACTATGGCGTTACCTAATAAGCCGCTGGGTGAGTTGCCCGCCGTTGCTAATCCTGAGGTTGTCGAGCACGATGTTGACGTTCTGATCATCGGTGGTGGTATGGCTGCATGCGGTACTGCTTTCGAGATCAAGAAGTGGGCTCCTGCTGACATGAAGATCAAGCTGGTGGACAAGGCTTCCATGGAGCGTTCCGGCGCTGTCGCCCAGGGTCTTTCCGCTATCAACACCTACATCGGCGACAACAAGATCGAAAACTACGTGAAAATGGTTCGTAACGATCTCATGGGCGTTGTCCGTGAAGACCTGATCTACGATCTGGGCCGTCACGTTGACGATTCCGTACATCTCTTCGAAGAGTGGGGCCTGCCGGTCTGGAAGCTCGATGCCAACGGCAACAACCTCGACGGCGCACAGCCGGCTCCGAAGCTGACCGAAGGCGGCAAGCCGGTTCGTACCGGTAAGTGGCAGATCATGATCAACGGTGAGTCCTACAAGTGCATCGTTGCCGAGCCCGCAAAGACCGCTCTCGGCGACGAGAACATCATGGAGCGCGTGTTCATTGTTAAGTTGATCCTCGACAAGAACAAGGCAAACCAGATCGCTGGCGCTGTTGGTTTCTCCACCCGTGAGAACAAGGTTCACGTTTTCCGTTGCAAGACCGCTCTGTGTGCATGCGGCGGCGCAGTAAACATCTTCCGTCCCCGGTCCACCGGTGAGGGTAAGGGCCGCGCCTGGTACCCCGTATGGAATGCTGGTTCCACCTACACCATGTGTGCACAGGTTGGCGCCACCCTGACCATGATGGAAAACCGCTTCACGCCTGCTCGTTTCAAAGACGGCTACGGACCGGTTGGCGCATGGTTCCTTCTCTTCAAGGCCAAAGTACAGAACGGCCTTGGCGAGTTCTACGCCAACAGCGATGCAGTAAAGGGCGAGCTCGAGAAGTTCATGCCGTACGGCGCTTCTGCCGTAACCCCGACTTGTCTGCGTAACCACCTGATGCTCAACGAGTTGAAGGCTGGCCGCGGCCCGATCTACATGGCTACCGACGTTGCTCTGAACGCATTCTTGGATGCGAAGAAGGCTGCCGGTCTGGACGAGAAGGACGTTAAGAAATACTGGAAGCACCTCGAGTCCGAGGCTTGGGAAGACTTCCTCGACATGTCCGTTGGTCAGGCTGGTCTCTGGGCCGGTGCGAACATCGAGCCCGAGAAGGTTGGTTCCGAGATCATGCCGACCGAACCGTACATGCTCGGTTCTCACTCCGGTTGTTGCGGCATCTGGACCTCCGGTCCGGATGAGGCTTGGGTCCCGACTGTTGACGGCCCGCGTAGCCATCAGTACAAGTGGGGCTACAACCGCATGACCACCGTTGACGGTCTGTTCACCGCAGGCGACGGCGTTGGCGCATCCGGTCATAAGTTCTCCTCCGGTTCTCATGCCGAGGGTCGTATCGTTGCTAAGCAGATGGTGAAGTTCTGCCGTGACAATGCTTCCTTCAAGCCCGAGCTGCCGAAGTCCGCTCAGGAGTATGCTGACGAAGTATACGCACCGGTTAAGCGGTACCTCCAGCACGTTGGCGCTTCTACCGCCGCTGACGTTAACCCCAACTACTGCAAGCCTGCCGGTATCATGATGCGCCTGATGAAGGCCACCGATGAGTACGGCGGCGGTGTTGCAACCTACTACATGACCTCTGGCAAGCTGCTGAACATCTGCCTCGATCTTCTCCGCATGCTGCGTGAAGATGCCGAGCTGATGGCTGCCGGCGATCTGCATGAGTTGATGCGCGCTTGGGAGAACTACCATCGTATCTGGTGTGTAGAGACCCACATCCGTCACATCGAGTTCCGGAAAGAGAGCCGCTACCCCGGCTTCTACTACCGGTCTGACTACCCGACCTGTGACGATGCCAACTGGAAGGCATTCGTAAACTCCACCTTCGACCCTGCAACCCAGGAGTGGAAGTGTGAGAAGGTTAACTGCATCAACATCGTTGAAACCGAGCCGTGGATCTAAGTTTCACCACGCTACTGGTATAACGGTAATTAGAAATCTCCAGGCACCCCGAAAGGTGCCTGGAGATTTTTCTATGAGGTGGGCGGCCGGTTTTTTTTGGCTGAGGTGGCTAGGCGAAATCAGGACATTCCTAGTCGATTGAGCCAAAAAAAAGCACGTTTTCACACCTAAATAATCTTACTTGAATGGAGGAAGGCATGACAGACGAACGCAGCGCACCCGCAGGTGCTGTACTTGTCGTTGGCGGTGGCATAAGCGGGCTTACGGCCGCCTTGGAAGCCGCTGAAGTCGGAAAAGATGTTTTTCTGATTGAGAGAAATCCGTACCTGGGTGGTCGGGTTGCGCAGTTGAATCAATACTTCCCGAAGCTCTGTCCGCCAAGTTGCGGGTTGGAGATCAACTTCCAGCGCGTCAAAAGCAATCGTCGAGTCCGGGTTTACACCATGACCGAGGTCAAGAGCGTGTCCGGCGGGCCTGGCAACTACCAGGTTACCCTGGAGAGCAAGCCCCGCTTCATCAACAACAACTGCACCGCTTGCGGTGCCTGCGCCGATGCCTGTCCTGATGAGCGGGACAATGATTTCAATTTCGGCATGAACAAGAGCAAGGCGGTGTACAAACCGCACGACATGGCTTTCCCCATGAAGTATGTGTTGGACAAGAGCGCCTGCAGCGCAGCCGGGTTGCAGGCCGTCAAAGACGCCTGCAAATATGACGCGGTTGACCTCGACATGGCGGCCAAGGAATTCACCGTCGATGTAAGTGCCATTGTCTGGGCAACGGGCTGGAATCCCTATGACCCGACCAAGATGACCAACCTCAAGTACGGCTCAAGCCCCGCCATCATCACCAACATGATGATGGAACGTCTGGCCGCGCCCAATGGCCCCACCGGCGGACAGATCCTTCGTCCCGGCGACAACAAGGAGCCCGCAAGCTTTGCTTTTGTGCAGTGCGCAGGTTCCCGCGACGAGAATCATCTGGAGTACTGCTCCTATATCTGCTGCATGGCCTCCATGAAGCAGATCACCTACATCCGTGAGCAGTATCCAGAGGCCAAAATCACTGTTTTCTACATCGATCTCCGGACCCCTGGCAAATACGAGAAGTTCCGCGAGAAGCTGATGACCGATGCGAACATCTCTTGGGTGAAGGGTAAGGTTGCCGATATTGTTGCCGAAGCCGACGGGTCCGTGACCCTGATTGCTGAAAATGCCGTGACCGGAGACAAGGTCAAGGAAACGGTCGATCTGGCCATCCTGGCCACCGGCATGGAGCCTGCGGCCAAGGCCCAGGCTGCGGCGCTTGGACTTTCCGTTGACAGCAATGGATTTATTCTGGCCGATGCGAATGGCGGGATGGTTTCCGCCGGTTGCGCCAAAAAGGCAGCCGACGTCGTAACCTGTGGCCAGAGTGCAACGGCAGCAGCCATGAAAGCTATTCAAGCGTCCAGGAGGTAGGGTGAATGGAAAAGAAATACGGTGCATATATCTGCACAGGTTGTGGTATAGGAGATGCCCTCGACGTTGCGGCGCTGACAAAGGCGGCAGGCGAGAACGGCATGGAGGCCAAGACTCACGAGGCGCTTTGCAGCAAGGCCGGTCGTGAGTTGATTGAAAATGACATCGCCAACGACGGCGTGAATACCATCGTTGTCTGTGCCTGTTCCCCCAGGGTCATGAAGGACGAGTTCAATTTCGGCGACGACAAGTACGTTACCCGCGCCAACCTGCGCGAAGGTGCTGCCTGGTGCGCCGAAGAAGTTACCGAATCCCGCAGCGCCGAGAAGGTGAAGGAGTTCGCCACGGAAAAGGGGCAGGACTATGTGCGCATGGCCTGTGTTCAGGCGAAGAAAGGCGATGTGCCCGATCCGTACAAGCTTGAGACCATCAACAAGAAGATTCTCGTCATGGGTGGCGGTATTGCCGGCATGACCGCGGCCATGGAAGCTGCCAAGGCCGGGTATGCGGTAACCATCATTGAAGCCCAGGACAAGTTGGGCGGCAAGGCCCTTGGCTGGCGGAAGCAATTTCCCACTGCCGCGCCGTGGACCGATCTGGAAGAGCCCACCGTACAGGCTATGGTTGATGCTGTGCAGGCCGAGGCAGGAATCACCGTCAAGGCTTCCACGGAAGTTGCCCGTATCGCCGGCGCTCCTGGCGCCTACAAGGTAACCCTCAAGGCTGCTGGCACCAAGAGCGAGTGGGATGCCCCGAAAAAGGTAGGCGTTGACGAGCAGGATAAAATCTCCAAGGGCGAGATGGAAGATCCCAACGCTGGTCTGCAGCCCTATATGGCGGCGGATGAGGCAGCCGAGGATTTCGGCGCGGTTGTTCTGGCCACGGGCTGGAACCCGGCGGATGTTTCCGAGTATGCGCATCTTGGCTATGGCAAGCTGAAAAACGTGGTCACCAACGCCGAATTTGAAAAACTTGCCAAAAACGGCAAGGTTCCGGCCAATGTCGCCTTTGTTCAGAGCCCAGGCGGCGCCGAGCATGATCAGGACTTCCCGTACTGCAACTCGGTTACCAGCATGGTTGCCCTGAAGCAGGCCCGCTATGTCCGTGAGGACAATGCCGCGGGCAAGGCGTATGTTCTCTATCAGCACATGCGGACCCCCGGCAACATGGAGATGTTTTACAAGGGCGCCCAGAACGACGACGGCATCTTTATGACCAAGGCCACCGTGACCCAGGTAGAGGAAGCCGGCAACGGTCTGGCTGTGCACTTGAAAGACACCCTGCTCAACGAGGATGTCACTCTGAACGTGGATATGGTTGTTCTGGCCGCGGGCATGGTTCCCACCACCTCCGACAAGCCGACCATCAATCTGGCCTATCGGCAGGGGCCGGCCTTCCTTGATCTGGAGCTGTTCGACGGGTATGCCGACTCTCATTTCATCTGCTTTCCGTACGAAACCCGCCGGACCGGCGTGTATGCCTGCGGCGGCGTGCGCAAGGCGATGAACATGGAAGAAACCATCGACGACGCCTGCGGCGCGGCGCTCAAGGCGATTCAGTCCATCGAATCCGCGGATCGCGGCGTGGCGGTGCATCCCCGCTCCAACGACGGCACCTATCCGGAATTTTTCTTCCAGCGCTGCACCCAGTGCAAACGCTGTACGGAAGAATGTCCGTTCGGCGCCCTTGACGATGACGAGAAGGGGACTCCCAAGCCCAACCCCACCCGGTGCCGCCGTTGCGGAACCTGCATGGGCGCTTGCCCCGAGCGGATCATCGGCTTCAAGAACTACAACATCGACCAGGTTGGCTCCATGGTCAAGAGCATCGAAGTGCCGGACGACGATGAAGACAAGTTGCGCGTCATCGTTTTTGCCTGCGAAAACGACGCCTACCCGGCTCTGGACATGGCCGCCATGCGCAAGCTTCCGCAGAATGCCCTGATCCGGGTCGTCTCTGTCCGTTGCCTCGGCTCGGTGAACATGGCCTGGATCAAGGATGCGCTTTCCGCCGGTATGGATGGGGCCCTTCTTCTGGGTTGCAAGTTCGGGGATGACTACCAGTGCCATTTTGTCAAGGGCAGTGAGTTGGCGGACAAACGTATGGCCAACATCGGCGAAACCCTGGGCAGCCTCGGGCTTGAACCGGAACGTTGCGCGGTGCGGCAGATTGCCATTAACGAGTACAATAAGGTCGATGCAATCATCAACGAGTTTGTTGAAGCGATTGTCGATCTCGGTCCGAACCCCTTCAAGGGTTTTTAAAGGCCGGTTTGTCAGGAAAAACCTCGTTCAGCAGGCCAAATTGGTCTGCTGAACGATTGATTTTCGGGAAGGGATGCGTTTTGGCGCATGAGTCATGGGTCAGTGCGAGCTGGCATTTTGAGGGAGAAATACTGGAGGCGTATCATGGCTGAAGGAATGAGGGTTGAACCTGATTTAGAGTTTATAAAGTATGTGAAGAATGCGGGCGGAGACACTTTGAAGAAGTGCTATCAATGTGCCACCTGTTCGGTTGTCTGCCCGCTGTCCAGCGATACAAAGCCATTCCCCAGAAAGGAAATGATCTGGGCGCAGTGGGGCTTGAAGGACAAGCTGGTTGCCGATCCCGATATTATGCTCTGCCATCAGTGTGGCGATTGCACCGCCTATTGTCCCCGTGGCGCCAAGCCCGGTGATGTTCTCGGTGCAATCCGGGCCTATGCCTATACCCACTATGGTTTTCCTTCCGGCCTTGCCAAGCTGGTGAGCAAGGGCAGTAACCTGCCGCTCATCATCGCTCTGCCTGCCTTGGTAATTCTGGCTGTTTGGTGGTTGTCCGGCGGCATGTCCCTGCCTGCGGCCGATGCCATTGATTTTGGCATGTTTTTTGATTCCCGCAAGGATCATCCGACCCTTATCGGCGGGCTGACCTTGAATGTTTTGCTCATTGACGCCATTTTTGTCCCGGCCCTCGGCTTTGCGATTTTTGCTGCCTACAAAGGGGTTTCGAGCATGTGGAACAACATGGCTGCCGATCTGCCGGTGAAGAGCGAGTTCCGTCCCTCCGCGCTGCAGTTTGTCTCCCAGTTCCTAGTGCCCTCGCTCAAGGAAATCCTTGCCCACAAACGGTTCAATGAATGCGGAGCGAATCATAACAGGGTCAATGGACATCTGCCCCTGCTCTTGTCCTTTATCGGACTGTTCATCGTTACCACCTATGGCATGATCCGCAAGGATATCCTTGGCATGTTCATTGAAGGGATGCACGGACCGATTCCCCTTGCCGACCCTTTCAAGCTGCTGGCCAACATTAGCGCCATCGCCTTGATTGTCGGGGTGGGAATTCTCTGGATGAACCGCGCCCACATGGAAGAGGAAAACAATACCACTCCGACATTCTATGATTGGTTTTTGATCGTCGAGATCATGACCGTCGGCATAACCGGCCTTTCCGCGGAATTGACCCGGTTGATCGGAATTCCCGTGTTGGCGTATCTTTTCTACTACATGCATCTTGTGTCTGTCCTGATGCTGTTCTTGTACATGCCGTATTCCAAATTTGCCCACATGGTATACCGGACGTTTGCCATGGCTTTTGAGAAATACCGCGAGAGTGCGTTTGCCAAGAACATCGAAGAGTAAGCAAATCCCAGTATCCAATCAGGCGCTTTTTCTCATGACGGAGCGCCTGATTGTTTTCGCCTCTCTGAATGTCTGTGCCGGTTAAAAAATAAGTTGATATTTCGGAATGAAGCGATTAGTATTGCCCGTCTTATCAAGCTGGCGTAGCTCAATTGGTAGAGCAGCTGATTTGTAATCAGCAGGTTGCGGGTTCGAGTCCCATCGCCAGCTCCACTTATGTGAAGCGGGCGATGGTTTGATATGGCGAGTAACCGGTCGCGCGTGCGCGGCCTTGTGGTTTATGTGGAGGGGTTCCCGAGTGGCTAAAGGGAACAGACTGTAAATCTGTCGGCAATGCCTTCGGAGGTTCGAATCCTCCCCCCTCCACCATTGAAATCATGGTGGGAAAGCGGCAAAAAAGTAAAGCGGTTGCCGTCATATTCCTGCTTTTTCATCTGGTTGCTGATACGGGAAAGCGGGAATAGCTCAATTGGTAGAGCATCAGCCTTCCAAGCTGAGGGTTGCGGGTTCGAGACCCGTTTCCCGCTCCAGTTATGGCGCAATTACCTGGCTCAGCGATAGGGTGAGCAAACTGGCTTCTTTTTTTGTTTGGACTGTTTGGCTGCCCACGTGGCTCAGTAGGTAGAGCACTTCCTTGGTAAGGAAGAGGTCACCGGTTCGAATCCGGTCGTGGGCTCCATTTGTTTGGTAGCTTCAAGCATTATTTGGTTGGGAAGTTAAGGGCAACCGTTGAGAAATCCGGGCTGAGGAGGAAAGGACATGGCAAAAGAGAAATTTGAACGCAAGAAACCGCATGTAAATATTGGGACGATCGGCCACATCGACCATGGCAAGACCACCCTGACCTCGGCCATTACCCGGGTATTGGCGACCAAGGGCTTCGCCAAGGCCACCGCGTTTGACCAGATCGACAAGGCTCCGGAAGAGAAGGAGCGTGGTATCACCATTGCGACGGCCCATGTGGAATACGAATCCAACACGCGCCATTATGCCCACGTAGACTGCCCTGGGCATGCGGACTACATCAAGAACATGATCACCGGCGCGGCGCAGATGGATGGCGCCATCCTGGTTGTTGCCGCCACGGACGGTCCCATGCCGCAGACCCGTGAGCACATCCTGCTTGCCCGTCAGGTAGGTGTTCCCGCGGTTGTGGTTTTCATGAACAAATGCGACATGGTCGACGATCCCGAGCTCCTGGAGCTGGTGGACATGGAGCTGCGCGAGCTGCTCACCAAATACAATTTTCCCGGGGACGACACCCCGATCATCCAGGGCAGCGCCTTGAAGGCCCTTGAGAATCCGGAAGACGAGGCTGCGGCCAAATGTATCTGGGATCTGATGGATGCCTGCGACAGCTTTATACCCGAGCCTGCCCGTGATATCGACAAGCCTTTCCTGATGCCGGTGGAGGATGTTTTCTCCATCTCTGGCCGCGGCACGGTTGCCACCGGTCGTATCGAGCGCGGCAAGGTGAAGGTTGGCGAGGAAATCGAGGTAATCGGTATCCGCGATACCGCCAAGACCACGGTCACCGGGGTTGAGATGTTCCGCAAGCTCCTTGATGAGGGTTTGGCCGGCGACAACGTTGGCGTGCTGTTGCGGGGCTTGAAGCGTGAGGATATCGAGCGGGGACAGGTATTGGCCAAGCCGGGCTCCATTACCCCGCATACGAAGTTCATGGCCGAGGCGTACATCCTGTCCAAGGATGAGGGTGGCCGTCATACCCCGTTTTTCAACGGGTATCGCCCGCAGTTCTACTTCCGGACCACGGACGTGACCGGGGTTGTGAACCTGCAAGAGGGTGTAGAGATGGTAATGCCTGGAGACAACGTGACCATAGAAGCGAAGTTGATTACCCCGATCGCCATGGAAGAAGGTCTGCGTTTCGCGATTCGCGAAGGCGGCCGTACCGTGGGCGCCGGTGTTATCAATAAAATTATCGAATAATCGCCAGCACGGTTGCGACTGCAAAAAAAAAGGAAGCTAGATGCGAGACATAATCACATTGGGTTGTCAGACCTGCAAAAGACGGAATTACACCACGACCAAGAACAAACGGTCTACTCCGAGTAAGCTGGAGTTTAAGAAATTCTGCCCTTTTTGCAGATCGCATACCCTGCACAAGGAAACGAAATAGTTTTTAGGCCAGTAGCTCTAATGGTAGAGCATCGGACTCCAAATCCGAGGGCTGGGGGTTCGAGTCCCTCCTGGCCTGCCAGAGACGAGAGATTGTGATTGCTTCGCCCCTTTTTTCCGGTTTGAGGGGGCGAAGTAGTTATTTGGATAATCGGCGCATGGTCCTGGCCGACCTCCACCCCATCGTGTGTAAGAACGATCAGCCTGTGCAGGAAGAGACGATCATTATGGCAAGTAAGGACGACCGATTGGCCAAAAGCAAAAAAGCAGTTGGCAATGAACCAGAGCAGGAATCCGTATTCCGGCCGGGTCGGGTTAAGGAATTTGCCACCGAAGTGAAAAATGAATTCGGCAAGATCGTTTGGCCGGCCAAAAAACAGACTGTTGGCACTACGGCGGTAGTTGTAGTACTGGTGATGATCATCTCCTTTTATTTGGGGGCTGTTGATCTGCTGCTGGGGAAAATAATCGGTTATGTTTTGCGGTAGGAAACCAGCGTAAGCCGGGAGAGAGACAGCATTATGGCACGTCACTGGTATATTGTACATACATACTCCGGTTTTGAAGAGCAGGTGAAGACCAGCATGCTTGAGCGCGTTAAAAACGCGGGTCAGGAAGAGATGTTTGGGGAAGTTCTGGTCCCCACCGAGCAAGTTGTCGAGATGGTGAAGGGTGCACGGAAAACCTCATCCCGTAAATTTTTCCCGGGATACATCCTGGTAAACGTCGATCTCAATGATGAGACCTGGCATACGGTTCGTGATACCCCGAAGGTCACCGGTTTTGTCGGCAATGACATGACTCCGGTGCCGCTATCCGATGAAGAGGCCATGAAGATTATCGGCCGGATCAAGGATGGCGCTCTCAAGCCGAAGCCAAAGGTTTCTTTCGAGTTCGGCGATGTGGTTCGGGTTATTGATGGCCCATTCACCAATTTTCAAGGGGTGGTGGACGAGGTTTTCCCAGACAAAGGTCGGGTTCGGGTAATGGTTTCCATCTTCGGCAGGGAAACACCGGTGGAACTGGAATATATTCAGGTGAGTAAAGGCTGATTCTGTTTTTTGCAATTTTGAAAAAAATTGCACATCCTATAGAGGTTGTTTGTTCCGTTAAGCCGTTATGTGGAAATAATCGTAAAGTTGTAAGATCGTGATCGGCAGAAGGGGCCGTAACGGATTGAGTTGCAATGGAATGGTTGTTTCGTAACGGCCACTAAATTTATGATGTCGGGCTGACCGGGTTCCTGTTGCAGAGAAACGAGCAGAAAACGGTTTCCGATATGTGGGAGTTCCAGCGATGGCTAAGAAGATTGAAGGATACATAAAGTTACAGATTCCCGCCGGCAAAGCGAATCCGTCGCCCCCTGTCGGACCGGCCCTTGGCCAGCGCGGCGTCAACATCATGGAGTTTTGCAAGGCGTTCAATGCGAAAACCCAGGCAGAGGGCGACACGGTAATTCCCGTTGTGATTACCGTGTATGCTGACCGGTCATTTACCTTTGTCACCAAGACTCCTCCCGCCTCAACCCTGCTTTTCAAAGCATGCAATCTGGGCAAGGGATCAAGCAACCCCAAGAAGGATCGTGTGGCCAAGATCACTCGCGACAAGATCAAAGAGATTGCCGAGAGAAAACTTCCCGATCTGAATGCGTACGATATCGACGCCGCAATGCGGATTATCGAAGGGACTGCGAGGAGCTGCGGAATTACAATCGTTGATTGAGCGTGATTCCGGCTTTTCAAAAATAGATGTTTTAATGGGTTAACCGTAGCACTTCTGATGTGGGAAGGCTTGAATGTTTGGAGATCGCCATGGCAAAGAAAGGCAAACAATATAAAAACAGTGTGGCACAGCTTGATCCGGTCAAGGCCTATAACCTTGAGGAGGCTGTTACTCTTGCGTTGCAGAGCAAGTACGCAAAATTTGACGAGTCGGTTGACCTGGCTCTCAATCTTGGCGTTGATCCTCGTCATGCCGAGCAGATGGTGCGAAGCAGTGTTGTTTTGCCAAACGGCACCGGCAAAACCGAGCGTGTTCTTGTTTTCGCCAAGGGTGAAAAGGTTCAGGAAGCCCTTGACGCCGGCGCGGATTATGCCGGTGGCGATGAATTTCTCGAAAAAATTCAAGGCGGCTGGCTGGAATTTGACAAAACCATCGCCACCCCTGATATGATGGGCACGGTCGGCAAGATCGGTAAGATTCTCGGCCCCCGGAATTTGATGCCCAACGCCAAGCTCGGCACGGTTACCTTCGATGTCGGCCGGGTCGTCAAGGAAATCAAATCCGGCAAGGTTGATTTCAAGGTTGATAAGGCTGGGGTTCTCCACTGCATGGTAGGGAAGTCCTCCTTCGGCACGGAAAAATTGCAGGAGAATATCCTGGCCTTTGTTGACAAGGTTATCCAGCTTAAGCCCTCCTCCAGCAAGGGGGTTTACTTGAAGGCGGTATTCTTGTCCACCACCATGGGGCCAGGGCTGAGACTCGACCCCATGGAGCTGCGGGTTCTCTGTAAGCATGCCTAATTGGCGGTGTTCCCCGCTGGTTGTATCCAGCGTTTTTATATATTTTGTTTTAAGCAGTTAAGTCGTCAAAGACCGTGGGTACCACAAGGTTTAATCGGCGCATGGGCCTCAGTAAGACCCATGCGCGGGCCTGCCGAGGCGAAATGTCATTGCTTTTTCGCAGTGTCGTCACATGGGTTGTTTCCGCCAGCAGCAGCTTGCGCAGGATGGGAGGAGCTCATTCGTCTGTACCGGTCGACCTCGACTGCTTCTCGCTAACCCTAATATGCAGTTAGTTTAAAGGAGGTAGAGGATTTGAATCGAGACGATAAGGTTGCGGTAGTCGAGGAACTCACCAGCAGATTGGCCCATGCCAAGTTTGCCGTTGTTTCCGATTATCGTGGTCTGACCGTGCCTGTCATCTCGCAACTCCGCCGTGACCTCAAGCAGAGCAACGCCGAAATCCGTGTCGCAAAAAATACCTTGCTGCGCCGGGCCATCAAAGGAACTCCCTTTGAGCCCATGGATAAGTTCCTGGAAGGGACAACGGCCGTTACCTTTGCGGATGGGGACCCGGTGGCGCCGGCGAAAGTTTTGGTTGAGTTCATCAAGACGAACCCAAAGCTTGAGATCAAGGTTGCTGTGTTAGATGGCAAATTACTTACGGCAGACGATCTGAAGGCATTGTCCACATTGCCTGGCAAGGACCAACTCCGCGCGCAACTGCTTGCAGTTATGCTCGCCGTTCCGACCAGCTTTGTACGCGTGCTCAGCGCTGTTCCGCAAAAGGCGTTGTATGCATTGCAGGCAATAAAGGACCAGAAAGGTCAGGGCGACAACTAAACAAGAATAGTATTTGGAGGATATAGCAATGGCAGTATCAAAACAAGATGTAATCGATTTCATTTCCAACATGACAGTTCTCGAGCTTTCCGAGCTCATCAAGGAACTTGAAGATAAGTTTGGTGTTTCCGCTGCGGCTCCGGTGGCAATGGCTGCCGCGCCTGCTGCTGGCGGCGATGCCGGTGCCGCTGCGGAAGAGAAAACCGAATTTGACGTAATTCTTGTCACCGCTGGCGACAAGAAGATCGGGGTTATCAAGGAGGTTCGCGCCATCACCTCTCTTGGTCTCAAGGAAGCAAAAGATATGGTCGAAGGCGCACCCAGCCCGATCAAGGAAGGCGTTTCCAAGGATGAGGCTGCCGACATCAAGGCCAAGATCGAGGCTGCCGGCGGAACTGTAGAGATCAAGTAGTGTGAACTTCGTATGGTTTTTTTGCTGAGCTTCTCAGCTTTCCGCAAGGAAATATAGCATATTCTGGGACTGACCAAGCCCCAGGGATCAACAAGAGATGCAGCGACGCTACGGGGGAAACCCCGTAGCGTTCTTGCGTTCTTATCAAAGGGAGAGATTTGGCCTCCGTGATTTATGGCACAAAGCATCTCCTGACGCTCCACACCGGGGAGCCCGTTCCCATCCGCTACCGCTAAACAGATGAGGGTATTGCTGCATGCAAACTATCAAACGAGTTCGGAAAAGTTTCGCTAAAACCAAGAGTATTGTTGATATACCACATCTCATCGAGATGCAGCGGCTGTCCTATGAAAAGTTTCTCCAAATGGACACCGAGCCGGATCAGCGTTCTGACAGTGGCCTGCAGGGGATTTTTAAAAGTGTTTTCCCCATTCAGGATTTCAACGGCACCTGTTCTCTTGAGTTTGTGCGGTATAACTTTGGAGAGCCGAAATATTCCGTGGATGAGTGCATCCAGCGGGGCATGACCTACGAGGTTCCGGTCAAGATTACGGTACGCCTTGTTTCCTACGACACCGATGCCGAAACCGGCGTGCAGAATATCCGCGATATCAAAGAACAGGCGGTCTACTTGGGCAGCATGCCGCTGATGACCAAAACCGGGGTCTATGTTGTCAACGGGACCGAGCGGGTTATTGTCAGTCAGTTGCAGCGGTCCCCCGGCCTTTTTTACAGCCATGACGGCGGCAAGACCCATTCCGGCGGCAAGCTCCTTTACTCCGCCAGGATTATCCCGGTGCGCGGCTCCTGGATTGACCTCGAGTTTGACGCCAAGGATATCCTCTACGTCCGCATCGACCGGCGCCGCAAGTTTCCGGTAACCACCCTGCTCAAAGCCCTCGGCTACAGCGGGGATGAACTGCTGCGTTATTACTACGACACGGAGAAAATTTCCGTGAGCCGGAAAAAATTCAAGAAGGAATTCTCCCCCGATGTCATGGTCGGACAAAAAGTAACCCATGATATCGTTGATCCCAAAACCGGAGAGGTTATTGCCAAGGAAGGCCGCAAGATCGGCAAGGTGCTGGCCAAGAAGATTTTCGAGGCCGGGGTCACCCATTTTGACATCGAGGCGGAAAGTCTGGTCGGCAAATTCCTTGCCCGCGATATCGTGGATCCCAAGAGTGGCGAGATCATTTTTCCGTGCAATACCGAGCTGACCGAGACGATGCTTGAGGAGATCGTTGCGGCGAAGATCTCGGAATTCGAATTGCTCTTCATCGACGGCATCAAGGTTTCCGACGCCTTCCGTAAGACCCTGGCCCTGGATAAAGTGAATACCCCGGAAGAGGCCCTGCTTGAAATATACCGCAGGCTCCGGCCCAGCAGTCCGCCGACCCATGAGATCGCCTCGGCCTTTTTTGAGAACCTGTTTTTCAGCCCCGACACCTACGACCTTTCCGAGGTTGGCCGTTTTAAAATAAATGCCCGGTTGGGGGTGAACACCGACATCGAGCACCGCACCCTGACCAAGGATGATATCATGCTGGCGGTACGGTACTTGGTCCGTCTTAAGGACAGCCAGGGGCCCATCGACGACATTGACCATCTTGGCAACCGCCGGGTCCGCACCGTCGGCGAGCTGGTGGAAAATCAGTACCGCATGGGGCTTGTCCGCATGGAACGCGCCATCCGTGAGCGGATGAGCATTCAGGAGGTTGAGGCTCTGATGCCCCATGACCTGATCAATCCCAAGCCGATCACTGCCGCGATCAAGGAATTTTTCGGCACCAGTCAGCTTTCCCAGTTCATGGACCAGACCAACCCCCTGTCCGAGGTTACGCACAAGCGCCGCTTGAGCGCGCTTGGACCTGGCGGTCTTTCCCGTGAGCGGGCCGGCTTTGAGGTGCGCGATGTTCATCCGACCCATTACGGCCGGATCTGTCCTGTTGAAACACCGGAGGGCCCGAACATCGGTCTTATTGTTTCACTGGCCACCTATGCCCGGGTCAATGAATTCGGGTTTATTGAGACACCCTACCGCAACGTGAAGGCGCGGAAGGCGACAAAGGAAATTGCTTACATGACTGCCCTGGATGAACAGGAGCATGTCATCGCCCAGGCAAAAACCGAGCTGGATGGGAAAGGCAAGATCGTGCCGGACACCCTCATCGCCCGGCAGGACGGTGAGGTTCTCTCCACCGAGGCCGACGCCGTAACGCAGATGGATGTTTCTCCCAACCAGTTGGTGAGTGTTGCCGCCTCGCTTATTCCTTTTTTGGAGAACGACGACGCGAACCGGGCCTTGATGGGCTCCAACATGCAGCGCCAGGGCGTTCCCCTGTTGCGGCCGGAGGCCCCTTTGGTCGGAACGGGCCTTGAATTAACCGTTGCCAAGGATTCCGGCGTTTGCTTGCTGGCCGGAGGCGATGGGGTGGTGGAAGAGGTGGATGCCAATCGGGTCGTGGTGCGCTACGACAAACCTGGCACAGACGGTTTTACCACCGGCATCGGCATCTATCGCCTGGAAAAATATAAGAAATCGAACCAGAACACCTGTTTCACCCAACGCCCGCTGGTAAATCCCGGCCTCCGGGTGAAAAAGGGCGATATCCTTGCCGACGGCCCTGCCTGTGATCTGGGCGAACTGGCCTTGGGCAAGAACGTGACCATCGCTTTCATGCCCTGGCGTGGGTACAACTTCGAGGACTCCATCCTGATCAGCGAGAAGATGCTGAAAAAGGATACCTACACCTCGCTCCATATTGAGGTGTTCGAGACCGTTGCCCGGGACACCAAGCTGGGCAAGGAAGAAATCACCCGCGATATTCCCAACGTGAGCGAGGAAGCTCTGCGGAATTTGGACGAGTCCGGGGTTATCCGTATCGGTGCCGAGATAAAGTCCGGCGATATTCTGGTGGGCAAGGTGACGCCCAAGGGGGAAACCCAGCTTTCGCCGGAAGAAAAATTGCTGCGGGCCATCTTCGGGGAAAAGGCCGGGGATGTGAAGGATACCTCCCTCCGTGTCCCGCCCGGGGCGGAAGGGGTGGTCATCGACGCCAAGGTCTTTTCCCGCAAGGGGGTGGAAAAGGATGAGCGCACCTTGGCAATTGACGAGTTTGAGATCAAAACCCTTGAGCGGGATATGGAGGACGAGGTCAATTGCCTGAAAAAGGGGGTCCGCAACAGTCTGGCCGACCTGCTTGACGGGAAGACCGTCACTGCCGCGATCAAGGACAAAAAAGGCGAGGCGTTGCTGGCCAAGGGCAAGAATATCTCCCGTGAGGTGATTGAGCGGTTGTCCCTCTCGTCCATCAAGTTGATCAACTATGCGGAAAAAGACAAGTTTGAAGGCGAGGTGGCGCTTCTGTTCGAGCGGTACGAAAGCCAGGTCAAGCTTGTCCGGGATCGTTATGAAGCGCGAATTTCCCGGCTCAAGAAAGGCGACGATCTGCCGCCCGGGGTTATTCGGATGGTCAAGGTCTATGTCGCCACCAAGCGCAAGCTCTCCGTGGGCGACAAGATGGCCGGCCGCCACGGAAACAAGGGTGTTGTTTCCCGGATTATGCCCGAAGAGGACATGCCCTATTTTGCCGACGGCACCACGGTGGATATTGTGTTGAACCCGCTGGGTGTTCCCTCGCGTATGAACGTGGGGCAGTTGTTGGAGGTGCATCTTGGTCTTGCGGCGAAAAGACTAGGCCAGCAGATCCAAAATCTTGCCGATCTGCAACAGGTTGCCGCAGTGAAGGAAAAATTGAAAACGGTATATTCCGCGGAGGAGTATGGCCAGTTGACCGAAGGGTTGTCGGATGATGACCTGTTGCGTCTTGCCAGGCGCATGGGCTCCGGCCTGCACATGGCCACTCCGGTATTTGACGGGGCCCATGAAAGCGAGATCCGGAATCTTCTGGTGCAGGCGGGCATGGACGAGGTTGGTCAGGCCACCCTGTATGACGGACTGACCGGCGAGAAGTTTGACAACCCCGTAACCGTGGGCACCATGTACATCCTCAAGCTCCATCATCTGGTTGATGACAAGATTCATGCCCGTTCCACCGGGCCCTATTCGCTGGTTACCCAGCAGCCCCTTGGCGGCAAGGCGCAGTTCGGTGGACAGCGTCTTGGCGAAATGGAGGTTTGGGCCTTGGAGGCGTATGGTGCAGCATATACTTTGCAGGAATTTTTAACAGTCAAGTCTGACGATGTGGGCGGCAGAACACGGACATACGAGCGGATCGTTAAAGGCAATAACTTCTTGGAGGCAGGGCTGCCTGAATCTTTCCATGTTTTGGTGAAAGAACTCCAGGGGCTGTGTCTGGACATGGAACTGCTTGACGAGAAACCGGAAAATTAAGTCCAGGCTTTCTTGCCGTTCGAAGAGATTTGATTATTCAACATAGATAAGGGTGCTGCCGTGGAAGAACTTTTCAGCTTTTTTTCCAATCCGAAAGGACCGTTAAAATTCAATGCCGTGCGAATCTCCTTGGCCTCGCCGGAAAAAATTCGCGACTGGTCTCATGGTGAGGTGAAAAAACCGGAGACCATCAATTATCGGACCTTTAAACCGGAACGTGAAGGGCTGTTTTGCGCCAAGATTTTCGGCCCGGTCAAGGATTATGAATGCAATTGCGGCAAGTACAAGCGCATGAAGCACCGCGGGGTTGTCTGCGAAAAATGCGGGGTTGAGGTTATCCAGTCAAAGGTCCGGCGGGAACGCTTGGGCCATATCGAACTGGCCGCGCCCGTGGCCCATATCTGGTTTTTGAAGAGCCTGCCCAGCAAGATCGGCAATATTCTCGACATGACCCTGAAGGAGCTGGAAAAGGTTCTCTATTTTGATTCCTATGTGATCACCGCTTCCGATGAGCCCTCCTTGGCTGTCGGTTCCTTGCTGACCGAAGAAGGCTACCGCCAGGCAAAGGAGGATTTTCCCGGCAAGTTCACCGTCGGCATCGGCGCGGCGGCGATCCAGGATATGATGCAGAAGCTCGATCTGGAGAGCCTTTCCAAGGTGCTTCGCCAGGAGATGAAGGAAACCGGTTCCGAGGCCAAGCGGAAAAAACTGGCCAAGCGGCTCAATGTGGTCGAGGCCTTTCATGAGTCCGGCAACAAGCCCGATTGGATGATCCTGGATGTTATCCCGGTTCTGCCTCCTGATTTGCGTCCTCTGGTGCCCCTGGAGGGAGGGCGTTTTGCAACTTCTGACCTCAACGATCTCTACCGCCGGGTCATCAACCGCAACAACCGTTTGAAACGGCTGCTGGAGTTGGATGCCCCGGAAATCATCATCCGCAACGAAAAACGAATGCTGCAGGAGGCGGTGGATGTTCTGTTCGACAACGGCCGGCGCGGCAAGGTTATCACCGGTCCCAACAAGCGGCCGTTGAAATCCCTTTCCGACATGCTCAAGGGCAAGCAGGGTCGTTTCCGCCAGAATCTGCTCGGTAAACGGGTAGATTACTCCGGCCGTACCGTCATCGTGGTCGGTCCGCATCTGAGGTTGCATCAGTGCGGTCTGCCCAAGAAGATGGCCTTGGAGCTCTTCAAGCCCTTTATCTACAACAAGCTGGAGATGCTCGGCTATGTAACGACCATCAAGAGCGCCCGGAAGATGGTGGAAAAAGGAACAAAAGAGGTCTGGGACGTCCTCGACGATGTGGTCAAGGAATATCCCATCATGCTCAACCGGGCGCCCACCCTGCATCGCCTCGGGATGCAGGCCTTTGAACCGGTGCTGATCGAGGGCAAGGCCATCCAGTTGCATCCGCTGGTCTGCGCCGCCTTCAACGCGGACTTTGACGGCGACCAGATGGCCGTGCATGTGCCACTTACGGTTGAGGCGCAGATGGAAGCCCGGGTCCTGATGATGTCCACCAACAACATCCTGTCGCCTGCGCACGGCGAGCCGGTTATCATTCCTTCCCAGGATATCGTGCTTGGCCTCTATTACATGAGCCGCGAACGTCACTTCGCCACGGGTGAAGGCAAGGTCTTCAGCTCGCCGGCTGAGGTGCGGATGGCCTATGATCATGGGGCTGTGCATCTGCAGGCCAAGATCAAGGTGCGGCGCCAGGGGGAACTCGTGGAAACCACGGTGGGCCGGGTTTTGCTTGGCGAACTTCTTCCCGAAAATGTGCCGTTCAGCCATGTCAATCAGGTGATGGGCAAAAAGCAACTGGCAAAACTTATTGACCATACCTACCGTTACGCCGGCACCAAGGCCACGGTTATCCTGGCCGACCGGCTCAAGGACATGGGGTATGAGTTTTCCACCCGGGCATCCATCTCCATCTGCATCAACGACATGATGATTCCCGTTACCAAGGACGACCGGCTGGCAAAGGCGGAAAATGCGGTGATGGAGGTTGAGCAGCAGTACCGGGACGGCTTGATCACTGATGGTGAGAAGTATAACAAGATCGTAGACATCTGGTCGCGCTCCACGGATGACGTGGCCAACGAGATGATGCAGGAGATGAGCGTCCAGTATCTGCGGGACAAGGACAACAAGATGTTTGAGTCCCCCAGCTTCAATTCCATTTATATCATGGCCGACTCCGGAGCCCGCGGCAGCCGGGATCAGATTCGGCAGCTTGCCGGCATGCGCGGCTTGATGGCCAAACCCTCCGGCGCGATCATCGAGACTCCGATCAAGGCAAACTTCCGGGAAGGTCTGAACGTTCTTGAGTATTTTATTTCCACCCACGGCGCGCGGAAAGGTTTGGCGGATACCGCTCTGAAAACAGCAAACTCCGGCTATCTGACCAGGCGTCTGGTTGACGTGGCCCAGGATGCAACCATCATTGAAAAGGATTGTGAGACCCTGGACGGAATCTTGATGGAAGCGTTGCTGGAAGGCGGCGAGGTTATCCAGCGGGTGGGCGATCGTATTTTGGGACGCGTTGCCCTTGAAGATGTGATCGATCCTTTCAACGGCGAGGTTCTGGTCGAGGCCAATGAGGAGATCACCGAGGACAAGGTCAAACGCATCGAACAGGCCGGCATTGACCGGGTGATGATCCGTTCCGTGCTCACCTGTCAGGCGCGGCGCGGCGTTTGCAGCTCCTGTTATGGCCGGGATCTTGGGCGCGGCCATATGGTCAACATGGGCGAGGCTGTCGGCATTATCGCGGCCCAGTCCATCGGCGAGCCCGGCACCCAGCTCACCATGCGGACCTTCCATATCGGCGGTACGGCGAGCCGGAGTGTTGAACAGGCCGAGGTCCGTTGTCAGCACGGCGGAACCGTGCAGTTTCAGAACATGCATTTTGTTGAAAACACCGCCGGGAACATGGTGGTAATGAACCGGAATGCTGCGGTGTCCATCATCGGCGCCCAAGGCCGCGAACGGGAACGTTATCAGATTAACTACGGCGCCCAAATCTTTGTCAAGGAAGGGGCTGAAATCGAGCCCGACACCTTGATCGCCAATTGGGACCCGTACACCATCCCCATTGTCAGTGAGATCGGTGGCGTGATCAAGTTCGGCGACATCCTTGAGGGTGTTACCATGCAGGAGCGTGTTGACCCGGTTACCGGCAAATCAAGCCATGTTATCATGCCTTCCCGTTCCGGACAGCATAACCCCCGGATTACCGTGAAGGATGAGACCGGGAAGACGGCAAAATTGCCGAAAACAGGCTCTCCTGCCCGATATTCCCTGCCGGTTGGCGCTTTAATTTCGGTGGCGGAGGATACCGTTATTGAACCAGGAACAGTGCTTGGCAAGATCCCGCGGGAAACCACGAAAACAAAGGATATTACCGGCGGTCTCCCCAGGATTGCCGAACTTTTTGAGGTTCGCAAGCCCAAGGAGTATGCGGTCATTACCGAAATTGACGGCCAGGTAAGCCTTGGCAAGGATCTCAAGGGCAAGAAACGGGTGGTGATCACCCCGGAGGTCGGCGAGGCCAAGGAATATCTTATTCCCAAAGGCAAGCATGTCAGTGTGCACGAGGGCGACTATGTCAAGGCCGGTGAGGCCTTGATGGACGGCTCCCCTGATCCGAACGACATTCTCCGGGTCATGGGGGTCAAGGAGCTGGCCAAGTTCTTGGTGAATGAAATCCAGGAAGTGTACCGTCTCCAGGGCGTAAAGATCAACGACAAGCACATCGAGGTAATAGTCCGCCAGATGTTGCGCCGGGTCCAGATTACCGGGGTGGGTGATTCCACCTTTATGCTGGGAGAGCATGTCGAGTGGTGGCGCTTCAAGGAGGAAAACGAGAAAATCCTTCAGGAAAATGGCCGGCCGGCCACGGCGGAACCCTTGCTCCTCGGGGTAACAAAGGCTTCCCTCAGCACGGACAGCTTCATTTCCGCGGCCTCCTTTCAGGAAACCACCAAGGTTTTGACCAATGCGGCCATGGCCGGGAAGGTCGATACCTTGCGGGGGTTGAAGGAGAACGTAATCATGGGCCGCTTGGTTCCTGCGGGGACAGGATTTGATGAGTATACGATGGGTAGCGACAATTAATACATATTTGCCTTGACAAGCATTGGCCTTTCGAGTAAATATGCCGTTTTCCTATGCCAAGCAGCGAGGTTCCGGCAGAGGAGATGCTACTAATTAATATCAGTAATATGGGAGTCGATTTCAATGCCAACCATTAACCAACTGGTGCGGCACGGACGGAAAACCAAGATCAGCAAAACCAATACGCCTGCGTTGAAGGGTTCTCCGCAGAAGCGTGGTGTTTGCGTCCGTGTATATACCACTACCCCGAAGAAGCCGAACTCAGCCTTGAGAAAGGTTGCCAGGGTGCGGCTGACCAACGGGATCGAGGTTACCTCGTACATCCCCGGTATTGGCCATAACCTTCAGGAGCATTCGGTGGTCCTGATTCGCGGTGGTAGGGTGAAGGATCTTCCCGGTGTCCGCTACCATATTATCCGTGGTACCTTGGATACCCTTGGTGTTGCTAACCGTAAGCAGGGTCGTTCCAAGTACGGCGCCAAGCGGCCGAAATAAGCGGTTTGCCTACTGCGTGAGAAGGAGTTTGAGAGATGCCTAGGAAAAGACTTGTTGCAAAGCGTGGAATTGAGCCGGATCCGCGTTTTAATAGTGTGTTGGTTGCCAAGTTTGTTAATGGCCTGATGGAGTGCGGCAAGAAGAGCATCGCCCGGGGCATTTTTTACGGCGCCATGGATATGATCGAGAGCCGCATCACCGATGCCGATCCCATCGTGGTCTTTGAGAAAGCCTTGGAAAAGGTTCGTCCCCGTCTTGAGGTGAAATCCCGTCGAGTGGGTGGCGCTACCTATCAGGTGCCGGTCGAGGTTCGTCCTGAAAGGAGAAACGCCTTGGCCATCCGCTGGTTGGTTGCTTTTGCTCAGAAAAGACCCGGAAAAACCATGGCTGATAAGCTTGCCGGGGAACTTGCCGATGCCTACAATAACCGTGGTGCGGCAGTGAAAAAACGCGAAGATACGCACCGCATGGCCGATGCCAACAAGGCATTTGCCCATTACCGCTGGTAATTCTTGGGTTCTTGTTTTTCCTTGGTTGACAAAACCGCGGGGAGGAGGTATTAACACCAATCCTTGTCGGGCGGGCTGGGTTTAAACATCCCGTAAAATAAGTGACCAGGGGAAAATCAGTGGCTGGGAAAGATTCGCTGCAGTACCTGCGCAATATTGGCATCATGGCCCATATTGACGCCGGCAAGACAACAACAACGGAACGCATTCTTTTTTATACAGGGCGTTCGCACAGGATGGGCGAGGTTCATGATGGCAATGCCGTCATGGATTGGATGGAGCAGGAGCAGGAGCGCGGCATTACCATTACGTCAGCGGCCACAACCTGTCAGTGGCATGACCACACCATCAATATAATAGATACACCGGGGCATGTTGACTTTACCGTTGAGGTGGAGCGTTGCCTCAGGGTTTTGGACGGTGCTATCGCGATATTCTGTGCGGTGGGAGGGGTTGAGCCCCAGTCTGAAACCGTATGGCGGCAGGCGGATCATTATCGGATCCCCAGGATTGCCTACATAAACAAAATGGACCGGCTCGGGGCAAATTTTCTCCGTTGCGTCGAGATGCTTGAAGAGAGGTTGGGCGCAAACCCTTTGCCCCTCCAGTTGCCGGTTGGGAAAGAAGAAGCATTCAGGGGCATCATTGATCTCGTTCAAGAGAAAATGATGCGCTTTGATGAGGATACAAAGGGATCCAGGATTGAGTACGAGCCTGTCCCTGATGAGTTCAAACAAGAGTCTGCGGCCGCACGAATGGCCCTTATCGAGAAGTTGGCCGACTTCGATGATTGGGTCATGGAAAAATTTCTGAATGAGCAACCTGTGACGGTTGATGAAATCAACCGGGCTATCAGGACTGCAACTCTGAATCTTGATGTCGTGCCTGTCCTGTGTGGCAGCTCCTTTAAAAATAAAGGGGTGCAGCCATTACTTGACGCCGTCGTCGCATATCTGCCTTCGCCTGTCGATGTTCCATCGGTGCAGGGTGTCAATGCGGATGGTGTGACGGAAACGAGAAGGGCAAGCGACGACGAAAGTCTGTCCGCCCTTGTTTTCAAGCTGACATCGGACCCTTTTGTGGACATTCTGGCGTATGTGCGCGTTTATTCCGGCGTAATGAAGGTCGGGGATAGAGTGTACAACCCAGGAAAGAAAAAAAAGGAAAAGATTGGCCGGATAGTCAAGATGCACGCCAACAAGAGGGAAGAGGTCGGCGAGCTGAGGGCTGGCGACATCGGGGCCGTGGTTGGGTTGCGCTTTTCCATTACCGGGGATTCGCTCTGTGATTCGGGAGAGACCTTTACTCTCGAGACCATGGAATTTCCCGAGCCGGTTATAAGCGTTGCCATCGAGCCAAAGGGCAAGGCAGACGAAGAAAAGTTGAGGGACAGTCTGGCAAAGATTGCTTTGGAGGACCCCTCCTTTTCCGTGTCCACCGATCCGGATTCGGGGCAGACCCTTATTTCGGGGATGGGCGAGCTTCACCTTGAAATTATAGTTGATCGGCTTGTCCGAGAATTCAAGGTCGGCGCAAATATCGGCAAGCCCCAGGTCGCGTATAAAGAAACCGTGACCAGCCAGGGCAGGGCGGAAGGGAAATTCGAGCATCCGACCACTGCCGGCAAGAGCCAGTATGGCCATGTCTGGTTGCAGATTGAGCCACTTGAGCGTGGCGAAGGTTTCCGGTTTGAGAGTACTATTGCCGAGGATGTTATTCCTCCGGCGATTGTTCCGGCAATAGAAAAAGCGGTGCATGATAGTCTTGATGCGGGAACCTTGATCGGTTTTCCCATTGTTGATCTGAAGGTCACGCTGGTTGACGGATCTTACCGGGATGAGGATTCAACCGAGCAAGCCTTTGGGGTTGCCGCCGCCATGGCCTTCCGTACGGCGGTTTCTGAAGCTGGCCCGGTTTTGCTGGAGCCGGTGATGGATGTTGAGATAACTTTGCCTGAAGCATATCTTGGCGAGGTTATTTCCGATCTTACCGCCAAGCGGGCGAAGATTCACGGCATGGACAGCCGGGACGGCGGTTTGCAGGTGGTGAAAGCGCAGGTGCCACTGGCTGAGATGTTTGGCTATTCAACGGTGTTGCGTTCCGGAACCCAGGGGCGGGCAAATTTCACCATGCAATTTGCCGCATACGACAGGGTGCCGGACCAGATGAGTGCAAAGATAATTAAGCGGATTCGAGGCCTTTAACTCGAACGAGACGCAAGCAAATAAAGAGGAAAGGACATGGCAAAAGAGAAATTTGAACGCAAGAAACCGCATGTAAATATTGGGACGATCGGCCACATCGACCATGGCAAGACCACCCTGACCTCGGCCATTACCCGGGTATTGGCGACCAAGGGCTTCGCCAAGGCCACCGCGTTTGACCAGATCGACAAGGCTCCGGAAGAGAAGGAGCGTGGTATCACCATTGCGACGGCCCATGTGGAATACGAATCCAACACGCGCCATTATGCCCACGTAGACTGCCCTGGGCATGCGGACTACATCAAGAACATGATCACCGGCGCGGCGCAGATGGATGGCGCCATCCTGGTTGTTGCCGCCACGGACGGTCCCATGCCGCAGACCCGTGAGCACATCCTGCTTGCCCGTCAGGTAGGTGTTCCCGCGGTTGTGGTTTTCATGAACAAATGCGACATGGTCGACGATCCCGAGCTCCTGGAGCTGGTGGACATGGAGCTGCGCGAGCTGCTCACCAAATACAATTTTCCCGGGGACGACACCCCGATCATCCAGGGCAGCGCCTTGAAGGCCCTTGAGAATCCGGAAGACGAGGCTGCGGCCAAATGTATCTGGGATCTGATGGATGCCTGCGACAGCTTTATACCCGAGCCTGCCCGTGATATCGACAAGCCTTTCCTGATGCCGGTGGAGGATGTTTTCTCCATCTCTGGCCGCGGCACGGTTGCCACCGGTCGTATCGAGCGCGGCAAGGTGAAGGTTGGCGAGGAAATCGAGGTAATCGGTATCCGCGATACCGCCAAGACCACGGTCACCGGGGTTGAGATGTTCCGCAAGCTCCTTGATGAGGGTTTGGCCGGCGACAACGTTGGCGTGCTGTTGCGGGGCTTGAAGCGTGAGGATATCGAGCGGGGACAGGTATTGGCCAAGCCGGGCTCCATTACCCCGCATACGAAGTTCATGGCCGAGGCGTACATCCTGTCCAAGGATGAGGGTGGCCGTCATACCCCGTTTTTCAACGGGTATCGCCCGCAGTTCTACTTCCGGACCACGGACGTGACCGGGGTTGTGAACCTGCAAGAGGGTGTAGAGATGGTAATGCCTGGAGACAACGTGACCATAGAAGCGAAGTTGATTACCCCGATCGCCATGGAAGAAGGTCTGCGTTTCGCGATTCGCGAAGGCGGCCGTACCGTGGGCGCCGGTGTTATCAATAAAATTATCGAATAAGGTGGAGCGAGCATGATTCAGACACAGAAAATACGCATCAGGCTTAAGGGGTACGACCATAAGCTTATCGATCAATCCACTTCCGAGATTGTTGATACTGCTAAGCGTACTGGTGCAACTGTTGCTGGCCCGATTCCTCTGCCGACCACCATCAACAAGTTTTGTGTGTTGCGCTCTCCGCATGTGGATAAGAAATCCCGTGAGCAGTTTGAGATGCGCACCCACAGAAGGCTGCTGGACATTCTTGAGCCAACGCAGCAGACCATTGATGCGCTTATGAAACTCGAGCTTTCCGCTGGAGTTGACGTGGAAATCAAGCTTTAGGATTATGAAACGGTTGTGCCGGTCAACGGTACAGTTGCTGTCAGAGAAGAAAAAAACAGGTAGGAACAATGCCTAAAAAATTAGGATTACTGGGTAAGAAGATTGGCATGACCCGGATCTATTCCGAGGACGGCACTGCTGTCGCAGTAACGGTCATTGAAACTGGACCATGTGTGGTGCTTCAGAAAAAATCCGTTGCCAAGGAAGGGTACGACGCCATTCAGGTCGGTTTCGGCGCCAAACGGGAATCTCGTTTGAACAAGCCTGACGCCGGGCATGCCAAAGCGTCAGGAAAGGGCGGATTTTATCATATTAAAGAGTTCCGGGTTGCGGACCCCAGCCAGTTTGAAGTCGGGCAGGCAATATTGGTTTCGGATCTTTTTAAGGTCGGCGACATCATTGATGTGAGCGGTGCCGTTAAGGGACGTGGTTTTCAGGGTGTTATCCGAAGACACGGCTTTAAAGGTGGACCTTCCGGCCATGGCTCCATGTTCCATCGTGCTCCCGGGTCCATTGGATGTAGCGCCTGGCCGAGCCGGGTTATTAAAGGGAAAAAGATGCCTGGGCATATGGGCACGAATATGGTCACCAAGAAAAGCGTGACCATTATGGATATCCGGCCTGAGCAAAATGTGCTTGTCGTCAAGGGCGGCGTGCCTGGTGCAAAGCAGGGTTTATTGCATATTTATACAAAATAATGAGTCTTAGTTGCCTTAAGATTTATTTTGGGGGTGCCGGAAATGGCAGTTGCTGAAATATTCAATGTTGAAAATGTGAAAGTGGGTGATCTTGAGTTGAACGACAATCTGTTTGCCGTTCCAGTCAATCCCCATATCATTCATGAAATTGTGCGGATGCAGCGGGCTGCCCGTCGTGCTGGTACTGCCTGCACGAAAACACGGACCGAAGTCCGTGGCGGCGGCAAGAAGCCATGGAAACAGAAAGGCACCGGACGTGCACGTTCCGGAACCCGCACATCTCCCCTGTGGCGCGGTGGCGGCGTGGTTTTTGGTCCGAAACCCCGTGATTATTCCTTCAAGCTTCCCAAGAAGGTTAAAAAGCTCGGTCTTCGCATGGCCTTGAGTTCACGCTTCGGCGATAACCTCCTGCTGGTTCTTGATAATTTCAAAATTGAAGAAATCAAGACCAAAAAGTTTATCGGGGTCATGAACGCACTGAAGATCGATAATGCTTTGATTGTAATTCCGGAGCGTGATGATCATCTCGAGCGTTCGTCCCGTAATGTTCAGGGCTTTAAAGTTATTCCGACGGCAGGGCTGAATGTCTATGACATTTTGCTCCATAAGCACATTGTCTTACTGCAGCCTTGTATTGGCCAGCTGGAAGAGAGGTTGTTGTCATGAAAGATATGTTCAGTATTATCAAGAAACCTTGCTTGACGGAAAAGGGCCTTGGCTTGCAGGAGATTCATAATCAGGTTGTTGTCAAGGTTGATCCACGCGCCAATAAAATTGAGATCAAGGATGCTGTCGAAAAGCTCTTCAGCGTTAAGGTCGCCAAGGTGCGAACCGCAAACATGCACGGAAAGAAAAAACGTGTTGGCAAGCATTTCGGACAGCAGTCAGACTGGAAGAAGGCCATTGTTACTCTTGAAGAAGGGAATAAGATCGATTTCCTTGAGAAGATTTAAGGGAAGTCTCGTCGGCAAGAGCTGTAATTTTTTGTTACGAATACGGAATTTAAATATTATCGGGGTTTGAAATGGCATTAAAGACCTATAAACCTACATCACCGGGCAGAAGAACTCTTGTTACAGTTGTCAATCCCGAGTTGTCAAAGGATAAACCGCAGAAATCGTTGGTTCGCCCCATCAGTAAGACCGGTGGACGAAACAACAATGGCCGCATTACATCCAGGCATATTGGTGGGGGTCATAAGCGGAAATATCGTTTGATCGACTTTAAGCGGGAAAAGATGGATATCCCTGCAAAAGTCGCTGCTATAGAATACGACCCGAATCGTTCGGCGAATTTGGCCCTGCTGAACTACGTGGATGGCGAAAAGCGCTATATCCTTTCTCCTCTGGGGATCAAGATTGGAGATACCGTTGTCGCGGGTGAGGCTGTTGATATTAAGCCTGGTAACTGTTTGCCCATGGGCAACATGCCGCTCGGTAGCATCATTCATAATCTCGAGATGAAAATCGGCAAGGGTGCGCAACTCGTGAGAAGCGCTGGTGTCTCCGCGCAGCTTATGGCCAAGGAAGGCGAGTATGTTACGGTGAAATTGCCTTCGGGCGAGGTTCGCAAGTTTCACCGGAAATGCCGGGCCTGTATTGGTCAGGTAGGCAACAATGAACACGAGAGCCAGAAGCTCGGCAAGGCTGGACGGAGTCGTTGGAAAGGAAACCGTCCCAAGGTTCGTGGTGTTGCCATGAACCCGCTTGATCATCCAATGGGTGGTGGTGAGGGTAAAAGCTCTGGTGGTCGCCATCCTTGTACCCCGTGGGGTGTTCCCACCAAGGGTTATAAAACACGCGGCAAGAAGTCATCCGATAAATTTATCGTTAAGAAAAGATCATAATTAGGGGGTATACAAGTGGGACGTTCAGTTAAAAAAGGTCCATTTGTAGATGACCATTTGATGTCAAAGGTCATGAAGGCCAAGGATGAAGGCTCCAGGAAGGTTATCCAGACCTGGTCCAGACGTTCTGATGTAATTCCGGAAATGGTTGGGCTCACTTTTGCCGTGCACAATGGCAAAAAGTTCATCCCGGTTTTTGTGACGGAAAACATGGTAGGACATAAGCTTGGTGAGTTTTCGCCGACTCGTACCTACTACGGTCACGCAGCGGACAAGAAGAAAAAGAAATAGAAGCTGCTAAACCGGACACGGTCTTCAGGTAAAGAAAGGAGTTCATTCGATGGAAGCAAAAGCGCTTGCTCGTTATATAAGGATTTCACCGCAAAAAGCCAGACTCGTTGCTGATCTGGTACGCGGAAAAAGTGTTGATCATGCCATTAACGCACTGCGGTTTTTGCCTAAAAAAGGCGCCCGGTTGCTGAAAAAAGTAATTGAATCAGCGGTGGCCAATGCCAGTCAAAATGAGAGTATTGACGTGGATACTCTCTATGTGAAGTCTATTTTTATAGATGGCGGGCCGATGCTGAAAAGAATCATGCCGCGTGCCCAAGGGCGGGCGAACAGAATTCTGAAAAGAACGAGCCACATCACTGTTGTTTTGGATGAGCAATAACAGAATACAGATGTAATAGGGTATTCATCAGTACTTCGATTTGCATTTCAATGAGAATGGAGGAAGGTTTTGGGCCAGAAAGTTAATCCGATAGGTTTACGACTGAATATTATACGTACCTGGGACTCCATCTGGTACGCCGACAAGGATTATGCCAAAAAATTTCTTGAGGATCAGAGCCTGAGGAAGTTTCTTAAAAAGCGGCTCTATCATGCTGGCATTTCCAAAATTCAGATAGCCAGAACCGGCGATAAGCTCCGGATTAAGCTCCATACCGCCCGTCCAGGCATTGTTATCGGCAAAAAAGGGACAGAGATCGAGGTTCTGAAGGCTGAAATTGACAAATTGACCGGCAAGGAGTGCGTTCTTGATATTCAGGAGGTTCGTCGTCCTGAGGCAGATGCGCAACTGGTGGCGGAGAACATTGCTTTGCAGCTTGAAAGACGGGTAGCCTTCCGGCGCGCCATGAAGAAGTCAGTAAATATGGCCTTGAAGTTCGGCGCTAAAGGTGTTAAAATCGCGTGTTCAGGACGGCTGGGTGGTGCGGAGATTGCTCGTCAGGAATGGGTGCGCGAGGGTCGAGTCCCCCTGCATACTCTTCGTGCTGATGTGGATTATGGTATTGCCGAGGCGAATACTACCTATGGCAAGATCGGCGTTAAGGTCTGGATCTTCAAGGGTGAAGTTCTGAGTGCTGCCGACCAGATTGCCGAATAACTCGTTATCGGGTGAAACGGCTTTAAATAAGTCAGTCACAGATAGGATATACCGATGTTAAGTCCAAAAAAAGTAAAACATAGAAAGATGTTTAAGGGCCGCCTGACTGGCGCAGCGTATCGCGGGTCTGGATTTTCTTTCGGTGAATATGCCCTGAAGGCTGTCGGCTGTGGCAAAATGACCGCCCAGCAGATTGAGGCGGCTCGTATTGCAATCAATAGAAAGATTAAAAGAACCGGACAACTGTGGATCCGGATTTTTCCGGATAAGCCCATTACCAAGAAGCCTGCTGAAACCCGGATGGGAAAAGGCAAGGGTAATCCGGAATATTGGGTAGCCCAGGTAAAGCCGGGCCGCATACTGTATGAACTGGCCGGGGTGGATGATGATTTGGCCAGGGAGGCGTTGCAGTTGGCCGCCAATAAATTGCCTTTCCCGACTAAAGTAATTTATGTGGGGGAAACCTTATGAAAATGAAAGATATACGCGAGCTTGGAAAAGATGAGCTTGTTGCCAAGGTTCGGGAATTGTCCGAGGATCATTTCAAGCTGAAGTTCCAGCACGGCATTCGTCCCTTGGAAAATACGGCAAAATTACGGCAGTTGCGTAAGGAGATTGCCCGGATGCAAACCGCTCTTACTGCGCATACAGCGTAACGTAATCGCTGGTTTCTGGCCAAGATTACTGGTGTTTTTTCGTGCTTGCGCCAATCGATAACGCTATTTGGTAGGATACTTTCATGGTTGATGGAAAATCGAATAAGAAGACTCGGGTTGGGTTCGTAGTCAGCACCAAGATGGACAAAAGTGCTATTGTTCAGACCGAGCGCCTTGTCCCGCATAAACTGTATGGGAAATTCATGCGCCAGCATAATAAATGCATGGTCCATGACCCGGAAAACAGTTGTAGCGTTGGTGACAGGGTTTTGATTGAAGAGTGCCGCCCGCTGAGCAAGAATAAACGGTGGCGGATTATGGAAGTCATCGAGAAGGCCGTATAATTTACGGTTTTTGATAACTAAGTTCCCCGGCAGTTTGCTTGGGTACTTCTAAAGTGTTCTGCGGTTGGTGAAGAAATGATACAAACAGAAACCGTACTTAATGTAGCAGATAATTCAGGCGCCAAAAAGGTTCTTTGCATAAGAGTCTTGGGCGGAACAAGGCGTCGGTATGCCTCTGTTGGTGATGTTATTGTTGTCACCGTCAAAGAAGCTATTCCCAACGCCAAGGTTAAGAAAGGTGATGTTCTCCGGGCCGTTGTGGTCAGGACCGTCAAAGAGATTCGTCGCACGGACGACACCATCGTCCGGTTTGATGATAATTCAGCCGTGTTGCTTGCAAATTCTGGAGAACCGATTGGGAGCCGTATTTTCGGGCCGGTTGCCAGGGAGTTGCGGCCGAAGGGCTATATGAAAATTATATCGCTGGCCCCTGAAGTTCTGTAGCCGAGGCTAAAACGAAGAGCTGGATGTTCAAAGAGAGTTCCCGCCCACCCCCTTGGGTGGTTGAGAGGTTGAATGTATGAGAGCAAAAACACATCTGAAAATTAATGATCAGGTTGAGGTGATCGCCGGAAAGGACAAAGGTCGTGTCGGCAAGGTCATCATGGTCAACGCGCACGATGGTAAAGCCATCGTTGAAAAGATCAACATGATAAAGCGGCACACGAAGCCCAGTCAAATGAACCAGCAGGGCGGGATCATTGAGAAGGAAGCGGCTCTCGATGCTTCCAATCTGATGGTGATCTGTCCTAAGTGTTCCAAGACTTCACGGGTAGGCAAAAAAATACTGGAAGATGGATCTAAGGTTCGCATTTGCAAGAAATGTAATGAATCTTTAGAGGCGAAAGCCTAATAGGTCCTGATTTTTTTTTGGAGGCAAGAATGGCTGGGGTAAAAGAGATATATCAGGGCGAGTGTGTCCCGCAGCTCATGAAAGAATTCGGCTATCAGAACATCATGCGGGTGCCGAAGATAACCAAGATCGTGTTGAACATGGGCTTGGGAGAGGCGGTACAGAACCCGAAGATCATCGACAGCGCGGTTCAGGAGCTGACTTTGATTGCTGGGCAAAAGGCCGTTGTTACCAAGGCCAAGAAGTCCATCGCCGGTTTCAAGCTGCGTGCCGGGGTGCCCATTGGTTGCAGGGTCACGCTTCGCGGCGACCGGATGTACGATTTTTTTGCCAAGCTGGTGCATATTGCCTTGCCCCGGGTCCGTGACTTCCGCGGATTATCCATGAAGGCCTTTGATGGGCGTGGTAATTATGCCATGGGCATCAAGGAGCACATTATTTTCCCTGAAATTGACTATGACAAAATAGACAAGATTAAGGGACTTAATATTGCGATTACTACGACCGCCGAGACAGATGACGAAGGCCGGTTTCTTTTGAAAGCAATGGGAATGCCCTTTAGGAAATAGCACAGGGTAAGGAGGAAGAAGTTGGCTAAAAAGTCTTTGATAGCAAAGTGCAAGCGGACGCCGAAGTTTCCAGTGAGGGCATATAACCGCTGCGGTTTATGCGGCCGGTCGAAAGCTGTTTATAGAAAATTCGGTGTCTGCCGTATTTGTTTTCGTAATTTGGCTAATCGTGGTGAAATTACCGGTGTTACCAAGTCAAGTTGGTAACAGTGTTGATTGTACTCGCCGTAGAGATGTTAACTGTTTGTTTTAAAAATCATCATAGGGAGCAAGGACTATGTCCATGACTGACCCCCTGGCTGATATGCTGACCAGGATAAGAAATGCCGGTATGGTCAAGTTTGAGACTGTGGAAATGCCGCTTTCGAAAGTGAAAACCGGTGTCGCTGCGATCCTGAAAAAGGAAGGCTTTATCAATGACTATCAAGTCCTTGATACGGACACGCAAGGTGTTTTGCGTATTGAAATGAAATACGACCAGAACAATGAGCGGATTATCACCAACCTGAAGCGGGTCAGCAAGCCTGGCCGGCGTATCTATGTGAAGCACGACCAGATCCCCAAGGTAATGAGTGGCCTTGGTATCGCGATTATCTCGACCTCCAAGGGGATATTCACGGATAAAGAGGCTCGGGCCATGAAGATTGGCGGCGAGCTACTCTGTGAAGTTTGGTAAGTCGAATTTGTAATTGCTAACTATTGAGTATTACGTAACAAGTGGAGAATCGCCATGTCTAGGATTGGCAATCAACCTATCCCTGTCCCGAAAGGGGTTAAGCTTGATATAAATGGAACATACGTTAAAGTCGCCGGGCCCAAGGGTACGCTGGAGCGGACTATCCGTCCCGAGATTGGTTTGCAGGCCGAAGGGGACAGCCTGATCGTTGTCCGTAAGGATAATAGCAAGCGGACCAGGGCTTTTTCTGGACTCACTCGCACCTTGGTCAATAACATGATTGTTGGCGTGGACAAGGGGTTCCAGAAAAAATTAGCCATCGAAGGTGTTGGTTACCGGGCCGAGGTTAAAGGCTCTGTCTTAAACCTGAGCGTAGGCTATTCAAATCCGGTTGAATTTGATCTTCCTAAAGGTGTTTCTGCTGAAGTTGATAAAGCAAACAATGTCACCTTGGATTGTATTGATAAAGAGTTGTTGGGTGAAACTGCCGCTAAAATCCGTGCTGTGCGTCCGCCTGAGCCTTATAAGGGCAAGGGAATTCGTTACGCAGATGAATATATAGCCCGGAAAGCTGGTAAGTCTGCTTCCAAAAAGTAAAAACGACGCTTAGGCTTTTCGCGGGTTGCAAGAGATAAATATTTATAAGGCAAAACAATGGGTAAGATAAATCCGAAAGAAAGTGCTCGTATTAAGCGGGTTAAGCGGATCAGGAAGAATATTGTCGGGACTCCTGAAAGACCTCGTTTGCGTGTTTTTAAAAGCGCAAAACATATCTATTGCCAGATTATCGACGATGTTGCAGGCAATACCCTGGCTGCCATGTCCACTGTTGATAAGGGGATGATTGCCGCCGATATCAAGGGAAAATCTGAAAAGGCGCGGCAGGTAGGGTTGAAGATAGCCGAACTTGCCAAAGGCAAAGGTATCGAAAAGGTGGTTTTTGACAGAGGCGGATACATCTACCATGGCCGGGTCAAGGCCCTGTCTGAAGGCGCCCGCGAAGGCGGTCTTGATTTCTAAATTAATTGTACGAAGAAAAATTCTTATCCCTGTGAAAAATTCCAAAGCAATTTGGGGGTGAACCTTGTCAGATTTTAATAAGAACACGAGCGGCGATGACCAGTTTATTGAAAAGATTGTTCATATCAATAGAACTGCGAAAGTAGTGAAAGGTGGACGTCGTTTCAGCTTCAGCGCCATCGTTGTCGTGGGTGATGGAAATGGAAAGGTCGGTTGCGGTCTCGGTAAAGCCAATCAGGTGCCCGAGGCGATTAGAAAAGGGGTTGAGCAGGCACGTAAGGATATGAAACGTGTTTCCATAACCGATCTGAGCATCCCGCATGAGGTTTTCGGAAAATTTGGCGCAGGGAATGTAATGTTGAAACCCGCAGTTGAGGGGACCGGGGTTATTGCCGGCGGTGCTGTTCGCGCCGTGCTGGAAGCGGCCGGGGTGCATAACATACTGACCAAGTGTATAGGCTCGCATAATCCCCACAATCTGGTTAAGGCCACCATGGACGGTTTGCGCCGCCTCCGTACTCCTCAGCAGATCGCGGCGAGTCGTGGAAAATCCGTCGAGGAAATCTCTGCCTGAACTGTTCCTTGCGCCCCGGGAATGTCATTGTCCTGGACGAATCGAGCCAGCGGTAATTGTGTGCTGAAAACAGCATGACTTTAATGAAGAGCGAATAGGTATCTATATGGCAAATCAGCTCAAAGTGACCCTGAAGAAAAGCAAGATCGGGAGCACTGAAAAAATACGTGCGACGTTGATCGGCCTGGGGCTGACCAAGATGAATAAAACTGTGATCCGGCAGGATACCCCTGAAATCCGGGGGATGATTAAAAAAGTCGAACATCTGGTTGAGGTGGAGGATTAATTTATGTTGACGTTAAGCAATTTGTCGCCGCAGCCAGGTTCGAGAAAGCCGAGAAAAAGAGTGGGCCGGGGGCTTGGATCCGGGCATGGCAAGACAGCAACCCGTGGTCATAAGGGATATAAGGCTCGTTCCGGCGGCGGCATCAAGCTCGGATTCGAAGGCGGTCAGATGCCTCTCCAGCGCCGGTTGCCAAAGCGCGGTTTTAACAATATTTTCAAGAAAGTCTACGCCATCGTTAACGTGCAGGATCTTGAGCGGTTTGCTGCCGACACCCGGATTGATCGGGAGGCTCTGATCGCTGCTGGTCTTGTTTCTAAGAGTGATATTCTCGTGAAAATTCTCGGAAACGGCGAATTGAAACATGCTCTTACCCTTGCCGTCGATAAGGTAAGTGGCTCTGCGCGTCAGAAGATTGAAGCAGTTGGCGGAAGGATTGAGGAATAACTAGATGCGCGCTGGGGTTCAGAATGCTGCGAACATCCCGGAATTAAGGCGCCGGATTTTATTCACGGTTATAATGCTTGCCGTGTACAGGGCTGGAGTGCAGATACCGACTCCAGGCATTAATGGCGAGGCGGTCAGCCAATTTTTTCAAAAAAGCGCTGGATCCCTGTTTGACATGTTCAACATGTTTTCCGGCGGGGCCTTGGAAAATTTTTCCATTTTCGCCCTCGGCATCATGCCTTACATCAGTGCTTCGATCATCTTTCAATTGTTGACAGTGGTTGTTCCCCAGCTTGAAGCCCTTTCAAAAGAAGGCGAGGCCGGACGCCGTAAGATTACCCAGTATACCCGTTACGCCACGGTTGTTTTAAGCTTGATTCAAGGATTGTTTATCAGCATCGGACTGGAAAGCATGACCGCGCCTGGAACAGGCGAAATGGTGGTTATTGCTTCCGGCTGGCATTTCCGTTTGATGACGATGCTGACCTTGACTTCCGGCACCGCGTTTATCATGTGGCTTGGGGAGCAGATTACCGAACGGGGGATCGGCAACGGTATTTCCATGATAATCTTTGCGGGGATTGTGGCGAGTATGCCTGCTGCGCTGGTCAACACCTTCAAGATGGCCAGTGCTGGCGAAATCGCCTATATCATGCTCCCTGTTTTGTTGGTCATGATTGCTGCGGTGATAGCCTTTGTCATCTTTTTTGAGACGGCGCAGCGGCGGATTCCAATCCAGTATGCGAAGCGGATGGTCGGCCGGCAGATGTACGGGGGGCAGCAATCACACCTTCCCCTGAAAATCAACATGTCCGGAGTTATTCCTCCGATTTTTGCTTCGTCAATCATGATGTTTCCCGCCACCATCGGACAGTTTATCCAGGTTGATTGGGTACAGAAAGTGAGTGCCGCCATGAGCTGGGGAAGCCTGCCGCACACCGTGCTTTTTGTCGGTTTTATCGTCTTTTTCTGCTTTTTTTATACCGCGGTTACGTTTAACCCGGTTGATATCGCGGAAAATTTAAAAAAACATGGCGGTTTTGTGCCCGGAATCAGGCCAGGAAAGAAAACTTCCGATTTTATCGATAAGATAGTTGTGCGGATGACGGTGATCGGTGCTGCCTATATCAGCGTTATTTGCGTGTTGCCGACCATATTGATTAACAAGCTGCATGTGCCTTTTTATTTCGGAGGCACCGCTCTGCTGATTGTCGTTGGTGTGGCTATTGATACAATAGCGCAGATCGAGTCCCATACGGTTATGCGTAATTACGATGGTTTTATGAAATCAGGTGGTTTTAAGGGTCGTTCATAGCGTTTTGTGATGGAAACATGGCAATTATACTGAAGTCGCCTCGAGAAATTGCGTTGTTGCGGGAGGCGAACCAGATTGTTGCACGGACCTTGGCCCTGCTTGCTGAGAAAATTGAGGTTGGTTGCACCACCTTGTATTTGGATGCCTTGGCTGAGAAGTTTTGTCGTGATAACAGCGCTGAGCCGGCCTTTAAAGGGTATCGTGGCTTTCCTGGCAGTTTATGTGTTTCCATCAACGAACAGGTTGTGCATGGGATTCCATCCAAGAAGGTGATTGTCCGGGATGGCGACGTTGTCAGCATAGATTTTGGCGTGAAATATAAGGGATATTACGGGGATGCAGCAGTCAGCATTTCTGTGGGGCAGGTGGCGCCGGAGATTCGGTCCTTGCTTGAGGTTACGCGTGCCGCCCTGTATCAGGGTATTGCTCAGGCAATTCCTGGGAATCGCATAAATGATATATCGCAGGCCGTGCAGGAACATGTCGAAAAGCACGGTTTTTCAGTGGTCCGTCAGTTTGTCGGCCATGGCATTGGGAGCCAGCTCCATGAGGCGCCGGAAATTCCAAACTATGCTCGGGCCGAACGTACACCCAAGCTCATGCCCGGCATGGTGCTGGCCATAGAGCCGATGGTGAATCTCGGCACCCATGCTGTTGATGTGTTGCGTGACGGTTGGACCGTTGTGACAAGGGACGGAAAAGTCTCTGCGCATTTTGAGCATTCGATTGCTGTGACAGAAGGTGAGCCCCTTATTTTGAGCGAACTTTCTGGGTAGCTATTTTTGTCTTTATGAAAAAATATAAGGCAAAAAAAAATAAATAAGGTAATATCCTCTGCTTTCTGTCTGCCTGAATATTGCATGTGTGGATGTTGGCGGAAAGAAGTGTTTTGTAGGAAATAAGGGGTTTATGTCCAAGGAAGAAGCTATTCAGGTTGAAGGGACCATCGTAGAGCCGCTCCCCAATGCAATGTTCCGGGTCGAGCTCGATAATGGCCATCGGATTTTGGCCCATATTTCCGGAAAGATGAGGATGCATTTTATTAAGATTCTCCCGGGAGATCGTGTCACTGTTGAGCTGTCTCCTTATGATCTCACACGGGGAAGAGTGACATTCAGGGCAAAGAAGAAGTAATAGATGCTTTGCCGCATAACAAAAGGGTTGCGTAATGAAAGTAAGATCTTCTGTGAAGAAAATTTGTAGTGACTGCCGGGTGTTCAAACGGAAAGGCGTCTTGCGTGTTTCATGCAAGATAAAAAAGCACAAACAGCGGCAGGGATAATTTTTTCATTTATTTTGACTAACAAGGGAGGCATGCCTTGGCACGTTTAGCTGGTGTTGATTTACCAAGAAATAAGCACATGGTTATTGCTTTAACCTACATCCACGGAATCGGCAGAACGTCTGCCCGTAAAATCCTGGATATGGTCGGTTTGCCGCATACAACGAACAGCGATGATTTGTCGGAAAGTGATGTTACCAACATCAGAAAAATCATGGATGATCAGTTTGTTGTCGAGGGCGATCGTCGTCGGGAAGTGGCCATGGATGTCAAGCGGTTGACCGATGCGGGATGCTATCGCGGGATCCGTCACCGTAAGGGGCTTCCCTGTCGGGGACAACGCACCAAGACCAATGCCCGGACCAGAAAAGGGCCGCGGCGGTCGGCGATCAAAAGTAAAAAGTAGAGATTAAATAATCATTCTGGATTGTTTATAGGAGTTATAATGGCTAGTCCGAAAGCGAGTCGTCCGAAACGCAAGGAAAAGAAAAACGTACCCGAGGGGATATGTTTTATCCACTCCACCTTTAACAACACCTTGGTTACTTTTGCGGACAGGCAGGGGAATGTGATTTCCTGGTCCAGCGCCGGTTGTCTGGGGTTTAAGGGGTCACGGAAGAGCACCCCCTTTGCTGCGCAGAACACCGTCGATGCCGCGGCGAAAAAAGCCCAGGAACATGGGATGCGCAAGGTTGAGGTAAGGGTCAATGGGCCTGGCCCTGGACGTGAATCCGCTATTCGGGCGTTGCAGACCAATGGATTTGATGTCAGCGTTATCCGTGATGTGACCCCAGTGCCGCACAATGGCTGTAAGCCGCCCAAGAGAAGAAGGGTGTAGCACAAGCAGGCGGGTTGCAGGGTGTTTGACAATTAAAGTATGATTGAGTGAGATTGAGTGGAGGTCCAAATTGGCCAGATATAGAGGCGCGGAATGTCGGCAGTGCCGGCGGGAAAAACTTAAGTTGTTTTTGAAAGGCGACAGATGTTATTCGGACAAGTGTGCCTTTGAAAGGCGTTCTTTTGCCCCAGGCCAGCATGGGCAGGCCCGCATGCGCAAGGTTTCCGACTATGCCATTCAGTTGCGGGAAAAACAAAAGGTCCGTCGGATCTATGGCATGCTGGAAGGCCAGTTCCGCAAATATTTTGAGATTGCCGAGCGTATCAAGGGCGTTACCGGTGAAAACCTGTTGATGCTCCTTGAAAGCAGGCTCGATAACGTAATTTACCGTCTTGGTTATGCAAACTCCCGTAATCAGGGGCGTCAACTGGTACGGCATAATCATATTGAGGTAAATGGCAGGAAGGTGAACATCCCTTCCTTCCGAGTTTCTGTGAATGACGTCATTACCTTGAAGGAAAAAAGCCGCAAGGTCGGCGCCATCAATGAGAGCCTTGAAGCCGTTGTGCGTAGGGGTGTGCCAAGCTGGTTGGAGCTTGATAAGGATAACTACAAGGGAACTGTGAAAGCATTGCCGGTTCGGCAGGAAATCACCATGCCGATCCAGGAGCAGTTGATTGTAGAGCTTTACTCCAAATAATTAGCCAACCGTGGAGCATTAGGAAACCATGACACTTGCGTCTGATCCGTTTTACAGAAATTGGCATGAGCTTATCATTCCTGAAAGACTGGAAGTAGACCAGGACAGCCATACAAAAAGTTTCGGCAAATTTATCTGTCAGCCTTTGGAGCGGGGTTTTGCCACGACTATTGGGAATTCCCTGCGGAGGATACTGTTGTCTTCCATCCAGGGGGCGGCTATTACATCGGTGAAAATCGATGGCGCCCTTCATGAGTTGTCAACCATTCCAGGGGTTAAGGAAGACGTTACCCAGATCATTCTTAATCTGAAAGAAGTGCGCTTGAAACTCAATACTCCCGGCTCCCAGGTCGTCCGGATTGAAAAAAACAAGTTGGGTACGGTTACGGCCGGGGATATTCTCTCCGGAGGCAAGGTGGAGGTTATGAATCCCGATAAGGAGATTTGCACCATCACCGGCGAGGGCGTTTTCAAGGCTGAATTTGAGGTGAAATGGGGCAAAGGATATGTTCCTGCCGAGAAAAACAAGCCCGAAGAGCAAGTGATCGGGGTAATTCCCATCGATGCTATTTTCACCCCCATTGTCAACGTGAAGTCCCTTGTCAGCCAGGCCCGTGTTGGCCAGCAGACCGATTACGATAAGCTGACCTTGGAAATTACCACCGATGGCAGTGTGAGGCCCGAGGATGCCTTGGCCTATGCAGCAAAAATAATGAAGGAGCAGTTGCAGGTCTTTATCGCTTTCGATGAAGAATCTGTTGAACCAGCCATTGATGATGCACGCGTTGACAATCGGTCGCCTGTTAATGAGAACCTCTATCGCAGCGTGGAGGATCTTGAACTTTCCGTCCGTTCAGCAAATTGCCTCCGTAATGCAGATATCCGTTATATCGGTGAGCTGGTGCAGAAATCCGAGGCGGAGATGCTGAAGACCAAAAACTTTGGTCGTAAATCTCTTAATGAGATCAAACAGTTGCTGTCCGAGATGGAGCTTTCGCTGGGCATGAAATTAGAAGGCTGGGAGCCTCCTGTCGTGTCAGACAAGGTGTCTGAAGAGCAGTCATAAATCTGGGAAGAGGGTAGTTATGAGACATAGAAAAGCAGGCAAGAGACTTGGCAGGACCACATCCAACCGTCAGGCCATGGTTCGCAATATGGTTACCTCTCTGATCGAGCATGAGAGAATTATAACCACCGCCCCAAAGGCGAAAGAAGTTCGTAAGGTGGCCGACCAGATGATTACCTTGGCAAAGCGTGGCGATCTTCATGCCCGTCGTCAGGCCTTGTCGTTCATGCAGGACAAAAAAGTTGTCGCCAAGCTGTTTGATGTTCTCAAGGATGAGTACATGACCCGTGATGGTGGGTATACCAGAATTATCAGAACCGGAAATCGCCTTGGTGATGCAGCCGAAATGGCCATCCTTGAATTGGTGAATTATGGTGCAGTGAAAGAGGTAAAAGAGGATAATTAGTATAGTCATCCTTATGTGAAACGCCAAGCTGGTTTGAACGGATTGTTCAGGCCAGCTTTTTTTTGTCCCGCATTTGTACGCCACTACAGGGTTGCGGTGTTGGGGGTTGGACTATATTGACTGGTGTGTTTTTTGGCAGACAAAAGAGGATGCGCAAATGAAGAGTACGGGCATGATCGAGGCGGAGATCAGCGATGCGATCATCAGATTTGAAAAAGAATACATGGGGCGTGGACCCCTTGAAACCAAAACGTATATTGTAGATGACATGGTGCTTGTGCGCTTGAAAGGGGTATTGACTAAAGCGGAGTACCAGTTGGCAGGTGCTGCCGATGTTACCAACGGGCGGGAATTGATTAAACAAGTTCGTTGCACTTTGCTCGAAAAAGGACGGCCATTGCTGGAGGCCGTTATAGAAGGGATTATAGGTAAAAAAGTCAAAAGCTTGCATACGGACATTAGTACAGTCACAGGTGAGAGAATAATTTTATTCACTCTTAATTCGGCCCCGGATCTGTTTTGACAGCTCTTTTTGTCTTCACATAATTGGACGTTTTTTTTTATTGACTTCCGGGGTATCGGAGGGTAAGTTTTTGTTTAAATAGGTTGAGACTTGGGGGGTGTTAAAAACATCTGCCAAGAAAGGACCGTACGATATCTGACGTGTTTCTGATATTGTGCGGTTTTTTTTGCCTGAAACATATCTGATATTTTGTCCAGCCGACTCAAGGGTTGAGTGCGGTTCTTGGAATGAAGGTCGATGCATCCTTTTTTAAGGATTCTTCGACCTTTTTTTTTGTATTCACGCAGTTGCCCGGAGCGATTTCCCCGGCCGCCTTTGAACGACGGTTTTATCAAATACAACGAGCTGCGTATTGATTTGGTGTCCACTATTGACGACCGACCCCATAATGCCGGGTTTCAGAGCTGAAAATGGTGGGTGCGCCAGTGCACCGAAATACATCCGCACACAGGAGGGAACAATGCAAAGCAAACCACTTGTAGGAATTCTGATGGGCAGCGACTCGGATCTTCCGGTTATGGAAAAGGCGGGAGCGGTGCTTGCGGAAATGGGCATCTCTTATGAAATGGATATCAGTTCCGCACATCGTCTGCCGGAGAAAACAGCGGAGTATGCGGGTACGGCCAGAGAGCGCGGCCTTGAGGTGATTATTGCCGGAGCTGGCATGGCGGCGCATTTGGCCGGGGTCATTGCTGCCCACACCACTTTGCCGGTTATCGGGGTGCCTCTGGCATCAGGAGCCCTGCACGGAGTTGACGCGTTGTACGCCACGGTGCAGATGCCTCCTGGGGTTCCGGTGGCGACCGTGGCGATTGATGGCGCAAAGAATGCAGCCTATCTAGCCTGTGAAATTTTATCGATCAAATACCCTGAGGTCGCAGGAGAGCTGGAAAAGTTCAGGGCGGAAACCCGTGCAAGTCTGATGAGAAAGGCGGCAGAGCTAAAAAAAGACAAAGCCTAGTCGTAACGGCACAGTGGGACAGAACAGGTCGTTTAATCGTGGAGACACAAGGGAGATTTTTCTTTTGCTGCTAAAATTGGTTCCGTTTTTACCCTGGCTCAGGGAGTACGACAAGGAAAAATTCAAGGCGGATGCGTTGGCCGGCATTACCGTGGCACTGGTGCTGATTCCTCAGTCCATGGCCTATGCGCAGCTCGCGGGCCTGCCGGCGTATTACGGTTTGTATGCTGCTTTTCTTCCGCCGATGGTGGCGGCTTTTTTCGGGTCGAGCAGGCAGCTTGCCACGGGTCCTGTGGCGGTGGTTTCTCTGGTGACCGCAGCGTCTCTTGAGGCCATTGCCACTGCGGGCAGTGAGCAGTTTATCGCCTACGCCATCATGCTGGCCCTTATTGTTGGCCTCTTTCAGTTCTGTCTTGGCATCTTCAGGCTCGGACTCGTGGTCAATTTTCTTTCCCATCCGGTGGTCAGCGGTTTTACCAATGCTGCCGCCATTATTATAGCTACTTCGCAGTTGTCGAAAATACTCGGGGTCGAGGCAGATAAGGCGGAATATCATTACGAAACCATTTTTCTTGTGTTGCAGAGAGGCATGCAATACACCCACTGGCCGACATTCGGCATGGCTGTCCTGGCTATCGCCATCATGATGGGGGCGAAAAAATTTTTTCCGAAAGCACCGGCAATTTTGGCCGCAGTTGTGGTCACCACCCTGATTTCCTGGCTTAGCGGTTTTGAGCGCCACCAGACCGTCTCGCTGGAGGATTTACGGTCGCAGGAAATTCAGGAGCTGGTGAAAGAGTTCAATCATGGCGTGGAGAAAATAAGGATTTATAGCGAACAGCGCTCGACGGTGGTCGGCGAAATCGATGCGGCAAAAAACAGGGATGGTTTTGACCCGTTGGCGCTTTTGCAAATGCAACACAACAAGGCCGTGCATAGCCTCATGCTTGATGAGGCCAAAGAAAAGATGCAGGCTGGCAGATCAGCCTTGCGAGCCATGCAACTCAGCGCTGTTCAAACGAAAGATGGGGTTGTTTTTTACCGGAAGGGGGAGACTCCACCGGAAATGAAAGAAGATGGCCGGACATGGCGGATCACGGCGGGCAATAATGCTTTGCCGGAAAACCGTTTGGTTCTCAGCGGCGGAGGCGCGGTGGTCGGCAATGTCCCCCAAGGTCTTCCTTCCCTGCGCTTTCCGGAATTCAACCTCCAGGTATTTTCGCAGCTTTTTTCCTATGCCGCGATTATTTCCCTGCTCGGTTTTATGGAGGCAATTTCCATCGCCAGGGCCATCGCCGCGAAAACAGGACAAAAACTTGATGCCAATCAGGAATTGATAGGTCAGGGCCTGGCCAACATCATTGGCTCCATCAGCGGTTCCTATCCTGTGTCAGGCTCGTTCTCGAGATCAGCGGTGAATCTGCAGGCCGGGGGCAAAACAGGATTGTCGAATGTTTTCAGTGCAATTGCCGTTACCGTGACGTTGCTGTTTCTGACGCCCCTTTTGTATCACCTGCCCCAGGCAGTTCTCGCCGCAGTCATTATGATGGCGGTTATCAGCCTTGTGCAGGTGAAAGGGTTTGTTCATGCCTGGAAGGCGCAGAAGGCGGATGGGATAATTGCCGTGACCAGTTTTTGCGCGACTCTCGTTTTTGCCCCGCATCTGGACAAGGGAATACTGCTGGGCGTTTGTCTTTCCGTGGCGGTGTTTTTGTATCGAAGGATGCATCCCAATGTGTCAACCCTGGCAATGAGTAACGATGGCGTGTTGGGCTGCACCGTCGATCACAGCCTCCGGGTGTGCAGTCACATCGCGGTGATTCGTTTTGACGGCACGCTTTTCTTTGCCAATGCCAGTTATCTGGACGAACAGGTGTTCCGGATTCGAACCGCCAATCCTGCGCTGAAATTTATTCTTCTGGTCGCTGATGGCATCAATGACATCGATGCCTCCGGTGAAGACGCTTTGTCCCTGCTGGTGGACAGGGTGCGCCGGGCCGGGATTGGTTTTGCCATGTGCCGGGTCAAGGGGGAAGTGATGGCGGTCATTGAAAGAACCGGGCTTGCGGACAAGATCGGCAGAGAGATGATCTATGCCGGCGAAGAGGGCGCCTTGCAGGAGATCATCGCCCTGACCCACGATATGACCAAACGTAAAGCATGTGGCGTGTGTCCGCTGATGACCCATATGCCGACGGTTAACGAGAAAAAAGTGTACGGCGGATGCGGGTCCGCCACGACAACCGGAGTTTTGAAAAAGATGGTTGAACAGCGGGGCTATTCATTGGGCAAATTGCCCAAGAAGATTGTCGCGGCATTGGCCGCCAGCGTTTGAGTTGAAAGACAGGCAAAAACGATTTTTTTAGAAACCGAATTGAAACAATAACAACAGGAGAAACAAAAAACATGTCCCGAAAAATGGTCACCATTGACGGCAACCAGGCGTGCACCCATGTGGCTTACGCCACCAGTGAGATTATTACCATCTATCCCATCACCCCCTCCACTCCCATGGCGGCAGAGTCCGACACCAAGGCGAGTGCCGCCCGGAAAAATATCTGGGGTTCAGTGCCGGTCGTAACCCAGATGCAGTCCGAGGGCGGAGTGGCCGGATCCCTGCACGGCTCTCTTACCACCGGTGCGCTCTGCACCACCTTTTCCGCTTCCCAGGGACTCATGCTTTTGTTGCCCAACATGAACAAGATTGCCGGAGAGCTGACCTCCACGGTTTTTCATGTCACCGCCCGCTCCCTGGCTTATCAGGGATTGTCCATATTCGGCGATCACAGCGATGTCATGGCTGCCCGCCAGACCGGCTGGGCCATGCTCTGCTCCCAGAATGTCCAGGAGGCCCAGGACATGGCGCTCATCGCCACCCAGGCAACGCTCAAATCACGCATTCCCTTCATGCATTTTTTTGACGGTTTCCGCACTTCCCATGAGATTCAGAAGATAGAGCAGCTCAGCGAAGAGGATATGCGGGAGATGATAGACGAGGAGTTGATTCTTGCGCACCGCAAGCGGGGTCTTTCTCCGGATCGCCCCATGATGCGCGGAACAGCCCAGAATCCAGATGTCTATTTCACCGGACGGGAAACAGTAAACAAGTTTTATAATGCTGCGCCGGGAATTGTTCAGGAAACCATGGACAGATTCGGCAAGTTGACCGGCCGCAAGTACCATCTTTTTGATTATTTCGGCGCCCGTGATGCGGAGCAGGTGATTATTATCATGGGTTCTGGAAGCGAGACGGCGCGGGCCACGGTTGAGCACCTGATCGTCCAGGGCAGGAAGGTCGGACTGATTGTGGTTCGCCTTTTCCGGCCTTTTGATTCTGCCGCCTTGATTGGCGCTTTGCCGGACAGCGTGAAGCAGGTTACGGTGCTTGACCGGACCAAAGAGCCCGGCGCGGCCGGAGAACCGCTGTATCAGGATGTGCGCACGGTGATCGGAGAAGCGCTTGACGAGGGCGTTTTGTCTGCGGTTCCGGTTATTTTTTCCGGCCGTTATGGTTTGGGCTCTGCGGAGTTTACCCCGGCCATGGTCAAGGCGGTGTTTGACAACATGGGTGCGGCAAGGCCGAAAAACCATTTCTGCGTTGGGCCTGATGATGATGTGGCCTTTACCAGTCTCGCCTATGATCCTTCCTATGACATCGAGGGCAAAGATGTCTGCCGGGCGATGTTCTATGGCCTTGGAGCGGATGGCACCGTGGGCGCCAACAAGAACACCATCAAGATCATCGGTACGGAAACGGACAACAGCGCCCAGGGATATTTTGTCTACGATTCGAAAAAATCCGGATCCATCACCACCAGTCATCTCCGTTTTGGCAAGAACAAAATCATGGCGCCGTACCTGATCAATAAGGCCAATTTTGTCGCCTGTCATAATTTCACCTTTCTCGATAAGTACGACATGCTGACCAACATCGAGGAGGGAGGCACCTTCCTGCTGACCACGACCTACAAAAAAGATGAGGTCTGGGGTCATATGCCGGGCAGGGTACAGCAGCAGATCATCGACAAAAAACTTAAATTTTATGTCATTGATGCTCTCAGTCTGGCCGCGGCCATCGGTCTGGGCGCCAGGATCAACATGATCATGCAGACCGCTTTTTTCCTGATTTCCGATATCATCAGCCAAGATGAGGCGGTGGCCTCCATCAAGGGGGCGATTAAAAAGACGTACGGGGTCAAGGGAGACAAGGTGGTGAACATGAACTACGCCGCAGTGGATGCGGCCCTGGAAAATATTGCCCAGGTGACAGTGCCGAAAACCGCCGGCGGTCACGCCATTCCTCCCACCGTGCCGGAAAACGCCCCCACTTTTGTCAAGGAAGTCTCCGCCCGCATGATCGAGGGGAAAGGCGCCTCCATCAAGGTTTCCCAAATGCCTGCCGACGGCACCTGGCCCACGGCGACCACCCAGTATGAAAAACGCAACATTGCGGTGCAGGTGCCCGTGTGGGAGGCAGAAACCTGTATCCAGTGCGGACAGTGTTCCCTGGTGTGCCCGCATGCGGCTATTCGGATGAAAATCGTCGAAGGCGCGGCCCTGGTCAAGGCTCCGAAAACCTTGCAGAGCGCTGCCGCAGTGGGGAAGCAGTTTGAGGGACGACGGTGCGTCATTTCCGTCGCCACCGAGGATTGCAACGGCTGCAGCCATTGTTTTCAGGTGTGCCCGGCCAGGCATAAGGATGTGGCTGGCAACAAAACCGAGCAGAAAGCCCTGGAAATGGTCGCCAATACCGAGGAAGTCCGGCAGCGCGAGTCCGGGAATTACGCGTTTTTTCTCTCCCTTCCGGAACTCGATTATGCGGAGGTCAATCCGGCGACCATCAAGGGAAGTCAGCTCATGCGCCCGTTGTTTGAATATCCCGGCGCCTGTGTCGGTTGCGGGGAGACGCCGTACATCAAATTAGCCACCCAACTGTTCGGTGACCGGATGTACATTGCCAATGCCACAGGGTGTTCATCGATCTACGGCGGCAACCTGCCCACCACCCCTTACTGCAAAAGAAGCGACGGCCGGGGGCCGGTCTGGTCCAATTCTCTTTTTGAGGACAACGCGGAGTTCGGTCTTGGCATGCGTCAGACCATAAACAAGCTTGGTTCGCAGGCTGTTGAACTGTTGCATGAAGCAGTAGCGACCGGGGGTGTTGATAAAAGCGCCATGGATGCATTGCTTGAAGCCCCCCAGAGTAGTCAGCTTGAAATCGAAGCCCAGCGGGAGAGGGTTGCCGAGCTCAAGGAAAAGCTGGCCGCAGGCGACTTTGCCAAGGCGGCGCAATTGCAGCATGTGGCTGATTATCTGGTGAAAAAATCGGTATGGATCTTTGGCGGCGACGGCTGGGCCTATGATATCGGCTACGGCGGCCTGGATCATGTTCTGGCCTCAGGCGAGAACGTCAATGTGCTTATCATGGACACCGAGGTCTATTCCAACACCGGAGGGCAAATGTCCAAGTCAACCCCCCGAGCGGCGACCGCCCAGTTCGCCGCAGGTGGCAAACGGATGCCCAAGAAGGATATCGGGATGATTTTTGCCACCTATGGGAATGTCTATGTTGCCAAGATATCCATGGGCGCGAATCCGGCTCAGGTGGTCAAGGCGTTCAACGAGGCGGAGGCGTATAACGGGCCATCGCTGATCATCGCCTACTCACACTGCATAAACCACGGGATCAATATGGCCCTGGGGCTTGATCAGCAGAAAAAAGCGGTGGCATGCGGGCACTGGCCTCTCTACCGTTATAATCCGCAGCTTGAGGAAGCGGGGAAAAATCCGCTTGTGATCGATTCTCCAGCCCCGTCAATCCCTTTTGCTGACTATGCCATGAATGAAAACAGATACCGGGCATTGAAGCTCACTAATCCAGGGATGTTTGATGAGTTAATGAGGCTGGCTCAGAAAGATGTGGATAAGGGCTGGAAATTTTTGCTGGGCAGGGCAATGAGCCTTGAGCCCGCTCAATAATTGTTTTTGATAAAAAAACGTTGGCCTCCGGAGTTACTGCTTTATGAACAGGCGGTAACTTCGGTTTTTTTATGCTGCAGGCGACCATGCCTGCGTGGAGGACGCATAGTCAATCATGCCGGTCAGGGTCGCGATAAATGGTTTTGGGCGTATTGGCCGTCAGCTTGCCCGCCATATTTTTTCAAGATACAGCGAGACGCTTGCCCTTGTCGCCATCAACACCTTGGGCAGCGCAGCTCAAAGCGCGCATTTGTTTCACCACGACAGCATAACCGGCAGGAGCGCCTTGCCGGTGGAAGCGGATGGCGAGAACGCGCTTGTTATTGCCGGCAGGCGGGTGTCCTACTTCGCGCAGGAAGACCCGGCCAAATTGTGCTGGGCTGAGCTGGGAATTGATCTTGTCATTGAATGCACCGGGAAATATGCGGAAAGAGGCCGGGTTCATTTGGAGGCGGGCGCCGCCCGGGTAATTGTGGCCGGTTCGGCCAGGCAGGCCGACATTACCGTTTGTATGGGGGTGAATCACGAGGGGTTTGATCCTCACCGGCACCGGATCATTTGCGGGGGCAGTTGTACGGCCAACAGCCTCGCTCCACTGGTGAAAATTCTGAATGAGACGTTGACAATCGAATGGGGAATGGTGACCTTTCTCCATTCCTACACCAAGGAGCAGAGTCTGTTGGATGATGCCCACCCCGACCTCCGCCGGAGACGATCAGCCACCCGGAGCATCATTCCGACTACCACCAGCGCCATTGAGCAACTCGGCGCGGTTTTCCCTTCCCTGTGCGGAAAGATTGACGGGTTGGCCCTGCGAGTGCCGACACCGGTCGTGCACGCGGTTGATTTTGTGGCGAAGCTGCAATGCAAAGAGGACAAGGAGGGATTGCTGCACCTGCTGGAAGAAGCCGCACGGGGATCCATGAAAAATATTCTGGCTGTCAGTCGCGCGCCGTTGGTCAGCACGGATTTAAGGGGCTCCGGGCATTCCTGTGTTGTTGATGCGGAATTTTCCGGTTTTCATGGTGATCTGCTCAGGGTGTTAGCCTGGCATGACAATGAATGCGCCTACTGCGCAAGGATTTGTGAGCTTGCGGACTATATCGGTATCCAGGTCGGCAACAGCGGTGAGCCGGGCTTTATGGCCGACCCGGAGGTGGGGTGAGATAAAAAAGTATACCATCGTTGGTGTCTGTCGGTTAGTATTACCCCTTTTGCAAGGGTTGATCATAAGGGCGTCAGACCATGCTGCTGGTAAATGAAAAAGAGGTTTCCTTCCAGGCCGGAATGACCCTTGGCGACCTGGTGAGGGATCATGCTGCGGGTGGCGAGGCAGACATCCTGCTCGTCAACGGCTACCCGGCAACATTGCAGACCGTGTTATCCGACGGGGACCAATGCTGGCTGTGGAAGCGGGGAAAGGTTCCTTCTGCGGAAGAGATGCGGCGGCTTTTGTATGCCCGGCACAGCCCAGGCATACAGACTCGTCTGCAAACAAAGATGGTCGGGATCATGGGTCTGGGAGGCCTCGGCTCCCTAGTGGCAATCGCTCTGGCGCGCATGGGCATCGGCGCCCTCCTTCTTGCCGACTATGATGTGGTGGAACCCACCAATCTCAACCGGCAGCAGTATTTTGTGGATCAGATCGGACAGAAGAAAACCGCGGCGTTGCGGGATATTCTGCAGCGGGTGAATCCCCATGTCGCCGTGACCCTTATGGACAGACGGCTTGTTGAAGATGATATCGGCGTGTTGTTTCATGATGTCCATGCCCTGGTCGAGTGTTTCGATGATCCGGCCATGAAGGCTGCCGGCTTGCGGGCCGCTGTGCATAATCTTCCCGGAGTTTTTTATGTGGGGGCCTCGGGACTCGCCGGATATGGCGAAAACAATACGATTCGGACCAGGCGGCTCTACCCCGGCATCTATCTTGTCGGCGATGAGGTAAGCGGGGCAGCCCCCGGGCAGGGGCTCATGGCGGCCAGGGTAGGTATTGCCGCCCATCACCAGGCGAATCAGGTGGTCCGGCTCCTGCTGGGTGCGGAAAATGAGGTCGAGTAGATGAAGGTCATTTGCAACGGCGAAGCGCAGGAAGTCGCGCCCGGTACCCGGGTGGCTGATTATCTCAACCAGCTTGGCGTGGATGCCTCGTCCGTGGTGGTTGAGTGCGACGGGAAGATATTGACCCGGGAAGAATACGCGAGCCATGCATTGCAGGATGGCTCGGTCCTTGAATTGATCCGGTTTGTGGGAGGTGGTTGAGATGTTGACCATTGCGGGGAGAAAATTTCGCTCACGGCTTTTTGGCGGCACTGGGAAGTTCGCCTCTCCGGAAGTCATGAAAGAGGCGCTTGCCGCCTCGGGGTGTGAGATGGTCACCGTGGCCCTGCGCCGCATCGATCTCAACAATCCTGCGGACGATATCATGAGCGTGCTGGATCGCGACCGCTACCTGTTTTTGCCCAATACTTCCGGGGCGCGGGATGCGGGCGAGGCGATCCGCCTTGCCCGTCTGGCCAGGGCTTCCGGTGGAGGGGAATGGCTCAAGCTCGAGGTGACTCCCGACCCGAGAACCCTGCTCCCGGATCCCATCGAGACCCTGAAGGCCACCGAAGAGCTGGTCAAGGAAGGGTTCAAGGTGCTGCCTTATATGAATGCCGATCCGATTTTGGCCCTGCGTCTTCAGGACGCAGGCGCGGTTGCCGTCATGCCTCTTGGCTCGCCCATCGGCACCAATCAGGGAGTACTGACCCGGTTCCAGGTCGAGATCATCATTGCCCAGGCCCAGGTGCCGGTAATCGTTGATGCCGGGCTTGGTGCGCCTTCGCATGTGGCTGAGGCCATGGAGATGGGAGCCGATGCGGTGCTGGTCAATACGGCCATTGCCGTGGCCGGGGATCCGGTTCGCATGGCCCGGGCCTTCGCCATGGCGGTGGAGGCGGGCCGGATCGCTTATGAAGCCGGTCTTGGCGCGGTGCGCAAGGATGCCGCCGCCTCTTCGCCCGAGGACGGGCTTGGATTTTTGCGTTAACCCATGCGCATCGTTCCCGAATTTTCCGCATTGCGGGATGCCATCAGCCGCGCCACAGAGGCAGAGGTTCTGCGCGCTCTCGGTTCCGATCGCCCCGGTCTGGAGGGTCTTGCCGCCCTGTTGTCGCCTGCAGCCGAGCCGCATCTTGGCGCCTTGGCCAAGCGTTCCGGCGCCATCACCCGCCAGCGTTTTGGTCGCACCATGCAGATGTATGCGCCGGTCTATCTTTCCAGTTTCTGCACCAATCGCTGCGCCTATTGCGGTTTTTCGGCGGACAACGTCATTGACCGGCGGGTTCTGACTTTTGCCGAGGCGGAAAGCGAGGCCATGATCCTGCACCAGCGGGGATTCAATCATATTCTTCTCGTTTCCGGCGAGGCGTCGGCCAAGCTCGGCGTGGAATATCTTGAAGAGCTGGCCCTGCGGCTGCGCGACCGGTTTGCCGCCTTGTCCATCGAAGTGCAGCCCTTGGCCACCGAGGAGTATGCGAGACTTTTCCGTGCCGGCATTACCGCCGTGGCCGTATATCAGGAAACCTATGACCGCGAAATATACAAGCAAGTGCATCTGGCCGGGCGCAAGGCTGATTTTGATTACCGGCTGGAAACTCCGGCCCGGGCGGCGGCAGCGGGTATGCGGGAGGTCGGGATCGGCGCCCTGCTGGGCCTTGCGGACTGGCGGGCGGAAGGACTCGCCTTGGGCCTCCATCTGGCCTGGCTGCGGAAGCATTACTGGCGGACCGGACTCACCGTCTCTTTCCCGCGCATGCGTCCGGCGCAAGGGGAATTCAAGCCGCTGGCTCCGGTGAGCGAAAGAAATCTCAGCCAGATGATCTTTGCCCTGCGGATGTTTGATCCGGATGTCGGGTTGTATCTCTCGACCCGCGAGGAGGCCCGGTACCGCGACGGCATGATCGGCCTGGGGCCCACCCGTTATTCGGCGGGTTCCTGCACCGCGCCGGGCGGATACGGCCTGGAGGACGCAGGCGGTGAACAGTTCGAGGTCGGGGACAGCCGCAGCCTCGCCGAGGTGAGCGCCGCCATCCAGCAGAAAGGTTTTGATCCGGTCCGCAAGGATTGGGATGCGGTTTTTCAAACAAAGGAAGACGGGCAGCAGGCTGCCTGAACGATACGCGCAACCATAAGGAAGGAGAGGTGAATCCGATGGCAGATCTGAAGAAAATGTACACCACCATTCTTGGTGACCACTTTCCCATGGAGATGAAAATCACCTTTGGCGACCAGGAGCTGGTCTACCGGAAGAAGACCTGGAAGATCGTGGGTGAGGACGGCAGCGTTGATGAGCGGGGCGTGCGCTACGGCGAGAACCCGGATCAGGAGGCGGCCCTCTACGAGCTGACCAACGGCAATCTGGCGCTGGGCGACTGCCGGTTCATCGAACCGGGCAAGGGGCTGGTCAGCGGGATCAATGTCGAGGACATGCTCCAGGTGGGCAAGCATCCCGGCAAGATCAACCTCACCGACATCGACAACGGCCTGAACATCATTAAGTATCTCATGGACCGTCCGGCCGCGGTGATCCTCAAGCACAACAATCCCTGCGGCGCCGCCTGCAGCGAGACCCTGGCCCGCGCCTATGACCGGGCCAACCGGGCCGACCGCATCGCCGCCTTTGGCGGAGCCGTTATTCTCAACCGGCCCTGCGACAAGGAAACCGCCGAGCTCTTGAGCAAGAACTATCTGGAGGTGGTCTGCGCCCCGGAATTCGAGGCGGGAACCCTGGAGATCCTCGCGGCTCGCAAGAATCTGCGCGTCGTGCGGATCAGCCGCATCGACCGGCTTGCCGATTACGAGAAATACCGCTATGTGGATTTCAAGAGCCTGATCGATGGCGGGCTCATTGTCCAGCAGTCGGCGGTGAATTCCATCCGTTCAGTGGCCGACCTCAAACCCGCGGTCTGCACCGCGAAGGGGCAGGAATACACGGTGGAGCGCGAGCCCACCCAGCGGGAGATCGACGACATGCTTTTCGGCTGGGCCGTGGAGCACGGGGTGACCTCCAACTCGGTCATCTATGTGAAGGACGGCTGCACCGTGGGCATCGGCACCGGCGAGCAGGACCGGGTCGGGGTGGCCGACATCGCGGTGTACAAGGCCTACACCAAGTATGCCGACATGCTCTGCTTCGATACCTTCGGCATCCCCTATGCGGATATGGTGCTGGAGATCGAACAGGGCAAACGGACCAAGGCGGATCAGGAAAAAATCGACGCCCAGACCAAGGCGGACAAGGCCGGGCTCCCTGGTTCGGTGATGATCTCCGACGCCTTTTTCCCGTACCGCGACGGCGCCGATGTCGGCATCCGGCAGGGGGTCTCCGCCATTCTCCAGGCGGGGGGCTCCATGCGCGATTTCGAAACCATCCAGGCCTGCAACGAGGCCAAGCCGCAGGTGGCCATGAAGTTTACGGGGCAAAGGTCTTTCAAGCACTAAAAATACAGCAGGATATGCACAAAAAAAGCCCGGCCTGAAAAGGCCGGGCTTTTTTTGTGCAATGGCGGCCCGCATCGAGTGGCCCTGCCGTTTTCTTGAAGGGATGCGAGCCGGAGAACAGAACAGGTGCGCGGGGTTTATTCCATCCGTGCTGGGTGAACCTGGGGTACGGCTTTGGGCGCAACCTGGGCCGGACCCTGCTGCGGCTGAGACTGCGGCTGGGCCGGGGGTGGCGTCTTGCTCTGTTTTTCCGGATAGAGGCGCAGGCTTATCCTCCGGTTGCGAGGGTCAAAAGGGTTTTCCTTGATAATCGGTTCCGTGGCGGCATAGCCGGAGACCCGCCGGAGCCGGTTGGAAGGGATGCCGTTTTTTTCCACTTCGACCCGGGCGGCCGAGGCCCTGGCCGTGGAAAGCTCCCAGTTGCCGAATTCTCTGTTCGCGTAGCTCACAGCATCGGTGTGTCCCTCGATTTCAACGCGGCTTGAGGTGCTCTTGATGTTGTCGCAGAGTACTTTGAGAATTTTTTGGCCGCTTTCGGTCAGGGTCGTGCTGCCGAGAGGGAACATGGGGTTTCCTTCCTTGTCCATGATGTCCACCTTGACCCCGCCTTCAACAATCTCGATGCGTACCTGGTCCTTAAGGTCGGCAAGTCGCTGCTCGATTTCCTGTTGCAGTTTGTTTTTAAGCTGTTCCAAACCTGCCGGGCTGGCTTCGCCTTCTGTTTCTCCGGACGCCGGGGTTTGCGCGATGGTGATCTGGGCGGCGGGCTGCGCTTGTTCCGTGGAGATCATCTGGGTGGTTCCGCCTGCGCCGCCCTCGGCAAAGAGGCTGTATTCCTGAAAATATTTGGCGAGCTCTTCCTTTTGCGGCTTGGTGGTCATGTTGACCAGCCACATGAGGAGGAAAAAAGCCATCATGCCGGTCATGAAATCGGCAAAGGCTACCTTCCAACTGCCGCCGTGGTGGCCGCCGCCCTGGACCTTCTTGACCTTTTTGATGATTATGCTTTTGTCTTCCACTTCTTGATGGCCTCCTCAACCTCGTTGAAGGAGGGGCGGTCGTCTCCGGGGATGGCCCGTCTGCCAGCCTCAACGGCGAATTGGACCATAAAGCTGGTTGAATACGCGGCGAGCAGCGAGGTTTTGATCACCCGCAGATAGGTCTCGCGTTCATGGGCATGATGCTCCAGCTTGGTTCCCATGGGCCCGACGAATCCGTAACAGGCAAGCACGCCGAAGAAGGTGCCGACCAGGGCGGCGCCGATATGGTGGCCCAGAACCTCGGCGGATTCGTTGATATATCCCATGGTGACGACAATGCCGAGAACCGCCGCGACGATACCCAGACCGGGCAGGGCATCGCCGATCCGGGTGATGCTGTGGGCGGGCAGCATCCGCTCATGCTGGTTGGCCTCCAAGTCGATCTCCATAAGATTGTCCAGTTCGTAGGCCGGGTAGTTGGCGCTGAGCATGGTGCGCACCGTGTCGCAGATGAAATCGGCTGCTTCGCGGTCCTTCATGATGTTGGCATACTTTTGAAAGAGCGGGCTTTTTTCGTGGTCTTCGATATCTGCCTCGATGGCGACCAGCCCCTCTTTTTTGATCTTGAAAAAAACGGCATTCATGAGCAGCAGCAGCTCCAGATAATGCGCCTTGTTCATGTGGGAATCGGAAAAGATGCCTCCGAGGTGTCCGAGAATAACCTTCAACGCTTTGGCCGGCGAGGAAATGATCAGGCTGCCGATGGCGGCGCCGAAGATGATGACTACTTCGGCGGGTTGGAAAAGGACGTGGAAATTGCCTTTTGCCATGGCGTATCCGGCGATGACCGACCCTAAAACAACTGCTATGCCGATGATTGTGAGCATATTGGTCTTTGTTTCCCTATGGAATGTCTGTGTTCTTGATGGCGTGGGGGCGGATCAGGAATCCCTTCCGAAAACCGGAAAGTTCAAGGCTCCAGCCAGCGCTGATTCATGAGCTGTTCTTTTTGTTTTCTGAGCGCATAGGTGGCGATGGCGTCCTGGATAGCTCCGTTTGGTGCGGTAAATTGGATGGCCACCTGATTGCCTCCTTCCGGGAGCGGGCTTACCCGCGCAACCGAACCGCCGGTCACAACCCAGCAGGGTTGGTCCGTGGAGAGAAGCATGTGGACCTCCACGAGATCTCCGGCCGCAAGCGTCTCGTGGGAGGTGAGTTTAATGCCGCTCGCACTGAGGCTGACCTCTCCAACCCGGGTTGTTTCCTGTGGCCTGGCGATAAGGTGAAAATCGAGGAGGCTGTCCAGTTTGCTGTTTACCTGGAGGAGTAATTGGGTCAAGGAGGGTTTGAGGTTTTTCTCCTCGTTGTACCGTGACAGTTTGTAAAATTTGAACAGCAAGTCCAGCTTGGTGTTTGCCTCAAGAAGCATCAGGGCAAAAGAAGGGTCGATGTCATGGGGAAAAGGCTTCAGGCCTGCCCCGAGAGTGCCGGAGCCGGAAAGGGCCACGGGAATGACTCTGGGCACGGGCAGGACCCCGTTGTCGATTTTTTGCACCGAGGTTGCCAGCAGATCATCGATCCGGAAATTTTCTCGGCGGTTCTGGTCGCTGGTGTTGGCAGAGCTGTCAGTTGGCATGCAGTGAATCCTCTGTGAAATACTGAACATCATAGCCCTGTTGCGGCAATTTTGGAATTATTTTTTGTGCTGGAAACGGGTTGTTTGGTGAGGGATGCTGCGCCTCACGGGAAACCAGAAAATTTAATGGACCGAACAGGAGATGCAGGGGTCGTACGCCCTGACCAGCATTTCCGCCAGCAGTTCGATTTCCCGGTCTTGCTTGCCGGTTTTGGCATACTGGCCAGCCAGCGCCTCGATGTCGTGCAGGATGTTGGCGTGATTCTGACTGGTGGGGATAACGCAATCCGCCTTGACCACCTTGCCGTCCTTGTCGAATGTATAATAATGGTAGAGGATGCCCCGGGGAACCTCCACCGCGCCGACCCCCTCGCCTTTTTTTGCCTGCACCGGCTGGCGCGGTTCCTGCCAGGGATTGCCCAGCAGGGTGTCGATGAGCCGCACGGAATCAAGAACCACCTGCACGCATTCCACCAGTTGAGCCACATTGCACATGTACGGGTTATGGTTCACCGGGACAAGGCCGAGGAATTTGGAAATCTCCCGTGCGGTGGGGTGGAGCTTGGTAAAGTTGTTGTTCAGTCGGGCCAGGGCGCCCACGGCAAAGGAGGGCCGGGAGAGTTTGCTCAGCTTGGAGGTGAAGCCCTTTTGGCAGTATTCATTGGTCATGGCCCGGTACTGGTGCTCTTTTTTTACGACCCCATCCGTTGAAACAAGCCCGCCGCCGATAAAGGGATAGTTGCTCTCGCCCTTGAGGGAGACGAATTCCGTCTCCCGGCTGAAGTCGGGGATGGCAAAGGTTTTAAACAGTTCCGCCGAGGCCAGCAGATCAGGGACCGAGGCCATCAATCGCTGGCGTATTTTTTCCAGCTCGCTCTTTTCCGGCAGCATGGTGAAGCCGCCCACCACGGTGCGGGTGGGATGCAACCGTCTGCCGCCGATAATGTCGCAGGCATCGTTGGCCAGCAGCTTGAGGCGCAGGGCCCGCTGCACCACCTCCGGATGGGTCTTGGCCAGGGGCAGCACGCTGCCCGCGCCGAGGAAATCCGGGGCGGCCAGGAAATAGAGATGCAGGATATGGCTCTGCAGGGTTTCCATGTGCTTGAGCAGGAGCCTCAGGCTCGCGGTCTGGGGCGAGGGGGTGATGCCGAAGGCGTTTTCCACGGCCCGGATGCTGGCCAGGGTGTGGCCGATGGAACAGATCCCGCAGATCCGACCGCAGATGTAGGGTGCGTTTTCCCAGTGCTTGCCCACCAGCATGGCCTCGAAAAAACGAGGGGTTTCCACCACCTCCCATTGCGCCTTTTTGACCACCCCGTTCTTGATGCTGATCGTGATGTTGCCGTGGCCCTCCACCCGGGTCAGGTGGTGGACATTGACCTCGCAGGAGAGCTTCATGATTTTTTCCCCCTGGCCGCGGCTTTTTTGCACCCAGAGGGTATACGTTTCGTTTGCGCAGGCAAGCTGCTCAACTCAGCTATATTTTTGGGGCGGAAGGTGTCGGCGAAAGAAGCAAAGCCGCCGAAACATTCCAAGCGGTCGAGGATGGTTTCGCGGTCAAAGCCATGGGTGTGCATGATCTCTTCCAGTCGTTTGAGATTTGCTCCTTCCGCCGGGCCGCGGCATCCCCAGCACCCCCTGCGGTTGCTGGTGCACCAGGCGTCGCAGCCCGCCCGGGTGACCGGGCCCAGGCAGGGTTCGCCGAGCTCGAACAGGCAGATGTTTTCGTTGGCCTTGCACTCCATGCACACCGGGTATTCGGGATGGCGCACCGTCTTGCCCACCACCAGATCGGTGACGATGCGCTCCACCTCTTCCTTCTTGATCGGGCAGCCGAAGATCGAAAGGTCCACCTGGACAAAATCCGCCAGGGGATGCACCTCCATGGTCTCGATGGGGAAGTCGCCGTACACCTCTTTTTTGACCCAATCCAGATCGCGGAAGCGGTTTTTGAGTTGGTTGACCCCGCCGAAGCAGGCGCAGGAGCCTAGGGCGACCAGGATTTTGGCATTCTTGCGGATTCCGGTGAGCCGGGCGATCTCGTCCTTGCGGGTGACGCTGCCCTCGACAAAGGCGATGTCGCAGGTGTCGCTGCGTTCAGTCATGCCTTCGCGGAAGTTGACGATCTCCACCAGATTGAGAAAATCCAGCAGGGTCGCCTCGTTGTTCAGAAGCTGCAACTGGCACCCCTCGCAGGAGGATAGCTCGAAGAAGCCGACCTTTGGCCGGGCAAGGGGGACGCCAAGGTAGGAGAGTGGTTCGCTCATCTCAGGTAAGCGGTCACAAGGCACGGCATCTGCTTTGTTATCGGCCTGAGTGCATAGCGATGTATGGCCCACAGGCCTTTGTCGCGCATCTGCCGCACCCTGTGACCGCTTACGGCTTGGGCGGGTGCGCTTGACTTTGTCGTGCCCCTTGAGATCCTTTCCCATCTCAGATCGCCTCCTTGAGGTTCATCACCGACCAGTAGTCAAAGACCGGGCCGTCCAGGCAGGTGTAGGTGGAGCCGATGTTGCAGCGGCAGCATTTGCCCCGGCCGCAGTGCATGCGGCGCTCCAGGGAGACGAACATTTTCTGCATGGGCAGCCCGGCCTCGGTCAGCATCTTGCAGACGAAATGGAACATGACCGGCGGCCCGCAGACGATGGCGTAGGTGTTTTCGCGCAGGCTAGAGGCTTGGGCGATTCGTTCCCGCAGGAGTTCGGTGATCAGGCCGGTGTGCCCCTTCCAGCTCTTGTCCGCTGTGTCCACCGTGATGCCGAGGGTGATGTCGAAGCGTTTCCATTCCTCGTACTGGTAGGTGAAGAGCAGCTCCGCCGGGGTTTTGGCGCCGTACATGATGTCCACCCGCCCGTATCGGCTCCGGTTTTCCAGCACGGCCAGCAAGGGAGAGCGCAGGGGCACGATGCCCAACCCCCCGCCGATGAGCAGGATGTCGTTGCCCTGCATTTTTTCCAAGGGGAAAGAGGTGCCGAACGGCCCGCTGATCCCTATCCTCGTGCCCCGTTCCACCCGGTTTAAAAAATTGGTGAAATTGCCCACCGCCCGGATGCACAGCTCAAGGTCGCCGTGCCGCACCGGGGAAGAGGAGATGGAAAACGGCGCCTCGCCGATGCCCGGCAGTTCCAGCATGACAAACTGGCCCGGCTTGAAGGAAAAACGGTTCCGTTGCTCGGGGTCGATGATCTGGATCTGGTAGAGCTTTTCGCTGGCGGTGAGCGGGTAGATGCTGGTGATCTCGGCGGGCAGGGTGTACTCGAAGCTGCCCGGGTCCTGCTTGCGGTGATCGCTCATGTCGTGGCTGAGTATGTCGATGAAGTGGAGTTTGTTCTGCATGGTTTATTCCTTGCCCCGGACGCTGGCGATGACCTCGGGGGGGGTGATGTCGGCAAGGCAGGCTGTCCCGCAACGGCCGCAGCCCACGCAGAGGGATTCTTCAAAGGCCTCCACGAAACCCCGGTGCTTGTGGTAGTAGCGGTATTTCAACCGGCTGGCGCTGGTGGGCCGGAAGTTATGGCCGCCAGCCACCTTGGCAAAGTCGATGAGGTTGCAGGAGTGGAGCGATTTTATCTTGCTGGCGTGCCTCAGGTCGAGATCCACATGCTCTTCGACTCCATAGCAATAGCAGGTGGGGCAGACATTGGCGCAGGTGCCGCAGGAAAGGCATTTCTCGCCCCAGTAATCCCAGGCTTTTGCTTCAAATTCAAGATCGAGAATCTTGGTGAGATCCGAGGTGTCCACCGCGGCGGTGTAGCGTTTGCTTTTCTCCTTGGCGGTGTGCTTGTAAAGAGCGAGTTCTTTGGCGCTCGGGTCCGTGCATTTGATTTGGCTCAGCAGGTCGAAGGCTGTGGCAGAGAGAATCTCTGCAAAATACCTGCCGCCCAGATCGGTGAGAAACAGGTCAAAGCCGTGGATGGCTGAATCGGTTCCCATGGAGCGGCAGAAACATTGGGGTTCCGGGTTGCAGCCGATCCCGATGATGAAGAGGTTCTTCCGCTTGCCCATGTAGTACGGGTTCGGGTAGGTGCTTTGCGCCAGGACCAGGTCCAGCTTGTTCAGGGCATTGATGTCGCAGGCGTGCATGCCGAAGAAGACCAGGGACCGGTAGACATTGAGGTCAACATGCTTCTCCCAGCCGTCGCGGCTCACGGCAAAGGTGGACAAGATTTCCTGGTAGGGCAGGACAAAGCGCTTGGGCGAATGCACCGTCTGGGTGTAGTCAAGGGCAAGCTCGGCGAAATCGTAGACCACATTGAAGTCGTACAGGGGCTTGCCGTTGCGGTCGTTGCCCCTGGATACCGGGCCGACAATGACGTTGACGGCCAGCAGCTCATGAAGGCGGGCGAGCTCCTGTTTTTTGAAGACCTTGAAGATCATGACAGCCCTCCTCGGCAAAGTAGGAACGGCATAATCGCTACAGAGAGCGTCCCTTGGTTATGGGATATAACGATCGGCCTCCGGCTGTCAAGCAATTGTCCGCTGGCAGAATTATCTTGCGACGACGAAAGATTCGGGAAAGCCCGTGCCCGCCAAGGTTTGTTCCATCTGTTTTGCTGCGGTCAGGGTTGAGCCAGCTTTGACCTGAACGCGGTAGAATATCTGATCGCCCCGTTCATGGCGAACGGTCTCGGTCTCCCTTCCCCCTTTGTTCATCCTGTCCTTCAGGCGATCGGCATTTTCCTGGACGGTGAAGGCGCCGATCTGGACATAAAAATCGCCCTTCTGGAAATCCTCGTGGGGCAGAAAACGGGCTGCGATCTTGTTGTCGGCAAGTTGGATGGTTTCCGCCTCGCCCAAGGCGGTGATCCGGACCCGGCCGGTTCCGTCCTTGATGATGCCGAGATCCCGGGCCACATTGTAGGAGAGATCGATGATTCTGTTCCCCACGAAAGGGCCGCGGTCATTGATCCGCACCGTTGTGGAGCGGCCGTTGTCCAGGTTTTCCACCAGAAGCCTGGTGTTCATGGGCAGGGTCTTGTGGGCCGCGGTCCAGCCGTACATATTGTAGGTCTCGCCGTTTGAGGTCTTGCGGCCGTGGAATGGATTGCCGTACCAGGAGGCAGTGCCGGTTTCGACGAATCCTTCTGCCGAGGGCAGCGGATAGTAGGTCTTGCCCTCTATCTGATAGGGCCTTTGGGTGGCAGGAATGCGGCCTGCCTTGGCTGCGGGTTTGGGCCGGGGCGGTGTCGCCTGTGGGGGCGGGGTGCTGGTGAGCACGGTGGTGCAGCCGGAAAATGCGGCCCCGCACAGAAACAAAAGGGCAAGGAGGAAGATTGTCCGGATATGTTTTTGGCAGATCATGGTTGTGTCTCTGTGGGCAGATTGGACTTGAGCCGTTCGCTGAAGAAAGCCCCGGCCTTGCCAACGGTGTGGGGGGTGTAGGGGAGATAGCGGTGTTGCTTGGGCTCCACGCCCACATTGTCGAAAAGCACCTTTTTGTTTGCGTCCAGCATGGAGAGGTGCAGGTCCAGGATGGGGCGGAAGATGTGGAGCCTGCCATCCGGTCCAACCCCGACCAAGGGGCTTTCCCAGCGGCGCAGCTCATATCCCTTGAGCCACAGGCTTGGGATTGGCGTGCCGGTGATCTTGTCCTTCAGGGAAGAGGCTTGACCGGTGGGATTGTCCAACTGTGCCTCCACCTCGCGGCTGCCCTGCACACTGAGCCGGGACCAGGCGGGATGGCTGGGGTTCTCGGTGCGGAGCAGGTGGGTCCCCTGGTCGTTAAAGGACCACTGGCTGTGGCACACGGTGCAATGCGCCTTTTTTTCGTACTGTTTGTGGGCAGGATGGACAAGCCGGGGCACCACGAGTTTTTTGCCGTTCAGCCGGGTGGTGAGGATGAGCTGGTCGTCTTCGACTTGCAGGTTGTCCAGGGGAATGGGCAACCCTGTGCGCCAGCCGTGGCAACTGAGGCAGGTCGCCGCCTTTTCTTTTTTTCCGGCGCCACCGTGTCCGCCCATGAGTTCCGCCCCGGTGTGGCAATCGATGCAGGCCATGCCTTTCTGCTGGTGGATGTCCGGAGCCAGTTGATGGAACTCCACTCCGTAGGGCCGGGTTTCGCTGCCATCGGTGCGGTAGGGGGTGCGGTATTCCAGGTTGAAGTCGTGCTCAAAGCGGCCGTAATAGTCGGCCCCCACGAAGTTGCCGTAATGGCAGTGCAGGCACTGGCTGTCTGCCGGCGATTTGACAAAGGCGTGGCCATTCATTTTGCCGTTGGTGTAGGCGAGGTGGCAGGCGGCGCAGCCCGTGCCGCGCACTGTTTCCGGGTAGACGTCGCCGGAGTTGTATACATGACAGCGCAAGCAGCGGCGGCGCAGCAGGTCGTCGGCCAGGTCGAGGGGGGAGGAGATTGTTTGAGGAATCGGGATCTCCGCCAGAGTGGCAAGGGGGGCTTGGGCGCCGAAGGCCGACCGGACAAGATTCACCTCGTTTTGCGCGGTGAAATGCACCGAAAAGGCGGTCTCGGCCACCTGCCGGGCATGGCAGGTGCCGCAGGCTTTCTGCATCCGGTCCGGATGGGCAGGCTGGCTGATGAGCCCGGCATGGGCCTGCTCCTGCGTTGCTCCCTTCGGGTTTCCGCCATGGCAGCCGGTGCAGGCCGAGGCGTGGCGGGAGTCGAGCTGGATTGTCGGATGGCATCCCAGGCAGCCTGGCTGGCGCACGGGCTGGGGCACAGCTTTTTGCGCGGCGGGTTTTTCCGGGGGTCTGCTTTCCCTGCACCCTGGAAAAGCAAGGGCCAGCAGGCAGAGAGGCACCAGGATGGCGCGGAATTTCGGGCAGAGACAAAAAGGCATGGCGGAACGTGTGACCTCGGGATTAAAGAATGTTTCCGCCATACTACCTTATTTAGCGCAAGGGCAACAAGCCGCAATTGCATCGGAAAAGGAAGAACGTAACCGCGCTCGCGTTGTCCCTGGCCCTTCGGCAATTTCTCTTGCCGGAATGGGCATTTTCCCTTGGACAAAGGAGGGCTCAATACTGTATTTTAATGGGAATGTAATGCGGCCCGATTGTATCGGGCTGTCGTTTTTGTTCCCCTGCTTGTTTGTCGATTGCTTGGTGGAATCCCGGCGCAGGCCCCGCTTCCCCTGGCGTGCGTTGCGGCGATGGGTTGTGTTGCGCAGATTGAAAGCCATCCACCGTGTTTTTTTTCTTATTTTACGAGACCGGCGCCATTTTATGAAAACTACCAATCAGACCCATCGAACCAAGTTCATCTTCATCACCGGCGGCGTTCTTTCGTCCCTGGGCAAAGGGCTGGCAGCCGCGTCCATCGGCGCCCTGCTGGAGAGCCGCGGGCTGTCCATCACCTTCCAGAAGCTGGACCCGTACATCAACGTGGACCCCGGCACCATGAACCCCTTTCAGCACGGCGAGGTGTATGTCACCGACGACGGGGCGGAGACGGACCTTGATCTCGGCCATTACGAGCGGTACACCTCCGTGGCCCTGGGCCAGCGCAACAACTACACCTCGGGCCGCATCTACCATTCGGTGATCAGCAAGGAGCGGCGCGGCGAGTACCTGGGCGGCACCGTGCAGGTGATCCCGCATGTCACCGACGAGATCAAGCGCGCCATCCTCCAGTTTGAAGGCGAGGTGGACGTGGCCATCATCGAGATCGGCGGCACCATCGGCGATATCGAGAGCTTGCCCTTTCTGGAGGCAATTCGTCAGTTCCGCACCGATGTGGGGAGGGAAAACTCCCTGTACATCCATGTCACCTGGGTTCCCTATATCAAGACCGCAGGCGAGGTCAAAACCAAGCCCACCCAGCACAGCGTCAAGGAGCTGCGCGCCATCGGCATCCAGCCCGACATCCTGCTCTGCCGCACGGAAAGCCTGCTGAGTAATGAGCTGAAGGCCAAGATTTCCCTGTTCTGCAACGTGGAGAAGGAGGCGGTGATCACGGCCCGCGACGTGGACAACATCTACGAGGTGCCGCTCTGCTTCCACGCCGAGGGGCTCGATGACATCATCCTCAATAAGCTCAATATCTGGACCGGATCGCCGCGTCTGGACGCCTGGCAGGATCTGGTCGAGAAGGTTAAGCACCCCAAACGCGAGGTGGAGATCGGCATCATCGGCAAATACGTCGATCTGACCGAATCGTACAAGAGCCTGCACGAAGCCCTGGTGCATGGGGGCGTGGCCAACGAGGCCAAGGTGCGGCTCCGCTATGTGAGCGCCGAGGAGATTGAAGAGAAGGGCGCCGACGGCCTGTTGGCCGGGTGCCATGGGGTATTGGTGCCGGGCGGTTTTGGCAGCCGCGGGGTGGCGGGCAAGATTCAGGCCGTGACCTTTGCCAGGGAGAAAAAGATCCCCTATTTCGGCATCTGCCTCGGCATGCAGTTGGCGGTGATCGAGTTCGCCAGAAACGTCGCCGGCATGAAAGACGCGGACAGCACCGAGTTCAGCCTGTTGACCAAGCATCCGGTTATCTATTTCATCAAGGAATGGTACGATTACCGCACCGGAAAAACCCAGATCCGCGACGAAGCCACCGACCTGGGCGGCACCCTGCGGCTGGGGGCCTATCCCTGCAAGATGGTGGAGAATACCTTTGCCCACGCGGCGTACGGCACGGGCGAGATCCAAGAGCGGCACCGGCATCGCTATGAATTCAACAATGCCTTCAAGGAGGAGCTGGTGAAACATGGGCTCATCATCAGCGGCACCTCCCCGGACGAAAAGCTGGTGGAGATTGTCGAATTGCCCGACCATCCGTGGTTTCTCGGCTGCCAGTTCCATCCGGAATTCAAGTCCGGCCCCATGAAGCCGCATCCCCTGTTCACGAATTTTATCAAGGCAGCTTTGGAGAATGCCGGTCTGTAGGTAGTTTCTGGTTCTTTCCGGCCAAATAAGATGGGCTCGCAAAAAAGCAAAGACCGCGTCATCCCGTCATTCCGGCGAAGGCCGGAATCCAGTGTTGGTGGGTAGTTGTGGAAATCCTGGACCCCGGTTTTCACCGGGGTGACGATCTTTTTGAAATCTGCGCTTATCTGCGAAACCATCATTGTAAGGAGAGCGAAAGTGGAGTCAGTTCGTATCCCTGATTTTTTCGAGGTCGGTCCCAACCGGCCTTTTTTATTGATCGGCGGCCCGTGCGTCATCGAATCGGCCGAGTTGTGCCGTGAAGTGGCTGCGGGGCTTCAAGAGATCTGCGGCCGGCTGGGCATCTCCTATATGTTCAAGGCCTCCTTTGACAAGGCCAACCGGACCTCGCTCGCTGCCTTCCGTGGCCCCGGCCTGGACGAGGGCTTGCGCATCCTGGCCGATATCCGCCGGGATTTCGGGGTGCCGGTGGTTTCCGATGTGCATGAGGTGGCCCAGGTGGGGCCGGCCGCCGAGGTCTTGGATGTCTTGCAGATTCCGGCCTTTCTCTGTCGTCAGACCGATCTGCTGGTGGCCGCCGCGCAAACCGGCAAGGTGGTGAGTCTCAAGAAAGGCCAGTTTGTCTCGCCCTGGGACATGCAGCATGCGGTGAGCAAGATCAACGCGGTGGCTAAACACAAGCTGATGCTCATGGAACGGGGCGCCACCTTCGGCTACAACAATCTGGTCGTGGACATGCGCTCCCTGCCGGTGATGCGTTCCTTCGGCTGCCCGGTTATCTACGACGCCACCCACAGCGTCCAATTACCCGGCGGGGCAGGGTCCAGTTCCGGCGGCCAGCGCGAGTTCATCCCTCCCCTTGCCCGGGCCGCGGTGGCGGCGGGGATTGACGGCTTGTTCATGGAGATCCATCCCGATCCGGCCAAGGCCCTGTGCGACGGGCCAAATTCCATGCCGCTTAAGGGAGTGGAGCCGCTGCTCGCCCATCTCCTGGAGATTCATACCCTTGTTCAGCGCCAGGCCGCGGAGGGTGGTCCATGACCGGCAATGGCTCCTGCGGCATCCCGGGCGGGCTGTATCCATCCGATTGCGAGGTCACCGAAGGGCTGCGCCAGCGGGCCATGTCGCGGAGCGGCCAGGACGAGCGCGGTTATGCCTGGCGCGCCTGCCTGCCGCGCGCCAAGGAGATCCGGCTCCTGCTCCTTGACGTGGACGGGGTGCTCACCGACGGCTCCATCACATACGGGAATTCCGGCGCGGAGCTGAAATCCTTCAACATCAAGGACGGCTTCGGCATCCGCCTTCTGCGGGAATCGGGCGTGGAGGTGGGCATTATCACCGCCCGCCGCTCCGAAGCGGTGGAGCGCAGGGCCCAGGACTTGAAGCTGGCCCATCTCTACCAGGGAGTGGGCAACAAGCTCGAGGCCTTTGCCGAGATCCTCGCCGCCCAGAAGCTCACTCCCCAGCAGGTTGCTTACATGGGCGATGACTGGCTCGATCTGCCCCTGCTCAGCCGGGTGGGGTTGGCTGTAACGGCGGCCGATGGGGTGGCCGAGGTCAAATCGGTTGCCCATTATGTGACCAGGCAGGACGGAGGGAGGGGTGCGGTGCGCGAGCTGTGCGAGCTGATTGTCGAGGCCAAGGGAATGCGGGAAGAGCTGCTGGCGAGGTATTTGCGATGATGACCGGCTACCGCAACATTCTCTGGCTGCTGCCCGTGGCCCTCTTTCTCTCCTGGCCGGTTTGGGGCGGGCCGTTTACCCGGATTCTCTCTCCCCGCGGCGGCATGAATTCCGGCGCTATCCTTGCTGCGCCCAAGGCCGCGACCGCAGGCGCCGGTTTCAGCATGGAGGGGGTCCTGTTTTCCCAGTTGAAAAACGGGGGGCGGGACTGGGATATCCTGGCCAAGCGGCTCTATTCCGGAGAAGACCAGGACAAAATGCAGCTCGTCGCGGTGGAGGCGCAGGTTTTCAAGAACGCTGAACGCAGGTTTGTGATTACCGGTCAGGAAGGCGAATACAACAGCAAGAAAAAAATTCTCACCATGCGCAAAGAAGTCAAGGTGCAGGCCGAGAAAGGCATGCTGATTCAGTCCGACAGCCTCAGCTATGACGATCAGGCCCGAAAGATCACGACCCTGGCCCCGGTGCAGATCACCGACAAAAACCTGGATATCCGCGGCAAGGGGATGGCGTATGACATGGAAAAGGATGCCTACGATGTCAGCGGCCGGGTTAAGGTGGACATTCAGTGAGAGTGGCATAAGGAAAAAGGCAACGCGTGAAAGACATTCCCTTGAAAGAACGGATCATCCTGGCCCTTGATGTGGAAACCCCGGAACAGGCCAGGGAGCTGGTGAAAAAAACCGAGTCCCACCTGAGTTTTTACAAGGTCGGACTACAGCTTTTCATGGCCGACTGGTTCCAGACCGTTGACTGGCTGGTTGCTCGGGGCCACAAGGTGATGCTGGATCTCAAATTTTTCGATATCCCGGAGACGGTCAAGCTGGCCGTGGCCCAACTGAGAAGCCACGGAGTGAGCCTGGCCACGGTCCACGGCAATGACCCGATCATCCGGGCGGCCCTAGAGGAAAAAGGCGAGATCAAGCTCTTGGCCGTGACCGTGCTTACCAGTTTCGGTGAAGAAGACCTGCGGGCCATGGGCATGACCCAGTCCATCGAGGATCTCGTTTATTTCCGGGCCAAACGGGCGCTAGAACTGGGCTGCGACGGGGTGGTTTCCTCCGGCCTTGAGGCCGCCCGCTTGCGTGGCGGGCTTGGCGAGAAGCTGTTGCTGGTCACGCCGGGGATCAGGCCTGGGGCCAACGTGCTGGACACGGCCGACGATCAGACCCGGATCATGACCGCAGGCCGCGCCATCATAAGCGGCGCCGACCAGGTGGTCGTGGGCCGTCCCATCTCCAAGGCCGCTGATCCCATCGCGGTTATCGAAGCCATGCAGCAGGAGATTGCCCAGGCTCTTCGATAAGACAAGAGCCTGGCGGGTACCTGGGCGTCAGAATTTCCTTCCCCTTCCGTTTGTGTGCGCGGAAAACAGCGGCTCATTTTTTATGGGCGAACACGCTCCGCTGTCTTCAAAGGCCGACAGGACAAGCATCCTGGGCAACTTTTTCTCCTCCTCTTTACATCCGGTTTTTCAGGGCATATAGTACAAGATATGAAGTCTGAACAGCAGAACAACAGGAGGATGCGCCATGCACACCAAAGAAGAGCTGTGTGAGAAGATCAAGGCTGTTTTTCCGGAGATCGGCGCCTGCGGCATCGATCTCAAAGTTGATTACGACAAGAACAACAAGGCCTGGGTCGTTGATCTCAAGAAAGACAAACATGAGCTCAAGACCTTCCTGGAAGACTCCGAAGCGCAACAGTGCATGGACGGCAAGCAATGTGTGTCTCTGGGCCTGCAGATCGGCCAGCTCAGGAAGAATATTGAGCAACTGTAGCGGTCCATTTTTGGTGCATAAATAGACAAAGCGGATCGTTTCTCTTTGTAGAGGACAAAAAGGAGGTGAGTCCAGAAAACACACTGCATATTTCATGATACGGGCCAGTCATAATCCGACAACTTCAAACAGAGGGGTGGAGCCATGGACGTTAAAGATTATTGCAGGAATGTGGATACGGAACTCACGGCGTGGAAAGCAAAACTGTACAACGTCATCCGCCAGATGGATAAACTGCCGACAGGCGACAAGCAGCGGGTGTATGAAAAGATCAACGGCCTGAACATCGTCATGACAGAGCTTGATGATCGACTTGACCAGTTGCGGACTGCATGTCCAACGGAATGGAGCCCGGCGCGGAAAGAAATCAGTAGTAAGATGGCGGATCTGGGGAGCAAGTATGAAGAGACAGCGCGCGAGTTTTTCGACTATGAGATCGGCGGCTGACCTCCTGTTTTTTTGTGGGATGCAGGTTGAGTAACAGCATAATTTTAGCGGCAAACTTCACAGGGAGAATCTCCATGATAACCAGAGGGTCCCGGATTGCAGGGATGACTGCCCGCATCCGGGGCCTGTGCCGACTGTGAGAATTTTTATCATTCGCTAGCCACACAAGGAGGGACAACCATGACGGAAAAAATCCAATGGCGTACGGAAATGGACGATGCCCTGTGTCTGGGGCAGAAGGCGGGGAAACCGATCCTGCTCGATTTTTTCAACCCCAACTGAATTGGCTGCCAACAGATGGATACAGTTACGTATCCCGAAAGCAAGGTTGTCCGGTTCATCGAGGAAAATTTTATCCCGCTGCGGCTTTTGTCCGACAGCAAGCCCCATTCGGAGAAATACAACGTCAAGTGGACGCCCACCCTGATAACCTTGAGCCCGGAAGCCCAGGAACATCACCGGACCGTGGGTTTTTTGGGGCCGGAGGAGTTGATTCCCTCGCTCCTGCTGGGGCTGGGCAAATACCATTTTGAAAATGACCGTTTTGACGAGGCCCTGTCCCGCCTTGAGCAACTGGTTGACGGGTATGGCCAAAGCGGCAGCGTCCCGGAGGCCATTTTTTTGTGCGGCGTCTGCCGTTACAAGCGCTCGCATGATCCAAAGCCGCTGAAGGCCGCCTACGAAAAATTGAGCGCGGCTTTTCCAGACAGCGAATGGACCAAGCGCGCCTATCCCTATCGGCTCCTGTGAGCCCCTGTTCGCGGAAAAGTCTGGGCCGGCTCGGCTTTAGGCTTTTCCGCCGCCCCGTTTTGTAAACGATTTCCTGCCGCCGGGGGGAGGATCAGGAAAGCCCATGCAAGAAAACCGTTACGATTGCATCATCATCGGGGCAGGGCCTGGGGGGTTGCAGGCTGCCATCCATCTTGCCCGCTATAACCGGAAGGTCATCCTCCTCGATCACGGCGGCGGCAGGACACGCCATGCCCTGCATATCGAGAACTATCTCGGTCTTGAACGCACCTCCGGGAAAGAACTTGTTGATACCGGCATCAGGCAGATCACATCCTTCGGCGCCGAGTTCAGACGCGAGGATGTTGCCTCGGTTCGGGTCGAGAACGGGTTTGTTGTGACTACGGAAAAGGGGCGTTACCAAGCGCCCTATGCCATTGTTTCCGCCGGCGTTGTCGAGCATCCGCCGAAAATCAAGGGGATGAACAGATTTTTCAGCCGGACGGTTTTTACCTGCGTTGACTGCGACGGCTACCGCACCACCGGCAAGAAGCTTGTCATTCTCGGCGATTCCCTCGAAGCCCTGCGCCTCGCCTTTGCCATGCGCCAGATGTTCACCCCGGATATCATGCTCATCCTGCCGGCTGGTGTTCTGCCGGACGATCATGCCGATTTGCTGGCCGAGGACGGCATTGGTTTCCTGGCCGGGGCTCCTCAGGAATTTCTTGGCCAAACAACGTTGCGCGGCGTGAAGCTGGCAGACGGGCGGGAGATTGCCTGCCAGGTGGTCATGCTCAGTTATGAGTACACCGTGAACGATTCCTGTCTGGCAGGGCTTGCACTTGCGCGGGAAGGCAGCGGCCGCGAGCTTGCAACCGACTCTGCCTGCGAAACCTCTGTTAAAAACCTCTTTGCCTTGGGTGCCCTCAAGGCGGGCAAGGCCCAGGCTATTATTGCCGCCGGTCAGGGCGCCATGGTGGGCATCGAGATCAACCGCCGGCTGCTGAATCTGTGAGCAGCGCGGCATAAACCCTCATCCCGCACAGGAGGAACATCATGAAACGTCAGGTCGAAATGGAAGAAACCATGCTGCGTGCGCATCGGGAGTTCCTGGAGCATCTTGAGAAATCCCTCGGCTTGCTGGCGAAGGATATTGATGAAGCCAAGGAGATGACGCATATCTGCACCGATGAGTGGTGTCGGGCCACCGAGGGTGTGCTTGACGAGTTGGCCAAGGTCATTTTTGCGGTCAGCGAACCGCGCTGGCTCTCCACGGAAGACTCGAAAAAGATCAGCGGGTTGCGCCATCGCATGCACGATCTGTACGCCCGCTACAAAGCAGTCAAAAAATAACCCCGGGAGCCACTCATGTCACTGGACATCCATTTGCTTATTGGCGGCGAGGCCGGCCAGGGGTTGGTGACCATAGGCCAGTTGCTCAGCAAGGCCCTGGTCCGGGCTGGGTATGAGGTTTTTGTCAGCCAGAGCTATCATTCGAGAATTCGCGGCGGACACAACACCTTTGCCATCCGGCTGGGCGCGGGGCCATTTTTTGCGCCCCGCGTGTCCATTGATATACTGGTGGCGCTCAACGCCGAAACCGTGGCGCTGCATCGGGGGCAATTGACCGCCCGGGCGCTGCTCATTGCCGATGCCTCCTTTGCCCCCGACCTGCCGAGCGCCATTGCGGTGCCCTTTGCCGAGCTTGGCCCGGAGCAGCTCTGGAACACGGCAGCCCTCGCCCTGCTCGGCAATATCCTGAATCTTCCCTCCGAGGCCCTGCATCAGGCGGTGGAGGCGATGCTCGGCAAAAAACATCCGGAAGCCCTGGCTGAAAACCGGGAGATCATGGAGAAAAGTCGGGAGTGGGCCGCGGCCCATGTGCCGGAGCATGGCTTTGCCCTGACCGGCGGGGAGCCTCCAGCGGATCGCCTTTTGCTGAATGGCAACGAGGCCATCGCCCTGGGCGCTCTGGCCGGCGGCCTTAAATTTTGCGCTTTTTATCCCATGACCCCCGCCACCTCTATTGTTCTTGAGTTGATCGCCCATGCCGAGGTCATGGGGTGCGTAATCGAGCAGGCCGAGGACGAAATCGCTGCCATCAACATGGCCATCGGCGCTGCTTTTGCCGGAGCGGCCAGCATGGTGGCTACCTCGGGCGGCGGCTTTGCCCTGATGGCCGAGGGGGTGAGCTTGGCGGCCATGACCGAAACGCCGGTGCTCATCGTGGTGGCCCAACGGCCCGGTCCGGCCACGGGCATGCCCACCCGCACCGAGCAGGCGGATCTGGAATTCGTGCTCCATGCGGGGCATGGCGAATTTCCCAGGGCAATCTTTGCCCCGGGCAGCATTGAAGCCTGCTTTGCTTTGGCCCAAAAGGCCTTGGCCATGGCCGAGCGGTCCCAGTCGCCGGTTTTTCTTCTTACCGATCAGTTTTTGGCCGATTCGTCCCGGCCGGTCGCGCCCTTTGACCTGGCGTCCATCGTTCCGGTCGCAACGGGGGGAGAGACGGAGGTGCCGTCGATTCCCTACCAGCGCTACCGGCTTACGGAAAATGGCCTTTCGCCCCGCCTGCTGCCAGGATTTTCGCCGCAGTTGGTGGTGGCGGACAGTGACGAGCATGACGAAGAAGGGCATATCAGCGAAGACCACCGGGTGCGCATTGCCATGGTGGAAAAACGGCTCCGCAAAGGTGAATTGCTCAAGCAGGAGGCCATCGCCCCCGAGCTTAGCGGGGAAAAGGGCGCGGACCTTCTTTTCGTCTGCTGGGGCTCCAGCCTCGGGCCGGTGCAGGAGGCAGCCGCTGTTTTGCGCGGGCAGGGGAGGCAGGTCGCCAGCCTGCATTTTTCCCAGGTGTGGCCCTTGGTCCCTGACCAGTTTCTCGACATCCTTCAGGGAGCCGGCAAGGTCGTGTGCGTGGAGGGCAATGCCACCGGCCAATTTGCCCGGCTCATCCAACGGGAGACAGGTTTTGCCATCCCTGAAAGAATAGCGCGATACGACGGCCTCCCCTTTACCGCCCGCTACATTGTGGAACGCCTTGCAACCATGGAGGAACCGCATGACATCCATTGAGGAATACGGCAAATACGAAACGGCCTGGTGCCCAGGCTGCGGCAATTTCGGGATTCTCACCTCCCTGAAGCACGCCCTGGTTGCCTGCGGACTTTCTCCCCATCAGGTGCTGCTGGTTTCCGGCATCGGTCAGGCTGCCAAGGCGCCGCATTATCTGAAGGCCAATGTTTTTAACGGTCTGCACGGCCGCAGCCTGCCGGTGGCCATCGGGGCAAAGCTCGCCAACCCCGAACTCACCGTGATCGCCGAAAGCGGCGACGGCTGCATGTACGGGGAGGGCGGCAACCATTTCCTCGCGGCTCTGCGCCGCAATCTCGACCTCACCATCCTGGCGCACGACAACAGGGTGTACGGTCTTACCAAGGGCCAGGCCAGCCCCACCTCGGAGCAGGGATTCGTGACCAAGGCCCAGCCCCATGGCGCTTTTTCCCCGCCTTTCAACCCGGTGGCCGTGGCCGTGACCATGGGCGCCTCTTTCGTGGCCCGCGGCTATGCCGGCATGCCGGAGCATCTTGCCTCCCTCATCGTCCAGGCCATCACGCATCGGGGCACCTCTCTGGTGGATATTCTGCAGCCCTGCGTCTCGTTCAACAAGGTCAACACCTATCAATGGTACAAGGAGCATTGTTATGAGCTTGGCGAGGAGCATGATCCCACCGATCATGGTCAGGCTCTCCGCATTGGTCTGGAATTCGGGGAGCGCATCCCGCTCGGGGTGATCCATAAGATGGAAAAGCCGCTTTTCGAGGAGCAGTTCGCGGTTCTTAAAAACGGGCCGCTCGCACGGCAGGAGGTTTCCCGGGAGGGGCTGCAGCAGATAATGCAGGGGTATTTTTGATGGATTCCTAAAAATTCAAAACACATTTTTCGGCAACGCCGGTACTGTTCATTTCTTTGCGTGCCCAAAGAAACGAACCAAAGAAATACCATGCTGGCCA
>CAZPOR010000003.1:0-180651 GCA_964588325.1 uncultured Desulfurivibrio sp.
CAGCATGGTATTTCTTTTGATTCATTTTCTTTGGGCAAACAAAGAAAATGAACAGCTACGTAGGTTGGGTAGAGGAACGAAACCCAACGGTTTTGGTCGCCAAGCAGATCATGCTGGGTTGTTGTCAACATTCGTAAATGTTGGGTTTCGTTCCTCTACCCAACCTACCAGACTAACGCCCCTTGACGAACATCCCCGCATAGGGCCAGTCCGCAATTCCCCCTTCCAGTATCTGCAGCCGGTTCTCAGGCACCCCCTTGCTCTGCAAATATTCGTAGCTGTTCTTTGCTCCGCTTTTGCCACGGGGGCAGAGCACCACCACCGGCGCCTTGCTCCCATTGATGACCGGCAGCGCCTTGTTCAGGCGGGCTTTATCCTCGTCGCTTTTGGCGGGAAAGGCGTTGGTTTCGATGGAACCGGGCAGATGCTGCTTGGCAAAATCGTCGGCAGGCTGGATATCCACCAGAATTACCTCCTGTTTTGCATCCAGCATCTTTTTGAGGTTTGCCGGAGCGATGTAGTTGGTCGCCAGGGCGGGACCGGCAGCCAGCAGGGTAAAGGCCAGGGACAACGCGATTCGTTTGAGCATGGGTATTCCTCCGTGGTGGTTATGAGTGTGGGGCAATTTAAGGATATACTTGTACCAGCAGGGAGGAGGGGTTGGCCAATAGGTAATAACGAAACAACCATTTGTTATTTATCGGGAAAAGAAATGGTGCGAGGAGGGGTGGCGGTTATCGTTGCGGATTGCTCCGTATGAACTTCGGTATTTTTTCTGTGTTGTGGTTGGTGTGAAGGTTTGCTAGGGTGATTTATTGATGAGATGCCGAGCAGGGAGCTTTGGGGAATATCCGAAATGCTGACCTGACTTCGTGATCGACCCGTGGAGATGAAAAAAAAATGGGGAGTGTTCCTAATTTCCCTTTCTCCAAAAAACAAAATTGAAGAGGCCGATAGTGAACTCATTTTATACTAAAGAAGATGGGGAAATATACTATTACAAGCTCAGGGATCAGAGTGGGCCTGATACAATTTTTGTATCTAAAGTGGTTGAATTTGAAAACTCAGTCACAAAAGAGAAGAAAAGTCAGCGTGCAATACGCAAAGTTTTCGGTGAAGAAGAATCTTTTGAAATAGTAAAAGTAAAAGGAGAATTCATATTACGTTGTTCTCTAACAGGCAGAGATCAAGTGAAAGTGATTGTACACGAGAATGACAACAGCAGAATGGGTTTCGTAATACAAAAATTTCGTGGAGATACTGGAAATCCATACAAAGAGTCGTCATTTTCATTTTATGATAATGAATTTAGTGAGCTACTAGAGTTCTTGACAATCATAAGATTCATAGACCTTTCCAATTTGAATAATTTTAAGCAAAGTTTTAGTAGCCTAAAACAAAAAGTACTTGTCGACCAGGATGAAAAAGACCTGGTGCAAGCATTAAAAACCTTTAAAGGTGAGACCAGATTAAAACTGTTAGAACAAATTCGTGATCAAAAACTTACCAAAGAAGACTTAGACATTCTTTCAGGAAGAAAAAGTGGCCTGGAAACATTTCACGAACAACTTTACGTTGAAAAAAATTGGAATGAGCCACAATGGCAGTCCTTTTTTCAAGAAAATACTTGGATTTTTGGTTACGGGTTAGACTATCGATTTCTAACAATTCTTCAGAGAGAAGCCTCTGTATCTACTAGTGACCTTGATGGTAAAAATACGGTAGAGAGCGATTTTTTGCTTGGCAGTACAGATTTTACTGTCTTGGTTGAGCTGAAAAGACCAGACACCCCTCTATTCGAAAGTTCACAAAACCGTTCTAGAAGTTGGAAGTTGTCAAAGCAATTAGTTGATGCAGTTTCACAGATACTTGCCCAAAAAGCATCATGGGAAATAGAAGCAACAAAAGCTTGTTATAATTCTGAGGGAAATTTGCTCAATCAGAAAACATGTGATCCAAAGTGCATACTTATTATTGGAGATAAAAATCAATTTAGCGGTAACCAAAGAGAACAGGATATTAAATTCCGTACTTTTGAGTTATTCCGGCGTGATTCTAGGAATATTGAAATATTAACCTACGACGAACTTTACGAACGAGCAAATTTCATAGTTAGCCCCAAAAATCATAGTCCAGAAATAGCTAACTGACTGTATTGATAATAAAAAATTGTATAGTAAAATTAGGAAAAATTAGGGGTACTCCCCATTTCCCGTTGATTGACAATTGCACTCTTTGTATGTACGGTATCATGTACATATTGGAGGCGTCTTATGAACACCATTACCTATACCGCTGCCCGCAGCAATCTGGCCCAGACCATGAAGAGCGTCTGCGCGGACCATGAGCCGGTGATCATTACCCGGAAGGATGAGGCCGTGGTCATGCTCTCGCTGGAGGATTACAAGTCCCTGGAAGAAACCGTCTACCTGTTGCGCAGCCCCAAGAGCGCCAAGCGGTTGCTGGAGTCGGTGGCGGAGCTGGAAGGCGGCAAGGGCAAGGAACGGGAACTCGCCGGGTGAGGCTGATCTTTTCCGGGCACGCTTGGGAGGATTATCTGTACTGGCAGCAGTCCGACCGCAAGATGCTTGTGCGCATCAACTCCCTTATCAAGGAAATCCAACGCCAGGCTTTCCAGGGGATCGGCAAGCCCGAACCACTGCGACACGGGTTAGCCGGCTACTGGTCTCGTCGGATCAACGACGAGCATCGCATCGTCTACAAGGTGACGGAAGAGGCGGTGTTCATCGCCCAGCTTCGTTATCACTATTAGCCGTGTAGGTTGGGTAGAGCTTTGCGAAACCCAACGATTTTGGTCGTTAAGCAGATCATGATGGTGTTTTGGTCAACATTCGTACATGTTGGGTTTCGTTCCTCTACCCAATCTACTAAAGTTTCCCCTATTTTTTCATTGCCGCAGGTCCTCAAGCTGAAAAGGCAAGGGGGTAGCGGTCTTGTCCAGAAGCTTGCGGCAATACGAGCAGTTGCGGCAGTTCTTGTCGCAACTCGTCAGCCTGTTCCAAAAATCACCAGGCAAATCCTCATTGGCCACATAGAGCCGCTTTGCCAGCCATTCCATGGTGTCCATCAGGTCCAGCAGATTGCCCTCATACCTCCGATTCGCATAGGCCCGCACCACCCGTTGCAGAAAGACAGGTCCCAGGGTTCTGCCGCAGAGCTTGATCACCTCCACCGTTCCCTCATAATGCTGCAGATCCTCGGGCCGGATGAAGGGCGACTTGAACAGCTCCTCCGGGTGCGCACCGAGTTCCCGGATGCAGCCGAGTTTCGCATTGGCCCCATGGGTTTCGTTGGCGACCAGGCCCGTGTTGGCAAAGGCGATCTGGGCGTCGTGGGTCAGCTTGAAGGGGCAGCGGTCCAGGCAGCCTTCGTTGGCCAGGAGGGTCAGCTTGATTTCTGGGTAGTGTCGGCGGCACTGTTGGGAGATTGCCGCAAGTTCGGCAAGGTTGCGGTTCAGGGAGCGGTCCAGGTTGAGTTTGGCCGGCAGCTTGAACCCGGTGCGGGCAATGGCTTCAAGGCAACCCTGCATCTTGGCAAAGGAATCGAGCATGCAGTTGACTCCGGGCACCGCCTCAAGCTGGGAGCAGGTCTCGGGACTGGTGTCGGAGAGCGCCTGCAGGAGGTAGAAATCGACAATGGTGATGCCGTGGAGCACGTCTGCCGCAAGCAGGGTGTCCAGCGCCCGGATGATGGTGTGCAGAGCCGCCTTGTCGGTATAGAGGCTGGGGTGGTGGAAGCGGCTGTTGAGGAGTCCGTATTTTTTGGGGCCGGGCAGCCTGGCGAGAGCCGCGACCAGATCTCCAAACTCCGGCACGGTGCTGGACCGATGGCGGCCGTCCGGGATGTTTTTCAGAAAAAGGCTGAAGTGGACGGAATACAGCGAGGGCTGGAATTCGGCAAGAAATTCCACATACTCCGGGTCTGGCACTGGGACATCGAGGAGGAGCATGACAGCGGTTCCGGGTGAAATGGCCTCTGGCAATCAGGTCTTGTGTCACAGTGTACACCATTGCCGGAGATCAAGCCAACAGCAGGATAATCCCTTCTTTTCGGATCAGGCGCGGCAGCATGGATAAGTGGGCAGCACCACCGGAATGCCGGCCACTTCATGCAGCAGCGCCTCCATGCCGAACACCTCACGGATGGCGGGAGCGGTGAAGACTGACCGGTCTCCCCAAGCGTATAGTCCGCCTTCCTTAAGCAGTAAAAACCGGTCGGAGAAACGGAGGGCTATCCCCAGGTCATGCAGTACGCTCACCGTGACCAAGTCAAGTTCCCGGGTGATTTTTTTAAGCAGGGACATGAGTTCCATCTGATTTTTGATGTCCAGATGATTGATGGGTTCGTCCAGAAACAGGATGCGCGGTTCCTGGGCCAGGGCCCGGGCAATGGCCACTTTTTGGAATTCGCCGCCGCTCAGTTCCTGGGTCGAGCGCATGGCAAGATGTTCAATACCGAGCAGCATCAGCACTCGTTCCACCGCCGCGGAGTCGCGGGCCGATATCCGCCAACCAAGACTGGGGGTGCGGCCAAGCAGCACGGCGTCGAAGACAGAGCAGGAGATAGCGTTGGCTTTCTGCGGCAGGTAGCCGATCTGTCTGGCCCGTTCCGTGCCGCGCATTCCGGTCAGCGCCAGCCCGGCCACCAGCACCTCTCCGTGTTCCGGACGGAGGAGGCCGGTCATGGCCCTGATCAGGGTGGATTTACCCGAGCCGTTGACGCCGAGCAGCGAGACGAGCTCACCGGGACGCAGGGTGAAATGGATATCGCGCAGGATTTTCCGTCCTTTGAGCGAGAGGCTGAGACCGTTGACTTCCAGCATGGATTATGACCTTCTTGTTTTGGCCAGCAGCGCTAAAAACAACGGCGCTCCGGCCAGGGAGGTGATGATGCCCACCGGCAGGGTCACCGGCTGCATGACGGTTCGCGCAAGAATGTCGGAAGTCAGCAGCAGCAGGGCGCCGAACAGGGCGGAACAGGGCAGGAGAAAGCGGTGATCGTTGCCCACCAGAAAGCGCGCGGTGTGCGGGGCCAGCAGACCCACGAAACCTATCACTCCCAGAAAAGCGGTGGCTACCGCCACCATCAGCGAGCCGGCAGCAAGACTGATTACCCGCAACCGGATTACCCGCACTCCCAGGCTTTCCGCCACCTCTTCCCCCCACTGGAGGGCGTTGTGGCTCCAGCCGGAAACACCGAACCAGGCGAAGGCAACGCAAACGGCGGAGAGTATGGCCCCGTTTTCCCGCCAGCCTGCCTTGCCAAGATCGCCGAAGGTCCAGAACACCGTGGCCGCCACCTGCATGTCGCTGGCAAAGTATTGTAGCAGCATGGTTGCCGCGCCAAAGAAGGCGGAGAGCGCCACTCCGGCGAGAATCACCCCTTCGGCGCTGATTCGGCGCAGGCTGGAAAGTCCTAGGATGAAGGCCACCGCCAGCATGGCGCCGCAGAAGGAAGAGATCACCACCAGATAGGGCGAGGCAATGGTCACCGCCTCCTTGCCGATGGCGTGGGTCTGGCCTGCCCCGAAGACAATTATGGCAAAGGCGGCCCCAAAAGCGGCTCCCTGGGAGACCCCGGTGGTAAAAGGCGAGGCCAGGGGGTTGCGCAGGATGTCCTGCATCACCGCTCCGGCCACCCCCAGCCCGGCTCCGGCCAGAATCGCCCCGGCGGTTCTGGGCAGACGGATGGACCAGAGCACATGCTGAATGGTTCCTCCCTCCCGGTGCAGCAGGGCATCGAGTATCTGGCCGGGTCCGATGGTCAGTGCGCCCACGCTGACCGAAAACAGGGCGACCCCGGCCAAGGTCAGCAGCAAGCCCAGACCTATTGCCAGCTTGCGGGCCGTGGCCCGGCGGTATTGGCCGCGGATGTCCATCTTAACGCACCATGATTCCGCCGGAGCCAAACTCGGCCCGGCCAAACCCGTGCAACTCCGCCTTGAGACGGCCATAGCCAGCCACGCCGGTGAAGAAGCGGAAGATTTCGTCTGCCTTGGCCGCCGGATCGACATCGGAAAAGCGATCCGGGTACAGGGTTTTGCCCATAAAAAAGCTGTTGGCCAGGGCGGTTTCCAGGTTGGTGTGATAATAGTTGTAGGGCGGCACCACAAAAATCTTTCCCGACCGCATTGCCTTGAGACCCCGGTACACGTCCGGATTGCGCCGGTATTCATCCTCCACCATGGCCAACCCGCCGGCATCGAGGAAGATTATCTCCGGGTCCCAGCGCAGCAACTGCTCGGGGTCTATGAAGGCATGCCCCTTGCGTTTTAGTCCATCGGCTACGTTGCGGCCGTTGATCCAAACCAGCGGCGCGTAGGCCGATTCGGTGCTGGTGATGCCGTGCCGCCCTTTGAAGCCGATGGCTCCTACATACGCCAGGGGGCGGTTTCGTCCCGTCACTGTCCGGGTTTGCAGATCGCTTTCGCAGCCGTGCAGGAAATCACTCAGTTCCATGGCCCGCTTTTCCCGGCCCATGACCCGTCCCAGCAGGCGGAACGATGCACGCATCTGGTTCAGATCCAGGGCAGTGGTGGCGCCCGGATGCAGCACCACTACCGGAACGCCGGTTTTTTGCTGGATGGTCTTCACCTGGGCGGAATCGATTCCCACGGCAAGGATCACGTCCGGCATCACTGCCATGATCCGTTCGAAGTCCGGCAGCTTGCCCGGCCCTCCCTCGCCGATGGCGGGCAACGAGGCGGCCCGGTCCGCCACCGCCAGGCTGTATGGCCGGCCCGCCGAGTCCGGAGTCTTTTTTTGCTCAATGGCCTCCACCCCCACCACCGCGTCCAATCCCTGCATGTAGACCACAAAACGCATGGCCCCGCCCAGGGGGACGATGCGTTTCACCTGGGCCGGAATGTTGACCTTGCGTCCGGCCATGTCGGTGATGGTCACCGTCCCTGCGGCTCGTGCCGTCGCGGACGAAGACACTGAACCCAGTATGGCCAGGGCCAGGATGCCCATTCTGATATTTTTCAGACAACCTGCCATGCCATTACCCCTTCCTCTGTGCGCGTGGTATGCTGAACCACTCCGTTCCATTGTTTTCTGTCAAGCAGCCCACGCAACGCCTGTTTGTCCGGGGTTGCCCCGGCGACCTCAATATGGCCGGCCACATCTTCCATGGCTTCGTCCATGGTTCCCTCCCAGTCCCAGGAGGTTTCCTGATAAGCAAGAAACGGTTCCCTGCCTGCTTGCCGCACCATGGCATGCATGGCCGCCATCCCAGGCGGTGGAGCAAAGGCGAGGCCGTGCATTGTGAAAGCCTCTTCCAGCAGAGGGTTGTCGCGCATTTTTCCCCAACCGGTAAAGACGCACCATCCGTGGGAGCATTGTTCCATCTTGGCAAGGTCTGCTTCGTTCCTCACCGCGGCGGACATGGAGGTCCAGGCCAGGTCAAAGGCGTCCGCGAAACCAAGCTCGCTCGGCTCCGCCTCCTGCCAGCTCAGGCAATGGGTTTGCACATTGCGAATCCGGAAGCGGGCCGCTTCGGCATGGAGCCGGTCCAGCATGGCGGCGGAAAAATCGAGGCCCACCACCTTGGCCGCGTTCCTGGCCAAGGGCAGGGTGAAACAGCCGGTTCCGCAGCCGATGTCCAGGATTGCAGCCCCGGCGAAGCCCACCCCCCACTCCTGAAGCAGAGTCAGCACCCGTTTGGTCCTGGCCATGCTTTGCAGATCAAAGGGGAGCGGATACCGCCGTGCCTTTATCTCCCAAAAGGCCTGGCCTCGGTTCTGACCGTGCGTGCGGGCGCAGGCTGCGTTCATGCTCACCACCCCCGCGAGTAATCGGCAAAGCAGTCCAGGCAGACCTTCTTGCCGTTTTGGAGGCGAGCGGTGTGCTCGGCGCAGCTCTCGCCACACTGCTCACAGACAACGCTGGCAAAAAGGCGCGCTCGCACCGGCGGGGCATGGACCGGTTCCTTGCAGTCGAAGAGCTCCGCAAGCTGGGCGCTGAGGATGAGTTGCTGCATGGCCTCTCGGTCCACTCCCTCCCTGGCGAATGGTCTCTTGAAAACCAGTCGCACCCCGATTGTGTTGGCGCGGCAGAAGAAGCTGAAAGCCATTTTGCCAGTGTTTCTATGGATAAGGTTCCCCTTGCCGACGCTGCAGCCGGTCAGTACCTGGACTGCGTCCACCCCGCAGGCGTCGTTTTCGGCGATGCAGACCACTTCCTCATCTCTGGCAAAGGTGATCCCGAGCTTTTCCTTGGCAGCCTCGCAGGCTCTGACCCCGATGGCCAGACCAGGACAGGCATGGCCGTGAAATTCCACACAACGTTCCCAAGCGGTTAATGGTTCGGACATATATTTTCTCCTTTGGTCTCATAGGTTGTTTCCGGGGGTGCTCCGCACGGCCATTCTTTCATGCGGCCAGCCACTCCGGTTCGAGGCCGGCACAGGACGGACAGCGGATGTGGTTCTCCACCTCGACAAGCCTATCTATATCTTGCGCCAGACATTCTGGACATCGGACTGGACGCTTTGCCGCATCCAACTGAACAACCCGGCAACGGATCTCGCTGAATTGGCAGAAACTGGCCGGGTCAGCGGTGACGATGGTGGAGATCAGTTCATTGATCCCATCTTGATACATGAGGACAATCTCCGGGTCGCCGTCGTCCAGTTTGCCCTCAAGCCCCTTGAGAGCTGGGGACAGGGTGGTTAGCCGTTTGAGAAAAACCATCTTGAGCGCGGTGCCGGTGAGGTGATGCAAAAACAGTATGTCCCAAGACCTGGGTCCGGCAGGTCTGGTCACGCTTCCCTGTTCCGGACAACGGGCCAGCCTCCGCAGGGCAGTCAGAATGTCCTCATGGCCACAGGCGGCGATGCGCACCTGATCGAGCCCGTCGAACCAGTCATGGGCGTAACGGCCCAGACGCCAGCCCAAGGCAAGCTCCGGGCTCAAATGGATATTTTTCCGGGCCAGCATGGCAAGTTCAAGGGGGACGAGCATGGTTTTCTCCTTCCGGGCAAGACGATTTAATATTGCAGGGAAACGCTCAGCATGGCGGCAAAGGGCGCGCCGGGATAATAGGTGGCCACCCCGTCCCTGGTGTCGTCGGAGGCGTTGATCACCGAGACGTACTTCTTGTCGAAGACATTGGCGAGATCGAGGGAGACTTTCATCGACTCCGCCGCGAGCACCTTCGGCATGGTGTAGCTCATCCGCAAGTCCGCCACCGCCGAGGACCCCACCTTGCCAGCGTGTTCGACATCGGCATAACGGGTTCCCAGGTAGCGCAGCATGGGCACGATCTCGAAGTTGCCGGGATGGTAGATCAGTCCGGCCTTCACCAGCCACTCCGGGGTGTCCACCACCTGGTTGCCGTCGGCGGCCAGGCGGCTTCCCGCATAGGTCAGATCGCCGTCATAGGTGAGCTTCGTCCAGGTCGGATTAACAAAGACCGTGATCTCCTTGTCGAGATAGGCGTTCATTTCAAGATCCAGGCCGTAGCCGGTGGCGCGGCCGATGTTCTGCTGGTAGTTCAGGTTGACCCTGGGATCGTAAATGGTGGTGAGCAGGTTCCGGTGCTTGCCGTAAAAGAGGGTGGGCGCCACCTCGAACCAGCCGCCGCTGTACCGCATCCCCAGATCGACGGTGTCGGAGCGCTCCATGGCGTAGCCGTCGAAGAGCTGCTGGAGGTTGATCCCCTGAGCCTGGAAGGCGGCGCGGTTGCTGTTGTACAACGAAACCAGCGGGAGGTAGGAGTAAGGGCGGATGAAGTTCCTGCCGTAGCTGGCGTTGGCTTGGAACGAGTCGCTGAAATGGTATGCCCCGCCGATGGAGGGCAGCCACATGTCGTAATCGGTCTCCTGGCGGTCCAGATCAGCCGTCCGCACCAGGGCGTAGCCAGGGGCCGGCCCGGTGGTGTAGCCATCGCTGGCCGGGTCCTGGTAATGGAAGTACTTGAGTCCGGTCTGCCAGTCCCACGGCCCCTGATTGCCGGCAATCTTCACGTAGGGGCTGTTGATGTATCCGGTGCCGCTGGTGCCGAATACCCCGTAGCCCTGGTAAGCAAGGCCTGTGGGGCTGATGCCGTAGGTCTGGGTGAAGATGTTCATCTCGGAGTTTTCAAAATGGTACCCGGCGGTGGTCTTGATGCCGTCGTTTTCAAATATCGCCTCGCCGATCAGACCGAACCGCTCGATGTCGCGGGTACGCTTCTGCACCTTGCCGCCGCTGGAAGTGGTTCCTTGCAGAATCTCGGTGTCCTCCTTGGCATAGTAAGGTTTGAGGGAGAGGGTCAATTCCCTGCTCGGCTTGACGGTCAGCACGGAGAATAGATCGTCGTTCTGGTAGGCGCCCCGGTTGTAGTCGTAGTAATAGATGTCCTGGGCCGCTGCTCCGGTGGGGGCGGCATTGTAGTCCTTGTCGTAGTTCTCTTTCAGATTGCCGATGTCGGTGGCGGTGAGCGGTCGGTAGAGGTGCTGATCCAGATCATTGTGGTTGACCCAGAGTTTGACCTCGAACCGTTCGCTCACGGGCTGTACCACGGCCAGATTGGCGTTCTTCCTCGGCCCGAGCGAGCCGGGGCCGCGCCACTTATCCGCGTCGGTGTAGGAAGCCGAGGCGGAGGCGCGGGTCTCCGTCGGAGAGAGCGAGCCGGTATCAAGGCGGAAAAAGGTGCGGGAGTACTCGTTTGACCCGAATGACTGGCCGAAGCGCAGGCCCGGCGTTTCGTGGGGCCAGTCGGGCAGCAGCGAGAGCGCGCCGCCGCGCGCCCCGACCCCGGTGCCGATGTCGCCCGGCACCGCGCCTTTATAGACGGTGATGCCGCGCATGTTCTCCATGTCGTAGAGGTAGTCGCGGGGGCCGATGGGGTTGCCGCCGTAGTTGGGCACCCCTTCCACGGTCAGGGCGCCCAAGGAGCTCCGTACCCCCCGGATGCGGACGTTGTTCATCTCCGCGCCCAGGCCGTTGCTGTCCGGGCTTTCCACATTGAGGCCGGGCAGGATGTCCAGTGCCCCATACACACTGGTGGTCGCCTTGGCGCCTTGAAGTTCGATGCCCTTGGCCGTGACCTCGCTGCCGGTATAGACCGACTCGCTGGCCTGCCTGGTTGGCGCGATGATCTTTTCCGCAGAGACCGGGATCTCCGGCAATACCTCGTCCATTTTCTCGGCAGGTGTTGCCGATTCAGATGCTATGACCATGGAGGCGAACAGTATCTGATTGCCGATGAGTGTGGCTACCATGGCCTTTTTGAGATGGTGCATGTCTTCTCCTATACTCTGTGTGGGTATAAATAATGAAAACTGCCTCAATTTTTTTCTCGAATTGGTTCGTGTTAAGTTGTTGCCGTTGTTGAGTGAAACGATGCGGTCATTTTTGCTCAGTGCAGAGTGAAAACAAGCTCCACGATCAAGCCGGGCGGTTCCGAAAAAACCTCGGGAGGCAAGGAGGGAAACGGTCCTGCTCCACGCACCGCGGACAATGCCGCTTCATTCAGAGCGCGATGCTGGCAGGGCGTAACAAGCTCAATTGCCTCCAGGTGGCCGTTGTCCTGAATGACGAATCGCACCTGTATTCGCCCTTCCTGACCATGTTTACGGGCAAACAGGGGATAGCGTTTGTTCCCTTCGACCCGTGACCGCACCATCTGGAGATACTGTTTCCGGCTGTCGGCAAGCTGCTGATCCTCCCGGGCATAGAGGGTGAGGTAGTATGTTTCCTGGGCATATGCCGTTAGAGAAAAAACCATCAGCAATGCTCCGAGCCAGACCGGCAGGGCAAGTCTCCGCAGCATGTCGCTTGTTATAAAATTGCATTTTGTATTCACTTAGTGTCACTAAATTTATATTGGTGCTACTGAACTGGTTGAATACCATTCTCGCCTCCTTTCTGTCAAGAGGGGAAAGATGCAAAAAAAATGGTATCGAAAGAGGGAGGATGCGTGGACGATTCCGACAATAGCCTGGATTTTTCACCCCCATTCCGGTTAAGCTGGAGTAAGGCTGGCCGTAGGGGCCGCTATCCTTGCAAGACGGAGGGGCAATGCAGAGTGGGAACTGGGAAGAGGCGTATTTGGCGCAGAGTCAGGATGCCGCGGTGGGAAGGATGTTTCGCGGGATCATCCATAACCTCGGCGGGATCATCCAGGTTTTTTCCCTGCACACGGATCTTTCCGGCATGATGCTGGACAAGGCCATGGCGGTGCTGGAGCAGATGCGTCAGGCCGGCCCATCGCCGGAGGTGGATGCCCTGCATGATCTTCTTTCCCGGCGGGCGGATTCGCTTTCCCAGATGCAGGAAAAAGTGCGGCAGAGCCAGCAGATTTTACAGCGGACCTTGATTCTGCCGGAATTCCGGCAGTTGCCCGGCACCGTTCCCTATACGATCAATTCCGTGATCGAGACCGAGGTGGAGTTTATGACCGCCGATGCGACCTTCAAGCACAAGGTGCAAAAAAACATGATCCTGGCCGAGGCCCCCGCCCTGACGCGTTTTCAACTGGAACTGCACCAGATCATGCATATTCTGCTGGCCAACGGACTGGAAGCCGTGCAGGGAATGGAAAAGGCGGAGATCACGGTCGAATCGGCCAGAGAAGGCGAGGGCGTCGTCGTGCGGGTGCGGGACAACGGCCCCGGCCTGAGCCCCGAGGCGGCGGCGCATCTCTACGAGCCGTTTCATTCCAGCAAAGAAGGGCATCTCGGCCTCGGGCTGTATCTGGCCAACAAGATCATTACCCGCTGCGGTGGTGAGATTTCCTGTGAGTCCAGCCCCGGCAGCACCAGCTTCCGGCTGTTTATTCCCCCGGAGGCCATGCAGGCATGAAACAGCCCAGCGGAAAAAACACCAGCAGCGGCGAGCCCGGTACCCTGTTTGTGGTGGCCACCCCCATCGGCAATCTGGAGGATATTACCCTGAGGGCCCTGCGCATCCTGCGAGAGGTGGACCTGATCGCCGCCGAGGATACCCGGCACACCAGAAAGCTCCTCACCCATTTCGATATCCACACCCCGCTGATCAGCTACTACAAGGAAAAGGAGGCGAGCCGCGCCCAGGAAATTGCGGCCCGGCTGCTTTCCGGCCATCAGGTGGCCCTGGTTTCCGATGCCGGAACGCCGGGTATCTCCGATCCTGGCGGGATTCTGGTGCACAGCGCCCAGGCCCATGGCATTTCCGTGGTGCCGGTCCCCGGGGTTTCCGCCCTGGCCACCCTGCTCAGCGTTGCCGGGTTGACCGAGCCTGCCCATCTTTTTTTGGGGTTTCTCCCGGCCAAGGGGACGGAGCGGCGCAAACTCCTGCGGGGTCTCAAAAACGATGTCCATCCCCTGGTCTTTTATGAGTCGCCCCGGCGGATCATCGCCAGCCTTGGCGATTGCCTGGCAGAGCTCGGCGACAGGCGGGCGGTGATCGGCAGGGAACTGACCAAGGTGCACGAGGAGATTCGCTCCGGCGAGTTAGGGCAGCTCTTGGCCGGGCTCAAGGCCAAGGAGGCCATCAAGGGGGAATTCGTGGCGCTCATCGAAGGGGTGCGCACCTCCGCCCCTGCCCAGCCGGATAATCTGGAGGATTTGCTGCGCTGGTATCGAGATCAGCGCGAGGTCAGTCTGAAAGACGCGGTGGCGAGCATTGCCAAGGATTTGGACCTCTCCCGTTCCGAGGTGTATCAAAAAGCCTTGGCGGTGTGGAAGGAGTAGGGCGGTTCCGGCGAAATGGTGGGATGGCCGGGTGTGGCCCGTATTTCTTTGCTGCTCTGCTTGGAGATGGGGCATCCGGGGAAGATATTGCTCCGGTGACTTTTATGGTGCATCACCGGAGCAATATAACGGCGCGAGGCGAGGATGCGCCCGCTTCCGGCCCCAATCTACCTGAGGGCCTCTTCAAGAGCTACCGCGACCGCAACCGAGGCCCCGACCATGGGGTTGTTGCCCATGCCGAGAAATCCCATCATTTCCACATGGGCCGGCACGGAGGATGAGCCGGCGAACTGGGCGTCGGAGTGCATCCGGCCCATGGTGTCGGTCATGCCGTAGGAAGCGGGGCCAGCGCCCATGTTGTCCGGATGCAGGGTGCGGCCGGTGCCGCCACCCGAGGCCACGGAGAAGTATTTCTTGCCGCGTTCCAGGCACTCCTTTTTGTAGGTGCCAGCCACCGGGTGCTGGAACCGGGTGGGATTGGTGGAGTTGCCGGTGATGGAAACGTCCACCCCCTCATGGTGGTTGATCGCCACCCCTTCTCGCACGTCGTCCGCGCCAAAGCAGCGCACCTTGGCCTTTTCTCCCTTGGAATACGCCACTTCCCGCACGATTTCCAAGGCGCTCGCGCCATAGTCGAACCGGGTTTGCACATAGGTGAAGCCATTGATGCGGGAGATGATCTGGGCCGCGTCCTTGCCAAGCCCGTTGAGGATCACCTTGAGCGGCTCCTTTCTCGCTTTGTTGGCCGAGCGGGCCAGACCGATGGCCCCTTCGGCGGCGGCAAAGGATTCATGGCCAGCCAGGAAGGCGAAACACTTCGTCCCTTCCGAAAGCAGCATGGAGGCGAGATTGCCGTGCCCAAGGCCGACCTGGCGATCTTCCGCCACGGAGCCGGGGATGCAGAAGGCCTGCAAACCTTCGCCCAGGGTGCGGGCAATATCCACCGCCTTGCTCTCCCCTTTCTTCAGGGCGATAGCCGCGCCGAGGATGTACGCCCAGCAGGCATTCTCGAAACAGATCGGCTGGATGGACTTAACGATGCCATACACGTCCACCCCTGCCTTCTCGCACAGGGCGCGGGCCTCTTCCAGGGAGGCCAGGCCGTGTTGGGCCAGCACGGGGGTGATTTTTGCTATTCTGCGTTCGTAGCTTTCAAACAGAGCCATATCCTGATTCCTCCGGCTTATATTGCCAGTCTATAAATATTGTGCCCTACCCAGAAATTATAAGCGGTTGCAGGGTGCCCTGTGATCGCTTGCCGGGTTATTCGTGACGTGGATTGATGGTGCGGGCGGCTTCGCCAAAGCGGCCGTAGCTGGCCGTTGCCTTGGTCAGGGCCTCGTTTGCGTCCATGCCCTTGTGGATCATCTCCATCATCTTGCCCAGATGGACAAACTCGTAGCCGATGACCTCGTCGTTGCCGTCCAGGGCCAGGCGGGTCACATACCCTTCGGCCATCTCCAGATAGCGCACCCCCTTGGCGTGAGTGCCGTACATGGTCCCGACCTGGCTGCGCATGCCCTTGCCCAAATCTTCCAGTCCGGCGCCGATGGGAAGTCCTCCCTCCGAAAAGGCGGTCTGGGACCGGCCATAGACGATTTGCAGGAACAGCTCCCGCATGGCGGTATTGATGGCATCGCACACCAGATCGGTGTTGAGCGCCTCCAGAATGGTCTTGCCCGGCAGGATTTCCGCGGCCATGGCTGCCGAATGGGTCATGCCCGAGCAGCCGATGGTCTCCACCAGCGCTTCTTCGATGATGCCATCCTTGACGTTGAGGGTCAGCTTGCAGGCCCCCTGCTGCGGGGCGCACCAGCCCACGCCGTGGGTCAGCCCGGCGATATCCTTGATCTCCTTGGCCCGCGTCCAGCGGCCTTCCTGCGGAATCGGTGCCGGGCCGTGATTCGCGCCTTTGGCCACGCAGGTCATTTTTTCAACTTCCGTTGCGTAAAGCATTAACGGCCTCCCTGTTGATTATCTTCATGCTTATGGCTGTAGCGGATCACCGTGGCCTTCTCCAGGGTGATCATGCCGCCGCCGGTCATCATTTCATCGATGCGGGGCATGACGGCGTCTATTTTTTCTTGGCTCTCCACCACTTCAATGACAATAGGCAGATCGGAAGAAAGACGGAGCAGCTTGTCGGTGTGAAAAACGCTGTGGGCGCCGAATCCGGCAACCCCCCGCAGCACCGTGGCCCCGGCGAATCCTTCCTTTCTAAAAAAATCCACCAGGACTTCGTGAAACGGCCGGTGCCCAATCTTGTCGCTCTCGCCGAGGAATATCCGCATCAATACTTTTTCGCCGCTGAATCGTGTCATGAGTGGCTCCTTTTTTAGAGATAGCGTGCCGTGTGGATGCCAAGCCAGGTGAAGGTAAGGCAGACCACGACGCTCACCAGAACGTTGGTGGTGGCCATGAAAAGTTCTCCATCCTCCAGCAGCTTAAACGTCTCATAGCTGAAGGTGGAAAAGGTGGTGAGCCCGCCGAGAAAACCGATGGCGAGTCCGGTGCGCAGGTTGGCCGACAGCAGTGTGCTCCGCATGCCGAACTCCATGATCAGGCCGATGGCGAACGCCCCCAGGATGTTGACGGCAAAGGTGCCGTAGGGAAAGCTCCTTCCGAACAGGTCATAGGTCCAACCTGAGAGGTAGTAGCGGGTTACGCAGCCGAGCGCGCCGAAGGCGGCGATAAGTAAAACCACCTGCATCGGATTCTCCTTGTTAAAGATTGCCGTGCTATCAGGATAGCCGTTTCAGTATGTTCACGATTTCCGGGAGAAGCCGGCTGTTTTCTGTCCCAGTGCTACAATACAAAATCGAGGCATTGATTTCCAGTCCCACGGGTTCCCCGTTGCTTCTTTTTCTCCCCGGGCACCAACCCTCGCGGCAGTTTACGATTCACCCGCGGTCAATCGCTCCGAATGCTTGATCAAGACAATCAGCATCATGAACAGGAGGGCCGACAGGGCCGCCGTTGCCGCGCCGAAATAGAAGGTGGCCGCAGGGGAGACGTGGTCCCAGAGCCACCCGGCGATGAGGCTGGCCGGGAACATGGCAATCCCCACGGCGGCGGCGTACACCCCAAAGGCGGTGGCTTTGAAGTCCGGCGGAATGATGGTGGCCAGAAACGCCTTTTGAATCCCTTCGGTAAGGCCCATGAACAGCCCGTACAGACCAAACAGCACCCAGATGGCCGCAGCGTTTTTGGCAACCGCAAAGCCGTAATAGAGCCCGGCGAAGAGCACGAATCCCAGGAGAATAATCCTTTTCTTGCCGAACCTGTCCGCCGCCATCCCTGCCGGAATGGAGGAGAGGGAGTAAACGAGGTTGAATACCAGATACACCGCCGGGATCATCACCGTCGGGATGCCGATCTGTTCCGCCCGCAGGATCAGGAAGGCATCGCTGGAATTGCCCAGGGCGAACAGCGCCGCGATCAGGATAAAACACTTCACCTTCCAGTCAAAATGTCCGAAGCTCAGCCTTGGCTGCTCAGTATGGGGCATTGGTCGTTTTTTCTTCTCCTGGATAAAGAGGATAATCAGGATGACCGCAATTATCCCAGGCACCATGGAGCACCAGAAAATCAATCGGTAGTCGTTGTTGAAAATTCCAAGGAGCGAGAGAGTGATGGCCGGGCCGACCACCGCGCCCATGGTGTCCATGGCACGGTGAAAGCTAAAGGCCCGGCCCAGATGGGTTGCTTGGGCGGATTCGGCAATGATCGCATCCCGAGGGGCGGTGCGGATACCCTTGCCCAGCCGGTCGGTGAAGCGAGAGGCCAAGGCCTGCGGCCAGATGCGGGCGGTGGCCATGAGCGGCCGGCTCAGGGTGGAGATGGCATAACCGGCAAGCATCAGCCCCTTGCGCTGTCCGATCCGGTCGGAAAACCAGCCGGAAAAAACCTTGAGCAGGCTGGCCGTGGATTCGGCAAGTCCTTCGATCAGGCCGATCATGGACTTGTTAACCCCCAGCGCGTTGGCCAGGAAGAGGGGAACGAGCGGGTAGATCATCTCGGAACTCACGTCCATGAAGAAGCTGACCATCCCGGTGAAAAAGACGTTTTTGCCGAAGCCGAAAAAGGTTTTCTCTTGTTTCAATGGGGGTCTTCCTCTGTGGGACAAAATAAAAAACTCCTACCCTTGTTCAAGAGTAGGAGTCATTAGCCTTGCGGACAAGGCGTTCAAAGGCGAACTCCATCGCCGTCATTCATGGTAAGCGTAGTCCAGGATTTCCGTATTGTCAATCGTTGAGAATGTCCTCTTTTTCGCGGTCGAAACTTGGTATGCTGGAAATGAGAGGTTCAGCCGGAACGGAGGGAATGTATGGCTCGCAAGATTGATCATGCCGCACTCATGGAATTCGTGCTCAAGCGGCGCAAGGCCACGGGCGGTTATGGCGCCACGCCGCGGCTGCCCGCCACCATTCAGGATACCTTTCAGGCGGTGGCCATCGGCATTGTTCTGGGGGAAGAGGCGCCTGCTCCGCAAGCAGAGCCTGCCCTGGCCGAATATCTTGCCCGGATGCTGGCCGTACCCTGGCTGGGGATCGACACCACGTTCCGTTTGCTGATCACCTGCCGTGTCTGCGGCCTTGCCGTGGATGGTGAGCGGGTCCGCGCCCATCTCGCCGCTTGCCTGGCCAAGGACGATTCCCTTGCCGCCATTTATTATGTGAGCCGGATAGCCAGGGAGATTCTTGGGGAGGAGGTGGACCCCCGTGGTTCCGGGCGGTCGGTGATGCTGCCTGCGCCGTGTGCGGTGGGGGATGTGGCCCGGTATCTCTTTGTGAAGAAGATGGCTGGACAGCCGGTTGCGGGTGCGGAGCAATTGGTCGCCTGGCTTCAGCGCACGCAGAACGGCGATGGCGGGTTCGGCTTTTTCCCGGGCACCACCTCGTTCATCGAGAACTGCCATGCCGGGCTTGCGGCTTTGAGCCTGTTGGGCGCAAAACCCATTGATCCAGAGGGGGCCAGGGCGTTTGTCGTGAGCTGTCAGACCGGAAGAGGGGGCTTTGCCAGGAGCCCGAAGGCCGCGCCTTTCCTTGACGCCTCCTGGTATGGCATCGCCAGCCTGCGCCTGCTTGAGGAGATGGAGGAGCAGCCTGCGGGAGGCTTGCCGGAGATTTCCAGCCAGCAAAGCCGCCTGGTTTTTTCCGTGTAAGCCGCCGGTCGGTTCGTCGCCTAAAAGAGGAAGGACCAGATGTACTTGCCTGCCGTGAACAGCAGGCACACCACCAGAATCCATTTGATGAATTTGGCAGGCACGAACTTTTGCAGCCGCGCCCCGCAATACATCCCCGCGAAACCGCCGATCCCGAAGAGAAAGCCTAAGAGCCAATCCGGGGCGATGACCATGCCCGGATAGTGGGGGGCGAGCATCTGATAAAAGGCCACCCCGGCCACCGAGGTGGCAAAGGTCCCCATCAGCGCGGCTCCGGCCACGGCATAGACCGGCATCCCGAAAAAACTGACCAGAAACGGGGCAACGATCGAGCCGCCGCCGATGCCATACACCCCGCCCACCATGCCGACAACAAGGCATAAGGCCATGAGGGCCACGGCATTGACCGTGAAGGTCTCTCCGTAAAAATCGTAGACGATCCGGGTTGGGGTCCATTGCCGGACCGTGACCCGGGACGAGTGTGCGGACGAGGCGGCATCGCTGCCGGTTGTCTGGCTCTGCGTTTTGCCCCGCCGGTGAAACCGCTCCTCGGCCGTGGGCGCGCCTTCCTTTTTTTTGTTGAACGCCAAATCCTTGAGCAGCCTTCCCCCCATGTAGAGCAGGACCAGCCCGGCAAAGAGCTTGAAGTTCTTCGGGTCGGGCAGGTATTTGATCCGGACGATGGCCCCGACCAAAACGCCGGGCAGGGTGCCGATGATCACGACCCAGGTCAGGGGCCAGAGCATCCGCCCTTCCTTGATGTAGCGGTACACCCCGCTGGGAATGGCCACGATGTTGAACAATTGATTGGTGGAGCTGACCGACGGACTGGTAAAGCCGAGCACACTCACTTGAAAAGGCAGCAACAGGAAAGCCCCGCTCACTCCGCCCATGGAGGTGAACAGGGAGATGGCAAAGGCGACCAGCGGCGGCGCCAGCGGGTTGACCTCGATACCGGCAACAGGAAAATACATCAGCGGTTCTCCTTTCTGACAATGCTTTGCAAAATCGCGTCCACCACCTGGCGGACCTCGGCCAGGCATCAGCGGCCTGCGGGGTTTTTCTCCGCGCATCGGCACCGGCCATTTTTCTTCTCGGCGGCAATGCGCTCCATGATCAGCGACCGGCCGTGTTTCAGGATATCCTGGCGCAGATCCTCTTCGGTGTAACCAAAACAATAACAGATCAGGTGCGGCATGAATGTTCTCCGGGATGGTATGGGCGGGCAAAAACGGCCCGTTTCGATCATCCTGACGGAATGATGTTCTTTCTATACCCCCTGGCGGATTATTTTGTCCAGAACGGCTGAAGAAATTTTTTACAAAAGAAAAATGGACAGCGCGGCTCCCGCAAGAACTACCCAGAGAATGTCGGCCTTTTTGAACAAGGCGCCAAATGCAGCGGCCGCCAGGAGCAGGTGGGGCCAGTCCCAGTGAACATGCAGGGCAAAGCGGATGGTCACGGTGCAGAGCAGGCCGACAAAGGAGCAGAGGACGCCGTCAACGGCATGGTTGAATCGGGGCGAGGCGCAAAGCCGGGAAAAATGGGGAGCGGTGGCGATCAGCAGCAGCAGGGAGGGGAGAAAGATGGCCACTGTGGCGATGAGCGCGCCGAAAAAGCCATGGAGCAGGTAGCCGACAAAGGTTGCCGTGATCACAATGGGGCCAGGGGTGAGCTGACCAAGGGCGATGCCGTCCAGCAAGGTCGAACCGCTGAGCCAGGCGCGGGTTTCGACGATTTCGTGGAACAGGAGGGGAACCGAGGCAAAGCCGCCGCCAAAGGCAAGAAGGTCGATCCTGGCCATGAGCACGGCCAGTTGCGCAAGGTCATCGCGGAAGAAAGCGAGGAGGGCAAAGCCCGCGGCAGTGACCGCCAGCAGGAAAAGAAGCGGCCCGGTGGTGGCGGGCAGAGGCGTCCGGCTGTCGGATTGGAACGCGATTGGTTGCCGGGAGTGTACAATCATGCCCAAAAGAGCGGCAAGAATCAGGATGAGGGCCGGATGCGCCGATAGCCAGAAGAGCCCTGCGGCAACAAGGGCGATGAACCAGGGTTTCCAGCCGGAAAGCGAGGCCCGTCCAAAGGAGATGGCTGCGTTGCCTACGATGGCGACAATGATGGCCTGCAGGCCGCTGAAAGCCGCAACCACGGCGGGCAGCGAATGGGTGCGGCTATAGAGCGCTGAGAGCGCCAGCATCAAGAGAAAAGCCGGCAGGCTGAAACCGAGAAAGCTGGTGATGGCTCCGCGCACGCCCCGGACCTTTAGGCCGACGTAGGCCGCGACCTGCATGGCGGTGGCGCCGGGAATTGTTTGGCAAAGCGCCACCCCATCCCGGAACGTTTTTTGGCCGAGCCAAAGTTCTCGTTCGACCGTCAGCTCGCGAATGTAGGAGATCATGGCCGGTCCGCCGAAGGCGGTTGTGCCCAGCCGTAAAAAGACGGTGAACAGCCGTGACAATGTTGGAGGCGGAGTTGCGTTTTTTTTGTGGGGCTCGCTCATAGGCACGGGACTCTTTGATGTTGCCGCACGTCAACCAGCTTGTTATTCGCGTTTGGCAAGCCAGATCATATGTCTGCTGCCCCCTTTGCGTCCCCGCGCCCGGGTTGCGGCCTCTTCCACCGTGAATCCCGTCTGGCGCAGCAGTTTGGAAAAGGCGGGGTCGGGAGTGGCGGACCAGATGGCCAGGATGCCCGATGGTTTCAGGGCGGCACGGGCGGCGAGCAAGCCCCCCTTGGTATAGAGCCAGTCGTTGCCGGAGCGGGTCAATCCCTCGGGCCCATTATCCACATCGAGCAGGATGGCATCGTACCCCTGCCGATCCGTTTTTAAAATTTTGGCGATATCAATCACCCGCAGCGAAACCCGGCCATCATCCAGAGGGGTCCCGGCCAGACCGGCAAGAATCCCCCTGTTCCAGGCAACCACCGCCGGGAACAGTTCGGCCACCACCACTTCGGCTTGGGCGCTGAGCCGCGACAATGCCGCCGCCGCGGTATAGCCCATGCCCAGACCGCCGATCAGGACCCTGGGGGAGGCGAGCCCGGCAAGCCGTGCGCAGGCAAGTTCGGCCAAGGCATCCTCCGAGCCATGAACCCGGCTGTTCATCAGTTCACAGCCATCTACCCTGATGGAAAACTCGGCGCCCCGCCGGTATAAATGCAGCGTCCCGGCGCCTTCTGGCACAGGGACGCTGTCCAGCAACTGCCAAGGGATCATGTGGCCTCACGTACAGGTGATTGCAGGTTGGCGTGTTCAGTGCTTCAGACCGTACCGCAGAAGCGGCAACCGTTCGGCCGGAAACGGAAGAATGGAAGATACCCCGTAGGGAGCGTGTTCGCTAGCCCTTTTCAAGAGCTTTTTTTACCGCGACAAGAAGTGGTTCTGTAAGGAGGGGTTTGGTCAGATAATCGCGGATGCCCATGGCAAAAGCTTTTTCTCTGTTGATGAGTTCGCTTTGGCCCGTGCAGAGGATGACAGGGATTTCCGGGCGCAAGGCCATGATCTTCTGCGCCAGTTCGGCCCCGTTGATGGAAGGCATGGTCATGTCGGTGATCACCAGATCAAAGTGCTCGGGCTTGTGCTGAAATTCCGCCAACGCCTGCAACCCATCGGCAAAGGTTGTCACCTGATAGCCGTTTTTTGACAAAAGAGAGGAAAGGACCGTTCCGATCTGTTCTTCGTCGTCAACCAGAAGAATTCGTTCCCCTTTTCCGCGCAGCTCTTTTGGCTCTGTTTTTTCGGGCAATGCCGCGGCTTCTTCCGCGGTCAGCGGCAGATAGACATGGAAACTCGTGCCTTTGCCCGGCTCGCTGTACACCGTAATGTGCCCATGGTGGCTTTTTACAATGCCATGCACCACGGCAAGCCCCATCCCGGTTCCTTCCCCGATCTTCTTGGTGGTAAAGTAGGGTTCGAAGATCTTCTCGAATATTTTCGGTTCGATGCCGCAGCCGGTGTCGCTCACTGCGAGTTTCAGGTAGTTGCCCGGAGCGAGACCGGCATATCCATATTCCTCCGGTCCTATTGTCACTTGGTCGAGGGAAACGGCAAGGGTTCCGCCGGTTTCTCGCATGGCATGGTAGGCATTGGTGCAGAGATTCATAATGATCTGATGGATCTGGGTAGGGTCTGCCAGGACCATGCCGTTGGAGGCGATGTTCTGCCGGATCTCGATGGTGGCCGGGATGGAAGAGCGCAGCATCTTGAGCGCCTCCTTGATGATAAGCGACACCTGCAAGGGCTGCATCTGCTGTTCCGCCTTGCGGCTGAAGGCCAGGATCTGGGCAACAAGCTCCTTGGCCCTTTTTGCTGCTTTTTCGATTTCCTCAAGGTGGTTTCGGCGATTTGCAGGATCTTGCTCTTCCTTGGCCAGTTCGTTGTATCCGAAGATGATGGAGAGAATATTGTTGAAATCATGGGCAATGCCCCCGGCCAAGGTGCCGATGGCCTCCATTTTTTGGGCTTGGCGCAACTGGGATTCAAGCTTGAGCTTTTCCTCTTCCGCGTGTTTGTGCCCGGTTATATCCGTGACCGTGCCAATCCATCGCTTGGGGGTTCCCTCCGGCGTCATCATGGCTGCGCCCCGTGCCGACCACCATTGGTACTCGCCGTTTTTCCGGCGGATGCGATACTCTGCCGCATAAGGTTCGCCTCTTTCCAGGTGTGCCTGAACCGCGGCGATAACGCGATCATGGTCCTCCGGATGCAGCGAGTCCGCCCAGCCTGTGAGGGTTCTCGGAAATTCTCCCGCGTCATAGCCGAGCATTTCGTCAACCCTGCCGGACCACAGTAACGTATCCTGGAGATCCCAGTCATACACCAGATCGTTGGCCGTCTCGGCGGCAACGCGGAAGCGTTCTTCGCTTTCGCGTAAGGCGGCTGCCGATCGCTGGTTTTCGGCATCAAGATAATGCTCCCGGCGATAAAAAAACAGCAGGGCTGCGGTGCCGAGAAGCCAGATGGCGAAATGGGACAAGGCCAGGGAGGCGCTGCTGGTTTTCGCCCGTTCCAGAAAAGGGGCCAGGGAGAGGGAGGAGTCAATTCCCCCGCGGATATCGCCCAGCTTGTAGCCTTGATGGGCATGGCATTTAAGGCAGGCGGGTTCAACGACAAAAGGCAGCATCAGCCGCATGTAGGGCTGGTCACCCAGGTAATGCACTTCCAGCAGCTCCTTGCCGCCTTGTGCGAAGTTGGACAAGGCCTTGACTTGCCAGGGATCAGGGGCGTTTGCCGGGTTGAGCGGGTTCAGGCTGGTGATCCTGCTCCTGGTTCCGTAGTCGTTGCCAAATTTTTGCTGCATTTCGCGCAGCATGTAGGCCGGGTTCATCAGGGTGAGATGCATGCCGGTGGTGGTGATCACATCTCGGTCCGGCACGGTGAGGTACGGGTTGGGAGGGGTGCGTTCGGTGGGGGGTACATAGACGCCTCCATGCGAGGAGGCCCATTTGCGGAAAGCCATATCCTTGTTGATGTTTGCCCGGGCAGCCACCGTTGCCGACTGTTGCATGTGGTGCCCTTGCTGGTGCAATCCCCAGGTGAGTGACCCGACCACCATCATGTTCCAGAAGGCCATCCCCACGACAGTTTTTCCGCCGAGGGACCACAGAGGCATGCTTTGCGGCCAAGCCATCAGGACCATCGTCGCGCCCTGGAGGATGCACAATAGCGTGGTGGGAAAAGCCATGAGAGTCTGGCCGTAAAATCCAACCGTGCCGGGGGTCTCCATACAGTAAGAGAGGAGGGCTGTCAGGGCAACCGCCATAACCAGTGAACCGAGAATAGTAGTCGCCCAAAATTTTATCGTTGTCTTGCGCGTGGAGCAGGCAAGCATCAATCCCGAGGCCAGCAAGACGAAACAGGTTGCAGTGCTGGGCGCCATGCGGCCTGTGGGCGAGGCGCCCTGCGTCTTGGCCGATCCGGTGAACAGCAGCCATTGGCCAAAGCCTGGATTCCAAACAAAAAGGTATTCGCCGAGGGTCAACAGGCCGATCAGGCCGCAGAGCAGGGCGCAGAGTTGTGTCAGGCGAAGCGACAGCGGGGGAACGAACAAGGAAGAAGCAAGCAAGGCAGAGCCTGTCAGGATAAACCCCAGGGCGGCGTTCGTCTGCATCGGGATCCCGCCCGGCAGAATGGTTGTGAGGGCGGCGATGTCCAAAGCCCAGCCGGAAAGCACAAGCCCTCCGGCGAGGACGGACAGAGCGCCCGCCAACACGGGCATGGCTTTCGACCAGCGGCCGGAGTCACTCTGGCGGAAATCGAGTCTGGCTCCCTGTTGTCCTGATTGTGAGGGAGCAGGCTGGGTTCCATGCATTCTGGTTCCTCCGGAAGTGGTGTTTTCTCCATGGTAGCACAAGCAGTTTGAAATATCCAAAAGCAAACTTTTCCGGCAAGGGGACGGGCTGTTTTGCTGCCGAAGGAGGGGAAATCGTTGGGATGAGCGGGGGGCGGCCAAGAAGAGATGGGGGCAGGTCATGCGCCATGGCAAAACTGATTTTTCACGGCATGACCCCATGGTTGTGCATGGATTTCTTTATTCCAGCGCTTGAAACCGTCGCATGAAGCGGCGATCAATATAATCCTTGAGCCAGAAGGCCGGCCGCCCGGAGAAAATCAACCCCCGCTTGCGCAAGATGCCAGTACCGTCGCCCAGGTTGTAGATAAGGAGATAGTCGCCGCCAGGAGAAAAGCGCCGGAGTCTGTCGCCTTCGAGGGCGGCCAGCAGGTTGTGGCAGAGCACCGGGTTCTGGCGTACCGCATACACTCCGACCTTGTCAAGTGGTTGCGGCGCGAAATGGATGCAGTCGCCGCCCCCGAAAATTTCAGGATGCGTTGGGCAGTGTAAATACTCGTTGACCAACAGTCCGCCGTCCGGCCCAACCGGCAATCCCGAATCGGTGAAGAGTGGGGAGGGCTGGATGCCCAAGGCCATGAAAATAAAATCCGCCGGATATTCGGCGCCGGAATCAAGGACTACGATGCCCTTGCCCAGTTCCCGTACATAGGCACCCTCGAGAATTTCAATGCCACGGCGGGCTAACGAGTGATAGGCCGGTTGCCGCACCGGTTCCGGCAACCGGCCCATGAATCGTTTTCCGGCAAAAACGGTGATGGCTGGAGCCGCCATTCCGGCATCGTGGAGCAGCCGCCATGCGCTTCCCGCTATTTCCAGCGCGGAGGGGCCCCCGCCGATCACGGCAAGGCGGATGGATTTTCCGGCCGCCAGCTCCAGAAGCCGGTGCTGGGCTGCCATGAGTTTTTCGATGGGCTTGACCGGAAAAAGGTCGCGAAAGGTTTCCGCCCCTGGCACGGAATGGGGGACGAAACTGCCGGCATTGCAGGAGAGCACGTCGTAGGGAATTGTCCCGCCGTTCTCAAGATGCACGGTTTTCGTCAACGGATCGATGCGCTCCGCCTTGCCGAGCACAAAGGCGGCGCCCTGCCTTTCCACCATCCGGCGGGTGGCGAAACGGATTTCTTCCGGCCGGTACATCCCGGCCAGCATGCCGGGGCCCATGCCCGAGTAATAATGATAAGGCGACGGGCCGATCACTGTCACCTCGTGTCCCTTGGCTGTGAATCGGCTGAGGCTGGCCAGAGTCATCATGTGGGCATGGCCGCCGCCGATGAGAACCAGATGTTTTCCCATCCCCGCTCCTTGTGTGTGCTCACAACTGTTGCTGTAAATGCCTCCGGAGATTGGTTTTCGGAGGGTTGTTGTTCCGCGCTTGTGCGGAAAGCGTCAAAAAAACGCTTGCTTCGCATGATTTCCCCGGTACCCTGAATGCAGAGGCACGCATGAAACCTTTACAGCAATCAAAGCATCCTGGTACGGAGTATAAAATGTCCCCCAGCGAAGTCATTCATTTTTTTTACTTTCTCTCCGAGGACCAGGAACCTCTGGAAAAGGCGTGGCAACAAATTGTCCGCTATTACAATTTGTTGGAGGTTGCGGTGAGCCATTGCGACGAGGGACCGTTGCTCAGCCGATTCGCCGAAATGGAAAATGTCTCGCTTGCCCTTTCCGTTCTTGAGCACCTGGCCATCGTGGAACTCCGCCTGCACGAGGGGGACTGGCGTGATAATCTGGCCGATCTTGGTGAGGTGCGGACCCGGTTGGGCGATGTTATCCTCGACATGGTGGGTGAATCGAGTTGCATCATTCAGCAGGAGAAGGATGTCAGTGTGTTGGGGAAAAAAAGTATCACCATTGAACTCCCCAAGGAAAACCAGTTGATGGTTGCACATGCTCCGGAAAAAGCCGGGAAGCCCCGTCTCTATCTGCTGGTGTCGTCACAGCCGGAAGAGGCGAGGCGCTTTCTGCTCAAAAATCTGGTGCCCCTGGACAGTCTGAGCTATCAAATCCAAAGACAAATGGCCTATTATCAGGTTCAGCACGATTCCTTTCTGGAGCAGGAAGACGAGTTAAACGGCAAAATCGGCAAAAGCCTCTACCGAAAGGAGACGGATCTGCCGAGCTTGGAAGGGGATGTGGAGAAAACGGCGGAAATATACGCCCTGATGACCAACTACAGTGTGTTGCTGAACAGCTCCCAAAGGATTCTCCGGGGCGATCTGCAACGTCTTGAGGCGTTGGTCAGGAAGGGATTGCATCAACGGGAAGACCCCTATTTTGTCGGCCGGCACGGTGCCCGGCTCAAAGAGTTCATAGGGGTGCTGGAGGCCAGCCAGCGGAATTTTTCCCGTTCTCTGGATAATGCCAAGGCGGCCATCGATGTCATGAAAAGCCGGGTTGATCTTGGCAACAGCCGGATCACCCTCGGACTCCAGCAGCAACTCGGATCGCTCATGCACCAGAATGTTGCCATCCAGGAAGAGACTCTGGTGATGGGCATGGCCGCCACCATGGTGGAGTTTTTTGTCGTCCTCTATTATGGCCTCGGCGTGTGGAAGATGCTGGCCGGCGAGGAGGTGGTGCATCATATTCCCGTTTTGCTCAAAAGTGGGCTGATCGTCGCCTTTTCCCTGGCGGTGGTTGCCGGAACCCACAAGGCCGCCCAGGCGATCAAGGAAAAGACCATTAAGGGCGTCCTTGTTTGGGGAGGGGTCATGTTGGCGATGATCGCGCTCATGGCCGGGGTGAGCGCCCTTTACGGTCACTGAATCTTCCGCCGCCGTAGCTTGAGGGCGGTAAGCCGTTCCTTCAGCACCCGGTAGTGCTTTTCTTCCTCACTGGCCAGTGCCTCGAAAATCGCCCGGCTTTCCGGATCCTCCGCCTCCTCGGCAAGTTTTTTGTAGGCCTCGTAATCCTCCTTTTCGTCCCGCATCGCCTCTTCGAGAACCTTGATGACGTCCATCTGCGTTTCCCCCTGACTTTTCCGCCATTCCTCTTGTGTTATACTGCCTCGGCTGATGAACGCCGAAGAAGCCGTTCCCCTGTGGGCAAAAAAGAGGAGAGGCTCCTGCCTGAAGCAGGAGCCTCTCCCAGATGCCTTACTGCAACTGAGGCTGCGGGGTGCTGTCCGTGGGGGCTGGCAGCACGGGATGCGTAACCAAAGGCTGCTTGCCGGTGGCGCTCTTCAAAAACGTTGTCACCAGATCCACTTCCTGATCGGTCAGGGTGGCGCCCAACTGGGCGGAACTCATTACCGCCACCGCTTCCTTGAGACCCCAAACCTTGCCCGAATGAAAATAGGGCGCGGTCAGCGCAATGTTCCGCAGGGAGGGTGATTTGAACACATACTCGTCTTTCTGGGTGGCGGTCACCTTGAAACGGCCCTTGTCGCCGGCCATGATGTCCTGGGCAGGGGCCTCCGCCACGCCAAAAGGATAATAGCCTTCGCCGCCCATATTTACTCCGCCATGGCAATCGACACAGCCCTTGCCCATGAATATCTGCAATCCCTTCTTCGCCTCGGCGCTCATCGCTCCTCGCTCCCCGCGCAGAAAACGGTCAAAGGGGGAATGAGGCGTCAGCAAGGTCGCTTCAAAGACCTCAATGGCCTTGGCCATGTTGTCAAAAGTCACGGGATTCTTTTCCCCGGGAAAGGCTTTCCGGAAAAGGGCCACATACTCCGGCATGCTGTTCAGGGTCGTGAGCACGTTTTCCGGCGTATTGTTCATTTCCACGCTGGCCTGCACCGGCCCTTTGGCCTGTTCGGCCAGATCCTTGGCCCGGCCGTCCCAGAACTGCGCCAGATTGAAGACCGAGTTCAAGACCGTCGGGGCATTGCGCGGTCCCCTCTGCCACCCATGGCCGGTGGAGGTTTCTTGGAAATCCGCCCCGCCTAACCCCACGTTGTGGCAGGTGTTGCAACTGATCAGGGCACTTTTGGACAAGCGAGGGTCGAAATAGAGGACCTTCCCCAGTTCCACCTTGGCCGGTGTGCTTGGGTTGCCTTTTAAGTCCGGCGGGCTCGACGGAACGGGCTTGAAAGACCGCATGGCCTGATCCCGCAAAGTATCCGCCGCAAAAGCGGGGTGCGCTAAAAAGCACAAACCAGCCAATAGAAACCAAACAATCTTTCTTTGCATCACCATGTCCTCCTTGCGTGGGTTACCAGTTTTCGCCGAGCAGTTCGAAGTGCGCTTGGGCGTGGGCGCAGGCGGGGCATTCATCCATCGCCTCGGTCCCATGGTGGAGATAGCCGCAGTTCCGGCAACGCCAGACCACCGGGGTGTCCCGCTTGAAAACCCGTCCTCCCAGGATGTTGGCGGCCAGTTCCAGATAGCGTTTTTCGTGTTGCTTTTCCGCCACGGCAATGGCCATGAAGATATCGGCGATTTCGATGAATCCCTCGTCTTTGGCCACGGTGGCAAAGCCGGGATACATGATGGAGTATTCATGCTTTTCGCCGGCTGCCGCTTCCTTCAGATTGTCCAGGGTGGGGCCGATCATCCCGGCGGGGAAAGCGGCGCTGACCATCACCTCGCCGCCCTGCAGCATTTTGAAGAGCCGCTTGGCGTGCTCCTTTTCCTGATTGGCGGTCTCCTCAAAGATGTCGGCAATCTGCACGAAGCCGTCCTTTTTCGCCTTGGAGGCAAAGTAGGTGTAGCGGTTGCGCGCCTGGGATTCGCCGGCAAAGGCGGTGAGGATGTTTTTTTCAGTCTGTGAGCCTGGTAGTTTCGCCATGGTGCTTTTCCTTTTTCTTAAATTGTGTTTGGACAAATGAAGGGTGCGGGCACTCCGTCCGCTGTCCCGGCGCCCGCACCAGGATATCATGCTGATGCGTGTTGTTTTTTCCCCCGGCCAGTAGCCATGCAAGCCGTTGTGCCAGTATCAAACAAGGTCGAAGCGGTCCAGGTTCATGACCTTGTTCCAGGCTGCGACGAAGTCGTGCACGAACTTCTCCTTCGCATCGGCCTGGGCATAGACCTCTGCCAGGGCGCGCAACTGCGAGTTGGAGCCGAAAACCAGATCCACGCGGGTGGAGGTCCACTTGAGTTCGCCGCTGACGCGATCACGACCCTCGAACATGTCTTGGTCTGCCGGGGTTGCCTTCCAGGTCGTGCCCATGTCGAGCAGATTCACGAAGAAGTCATTGGTGAGCGTCTCCGGCCGCTTGGTGAAGACGCCGTGTTGGGATTGTCCGCAATTGGCATTCAAGACGCGCATGCCGCCAACGAGAACCGTCATTTCTGGGGCGGTCAGGGTCAGCAGTTGCGCCCGGTCAACCAGCATCTCCTCTGCCGATACAGCATATTTGGTTTTCTGGTAGTTGCGGAACCCGTCTGCTTTCGGCTCAAGGACACCGAAGGATGCCACGTCGGTCTGCTCCTGCGACGCATCCGTGCGTCCCGGCGTGAAGGGAACCTCTACCTCGTGGCCGGCTTTTCTCGCAGCTTGCTCGACGCCTGCGCATCCGCCCAGGACAATCAGATCGGCAAGCGAAACCCTCTTCTTGCCAGACTGCGCGCTGTTGAACTCCTTCTGTATTCCCTCAAGGGCCTGCAGCACAGTCGCAAGGTTCGCCGGTTGGTTGACTTCCCAATCCTTTTGCGGGGCAAGACGAATGCGCGCTCCGTTGGCGCCGCCGCGTTTATCGGACCCGCGGAACGTGGATGCCGACGCCCAGGCGGTGGAGACCAACTGGGAGACAGGCAGGCCCGAGGCAATGATCTTGGCTTTGAGGTCCGCGATGTTTTTTTCGTCGACCAGTTCATGATCGACCGCGGGCACCGGGTCTTGCCAGATCAGTTCCTCCGCCGGGACCTCCGGGCCGAGGTAACGCGAGCGGGGCCCCATGTCGCGGTGGGTCAGTTTGAACCACGCCCGGGCAAAGGCATCCGCGAATTTTTCGGGATTCTCATGGAAGCGTTTGGCGATCGGCTTGTAGATCGGGTCCATCCGCAGGGAGAGATCAGCCGTAGTCATCATGGTTGAAACCCGCTTCGACGGATCGTGGGCGGCAGGGGCGAGATCCTTTTCATCCGGATTGACCGGAACCCACTGGTAAGCGCCAGCCGGGCTTTTTACCAGATTCCAATCATAGCCGAAGAGCAGATCGAAATAGCCCATATCCCACCGGGTCGGATTCGCCGTCCATGCACCTTCGAGACCGCTGCTGATCGTATCTCCGCCCTTGCCGCTGCCAAAGCTGCTCTTCCAACCGAGGCCCTGTTCTTCGATGGGGGCGGCTTCGGGTTCAGGGCCCACATGGGATGCAGGGCCGGCGCCGTGGCACTTGCCGAAGGTGTGGCCGCCGGCGACGAGGGCTACGGTTTCTTCATCGTTCATGGCCATGCGTGCGAAGGTTGTGCGGACATCCTTGCCGGAGGCGAGCACATTCGGTTCGCCGTCCGGCCCTTCCGGGTTCACGTAGATGAGGCCCATCTGCACCGCCGCCAGCGGATTTTCCAAGTCCCGCTCACCGGAATAGCGGCTCTTGGGCTTATCGCTCGTGGCCAGCCATTCCTCTTCAGATCCCCAGTAGACGTCCTCTTCCGGCTCCCAGATGTCCTCTCGTCCGCCGCCGAAGCCGAAGGTCTTGAATCCCATCGACTCCATGGCGCAGTTGCCGGCAAGGACCATCAGGTCGGCCCAGGAGATCTTGTTGCCGTATTTCTGCTTGATCGGCCAGAGCAGGCGGCGCGCTTTGTCGAGGTTCACATTGTCCGGCCAACTGTTGAGAGGCGCCAGGCGCTGATTCCCGGAACCAGCGCCCCCGCGGCCGTCGCCCATGCGGTAGGTGCCGGCGCTGTGCCACGCCATCCGGATGAAGAGCCCGCCGTAGTGACCCCAATCCGCCGGCCACCAGTCCTGCGAGTCGGTCATCAGCGCGTAGAGGTCCTGCTTGAGGGCAGCAAGGTCGAGCTTCTTGAATTCTTCCGCATAGTTAAAATCCCCGTCCATCGGGTTGGACTTGGAGGAGTGCTGGTGCAAAATATGAAGGTTCAACTGGTTCGGCCACCAGTCCCGGTTCGATGTGCCACCGCCGGCTACTTGTCTGCTCATTTTGCCCGTTACGGGGCACTTGCTGTTTTCGCTCATCTTTGTTCTCCTTTGAAGTTGAGGGTTGCAAAGCTCACAAAGGGGTTGTAGGGGCCGTTGGCTGCCCCCTTCGTGCGATGGTTACGGGCGCCACTTCTGGGTTTTGTCAGGAACGCCAGGTGTCAGGGTCAATCGACCGGAAAAAAGGCACTGGCCTTTGCGCCGCAAACGGGGCAGCTCTCCGGAGGAGTCCCTTCACAGGTATGGCCGCAGACAGAGCAGACATGGTAGCCCACCTCCGCGAGAGCCCCGAGGTTTTCCAGAGCCTTCCGGTACAGTGCTCCATGGGTTTTTTCCACCGCGTTGGCATAGGAAAGCGCCTGCTCGGCTGCCTTGTTGCCCTCGGCCTTGGCATCCTCGATCATGGGCGGATACATGTCGGTGAACTCGTACTCCTCTCCGGCAATGGCTTCTTTTAGATTTTCCGCCGTACTCTTGATGCCGCCCATGGCCCGCAGGTGGTTGTGGGCATGGATGGTCTCCGCCTCCGCCGCCGCGCGGAAAAGCCTGGCAACCTGGGGGTGCCCCTCTTTTTCCGCCTGTCGGGCAAAGGCCAGATACTTCCGGTTTGCCATGGATTCTCCGGCAAACGCCTCCGTGAGGTTTTTCATCGTTTTATTCATCTGTGCCCTCTTGATATATTGGACTTCCTTATTAATTAAATACCGGGTGGAATAATTTAATAATTCCATTAATAGCTGAGAAACAGGAGCATTATTATGCTTTTGTACTATTTAAGAATTATTCTTATTAAAGGCAACAAAAAAACGCTTTTATTTTTTCTTTTCTTGTGTGAGGCATGCTTTGCAGATTCCTTCGGCCACGATATTCCTCGTCTGGACAGCGCCCCATGCTTCCAGTTCCGGGGGCAAGAGCATGGTGTCAAACGATTTCCAGGTGAAATCCTCGATTTTTTGGCATTTTTTGCATATCAGATGGTGGTGGACTCCGTAGTCCGATTCAAACCGGGTGAGTCCTTCGGAGGTCTGGATGCGGTTTGTCATTCCGGCTTCTTCCAGCAAGGCAAGAGTCCGGTAGACGGTATCCAGTGAGATGGTGGGAATGCGCTTCCGCACTCGCAGGAAAAGAGCTTCAACGGTGGGATGATCTTTGGAGGTGAGCAGCTCGCGATAGATTTCCAGCCGCTGGTGGGTCATTTTAAGACCCTTTTTCCGGCAGAATTTTTCAAATTCGGTAAACCGAGAATGCAGGGATTGTTCATCCTGGTCGAGCATGGGGGTACCTCTCTCTCGGGAAAAGACGCCGAAAATTTCATGTATTATACTGGTTGCCCTCCCCTTGGTCAAGGGCGTTGCCAACAGGGCGTAGCCCAGGGATTTTGCCCCGGAGAAAATATTTTTCCCTGGGGCTTTTCCCGGAAAAGAAAAAAATAATCGAGTGATATGTAAACGATAACGTCTTATTCCGGCCGGCTCGTTTATTTCGCTTTGCGGATGTCCGGCCTGAACACTACAGTATTACAAGAAACAAGGGTGTGCTATACAAGGCGAGGTGGTCCTGCCATCGTGTTGCGGCCAACACAGTGGGGCGGAACAATGAAAAAGGTCATTACTTCCGAAAAAAACGCGATCAAGCTCTGGCTTGACGACATGGATTCCGGGGCCTTGGCCCAGGTCAAGAATCTCGCTAATCTGCCCTTTGTCTTCAAGCATGTCGCCGTGATGCCCGATGCCCATCAAGGGTATGGCATGCCCATCGGCGGGGTGATGGCCTCGGAGGAGATGGTCATTCCCAATGCGGTCGGGGTTGATATCGGCTGCGGCGTGTGCGCCGTGCGGACCTCGCTTGCCGGTCTGTCCGCGGAAAGACTCAAGGCGGTCCTGGCCGAGATCAGACGGACCATCCCCCTTGGCTTCAAGCACCATGCCACGCCGCAGGATCGCAGGCTTATGCCCAGGTCCGAGATTCCCGTTGCTGAACTGACGGTTATCGCCAGGGAATATCAAAGCGCCCTGACCCAGCTTGGCACCCTGGGCGGCGGCAACCATTTCATCGAGATCCAGAAGGGAAATGACGGCCATGTCTGGCTGATGGTGCATTCCGGCAGCCGCAACCTCGGCTTTAAGGTTGCCAACTATTACAACCGGCTGGCCATGGAGCTGAATCGGCAGTGGGGCTCCAGGATCCCGCCCAACTGGCAGTTGGCCTTTTTACCCGTTGACAGCGCGGCCGGGCAGATCTACCTGCATGAAATGCGTTTCTGCGTCGAGTTCGCCTATGCCAACCGGAAGATGATGATGGAACGGGTCAAGGATGCCATATTGTCCGTGGTCCAGCCGGTGTCCTTTGAGCCCATGATCAACATCGCCCATAACTATGCGGCCATGGAGGAACATTTCGGCAGGAATGTCATGGTCCACCGCAAGGGAGCAACCCGGGCCCAAGCCGGGGAGATCGGCATTGTCCCGGGTTCCCAGGGCACGCCCAGCTATATCGTGCGGGGCAAGGGCAACACGGAGAGCTTCGAGTCGTGCGCCCACGGCGCCGGGAGAAAGATGGGACGCAAGCAGGCCCAGCGGCAGTTGGATCTGGCTCAGGAAAAGAAGCGTTTGGACGAGCAGGGGATTATCCATGCCATCCGCTCGGTCAGCGATCTGGAAGAGGCGGCCGGCGCCTACAAGGACATCGGCGAGGTTATCGACAATCAGTTGGACCTGGTGGAGGTGCTGGTGGAGCTGCGCCCTTTGGCGGTGATCAAGGGGTGAGCGGGCAGGCTATGTGCGTGCGCGGAAGGATTGCAGCGCCCCGAGAAGAAACTCGATATCCTGTTGGGTGTGGCCGGCGTTGAGCTGGAAACGGATCTCTTCGTCGCCCTTGGGAACCACCGGGTAGTTGAGGCCGGTGGCAAGGATGTCGTGGTTGAAGAGATGAGCCGCCAGGCTTGCGGTCTTGGCGGTGTCGCGGACCAGGAGCGGCACAATGGGGTGGGCACCGCCAATGCTCTCGTAGCCCAAGGCGTGAAGGCCGTCGGCAAGGAATGTTCTGAGGGTGCGCAATTTTTCAAGCAGGAGCAGCCCTTCGCCGCTGTTGACGATGTCCAGCGCCTTGCCTGCCGCCGCGGCCTCCGCCGGGGTGATTGGGTTTGAGTAGATGTAGAAGGGCGCGGTTTCCCGCAGATAGTCGATCAAGAGCGCTTCCCCCGCCACATAGCCGCCGTTGACGCCAAAACCCTTGCCCAGGGTGCCGATCAGGACATCCACCCGGCCGTGGGTGTGCTCCTCGGTGCCCCGGCCGCTTGGGCCAAAAGCGCCGACCCCGTGCGAGTCGTCGGCCACGGTGATGACCCCCTCGGGAAAATCATCGGCAAACCCGGCGCAGAGCGCGCTCAAATCGGCCAGCGGCGCGTGGTCGCCCCGCATGCTGAAGACGCCGTCGGTAACCACCACCACCCGCTTGACCTTGCCCCGGAATTCCGCCAGCCGCGCCGCAAGATCCGCCATGTCCAGATGACGGTAGATCGCCTTGGCCGCCGGTTGTGCCAGCCGGATACCGTTGATGATGCAGTTGTGGTTCAGCGCATCGCTCACCACCAGGGTTTCTTCCGTGATCAGCCGGGGCAGCGCCCCCATGACCGTGGCATAGGCGGAACTCATGAGCATCCCTGCCTCGCGGCCGTGGAAGCGGGCCAGCTTTTTTTCCAGTTCCGTGTGCGCCAGGCAGGTGCCGCTGATAAAGCGCACCGCCCCAGGGCCTGCGCCGAAACAACGGGCCGCGTCCTCCGCCGCCACGAGCACTGCCGGGTGCTGGGAAAGGCCCAGGTAGGAGTTGGAATTCATCCGCAGAAACTCCCGCTCTCCATAGCCGGCCAGAAGGCAGCGGGGGCCGAAGCCCGATTGTGCCGGGATGACGGCGGCGAGCACCCGCTCGTTGCCCTTGCGGGCCGCCTGTTTGTCCAGGGTGGCAAGGGTGGAGGTGAATTGCGGCCGAATCTTGTCAAGGCTCATGGGCGGCTCCTGAACCGGAGAAGGCGGCCAGCATCTCCCTGGTCATTTCGGCAAGGGTGTATCGCGGCTGCCAGCCCCAATCCGTGCGTGCGGCGCTGTCGTCCAGGCTGTTGGGCCAGGAATCGGCAATGGCCTGGCGGACAGGGTCCGGCTGGTAGAGCATGGTGAAGTCCGGGATGTGACGGGCGATTTCCCCAGCCAGCTCTTCCGGGGCAAAGCTCATGGCCGCAAGGTTGTAGGCGTTGCGATGGTGGAGCTTTTCCGGTGTGGCCTCCATGATCTCCATGGCCGCCCGGATGGCGTCGGGCATGTACATCATGTCCAGCGAGGTTCCCGGCCGCAGGAAACAGGTGTATTGCTTGTGATTGATGGCGGCGGAAAAGATATCCACCGCGTAGTCTGTGGTGCCGCCCCCGGGCCGGGTCTTGTGGGAGATGAGGCCCGGGAAGCGGATGCCCCTGGTGTCTATCCCAAAGCGGTGGTGGTAATAATCGCAGAGCAGCTCGCCGCTCACCTTGGTCACCCCGTACATGGTGTTGGGCCGCTGGATGGTCACCTGCGGGGTCCGGTCGGGCGGGGTGGAGGGACCGAATGCCCCGATGGAGCTGGGGTGGAAAACCGCGCAGTTGCCGAGGCGGGCCACCTCCAGCACATTGACCAATCCGCCCACGTTGATCTCCCAGGCGAGCTGGGGGTCTGCCTCGGCCGTGGCGGAGAGCAGGGCAGCCAGGTGGTAGATGGTGTCGATCCGTTCTTGCTCGACCAGGGCGCCAAGCGCGCCGCGCTCCCGGATATCCAGGGTTGCATAGGGGCCGGACTCACGCAGTTCCGGCGGCGGGGTTTTCTTGTGGCCCGCGGCGACGACATTGGCCGCGCCATAGCGTGCGCGCAGGGCAGGCGCCAGTTCCGAACCGAGCTGGCCTGTTGCGCCTGTGACAAGAATGCGGTGCATGGTCCTTGTCTCCTTTTGAAAAACCGGAAAAATTACACGTTTCTCCTACTTCGCGCCCCTTTTCTTCTGCATGATCTTTTCAAGCTCGCCGCCATCGACGATCTCCTGCCGGATCAGGATGTTGGCCAGGGTCTCTATCTGCTGCCAATTGGCCTCCACCATTTCCCCGGCCTTCCGCGTGGCTTTGTCGATCCAGAGGCGAACCTGGCGCTCCACCGCCTCCCGGAAAAACTCTTTGTTCACGTTACGGCTCAGGGTGTCGGTATGGACAAAGCCCAGCTCCTCGTCCATGCCCAAATTGGCGATGGCGGTGTAGGCCTGGTGTGTCGCCTCTTCAAGATCGCTGGCCGCGCCGGTGTCCATGCCCTTGGCCCCAAATTTTTTCATGCTCGCCGTTCTACCCGCCATGAGCACGCAGATGTTGTTGAACACCTCCTCTTTCGAGAGGTTGCTCGGGAAATCTTCGAAGCTGTAAGAAATGAAGCCCAGAATCCGCAAGCGCGGGGCAATGGTCACCTGCTCGATTTTTGTATTCGGGAGCAGCAGAAAGGAAAGCGCCGCATGTCCGGCCTCGTGGAAGGCGGTCATGCGCAGGTCTTCCTCCAGATTGCGGATATGCGTTTTTTCAAGCTTCGATCCGTACTTGATGATGTTGATCTGCTCGATGAGGATCTCCTCGCTGATGCACTTCAGTCCGTGGCGGATGGCGTGGAGGGAGGCCTCCTTGCCGATGCGCTGCAATTCGTAGCCGTTCATCCCCGAGATGTAGCGCACCACCTTGTCCACATCGATTTTGCCGTTATTGGGCTTTTTTAGAATCTGCTCGACGAAGAAGCGCCGCGCCTCCCGATCCAGCTCCGGCGCCTCGACAAAGGTGTCGATGCGGTCAGGTTCGATGAGCAGTGGCGGCACCTCTTCCCGGCTTACCGCCGTGACCACGGTGAACACCGATTCCTCCGGATCGTCGGAAAGGGCGTCGATTTCAAGGGCGATCTGGTCGGATGGCACGCTGGTCAGCACCCCTTCCATCAAGCCCTTGACATCGATGCCGTCCAGGAAAACGATACTGGGGGCGTATTCCCGCGCCTTGAGATAGACCAGGCGGATGTATTCCGGGTCAAACAGCTCGGTGCGGGAAACATAGATATAGGGGCGGCCAGCCTCCCGGGCAAAGGCTTTGCCCAGCAAGGTTTTCCCTACCCCCGGCGGTCCGTAGAGCAACATGCCCTTGGGCATGCTGATGGAAAATTTCTTCACCAGTTCGGGTTTTTTCAGGGTGTTGATGATCTGCTTCAGGGTGGTTTTGGTCTGGCGATTGCCGGCAATGTTTTCAAACCCGATCTCGGAGAACTCAATGGCAGGCCGTTCGCTGCGCAACAATCCCTTGCTTACCGGCAGGGCGCGGGTTTCCGCTTTGGCCAGGCTGAAAATGAGGTTTTCTCCCCGCTGGTACTCCTTCCAAGTCAGCTCCGTGGTCTGATTGTTTTTGTAGATGAGGGGCAGGAGCTGGTCGCCTGCCTCCGCGAGCTTCTGCAACGAGGCTTCGGCCTTCTTGGTTAATCTGAACACGATCCTGGTGGGAGAGGCGGGCAATTGCCGCAGGCTGCGGGTGATCTTGAAGAGCACCTCGTCGGGCAGCTTCTGTTTCACCTTTTTTGCGGTAATCGCCGGCCCCAGGGAGAGAACCAGCAGGGTGACCATCCCCTTGAGTTCCGGGAATTCAAGGCCAATCCCCTTTTGCCGGAAGTGCCCGGCCATCTGCAGCAGGGAATCCGTGCCGATGCGGACCATGGCGTTGATGCCCAGCCGGTTGAAGAGGATGATATAGTTCTGGGCCAGGGTGGAGAGGAGCTTCGGGGTGATCGCCTCCTGAATCGCCTCGCCAACCACTTTTTTTTCCTTGGCGATTGTCTCCATAATCAACCCCTGAGCCCTGGCCTTGCTGCGCCGGAAGGTGGCCAGGAACTCCTTGCTCTGGTACAGCACGCTGCCCAGGGTGGAGGTGAAGATAAAGATGACTTCCCGGCAGTTGATGCCGCTGTCCGGATCCTCTTTGGTGATCAGGTCGAGCAGCGCCATCTGCAACTGATAGCTCGCCATTTCGATGGAATCGAAGAGGATGATGGCGCGGGGGGTGGCGCGGAGAAAGCGGATCAATTCGCCCTCCTGAATTTCCTGGCCGACCATCTGGGGGGTGAGGAGTTGGTCTGCGCTGTCCGGATCGCTGTAGCGATCGAGGTCAAAATGCTTGAACCCCGCACACTCCTTGAGCATGGAGCAGAGCACCCGGGCCAGATAGATCTTGCCCACGCCCTGTGGCCCGAGGAAGGTGAAAATCGCCTTGGGCGGCGCTTCCTTGGGTGGGCGGAAGGCCATGTGGATGAAAGCGTCCACCATCTCGTCGATGGCGCCGTCCTGGTCGAGGACGATCTTTTTCAATTCCTTGCGGATGGCCTCAAACTGCTTGAGTTGGTTTTGGGGGGGTGTGGAACGCGGCAAGAGTTTTCTCCCTCAAGGGTTTGCAGGCAGTGTCTTCCTTGCGGCCTGCGGAAGAGGCAAGGCCAGGTGCGCGCCAACGAGGCGAGCCGGCAAGAAAAAAACGGAGGTTCTTTTTACTCTAGGGAAAAAGGGGGCAGGGAGTCAACTGGTTCCGCTCTTTTCCCTGCACCCGGACGGTGATGGTTTCCTCCGGCGTGGCGCATGGTGACGCAATGCACGTATTGTTTGACATTTGTAAGGATGATTTTTTATTATTTCAGTGGAATAATTCGTTTCTCGGCCTAACGTAAAAAGACCTTACAGGGGGGGGCGGCAATGGCGAAAAAAAACGAGGGAAGCTTGTTGGACTCATGTTTTGTGCAGCGGGAAATGGGGGTGAAGGCTTTTCACGCCCTGGGGACAAAAAGCGAGATGATTGCGGCGAAATTGAACCTGTTGGATGAGGAAATCGCGCATTTGCTTGAAAAACGGGAACAACTCAAGGATGAATGGGGGAATGCCCACAAAGCGTTTGAGGCGGATCTCAAGAAAATCAATACGGTTATCGAGAAGAACAAGAAAAAAATACAAGGTTTGGAGCCGGGAACGCAAGCAACGTCCGGATTGAGCTCCAACGATGCTGTGTACCTCATCGACCGGTTGGGGAGCGCAGCCGAAGAGACACTCCGTCTGGGCGCGGGTGATCGCAAGCGTATTGCTTCCATCATGGCACAGCTTGAAAATACCTTTTTGGAGCATCGGGGCCTGGGAAATATCCCCATTCCCGTGCCGCCTATTCCTGGAGACTGTTCCGGGTGCAAGGGGGGGTGCAAGGATTCCTGCTACGGCGGGTGTTCCAGTGGCTGTCTGAACAGTTGCGGAGGCGCCTGCATGGGTGGCTGCAAAGACGGCTGTTTTAACAGTTGCGGCGGCGGATGCATGGGAGGGTGTCAAAACCAGTGCATGGGCTGCACCGGAACGTGCATGGGGGGCTGCACCGGCGGATGTCTTGGGCCGATCAAGGCTGGAAGCTAGGGCAACAACCATGGAACACGCATATGGCGTCATCAATCAGATTGTCCGGCGGAATCGTGGAAACGATGAGATCGAGTTTAATTTGACTTTTCTGGTAACCGAAGACTGCAATCTTCGGTGCATCTACTGTTTTGAGCCGAATAAGCGTCCGAAAAAGATGAGCTTCGATGTTGCCCGGCAGGCAATCGATACATATCTGGACCGCGAAGACGGCCCCTCAACGGTGAGCATTGATTTTTGCGGGGGAGAACCGCTCCTTGAGTTTGACTTGATCAAAAAGGTCTTTGAGTATTGTCACTCGCGGACGTGGAAAAAAAAATACAGGATGTCTCTGGGGACCAATGGCACTGTTTTGACCGAAGCCATGAAGGAGTGGTTTTTGAGGCATCCCTGTTTCCAGTTGAGTCTGAGCCTGGATGGGACCAAAGAGGTTCATGATCATAACCGTTCCAACTCCTATGACAGGGTAATACGGCATGTCGATTTTTTCAGAAGATATGACCAAACGGTTAAAATGACCATTTCGCCGTTTACCATTCCTCGACTGGCGGATTCCATTGTGCATATCCATGAGCTGGGCTTGAAGCCGGAAGCGAATGTCGTTTTTGAAAACATATGGGGTACGCCCGAAGAAAAGTCCCGATTGCTTCGAGTCTATGCCCGCGAGCTTGACAAGCTTGTGGCGTTTTATGTTGCCCATCCCGAATTGCCGGCGCCCAAATTGGTCGGACACCGGATTGAAACACTTTGCGCGGAACAGGAATATGGCCTGGAAGAAAAATATTGCGGCGCAGGGAAATACATGACCGCAATCATGCCTGACGGCAAAGAATATCCTTGCCACCGTTTCAGCCCTCTCGGCTCTTCCGCGCCAACGCAACACATTGAATTTGACAAGCAGATCAAGGGCCCGGCAAAATGCATCCAGTGTGGCGTGCGGCGCCTCTGTCATTCCTGTCTCGGCGCCAACCACGAGATATGCAACTCGGTTGATATCCGGACAGTGGCGCATTGTGAGTTTGTAAAGCTGGAGATTCTTGCCTCGGCGAAACTTGCAGCCCGGCGGCTGGAACCGTTTTTGCAAAATTTTGCGCTGGAAGGGGAGATCGACGAGGATACCGCTTTGCGGGTTGCATATGTGAAAAATTTTGTGCGATCAATCGATTGGGTTCAGAATAATGTCCACCTGCAAGAATCAGTATGTGCTTGACCTTGAAGTCTCCGTGTAAGCACTAAGCGTCTGGGCGCTTATTTCGCTGGCACCAGGTCGATGACGGTCACCTCCGGCGGGGCCAGGAAGCGGATGGGCGGCCCCCAGGTGCCGGTGCCCGGACTCGGATAGAGAAAGCCGCTGGTGAGGCGCGTGAGCTCGCCTGCTGTGTGAGGATACAGGAACCAGGTGAACAGGTTGAAGGGAAATATCTGGCCCTTGTGGGTGTGGCCGGAAAGCTGGAGATCGAAAAGACCCAGGATTTCCGGGTCGAGATCGGGGCGGTGCTTGAGCAGGATGATGAAATTCTCTCTGGGTTGGGCGGAGAGAAGATTGCGTTCCGGCTTGACCGGTTTTTTGTCAAAGAGTGCGACTGTCGGATCGTCCACCCCGACGAAAGTGATGCCGCCGGCCACTGCTCCCTGATCGCGCAGCAGGGTGAAGCCCGATTTTCTGGTAAAGTCCAGGGCATCCTGCAGGCCGGCGTAGAATTCATGGTTGCCGGTAATGGCAAATTTGCCCAAGGGCGGCCTGATTGCCGCCAGCAATGCAGCCTCCGTGCCGAGGTGGTTGAGCTGGCCGTCAAGCAGGTCGCCTGTGGAGACCAGGATATCGGGCTGCGCTTCCTGTATCCGGGCGAGAATCCGGTTGAGCCTGCCCTCCCGTACGATAAGGCCGAGATGCACATCCGAAATCTGGGCAATGCGTATCCTGCCTGGGGTCTCAGCAATCTTGGGACTGGCGATTTCGATCCGTTCCAGGCGGATGTCCATTGCTTCGAAAATCCCATAGCCATAGATCGCAACCACCAGCATCGCTTGTATGGTGAAGATCCGGCGCGGCGACAGAGTTGACTGGAACAATCTTTGTTTCAGGATTTTTTCCGTTGCCCGCAAGGCAAATCGGCCCACATCAATGGCTACGGAAAGGGTCAGGAAGAGAAAAAGCAATCCCATCCAACTGAAGCTGGCATAGGCCCAGAATCGGGCTCCTGTTTCAATTCCCGCCCGTTCGGCCACCCGGACCATAATCGGCGCCGCGATCATCACCGCCATGAACAAGGCTATGCCGCGCTTGGTTTTTGTGCCGGGCTGAAAGGCCAAGCCGATCTTGCGCAAGGCATAGTAGTGGACGAGAGGATAGATGGAGAGATACAGAAGCAGGAAACGGAGCATGCTTATTTTCATCCCCCAGGTTGATTTGGACACGCGGAGTCAGGAGAGGCTGATTATAAACATTCCCCACGGGCAAGGCAATTTTTCCCTGATTGAAGCAGCGTATTTCACTTGGCAGATCACGACATCATTAGGTAGAGTGAATGGGCGGCCATCATCCGGCCCCGGATCGGGTCAGCCCGGCGGCTAAGCCGGTGATGGCTTATCAAACAACAGGGTAATCCCATGCAAGAAAACTCGCCATCTCCGATGGTGCTGCGTTATTTTCTGATTCTCTTCCTCGCCTCGATCCTCTTGGTCGGGTGGTTGTTCCGGCCTTTTTTGTCGATCCTGATCCTCTCCTATCTGTTGACCAGCGTTTTTCTGCCGACCTACAAACTGCTCAACCGCAAACTCTCGGATTTTTTCGCCTCGTTTTTGACCTGCATCCTGGTGATGCTGCTGGTTTTCATTCCTCTGGTCTTTTTCACCACCGCTTTGGTCCAGGAGGCCCAGCATCTGTATGAATGGGGCCGTGGGTCGGGTGTCAATCTCGCCCTCAAGCTCCGCGCTTTTCAAGAAAGTTCGCTGTTTCTCGGCCTGCAGGAGATCGCCGCCATTTTGGGTTTTTCCCTGGAAACGGAAGACATTACCCGGGCGTTCGTTGAACTGGTCCGGTCGGTCGGGCTTTTCTTTTACAACCATGCGGGCAACTGGGCCGGCAATATCATGATGTTTCTTTTCAACTTCTCGTTGATGCTTCTTACCATCTTTTTTCTGCTGATCGAGCAGGACCGGTTGCTCAACTATATTCTCCGGCTTTCTCCCCTGCCCGAGGATCAAGGACGGCGCCTGTTCGCAAAGTTCGACGAAATCACCGGCGCGGTGTTGATCGGCAACGGGATCTGCTCGATAATCCAGGGGGTGCTGGGCGGCATCATTTTTGCCGTGTTTTCCCTGGGACCGCCGGTGCTCTGGGGGCTGATCATGGCGGTGCTGGCTTTTCTGCCCATCGTCGGCATCGGCCTGGTGCTGGTCCCCGCCGCCCTGGTGCTCGCTTTTAAGGGCAATATGGCTGGCGCGGTTATCCTCACGGCACTGTATGGGGTTATCACGATTATCATTGAGTACTTCATGAAAGCGAAGATGGTGGGTGATCGGGTCAGGATGCACATTCTGCTGGCTTTTCTCGGCATGATCGGAGGATTGAGCGCCTTCGGTCTTCTCGGCATTATCTACGGCCCTCTGATCATTACCGCCTTTCAGACCTTGGCAGAATTTTATCTCGCCAGCTACGAGCGCTATGTGAAAAATTTTAATACGGACTGATCCCTCCAAGCCAAGATTTCGCGGCCTGCGGTTTTACTGCCTGGGAAAACCGGCAGCCCCGCGGTCTGCGCGATTTTTCCTGGCAGCTAGAACACAGCCTTATTTGCTGCCGATCACCTCTGCCTTCTCGATAATGACGTCGTATCGGTATCCCGCGCCGAAGTCACGGTTCCGGGAAATAGTTCCTGTGATGGTGACCACTTCCCCGATTTCAGGCAGCGAATCGGTGGTGACTACCAGGTCGTTCGTTCCGGCCGCTTGGTTGCCGGTGCCGTCTTGCAGATGCAGCCAGTTCTTGCCCAGGATGCCGCGGTTGACCTTGACCACCTTGGCCTGTAACGTCACCGGCTTATTCTCCAGAGAATCCTTTTGTGTAAAAATCTCGCCGATGGTTTGAGCATTGGCCCCCCCGGCCTTGCTCACCGCGATTGCCGTAACCGGAGGAGCCGCAACAGGGCCTGGTTTCTCGGCAACGGCGGATTCTGGGGACGCAAGCCCCGCCGAAAAAACGATGCTGTCGAATGACCGGTTCAGCGAGGCGCTTTTGAAATTGCTCATTGCCGTGCCCGGCTGACAAGCGATTTCATTCCCCACCGAGATCGCGCTCTGGGGCATGGCCACCCAGGTTGTGACGCCGCCTTTGTCCACCAGGGCATATGTATAACCGCCGCTGTTCATGGTTTCGACCACCGTGCCCGATACCTTTTGCGCCGTCGAACTGCCACTCCCACCCATTCCCGCCCCGTCGCCGTTGGGCGAAAAAGCGCCGGCCTGCGGGAGGTTCCACAGGAGCAGGGAAGTGGCGAGCGCCAGACCGATGCGAAATGTCATTCTCTTGCGTGCATGCATGGGATGAGACCTCTTCAAATGTTTCAGGGATGCCTTGCCGGTGGCAATTTGAGCCACTCCGGCAGGTGATTTTTTTAACTGTACGATGTTTTTCAAAAGTTGCTCATAATAACGTCGGAACCAGGCCACATTTTTCATGATCCTGGCAGTTTTTTGCCGTTATTTCTGGGATAAAAACGCCATTCCTTGTTGACGATAAGCCGAGCCCCGCGCCGGAAGTTGAAAAATGACCAAGCCCAGCGCATGGTTACGGAAAGACGGTTTTCAAAACCGATCAGATAATAGATGTGGACAACAAGCCAGGTGGCCCAGGCCAAAAAACCACCGAAACGGAGGCGGCCGATCTCGACGATCGCCTTGCTGCGGCCGATGGTGGCGAGTTGGCCCTTGTCGTGATACCGAAACGGCTGCCGCGGAAGTCCTGCGGTTTCGCGGAGAATGTTTTTGGCAATGGCGCGACCCTGTTGGAGCGCCACCGGAGCAAGTCCCGGCAGCGGAGTGGAACGGCCGTGGGTAAAGCAGGCCTGGTCGCCTGCCGCAAAGACCTCGGGATGATTCGGAAGGTTGAGGTCTGGTTCCACCACGATGCGGCCCAGTCGATCGGTTGCCACCCCAAGTTGCCGGCCGAGGCTTGCAGCCGTGACGCCGGCGGCCCAGAGAATGGTGGACGCCTCCACGCGCTCCCGCCCGACCTGCACGCCGTCGCGGTCCATGCCGGTAACCGGGCTGGAAGTCCATACCTGCACGCCGAGCCGCTCCAGGTCGCGCGTCGCCTCGCCTGCCAGGGCATCGCCGAAAGAGGGCAGGATGCGCGGTCCGGCCTCGATGAGGATGATGCGAGCCAGCTTGGGGTTGATGTTGCGGAAGTCCTGCGCCAGGGTGTAGCGACTCATTTCGCCGATGGCGCCGGCCAGTTCCACGCCGGTGGGGCCGCCGCCGACGATGACGAAGGTGAGGTGCCGACGTTGTTCGGTCGGATGTGCCGTGCGCTCAGCCGCCTCGAAGGCGGTGAGCACCCGCCGTCGAATCTCGGTGGCCTGTTCGATGGTTTTGAGCCCCGGAGCAAACTCTTCCCACTCCTCATGGCCGAAATAGGAGTGGCGGGCGCCGCAGGCGAGGAGCAGATAATCATAGGCAAGTGCGCATTCCTTGGCGACCATCTGGCGAGCGACCAGATCGATGGCTGTCACCTCGTCCTGCAGCACCGTGATATTGCGGTATTTTGCGAGGATGTGACGGATCGGCGCCGCAATCTCCGCCGGACTCAGGGCAGCCATTGCCACTTGGTAGAGCAGGGGCTGGAAGAGATGATGGTTGTGGCGGTCCACCAGCGTGACCCGGACACCTGTCTGGTTGCCGAGCACCTTTGCGGCATTGAGACCGGCAAAGCCTCCGCCGACAATGACGACGTGTTTTGTGGGAGTTGTCATTTTTTATTTTTGGAAATCGATCAGCTTGAGCAGGGTCAGCGTGACCTTGCCCTTGGTGCCTGGGGCGTTAAGCAAGTGCCAGGCTGTGTACTGCTCGGCATAGAGGGTGGCTGAGGTCATGCCGTCAAGAGCCACCACCACTTGCAGGCCGCGCAGGGCTGCGCCGGTGGCGGTATGCAGCACCGCGCCTTCCGCAGCCGTGCCGACGATGACCACGGTCTTGATCGCCCGGTCGCGCAGAATCTTTTCCAGCTCCGTATTGTAAAATTTGTCCACCCCGGACTGGACGATGGGGGCATCTTCCAACGGCTGCACGCCGGGAAGGATGGTCTGCGGGGTGCCCTTGGCGGTAAGGCTGTAGATCACTCCCGCGCCCGTGGCCTTTGCCTGGTCGAGAAAAACCTTGATCCGGGGAACAGAATCCGGGCAGCGGGGCCGGCGTTCGGCATTGCAGGTCCATTCCTCGATGTCGAGAATCAACAGGGCGCTGCTTGTGGGGTCGAGGCGCACCGGTTGCACCGCCACCACCGGCGGAGGGGTGATCTCGCTCCAGATATCCAGGAGATTTTTTTCCTCCGCCATGGCGGGTGTCGGTCTAGCCGGCAGTAGGGAAAGGAGAAGGGAAACGAGCAGCAGGGGGATCAAGCGCATTCTGTTGTAAGGGGTCATTTTTGCCTTTTCGTACAGGGGTATTTGGCTGGGCGGATAATTCGGCCTACAATCGGCCGGGGCATTTATGCCACCAAATATTCCAAAGGAGTATCCCATATTCCCAGGCCGATCGTCAACCCTAGGGAAAGAAGGGGGGAGCGTATTGCTACAACCCCTGCTGCGCAGCGCATCTTCCCTTGTCACGTCCGCAAACGGTCATCCTCAACCGCCTGGGGATTATGCTTGTCAAGAAGCGACAAACAGGCTAAATATAACCGCTTTTCAACGATGTTTTTTGCGGCGCACCGCTGAAATGGTGTGGATCCCAACCAAGGTGACGGCCTGTGAAAGAAGTTCAGGATCATTACTTCAAAAAGGCCAAGAAAGAAGGCTACCCCGCCCGCTCGGTGTACAAGCTGGAGGAGGCCCAACTCAAGCACGGGCTGCTGAAAAAAGGCGACTCGGTGCTTGACTTGGGCTGTCAACCCGGCAGTTGGTCCATGTACGCAGCCCAGGCGGTTGGCCCGCAGGGGGTGGTGGTTGGGGTTGACCTCAACTTCGGGCAGATCAACACCAAGGGCAACAGCGGCAAGTTTACCTTTTTGCACGGCGACATCACCTCCGCCGAGGTGTTGGGCCGGGTGCGCGATATCTGTCCGGAATTCGCCGTGATCATCAGTGACATGGCCCCGCGCACCACCGGCAACAAATGGGCGGATCAGCAGCACTCGCTGGATCTTTCCCGTCGGGTGCTGGAGATTGCCCAGGAGATGCTGCGGGTGGGCGGCAATTTTTATTGCAAGGTGTTTGAGGGCGAGGATTTCAAGGCCTTTGTCGATGAGGTCCGTCCCCATTTCAACCTGACCAAGATCGTGAAGCCGAAAAGTTCCCGTCCGGAAAGCCGAGAGGTCTTTGTGCTGGGGATGGGATTTAAGAAAATGCCGAAGGCAGAATGAACAATGATGGAATCGTAACATCGGCCCTTCGACAGGCTCAGGGCGAACGGATATTCTCTTAATGCATTGATTTCCGTTCATGCTGAGCTTGTCGAAGCATCTTTTTGCAGCAAATTTCAAGCTGTTAAAAGTCCGTCATTATTCACTTTTATTTTTTAATTTCCAGGAGAAAAAATATGGCCGGACATTCAAAATGGGCTAATACCAAACATCGTAAAGGCGCGCAGGATGCCAAGCGCGGCAAGATGTTCACCAAGATAGCCAAGGAAATTGCCGTGGCTGCCCGCATGGGCGGCGGCGATCCCGAAGCCAACCCCCGTCTGCGTGCAGGCATTGTCTCGGCCAGGGCCGTGAACATGCCCAAGGACAACATTGAGCGGGCCATCAAGAAGGGCGTCGGCGGACTGGAAGGGGCGAACTACGAGGAGATCACCTACGAAGGCTACGGTCCCGGCGGGGTGGCGGTGCTTGTTGACTGCCTCACCGACAACCGTAACCGGACCGTGGGCGAGGTGCGCTTCTTTTTCGGCAAGTCCGGCGGCAACATGGGAGAAACCGGCTGCGTTTCCTACATGTTTGATAAAAAAGGCTCCATGGTGGTGGAAAAAGGGGCGATGGACGAGGAAAAGCTGCTGGAACTGGCCCTGGAGGCAGGGGCAGAGGATGTGGTCGAGGACGGGGATATTTTCGAGGTGCTGACCGCGCCCGAGGATTTCAACACGGTGCGGGAGGCGCTGGAAAAGGAGGGGGTCGCCTTTGTCGAGGCCTCCATCTCCATGATCCCCAAGAATACCGTTGAGGTTGCCGATGAAAAGACGGCTATTTCACTGATGAAGCTCATCGACAACCTGGAGGATTTCGACGATGTGCAGAAGGTGCACGCCAATTTTGATATCCCCGACGAGTTGATGGAGAAAATTTCCTAGGATATGACTCCGGGCAAGGCCAAGGCCGGGGTCCAAACCGTCCGCATCCTCGGGATCGATCCTGGCTCCCGCGCCACCGGCTACGGGGTGATCGACTGCCAGGGCCAGGCTCTGCGTTTTGTCTCCTGCGGGGTGATCCGGACCTCGGAGAAAAAGCCCTTTCCCGAGCGGCTGGAAGAGATTTACAGCGGCATCTGCGAGGTCATTGCCGCCCATAAGCCGCAACTGGCCGGGATAGAGGATATCTTTACCGCCATTAACCCCCGCTCGGCGCTCAAGCTCGGGCATGCCCGCGGGGTGCTGATCCTTGCCGCCAGACAGCATGGCCTGCTCTTGGAGGAATACAGTCCCACCGTGGTCAAGCAGGCGGTGGCCGGGTATGGCCAAGCGCCGAAAGAGCAGGTCCAGCAGATGGTCCGGGTTCTGCTCAAGCTTGTCGCCTCGCCGAGTCAAGACGCGGCTGACGCCCTGGCCGTGGCCATCTGCCGGGCCAGTCACCGCAGCAATATGCCCCGCTAAGGGAAAGGCCTACAGCCTTTTTGCTTCTCTTCTTGCCAAAATTCTTCCATAATAGACACCATAATGATTGCCTGCCTGCGAGGAATGCTGTTTAAGAAATTACCCGAAACCCTCATCGTCGATGTGGGCGGGGTGGGGTATGAGGTTTTCTTTCCCCAGAACGCGCAGGCTAGGTTGCCGGGGGTGGGGGAGGAGGTCTTTCTCCATATCCAAACGGTGGTGCGCGAGGACGCCTTCAACCTCTATGGGTTTTTGGAGCCCACGGAAAAAGAGATGTTCCAGTTGCTCAACACCGTTTCCGGGATTGGCCCCAAACTGGCCATGCATATTCTTGCCGGGATCTCTCCTGCGGATTTGGCCCGCGCCATCCTGCACGACGACGTGGCCCGCCTTACCCGGCTGCCAGGGGTGGGCAAAAAAACCGCGGAGCGGCTTTGTCTGGAGTTGAAAGACAAGGTGCAATTCGTGCCCGAGGCGTTGTCCGCCTCTGCGCCCGCCCTTGCTCTGCCCGGCGAGGATGAGCGGGTGCACGATGCGATTTCCGCCCTGCTCAATCTTGGCTATCCTGCGGCCCGGGCCAGGGAAGCGCTGGCTTTGGTCAAGCAGCAGGCCGGGGCAGAGGGTTTTGCCGCCATGCGGCTTGAAGAATTGCTCCGTCAGACCTTGAGGGCCCTGGTGTGAATCACGAAGAACGATTGGTTTCCCCGGTGGCCGAGCAGATCGAGCCGGTTGATCATGCGCTGCGGCCCAAACTGCTTGACCAGTACATCGGCCAGGCGCAACTGAAGAGCAATCTCTCCATTGCGATCAAGGCCGCGCAGGCCAGGGGCGAGGCCCTGGACCATGTCCTGTTCCATGGCTTCCCCGGCCTGGGCAAGACCACCCTCGCCTACGTTATCGCCAACGAGATGGGGGCCAATATCCGGGTCACCTCCGGCCCGGTGATCGAGCGGCCCGGCGATTTGGCCGCCATCCTTACCAGCCTTCAGGAAGGCGACGTGCTCTTCATCGACGAGATCCACCGCCTCAACCATGTGGTGGAGGAGATTCTCTATCCGGCCATGGAAGATTACCAGCTCGACCTGGTCATCGGCCAGGGGCCCGGGGCGCGCAGCGTCAAGATGGATCTGCCCCGTTTCACACTGGTTGGGGCCACCACCCGCACCGGCTTGCTGACCCCGCCGTTACGAGACCGTTTCGGCATGGTGCTGCGCCTTGATTTTTACACGCCCGATGAGTTGGTGACCATTGTCAAACGCTCGGCCTCACTTCTGGGCGTGCCCATGGACGAGGGCGGAGCGCTGGAGATCGGCCGCCGTTCCCGGGGCACCCCGAGGATAGCCAACCGGCTGCTCAAGCGGCTGCGGGATTTTGCCGAGGTCAAGGGGCAGGGCAAGATCACGGCCACGGTGGCGGACGAGGCGTTGACCATGTTGGGCGTGGATCAGGAAGGGCTCGACGAGATGGACCGGCGGATTTTGCTTACCATCATCGACAAGTTCCAGGGCGGGCCCATCGGCCTGGAAACCCTGGCTACCATGGCCTGCGAGGAGAAGACCACCCTGGAGGATGTCTACGAGCCCTTCCTTATCCAGATGGGCCTCTTGATGCGTACCCCCCGGGGCAGAATGGCGACCCAGGCGGCGTACTCCCATTTTGGCAGGCCTTTTGCCCGCAGGCAGGATGCGGATCCGTGCAACGGCGAAACCGCCATGCTGCCATTTTAGCGGCGGCAGAGGAATCAAGGATATGCGCATATGATCGGGAAAAAATTGACAGTCCGGGACATCGTCAATCTGAAGGAGGCTGGGGAGAAGATCGTCGTGCTGACGGCCTATGACGCCAGCTTCGGCCGGCTTCTGGACCGCAGCGGAATTGAGATCGTTCTGGTTGGGGATTCCCTGGGCATGGTGCTGCTTGGCTATGAGTCCACGGTGCCGGTGACCATGGAGGAGATGCTGCACCATTGCCGGGCGGTCAAGCATGGGGTGGAGCGTGCCCTGCTAGTGGGCGACATGCCTTTTCTTTCCTATCAGGTTGACAGGCGGGAGGCCATTGCCAACGCGGGCCGTTTTCTCAAAGAGGCGGGCTGCGACGCGGTAAAGGTCGAGGGCGGCCTAGAAATCTGCGAGACGGTGGCCGCCATGGTTCGGGCCGGAATTCCGGTGATGGGCCATATCGGCCTGACCCCGCAGACCGCCGGAGCGCTGGGCGGCTACAAGGTACAGGGCAAGGATGGGGAATCGGCCCGGCGTTTGCTGGCCGAAGCCAAGGGGCTGGCCGAGGCCGGGGCCTTCGCCCTGGTGCTGGAGTGCATCCCCGACAAGCTGGCCGGGGCTATCACTGCAAGCATCGGTATTCCTACCATCGGCATCGGCGCCGGCCCCCAGTGCGACGGCCAAGTGCTGGTGAGCCACGATCTCTTGGGCATGTTCGAGAAATTTGTGCCCAGTTTCGTGAAGCGGTACGCGGATCTGGCCCCCCAAATCGCGGGGGGGGTCGCCGCGTTCCGGGACGAGGTCAAGTCTGGCGCTTATCCGGACGCGGAACACAGCTTTATCATGCAGGGTGAGATGGCGGATTTGCTCAACCAGGGCAGAGGCTGACCTGTTTTTTGCCGGGATTCTCGATCTGTTTTAAGAGTTACTATTTGACGGGGTGGGGTGCGGAGATGACGGATTCTTTAAATCGTAGACAATCGGTTCGGGTCACGGACAGGGTGATGTTGGCAGTTCATCCGGTTTCCGCGGAAAAAATGCAGGCTGTTGCCAGGGATTTTCAGCAGGGAATCTCGCCTTACAATCAGGAAGGCCTTGCCGATATCCAGATGTTCATCGGCGCCCAGAGCGCCTTGACCAAACTGCGGGAGCGGGATACGGATCTGGCTGATTTTTTGCAGCATCTGGACAACAAGATGAACATGATGCTGAAGCAGGTAAAAGGGGGCGAGAGCCCCCTGGATGCCCTGACCATGCACAAGGCCAATATCAGCGCCAACGGCATTGCCTTTTACACGGATTCTCCTTCGAGGCTGGACGAGTTCGTGGAGATCCATGTCGTTCTGCTTCCGGCCTACATCTATGTGTACTCCTTCGGCAAGGTCATTGCCTGTGATCCGGCTCCGGAGGAGGAAGAGTCCGGCTGCAAATTTCGGGTCGCTCTGGAGTTTGTCTTCCTGCTCGATGAAGACCGGGAAAAAATTATCCAGCATACCTTCAAGCAACAGAGCTTGGCCCTGCGCAATCGCAGGCTGAATCCCTAGGCCGTTCCGAATCATGCGAGAGATTGACAGCAACGAAATCCGCCAGGTGGTTCGCGATCTGGCCATTGCCGCAGCCCATGACCTGGAGCCGGATATCCTCGATGCCCTGCTTGCCGCCCGAGACCGGGAAACAGGGGAGCTTGCCGGGAATATCCTGGAGGTTCTCATCACCAATGCAAATATCGCCAGCCGGGATCGGATTCCGGTGTGCCAGGACACCGGCACCGGCATCCTTTTTCTTGAAATCGGACAGGAAATCCACATTCTGGGCGATCTGCAGGAAGCGTTGCAGGAGGGGGTAAGGCTTGGCTATGAAGAGGGATATCTGCGCAAATCGGTGTGCGACCCCCTGACCCGCAAGAATACCCAGACCAATACCCCGGCCGTGGTCCATATCGAATTGGTTCCGGGCGACCGGATCACCATCCGCTTTTTGCCCAAGGGGTGCGGCAGCGAGAACATGAGCAGCCTGGTCATGCTGCCGCCTGCCGCCGGGACGGAAGGGGTGGTTCGCCATGTGATTGACCGGGTGCTGGCCGCGGGCTCGAACCCCTGTCCGCCGATGATTGTCGGGGTTGGTTTGGGCGGTTCTTTTGAAAAGGCGGCCCTGCTGGCAAAAAAGGCCCTGCTGCGGCCGGTTGGCGAAAAAAACCGGCGCGAGGATGTCGCTGTGCTTGAAGAACGGCTGTTGCGGGAGATCAATGGCCAAGGCCAGGGGGTTCACGGTTTTGGCGGGATCACCACAGCCCTGGCCGTGCATATGGAGGTTTTTCCCTGCCATATCGCTAGCCTGCCGGTGGGAATCAATATTCAGTGCCATGCCCATCGGCATAAGGAAATTGTCTTGTGAAAACGGAACCTGCTTTTTTTGAGAATCTCCTCCAGGTCACTCTGCCCTTTACCCCCGAAGTCCTGGTCTCGCTCAAGGCCGGCCAATTGGTAAGCCTGAGCGGGACGCTATACACCGGCCGGGATCAGACCCATCGCCGGCTCTGCGCCCTGCTGGATGAGGGGAAGGATTTGCCGGTGGATCTTGCCGGTCAGCTTCTGTACTATGTCGGTCCGAGCCCGGCCCGGCCGGGGCGGGTAATCGGCGCGGCCGGGCCCACCACCAGCTACCGGATGGACAGCTACACTCCGCGCTTGCTCGCTTTGGGGCTTGCGGCGACCATGGGCAAGGGCGCTCGTTGTGCCGAGGTCCGCCAGGCCATGCTTGAGCATGGCGCGATCTATCTTGCCGCCATTGGCGGGGCCGGGGCGTTTTTGTCCAAATGTATCAAAAAAGCCGAACTGGTTGCCTTTGGTGATGCAGGGCCAGAAGCCCTGTTCCGGTTCGAGGTGGAAAAATTTCCGGCTGTAGTGATCAATGACCTGGAGGGGCGTGATTACTATGCGGTGGTTGCCGCGGCAAGCCGTTGTGGAAAATGACCATTCGCTGGCAGGAACGGCAGCGTTGCCTGTTGGTTTACGGCGGTGGTCAGGGTGGTGAATGAAGAGTTTCTGCTCAATAAAAAAAGGAGAGGGCTGAGCCTCTCCTTTTTTTATTGGTCAATGGTCAGCCATCAAGGCTGAGTCATGTGGTTTCTTCGTCTTTATTTCTTGCCGAAAACGTTCAAGCCTTTGAGCAGCGTGAGTGCGGTGCTTAACTGCTGATCCTTGCTTATGTCCTCGGTCTCCTGTTTTTCCTTGCTGACCGGAGATTTCACCTTGGGTTTCGGCTTTTCCTCGGGTTTTGGTTTCTCCTCTTTCTGGGTGACATCGTCATTCAGGCCGTTGCCGATATGGTGCTTCAGGTCTTTTTCCCGCAGGTATTTCGGTTTTTTCTCCTGCTCATCCTCTTTCTCGTCGTGTTCGACAGTAAGCGACGCGGGGGAAGGGACAATGATATCCGGAGTAATGCCTGTTGCCTGAATGGAGCGGCCGCTGGGGGTGTAATATCTGGCCGTGGTCAATCGAAGACCTGCCCCGCTGTCCATGGGGATGATGGTCTGTACCGAGCCCTTACCAAAGGTCTGGGCGCCGATGATCACCGCTTTTTTGTGATCCTGCAAGGCGCCGGCCACGATCTCCGAGGCGCTGGCGCTGCCTTCGTTCACCAGCACCACCACGGGGAATTTGTACTTGGGGCTGTTGTCGCGGGCGTAGAACATGGAGTTTTGCTCCTTGATTCTCCCCTTGGTGGAGACAATCACGCCCTCGTCGATGAAGATGTCGGCAATTTTCACGGACTGGTCAAGAAGGCCGCCCGGGTTATTGCGGAGATCCACGATAAGCCCTTTTATCTTTCCTTGCTTTTCAAGGTCGGAGAGCGCCTTTTTGAAGTCGGTCGTGGTCTGCGCCTGGAAGTTGATGATGCGGATGTAGGGGTATCCCGGCTCCAGCAGTTTCGATTTTACGCTGTGGATGGGGATGATGTCGCGGATCAGCGTGATTTCCTTGAGATCGGGCCAGCCCTTGCGATGAATGGAGATGGTCACTTCCGAGCCTTTGGGGCCGCGCAGCCGCTTTACCGCTTCCATGAGACTCATGTCCTGGGTCGGTTCCTCGCCGATCTTGACGATCTTGTCTCCCGCCTTGAGCCCTTTGGCAAAGGCCGGAGTTCCTTCGATGGGAGAGACAACCGTGAGGATGTTGTCCTTCATTGTTATTTCAATGCCGATGCCGGTGAAGCTTCCCTGGGTTTCAACCTGCAATTCTTTAAAATCGTCGGGCTTCATATACGAAGAATGGGGATCCAGGGTGGTGAGCATGCCCTTGATCGCCCCTTCAATGGCTTTCTGGCTGTCCACCTCCTCGACATAATTTTCTTGAACCAGGCTGAGTATCTTGGAAAAGGCTTCAAGGCTTTCGTAAGTGTCCTGGGTCGTGGCGGTGACGGTTGAATAATTCCAGGCCAGCAGGGAACCGGCCACGACACAGAGGGAAACTGCAATGTTTTTAATAACCGACCGTTTTGTCGAGCTTTTCATGGATGGTCCTTAACCGGAAAATTCCAAAGTGCGCTTTGGTTGTTATGTGTGATGGTGACACGAACATGTATGTTAGCAGGTTTTATGCCGGGAAACAATGGTTTATCTTGATTGTTAGGCTGAATGTCACCGTGGCGTTTGGGGGGTTGCCTTGATGGTCAGTTTGCCGTTGTTTATCCACTGCAGGGGATTTTCCGGTTTGGTCCCGTGGCGGATCTCGAAATGCAGCCCCTCGCCGAGCAACCCTTCCTGGTCGCTCATAACCCCAACCACTTCACCCTTGGTAACCGTGTCGCCCTCTTCCTTGAAGAATTTCGCCGCCCGGGAAACAAGGCTGAGATATTGCTGGCCGTGGTCAATGATGAGCAGGTTGCCGTAGCCGCGCAGAAATTTGGCGTAGATCACCTTGCCGTCGTAGATGGCGGTGACTTCGGTGCCCGGCGCTGTCTTGATGTCAATGCCGTTGGCAAAGGTGGTGATGCCGAATTTTTTCTGGACGCTCTTGCCGAACAGCGTTGTAACCGTACCCGGTACCGGTGGGGGGAGACGACCTTTCTGGGCGGCAAAGCCTTTGGTGTCCGAAGGAGTTGGTTTCCGGCCGGTTTTCTGGCCGGGATCCTTGGCGCGAACTTCCTTCTGGCGGGCCTCCTTGGCGGCTTCGGCCTTGAGCTGCGCAAGGGTGTCGGTCAGTCTGTCCGCGGCTCCTTCGAGTTCTTGCAGCGCCAGTTGGTAGAGTTTTTTCTCGGTTTTCACCTTTTGCAGCAACCGCATCCGCTCATTGCGGGTGGTGGCCAGTTGTTCTTCCTGTCCCTTGACCTTGGTGATGGTTTCAAGCAGAGCCTGTTTTTCCCGTTGCAGGCCGAGCCGCGTTTTTTCCAGGGTGTCGACTTTTTCCCGGTATGCGCGGATGACTTCCTGGTCGCGCTTGAGCAGCGCGTCGAAATACTCGCGAAAGGCGAGAAGATCCGGCAGCTTGCTGGTGGAAAAGATGACGTTCATCATGCCGATCTCACCCATCCGGTAAAAGGAATTGAGCCGTTTTTTGATGTGAACCTTTGCCTGCTCCTTGGCGGTCATGGCCTGGGCTGCTTCGCTCTGTTTTTGCGCGATCTGCTCCTCGTGTTTGTCCAAGTCTTTTTTGAGAAGGGTCAGCTTGTCCCCTTCGTTCTGAATGTGGCCATTCAGGCGCTCAAGCTCGGTGAGCAGGGAGCTTTCTTTTTTATTGGTGGTCTGCACCCGTGATTTTTGGTCTTCGATGCCTTTCTTCAGGCGCTGGATCCTTTTTTGTTCCTCGAGGATCTTGACGTTTACCGCGGCCGGGTCCGCGGCGAAACATGGGCGTTGGCCGCCCAGGCAAATGGCCAGGAACAGTGTGCAGAGGGAGAAGTATGGACGGCGAAAAATGGAAGTCATGCGTCAGATGCGGATAAATCTGCGGATTGAAAAAAGACTGCCGCCCGTGCAAAGAACGACGCCGGCCAGCAGGATCGCGGCGGTGAGCTCAGGAGGGAAAAAAGCGAAGTCGAACAGGTTGAGAAATCCCGGGCCGCTGAAACGGCTGGCAATCCATTGATAGAGAAGGTACAGCGCGGCAAGCCCCAGGCTTGAGCCTAAAAAACCCTGCAGCATGCCTTCGAGCAGGAGCGGCAGGCGGATATAGGCGCTGGTGGCGCCAAGCAGCCTGAGGATCTCAAGCTCGCCCTGTCTGGAGACCACGGTGAGGCGAAGGGTGTATGAAATAATAAAGGTCATGCTGATGATGAGAAGGACTCCGCTTAACAGGACGACGACTTGGAGGAGGTTGGTGAAATCACCGAAACGGCGGAGCCAGTCGCTGCCGGACTGGACCTTGGCCGCGTGGGGCAAGGTCAGGAGGAAGTCGGAAAACTGGCTGATTTTGGTAAGGTCTTGGAGGTTCTTGAGAGGGTACACCTCGATGGACGGGGGAAGAAAATCGGGACCCAGGTCGTTGAGGACATCCTTTTCCTTATCGAGTTGGGCGCTGAGCCGGGAAAAAGCCTCGGTGCGGGAAACAAAAACAATTTTTTCCACCGGGCTGAATTCATGGATCTTTTTTTCGATTTCCGGCCGCTTTTGTTCGGGAATCTCCTGGTCCAGATAGACAATGAGGCGGAGATCGTCGCCCAATCGGGCGCTGGCCCGGAGCATGTTGGTGTAAATAAGAAAGAAAAAGGCGAAGAGCAGCACGGAGAGGGTCACGGTCAGCAGGGTCATGACCTGCGTTCCCCAGGTTTGCCGGAGGTTTTTTCCTGTTTGGCGCACAATGTAGGCCAGAAAATGCATCGTCTGGTGCTCCTTGGAAGGGAAAGCGGTTTTGTTCGTAAGGCTGGATTCTCGCGGCGGTTACGCTTCAAAAAGTTCGATTTGCCGCGGCGAGCGGTTGGGGTGGGCTGAAAGATGCCCGTTGCGGAGATCCATGACCCTGTGCTCGGTTTCCGCGTAGATCGACTTGTCATGGGTGGCGACAACGATGGTCGAGCCATTTTTTTCGTTCAGGTAGCGAAAAAGGTTGATTACCAGCTCCGTTGCGGCGGGGTCAAGGTTGCCGGTCGGCTCGTCCGCCAGCAGCAGGCTCGGTCCGTTGGCAGCGGCCCGCGCCAGGGCCACCCGTTGCTGTTCTCCCCGAGAGAGTTCGCCCGTGAGTTTGTCCCGTTTGTCGGAGAGGTTGAGCAGGGCCAGCAGCTCATCGACCCTGGCGTGGATGGCCTTGGTGCTTGCGTAGGTTACCTCCATGGCCATGGCGATGTTCTGGAGAACGGTTTGTTTCTCCAGCAGCCGGAACTCCTGATAGGCAACGCCGATTTTTTGACGCATGCGCTGGATGCCTGCCGAACTGATCCGGGAAAGGTCGCGGCCGGCCACCTCAATGAGGCCCCGGGTGGGAGTTTCAAGGCGGCAGATCAGTTTGATCAGGGTTGTTTTGCCCGCGCCGCTCATTCCGGTGAGAAAAAGGATTTCTCCCTTGTAAATCCGCAGGGAAACGTCTTCCAGGGCGACAATGTCTGGCGGGTAGATTTTGGTGACGTTCACCAGCTCGACCAGGGGTTTGTCAGTGCTTGCATCTCTCGGCATGTGAAAAACCTTTTGTGGTCCGGCGGAGGAAGACCCTCCGGATGACGGCTGGGCCATAATAATACATAACAATTCAATAATTATTGATAAAATATAGCATGTGAAAAAAAATTGACACTTTTTTTCTGAATAATGTATACAAAAGAACATAAGCTCTGAAATTTATTAAAAGAAAACGATAAATTCATGAAGGTGGTATGACGCGCAATCCCCTGCTCCTCCTGCTTCTTGACTCTTCCGGCCGGGCTTCCGAGCTGGCCAAGGCTCTTCAGGGTAAAACGCTGCCCCTGGTCATCCTCCGTGGCGAGGCGGAAGCCCGGCGCTGGCTTGAGGCAAATCAGTGCCAGGCGATTCTGTTGGCGGTCTCTTCGTTTCAGCCCCATGGTGCTTTCCTTGCCGAACTCCAGGAGGCGGCCTCCCAGGCTGCGGTTCTCGTGGCGGCAAGCGCGCCGTCGGTCGATGATGCAGTTGCCGCCTTGCAGGCAGGAGCTGTCGATTATCTTGAAGCGCCGGTGAGCGAAAGGCGCCTTGACGAAGCCCTTGATAAGGCCGGGGTAAGCCGTCTGATTCCTCCGTCCGGCCAGTCCCCGGAAAAAAACCAGAAAGGCTGCGCCGCCATTATTGGCAACAGCAGCGCCATGCGGCAGGTCTTTTCCCTGATCAACAAAGTCTGCGATGCGGAAACCACCGTTTTGGTGCGGGGCGAATCCGGCACCGGCAAAGAGCTTATCGCTCAAGCCCTCCATTATGAAGGAATACGCGGCGGAGGGCCTTTTGTCCCGGTGAACTGCGGAGCCATCCCCGGAGAGCTGCTGGAAAGCGAGTTGTTCGGCCATGAAAAAGGGGCGTTCACCCACGCGATCCGGACCCGGCTTGGCCGCTTTGAGCTGGCCCACGGGGGCACGGTTTTTCTCGACGAGATCTCGGAGATGAGCCCCATGCTCCAAGTGAAGCTGCTGCGGGTTCTCCAGGAAAAAGAGTTTGAGCGCATCGGCGGCACCAAAACCATCAGCTCGGATTTCCGGGTGGTTGCCGCAACCAACAGGGATCTTGAGCAGGAGGTCCAGGCCGGGCGTTTTCGGGAAGATCTCTATTACCGCCTCAATGTAATTCCCATCGAAGCGCCCCCCCTGCGGGAGCGGCGCCAGGATATTCCCCTGCTGGTCGAGCATTTCGTGGCCAGGTTCAACCGGCTCCGGAAGAAAAAAATCAAAGGGGTGTCCGACGAGGTCATGGCCAGGCTTGCACGCTACGCATGGCCGGGCAATGTCCGGGAGCTTGAAAACATGCTGGAGCGCATGGTGATCCTCGCCGGCGAGGATGTGCTTTCCGTGGCTGATCTGCCGGAACGATTGCTTGAGCCCGGGGCTGTTCCGGTTGAGCGGCTCGAAGAGCTTCCCGAGCAGGGCTTTTTTCTGAATGAGGTGTTGTCTGATTTCGAGAAACGCTTGATCGTGCAAGCCCTTGAGCAGACAGACTGGGTCAAGAACAGGGCTGCCAAGCTGTTGAATGTGAACCGGACTACCCTTATTGAGAAGATGAAACGATTCAAGTTGGTTTCCTCTTCTGCCGAGGCGTAGGAAAAGGGTGCGCCCATTTTTGTCCGGCGCCTGGACTGCTGAGCGTCAACAGCGCTTGCCCTCGACTTCCGTGAAAGAAATCATGAAAAACATCCAGTTCTTCCATGCGCTTCATGCTCTGCCGCTTTCCATGCTTTTTTGCGCCACCATTGTGTGGGGAGGAATTCAGCCTCAACAGGCTTGGGCCAAGGATATTGCGCCGCCTCCTGCTCCGCCTGCGCAGGCAGTGCCCGTCGAGACTCCGGCTCAGGTCTGGCAGGAGGCTGAGGATGCGGTAAAGGGGGGGGATCAGGCAAAGGCGGTCTCTGCGTATCTGCGGTACTACGAAAAATTCCGTGAAGCGGAGCGGGCCGAGGAGGCGCTTTGGCTGGCGGCGCAAAACCTCAAGCAGATGACGGAAAAAAGCGCCTCCCCCCAGTGGGGCAAGGTCCGTGATCTTTTCCGGAGGTATGGCGCCGATTTTCCAAAGTCCACCCGAGCGGCCGAAGCGTATTTCGAGGTCGGCTACGCCCATTACCGCATGCGGTTTTACCGCGAGGCGCTCATCTACTTCAAGCTTTTCCTCAAGCGCTATCCAGAATCTCCCCTGCTGGACCAGGTGCGTCTGGCGCAGGCGGATACCCTTTTTGCCGTGGGCAGGACGGCAGAAGCCTTGGAGATCTACAAGCAGGTCGCCGAATCCGGGCATGAGGAAATCACGGCCAAAGCCCTGATGGGGTTGGGGGAACTCATGTCCGCCAACAAGGATCCTGTCGGGGCCTTGCAAACCTTTGCCACGCTTTTTGAAAAATATCCCGACTATCATCACCGGAATCCGGAACTGTTGCGCAAGCTTGGTTTTGTCTATCTGCGGGTGGGCAATGAGGAGGATGCCCGGAAATCCCTGTTCCATTATCTGAATCTGGCCGAAAACCCTGCCGACCGCCGGGAGATTTTTTTCGAGTTGGGCGAGAGTTATCTGCGGGGAGGGGATGGGCTTACAGCCCTGAAACTCTATGAGCGGATCCTCGACGATGAAACCCGAGAGGATCGAATCGCTGTGCTGGCGCGATTCAGGCGGGCTGAGTATATGGACAGTCCCGAGCGGAGAACGCTTAAGGGGCAACAGGCCTCCGACCTCAAGGATCCCGAAGGGGACAAGCCGTTTCTCGCCGTGATCAAGGCGTATCCGGACGAGCCCATTACCCAGGATGCCCGCCGCGCCCTGTTTCTCCGCTATCAGGCCCGTGAAGACGCCGGATCTGCGGCGGATCTCGGTCGGAGCTATCTGCACCATGACAAGCCGGGGCAACCTGCCGGAAAAAAGGAAAATTTTTCCGGCAAGATTTTGCTCTATCTGGGAGAGGGATATCTGGCGCGGAAGGAATACGACAAGCTCTATCAGTTGTATCTTGCCGAACACCATCATGTCCGCGCCTTGGACAACGGGCGCTTTCTCTATCTGGTCGGGCAGGCCCTTGAGTCGTTGTCCTTGCTTGATCAGGCCTCCGTGGTCTATTTCCGGGCCCAGGGTTTGACCCTGTCCGACGAAGACAAGGCCGATCTCTATAGCCGCAGAACCGAGGTCTATTTGCTCCAGAAAAACCTGGCCGCCGCCAACAGGGTGCTCTGCTATGTGCAGAACATCTATAAGGATACGGAACATCTCGGGGAGTTCGACTACCTGGCCGGCAAGCTCAATGAAATCCAGGGGAAGAAAAAGGAGGCCCTTGCGCACTATGCCAAGGCAACCGAAGCTGCGCCTGTTCCGGCAAAAATAAAAGTGTATGCGGAGGCGCGTCTGCGGATGCTGGCCAGCCTCGGCCAGTATGCCGAGGGGGTTGATTTTCTTGCCCGCGCCCGGCAGAAGCAATGGCTGGGGACGGAATCCCTGCAGGGCTGGTACAGGGAGTTCGGCGACGGGTTGATCGGGCAAGAAAAGGTCAAGGCGGCCATTGCCGCCTACCTGTCCGGCGTTAACGGAGACATGCCCAAGGAAACCCGGGCGGCCCAGCAGATTCATCTGCAACTGGGAGATCTGTTTCGCAAATCCAGGGAAATGGAAAAGGGGCGTGGGCATCTCCAGAAGGCGCAGGCCGGTCCGGACGAACTGCTGAGAAAAAAGGCAAAAAGCACCCTGAACCAGATTGAAATCGATCTGGGGAAAAAACCGAGAAGGGTTGTCCGGTGAAAGCGAAGACGGTGCGATACCGTTTAGGCCGGAGCACCTGATGGCGCAGGCGGCCTTTGACACCCCGGAGCATTTGCGGGAATTCTTTTTTGCCATGATCGAAAGCCTGCCCGGCGGGATTCTGCTGGCTGACCGGCAGGGAAACCTGCTGGCGGTAAACCGGAAAGGCTCCCAGCTTCTCGGTCTTGCCGGGACCTCCCTCCAGAACAAAACCTGCTGGGGACTCCTTGCCCAAAGATTCGGCCTGACCCATGAACTTGCGGCGTTACGTCTGTCCGGGGGGCGGCTGCTGTGCGAGGCGCCGGCGTCTTCAGGCGGGGAGGAAAAGCGCTGCCTTCTCATCAGCCGCAACGATTTGCAAAGTCCGTTTCTGCATGTGGCCGGATTCTTTCTTTCCCTGGAGGATGTGACCTTTCCGGCGCTGATAGAGATGCATCACGACCGGAGCAAACGGTTTGCCGCCATGCAGGAGATGGCCGAAGCCATGGGGCAGGAATTGAAGAACCCTTTGGGCAGTCTTGAGCTGTATGCCTCGATTCTCAAGCGGGAGCTGGCGGGAGATCCAGACAACGAAAGGGTTGCAGGCAGGATGCTTGGGGCGGTGCGAACCATGCATCATCTGCTGGATAATTTCATGACCTTCTCCAGATTTCCGCTCCCGCAGATGACCGAGATGGACCTGGTTGCGGTGCTTGCAAAAAGCATGGAAACTCTCCGTGAAATGGCCGGAGAGCATGGTATACTCATGGAGGCCACGATTGAGGCGAAACAGGCCGTTGTCCTTGGGGATCAAGCCCTGTTGGCGCAGCTTCTGCTCAATCTCGGACTCAATGCCATTGAAAGCATGCCGGTGGGCGGGACAATTTCCTTGAACCTGCGGACGCTGGCGCCGGACAGCGAGCATGGCGGCCTGGTGGAGATCCGGGTGCAGGATGGCGGGGAGGGGATTGCCCCGGAAAATCTGCGAAAAATTTTTGATCCGTTTTTCTCGACCAAGGGCAGGAATCGCGGCTTGGGACTGGCCATCAGCCATGCCATTGCCGAGGCGCATCACGGCTTGATCGAGGTGGAAAGCGAACCGGGCCGGGGAGCAACCTTCAGGGTGCTGTTGCCGGCGGAATCCGGGACGGCGCAAGAAATCAGCCGAAAATAAAGATACCAGAGCCGATGCCTGAACAGACGCATACCATACTGATTGTGGATGATGAGCAAAACATGCGGGTCGCCCTTTTTGAGGCGCTGAGCCGTAACGGGCATGATGTCGCGGTCGCGGAAAATGGCCGGATGGCCCTGGAGATGATCGCCAAGCATCCGCCGGATTTGGTGGTTACGGATATAAAGATGCCGGGCATGGACGGACTTGAACTTTTGCGGCAGCTAAAGGCGTTGCGTCCCGAACTGCCGGTGGTGATCATGACGGGGTTCGCCACGGTGGATACGGCGGTGGAGGCCATGAAGCAGGGGGCATTCGATTATCTTTTGAAGCCCTTTCCCGTGGAGGTCATCGAGGAGACGGTGGCCAGGGTCTTTGCCCTCGGGAGCAAGTTGCCGCATCCAAGCATCAAGCCGGTGGGACACAAGACAGGGGAGGTGGCGTCCCTTGAAAAACCCATTGTCGGGAAAAGCCCCAAGCTGCTGCAGCTCATGGCCCGGGCCCGAAGCGTGGCCTCCAGCAAGGCCACCGTGCTCATCCTCGGTGAATCCGGCACGGGCAAGGAGGTTTTCGCCCGGTTTATCCATAATGAAAGCGATCGGCGCAACGGGCCGTTCGTGGCCTTGAACTGCGCCGCCCTGCCGGAAGGGCTTCTGGAGAGCGAGCTGTTCGGCCATGAGAAGGGGGCCTTCACCGGGGCCATCGTCACCAAGAAAGGCAAGTTCGAGCTGGCGGACACCGGCACCCTGCTGCTGGACGAGATCGGCGAGATTCCCTTGCATCTCCAGGCCAAACTCCTGCGGGTCCTCCAGGAGGAAGAGGTGGACCGGCTGGGGGGCAGGGCTCCCTGCAAGATTGATGTGCATGTGCTGGCCACCACCAATCGAGACCTTGAGCAGGCGGTCAAGGAAGGCGCCTTCCGGCAGGATCTCTACTACCGTCTGAACGTGATCCCTCTCAAGCTGCCTCCCCTGCGCGAACGGAGGGAGGATGTCGGTTTGCTGATCGATTTTTTTATCCGGAAATATGCGGCGCAATACGGCAAGCCGGAGAAGAAGCCTTCCGCCGCGGTGTGGGCCAGACTAGCCGACTATGACTGGCCGGGAAACGTGCGGGAGATGGAGAACCTGATCGAGCGGGCCATGCTTCTTTCCCAGGGATCTGAGCTGGAGCTGTGGGATTTCTGGGATGATGTCGAGCCGCCTGCCCGAATCGAATCCACGGCGGTTGAAGCGACCCCGCCTTCCGGCCATTTCGCGGTGGCGGCGGCCAATACCTCCGCAGCCATGGAAATCGGAACGCAAACCTTGCGCGAGGTAGAGCGTCAAATGATCCTGCAGGCTTTGCAGGCAAACGACAATAATCGGACACATGCGGCCGAGATTCTCGGGATCAGTGTCCGCACCCTGCGCAATAAACTGCATGAGTACCGTTCCCAGGGCATGATCGATTAACCCCTTGCCGTTGGTTTGCGGGGCCAGCATTGTTGACGGAAATCTCCATTTTTGTCCTTTTATTTCAGTATGTTGCAAATTTCTTGTTTGCGCTTTTCCCCTTCCGCCGACCTCCTCCCTCTGTTGTGTAAAAACGGTTATTGTGGGCAATGTTTTGTCGGTGCGGAGTTCAAGTGGCTGATGCTGGCATTGTTTTTGCAAAGAAATATGGCAGGTTGATTGGCCAGAAAAAGGAGGAAGCCATGCCCATAAATACATTGTTCGACGGCAATATTGAAACCATGCGGCAGGCGCTCAGTCTGCGCCAGGAGCGGCAAGGACTTATCCAGTCCAATGTCGCGAATTATGAAACCCCGGGGTATATGGGGCAGGATTTTAATTTTGCCAAGGTCATGCAGAGTGTGATGAGCGGCCAGGGAGAATTGGCGCGAACCAATAAGGGGCACCTGCAGCTTGACGCCATGGAAGCCAGCAAAACCCGGGAGTTCGCCAGCGAGAAAAGACCGGTGGACCTGGATCAGGAGATGGTGAAGATGGCTGAAAACCAGTTGATGTATCAGGCGATCGCCAAAATCATCGGCAAAAAATTCGATGGCATGCGCTATGCCATCGACGAGGGAGGGAAATAAGAAATGGACACCTTAACCGCCATGCAGATCAGTGGCTCCGCCCTCAAGGCGGAGAGAACCCGGCTCAACATTGCGGCCATGAACCTGGCCAACGCCAACACCACCCGGACCATGGAAGGCGGCCCGTACAAGGCGAAATCCGTGGTTTTCGCGGCCAGGCCTGTGGAGGGAGTCAATTTTCAGGATGCGCTCAATTCCACCACCGAACGCCTCCGCAAGGTCGAGGTGGCGCGAATTTCCGAGGACCAGGCGCCGTTCAAGGAGGTGTATGATCCAACCCATCCGGACGCAGATGCCAATGGGGTGGTTCGCTTTCCCAACGTCAACGTGGCCGAGCAGATGGTGGACATGATGAGCGCCAAGCGTTCGTATGAGGCCAACGTAACGGCTCTGGATGCTGTCAAAAGTATGGCGCTCAAGGCCCTGGAAATCGGCAGGTAGTTGCCGGCTCGCACGGGGGCTGGGTTTTCCCGGGCAAACCATGAGGAACTGGAGGTACTATAAATGAATAGGATAGCCATGCAACCGGTCGCCCTGCCCGGAGCATCACAGATGAAAGCCCCGGGGGGTGCCGGGGCTGCGGACACGGGTTTTTCCGAAATCCTCAGCCGGTCCATCGCCGAGGTGAACGGCCAGAGCCAGGAATCCGATCTGCTGGTGAAAGGGCTTGCCGCCGGCGAGCACGCCAATATCCATGAAACCATGATCGCCATGGAGAAATCGGGCATTTCCTTCCGGATGATGACCAAGGTGCAGCAGAAGGTCATCGAGGCGTACCGCGAGATCATGAGGATGCAGATTTAGTACCAGCGAAACTCTTAGGGAAAGGAACAGAACATGGCGACCCCAAAAGAAATTCTTGAGCAGATTGCTTCCATTGCCAAAGGCCTGAGCATGACCCAGAAAATCCTCGGCCTGGTGGTGATTGCCGTGGTGGTTGGCGGGCTGCTGACCCTGACCACCACAGGTAAGGAAACCTCCTACAAGGTTCTCTTCTCCGGGATGAATCAGGAGGATGCCGGCGAGGTGGTGGCGAAGCTCAAGGAGCAGCGCATTCCGTACAAGTTGTCCGAGGATGGCGCGGCCATCCTGGTACCGGCCACGCAGGTGTACGAGGTCAGGTTGAGCCTGGCCGGCGAGGGTTTGCCCCGGGGCGGCGGTGTTGGTTTTGAGATCTTCAACGAGACGAGCTTCGGGCAGACCGATTTTGTGCAGCGGCTCAACTATCAGCGAGCCTTGCAGGGAGAACTGGCGAGAACCATCCGGAATTTCCAGCAGGTCACCGAGGCCAGGGTACATATCGCCACCCCCAAGGAGTCGGTGTTCATCGAGGACGAAAAGCCCCCCACCGCCTCGGTCAGCGTCAAGCTGCGCGGACGGGAAAAACTCAACCAGCATGAAATCCAGAGCATTGTCAACCTGGTGGCCAGCGCGGTTCCCGGGCTTACCACGGAAAATATTACCCTGGTGGATACCGCCGGCCGTCTGCTTTACCGGAAACAGGCCGAGGGCGAGGGGGTGCTCACCGGGAATCAGTTGGAGTATCAGCTCAAGATTGAAGACACCATGCGGCAGAAGGTGGAAACCATGCTGGAGGAGGTGGTTGGCGTCAATCGGGCCAGGGCGCGGGTCACCGCGGAAATAGATTTCAACAAGGTTGAACGGACCGAGGAAATCTTTGATCCCGAGGCGCAGGTGGTGCGCAGCGAACAGATGCTCACGGAAAACGATCAGCGCGGCGGCGCCAATCCCGAAGGAATCCCGGGGGTCAAGGGCGAGCTTGCCACTTTTGCCGAGGAGGGGGAGGCAGACGCGGGAGCCGGGGCTGGGTACAACCGCAACAATGTTACCCGCAATTACGAAATCAGCAAGCAGACCAAGCACACCCAGGATAAGGGCGGGGCTGTCAAAAGATTGTCCATTGCCGTTATGGTTGATGGTTCCTACGAAAAGAGCGTTGACAAGGACGGGAAGACAAGTCTAAAATACCAGCCTCGCAGCCCTGAAGAAATGCAGAATTTGGACAAGTTGGTTAAAAATGCCATTGGCTATAACGAAGAGCGGGGCGATCAGGTGGAAGTGGCGAGTCTGCCCTTTGCTCTCTCCTCTGTTCCCGAGCCGGAGCCGGATCCCATGGAAAAATGGCGGGCAATGACGGAATGGCTGGCCATGCCGCTGGTCTATCTCCTGGTCGCGGTTCTGGTGATCCTCTTTGTTGTCAAGCCGTTCCTGAAGCTTCTCGCCTCCAAGCAGTTGGAGAGCCGCGCCGGGGGCATCGTTCACCGGGCCGGCGGGCATGGTCCCGCCGTTGGTGGAATTGCCGCCGAGGAAGAAGAGGATCTTTCCCTTGCCCCACGGGGACTCACCGACCAGGAACGGATCTACCGCCTGGCCCAAAGCGATCCTGACCGGGCCGCGGATCTGGTCCGCCGTTGGCTGCGTGAAGAGGCCTAGTCCATGAGCAAGCCTGATAAAAAGAGCGGTGAATCCCTCACCGGCCCGGAGAAGGCAGCGGTCTTCCTGCTCACCGTGGGCGAGGACTTTGCCGCCCAGGTCTTCCAGCGGCTCGATCCCGAGGATATCAAGCATGTCGGCCGGCAGATGGCCAGGATCGACAAGGTCGACAAGGAAGACCTGACCGCCCTGGTCAATGAATTCAAGGCCGACACCGGCGACACCGACATCTTCCTTTCCGGCAACGAGATGCTGGAAAGCGCTTTGAAACGGGCGCTTTCCAGCGACAAGGCCAGCGAGATCCTTGAAGAGATCCGCTCGGACTGGAAGCTCACTCTTTTTCAGAAGGCGCGCAAGCTCGAACCCAAAGTGCTGGTCAACTTCCTGCGCAACGAACATCCCCAAACCGTGGCCCTGGTTCTCTCCGTTCTGGAGCCGACCCAGGCGGCCCAGATCCTCATGGAATTCAACGAGGATATCCAGGTGGAAGTCATGATGCGCATGGCGGAACTCGATAAGGTCAGCCCCGAGATTCTCGTGGATGTGGACCGGGTATTGCAGGAAGAATTGCTCTCCGTCGAAGGCATGGAGGGCCAGCGCCTCGGCGGGGTGGCGGCCGTGGCCGAAATCCTGAATAATGCCGATCGCGGCCTGGAGGCTTCTATCCTTGAAGGGATTGAAGAGCAGCGCGAAAATCTGGCCGATGAAATCCGCCGGCTCATGTTCGTCTTCGAGGATCTTCTGGGCGTCGATGACCGCGGTATCCAGGCGATTCTCAAGGAGGTCAGCACCGACGACCTGAAGCTTGCCCTCAAGCTCGCTTCCGACGATCTCAAGGCCAAGATCTTTGGCTGCATGTCTTCCCGGGCCGTGGAAATGCTCAAGGAGGACATGGAAATCATGGGGCCGACCCGGGTAAAGGATGTGGAGGGCGCCCAGCAGGCAATAATCAAGATAGCCAAGCGTTTGGAGCAGGAAGGCAAGATCCAGCTCATGAGCGGCGGCGGCGAGGACGAATTTGTCTAAGGTGCTTAAACTACAGCAGAATCGCGAGGTGCAGACCGCGCCAAGCATGGATACGGAGGAGTTCCTCTCCTTTGAGGACTTCTGGCAGGTCAAGCCCGGCAGCGCTGAAGCCAAGGGGCTTGAAAAGCACAAGTCGCCGCGGGAAATCGCCATGGAGGAAGCAGCGGAGATTCTTCGCCAGGCCGGGGATCAGGCGGAAACCCTCAGGCAGGAAGCCTACGCCGAAGGGTTTGCCAAGGGAGAAGCCGAAGGCAAGGCGGCCGGGTTGGCCCGGTATGAGCAGCAGCGGCAGGAACTGGCCGCGCTGGTGTGCGCCCTGGAAGGAGAACGGGAGGCTGTGCTGAGGGAGCATGAAGAAAGCATGCTCGCCCTGATCACCGCCATGGTGGATCGGCTAGTCTACCATGAAGTTTCCGTGAATCCCCTGGTTATCCAGGCCTGTTTGAAAAAGGCCATGGAATTTGTGGTGGAAAACTCCACGGTGCAGATCCATCTCCATGGCGATGATTTCGCCCGGCTGAAAAAGGCGAGCCTGGAGGATTCCCGGCTGATCGAAGGCAAGAACCGGATTCAGCTTGTCGAGGATCCCAGCATTGCGGTGGGGGGGTGTTTTTTGAAAACGGATTTCGGCGAGATCGACGCCACCCTGGAAAACAGTAAGACACGGCTGTATGGCGCGATTGAACAGGCCTTTTTCTCGGCCATGGCCGGGAATAATACTCCAAGCTGATAACTTGCGGTTATCGGCTGGAAGCTTTCAGCGTGCAATTCTTTTCAAGGACGATGCTTCCATGAACTTTTCCCGTTGCCTCCAGGTTGCCCAGGATACCTCGCTCGTGAGCGTGGGCGGCCGGGTGAATCAGGTCATCGGCATGGTTCTGGAGAGTTTGGGCCCTGGAATTCCGGTGGGCAGCATCTGCGAGGTTTCGGTTTTCAAGGGCGCGAGCACCGTGCTGGCCGAGGTGGTTGGTTTTCGCGAAGGCAGGGTGCTGCTCATGCCTCTGGGCGAGATGCGGGGGGTTGAGCCGGGCAGCGCTATCCGCCTGGTGGGCGGGCAGGCCGGGGTGCCTGTGGCCGAGTCCCTGCTGGGCCGGGTTATCGACGGCCTGGGCAATCCCATGGACGGCAAGGGGCCCTTGCAGCCCGAGGCCCAGTACCCCCTCTACGCCGAGCCCCTTAATCCCATGGAGCGGGAGCGCATTTTCGAGCCGGTGGATGTGGGGGTTCGGGCGATCAACGGGTTGCTGACCCTGGGCAAGGGCCAGCGCATCGGGATTCTCGCCGGGTCCGGGGTGGGGAAGTCCACCCTGCTGGGCATGATCGCCCGGCATACCGCAGCCGACATCAGCGTCATCGCCCTGATCGGCGAGCGCGGCCGCGAATTGAAGGACTTTATCGAGCGGGATCTCGGCCCCGAGGGGCTGGCCCGTTCCGTGGTTGTGGTGGCCACCTCGGATCAACCGCCCCTGGTGCGGATGCGCGGGGCCTATCTGGCCACGGCCATCTCCGAGTTTTTCCGGGACAAGGGCCGCGACGTCATATTGATGATGGATTCCGTTACCCGTTTCGCCATGTCCAGCCGGGAGGTCGGCCTGGCCATCGGCGAGCCGCCCACCTCCCGCGGCTATACTCCCTCGGTGTTCGGGCAGCTTCCCAAGCTGCTGGAGCGGGCCGGAACCTGCATGGGCAAGGGAAGCATCACCGGCATCTACACGGTGCTGGTGGAGGGCGACGACATGAACGAGCCCATCGCCGACGCAGTGCGCTCCATCGTGGACGGCCATATTGTTTTGAGCCGCGACTTGGCAAGCCAGGGACATTACCCGTCCATCGAGGTCATGGGCAGCGTCAGCCGGTGCATGACCGATGTGGTGCCTAAGGAGCAGGTGCTCGTTGCCCGCAGATTTCTGGAGGTGATGTCCACCTACCGCCGCTCGGAGGATCTGATCAATATCGGCGCCTATGCCAAGGGCAGCAATCCGAAAATCGATGGCGCCATTGCCATGATCGACCGGTTGAACGGTTATCTCAAACAGCAAGTGGAAGAAAAGGTTTCCTTTGCTGAAAGCAGTCGTCAGTTGGCGGCGATTTTTGCCGGCGACGGGCAGAACGTTCCGGGCGCGATACAATGATAAGAGGGCGCAATGGCGTATCATTTCAAGCTTGAAACGGTTCTCGGGCTGCGGCGTAACCTGGAAGAGGTTGCCCAGCAGAAACTGGCCGGTGAACTTGCCCTGCTTGCGGCGGAAAAGCTGCGGCTTGCCGCGTTGCAACAGGAGCGGCAGGAACTGATTGGCGAGTTTGAAGAAGAAAAGCGCCGAAAAATGTCTGCTCCGGTCTTTGCTTTTTATGTGGAAGGAATCTTTCGCAAGGAGCAGGAGATCGAGGCCGGTTTTGCCCGGGTGGAAGCCGGACAGGCGGCTGTTGTCCGGGCCAGGGAAGAGCTTGCCGCCAAGATGCGGGATAAAAAGGTGATGGAAAAGGCCAGGGAGCGGGATTATCAGAAATTTCTCCTGGCCGCATTGAAGAAAGAGCAGAACGAGGCGGACGAGCAGATGGTGCTTCGTTTCGGACGCAAGGGGAATCTCCACTGAGCAGGGAAGGGGCATTATCGACCCCGGATGGAATCATGAAAAAACGCAATTGCTGCTACCTCATATCAATTCTCGCCGTGTTGTTGACCCTGGTGGTGACCATTCCCGCGTTTACCCAGGAGGATAAATCTCCGGTCAAGCTCACGCCCCAGGAAATTTCCGTTTCCGTCCAACTGAAGGAACGAGAAGACGCCGTGGCTGCAAAGGAAAAGGCCTTGGCCGCAAAAGAGAAGGAACTCGCCGCCTTGGCCAAGGAGGTGGACGAGAAGTACACCCAGCTCAATGCCCTGCAGGAAGACCTCAAGGGTCAGCTTGGCGGGACGGGTAAGGGCCGGGATCAGCAGTTTAAGAATCTGATCAAGATATACAGCGCCATGAGCCCGTCCAAGGTGGCCCCTCTGCTTGACAAAATGGAGGACGACGAGGTGGTGGAGATTCTGAAAGCCATGAAGGCGGAGGCGGTGGCGAAGATTATTCCCAAGCTGACCCAGGACAAGGCGGTGCGGGTGAGCAGGCTTCTCGGATTGCCCTGAGCAGCCTTGTCCGATTGTGATTTTGTAGCCCCTTCGGTGTTTGGCCGGAGGGGCTTTTTTTGTTTCTGATACCACTGATCTTCAGCCGGTTTTTTGACGTCATTCCCGCGCAGGCCGGAATCCAGGCGAGCTGGCTAATTTCCTTAAGGTAACCCCCCGGCTTTGCCGGGGGACTCGTAAAGTTTGACAGTTCCGGGAATGGTTTCATGTAAAGTAAAGCATGTCTTCCCGGCGAAAGCCGGGAACCAGGAAAAAAGACACTGGATTCCGGCTTTCGCCGGAAAGACGGCGGAAAGCACAAGGTAGTGTCTGTACCCGGTTGCGGTCAGGCCCCTGTGAGGGGCCAGCAACCGTCAAGCCTCCGGTTGTGCCGGAGGTGACTGACTCCTCTGGATTGCAAGTGGCTAGGGAACTGAGTCATTTGCCCTTCTTTTTCATCTCCCGGCAATTCTTGCCCAACCCAGCTCCCTCGCCCCCTGGTCTGTTTTGCCTGGGGGAATTCTTTTCCTCTCTTGCAGCAACAGGTGGTCATTCTTGGGGGATATCGGCGTCTTTATTATTACTTTAACGTGTTGATTATTCGTTGTTATATTCATTTGATTGATGGTGTTATTTCGGCATGGCACACCTTTTGCTTTGGTTGATTGGCAAGCGTGCTCCATAGCAGGCGCGAAGGCAAGATCAATTTCAGCAGCGAGGAGATTCCGTGGACGCACTCATGATTCCCATTGTGCCGGCCCCCAAGTCCCAGATACCGGCACCGGTGGAAGTGAAAACCCCCGCCGGCAAGAAAACCGGGTCGAGCTTTTCCGACTACATGGAAAAAAAGATGGCCACCGAACGGAGGGGCAAAAGCGACCTCCTCGGCATGCAGAAAGCCACGGCCGCCCGTGCCTCAGCCGCTGACCGGAAGGCGTCCGCTGCTGCTTCGGCAAAAAATGACGGGTCTGAGGACGCAACAACCATAGCCGCTCTTTTGGGGCTGTTTGTCCAGGATCTCCAGAAGAGTGCGGCCGATCAAAAAATGGGACCCGGCGAGTGGAAGTTTCCGGTGCCTGATCCCGGCCTTCTGCAGAAGATCGCCAAGGATGCGGGCATGAACGAAAGCCAGTTGACCGCGCTCATGGAAAAAATGAAGGGACAGGACGGCACGTTGCCTCTGGTTGATTTTCTTGATTCATTTTCCCGCCATTTTATGGCCTTGCAGGAGGAAGTGCCCGTGACCGCGCCGGAAACGGATCTGCCGCTTCTCCAGAGCTTTCTTGAGCGTCTTGGCGTGCCGGTCCCCGAGGTGAGCAAGATCAGCGAGGCGTCGGTGCGGGGCGACAATACCCTTGATCTGCAAAAATTTCTTGCCGGTCTGCAGGGGTTGGCCGGGGACGGGATTACCGATATCACCGCGGTGGAAGCGGCGGAGTTGCAGGATCTCCTTGCCAACGCCGGAGTCTCCCAGCAGTTGCAACGCGCCCTGTTGCCCGAACGCGTGCCGGTTGTTGAAGGTCTGGTCGAATCCGGCCCGCCGGTAACCCTCACCCTGGACCGGTTGAAAAATATGCTGGAGCAGGCCATTGGCGAGGTGAAGGGTAACAGGCTGCAGGCCGACCCGATTTCCTTTCTTGCCGATCTTCAGGAGGTGTTGACCCGGTCCGGTTTTGAAACCAAGGGGCCGAGTCTTTCTTCCGCTGTCCAGGGGACGCTGGTTTCGGTGTTTGAAAAGCTCATGGAAAGCGTTGATCTCTCCAAGGTCAAGGTACAGCAGGGAAATCCCAAGACGGATGCGGCTCTTGAAAAGAAGCTGGCGCAAGCTGAGGATCTTATGGCCACGGAAAATGCGGATGGTGCGCCGCTTCTTGACGGGGAAACCGCGGAGCTTTTCTCCGCCATGGGCAGGGACGGCCGGGAGGCGCAAAACGGAAAGGGGTCCCTTGCCAGCGGGGAACTCTTTGTTGAAAGCAGTTCCGTCTTTCAAGCCGAGGGCGGTGTGGCTGCAAAGGGCGAGGCTGTGGGCCAGGCTGCTGTTTCAAACCAGGCGGCACGGCCTTTCGTGCATGTTCCCAACATGCCCCACGGTCTCCAGCAGCAGAGCTTCACCCAGCTTTCCCAGGGGGTTTTGCAGGGGTTGCGCAATCAGGAACATCACCTGGTTCTCAAGCTCTATCCCAAGGAATTGGGCGAGGTCAAGGTGGAGATGACCGTGCGCGACAACCAGGTGGCTGTTTCCTTCAATATGGAAAATTCCAAGGTGAAGGCGGTGCTTGAAAGCAACCTGGAGCAATTCAGGGAAAACATGGAAAAACAGGGGTTTGACCTTGGAGAATGCATGGTGTCCTTGAACAAGGATAACGACAGCAATGAAGCGTGGCAGCAGTTCCAGGCGGCTTCGCTGGAAAAGGGAGTCGGCCAGCGGAGAACAACCCTGGCGGACCTGCCCGAGGATATTTTCTACCAGCGGGCGCAGCCCGGAACCGGCCGTGAAAACGGCGTTGATCTGTTTGCCTGAAAACAAGAGAGGGAAAGAGCATGACTACCACAGCAAGCACCAGCGCGACCCTGCCCCTTCAGGACACCACGACCCTGTCCACCGTGGGCAAGAGCACCCTGGATCGTGACGATTTCATGACTTTGTTCATCACCCAGATGCAGCATCAGGATCCGCTGGAGCCCATGGACAGCACGGACATGGCTTCGCAGCTCGCTCAGTTTTCCAACATGGAAGCCACCATGAAGATGTCCGACAACCTGGAAAAGTTGCTTGGCTACCAGGTGTCGCAGAACAATCTCCAGCTCCTGACCCTGATCGGCAAGGAGGTGCAGGGGGGGGGCAACACCATGGGCGTGGTGGATGGCAAGGTTTCGACCACGCAATACACCCTGGCCGATGCCGCCGATTCCTGCAGGATTGAAATTTATGACTCGGCGGGCCGCATGGCAGACACCGTTGAGCTTGGCTATGCCGCCTCGGGCGTGCACGAGTTGACCTGGGATGCGACAACCCCCAGCGGCACGGTGGTCGCCGATGGATTGTACACCTACAATGTGGTGGCCATCAATGCCTTGGGGCAGAAAGTCGATGTTGATTACCGGACAACCGGCCTGGTCACCGGAGTGAATTTTGACGGCGCCACGGCCCAGGTAACCGTGGATAAAACGATACCAATGAACGTGTCGGATATCTTGGTGGTGAGATGAGACCCTTGAACATTACAGCACAAGAAAACAGGAGGTAGCATAATGGGCGTTTCAAGTTCGTTGTACGCAAGCATCAGTGGTCTCAGCACCATGGGCAACGCCATGAGCGTTTTGGGTGATAACGTTTCCAACGTCAACACCATCGCCTTTAAATCCAGCCGGGCGACCTTTCAGGATGTATTGTCCCAGAGCGTGGCCACCGCCGCGGGTGCGGCCCAGGTCGGACGCGGTGTGACCATGACCACCATCGACGGCATCTTTGCCCAGGGCTCGTTTGAGTCCACCTCCACCGCCACCGATCTGGCCATCGGCGGTCAGGGCTTCTTCATGCTCCGGGCCGCGGGCAGCGCCGAGGCGGATATGTACACCCGGGCCGGCGAGTTCCGTTTCGACAAGGAAGGCTTTCTGGTCAATCCCACCGGCAACTTTGTCCAGGGCTGGACCCTGGACACCACCTCCGGCGAGCGCCAGGGCACCATCGGCGATATCAACCTGGGCAAGACCACCCCCCCGGTTGCAACCACCGGTATCCAGGTCATTGCCAACGTGGATTCCCGCAAGAACAACGAGACCACCGAGCAGCGGTTGTTCGACGCCTGGAACGGCACCAATCCCGCGCTTCCGGTACCCACCTCGCCCATCGACGCCAATGCCTATGAGTACACCACCGCCATCAAGGTATACGACTCCGTGGGTGCGAGCCATGACCTCACCGTGTATTTCGACCGCACCACCAAGGACAACCAGTGGGAGTTCCTGGTCACCTGCGAGCCCAGCGAAGACCAGCGGGTGCTGACCACCGGCCGTGACGCCACCGGCGCCCTGGACGGCACCAACGACGAGGCTTCCATCTACACCCCGGATACCACGTACAACTACCAGAACCACAAGGGCGCCGGCGCCCTGCTCTATGGGGTGCTGGATTTCTCCACCTCCGGAGCCATCAGCAATATGACCGCCTGGAACGTGCCCCCCGACGGCGAGGTGGATCCGGCCCAGAGCACCAACCTGCTGACCTTGGGCAATACGGACCAGTACTACTCCTTTGCCGCGAATTTCACCGGCGCTCCCACCAATCAGATGATAGAGCTTAATCTCGGCGCCCGGTACAGCGGGCAGGCCACCGCGGTCAGTCAGGTATTGGTCAGCGGCAGCGCAGCCTATGCCACCGCCGGAACCTCAACGCCCATCACCAAGGAAACCCTGTGGAATACGGTGTATGACTCCACCGGCGCTCTGGTTGATACGACTACTCCTGCGGTGGTGACCTTTGCCGGTTATGATAACAGCGGAGTCGCGGTGAACGGCACCTATACCCTCGCGGCCACCGACAAGGTGCAGGATCTCCTCAATGCGCTGGATACCACTTTTAAGGTTACTTCCACCATCGACGCCGCTGGGAAAATAAAGATGACCGATGCCACCGGCGGCGCCAGCGGCCTGGCTGTGACCGCCTTTACTTTCAGTGCCGGCCCGAATCCCTTTGGCGCCAGCACCGCCACCACCAACACCTTCAATGTCACCACCGCGAAGCAGCAGGTGGTTTCCACGGCTCGGGCCACCACAACTTTTCCCGGCACGACACCGATCAATGCCAGCACCCCCCTGACCAGCGTGTTCGACGGAGCGGGGGTTGCCCTGACCGCCACGGATGCCCTGGTTTTTGTCGGAGTCCGGGGAGACAATACCCCGGTGAATGCAACCTTCACGGCAGGCACCGATTTCGGTTCGCCGCTCACGGCGCCCAATAACCCTCCCACCATGCAGGATCTGCTCTCCTGGCTGGAAGAGCAGTTTGACGCCGAAGCCTCCATCGATGGCGCCGGGCGTCTGGTGCTCACCGACCGGGTGGCGGATGAGGTTGCGGCCGCCGGGTATCACAGCCAACTGGAAATCACCTCGATAACCAATGGCGCGCCGGGTGTTTCCTCTCCTTTCGGCGCGGGCCTCTTCACCACCATTGCCGCCGACACCAGCGGCGAGGATGGCAGCCTGACCGGGGGTACCATGAGCATCAATTTCAGCACCGAGGCGTTGTCCACCACCCAGTACGCCAACAGCTCCACCACCATCTTTCAGGATCAGAACGGGTTTGCCGCGGGTTTTCTGCAGTCGGTTTCCGTGGATACCAAGGGGATCATCACCGGCAACTACTCCAACGGACAGGTGCTGCAAAGGGCCCAGGTGGCATTGGCCAGCTTCAACAATCTGGCCGGGCTCAGCAAGGAGGGCGGCAATATCTTCCGGGAAACCAGCGAATCCGGCGCGCCCATCACCGGCCCGCCAGCCACCAACGGCCTGGGCACGATCTCGCCCAACTCCTTGGAGCAGTCCAACGTGGACCTCGGCGCGGAATTCGTCAAGCTGATCACCACCCAGCGCGGCTTCCAGGCCAACTCCAAGATCATCACCACCACCGACGAGATGCTGGCGGATTTGATCAACATCAAGCGGTAAGCTTTTTAACCAAGTCTCCTGCCTTAGCCGGCGGTTCGGAATATTCCGGGCCGCCGGTTTTTTGGGCTCCTCGACGGGTTTTTTCGTTATCTTTCTGACAGGGAAAATATTTTCTGGTACGTTATCCGCCATGTATCAGGGGGCGGGACCCGCGTCTAAAGGAATCAGAAGCGAAAAAAATATCCGGGAACGTTGTGAAGGTTTTAAAGAATCGTTTCGATATCAATAAAAACCGGGCAGTCAAGATTGAAGCGGCTGATAGGGCTTTTTCTAACAACCTCCCCGGGCGGCAGAGGCTGAAATACTCCCGGATCGGCGGCGCCTGCCGCCAGCCGGCCAGGGAGACCCCCGCGTCGAACATGGAAAGGGGAAAGCTGTTCCGATTTTGCAGGCCGGGCGTCATGGCACGGGGGATTAATGCCTGCGCCACTGATATCAATGAACTCCCCGAAATTCACCGGATTATCCAAAACCCAACGGCCGGCGGCAGTCAATGATTCATGAATACTGGCAGAGAGCCTGGAAGCTCGCTGGCGGCTGGCCTGCGGCATTGGCGATCACCATCCTCTGGTATGGTTTGCTCCAGGGAGTGAATTGGTTCTGTTTTGAAGTGGTGGTTGCACCCGGTGCCATTGCCAAGGATCTTGCCGCGCATCTGCTTCTCGGTGCGTTTTTTTACGCCATGGCCCGGGGGGCGGGCTGGTTTTTTGCCTCAATCGCCATGCTGCTGACCCTTCTCCATTGCGGTAATGCGGCCAAGGTGGCGATCCTCGGCGGTCCGGTAATGCCCGACGATTTCTGGGCCTTGCCCAACCTGCTCCTGCTGCTGCACGGCTGGCCTTTGGCCATGACGGCTGCCTGTGGCGCCATCGGAGCTGTCATTCTGCTCGGCATGGCGAATCCGCGCAAAAAACGGGCACTGATAGCCGCAAGCCTCATCGCCTGCGGTGTAACCGCTCTGGTCCGTTGGCCGGCGGCGATAATCATGGCCATGGACAACACTTTTGGCAACAGTGTCTGGGATCAACGGGGCAACTTCGAACAACGGGGCATCCTGATTCACCTGACCCAGGAAGTCGCGCGTTTCCTTGCCAGGTCGGGGCATCCTCCCACAAGGGCCGAGGTGGAGGCGGCGGCTTCGTTTCTCAATGCGAAAACATTCCGTCCTGGCAATGGCGTTCAGCAAGCAAAGATGCGGGCCCCGCAGCGTAATGTCCATATCATAGTCTTGGAATCGTTTTGGGATCCGATGCAGCTTGTGAACGCCGGTTTTTCCGATGACCCTCTGGATTCGCGGTTTCGCGCCCTGTGGCAGGCGGCAGGCAGGTCGCAAGCATTGTCTCCCGTTTTCGGCGGCTACACCGCGAATGCGGAATTCGAGGCGCTTTGCGGCTTTCCGGTTATTGACGATGCGGTGTTCTTTGAGGGGCGGCTTCGCCAAAACGCTCCCTGTCTGCCTCGCCATCTCGCTGAATCGGGGTACGCCACGGTAGCCTCCCACCCGAATGTCCCCGCGTTCTGGAACAGGATCCATGCCTACCGGCGTATGGGATTTCAGCGATATTTATCTCAGGACGACTTTGCCCAAGATGATATGAATCGGGAATTTTTGAGCGATGTTTCCCTGTATCGCCAGGTGCTTGAACGCCTCCGGCCTTTGCGGGAAGAAAATATTCCGGTGATGAACTATATCCTGACTTTCTTCGGCCATCTGGATTACCCCCTTGGCCCCGGCCGGCCACGGATGATCACAGCGGAGAGCGCCGAACCGATGGTCGAGGCGTACGCAAATGTCGTGTATTATAAGTCCCGGGAGCTCATGGATTTTATCGATATCTTGCGGCAGGTTGATCCTGAAGGTCTGATCGTCGTCTTTGGCGACCACCTGCCTTTTCTGGGTAACAACTTCGGCGGCTACGCGGAATCCGGCCTGCTCGCCACTGACCGTGGAGACTTCACCGACGCCATGTTTAAAACCCTAACAGCCACGCCTCTGATCATTATAAACGGCACGGCAGGCCCACTGTCAACCGGCGACCTGGCTATGTATCGTTTGCCGGACCTTATCTTGACCCTGCTCCATGACGAGCGGCCATCGATTATGGCTTTGTCCCGAACTCCGCCGGGAGCCAATATTCGGCCTCTGCCGGGCATGCAGTTTGTTGCTTACGGCGGCGATGGCGTAGCCACTTGCCGGGGAAGCGACAACGAGCCTGTTTGGTGCGGGGATGTTGCTCGCTGGCTTGGAGCCGTGGAAACGCTTAGCCGGGACATCTATTCGGGCCAAACGTATCTCCTCGGCACGGCCGAACAGAGCGAAATTTGTAGGGCTCTGTAATTTCCTTAAGGTAACCCCCCGGCTTTGCCGGTGGAAGCTGACCCCCTCTTCTCCCTGAGAAGAAAGGCTACCTGATCATCTGAATCAATTTTTCATACATTTCATCGGCGGTGGAAAGGCTTTTGGCGTTGGCCTGGAAGGCCCGCTGGGTGGTGATGACATCCACCATTTCCCGGCCAAGATCGACATTGGACATCTCCAGGGTGTAGTTGGTGGCGGTGCCGAAGGACGGCTGGCCCGCGGTGCCGATTATTGCCATGCCTGCTTTATCCGTGGCCACGAAGTTGTTGTCGCCCACGGAGCGCAATCCTTGCAGGTTCATGAAGTTGGCCAGCACCAGTTGGGCCTGGGTGATATTCTGGCCGTTGGAATACTGTCCGGTGATAAAGCCCTGGCTGTCCACGCTGATGTCCTGAAGCCTGCCTTTGCCGTATCCGTTCTGACTTTGATACAGTATCGAGGAAGGGGTCGCGTAGTTGGTGGTGGTCAACCCCGCGCTTTGATATCTGTCTTCGAGTTCAACGGTGAAGGTGGAATTCTGGTTGCCGAAGATCTGGGCAATGGTCGGGTCGGTGAGCGGGGTGGCCCCGCCGGCATTGGCATGGGTGATCGAGGAGATCGCCAATTGGCTGTCTCCCACTTCGGTGTCGGTGAGGGTGAGCCGATCGTCGATTATTCCTGCGGTGCAGGCAAACTGGGCTTCCAGCCCGGCAAGAAAATCCGCGACTGTCTGGGAAGAATTCACCGTGTAGGTATATGAGGCTGCGGTTCCGTCTCCGGTGGTACCTTGGAGGGTGATCGTATCGCCGGTCTGCACGGTGTTGCCGAGGCTGTCTGAAACCGTGTTCCAGGTGGAGGTGGCGCTGATAAGCCCCGAGGTGGTGGCGGAGCTGAAGGCCGGGGCGGGACTGACCACCGCCAGCGGCTTGGGAGTGTTGCCAAAGCTCAGGGTTGAGGAGTTGTTGATCGGGGTGCCGGTAAAATTGAAGTCGAAGCTGTAGTAGGATTCGCCCCTGGCAAGGGTCAGCAGGTTGGTGACCGCGGCCGGATCGACGTTGCCGTCGGGCGGCACGTTCCAGCACTGGATGTTGCTCAGGTCGCCGTTGTTTGAAAAGGAGAGCACGCCGTAGAGCAGGGCCCCGGCCCCCTTGTTCGTGGCGCTGTCGTACCGGGTGCCGCCGGAGCTCAGCCGCTGATCCAGAGCGGGGCTGCAGGTGACGAGAAACTCCTGTTCGTTGGGGTTTGCGGTTGCATCAAAATAGACAGTCAGATCGTAGGTGGTCGAGGGGGTCGATAATGGGGTGGTTTCATCGGCCGGGCCGTATATCTTCAGCGCGGTTTTAAAGTCGTAGCTGCTCGCGGCAATGGGTTGGGCGGTGTCGGTCCCGTTCCAACTGTCAAACAGGGTAATCGGGCTGGCGGTTGGTTCCTGCAAGGCCGGATTGTTCTGGATGTTCAGCATCAGTTGCACCTGGCTGGTCGCCGATTGGGGCGCAATGCTCTTGACCAGGATATCGCCGACCGTGGTGGGCGAGCCGGTGGAGGCGCTCAGGTTATAGCCCTGCACAAACTGGCCGGTCTGGGTGGTTAGATTGTAGGCGTTGGGCTCGGCGCCCAGGTGATTCACCAGATCGAAGTTTCCGGATCGGGTGTAGGTGTTTGCCATGGTGGCATCGGGAGGGCGCACCATGAAGAATCCCGGACCGCTGAGCGCCATGTCCGTGGCCTTGCCGGTGGTTCCAAGCATGCCGTCGGTAAAGGATGTCCCGATGTTGCCAAGCCGGACGCCGTGTCCCACGGAGATGGAGCCGAGGGTGGTTTCAAAAATGTCGGCGAACTGGGTTTGGCTTGTTTTGAAGGAGTTGGTATTGACATTGGCGACATTGTTTGCCGTGACGTTGAGCTTCTGGCTCATGGCGTTTACGCCGCTTATGCCGTTGTAGAAAGATGCCAGTAAATCCATAGTGCGCCTCGCTTTATATTCTGGATATGGAGCTGCCGCACTGAAGTAAAGCAAGACTCGTGCCAGGAGGTATGCTGCGGTGGGTTTGCAATACTGTTGGTTGGTTAGTCTCATGCAGGGAAGCGAGAGAACGAGACTCCGAAACTCGGAAGCCACCCTTCGACAGGCTCAGGGTGAACGGTAATTGTATTAAATCATTGACTTTTTCCGTTCGTGGTGAGCCTGTCGAACCACAAATAAGGTTATTGCAGGAATCTCTCTTGTGAGGTGTTGCGATGAATTGGCGCAAGGGGATCGCCTGTTCCGGAGCCGGGAAAATTTTGCCGGAACCGGAACAGGGAGGCAATGTTGTCCTATTGCAGAAACGCGTCGAAGATGGCGAAGGCCTTGTGCACTGCGGGCACTTGCCCGTCGAGTTGTAGGTAGGATTGTCCCGTGATTTCCTGGCTTACCAGTTCGTTGCTTGCAGGCAAAAGGCCGCCCAGGGGCAGATCGGTGGATTGCACCGCCTCGTCTATCTTGGCCAGCAGCTCCGGGCTGGCCGGTTCGGGCACCCGGTTGACGATGAGGCATTTTTTCTTGATGCTGATGGCCAGGGGGCCGGTGAGTTCGGCGATTCGAGTGGCGGTCATGATCCCCCGGGCCGAGGGGTCGGAGACCACGATGAGGTAGTCGATGTCCCGCAGGTTCATGCGGCTGAGGTGCTCCATGCCCGCCTCGTTGTCCACCACGATGTACTTGTAGTTGTCGGCGAGATGGTCCATGGTCATGGCCAGGTGCTGGTTGGCCGCGCAGTAGCAGCCCGGCCCGTCGGGCTGGCCCATGGCCATGAGGTCGAAGCCGTTGGCCTCCACCAGGGCCTGGTGCACCTTCATCTCCATGTACTGGTCCCGGGTCATGTTGGGCGGCATGTCGCCCTTGAGTTCCTTTCTGATCTGGCCGATGGTGGCGCCGAGTTTCAGTCCCAGCAATTCGTTGAGATTGGCGTTGGCGTCGGCATCCACGGCGAGGATGGGGGTCATGTTCCGCTCGGTCAGGTATTTGATGAGCAGGGCGGAAATGGTGGTCTTGCCGACTCCGCCCTTGCCAGCCAGGGCAATGATTTTAGGCATGTGATTTCTCCAGGGTAAACGGATAGTGTATCCGGTTTGGTATTATTTTGCATTTGTACCGCCCTTCGACAGGCTCAGGACGAACGGATAATCATTCAGTTGTTCCGTTCGCCCTGAGCCTGTCGAAGGGAGCTTTTTTCTTGTGCTCCGAATCCATCCAAGTATAGGAACCGAGTCCGCGAATGTCAAACCCAAAGCCGGAAGGCAGGGCGAACCGCCCGGAATCCCGGCGATTTTACCCTTGCAACTTGCGGGTGAGCTGGTATGTTTGCTTGTTTCGGAACTCAGCACCCAGCACTCAGTTAACATATGGAGATCACCCATGGATTATCGGGCGACATTGAACCTGCCCCAAACCGATTTCAAGATGAAGGCCAACCTCTCGCAACGAGAGCCGGAGTTCCTCAAGGGTTGGGAGGAGTCCAATCTCTACGCCAAGGTGCAGGAGCAGACCGCAGGCCGACCGCTCTATGTGTTGCACGACGGCCCTCCCTATGCCAACGGCCATATCCACATGGGCCATGCCTTGAACAAGATCCTCAAGGACATCATCCTCAAGTCCAGGCGCATGGCGGGTTTTCACTGCCCCTACGTGCCGGGTTGGGATTGCCACGGCCTGCCCATCGAACTCAACGTGGACAAGGAGTTGGGGCCGAAAAAGAAGGAAATCGGCAAGCTGGCCTTTCGTGGGGCCTGCCGCAACTATGCCGGGAAATGGATCAAGAAGCAGAAAGACGAGTTTAAGCGCCTCGGGGTGCTGGGCGACTGGGACACCCCCTATCTGACCATCGATTACAAGTACGAAGCGTCCATTGCCCGCGAGTTCAACCGCTTTCTGCTTTCCGGCGCGGTGACCCGCAGCAAGAAGCCGGTGCACTGGTGTTCCTCCTGCCGGACCGCCCTGGCCGAGGCCGAGGTGGAGTATTACGACCATACCTCCCCCTCCATCTATGTGAAGTTCCCGGTGGCCGAGGATCTGGGCGATGCTATTCCCGCCCTGGCCGGGGAGAAGGTTTCGGCGGTGATCTGGACCACCACCCCCTGGACCCTGCCCGCCAACCTGGGGGTGGCTTTCCATCCCGATTACCCCTATGTTGGGGTCCGGGTTGGCTCCGAGGTTCTCATCCTGGCCGAGGGCCTGATGGAGCAGGCCCTTACTGCATGGGGCATCGACGACTACGAGGTTCTTGCCACCTTTTCCGCCAGGCTGCTTGAGGGCAAAAAATGCCGTCACCCGTTTCTGGATCGCGATTCCCTCATGGTTCTGGCCCATTACGTGACCCTGGACACCGGCACCGGCTGCGTGCACACCGCGCCAGGCCACGGCCGGGAAGACTACCTGACCGGGATCAACTACAACCTGCCCGTCCTTTCGCCGGTGGGCAACGATGGCCGTTTCACCGAGGAGGCCGGGCCCTATGCCGGGCTCTTCATCTTCGAGGCTAATTCGCAGATCACCGCGGACATGGCGGAACAGGGGTCGCTGATCAAGGAAGCCAAGCTCTCCCACAGCTACCCCCATTGCTGGCGCTGCAAGAAGCCGGTGATCTTCCGGGCCACGGAGCAGTGGTTCATCTCCATGGAGGCCAACGAGCTGCGGAACAAGGCCCTGGCCGCGATCAAGGACGTGCGCTGGATCCCTCAATGGGGCATGGAGCGCATCCTCGGCATGGTGGAGAACCGGCCGGACTGGTGCCTCTCGCGCCAGCGCGCCTGGGGCGTGCCCCTTACCGTGGTGTATTGCGAACAATGCGGCGAGGTGCTCAACGACGCAACCATCATGGAGCGCATCACCGCCCTCTTTGAAAAGGAAGGGGCAGACGCCTGGTTCAGCCATGAGTTGGCCGATTTCATCGGGCCGGACGCCAAGTGTAAAAAATGCGGGAGCGCGGAGTTCATCAAGGAAGAGGATATCCTCGATGTCTGGTTCGATTCCGGGGTGAGCTATGCCGCTGTGCTGGAAGAGCGCGCCGAGCTGGCCGCGCCTGCGGATTTGTATCTGGAAGGCAGCGACCAGCACCGCGGCTGGTTCCAGAGCGCTCTTTTGGCCTCGGTGGGCACCCGTGGCATCCCGCCGTACAAGTCGGTGCTCACCCACGGCTTTGTCGTGGACGGCCAGGGCAAAAAGATGTCCAAGAGTATCGGTAACGTCATCGCCCCAGAGGAGATCATCAAGAAGTACGGGGCCGAGATTCTGCGCCTCTGGGTGGCTTCCGAGGATTACCGCGACGATATCAAGATCTCGGACACCATCCTCCAGCAACTGGCCGACGCCTACCGCAAGATTCGCAACACGGTGCGTTTCATCCTCGGCAACCTCTACGATTTCGACCCGGCCACCAATACGGTGCCGGACAGCGAGATGGACGAGCTGGACCGCTGGGCGCTTTATCAGTTTGAGCTGTTGAAGATGAAGGTGCTCAAGGGCTACGAGGTTTTTGAGTTCCACCCCGTGTTCCACGGGTTGACCAACTTCTGCACGGTGAGCATGTCCGCCCTGTATCTCGATGTGCTCAAAGACCGGCTCTACACCCTGCCTGCCAATTCCCGCGAGCGGCGGGCCGCCCAGACTGCGCTGTATGAAATCGTCGATGGCCTGACCCGGCTCATGGCCCCGGTGCTAACCTTCATGGCCGCCGAGGTCTGGGATTTTCTGCCCGGCAAGGGGCAGCGCGAAGACACTGTCTGTGTCGCCCTGTTCCCGGAGTTGAAGCCGGAACGGGTTGGCGACAAAGTGTTGGCCGAGAAGTGGGACAAGGTTTTGCGGGTGCGGTCCGAATTGACCAAGGCGCTGGAGATTGCCCGGCGCGACAAGGTTATCGGCCATTCCCTGGAGGCGGAGGTGGTGGTGGCCGCGAGCGGCGAGCTGGGCGGATTTCTGGCTGCCAACTGGCAGACCTTGCAAGGTGTGGCCATTGTTTCGCGCATGGAGCTGATGGGCTCCTTGCCGGAGCCGGGCTTTGTCAGCGCCGAACTGCCGGAACTTTCCGTGCTGGTGCGCTCGGCCAGGGGTGAAAAATGCGAACGCTGCTGGCTGCGCTCCGAGGAACTGGGCAGCGATGGGGCCCATCCCAGCCTCTGCCCCCGTTGCACCTCCGTGGTGGTGGCACGTTGAAAAAGCCCGGTTCGCTCATTATTCCGCTGGCCTGGCTGCTGTCGGTGGTTGTGCTCGATCAGGCAACCAAGGCTTGGGTTATGGACCGCTTTGCCATGTTCGAGCTGTTGCCCGTCATCCCTGGCCTGTTCAACCTGACCTATCTCACCAACACCGGAGCGGCCTTCGGCATGCTGGCCGGAGCCCAGACCGTCTGGCGGCAGGTCTTCTTTGTCGGCGTGGCCGTGCTCGCCCTTGGGGTGATGGCTTTTTCCTACCGCCAGTTCCGCAGCCAAGGCAAGATTTTTGCCCATGCCATCGGCCTGATCGCCGGGGGCGCGGTGGGCAATCTCATCGACCGGCTGCGGTTCGGCGCGGTGGTGGATTTTCTGGATTTCTATGTCGGCAGCCACCACTGGCCCGCCTTCAATGTGGCGGATTCAGCCATTTGTGTTGGCGTCGGCCTGTTTATTCTGGGCAGTTTTTTGTATCCGCCGCAGGAAAGTGAAGAGTGAAGGGTTTCGGAGCAAGGCCGAAATTTCTTGAGGCCGGTGCTTCGACAGGCTCAGCACGAACGGATTTTGTCTTAACGCATTGATCTTCCGTTCGCCCTGAGCCTGTCGAAGGGCCGCTGTTGCCTTGGAGCGCGGACGGCATGGTAATCAAAACCGTTTTATGCCGTCGTTGCCGTCACCCCGGCGGAAGCCGGGGTCCAGAGCCCCTTGTCCATGGCTTCCGGCTGAAGTTGAGTGATAGCAATCATCAAAAAAATGAACTTGAGGATTTCAGGTATGGCAGAGCACAAGGTAGCGGTTCTTTTTCCGGGGCAGGGCTCCCAGTTTTTGGGCATGGGCAAGGAGTTTTTGGAAACGGACCCCGAGGCCCGCGCCCTCATGGCCATGGCGGAGAAGATCAGCGGCTTTCCGCTGACCCGGCTTTGCCAAGACGGTCCCCTGGAGGAACTGACCCGCACCGTGCATCTGCAACCGGCCATGACCGTGCTGAATCTCATCTGCTGGCAGGCCCTGGCCAAGGCCGGGGTAAAACCGGCCTTCTTCGCCGGGCACAGCCTGGGCGAATACGGGGCGCTTGCCGCCGCCGGGATCGTCAGTCCCGAGGATACCCTGGCCCTGGTCACCGAACGCGGCCGCTTGATGGAGCGCGAGGCTGCCGCTAATCCCGGCGGCATGCAGGCCGTGGTGAAACTGCCCATCGAGGCGGTGCGCGAAATCGTGGAAAGCGCCAAGGCTGCCGGCAAGATCACCGTGGCCAACCACAACTCCGCCGAGCAGATTGTGATCTCCGGCGAGGAAGCGGCCCTTGCCGTTGCCGCGCCCCTGGTCAAGGAGAAGGGCGGCAAGGCGATTCCCCTCAAGGTGAGCGGCGCCTGGCACAGCGAGCTGATCGGTGGTGCGGTCCCGGATTTCGAGGCGGCCATGGCCAAGGTGAGCTTCAACGCCCCGGCCACCCCGGTCCTCTTCAACGTCACCGCCGCTTCCGAGAGCGACCCTGCTGCGATCCGGCAGATCATGGCGCGTCAGATCGCCTCCACCGTCCGCTGGCTGGAGATCGTGGAACGGCTGATGGCCGAGGAGGTGCGGGTCTTTATCGAGGTCGGTCCCAAGACGGTGCTTACCGGGCTTTTGGGCAAGATCATCCCGCCTGACTACGAACACCGCTGCTTCCAGTTCGACACCCCAGAGGGGCTGGCCAAGATGCTGGAAGAGCTGTAGGCAAGGCGCAAGGCTGAAGGAAAAAGGCGGGCAACCCGGTGGCGGGCTCTCCGCCTTTTTCGTTTTTATCCTCAATTTCCTCATTGGCATGCCTGCCGATCCGAAAACCCTTTACTTTCGTGTTCGCGGTATATATATTTATGTATATACAAGGCAGGAGGGTTCGATGAACACGGCAAAGATATTCAAAAGCGGCAACAGTCAGGCGGTGCGGCTCCCAAAGGGCTTTCAGCTTGAGGGCAACGAGGTATATATCAAGCGGGTGGGGAAAAATATCATCCTCACCACCAAAGATGACCCCTGGGCCGGACTGATCGACAGCCTCGACATGTTCAGCGATGATTTCATGGCAGAGCGCCGGCAGCCGCCGGCCGACCAGCGCGATGAATTCTGATGCGCTACCTGCTTGACACCAATATCTGCATTTACCTCATCAAGAAAAAGCCCCTCCAGGTGCTTGAAAAGCTCCGTACCCTGGCAATCGCGGACGTGGGCATCTCTGCCATCACCCTGGCCGAACTGGAATTCGGGGTTGCCAAAAGCAGCAGGCCGCAACAGAACAACGAGGCGCTCCAGACCTTTGTCGTCCCGCTGGAAATTCTTCCCTTTGACGACCGCGCCGCCTGTCGCTATGGAGAAATACGCGCCCACCTGGAAAAGAAGGGACAGCCCATCGGCAGCCTGGACATGCTCATTGCCGCCCATGCCAGCAGCCTTTCCCTGACGCTCGTGACCAACAACCTCCGCGAGTTCAAGAAGGTTCCGGAATTGAACGTGGAGAGTTGGGTGTAGTAATTCTTCTGGTGTTGTAGAGGGAAGGGCGGGACAAAAAAAATAGGGGAGTGTCCCGAATTTTCCACTGCTGCCCCTCCTCGACAGACTGGGATTCACGCGACTTCGCCGGGTCGAGTATCACGGGCGGGGAGAGTTCGGCGCAGACATTCTACCCTTCCGTTACACAACACCAATAGGGACTGTGGAGTACTACGCAGTCCAGGCAAAGGCGACCGACATTCACGGTACCAGTTCGTCGAGGGGAAACGCGGGAGAGTTGATCAGTCAAGCTACACAGGCACTGAACGTTGCTTTCGTCGACGACTTGGACAATGAGCGCAAGAGGATCGACAAGTTCATCGTGGCAACAAGCAGGAAGATCACACCGGACGCGCGGCGCGTAATAGAAGAAGGGGTTGCAGGAGACCGGAAGCTTGTCTTCATCGACATTGCCTCACTCATTGATCTGATTCGGAAGAACCGCCTTGTTCAGCATGTGTTGTTCACTGAGCCACAGACAGGAGGACAGAGCGGACCCAACAACGCCACCGACAGCGACAAGAAATAGCCGCGCTACGCACGTCCATTTCTTGCGCGTCATGGCCAACGTTATACTCTGAATTCATACGCACCCGTAAGGAAATTTTCCACAATGGACATCCCTCGGATATTCAACATCACTGAAAGCGCTCACCGCATCCATAACCCGATCACACCCGAAAAGCTTGCCACGCTCGGCGCGGCGCTGCGTCTGGAATCGGGGACCCGAGTGCTCGACCTCGGCAGTGGTTCGGGAGAGATGCTGTGCACCTGGGCACGCGATCACGGCGTCATCGGCACCGGCATCGACATGAGCCGGTTGTTCACCGAGCAAGCGAAACTCCGTGCTGAGGAACTCGGCGTTGCCGATCAAGTCACCTTCATCCATGGCGATGCTGCCGGCTACGTCTCTGACGAGAAGGTCGGTGTGGCAGCCTGTGTCGGCGCCACTTGGATCGGTGGGGGAGTCGCCGGCACTATCGAGCTTCTGGCGCGGAGCCTGCGCAGCGGCGGGATCATCCTCATCGGCGAGCCTTACTGGCGGCAGTTACCGCCGACGGAAGATGTTGCCAAGGGGTGTCTTGCCAACGCAATCTCCGACTTTCTCCTGCTTCCGGAACTTCTCGCCTCTTTCGGCCGCCTTGGCTACGACGTCGTGGAGATGGTTCTGGCTGACCAAGACGGCTGGGACAGATACGAGGCGGCCAAATGGCTCACCATGCGCCGATGGCTTGAAGCCAATCCCGGCGACGAGTTAGTCAAAGAGGTTCGAGCCAAACTGACCTCGGAACCCGGGCGCTACGCCGCTTACACCCGTGAATACCTGGGCTGGGGTGTGTTCGCGCTGATGCCGCGGTGATGGATATTTTAGGGGGCCGGCTTACTTGATTATTCGGTACGGCTTTCAGGCCGCCAGATGCTGGATGTTGGCGAGTTGATGGGGAAATTAGGGACACTCCCCTATTTTCCGTAGAACCGCAGATTTTCTTGCTTGCTCAAATCATGATAAAATATTACTCTTTCATGAAAGAGGTCGGAGAGTGATCCTCAGGAGGAAGCCATGGCAAATCTGCAAGTAAAAGGGATTGATGACGGTCTGTACGAACAACTGAAAAGATTGGCAACGGCGGAAAACAGATCGGTGAGTCAGGAGATCATCTTTCTGGTCAAGGAGCATCTTTCTTCACAAAAGACTTGCCGCGCCATGCCGTCTCCGGCCGAGGTGCTGCTGCAATTGTCCGGTTCATGGGAAGACTCCAGGCCAGTCGGTGAGATTGTCGCCGAAATCAAAAATGCCCGCAAAAACAGCCAGCGGCTTGCCGGGGGGCTGTAATGTTTCTTCTTGACACCGACACGGTGATCTATTCTCTGAAGGGGCAGGGCGGGGTGGCGGAGAATCTGCGCATCCACGTACACGATCCTCTGTATCTCAGCACCATCACCATGATGGTGCTGTACTACGGCGCTTACAAGTCGCAGAATGTCGATGCGAACCTGGCCAAGCTCAAGACCATTGAGAGCGCTTTTCCTCTTTTGCCGCCAGGCCCGGAAACGGTGGAAGCATTCGGAAAAATGAAGGCCGCCCTGGAGGTTCAGGGCTTGCGGCTTGCCGATCTGGATTTGATCATCGCCGCTACCGCGCTTGCCCGCAACCTTACCCTGGTCACGAACAATCAGAAGCATTTCAGCAGAATACCGGGATTGAAGCTGGTGAACTGGGCGTGACCCAAGGCCAATTTGTCTCCTGGGTGCTCAATCATTTTGCCCGTCGTCTTGCAGCGGGTATGCAGGGCTCTGGGGACTCAAACTCACCGCCACGATTGCCCACTGAGCTAAAAACACGTTGCGTTCATCCTCGGGTATGTTTATACTTTGTGTAAACATTATACTGGAGGCAACACAATGGCCGAAGTGATACTCAATATCAAGCACTGGGGTAACAATCTTGGCGTTCGTCTGCCCGCCGCCGTGGCACGCGAGGCGCATTTGTACGAGGATCAACAGGTGCGGGTAACGGTGGAGGAAGGCAAGGTCATTATTTCTCCGGTCCAGGATGCCACCCTTACCCTCAAGCAACGGCTGGAGCGTTACAAGCCGGAACAGCACGGCGGGGAGGTGATGCAGGGCACGGAAAAGCTTGGGGCCGAGAAATGGTAGCGGCAAAACGCGGGTGGGTGCCGGGCCGTCAGGAGGTCATCTGGATCGACTGCAATCCCCAGGCCGGCCGCGAAATGTGCGACATCCATCCTTTTTTGGTTCTTTCTCCCCGGGAGTTCAATGACCGCACCTCCCTGGTTATCGGCCTGCCCATGACCACCGCGGAATATAACGCCGATAACCCCTTCGCGGTCGCCGTTGGCCCGGGCTCCAAAGCCGGCGTTAACAAAACCAGCTATGTGCTTTGCCATCAGCCAAAATCTTTCGACTGGCGCGCCCGTCAGGCCACTTCCCATCCCGCCGCCAAAGTGGCGGACGCCCGCTTCGCCGAAGTATGCGCGCTTCTGAACCAAATTCTCCAGTTGATTTGAAGTCCGTGATCTGTCGGGCGCATTACGGCATAGCAGACTTCTGGTCATTGGCCACTGAATGAATTCCGGTTCGCACTACCTGTTCCCGCGCCAACCAGGCGTCTGCAAAAGTACCGTCTCCCTGGCGATGGATTTTCTGGGCAGATTGGTGCTTGACATCCTGCGTTCGGCACAGTATCTTTGTCCGTTTTCCGGCCCGGAGAGGGTGAGGTGTGTCTTTTTTCAGGAATTATCGCGGCTGCCGGGCTTTCCCCGCAGGCTGCTTGAGTGATTGACAGAATGTTTGAGTCGCTTTCAGACCGGTTACATGATGTTTTTAAACAGCTTCGCGGCCACGGCAGGCTGACCGAGGAAAACATCCAGGAGGCGTTGCGCGAAGTGCGCATGGCCCTGCTGGAGGCCGACGTCAACTTCAAGGTGGCCAAGGAGTTTGTCGCCACGGTCGCCGAAAAGGCGGTGGGTCAGGAAGTTGTTGGTTCGCTGGCCCCTGGCCAGCAGGTGATCAAGGTTGTGCACGATCAGTTGGTCGAGCTGTTGGGCGGGCAGACCGCCACCCTCAACCTCAGCGGCCGTCAGCCCGTGGTCATCATGATGGTGGGTCTGCAGGGTTCCGGCAAGACGACCACCTCGGGCAAGCTGGCCAAGCTGCTGCAGGGCAAGGGGCGCAAGCCCTATCTGGTGCCGGCCGACGTGTATCGGCCCGCAGCCATTGACCAGTTGACCATTTTGGGTCAGAGCCTCGGGGTGGAGGTGCATCCCTCCAGCACCGATCAGGACCCGGTGGCCATCTGCCGCCAGGCCGTGCATGCCGCCCAGAGCGGTGGCTATGATACACTGATTATCGACACCGCTGGTCGGCTCCATGTGGATCAGGAGCTGATGGCTGAGTTGGCCAGGATCAAGGAGGCGGTTGAGCCCGCCGAGATCCTCTTCGTGGCCGATGCCATGACCGGCCAGGACGCGGTCACGGTGGCCGACAAGTTCAATCAGGATTTGGCCATTTCCGGCGTGGTCCTGACCAAGATGGATGGCGATGCCCGCGGCGGTGCGGCCCTGTCCATCAAGAAGGTGACCCAGCGGCCCATCAAGTTCGTCGGCATGGGCGAAGGGCTCGATGCCCTGGAGCCGTTCCATCCGGACCGCGTTGCCTCCCGGATTCTGGGCATGGGCGACGTGCTCACCCTGATCGAAAAGGCCGAGGCAGTCGTTGATAAGGATAAGGCGGAAAAACTCGCCAAAAAGCTCAAGAAAGAAGGGTTTTCCCTGGAGGATTTTCTTGAGCAAATTCAGCAGATCAAGAAGATGGGCAGCCTGGAGCAGATCATGGGCATGATTCCGGGAATGAGCCGGATCAAGCAGCTCAAGGACATGCCCAAGCCCGATGAAAAAGAACTGGTCAAGGTGGAGGCGGTCATCAACTCCATGACCATCAAGGAGCGCCGCAACCACGCCATTCTCAACGCGAACCGCAGAACGCGCATCGCCAAGGGGAGCGGCACCACGGTGCAGGATGTGAACAAGGTCATCAAGAGTTACACGGAAATGCTCAAGATGATGAAGCAGATGAGCGGCAAGCCCGGCGGAATGGGCGCCTTTGTCGGCGGGCCGAAGAAAAAGAAACGGCCCAAGGGGCTGTTCCGGTAGATATTAAGTTGTCCGGTTGTATTGAAAAAAAGAATAACGCGGAGACGCAAAGGGCGCAAAGATCACAGCTTGCTATTGAAAACGGAGCTTCCTTGCTTCTTGGCGTTCAGTAAATAACACACAGGAGGATACAACACCATGGCAGTACGGATTCGTTTGACCAGAATGGGCCGCAAGAAGAAACCTTTTTACCGCATTGTCGTAGCCAACGCCGAGGCGTGCCGCGACGGGCAGTTTCTTGAAGTGGTCGGCACCTACGACCCTTGCAAGCAGCCCGCCGAGGTTATTGTCAAGCAGGACCGGATTCAGGTCTGGCTCGACAAGGGCGCCCTGCCTTCCGATACGGTGAAGAGCTTGCTTGCCAAGACCGCCAAAGTGGCGGAATAAGAATCCATGAAGGATCTGGTCGCATTCATAGCCACTGCATTGGTGGATGATCCCGCTTCCGTCCAGGTTACCGAAACGGAAGGCGATGGCGCCGTTGTCCTTGAGTTGCGGGTAGCCAAGGAGGATCTTGGCAAGGTGATCGGAAAACAGGGGCGGACCGCCAGGGCCATCCGTTCGCTGCTTTCCGCCACCGCAGGCAAGGATAACCGCAAGGCTCGCCTTGAGATAGTGGAGTAGGATTTTTGGAAATCCTTGATGTCGGGGTTGCCCATGATGGGCAGATTGCGGTGGGCAAGGTTGTCAAGGCCCATGGCATCAAGGGTGAACTCAAGGTCTACCCTTTTTCCGGCAATCCCGATGATTTTCGCGGCTATACGCTGCTGACCCTGGTTGAAACGGGCCATGGCCTTACACGATCGTATGCGGTCGAGAAGAGCCGCCCCTTGGGGAATCTCGTACTCCTTGAGCTTGCCGGCCTTTCCGGCAGAAGTGCGGCCGAAACGTTGCGCGGCTGGGAAGTGCGGATCGACCGGGAACTTCTGCCGAACCGTGGGCCGGAAACCTTTTACTGGCATGAGCTGGTTGGGTTGCCGGTGATCAGCGATGGCGGGCGCGAGCTTGGCCGGATCACCTCGCTTCTGGCCACCCCTGCCCATGATATTCTGGTGATTACCGGAGGGGGAGCCGAGTATCTGATCCCGGCGATTGCTGCCTGTGTTGCCGGGCTTGCGCCGGATGGCAACTCCCTGGTGGTCACGCCGCCTCCGGGCCTGCTGGAGATGAACGCGGGTGGGACGCCGGGCGATGCAAGCTGAAGCAGCCGCGGGCGAAACCATTCGTTTTGATGTCCTGACGATTTTTCCGGAGCTGCTGGATTCTCCGCTCAAGGAGGGGATAATCCGCAGGGCCCAGGAAGCCGGGCAGATAGGAGTTTTCTGCCACAATATCCGGGAGTATGCGCTGGACAAGCATGCCATGACCGATGACCGCCCCTTTGGCGGCGGGGAAGGCATGGTGATGAAGCCGGAACCTTTGGCCGCCGCGGTGCAGGCGGTGCAGGCAAAAGCCCCGCAACCGGGGAGGGTCATCCTCCTGAGCCCTCAGGGGAGGCCGTATACGCAGAGTGTTGCCCAAGAGCTGGCCGGGCAGGAGCGGTTGCTCCTGGTGTGCGGGCGCTATGAAGGGGTGGATGAACGCTTTGCCGCCCGCTATGTGGACGAGGAAATCTCCCTCGGCGACTATATTCTCACCGGCGGGGAATTGGCGGCCATGGTCCTCATCGATTCCATCACCAGGCTGAGGCCGGGGGTGTTGGGATGTGCCGATTCCGCGGACTATGACACCTTCAGCCGGGGCGGGCTCAAGTATCCGCAGTACACGCGGCCCAGGCTTTTTGAGGGGATAGCAGCGCCGGAGGTGCTTTTTTCCGGGGATCATGGCGCAGTGGCTCAGTGGCGGCTTGTTGCCGCGGTTGAGCGAACCTTGGCCAAACGGCCGGATCTTGTTGCCCGGATGCGTTTTAGCCCCAGCGAGTTAAAGCTTTTACAGCGGCAGGGACTTCTTGCCAAACTGCGGGAGAGCGGTTGGAAGAGTCAGCCGGAGGAGTAGTCATTCAACACGATGTGCAATGCTTAGGAGCCGTTACGAAATAATTATGGCAGAGACCATTTCGTTACGGCTCCTTATGCCGATGACTGCTTTCCGATGTTGCAGCCAGTTGTGAACGACGGCCCGGAGCAACCCGTGCTGCGGCTCGATCTGGCCCTGGTCCATTATCCGGTCTGTAACAAGAACGGCGAGACCATCGGCTCGGCGGTGACCAATCTGGACCTGCATGATATTGCCAGGGCAGGCAGGACCTTTGGCATCGACACCCTGTACATTGTCACGCCGTTCGCGGACCAGCAGGCGCTGGTCAGGGATATTCTGGCGCACTGGCAGACAGGGCACGGGGCGACATATAACCCGAAACGCAAGGATGCCCTGGCTCTGGTGCGGGTTTGCACCGATCTGGCAGAGATGTACGAACTGGTGAAGGCGAAATGGCAGCAAAGGCCAACAATCCTTGCCACCAGCGCCAAGCCGCACGTCAACCAACTGGATTACGTGGAGGCGCGGCAGCGGATTTTTGCCGGGGAGCCGCATCTGATCTTGTTCGGCACCGGCTGGGGCATGACGCCGGAAGTGTTAGCCGAGGTCGATGCGCTGCTGCCTCCCATTGCCGGACATGGCGAATATAATCATCTCTCTGTCCGGTCGGCTGCGGCCATCGTTCTGGATCGAGTGTTAGGTAAGCATTGAAAAAACAGTGTGGGCGTGTATAATGGCCCAGTGGAATCCGTTCTCATAAAGGGTTGAAAGAGGAAAAACTATGAACATCATTGAGCAGATGGAACAAGAGAATATGCGGCATGACATGCCGGACTTTCGTCCCGGCGATACCGTGAAAGTGCATATCCGGATCATCGAAGGCAACAAGGAGAGGACCCAGCTTTTTCAGGGAGTTGTTATCCGCCGCCGTAAAGGGGTCATGGGGGCCAGCGTCACCGTCCGCAAGATCTCCCATGGGGTCGGCGTGGAGAAGACCTTCCCCTTGTGTTCTCCCAGGGTCGATAAGATCGAGCTGGTGAGCGAGGGCCGTGTTCGCCGGTCTCGTCTGTACTACCTGCGCAACCTGCGCGGCAAGGCAGCGAGGATCAGGGAAAAAGGCCTCAACTAGCCATTGCGCATTGCCCCGGAGCAGGAAAGGTCATATGCGCCTGCGCTCCGGGATTTGCATCGCTTCGCCATTGCCGGGCCACGGGTAACCGTGGCCCTTTTATTCGTGGTTCTTTCGGGTCATCACAAGGTGGTGCGTCTTGCCCAAGGCGATAACACTGTGGCCAGCTTCCCTGGCTGGCGACACCTTTGCCATTGAACGATCTCTGATCAGCCAGGGCTACGCCACCGTGGCCGGGACAGACGAAGCAGGACGCGGCCCGCTGGCCGGGCCGGTGGTGGCTGCCTGCGTCATTCTTCCGCCCCGCTGCGAGTATCAGCAATTTCAGGATTCAAAAAAATTGAGCGCCAAAACCCGCGGGGAGCTGGCTGACCGGCTTGTTGGCCTCGGGGCCGGAATCGGGGTGGGGATTGTTTCTGCGGAGGAGATCGACCGGCTCAATATCCTGCAAGCCTCCTTGCTGGCCATGCGAAAGGCGGTGGAAACGCTTCCTTCCCTGCCAGACTTCCTGCTGGTTGACGGCAAAATCACCGTGCCCATGGCCGTGGCGCAACAGGCCTTGGTCAAAGGCGACTCGCGCAGCGCCTCCATCTCTGCCGCTTCCATTGTCGCCAAGGTGACCCGGGATGCGATCATGGAGCAGTACCATCTTGAATTTCCCCAGTACAACTTCGCCAGGCACAAGGGGTATCCCACTGCCGAGCATCGCCGGATTATCCGGGAGATCGGACCCTGCCCCATCCATCGCTTGAGCTTCAAGCCGGTGCGCGAGTGTTCGGCAAGCTGAAGGCAGCGGGCACGGCCTCCGTCGGGCAGCAGGGGGAATCGCTTGCCTGCCAATATCTTGCCCGGCTGGGCTATCGGGTTCTTGTGAGGAATTATCGGACCAAGCTGGGGGAGATCGATATCATCGCCGAGGATCAGGGCATTCTGGTTTTTGTCGAGGTAAAGACCCGGCGCGGCCATCAGTGCGGCCATCCTTTTGAGGCGGTGACCCCCGCCAAGTGCCGGCAGATTTCCAAGGCCGCCTTGCAGTATCTGGCCGAGACAGGCAGGGAGGGGCATCCGGCCCGTTTTGACGTGGTGGCCATTACCATTGCCGGAGAGGCTCCGCCGGTGTTTGAGCTGGTAAAAAACGCCTTTGATCTGAGCTATGGAGAATGACGGTGCAACCTGGAGCTGAGGCAACATCCCTTCCCCTGGGCATTACCATGGGTTGTCCGGTGGGCATCGGGCCGGAGATTATCCTGCGCTTTTTTGCCCGGGGCGGTTCTGCCGCGCGGCCGGTGGTCATCGGCGATGGAGGGGTGTTGCGCCGCTGCGGCGTTGCCCTTGGCGTCGGGATTCCGGTGGTGGAATGGCGGCCTGGTTCGCCCTGCCTGCCCGAGGCGATCAATGTGCTTTCCCTGTCCGGTCTCGGCGAAGGACTGTGCTGGGGAAACCCCACCCCTGAAACCGGCCGGGCCATGGGGCGTTATATCGAGGAAGCGGTGCGGCTTGTCCAGGGCAAGCGTCTGGCCGGGCTGGTAACCTGTCCCATCAGCAAGGGGGCGCTCAAGGCCGGTGGCTACCGGTTTCCCGGCCATACCGAGATGTTGGCCGAGCTTTGCCAGGCCCAGGACTATGCCATGATGATGGCGGGCGCCACGCTCAAGGTCACGCTGGTCTCCATCCATCAACCCCTGGCCGAGGTGCCCGGGGCCATTACCCGGGAATCGGTGCTGCGGATGATCACCATCACCGGCCGGGCGCTGCGGGATGATTTCGGCGTGGAGCACCCCCGGCTGGCGGTGGCGGGATTGAATCCCCACGCCGGGGAGGGCGGCATGTTCGGCGAAGAGGAACAACGGGTTATCGCCCCGGCTGTGGCGGATGGCCGACGGGCTGGGTGGCTGGTCGAGGGGCCGTTTCCGCCGGACACGGTATTTCATAAGGCCGCGGCCGGGCAGTTTGACGCGGTGGTATGCATGTACCACGATCAGGGTTTGATCCCCTTCAAGCTCCTGCATTTCAGCGACGGGGTGAATGTAACCCTGGGGCTGCCCATTGTCCGGACCTCGGTGGATCACGGCACGGCCTATGATATTGCGGGCAAGGGGGTGGCCGAGCCCACGAGCTTGGCCGCCGCGGTTGCCATGGCCGAGAGCATTGTGGCCAACAGAAAAAAAAGCGTAGGGCTGAATGCTGCCGGCGATACGCAGATCGAGACGCGGTAGAGGGTGTTCAGGAATGGAACGAAAAGGCGTACTCATCGCTTTTGAAGGAATCGACGGGACCGGCAAGACCACCCAGATTGCGCTGTTGGCCGAGGCCTTGCGCCAACGCGGCTTGCGCGTGGTTGTGACCCGTGAGCCCACCGATGGGCAGTATGGCCGCAAAATCAGAGAGTTGTACAAGAACCGCAAGAGCGTGACCCCGGAAGAGGAACTGACCCTGTTCCTCGACGACCGGCGCGAGCATGTGGCCCAGGTCATCGGGCCGGCTTTGGCCAGCGGCCAGGTGGTGCTCACCGACCGGTACTATTATTCCACCGCCGCCTATCAAGGCGCGGCCGGACATGATCCGCAAAAAATCATCGCGGCAAATGAATTGTTTGCGCCGGTGCCGGATATGGTTATTATGCTTGAGGCGCCGGTGTCTCTTGGGGTGCATCGGGTGCAGAGGCTCCGTGGCGAGACCCTGAACGATTTTGAACAGGAAGGAACATTGGCCCGGGTGTCTGATATCTTTGCCGGGCTCACCGGGGCCAATATCCGGCGCATTGATGGAACAGCGGACGCCCAAGCCGTTCATGCCCTGGTCATGGCAGCCGTTGCCGCGCTTTTTTGAGCGGGCAGGGGATTGTTTCCCAGGCGGATGAAACTTCAGGAAAGAAAATCATGGGTTGGCTCAGGGCTTTGGGTCTACAGGGAGAAACCGTTATGCTGAAGCGTCTGTTGATTGCCAGTGGCTTGGCCCTTTGCTGCCTGTCGTGCGCCCCGGTCATTCAAGGGGTGCCCGGACAACCGCCCTTTGCCGCGGAACTCGAACCCTATGAAGAAGCGGTGGACAAGGGGTGTGCGTATTTTAATTTTCTGTGGGGCAAGTCGGCGGAGATCGAGGGGAATTATGAGGAGGCGATCTACGCTTACAAGCAGGCCCTGGTGTGTGACCGCATGGCTGGCCATGTCATGCGCTCCCTCGCTTCGCTGCTTGTCAAAACCGGACAACGGGAACAGGCCGTTGAATGGGTGAACAAGCTCATCGCCCTGAACCCCAAGGATTCGGAAACCCGGGCGCTCCTTGCCAATCTGTACAGCATCATGGAACGGCATGGGGAGGCCATTGAAATATATCAGGCTATCCTGGCCGACGATCCACACAACTTCAATGTCCGTCTCCTGCTGGGCGGGCTGTATGCCAGGGTTGGTAATTACGGCAAGGCGCGGGAGATTCTGGAAAAACTGACGGAGCTCAACCCTGATTCCTACGCCGGTTTTTATTATCTTGCCAAGCTCTATCAGGAGATGCGCCTTTTCGATACAGCGTCCGCGGCTTTTGAAAAAGCCCTGGCTCTCAACTGGTCGCCGATGCTGGCCCATGAGGCGGCGGAATTGTATATGCAGGAAAAGCGGTATCCCGAGGCCATTGCCCTCTATGGCCGGATTCTGGAAGAAGACCCGGCCGATGAGCGGGCCAGAAGTTTTTTGGCCAATGTGTATTTCCGGCAGGGCGAGGTGGGGAAGGCGTTGGCGGAAATGGAGAAAATGCGGGAGATCTCGGCCAATCCGGCCAAAATCGAGCTTGCCATCGCCCGGATTCTTCTTGAAGCAGGCAGACGTGCCGAGGCCGTCACCCGGCTGAAGGCACTTCTCAAGGAAGATCCCCAGTCAGACGCCGCCAGGGCCCTGTTGATCCTGGCCTATTATCAGCAGAGCGATCTTGCCGCCGCCAAAAAGCTTCTTCGCCAGGTACGGCCGCCCAGCCCGGCCTATGAAGAATCGGTTCTCATGCTGGCCAGGATTCTGCAGGAGGAAAAGGATTTTCCCGGGGCGGAAAAGGCGCTGCGGCAGGCCATGGACGACAAGCAGCACCGGCGGCTTAATTTTTATGTGGCCCTGGCAATGCTTTACGCGGGCGCGGAGAAGATGGACAAGGCGCACGGGGTGTTCACCAAGGCCTTTGCCGATTTTCCCGACAATGTGGAAGCGCATTACGAGTATGCCCTGTTTCTCCATAAGCTGGATGACACGACCGGAGCCCTGCGCGAGATGGAAGAGGTGCTGAAGCGGGAGCCGAAACATGCCCGGGCTTTGAACTACGTGGGATATACCTGGGCCGAGGAGGGGAGGAATCTGGAAGAGGCCAAGGCGTATATTGAGCAGGCCATTCTCCAGTTGCCCAAGGATGGCTTTGTCCGCGACAGTCTGGGGTGGGTCTATTATCAACTTGGGGATTTTCCGGCCGCGGTCCGGGAACTTGAGCTGGCTGTGGCGCTCTCCCCCGATGATCCGACCATCTACGAGCATCTTGGCGATGCCTACCTGCAAAACAACGACAGGCCAAAGGCTCGCCAAGCCTATATGAAAGCCCTGGAGCTTCACGAGGAGGAAAACAAGAAGGAGGGTGTCCGCCGCAAGCTGGAGTCCTTGTCTTCCGGGGATAATCATTCCGGCGGCTCGAAATGAATCGCACCCTTCTTTGCGCTTTGTGGGGGGGGCTTGTTGTTCTTCTGCTCTTTGCCGGCGGCTGCGCCACCCTGCCGGCCACCCGGCCGCTCGGTGAGTTGCAGCAACAGGAAGCCGTGGCCCGGTTCCGCGAAGCCATGGCCCGGCAGCAGGAGTGCTCCTGCTGCCTTGACGCCCAGGTGCGGCTTTCGTTGAAATCCCTGGTGCAGAACGGCACGATCTCCGGTTTTGTCCAAGCCAAGGCGCCCTCGTATTTGAAATTCACCGGTCTCAATCCCCTGGGGCAGCCCATGATGTTCCTGGCCACGGACGGCACTTTTTTCCGTTATGTCGCCGTGCCGGAAGGCAAGGGGTATGAAGGGCTGGTCACCGCCGCCGCGTTCAAGAAGTATGCTCCCAAGGGTTTTGATCCGGGCCACGGTTTTTATTGGCTTGCAGGCAGACTGGCATCTGAAACGCTGCGGATTTTTTCCGTGTCCCAAGATCCGGAAGGGCGCGGTCTGTGGCTGGAACTCGCCTACGCCGCGGAGGCTTCCGGGGGAGAGCCGCTCCGGCGGCATGTGCTTTTTGATCCGACGCAACAGGTGATCCTGCGGCATCTGGTTGCAGGGTCCGACGGCCGGATCATGGTCGATGTCTGGTATGACAACTATGCGCCGGCCTCCGAAGGCGGATCGGACGATTGCCGGTTGCCGGGGTTGATCAGGATCCACGCCAACCATAACGGCGCGGTCATGGAGCTTGCCCTTGGAGATTGGCTGCCTGATGCCGGCTTCAGCGCGAACGATTTCCAGGTGGATCTGCCTTTAGGTTTCACTGTAGTGCCTGTTGAATAGTGCTTGCTGTTTGGGTGCAGCCCACCACGCGCTGATTTTCCAACTCTCTGATTTTCTCGCCAAGACGCAGAGACCGCAAAGAAAAACTGTTTTTCAATATGTTCTCTTTTCGCGCTTGGCGTCTCTGCGAGATTTTTTGAGTTGTTAAGAATCCCCGGCGTTTTAACGGTCATCCGGTCACGATGGCCTGATTTTGTTTAGGAATTACTGATGAATAACGAGATAGACGCTCTGCTCCCGCAGGTACGGCAGCCCAGCAGATACGGCGGCAACGAGCTGCACGTGGTGAAAAAAGAGTGGGATTCGGTTTCCCTCCGCATGGCGCTGGCCTTCCCGGACCTCTACGAGCTCGGCATGTCCCACCAGGGATTGCAGATCCTCTACCATATGGTCAACGCACGGGAGGATCTGGTGGCCGAACGGGTCTATATCCCGGACCGCGATCTGGAGGAGCTGCTCCGCGCCCGCCGCCTGCCCCTGTTTTCCCTGGAGTCGCAGCAGCCGGTGGCTGATTTCGATATCCTCGGCATCACCCTGCCCTACGAACTCTGCTATACCAATATCCTCACCATCCTTGATCTGGCCGGACTGCCATTCCGCAGCGCGGACCGCACCGCAGCGCATCCCCTGGTCATCGGCGGCGGGCCCTGCGCCTTCCATCCCGAGCCGGTGGCGGATTTCTTTGACGCCATTCTTCTCGGAGACGGTGAGGAAGCGGTGCTGGAAATATGCGAGGCGGTTCGCTCGGCCAAGGAAAGCGGGGAAGACCGGCAAACGGTGTTGGCGCGGCTCAGCCGCATCGAAGGAGTGTATGTCCCTTCCTTTTTTGAGCCGCGCTACGACGAGGGCGGCAAGTTTCTCGGCATGCGGACGCTTTCCGGCAATGGCGTGGTGCGACGGCGGATTCTTGCCGATCTGGAAGGCGCCACCATCGAGCAGCCCCCCCTGGTGCCGCTTACCCGGATCGTCCATGACCGACTCGGGTTGGAGATCGCCCGGGGCTGCACCCGCGGCTGCCGTTTCTGCCAGGCGGGGATGATCTACCGGCCGGTGCGGGAGCGCACCCCGGAAAAGATCTTTGCCTTGGCCGAAAAGGGCATTGCCGAGGGCGGTTTCGAGGAGCTGGCCCTGCTCTCGCTCTCCACCGGGGATTATTCCTGTCTGAGCGAGCTGCTGGTCCGGCTGATGAACCGTTTCGCCAAGGAGCATGTCTCCGTGTCCCTGCCGTCCTTGCGGGTCGGCACCCTTACCCCGGCGATCATGGAGCAGATCAAGCGGGTGCGCAAGACCGGCTTTACCCTGGCCCCGGAAGCGGGCACCGACCGGTTGCGCAGGGTGATCAATAAGGGGATCACCGAGGAAGATCTTATGGCCACGGCGGACGCGGCCTATGGTCTGGGCTGGAAATTGATCAAGCTCTACTTCATGTTCGGCCTGCCCACGGAAACCGAGGAGGATGTGGCCGCGATCCCGGCTCTGGCCCAGAAGGTGCTGAAGGCCGGAAAAGGCGGCAACTGCCGGGTGAACGTCAGCGCCGCGACCTTTGTGCCCAAGCCCCATACCGTGTTTGAGCGGGAGCCGCAGCTCTCCATGACCGAAAGCTATGCGCGGATGGATGGTATCAAGAAACGGCTCTATGGCAAGAATTGCACCCTGAAGCGGCATGATCCGCGGATGAGTTATCTGGAAGGGATTTTTTCCCGGGGCGACCGCCGTCTGAGCCGGTTGCTGGAGGAGGCCTGGCAGCGGGGCGCGCGCATGGATGCCTGGTCCGAGCATTTTGATCTGCATCGCTGGCAGGAGGCTGCCGTGGCCTGCGGGCTGGAGCTCGACGGCTACCTGCGCCGCAGGGAAGCGGATGAGCCGCTCCCCTGGCAGCATCTCGATATCGGGGTCCGGAGCGATTTTTTTGCCGAGGAATACGGCAAGGCGCTGCGGGAAGAATATACCCCGGACTGCCGGGTGCACGGCTGCCAGCACTGCGGGGTCTGCGACCTGAAGATTCTCAAGCCCGTGGTGCACCGCTGCAAGAGCGAGGAAGCCGGTCCGGAAAATGCGGCATGTGAGACGCCCCAGCCAGAGGCCTCTCCGGCAAAACAGGCCGTTCGTCCGCATTTTGTCTACAAGCTCACCTATTCCCGGCTTGGCAATGCCCGGCTGCTCAGTCATCTGGAGCTGCTCCAGGTCTTTTTCCGTGCCTTCAGCCGGGCCAAGCTGCCGCTGAATTTTTCCCAGGGGTTCAACCCGACCCCCAAGGTGTCCTTCAGCCCGGCCCTGCCCCTGGGTACGGAAAGTCTGGCCGAGTTTGTTCTCATTGATCTCTCGGAGCCGCTGGCTGATCTTGGCGGTTTTGTGCCTGCGATGAACAGGCAACTCCCCGAGGGACTGGTCGTGACCCAGGCCGTGCTTGCGGGCAAGGAGCATGCAGGAACCATGGTCACCACCTACCATCTCCGCTTGCAAACATTGCCCGCCCAGGCGGAGCTGGACCGGGTCATGGCCCAGGAGGCTTTGCCGGTGGTGGTTCTGCGTAAGGGGCAGGAAAGGCAGCTCGATCTGCGGCCCCTGCTCCATGGCCTGCGGCTGACCCCGGAGGGCCAGTTGGAGGTCTCCGTGTTCAGCGCGCCCGGACAGCCGGGGGGCAAGCCGGTGGAGGTTGCGAGCAAACTGTTTGGTTTGACCGAGGAAGAGGCGCGCCGGGCCAGGGTTTTGAAGGTGGCGAGCGAGCCGTATCTGGGCAATGGACAGTGTTCTGCCGCAAAGGGAGAAGCATAACGCAATGGCGCAAAGGCGCAAAGTTTCAAGTTTTTATGCCGTTATCTCTGCGTCTTTGCGCCATTGCGTTATCTTGAATTTTTACAATTTATTTGTCTGGTGAGAGTCATGCCTACCGAACTGTTGATCAACGCCACACCCTACGAGATCCGGATTGCCCTGGTGGAACACGGCAATCTGGTGGAGTTTTACCTGGAGCAGCCCCGGGAGAAGGGGCTGGTGGGCAACATTTACCGGGGCAGAGTTGTCCGGGTGCTCTCCGGCATGCAGGCGGCCTTTGTGGATATCGGCCTGGAGCGCACCGGTTTTCTCTATGTGGACGATATCCATATCAGCACCGACGACTTTGAAAAACGGCTGGCCAAGTGCGATCGCCACGACGAATGTGCCGGAACCGGCTGCTGTGGCAACGAGAACCCGGATTCCCTCTGCCGGCGCACCCCAGGTCTGAACATCGGAGATTTGCTCACCGAGGGGCAGAACATCCTGGTGCAGATCTGCAAGGAACCCCTCGGCACCAAGGGGGCGAGGCTGACCTGCAATATCACCCTGCCCTGCAGGAATCTGGTCTTCATGCCCATGACCGATCATATCGGGATCTCGCGCAAGATCGAAGACGAAACCGTCCGCAAGCAGCTCCGGCAGGACATTGAAGCCCTGCGCCCCGCCGGCACCGGCTTTATCGTCCGGACCGTGGCAGAGAACGCCACCAACGAGGATCTGGAGGCGGATATGGAGTTTCTCCTCCACACCTGGGGGGAGATTCAGGATATTGCGGTCAAGGCCGCAGTCCCCAGCCTGGTGTATGAGGATCTCGACATCACTCTGCGGGTGGTGCGCGATATCTTTTCCCCGGAGGTGGAGCGGGTTGTGGTCGATGATCTGAAGACCTTCAACCGGGTGCAGCAGTTCGTGGAGACCTTTGCCCCGCGTTTGAATGGCCGGGTGCAGCTTTCGGAAAGCCCGATTCCTCTGTTTGACAGCCACGGGGTCGAGATGGACATCAACCGGGCGCTGGATAAAAAGATATGGCTCCGCTGCGGTGGGTATATCATCATCGAAACCACCGAGGCCCTCACGGTCATCGACGTGAACACTGGCCGGTATGTGGGCAAAAGCGGGCTTGAGGAGACCATCTTCAAGACCAACATGGAGGCGGTCAAGGAGATCGCCTATCAGCTCCGGCTGCGCAATATCGGCGGGATTATCATTGTCGATTTCATCGATATGGAAGAAGAGGCCCACCGGGAAGAGGTCTTTTCCGCCTTCAAGGAGGCGGCTAAAAAGGACAAGAGCCGGATCAACATCCTCCGGGTTTCCGAGTTCGGCCTGGTGCAGATGACCCGCAAGCGCAACAGGGAGGATCTGCGGCACATGATGTGCGAGCCCTGCCTCTATTGCCACGGTGACGGCATGCTGAAGTCGGGCCGGACCATCTGCTATGAAATTTTCCGCAAGGTGGAGCGCGAGGCCATGAAAGCCCTGGCGGACAATGTCGTTCTCAAGGTGCACCCGAGGGTGGCGGCCATGATGCTCAAGGAGGAGGCGGCAACCATCGACTACCTCCAGGGCGCTACGGGCAAACAGATCATCATTGAACCGGTGCGCGATGTGCATCTGGAAAAATACGAGATTCTCTGGGGCAGGGAATAACGCCCGGATCAGGGATGGTAAAAGAGTGACGCAGGGACGGGTTTTGCTGGAAAAGGGGATATTCTTGCTTGACAATGTAGCCCTGTATGGTATTAAGATCGGTTTCACGCACTAGGCGAGATTGGCTTGTCCATCCCTTGTGTCCGGCGGTTTTCGGCAGCATGCGAAGCCCTCGGGGTGCGGATAAAGAAGAAGTGTTGTTCACCGAGCCGGCTGGCATCAGCCGTTTATCTTTTGAAGAGTTCAGTTGTTGGAGGAATTATGTACGCAATCATTCGTACCGGCGGTAAACAGTATCAGGTTGCACCTGGCGAGCGTGTCCGGGTTGAGAAACTTGCCGGCAATATTGGTGATACCATTGAGTTGTCCGATGTTCTCCTCATTGCCGACGGGGAAGAGGTCAAGATCGGCCAGCCCGTTCTTGCCGGGGCCAAGGTCATGGCCTGTATCGTCGAGCAGGACAAGGCCAAGAAGGTTCTGATCTTCAAGAAAAGACGCCGTAAGGCCTATCGCGTGAAAACCGGTCATCGCCAGCCGTTTACCTCCCTTGAGATCAAGGAGATTTCCGCCTAACAGGGCTGAAAGCGGTGTGGGCAGTCGAAAAAACAACTGGGGCGAGTGAACAACGCCATCAGAATTGAAATACGTAAAATGTAAACGTTTAGCAGTGCCGCAGATGCGCGAAAGAGGCCTGCGAGCTATAGCCAGTCTATGCGAGCGGGCCGATGACAAAGCAGGTGTGATGCTGCTGAACGTTTACAAACACACGAGGTGTTATTGTGGCACATAAGAAAGCGGGCGGCAGCTCAAAAAACGGTCGTGACAGTAATTCACAACGGCGGGGGATCAAGAGGTTCGGCGGGCAGGTTGTCCGGGCCGGCAATATCCTCGTGCGGCAGGTTGGCACCAAGATCCACCCCGGCAAAAATGTCGGCCTGGGGCGTGATTTCACCCTCTTTGCCATGATTGACGGCGTTGTAAAATATGAAGAGTTTGGCCGCAACAGAAAACGGGTCAGCATCTACCCGGTTGAAGCCAAGGCAGAGATAGCGGCGTAAGGAGCTGTCCGCAGCCGCGTTGTTGACGAGGCTGCGCATGGCGATAGCCGGAAAAGCAGTGCCTGTTTCGCAACAGCTCTTTCATAGTGTGTGCCTGCTGCTGCGTTGGCACTGTAACGTGTGCCGCAGCAGCCTCCGGCAGAAATCTTATACTGGCGGCGACGATGGCGTTTATCGATGAAGCAAAGTTCTTTGTCAAGGCCGGAGACGGCGGCAATGGATGTTTGAGTTTCCGACGGGAAAAGTTTGTTCCCAAAGGCGGCCCCGACGGGGGTGATGGCGGCGATGGGGGCTCGGTTATAATCGAGGCCTCACGCAAGCTTGCCTCTCTTCTTGATTTTCGTTTTAAATCCCACTTTCTCGCGCAGAATGGCACTCCCGGTCGCGGCAAGAGGATGTACGGCCGCAAGGGGGAGAGTTTTACCCTCTATGTGCCCCTCGGTTCCATCCTTAAGGATGCGGAAACCGGGGAGGTTCTCGCCGAACTGCTGCATGAGGGCGACAGCTTTCTTGCAGCCCGGGGCGGCGAGGGCGGCAAGGGCAATGTCCATTTTGCCACGGCCCAGAACCGGGCGCCCCGCATTGCCACCAAGGGCCAGGAAGGGGAGGAGCGCTGGTTGCGCATCGAGTTGAAGCTCCTGGCGGATATCGGTCTGATCGGTCTGCCCAACGCCGGCAAATCCACGCTGCTTTCCAAGCTCTCCGCTGCCAACCCCAAGGTCGCGCCCTATCCCTTCACCACCCTTGAGCCGCAGCTTGGCGTCATGAATCTTCCCGATTCCGGCGCGTATATCATTGCGGATATCCCTGGCCTGATCGAGGGGGCGCATACCGGGGCCGGGCTGGGACACAAGTTTCTCCGGCACATCGAACGCACCCAGATACTCCTCCATATCATTGACGCTTCCTCCCCGGAGGAACAGCCTTTAGAGGAGTACCGCACCCTGGAAAACGAGTTGCGCGTCTACAATGATGAGTTGATGGACCGGCAGAGGCTGGTGGTGCTCAACAAGATAGATCTGCTGGAAGACGAGCAACGGCTTACGGCCTTGCAGGAGCAGTTTTTCACAGCGGAGGGAGTCAGGCCGCTGGCCATTTCGGCGCTTACCGGGCAAGGGCTCGCGCAGTTGCAGGAAGCGTTGGGAGAGATGCTGACAGAAAGAGAGGCGTGATGACCACAGCGATGGAGCATGACGAAGACCTGGCGCTGCGCCGCCGGTTTCTGGATCGGGCCAAAAGGGTAGTGATCAAGGTGGGCAGCGCCGTCCTTACCACCAGGGAGGGATTGAATCTGCCCGTGCTGGATGCTCTGGCCAAGGAGATTTGCGTCCTGCGGCAGAGCGGGCGGCAGGTGATTCTGGTCAGCTCCGGCGCGGTCGCGGCCGGCCGCCGCAAGATGGGCCTTGGCGACCGTGCCTTGACCCTGCGGGAAAAACAGGCTGCCGCCGCCATCGGCCAGAGCAGCCTGATGCGTTCCTATGAAAAGATCTTCGAGCAATTGGGCCAGAAGGTGGCCCAGGTGCTGCTTACCCACGACGCCCTGTCCCACCGGGACCGGTATCTCAATGTCCGCAACACCCTCTTTACCCTGCTGGACTGGGGCTTGGTTCCCATCATCAACGAAAACGATACGGTTTCCGTCGAAGAGTTGCGCTTTGGCGACAACGACGCCCTGGGCGCCATGGTCACCAACCTCACCGAGGCGGATATCTTTGTCTGCCTGACCGATGTCTCCGGCCTGTTTTCCGCCAATCCCCTCACCAACCCCGATGCCAAGCCGGTTCATACCGTGGCCAAGATCGACAACACGGTGCAGGGCATGGTCGGCAAGATGGTGAGCGGCGTGGGCACCGGCGGCATGGGCAGCAAGGTCAAGGCCGCCAAGATGGTTTCGGCGCGGGGCGGTTGTTGCTTCATCGGGCCGGGCCGTGAGCCGGATACCATCTCCAGGCTTTTCGCCGGGGAGCTGGTCGGCACTTTTTTTCTGCCCCAGGCGGAAAAACTGGCGAGCCGCAAGCATTGGATTGCCTATACCCTGCGTCCGCAAGGGTCTCTGGTTCTTGATGGTGGGGCGTGCAAGGCAGTGCTGCAAGGGGGCAAAAGCCTGCTTCCCTCGGGGATTATCGAGGTCCGTGGCAAGTTCGGCATCGGGGCGCCGGTGCATTGCGTCAACGAACAGGGCGAGCCTCTGGCCGCCGGGCTGGTCAACTACGCATCCGGCGATATCGACCGGATCAAAGGCGTGAAAACCAATCAGATCGAACAGATGCTGGAGCGGCCCAAGGACAGCGACGAGGTTATTCATAGAGATAACTTGGTTATTCTCTGAGAAGTGTAAAAACGGCGTGAGGATAACAGAAGAGGATCGTGCTGTTGCAATTGCTGTATGAAGTTGTCACCCCGGTGAAAACCGGGGTCCAGGTTTGCTGGTGCCATTGAAAAACTGGATTCCGGCTTTCGCCGGAATGACGGAGGTCATTATTCTAAGTTGTGGAGTACACATATGTCCATCCAGGAAACAATCAAACAAATGGCAGTGGCGGCCAAGAAGGCGTCCCGCAACATGGCCAATCTTTCCACCACCGCCAAGAACAACGCCCTGCTGAAGATGGCCGAGGCGCTTCTTGCCCAGAAAATCTATATCCAGCAGGAGAATGAAAAGGATCTCACCGCGGGCCGCGCCAAGGGGCTGCCCGCTGCCATGCTCGACCGGCTGGCCCTCACCGACAAGGTGATCGGCTCCATGGTCGGAGGCTTGCGTGAGGTTGCGGCTCTGCCCGATCCGGTGGGCGAGATCGACGAGATGGTCAAGAGGCCCTCCGGCATAACCGTTGGCCGGATGCGCATCCCCCTGGGGGTGATCGGCATGATCTACGAGTCGCGGCCCAATGTGACCGTGGACGCGGCGGCGCTGTGTCTCAAGGCGGGCAACGCCATCCTCCTGCGGGGGGGCTCCGAGGCTATCCATTCCAATCTGGCCCTTGCCAAGGTGCTGCAGGAGGCTCTGGCCGCGGAGAAGATCGAGGCCGCTGCCGTGCAGGTGATCCCGGTCACAGACCGCGAGGCGGTTACGGCCATGCTCGCCCTTGATGAGCAGATAGACCTGATCATTCCGCGCGGCGGCGAGAGCTTGATCCGTTTTGTGGCCGAGAACTCCCGCATCCCGGTGCTCAAGCATTACAAGGGCGTGTGCCATGTCTTTGTCGATGCGGATGCGGATCTGGAGATGGCCGTGAACATCGTGATGAACGGCAAGGTGCAGCGGCCCGGGGTGTGCAATGCTCTGGAAGGGCTGCTGATCCACAAGGATATCGTCGCCGCCTTTCTGCCCAAGGTCTGGACCGCCCTGAAGGGTGCCGGGGTCGAGCTGCGGGGCTGCCCGCAGACCAAGGCGATTTTGCCGGAGATCACCGCGGCCCTGCCCACGGATTTCGGCATGGAGTTCCTCGACCTGATCCTGGCGGTGCGGGTGGTTGATGATCTGGACGCGGCCATGGACCATATTGTCCAGTACGGCTCCCAGCACACCGAGGTGATCGTCACCAACAGCTATGCCAACGGCCAGCGATTCTTGCGCGAGGTGGACGCCTCGGCGGTGATGATCAATGCCTCCACCCGGTTCACCGACGGCGGCCAGTTCGGCCTGGGCGCGGAGATCGGCATCAGCACCACCAAGCTGCACGCCTACGGCCCCATGGGGCTCAAGGAATTGACCACCAGAAAATTCATCGTTTACGGCGAAGGGCAGGTCCGCGCGTAAGCAGGACCCCGGAGAGAGCAGGGTGGAACTTCCCCATAACCTCGGCCAGCGGGTCGGCATCCTGGGCGGCACCTTTGACCCGGTGCATAACGGCCATCTCGCCGTTGCCGAGGCTGTCCGCAAGGCGCTGGATCTTTCGAGCATCCTTTTTGTCCCCGCCTTTCTGCCCCCGCACAAACCGACCTACACCATCTCCGCCTTTGCGCACCGGGCCGCGATGCTGGAGCTGGCCGTGCCCGGGGAAGCCGGTTTTTTTGTCTCCAGGCTGGAGGCTCAACGCGTGGGGCCTTCCTTCAGCATCGATACCCTGAAGGCCTTGCGTCTTTGGCTGGGGCCCGGGATCGAGCTGTTTTTCATCATCGGCATGGATGCCTTTGCCGAGATCCATACCTGGAAAGCTCATCGGGAGCTGCTGGATTACGCCTCTTTTGCGGTGATCGGCAGGCCTGACCATTGTCGACAGTCGTGCGGGCAGACCGTGGCCACACATTTCCCCGGCTATACTTTTGTGGAAAATCAAGGGTGCTGGCTGGGAGAGCCCGGACGGGGCGCCATCCACCCGGTGGCCATGGCGCCGGTGAAGGTTTCTTCCACCGGGATCCGGGAGGCAATCCGGCAGGGCAGATCTGTCCGGGCTCTTGTCCCCGCATCAGTGGCGGACTATATTGCTGTCCAGGGTCTCTATCGGTGATGTCTCTGCTTCATGCCGCTGCCTGAACACGGATGGTCTTGTCCTCCGCCGGCATGGCCGTGGTCAGGGTGGTCAAATAGCGGCCTCCTTTTTCGATCTGGTCGGCAATGCGCCGCACATCGCTCATCAGGTCGATGAGCGACACCATCAGCCCCACCGGCAGCAGGCTCTTGGTTCCCGCCTTGAGCAGGCTTGATTTGAGATGCCGGTACATCTCCTCGGTTTCCTTGAACAAGGCGGCGCACTCCTCCGGCGCATACTCTTCCCTGGCCACATCGGTCAAATCCAGCAGTTTGACCACATGCTGTTTGTACAAGTCTATTTCCTGGGCCAGGGCGGTATTGGCCAGCAGGCGGCTCTGCTGCTGCATCTGGGCGATCCGCAGGGACACATCCGCAACTTCGCGGTAGTAGCTGGTGACGCGCAGGGCGTTGGGCAGCACATGGTCAAGTTCTTCTGGCAGGTTGCCCCTTCGGATCAGATTGATGAAGTTGCTCACCTCGACCTCCAGCTTGAGCAAAGTGCGGCGGTCGGCATCGAGCTGGAGGCTTGGCCCGGCCTCGCTGCTCATGGCTCCCTTGGCCATGCGGCGGGCAATGTTGCCGATCCGTTCAATTTCCTTTGCCAGGGCATGGAAGGCCAGCATAGGGGTGGCGGCGATATTTTTATCCAGATACAGGGGCTGCGCCTCGTCCTCTTCATGGGAACGGAACCAACCCTTGAGGCGGGCGACCATGAATTGGGTGAAGGGCAACATCAGACAGACCCCCAGGATGTTGAAGACGGTATGAAACAGGGCGAGCAGCATGGTGGCGTTGGTTTGCACATGCAGAATCTGCGGGAAAATGATCAGGGAGTGAAGAAGAAAAGGGAGCAGCAGGAGGGCCACGACGCCGGTTGCCAGATTGAAGATGACGTGGGCCGTGGCAACCCGTTTGGCGTTGGGGGTGGCGCCGAGCGCGGCCATGGCGGCGGTCGAGGTGGAACCGATATTGGCGCCGATGACCAGGGAGGCTCCGCTGTCAAAGGGGATTACGCCTCCGGCGGTGGCGGTGAGGGTTATGGCAATGGCCGCGCTGGAGGATTGCATCGCCACGGTCAGCAGAACGCCGAGGCCCAGGAAGGCAAAATGACTTGCTGTTCCGCCGCCCAGGAGAGTGAGCGGCAGGTTGCTCCCCGTTTCGGCAAAGGTCGCACGGAGCAGGTCGATCCCTAGAAAAAAAACGCCGAAACCGGCAAACGTTTCGCCGAGGGCGCCGGAGCGGCCGTTGCCCTTGGTAAGACGCAGGAACATGCCAAGCCCGATGAGGGGCAGGGCAAAGACTTTGATGTCGAATTTGAAGCCGACCAGGCTCACCAGCCAGCCGGTCATGGTGGTGCCTATATTGCTGCCATAGATAACGGTGATGGCCTGCAGGAGGTCCATGAGGCCGGCATTGACAAAGCCGATGGTGGCCACGGTCACCGCGCTGGAGGATTGCACCAGAGAGGTGATAAAGACGCCGGAAAGGATACCCCTGAACGGGGTGGCGGTGGAGTGCTCCAGGATGGTGCGCAGGGTCTTGCCCGCGGCAATCTTGAGGCCGTCGGTCATGAGCTGCATGCCGAGCAGGAAGAGGCCGATGCCCCCGATACAATTGCCAAGGATGGAAAGGGTCATGCCATGGGCTCCTTTTTCGTTGGCTCTTGAAAAACAACCAGTCGTTTTTTACATTCTCCGGCAGACGCCGGAAAACAGGTTGTTTCAAGGCCCGGTTCAGGTTGCCGTATAATACCCGGTGTCTGATGGGTCGGCAACTGCTTGAGGATATTGAAAATATCTTCAGTATATGAGAGGGCGTGAGCGTTCGAAAGTTTTTTAATTGGAGGCGGGGCGACCATTCTGTATGATACAGACAGGCATTCCTGTTTGTCGTTGCGTCGCGCAGCCATGACAGGCATGAAAAAAAGAGAGGGCGACAACCATGCACAACCAGCGAAGCAGCGGCGTCCTTTTGCACCTCACTTCCCTGCCGGGGCCTTTCGGGATCGGCACCCTTGGCAAGTCTGCCTTCGAATTCATCGATTATCTGAAGGCCGCCGGGCAGGTCCATTGGCAGATATTGCCCTCCGGCCCGGTGAGTTCCAGTTCCGGTAATTCGCCCTACATGAGCCTCTCGGCCTTTGCTGGCAATCCGCTACTCATCGATCCCGCGCAGCTTGTGGGGGCAGGTTTTCTTCGGCGTGAGCAGGTGGAAATCCCCAATGAATTTTCCGAATACCTGGTCGATTTTGATGCTGTTCGCGCCTTTAACACTAAAATCCTGGGGCACGCTTTTCTCGAATTTCGTGCGGCCGGGGATTCGGCCGCTTTCGCGGAGTTTCGCCGGACAACCGCCTGGCTTGACGACTATGCCTTGTTTATGGCCCTGCGGGAAGAGTTTCAGTTGCGTCCCTGGTTTCTCTGGCCGCCGGATATTGCTTTTCGCAAGCCGGAAGCCATTGTCCGGTGGCGGGAAACCCTGGCCGAGCGGATCTTTTTTCATCAGTTCGTGCAGTTCTGCTTTTATTCCCAATGGCAGATATTGTGGGATTACGCCCACTGCCACGGCATCCGGATCATCGGCGATATCCCCATCTATGTGTCCCTGGACAGCGCCGATGTCTGGGCGCATCAGGAGTGTTTTCTTCTGGATCGCGAAACCGGGCGCCCAACCCATGTGGCGGGCGTGCCTCCGGATTATTTCAGCGAGACCGGGCAGCGCTGGGGAAACCCTCTTTTCAGGTGGTGGGGTGACGGGGGAAGGATGAACCAGTCCTTGCTTGCCTGGTGGGGGCAGCGGTTCCGACATATCTGCCGGACGGTGGATGTGGTCCGCATCGATCATTTCCGTGGCTTTGAGGCATACTGGCAGATTCCGGCTTCGGAGGAGACCGCGGTGAATGGGGAATGGGTCACGGGGCCTGGCCTGGCATTTTTTTCCGAGATGAGACAGCATCTCGGCGCGTTGCCGATCATCGCCGAGGATCTCGGGGTTATCACCCCGGAGGTGGAGCTGCTCCGCGACACCTTGGGTTTTCCCGGGATGAAGGTGTTGCAGTTTGCCTTTGATTCCGACGAGCACAACGCCTATCTGCCCCACAACTACACCACGGTAAACTGCGTGGTCTATACCGGCACCCATGACAACGATACAACCCTGGGATGGTACTTCAGCAACACGGTAATGCAAGCCAGCAAGGCCAAGGCCTTGCGCTATACCCACAGCCAGGCGGGCAGCCCCATCCACTGGGATTTTATCCGTCTGGCCTATGGTTCGGTTGCCGAGCTGGTCATCGTACCTCTCCAGGATGTTCTCGGTTTTGGCAGCGATTGCCGGATGAACATGCCCGGCACCTCCGAGGGCAACTGGCGCTGGCGGTGTGCCGCCAGATTTTTGAATGATGAAACGGCAAGGGCGCTGCGGGACGAGGTTGTGTTTTATAACCGGCTGCCGGCCCATCCTGTTGAATCGTGCCAGAAGGAGCAATGAAATGAAGGTTCTGGCTGTGATCGGGAGTCCGCGGAAAAAAGGCAATACCGAAACCCTGCTCCGCTCTGTTCTCAAGGGGGTTGAGGCGGCAGGCGGCGATATTGAGGTGGTCCGCCTGTGCGAGCTGCGCATTCAACCGTGTATCGGTTGCGGCGGCTGCGACAAGACCGGACAATGCGTGCTGGAAGACGACATGCAGGAGTTGTATCCGAAGATCCTCGCCTCCGGGCGGCTGCTCCTTGCCTCCCCCATTTATTTTTACGGAATTACCGCCCAGGCCAAGGGATTTGTCGATCGCTGCCAGGCCCTGTGGAGCAGGAAGCGGCTGCTGACCGAAAAGGGGGAGTGGCGCAAAGATCCAGCCCGCAAGGGGTTTTTGGTGGCGGTGTCCGCCACCCACGGGGAAAGGGTTTTTGAGGGCGCGATTCTTACGGCCAAATATGGATTCGATGCCATGGGCATGGGCTATGGCGGGGACTTTCTGGTCAAGGGCATGGATGGGCGTGGGGACATGGCAAAGGATGCGGCCACCCTGGGCCGGGCGGAAGAGGCGGGCAGAAAATTTATGGATTGAAACAGGATGGTTGCGAGTTTTGCCCCCTTTCGGGAGAGTGGAGGAGAGGAATAAAAGATTGACAAATCCCCTCCCATCATTTAGATAATGGCGCACAGCATGGCCCCTTCGTCTAGCGGTCTAGGACGCTGGCCTCTCACGCCGGTAACACGGGTTCGAGTCCCGTAGGGGTCACCAAGTGAGATCAAAGACTTAGCCTGTTTTGGTTAGGTCTTTTTTTTTGCTTGGTGGTTTCTCTGGTGGTTTTCTCCTGAAAAACCGGGGAGAGAATCCAGAGCGGAACGAACTGATTCAAGCCCCCTGATGTACCTCTCTGTGGTCGAAAGGTTCTTGTGTCGAAGGATGGCCTGAATCTGGACCATCGGAACACCAGACCTTGCAAGAATGCTTGCCGTCAGATGCCGGATAGCGTGAAATCCGAATGGCTGGACTCCGGCCCGGCGACACAGACGACCCATGAAGTGAATGCGGTACGAGAAGGGAACTCCATCGAGAGAGAAAACAAAACCGGCTGGGGAATGATCGGCGGGACGGAGATCAGCAAGGACGCGGAGAAGATCGGCTGTCAAAGGCAAACGGGATTCCTCCCAAGTGCCAACCCGGTTCTTACGGGTGAGCAGCCGAAGTGTTCGGGCCTCAAAATCCACATCAGACCATTTGAGCCGGAAAAGCTCACCGCGCCGCGCCCCGGTGTGAAGGCAGGCAAGAAGAAACGCGCGGTCCTGGTCATTCAGGCAAGCATTGAAAGCAAGCCAGAAATCAGACTCAGGGGGGACATACCGGGCTTTTCGCTCTTCCTGAAATTTGTCTACCGCAAAAGGATTGTGAAGATGCTGGGGAAATCCCTCGATATATCGGCAACCCCAAGCCCAGGTCGACATTAAATTCTTTCGATCCTTGTTCGCTGCGTATCCTGAACGGCTTTCTTTTTCATGCTGAAGGAAGGAAAGGATCATGCCGGGTGAAAGCCGGTCAATGGAAAGCCCCTTATCAATCACCTTGAAAATTCGTCTGAAAACAGAAACCTTTTCCTGATAGGTCGAGCGGACAAACTTTGACCGGGCAAAATCAAGGTATCTGACGGCCAGCTCACCCAAAGATGTTGTGGGAGTCAACAAGAGACACGATTTTTCCTGAGCGGTTTCCCACACCTTGGCTTCCTGTTTGGTGGCGAAGGTGGCCCGCTTGCTCTGCCCGGCCACAATCTTCTGACCCACCCAAGGCTTTTTCGGATTCCCGTCTTTGCGCTTGTATGGCACGTTCAATTTCCTTTTCAAAAAAGACGATCTTCCGTTGTCCCAGGCGAATGCCACCAAGAACGGCATAATGGCGCCGGACAAAGCGAACGTCACAATCTAAAATTTCTGCAAGATCTTGCGGAGAAAGAGCTTTTCCGAGTGATTCGACCATATCACGCCGCCATGGGTAGAGGGACGCACCACATATCCCGATGCCGGGTCAGCATCTTGTGGACGAATTCGGAAACCTTAGTGCCTTTTTTCTGTTGCCGGTAAAGGCTGCGGAGCCGGGTTTCAAGATAGCCCTGGCCCATGGCAATAACGCCCTCAATATCATCGGTTTTCCGTTCGAGGATGGTGCCGAGGCTGATGGAGCAGCCGACCATCAAGTCAAGAAGATGCTCGATGTTCCTTGTAGGAACTTTCTTTTTGCGGAAAACAGTAACAAGGTTATTGTCCCACTTGATGGCCTGAACGGTTTTCCACCAGGGATGCATTACGGCGCGGTCCTGATGCCGGTTATCACGATCAACCGGGTTTGCGGAAAGTCTTGTCCAATCCTGAGTAAGATATTTCCAAACCCCGGAGATTTTTTCCCGCAAATCTTCCAGGCTATTCACGCCCATTTGCTTCAGCACCGGACGGCGGAGCTGGAATTCAACCCGGGTGACAGCGGATTCGTCATAACTCTCTTTGCCCCAGACAGAGGCGAACACGGCTTGTTTCGAGGCGTCGTGCTTGAGTTCCAATACTTTATCGTAGACACGCAACATGATATCACCCTTGCCAATTCTGACCCCGGTTTCGTTGGCGTTCTCAGGATCAAAGAAATCTTCCGGGCTATCCGACAGGCCCAGGCGACCTATATTCTGCGACATGGTGACGCCTTCCAGCTTTCTGCGATCCCGATAGGATCCGAACTTGTTTGCCCTGGTGATCCAGTACCTGTAATTTTCCAGCGGCAGCGCTTCAATATCCTGGCCGATGACATCGGCGCATAGGTGGACTTCGGAAATCGTGTTTTTGAGGACACGACCGCCATAATTTTCTATCAGGTCATGGACAGTTTGCAGGATGGTGTCAAAGCCGGGATTCCAGCAGGACAGAGAGCCGATATCTACAAGGACGTTGGGAGTGGACATGTCTTTCCTGCGGGAAAAGAAGACATGCACGTCGCCGCGGGAGATATGATAGGCGTATCCGCCATGACGGCCGGAGGAATGGCAGTTAAAGACAAAACGATCTTCCCCGTTTTTGTCCAGGACAATGGGGGAAACGTCATGGCAAAGTTTTGCGTCTTGCTTGGCACTGTCGAGGATTTCAAAAAGTTCGTTCAGTTCGCTGCGCTCACAACTTTTGTTTTCAAACACGGCATAAAATCCGATCTTAAGCCGGTCCAAACCTTTGGCGACTTCGACCCCCCATGTTATTCCAGCTTGGGGGGTCGAAGAAGAACCACTGAAAAAATCACCAGAAGAAAAACGATCCAGCTTTGACATACAATCTCCCCATTGAGGTTGTGCCCCTTGCGAGGCATGGTCGTGAAGGCCGCCGTTCCCCCTCCCCATAGGGAAGGGGGAAACGTCACCCCTCTCGACCCGATGAAGAATCGCGTTTCGTGCTTCCGAAACACTTAAGAATCTTGGCGTCGGCAGGAACTTCCGAGACAAGAGCGGTTACGCCATCCGGCAGTAGCACCTTATAGGAAGAACAAGCTTGTTCATCGGCTATACGGCCTTGTGGTTGAACTGCTTGCTTTGAAGGTGAAGAACCAGGGGTGGAAGCGGCGCCGGCCGTTCCAACTTTTTTTGCGGAGGCCGAAGCGGTTGCCATGGCCTTATTGGTCCCGAAGATATCCCCGGTGCCGATGCTCGATTTACTGCCCATCCAGATCACGCCGAGAAGAACCACGGGAATTGCATAGAAAACTGGGTGACGGAGTACATTTACCGTCTGCATGATCCCCTGTTCCTTGATATCCGCAGAGGCATAGGATTTGTAGCACTGGAAAACCTGCTTGTCGTAAGAACAGGTTTCCTTGCTCAAGGGCTGGCCGTTGTGGTCGTCTCCGGAATAGGCATACCGGAGATATTTATTGCTAACCATGGAGCCAAAGAAATTCACCTTCCTATAAAAATAGGTCCATTCGATCAAAGAACGGACGTGCTTTTCGACCTTTTCCAAATCCTGAGTGACGAGCACAAGATCACAACCAATATGCCGATGGGTGGAAGCCCAGTCGGCAAACTTTTGGTTGGATTGAGATTGCCAGTTGCGGTTTGAAAAGAGCTTGTGGACCTCATCAATGACGATCAGGGAACCATTTTCAACATATTCCCAAAAGTATTGCATTTCCTGGTCGGTTTTATGCCGAAGCTGACGACCAAGCTGATAGTCGTCCAGGCCGGTATAGATTTTGATGAACTCCTGACAAAAATCGTTATCGAGGCCTTCGATATTGGTATAGACAACCTTGCCCTTTTTCAGGTTGTCCAAGATTTTACGCACAGCGTCATAGCTCTTGCCGCTGCCCGGGGTGCCTACAAAACCAAAAATCATCTGGCTAGATCCTTGTAAGAGCTGCGGGGATAAGGTTCAACGCCATGCGTAGGCCGTAAGCATAGGCAAGCAGGGAAAGACCCTGCGGGATGCCGATTGCGTTCACAATGTACAGAAGTTGAGGGGGCATAGCACCCCAGGTGGAGGCGGATGACACGATGACGCTGGATACGTCCAGTGCGGAAATAAAGCCGGAAATCACAGTCAGGAGGCCGTCAAACGGAAAATACAAGGCAGTTTTCAGGACATACATCAGACCGTCGAGAAGCCAGCCAAGCAAGGTTTGAATGGCAAGGAAAAAACCGTTAATGAAGGCCATAATGCCGGACATTATTCAGAGCCTCCCTTGATTGCTACAACACGGACGGCGGCGATGCCGAATCCAGTGAGTACAATCCCCCGCAACACCACCCACATCCCGGCCATATCCGCAAAATCAAAAGTGTGTGTTCCGAATATCTGGCCGCCCTGGATCGTTATGGTGCTGGAGCCAGCGCCAGGGATGTTACCGAATATTGTGCCGGGAAGGCTAAAAATAGAAGAACTTTTGGCATCAGTAATAAAATCGGAAAAGCGTCTCCCAAAATCTAATTCATCAAGGGTGTAGGGATCGCCTGTGGCTTCCGGGTTGTAGGGAATATCAGGATAATTATCTTCCTCGCCGGTACCATCTTTTGAAGGATCATAGGGAATATCAGTTTGTGGCGCACCATCGCCCGGAGTTCCATTAAAGCCGGGCATCTTTATAATGTCCCCTTCCTTGACGCCGCCGGGAAGCCCTGAGACACCCTTGCCCGAATCTTGGCCAGGACCACCTATAATACCGCCTTTGCCTAGACCAGCGCCTGCACCAACAATTTCACCGTTTAGCGGGCCATTACCTGGAAAACCCTTGCCGGTAAGATTGTCTGCTATCTCTTTTGGATTTTGATTTGTGGGAGGTTTTTGACCTTCAACGGGAGTTGAAGCGGTAATAGCGGTCACATTGTAATAATAATAATCGGTGTATCCAGGGTTGGTAGAGGGAACGCCATACGTCAATCTGCCAGCCCACATAAACCAGCCCGGCCCATGTGTGGAGGCATTGGAAGAAGAATAATAAACAGGGGAAGAAGAGCCGAGAGAATAAAGACCCGGGGCAATAACATAACCCGTAGGAGGATCGGAGCCAGCAACACTGGCATAAATAGGTAAACCCGTTAAATTCAGTATATCACCTTGCCGCCAGGGAGTTCCGTCAGGATGAGAATGCGGCAAAGGTGGAACAAACCCCTTATTGTGGGGTGAATTAACAACATTATTTAAAAGGGGATAATTTGAGGAATTGTTTTTTATAAACTCATTGGCCGAGCCTGAAGTAAGATCAACTTCCATAATCCCGCCTGTTTCCGACTGGACAAAGGCTTTCTTACCAGTGGTACTGTTCTGATACACATAACCGGTATCGATGGGCATAGAGACTTTGCCGTCAGGGGAGACACTCGGCGGAGATATGTCACCATTTTCGTCATGCCCCTGACGAATCATGATTTCAACTCCGTTAGTGGAGGAAACAGTAACCCATTCCTCGCCAGATGCCGGAGGGACAGACGCAATAGTAGCATGTGCAGGACGAAGGCCCAGCGGCCCCGGCGTGATCTGGATCAGCACCACCAGAAAGGCTGCAATCAGTGAACGAAATTTGCGCATATCCGCACCAGGTTCTTGACGATACCAATTGCCCCAAAGGCAGCGAGCAGCACCAACCAGAAAGACCGCGTTTTCAGGGAAAGGATATCGAGTTTCATAACAGCTTCAAAACTCGCAAAATCAAAGAGTACACGGCGAAAAGCATCAAGACGCCAACAATGGGGGTTGCAAGATCAACAAAATCTCCAACAAGCAGAGAAACGTCAAAGCCTTCAGGAAGGGTCATCATGGCTTAAAACCTCAGCGTTGATGCCAGAGCAAAGGCAAGCCCACAAAAGCCGCCCAGAAGATAGGAAACCATGTATGCGTCCATTTTCATCGCCCTCCGAGTTTGCGAATAATCGAAAACACCACGGCAACAACAATCCCGCAAAACCAACCGACCATGACGACGCCTAGGCCGGCGCCAAATGAAGAAATGTCCAAGACCATATCACCGCCGCCAATTCAGAAAGATCAGGGTTAATGCAAAGGCTATCAGTTGCCCCAGAAGCTTGGACTGTTCGATATTCAGCATCAACAATCATCCTCTTTAGCGCCACGGCCAAACTTGCTCAAAGCTGAACGGTATCGCGCGGAAGCCATGTCTATCGCCACCTAAGAACCGGACGCCTTTGCCTTCTGTAATGCGTGATTCGCCTTATAGACGTTGCCGGAAAGACGATCCCGGCACATTGAGGTTTGAATAACCGAAATCAGCAGATCAATCCCCATGCCGATAAATGCCAAAACGACCACGCCGACAATGGCCGTGGTCAGGTCGGTGATAAGGCCGCCAGTCAGGTTTGAAATTGACTGAAACAGAATGTCTGTGGGATTCATTGCGACACCTCGTTTGCTTTCGGCCAACTGTCCGGGCAGGGCAAGCAGCAGAAAGGAAAAGAGGCAGGGGGCTTACGCCCCCCACCGGATCGAAGCACGGATTAACCGCGATTCATGGTCTTCTTGACGTACCGGTAACCGAGGAACAGCAAGTTAATCCCGATGAAAGCGATCATCAGGGTCTCAATGTTGCCAGAAACACCGGTCACATCTACAGCCGTAAAAAGATTTCCCATTGCAAAAACCTCCGAAAAATTGAATACGATCAGCGCATCAGTACGCGGATCAAAATGCCACCACCCACGACGATCAAAACAAGCATCATGATCCCGCCCGTTGCGGTTAACATGTCTGCCTTTATTCCATCGAACATTGTGGTGGAAACCAATGGTGTCCAGTCCATAGCACACCGCCTCTAAAAGAAGTGGGAACCGTCCGGCCAAAGACGATTTCCCGGTTACGCCGCCCAGGCGAAAATTAATTACGCAGCGTCATCAAGCCACAGGTCGGGGGTGTGGTTCACCTTCCCAGACTGTGATTTCCAGTAACGGCTTTTCACCAGAACCGTTACGTCAATAGCCTCCCCGGCCTTGCCAAGTTTCCGGTCACTCTTCACCGCGAAACGGGACGGTGAAGAATACTGATCGGCAGAGGGCAAGACGATCAAGGTTTCGTGGATGGTGCCGTTTTGACCGTCAAATTGATCAATCTTGTCGATCCTCCCTTGCAGTCTCATTTTCAGTTCGTTTGCGATCAGTTTCGTTTTGGAATCGGTTGCAGTACTCATGTGTATACCTCTCTTAAAAGAACCCTCAGCGGGCAAAAGCAGAGGGCCTATCCCCCCGCGAAATAGCATCATGTAAACGGCCCTGAATATTATTGGCCGCTGACTTGTAGTTGGACGTAAATGCATCCAGGCTATCCGCATAAACGACATGCGGGGTGATCATTACTAAAAGTTCAGTCCTTTTGTTTTCCGTGCCGTCATACCTAAACAGCCACCCGATACCGGGCAGGTCCCCCAGCAGCGGCACCTTGTTTCCTGTGCTGGTATGTCCACGGGAGATCAGGCCGCCCAGCATAACCGGCTGGCCGTCCCGCACGGAAAGCGAGGTTTTTACTTCCCTCGTTTGGATAACCGGAGAATTGATTGCGGAGGTCTGGTTTGCTATGGCTTGGGATACCTGTTGGGAAACCTCAAGCGAAACAACACCGTCAAAGTGGATGCGGGGTGTCACCTTCAGGATCGTGCCGGTATCGTAGTATTGAACGGTTTTATCGGTAATGGGGTTATCCGTGCCGGTGCGTTCGGTTTCCGAAGTAACCACCGGCACCCTGTCGCCAACGTTCACCATGGCTTCCCTATTGTTCTGCACGAAGATTTGCGGGGAGGAGATCAGCGACACATCCGTCTGCGAAGCAAGGGCGTTAAGCACGGCCACGGGATCAGCGGCAGCGTTCAAAACCGTAAAGGCAAAGCCGCCAGCGGCAACCGGGTTCACCCCGGCAAAGGACGTGACGCCCGTGGGGTTCAGCTTGGAATTGCCGATTTTTATTTGGTTGTTCCTCAAAGCCCATTCAACGCCGAAGCCCAGGGAGTCACCCAAGGTCACTTCGGCAACAAGCACGTCAATCAGCACTTGCCGGGGAACTACATCCAGTTGCTCAACCACTTTCACTATCCGGGAATGTTCCCCGGCATTGGACCGGATGAGCAGAACGTTTCCGGAATCATCGGGAATGATCGTCGGAGTGATTCGGCCCGGCGCTGAAGAAGTCGGCATGGTCGGGGCCGGCATTGCAGAGGGGGCTTGCGGATCTATGCCGGGAGAAGTAGAAAAAGCAGGAACAGTGCCGGAGGAAGGCAGCCCGGCAGCGGGATTGGCATACAGCAGAGAATTGACCAACGCGGCCAGATTGGAAGCAAGTCCGGAACGCACATGGTACAGGTAGATGTTTTGCTGGGCGTCATCCGGAACGGTATCCAGATCCCGGACCCACCGGGAAACCGTTTCCACCATTGAAGCGTCACGGGCAAGCAGCATGACCGATTGGAGCCGATCCAGGGGAACCACTGACACGGCTTCCCGTTCCGGATCAACTGCGGCTAGGGCTTGTTGCAATTCGGAAACAAGGGTGCTTACCGGGGCATTTGACACCGACAACAAGCGCACATGCAGGCCGCCCAGGTCGTACCGTTTCCGGACGCCTTTCACCGGGTACACCACGGTGAGTGTGCCTTCGTGCCGGATGTCAAGGCCCTGCACCTGGAGGATTTCCCGAAAGGCGGCAAACAGTTCCGGGCCGGAAAGCGTTTGCCCGGTATGCACCGTGACCTTGCCGGATACGGATGGGTCTATCACGTAATTCAAGCCCAGGCTGTCCGAGATCACCTGGACGAACTCCTGCACGTCCACGCCGTTAAAGTCCATTCGCACACCGGCAGCAATAGCGGCAGGAGGCGCATACGGTTTTTCCTTGGGCTCTCCCATGGACCGCGAATTCGTCGCGGTATCGCCGTTCGGGGCGTACACGGTTACAGATGCATCGACGTCACGGCTCGGGACAGACAAAGCAGGTGTCGGGGAAGTTGGCAGGCTGTCACGTTGCACGGGAAGCATCGGGCCGCAGGACGACAGGAGCAGGGCAGTAATCAAGGCTACCGCGCTTCGCTTGCTGAGAGGATTTTTTATGACTCCGCTACGCTTCATCATGAAAAATCCTCGGAAATTGAAAGAAGAAATTCTCTCTCGCTATTGTCACGCTGTATCCGTTCCCCACCAGGGGAAAGACTTTTCTGGAAGTCGGTAAATTCTTCCGGATCTGACGGGAGAAGGGAGCAGCCCCGAAAATGAAGGATTTTCAAAAGATGGGGTTTTTCCCTAAACGCTGTTGCCGGGAACACGTCACGGACAACATCATCAATAACGAGTTTTAGGTATTTGCCGTTCATTTGGTGCGCTCCCGTCCGATCATGAAAAGCTCGTATTCAGGAAGGTTCGACAGGACCAGGGCAACCCCTTTCAGTTTAAGAAGGCGGCGATGTTGAAAAGGGGAATCAGGAAAAATATCAACGCATTTGCCGTCAACGATCAGCTTGTAATAGGTTTTCTGTTTCGGTTTCTGCTTCATTGCGTCACCCTTTCACCCCGGCAGAAGATGCCAAGGGGCTTGGCGGTGACAGCATCGGTTAAAATAATTTTATCTGAAGAAAAGGAGGAGCTTGAAAGGCAAAAAGAGACAGCGGCCAAACGGCTGTCGAACCAAGCAAGCGGCTTACGGTCGGAGCTTAGGACAAGGAAGCCTTGCTCGATCATCCGGTCAGGAATTGTTATCTGATCAAATAATGACATTTCATCCCCCCAATGCGGGCTAAAAGTTAAACGTGCACACTGTTGAACCATTCGTTGTGCTGGTGATGTAAATCCAACAGCTCACGGACGGTTAAATCCTCAATAGCTTTGCCTGTGGCGGCTATGCGTTCGCTAAGTCCGGCTGTATATCGTCCATTGCTCTCAGCAATCCCGCCAATTTCTGCGCATACATCCAGGTGGTGGATATGCTCTGACATGTTCATAACGGTCCCTCCTCGGGCGAAAAATCGTTAGGGATTACCCTTTGCAATGGAGTAATATGGAAAATTAAAGGAATAACAAACACCCAGAATCAGGATACTTATTTTATATCATTATCCTGATTATGATGTCAACTTAAAATCATAATAGTGATGAAATTTCTTGATATTTGGGATCGCATAAAAAAAGAAACCCCTCTTAAGTCATTCAATGACCTCGCGGCATTGGTTGAGACGTCACAACCGAATGTTTCGCGGCAAAAAAAAGAAGGGGTTTTCCCGCCTGGATGGGCATACGCTGTAGGGAAACAATATGGTTTGCTCACTGAATGGATTATGACCGGGGAAGGCCCAATGCGGTTAAGCGATACTGCCACCTCGTCGGATCAGGGAAGGGCACCCAAGGGGATTGTTGAAGAGTGGATTCAGGAAGTGAGAGAGAAGGAAGGTAATGACGGGCGGATCGTCGTGGAACTTACTTTACAGGTTCCAGAATTCCGGGAGTGGTACAAAGAGAAAAAGAGCAAATCCGGCGGGGCTGAGGTTGTTTCACCCCATGAGAATGTAGCATAACAGAAAAATAGAGCAAAGCGGAACAGCACATACCATGGAATTTATCAAGCTGATCCTGGTCTTCATTGTTTGCATAGGGCTTTCGCTTTTTGTAGCCTACAAGATGGTGTTGTTTTTTTCAGACGAAAACGAAAAAGGAAGAACAAGAAGGGGGAGAGCTAAGAAATTTTTCCAGAACAATATGGAAAAAAACGAAAAAGAGAGGAAACTGTATAACGACCAATTTAACTGGGAAGTTTCCAAAACCAGAATACAAGCGCACTTATTGCCCGCGGCAATCGCAACCCTCCTGATTGTGTTGATTCTCAATACAATGGTAACACCGCCCCCAGAAGACAATAATATCCCAATCGTACCAATTGAAGAACAGCTCAAAATCATCCGAGAAAAACAACAGCCAGTTATCCCGGAGGAACAAGCCAAAGAGTCAGAAATAGAGGGTCAGCCCACTCTTAAAAATGATGAAATCAATTCATGGATTGATGACAAAGGAACAAGGCACTACGCCAATTCCAAGTTGGAGCGAGAAGGGACAAGCAGAGAAACGCCTGTTCTCATTAAGGGCAATTCCATTCTTATTCCCGTAATTATCGGGCACAAAGGGCAGACAATAAAAACAACCATGATTCTGGACACTGGATGCGCAATGACATTGCTGCATCATCCGATAGCACAACAACTCCAACCAAATTTTGTCCGACAGGGAACATCAACGGTGGCAGACGGAAGGAAAATCAATTCGACGTATGTCAGGGTTGATTTTTTGCAGGTAGGACCTTTCATGGAACAAAATTTCGTTGCCTCTACCTCTTATGTCCAAAACGCAGATCAACTTGAATACCATGGCCTGCTAGGGATGGAATTTCTCAAAAAACATCCTTTCCAGATCGACATCGAACGCAGTGTGATCCGATGGATGTAGCATTTTGAAAAACAAGATTGATCTTAATACTAAAAAATGGTATATTTCTTTTATGAAGTGGACGGTCACAATACACAGAAAAGCGGAAAGGCAAGCGCTCTCCTTGCCACGCAAGGTAGTTGACCGGTTGCGGTTACTGATAGAGGAAATAAAACTGTCAGGACCAGTCAGAGGAAACTGGCCGAATTACTCAAGACTTTCTTCTGAAAGGCACCACTGTCATCTGAAAAAAGGAAAACCGACATACGTTGCTGTTTGGCGGGAAGAAAAAGAATCTGTTGTCGTGGAGATAATCTATGTTGGAACGCACGAAAAAGCCCCATACTGATAAAATGGTAACGCTCAAAGTTCGCGTTCATCCCGCAAACGTAGAAAGGATCAAGCGTTTCGTGGAAAGCATTGAGCCCGAGACCGGCCAAGAAGGAAGCATTCCCGCCGATGTGTTTTTTGAAAAATATTTCCCTGGAGAATCAAAAAATGCTGCATGCTTGCGCGGCGCTAGGGATAGAGAAGGAATCACACAGAAAAAACTTGCCGAGCTTACGGGAATACCTCAACGGCATATCTCCGAAATGGAAAATGACAAGCGGCCGATTGGAAAGAAGAACGCAAAGCTCTTGGCGCAGGCTCTCAATATTGATTTTAGGATTTTGTTGTGATGATCAACAAGGTGGTTTGCTTGGTGGTTTTTCTGGTGGCTTTTACTGCCGGGAAACAACAGATTGAAACCACTTATTGATTGAAATTACAGAGAAAAAACCGTAGGTCCTGGCCTCTCACGCCGGTAACACGGGTTCGAGTCCCGTAGGGGTCACCAAGTGAGAAATCAAAGGAGTTCCGTCAATCGACGGAACTCCTTTTTTCGTTTGTGGAAGGGGCATAAGAAAGGTAGGCCGGGAAAAAAATGGCGTGAAAAAATAATGCCTAACAAAAAAATAGCCTGGTGTTTAGGCGTGTGTTCTTATATAACGTTCTAACTCTGATTTCCCGCAGGGAATAAAATCCGGGAGTACGACCGCGGGTCGAGCCTGATTTGTCCGCGGTTTGGCAGCCAAAAGGCAGGGAGTACATGCCGAATCCTGAATCGCCTTCGATCCGAGGGTGGTTTTTGCCTTATATAATACGAAAAGGTGTTTCTGATGTCATCGTTTGGGGGAACGATCCATCGCGATGAGCTTCTCTGGCTTTTGGGCAGCCTGAGCGGACTCTATCGTCTGCCGTTTGATGCCGCGCTGGTGGCGCAGTCCTTTCCGCCTCCCTATGACCGGGCAATCCTGCACGAGGCGGCGCGTTCTTTGGGGTTTAAGACCGGCACCCGCGCCACGGAGGGTCTTGACTGGCAAAAGTTGCCCCTGCCCGCCGTCGGGTTTCTCTTGCCAGCGCCGGAGACCAATCCACAGCCTGCACCCGATAGTCCCTCGACCGATCAAACCGCTGTCGACGCACCCGATCCCCCTGCCAAAACCCTGCTCATCATCCTCAAGATCGAGGGGGAGCAGCTCCTCTATTTTCGCATCGGCTCGCAGGCCCCGGAGACCCTCCCCATTGCCGCGGCTGCCGAGCGGCTCAGCTCCGAGCTTATCCTGGTCGGCAAGGAAACCGCACCCGGCGACGACGAGGCCATCTCCGGGTTCCCCACGGAGAAGAAACCCTTCGGCTTTTCCTGGTTTGTCCCCGAGCTGCTCAAGCATAAGAAAATCTGGCGGGACATCCTCTTCGCCTCCCTTGCCATTCAGTTGGTCGGCCTCACCACCCCGCTTTTCACCCAGGTGATCATCGACAAGGTCATTGCCCACCAGAGCAAAAGCACCCTGATCGTCCTTGGCCTGGCCCTGATCATGTTCATGCTTTTTAATGTCGTCATGATCTGGCTCAGGCAGTATCTGGTGCTGCACACCGGCAACCGCATCGACGCGGTGCTGGGCAGCAAGGTCTTCCGCCACCTCCTCCGGTTGCCGCTGCCCTATTTCGAGAACCGCCCCACCGGCACCCTGGTGGCCAGGATGCAGGGGGTGGAGACCATCCGTCAGTTCGTTTCCGGGGCCGCGGTCACCCTTATCCTTGATTTTCCATTCCTGCTTATCTTTCTGGCGGTGATGTTTGCCTACTCCTGGCAGCTCTCCCTCATTGCCCTCGGGCTGATGAGCCTCATCTGTCTCATCAGTTTCCTGATGGTGCCGGTCTTCCGTGAGCGGCTCAACAAGCAGTTCATGTACGGCGCGCGCAACCAGGCCTTTCTCACCGAATACCTTTCGGGCATGGGCACGGTGAAATCCCTGCAGATGGAGCCGGATGTCGGCAAGAAATACGGCGACCTGTTGGCCCAGTACCTGGCTGCCGGGTTTAGCACCAAACAGATAGGAAACTCGTACAATGTGGTGGCCAACAGCCTGGAACAGGTGATGACCCTTGCCATCCTCATTGTCGGCGCGCTTTTGGTCATGCGTAACGAAGGCTTCACCGTGGGCATGTTGGTGGCCTTTCAGATGTTCGCCTCCCGCATGAGCCAGCCCATGCTGCGGCTGGTGGGGTTATGGCAGGAGTTCCAGCAGGCCAATGTCGCGGTAAAACGGCTGGGCGACATCCTCGACATGCCCCAGGAGCCCTATACCCTCACGCCAAAAAGGGAAAACGCGGGCCAGGGGCAGATTGATCTGGTCAACCTCGGCTTCCGCTACTCCGAGCAACACCCCTGGCTCTACCGCAATCTGGAGATGCGCTTCAAGCCCGGCCATCTGACCGTGCTCATGGGGCCGTCGGGCTGCGGCAAGTCCACCCTGGCCAAGCTGATGCTCGGCTTCTACCAAACGGTGGAGGGGCATATCGCTCTGGATGGTCGCGATATCCGCTACCTTGCCGCCAACGAGCTGCGCGCCACCTTCGGGGTGGTGCCCCAGGAGACCGTGCTCTTTTCCGGCACCATCTACGACAATCTGGTTATGGCCCACCCCCATGCCAGTTTCCCCGAGGTGATCGCCGCCTGCAAGGCCGCGGAAATCCACGAGGTGATCGAGGAATTGTCCGAAGGCTACCAGACCGAGATCGGCGAGCGCGGCACCGGGCTTTCCGGCGGCCAGCGGCAGCGGATCGCCATTGCCAGGGCGTTGCTCAAGCGGCCCAAGATTCTCGTCTTCGATGAGGCAGTCTCAAATCTGGATCAGCAGACCGCCGAGCACTTTGCCAAGACGATCAATAAGCTCAAAGGGCAGGTGACCATGCTCTTTATCACCCACCAGATTCCAAAGGGGTTGCAGGTGGATGAGGTACTCTCGCTGGATTCCCACCATCATGCCACCCATATGGAGGTGGTGGAGGATGTGGAGGCGGAATAGCTTGAATCAACGGAAAAACAGATAAATGCATTGGAGGTAAGCGGCATGAAATACACAAAAGTAACTCTGGGTTTGCTCGTTGCAATCTTGATCGTGGGGACAGGCATGGACGCATTCGGATTTTTGGGCTTTGGCGGAACGAGCTGGAAGGAGGAAGTGCTGCTGGGAAGAAATAGGGGTCGGAAGAAATAGGCGAAGAAATAGGGGTCAGTTCTTCATTCTTCATTAATTGAGCATCCAAAATCAATGAGAGTCAACTGATGGCACGTCCGTTACGCATAATCTATCCGGGCGCCTTTTACCACGTGACTTCCCGCGGCAATGAACAGCGAGATGTATTCAAAAGCAGACGAGACCGGGAGAAATTTCTTCTTTATCTCGAATCTGCAACCGTCAGATACGGCGCAGTGATCCACGCATATTGCCTGATGAGCAACCACTACCATCTGCTTCTGGAAACGCCAGAGGGGAACCTGTCACAAATCATGCGGCACATTAACGGCGCCTATACAACATATTTCAATATCAAGAGAAAACGGGCAGGACACCTGTTTCAAGGAAGGTATAAGGCAATTCTGGTGGAAGCCGATGCATACGCAAAAGAGTTGTCCCGCTACATGCATCTCAATCCGGTAAGAGGAGAAATAGGAGTCAGTTCTTCATTCTTCATTAATTGAGCATCCAAAATCAATGAGAGTCAACTGATGGCACGTCCGTTACGCATAATCTATCCGGGCGCCTTTTACCACGTGACTTCCCGCGGCAATGAACAGCGAGATGTATTCAAAAGCAGACGAGACCGGGAGAAATTTCTTCTTTATCTCGAATCTGCAACCGTCAGATACGGCGCAGTGATCCACGCATATTGCCTGATGAGCAACCACTACCATCTGCTTCTGGAAACGCCAGAGGGGAACCTGTCACAAATCATGCGGCACATTAACGGCGCCTATACAACATATTTCAATATCAAGAGAAAACGGGCAGGACACCTGTTTCAAGGAAGGTATAAGGCAATTCTGGTTGAAGCCGATGCGTACGCAAAAGAGTTGTCCCGCTACATGCATCTCAATCCGGTAAGAGCCATGATGGTGGCCCGCCCTTCAGAATACCCCTGGTCCAGCTATCAACACTATGTCGGTACCACTCCCCGGCCCGCATGGCTCAATACCGGTTTCATCCTCGGATTTTTCGGCAATCAAGGTGACAAATATCGAACATTCGTTGAAGAGCTTATCGATAAAACGTATGACAGCCCCCTCAAGGAGACGGTGGCAAGCACTCTATTGGGAAATACCGCCTTCATTGAAAATATCAAGGATGCTCACGTCCGGGGGCGCCGGGAAGAAGGGATACCTGCTTTGCGACAAATGAAGTCAAAGTCGAGACCTGACGAGATTATGCAAGGCATCAAAATTATTCTGGCTGGTAATGAAAAATTGGCATGGCAACTGGGCGTTTATCTCAGCCACAGGTACAGCGGGATGAAGCTGAAAGAAATTGGAGAAACATTTAGGATGCGTGAATCGGCGATGTGCGAGGCAACCCGGCGGCTCAAGGCCAAAATCGAACAGGATGCAGTGTTGCGAAAACAGGTGGAAACAATAAAGGCGGGCCTCAAAAGATGAAAAATGGAGAACTGACCCCTATGGCGCCCCTACATCGACGGCAACGACACCATCCGAGATAAGGGCCAGAATTTTATCTACTTTAAGGATGAGTCCCAGAAGTACCAACTCTTTGCCGGCGGCTTCGTGCGGGAGGAAGGAACCAACCCTATCGTTTCCTTGGCAACGAAAACATCTCTATCACCTTCAACTCCCCGGGCCATATGGTGCTGAGCGGCACGGACAGCATCACCTTTGAAAATCAGACCAGCGCGGCGGATTTTGAGAACGGCGATTTCGGGATAAGACTGTACGAATCGGTGGAGGCTGACAGAACGCTGACCGGCACGGAAGAGAGGGATTGGGCAACGGTTATGAAGCCCAGCTACAACACCACAATTTTCGGTATTTGGGGCGGCGTTGGTGCAATAAGCGGGGACAATATCTACGACAACCTTGGTTATTTTGGATTTTTCCTGCCATCCGTCCCCGTCGCGATGAAGACATATGGACAAGGGGGGAATGACCTCCTCTACGGCCTTTCCGGCAGTGATTATATCGACGGCGGCGACGGCGACGATGTAATCCGTGGAGAGATGATCTATCTCGACTTGTACGAAGAAATGGGGAAAGGCGATACTCTCCTGGGGGGCATTGGCAGGGATGTCATTGTTGGTTCATCTGGTAAGGATTTGGTTTCAGGCGGCGAAGACAATGATTTTTTGGATGGCTACAAAGCCAACGATACCATTAACGGCGATGGCGGAGACGATGCGCTTGCCGGAGGCGCGGGCGACGATCAATTGCTGGGCGGTACGGGAAACGATTATCTCTGCGGCGATGCCTCATTTTCCGTCTACGGGGCAGACCGCTCTATCGTGATGAATTCTGAAGCCTATGAATATTGGGATGCGGACGTATCCGCCATGGGCTTTCACGCGACCTATGGCGATAAAGGTTATGCCACCTCGGTTGCCCTCCAAGGCTTTGAATTGTTTGCGTCTGGTTTTGGCGCAGACCAGCTTTTCGGGGGCGACGGCAACGATGTTTTGATAGGAGGCGGCGGCAACGACATTCTAATGGGAGAAGCGGACCATGATCGCCTGGAGGGAGGGGATGGCGACGACTACCTGGACGGCGGAGCTGGAAACGACCTGCTGCTTGGCGATGACGGGGACATGACGCCAAGCGGTAAGGATAGGCTGTACGGCGGGACCGGGGATGACGAACTGTATGGGTTCGGCGGCGATGATTTGTTGGATGGCGGGAACGACCAGGATTATCTGGCAGGCGGCAGCGGGAATGACACGCTTCGGGGCGGCGCGGGCAACGACCATCTTTACGGCGGGGTCGGGGATGATAACGATTTGGGGGATGATAACGATTTGAACTGGAGGATGGCGGCATGAAATACACGAAGGGAACACTGGGTTTGCTCGTTGTAATTTTGATCATGGGGACAAGCATGAACGCATTGGGATTTTTGGGCTTTGGCGGAACGAGCTGGAAGGAGGAGGTGCTGCTGCACGATGGCGGCAAGATCATCGTCAAGCGTTCGCAAAGTTACGGCGGACGGCATGAGATAGGGCAATCTTCTCCGGTCAAGGAACACACTATCACTTTCACTCTGCCGGACTCCGGTAAGGCCATGAGTTGGACAAGCGAATATGGAGAGGATGTTGGACGTGCTAACTTCAACCTGCTTGCACTTCACATCATCAACGGCACAGCGTATCTCGTCGTTGAACCAAATTTGTGCCTCTCCTACAACAAGTGGGGGCGGCCAAACCCGCCCTATGTCTTTTTTAAATACGACGGTGTGGTATGGCAGCGTATCCCGTTATCCGAATTCCCTGCCGAGTTCACAACCATCAATTTGATCGTCAACAATGGCCGTGAGGAAGACATTAAAAGACTCGCGAGCCAGTTAGGCCATGTTCCAGCCGAAGGTGTCAGGAAACTCAACAGCAGCCTCACTCAACCCGAATACAAAACCATCCTGCGGGAGCCGCTTGATCCAAAGGGGATCGCTTGTAAAGAGATGATTCGTGCTGAAGATGGTTGGCTCGGTATCGATTGGTTTTCTAACCAGCCTAACTATGAGGCTTGTTTGAAAATGTGCGAACGTCAAAAGGTCAGCCCACAAAATTGCCCATGCGAGAGGATATTCAACAAGAACAACACGGGGAAATAACCATGGAAGCGCAATATGAAATCGAACTGGCTCTCATGGCGGGCCGTGCATACCAGTCAACCCGTATGGATATCAACTGGCTTCCTGTCCCGGACGGGTGGACAGAAATGCAACACAAGGAGGGTGATAGCGGCTTCGAAGCGGTCTCTTTTTTCAATGGACCTGATGTAGTTCATAGTACAGAAATCGTCATCTCCTATGCCGGAACGAACCCGAACAGCCTGCTCGACCCGGACAACGCCGCAAATATCGGATTGGCCACAGGCTTTGGGTCGGAGCAGCTCTTGCAGGCTGCGGAATACTATCTGCAAGTCAAAGCACTCAATCCAGAGGTGCACATCACTCTCACGGGTCATTCCCTGGGGGGCGGCCTGGCGGCCTTGGTGGGGGTGTTTTTTGGTGTACAAGCGACAACCTTCGACCAGGCTCCTTTTGCCAACTCGGCGGAACAGAATTTGCTCACCCCGGATGTGGCGGCGAACCTCAAGAACGATCTGCTGCTTAAGGGATATAGCGAGACCGACCTTGTCGGCCTCACCAATTTTCTGCAACTTCGGGAAGCCAACGGCGGTATTCCCAACTCCGAGCTGGTCAGCAATATCCGGGTGGATGGCGAGTTCCTCTCCTCCGCTCCGCTCAGCGCCTTTGATACCATCGGCACAACCACAACTGTCCTGACCCATGGCCCCTATTCCGACCCGTCCATCGACATGCACTCCATGTCCCTGCTTACCGCCTTTTTGCAAAGCGCCCAGGTCGTGGTTAATAGCGACAACCCGCAACAAACCCTGAGCGAGGCAACCAAAAAACTCACCAAGTTGCTGGAGATGTTTTTTGATAACGAGTTGTATTCCTTTGACACAGACAAAGGAGATGAAAATTTTCTTGAGCGGTTGGTCAAACATCAGGAGGGCCTTGATCCAACCGTTCCGAACGATGGTGACGCCATGGTCGGCCGCTTCACCACTGACATGTGGAAGATCGCTCAAGACGGCGGCCTGACCATGGATTCCAATATCAGCAAGATGCTCACCGCCTTTGCCATGCAGAAATACTACGAGGAACCGGCAAGCGGCGATGATCACGGCCAGACGCTTTTTAGTGATGTCACCGGCGGTATTCGTTTCAACCGCGCTTATGTGGCAGACACGCTGGATACGGCGCAAGGCTACAAATATTTTCTGGATTACGTGGGCAGCCTGTCATTCGGAAGCAATCGGGACGTTCTTATCGAGCAGGCGCCTAATATCCTTGACTGGTACATCCAGGCAGGCGGCCAGGCCATGGAGGCCACAGCCGGAGATGAGCGAGCCTTCATGCTGGGTGGCAGAGGCAACGATATCCTGACCGGCGGCAGCCAAGCCGATTTGTTGGTGGGCAATAGCGGTACGGATATCCTGAGCGGCGGTGGCGGGGATGACGTATTGATGGTGGGATGGTGGAGCAACGGGATGCTCGACAGCATCGGAGATATCCTCCATGGTGGAGCAGGAAATGACATCCTGTACGGCGGAAATGGAGCTGATTATCTATACGGCGATGCGGATGCCGACCTGATGATCGGTGGGGGCGGGATAGACACCTATTATATCGAAGGGGGCGACACTATTGTCGACTCGGGCAGCAATTTCATCGTCTATAACGGCCAGATTCTGGCCGGTGGCTTCGTGCAGGTGGAGGGGACGACCAATGTATACCGGTCGATAAACAACGATCAGTTCACCCTCACCTTCAACTCCCCCGGACACATGGTGCTGAACGGCACGGATAGCGTCACCTTTGAAAACCAGACCAGCGCGGCGGATTTTGAGAACGGGAATTTCGGGATAAGGCTGTACGATTCGGTGGAGACAAGCTATGTGCTGACCGGCACGGAGGATGATGATTATCCGTTTTTTGCCATCGATGGGGGTGCGGCGCACTATGTGTTCAGCGGCTCTATCAGCGGCCCCGGCGTGCATGGATTTTTGGGAGACAGCGACTGGCCCTCGTTCGGGTATTCGGCACTTGCTACGCCGCCGAGCCTGCAAATCGACGGAGCGGGCGGCAATGATTATCTGATGGGCCTCGCCGGAAGCGATCGCATCGATGGCGGCAGCGGCAACGACCGGATTATCGGCGACGGCTATGTTAACGACTCCGATCCTCGCTACAACCCTTGGGGCCACACCGGGGCAGCCGATATCTTGCAGGGCGGGGTTGGCAACGACTGGAACCGGAGGATGGCGGCATGAAAAGAAACTTCTTTTTTTTAGATTGGATTTCAGAAGGTTGTGAGCGTTACTCCCGGCTTGTTGTAACAACCTGTGCCCTGTTGATTTGCCTATCGCTTGCAGGCTGTGAAAAGAAAGTGACTTGGCGGGAAGAAGTGAAGCTGAGCACGGGGGAAACTATCACGATAGACCGCGAAGTCAGACACGCGGGCGGTGGTGCGGCTTGGCCGCAAGGGCAAGGCTCCATCCCGAGGGAGCATATCATCCGTTTCAGATATCCGGTCCAGACTGGTCCGCTCATCGAGTGGCGTTCGACAAAATTATCACCGGCAACTTATGCGGAGCTGCCACTGGTTCTGGATATTGGCAAGGACAAGACTTGGTACATCTTTACCAAAATTGCAATCAATGCCGGGTGTACTGAATATATGAAGTACCAGTTTGGAAATGGGATATGGGTAGAAATACAGTTGGCGGAGGATATTGAGACCCATCCAACCAATCTATTCTTGGGTGCGGGGGGGATTAACATAAAGGGCCTCATTACCCTTATTGAGAAAGCCAAAGAGAATTCCAGTATTGGATATATTCCCTTCCTCAAACAGGTCGGTCCCAAACGGAAGATTTGTGGTTATTAAACCCCACTTCGCTTAAGTCAGGAGAGTTATCATGCCAGATACAATTGATTATGCCTTGTTTGCGACTCGTGTTTATGCAGCGTCTGACGACAATAGAACCGGTGTTCCTACGGGTTGGACAGAGCTGACGTGGCAAGCCGATTACAATTTGTCGGGGTTTTCCGCCGGGGCCTACCGTAAAGGCAACGAGGTGGTGATCGCCTATACCGGAACAAACCAAGAATTTGGCCTCAATGCCGACTGGTGGAGCAACATTTTGGCTGGCACCGGGATACTATCTGCTCCGCAGGTTTTTGACGCCATGCGTTTCTATCTTGATGTCAAGGCTGCCAATCCCGATGCCACTTCATTTACTTTCACCGGACATTCCTTAGGCGGCGGCCTCGCCTCGTTGATGGCGGTATTTTTCGACAAACAGGCTACGGTGTTCGATGAAGCACCCTTTATGTTATCGGCAAGCAATCCTCTGCTACTGACCGCCCTGGAAGCAAGTTTGTTGCTCAATGGATATACCGATCTGGATTTTGCGATTTACAACGCTTCAATCGGAACATTGCTACCATTTCGGGTAAGCAACGTAAATCACATCTATCTGGACGGTGAAATATTAGGAGCCGGAAGAGCTATAGTACCTGCGATTGTCGGGTCAGAGACCCCCATCTCCATGGGGAATTCAACTCTTGGTGCCTCGGGTCGTCACACCATGACTCTGTTGACGGCGATGCTGGGCAACTCTGCTTTTGCATCAGTGGTGCGGCAACTACCCAATCTTGCCACCTATCTGCTGGACCCAGCTTGGTTTGGGGTAACGGACAGGCGAAATCCCGACACGATTGATCTGTTGAGTACGCTTTTACAAAGACAATATGGGGCTGACGGCACAACGGTCGATGGCCGCTTAGATCGGTTTGCCGCCGACATGCAAAATTTGGTGGGCACCACTGGCACTATCCAGACTGAGATCCCAGTGCGTGATGCACTCATGGTTGCTGCAATGGAGTACTATTCAGCCAAAGTCAAATTCGAAGCCGACAAGTTGTTCACGGTGGATGGCAATGGCCTGCATTTCAAATACAGCGATATTGGCGCCACCAGCTACAAAAGTCTCCCTCTTCTGGCCAGGGCGGTCGAGTCGCTGCTTGGCTCTGATAGGGCAGGGTCTTACGATCGGCTTGTTACTCAAAACGCCTGGCATATTCAGAGCGGCGCTGGGGGCATGACTTGGATAGCCAACGGTACGGAGAATGACGCCGCAGTCGGAGGTGTGCAGGCTGATACGCTCAATTGGGGCGCAGGGAATGACATTCTCTGCGGTCTTGGCGGGAATGATATTCTCTATGGTGGAGTCGGAGTGGATACCCTCTACGGCGGAGATGGCGATGACATCCTGATTGGCGGAGCAGGGGCCGACCTGATGATCGGTGGGGAGGGGGTGGATACCTACTATATCGAAGGCAACGACACCATCCGGGACACGGGTAGCAACCGCATTTACTATCAGGGGCAAATGCTTGCCGGGGGCTTTGTGCGGGAGGACGGCACCAACACCTACCGTTTTTTGAGCGACAACAATATCACTCTGACCTTCGATTCCACGGCTCATTTAACCGTGAACGCCACGGACAGCATCACCTTCGAGAACCAGACCAGCGCGGCGGATTTTGAGGGCGGGGATTTCGGGATAAGGCTGGTTGAGCCGGCGGAGGCTGACTGGGTGCTGAACGGCACAGTTTACCGAAATGAAATGTCTCTTCTCAACTATTCAGGAACCAACCCGGAAAACTGGGTTCTTATGTTTACTGCATTTCCCCCAGGAACAACTCAGAATACTCCCTTCGTTGAAGAACGTCTGACGGCTGTAGCCCCTCGATTAAATGTTACGGGGGGAGGCTCAGGCGATTTTTTATTTGGGTTTAATCGTCGGGACCATATCAATGGCGGGAACGGGAATGACATCATTATTGGAAACACGACCTCGTGGGATGGTAAGCCCACCTATCAGTCGGGTACGGTGGAGGGCGATTTTCTGGAGGGTGGTGCGGGAAATGATTACATTTTTGGCAGTAAGGGAGATGATCAGATTATAGGTGGAGAAGGGGATGACATTGCAGGAAGCTCTGATGGCAAAGATTATCTTTCAGGTGGTGGCGGTAACGATGTGTTGGCGGGTGGTTCCCAGGATGATGTTATCTCAGGCGGGGATGGTGATGATGCTCTGTTTGGTGATGGGGACTATACAGGGGAGACCATATCTCTTGATAACTGCGACCAATTCAAAATGATATTTAATTATTCGGGGGATGCCAATGAAGGTTACCCAGTCGGCTATACCTCTGTTGGTTTTTTTATTCACGACAATGCTATTGAATTTGGCAATGATATTCTCTTTGGAGGCGCTGGAAGAGATTACATAAATGGGGGGAGCGGCAATGACACCCTGCTGGGCGAAGCGGATCATGACACCCTGATCGGCGGCAGCGGCGATGATTATCTTGACGGCGGCGACGGCAACGACTGGCTGATTGGCGACAATGGAGACATGACCGGCTCCGGGAACGACACGCTGTTAGGCGGCGCCGGCGACGATTTGCTCTATGGCCTTGGCGGCAACGATATTCTTGACGGCGGCAGCGGCAATGACGCGCTTTACGGCGGCGACGGCAACGACATCCTTGATGGCGGCGCCGGGGATGACTGGCTTGAGGGCGGCGATGGGGATGATCTTTACCGTTTCAATGTCGGCAATGAAGTGGATGTGATCCGCGACGCTTCCGGCGTAAATACGGTGGCTTTTGGTTCTGGTATCGCTTTTTCCGACATCTCTGTTTTTGTCCGGGATGGCAACGATCTGGTGGTGGGGATTGGACCCGATAGCGATCAGCTCACCTTTTCTTCCTGGTATTCAGGCTTCGAGTATCAGATTGACCGTTTTACCTTTATGGATGGCATGGAATTGAGCGGTGTCGAATTTCTCGCGCTTCTGACCGGAACCCCGGTGCTCCGTCAAGGCACGAGCGGTAATGATGTGCTGCAAGGCTTTGCTGGCGTGGACAACATGTATGGCGGCGAGGGAAATGACACCCTGCTCGGTTATGGCGGCAACGATGTGCTTGATGGCGGCGGCGGCGATGATTATCTCGATGGCGGTACTGGGGACGATAATCTTTACGGCGGGGATGGCGACGATATTCTGGTTGGCGGGGATGGCAACAATAATCTGCAGGGCGGTGAGGGCAATGACAACCTGTTTGGTGGTGCCGGAGCTGATTCCCTTTATGGCGGGGACGGAGACGACACCTATCTGTTCGGCCGTGATTCTGGTTGGGACACCATAGAAGACGGGGGATTGTCCGACACCGATACACTTCGCCTCGGTGAAGGACTGACATCTGCAGACCTGATTGTGGAGAAATCTGCAGAGAGTTTTTATCTCTCTATCAAAGGGAGCAATGACCGGCTGACAGTATACAATTGGTTTATGAATGAAGAGAACAGGTTGGCAATGGTGGAATTTTCCGATGGCACGGTGTGGGACACCGCCCATCTGAATCAATTGATTGCTGCCGCTCCTTTGTTTTTGGAGGGAGGGAGCGGAAACGATAGGTTGGCAGGCGGGGCGGCAGCCGACCGGCTCTATGGACTGGATGGCAATGATACTCTTTATGGCCGGGCCGGGGGCGATCATTTATATGGAGGAGAAGGCTCTGATACCATTTGGGGGGAGGAAGGAAACGATTATTTGTATGGCGGAAACGGGAGCGATTTTCTCGATGGCGGGCCGGGCGATGACTTCCTTTATGGTGATGGATTTCTTTTTAACTGGAGTGACGGCGAGAGCGATTACCTGTCTGGCGGAAGCGGTAGCGATACCTATTATTTCAATCGGGGATTCGGCCAGGACACGGTATATGACGTTCAAAGTTTTGATGAAACCCCGTGGGATGCTTATGAAATCGACACAATACAATTCGGGAAGGATATCGCTCCCCAAGATATTTTTGTTTACAGGGATTATCGGAACCTTTGTCTTGCCATCGAGGGCAGTGATGATCTTTTGATACTCAAAGGATACCGCGATTATAACGAATTCGGCAAGATCGAGCGTGTGCATTTTGCCGATGGTACGGTATGGGGTGTCGCAGCCTTGGCGGCCATGGTCAATACGGCCACAAATACTGCCGACGAACTGTATGGAACGAATGAAGCTGATGCCATAAACGGGCTGGGCGGGGACGATTTTATTTCAGGATATGGAGGAGATGATCTTCTGACAGGTGGAGATGGCGATGACCTGATAGAAGGAGGTGACGGAAATGATATACTGACAGGTGGCCCCGGAAACGACGAACTTTTCGGCGACCATGGAGACGATGTGTATCTGTTCAACCGAGGGGACGGTCAGGACTTGGTGTACGACCTGAATGATCTGCCCGACGGGGGAGGCTACGATCCGGACAACGTGGATACGATCCGTTTCGGTGAAGGAGTAACGCCTGCGGACATTCTCGTGAGCCGGGATAACGACGATCTCTACCTTTCCATCATCGGTACGGAAGACCGCCTGACCATTTCCGAATGGTTTTCAGAGGCGAAATTCAGGGTTGAGCGAGTTGAGTTCAACAGCGGTACGGTGTGGAATGTTGACAAGTTGATGGCCCTGGTCTCAGGAGCGGCGGATGATGTTGTCATAACCGGCACCTCCGGAGACGATACCCTAACCGGCACCGCAGACAGCGACACTTTGCAGGGTGGGGCAGGCAACGACCTGCTGGCCGGCGGCGACGGCGACGACACCTACCTCTTCAATCCTGGGGATGGCGTAGACCGGATCGTGGATTCCTCCGGCACGGATACCATCCTGTTCGGTGAGGGGATCACGCCTGATTCGCTTTCCCTCGGTCTGGGCTCACTGCTGGTAAGAGTAGGAGATCAGGGCGATGCGATTCATCTTGAGGATTTCAACCCCGATGACCCGTTCAACTCCTCGGTTATCGAGCAATTTCAGTTCGGTGACGGCACGGTGCTGGGCATCGCTGATCTGCTCGCGCGCGGCTTCGATATCCAAGGCACAGAGGGGGACGATCTGCTGACCGGCACTGCTATTACCGACCGGATTACGGGTGGAGAAGGAGACGATACCCTGGCTGGCGGGAAAGGCGATGACCTGCTTGCCGGAGGTGGCGGCAACGACACCTATGTGTTCAATCTCGGCGACGGGCAGGATACCATCGCGGATATATCGAGCAGCACGGAAGGCAACCTCATCGCTTTCGGTGCGGGCATTGCGGCAAGCGATCTCGCTTTCGTGCGGGATGGGGCTGATCTCCTGATCCGGGTGGGTTCGCAGGGTGATACTCTGCGGCTCAAGGATTTCAACCGCTTCGGCAGCAATGGCTCCTTGGTGGCGGACACCCTGCAATTTGCGGACGGCAGTCAGTCCAGCCTGTTTGCGCTCACCAACACCGCTCCGATTGCAGGCGTGATGCCGGAGAATCAGACGGCGCTTGAGGATGCGGCATACAGCTTCACGATTCCAGCGGATACCTTTACCGATCCGGATGCAGGCGACTCCTTGACATACTCCGCAACCCTTGGCAACGGCAACCCCCTGCCCGCTTGGCTCATCTTCGACCCTGCTACCCGGACCTTCAGCGGTACGCCGGAAAACGGAGATGTCGGAATCCTGGATATAACAATGACCGCGACCGACAGCACCGGGGCCAGCGTCGCTGAGACCTTTGCGATGGAGGTGATTAATACCAATGACGCACCGGAGGCCCTGGCCGATTCTGGATTCGTCGCTGAGGACCAAGCTTTATTGTATTCCGGCAATGTCCTGATCAATGACAGCGATGCGGATAGCGGAACCATCCTCAGCATAGCGGCTCCGGGCGAATATATCGGCAGATACGGAACCCTGACCATTGGTGCGGATGGCGACTACACCTACAGCCTTGATAACGAAAGCAATGCGGTGCAGTCCCTTGGCCGGGAAGCGGTGGTGGCTGAGCATTTCGGCTATACCGCCACGGACGGGATCGCGAATGTCGATTCAGCCCTGGATATCACCCTGGCCGGCAGCAACGATGCACCGCTTTTGATCGCACCCCTGGCAGACCAGCAGGTGAAATTCAACAAGGACTTTTCGTGGCAGGTGCCCACCGGCAGCTTTGTTGACCCGGACCAGGGCGATACCCTGGACTACAGCGCCACCCTGGCGGACGGTTCTCCGCTGCCCTCCTGGCTCTCCTTTGATGCGGCCACCCAGACCTTTTCCGGCCGCGCCCCAAAACAGGTGGGCTCGGTGGAGGTAAAGGTGACGGCCAACGACAAGGTGGCGGCCACCGGCAGCACCGAGGGGAGCCTTGCTGCCTCGGATGTCTTCCAAATCACGGTCAGTCATGAGAACAACGGGCAAGACAACTGCAACGGCGGTCATGGTCATGGCATGCCGGGCAGACGGAATGGCTGCGATGACCACCGGGTGGATGATCGGGACAATGATCGTTTCAAGGTGTCGGACAAGGCCCATAAGGACCGGGAGTATCATGAGGCCTGGCGTCAGCCCCAGCGGGTACTGCCGGCCTATCTGAATGCCAGCCATTGGGACGATAATAAGCAGTCTCCGACATCAAAGAAGAGCGGGGCGCAGGCCGACCCGTCGGTCGTGTTCGGCCGCTGGCTGACCATGGACCTGGAGGTCTCGAAGTCCTTGGCCGAGAAGAAAACCCTCTCTTGGCTCGACGAGCGGCTGGGCGCGGATACTACGGCCCTTAACAAAGCAAGCGCCGGGTTCCTGGGCTCCACGACACCGTTTGGCTCGGACCTCTTTTCCTTGCAGGCAGGACATGGTCAGGAGTTGAAGGGGTTCAAGGGGTTGAGCGAGGGTCTTCGGAAAGTCGCGTAATAATCAGATCAGTGTATAGCTGGGATCGAGCCATGAGCTGGTCCCGGTTTCTCGTTTATGCAGCATTGGGGACAGCATGAAAGTCAATATAAAAGAAGCTTTTGCAAAACTCTTGTCTGAGATTCTACAAGTTTACCAGAGTTGGAAAAAGGGCAATGATCTCAGTGCGACGTCCGGTTGCTCCGACTCTGTTGTTGAAGGGCGTTTCCGAAATTTTGTAAGAAATTCGCAAGACATGTTGCAACGACTCCTGCCGGAACCGGAGCCCGATCAACTCGCCTTTGCCCCGCCGCTTTTGCGTTTGCAGGAGGTGGCTCCCAACCCCTTGGGGCGGTGGGTACTCAAGGCGGCCTTGATTCTGTTGGGGTGTCTATTTATTTGGGCGATTTTTGGCAGGTTGGATATCATTGCCGTGGCCGAAGGCAAGCTGGTGCCGCACAGTTACGTGAAGATCGTCCAGCCCTCCGAGGCCGGCATTATCAAGGAGATTCTGGTAGGGGAGGGAATGACGGTAAAGGCCGGGCAGACGCTGATGCGCATGGACGCCCTCATCACCGATGCGGACTCGAACACCATTCATGCCGAATTTGCCCGCAAAAGCCTTACGCTGCAACGGATCGACGCGGAGCTCTGCGGAGGGGCATTCTGCCCTAAGCCCGACGCTCCCATCCTGGTGACGAAAGAGGTTGAGGCGCAGTTCAAGGCCAACCGTGCGTCGATGGATGCCGCGCTGGCTGAAGAGCGGTCCCGTCTGCTTAAGGCCAAGCATGATCTTGCCGCTGCCGAGCAGGTCCGCCTCAAGCTGGAAAACACCCTGCCCCATTATGTGGATACAGAAAAGATGTTTGAGAAACTGGCCGCGCAGGGTGCGGTGGCCCAGATTGCCGCCAGCGATAAACGGCGGGAACGTATCGAGAAGGAGCAGGAGCTGAAGACCCAGGAGTATGTGGTTCATTCCGCGCGGGCCGGGGTTTTGCAATCTGAAAAGACCATTGCCCAAACCGAATCCGACTATCGCCGGCAGTTATATACCGAACGCAACGAGGTGGCAAACGCTCTGGATCGGCTCACCCAGGAAATCGCCAAGCAGACCCACCGCAAGGATTTGCTCGATCTCAAGGCCTCGCAGGATGGGGTGGTAAAGGATCTGGCCACCCATACCGTCGGCACGGTCGTGCAGCCCGGGACGGTTTTGCTTACCCTGGTGCCGAAAAATGAAACCTTGCGTGCCGAGGTGTGGGTTTCCAACGAGGATATCGGCTTTGTACGGCCGGGGCAGCCGGTCAAGCTGAAGTTCGCCGCCTTTCCTTTCCAGAAATATGGGATGGTCGAGGGGGTTGTGGAGCACATCAGCGCCGATGCGGCGGACCCCTCCGCCAGCAACAGCGCCCCGCCCAGCGACGGAACCGGAAAACCCATGCCCTACATGTATAAAGCGTTGGTGGGCTTGAAGTCCATGTCGTTGGAAACGGGAGGCGAACGCCTTCAACTGACAGCCGGGATGCGGACCAATGCCGAGATCCTGCTCGGGTTCCGAACCGTTGCGGAGTATCTGCTCTCTCCGGTACAGAAGGCGTGGCATGAGGCGGGTAGGGAACGATGATGAGGGGGAGGCGAAAATGGCGGATGGACTCTTGTTTTTTTGTGTCTAAAATAGTGTCTGTTTGTGACGGAAAACAATGAAGAAAAGTGAAAAGGAGGGATATCTGGCATAGAAGGGTGGTTGTTTGAAAAGCTCGTTATTTCATGGTGTTAAATAATTATTCGTCCCTTGTTGTCACTTTGGGTAACCTCTGGAAAATTGGTTCGAGTCCCGTAGGGGTCACCAAGTGAGAAAGCAAAGGATTTAGACAGCAATGTCTAAATCCTTTTTTTTTGCTGGTGACTCTGAGTGGTATTTGCCTCCATCTGAAAGCACCTGTATTGATTGAGGGGCGCAAATGGCAGTCCGGTTGCGGCTTGGGGCTGCCTCGCTTTTCGGCCTGGCAGAGTGTTTCGGCCTCCGGCTGCCAGATGTAGCCAAGCATATCTGAGCGTAAAAGAGCCCGATCAAGAGAGAAACTTTAGCCGGAAAAAGAGACGCATCAATTATACGGGACACCCTTCCTCGTTGGGCGCGGGTTGACTAAGCACAAGACGTGGAGGGCCGGTCGTGAAATATCGGTTTTCGCTGACACCAGGAGAATTTTTCAGAGCAAATTATAGTTGGCCTTCATCTCCCGGTAGATCATGGAAGAAACATGGCGAATCACGTTGCTCCGCGCCATCTGCCAGCGCCCGTAGTTGTTGGCCGCCCTTTGTTTCTCGATGATCCCCACCACCACATAGGGATAGCGGCGGCCGTTCTGACCCCGGGGGGCGAGAATGCCCATGTCTCCGCAGAGTTTGGCGGTGGTGCCGGTTTTGTTGTAGACCAGGGTGCCCTGGGGAATCGGGGTGCCGGAGTAGAGCCGGTCGCGGCCGGGCAGGGCCATCAGCCGGCGCAGCTCTTTGTCTTGGGGGAGTTCCTTGCGCCAGAGCGCCACCAGGAAGCGGCCGTAATCTTTGGCCGAGGCCTTGTTGCGGTAGGTTCTTCCGCCGCCGGGGATGTATTCGACAATGCTGGTTTCCTTGAGGAGATGGCCGTAATTGCGACGGAGGATATTGTGCGCCGTCTTCGGGCCGCCGACCTGCTTTAAGACCCAATTGGTGGCGGCGTTGTCGCTGCGCTGGATCATCGCCTCCATTTTACTCCGGGCCTTGGCGGTGTAGGTCATTTTCCCCTCCTTGACCCGATGAAAATAGGCCAGGGCGATGAGCGGCTTGATCATGCTCGCCGCCTGGTAGGGGCTGTTAACGTTGATATCGACAATGGTTTCTCCCTTGGTCAGATCAATGACCAGCCAGCCGGTTTTTTCATCCTTGGCCACCTGGCCGGTGCGCCGCAACTCGGCGATATACTCCTCCAGCTTTTTTTTCAGGTTGCCGTCGGTTTTGCTCCCGATTTCCGTGAAGCATTGCTTTTTCACCCCGGTGAGCAGGGGCACCGCCTCGGCCGCTGGTTTTTTTCTTGTGGCCGGCGGGGGTTCCGGCAGGCATGGCCCGGGGGCGGCTTCGCTGGCTTTTTCCTCGTGGTCCAGGAGGCTTGATTCGCCGAACACTACCTGGTTGTTGTCCTCGCGGGTGATGGAGGCGGTGAGGTGGATCTTGCTCAGGAGCTTGGCGTGCTTGCGGGCCACAGCCATGGCCGATTCTTTATCCGATTGCCGCCGGTAGATCAGGGTGTATTTGCCGTTGCTGCTCTTTTCGATGAAGAGATCCTTGCCGACCTCGCTGCCCAGATAGTTGTTGATGGATTTGTACTGTTCGCGCAACGCTTCGAGGTTGGCGCCGTGGCCGTAGGAGACGTTGTAGAGTTCGTGGTAGCCTTCATCCGTGATGGCCCTGGCGTTGCCCAGCTCGACCTTGTCGAGGAGGGCGCTGTGCTGGACCGCAAGCTTTGCCGCGGCCAAGGCGGTGGTGTTGCAGTCGTAGATGATCCCGTACTGGTCGCCGCGCTGGATCAGGCGCAAGTGGCTGCCGATTTCTGGGCCGAGCTGGCCCTCCAGCTCTTCCTTGTAGTCCTGGAGGTTGCTCAGGTCGGTGTTCCAGATATAGAGCACGTCGTAGCGGCTGGCGGGCGGGGACGCCTGGGCCCTTGCCGCGGCAGGCAGAAGGAGCAGGGAAATGAGAAAGAGGGTGGCTGCGGTTTGCTGGAGGCGGGGACGGATGTTTTTGCTCGACATGGGTACCATGTGACGGACGCGAAAGGGTATTTTTCTTGATGGCGCGATGTCCTGGAATGATTTTCCCCTATGAAACCCGACTCCGGCCGGAATTGCAACGTCCCGCAACAATATTTTTTGCCGCGCGGTGAAATTGTCTTGCCATCCGGGCTGTTCCGGGAGATCTTCAGGCAAGAAGATTGCCGCGACAGGGGTGATTCACATCCCACAAAGGGAGAGAGACGATGGAAATCGATTGGGCCTATCTGCGTAAGGGGTGAACCTCCTGCCGGAATGCGCAGGAGGTTCTTGCGCAGGAAAAGGCAGTGATCCGCGAGGTGGTTGACGCCCGCACGGTGCGGATGGATGGTGCGGCCGCGTGGGAGTTGTTGGGCAAGGCGGCGAAAATCACCGTTGCCAAGGGAAAGACGGTCTCATCCCTGAAACCGGAGCAGGACGGGAAGCAAGCGATACTCACGCTGGTGATGGGGCCGAGCGGCAACCTCCGCGCTCCCGCCTTGCGGGTCGGCGACGAATTTGTGGTCGGCTTCCATGCTGATTTTTACCGGCAATGGCTGCAGGGGGCATGATCCTTTTGGCGAAGGCCGCTATTTGCCACTCCGGACGGCCAGACGAGTCTTTTGCGAGCAAGACACACGACACTGCGGGTCCGGAATAGGTCACGCCGCCCTTGCAATGCCGTTCGTGTTTTGGATCAATCATCCTTGGCGGTGTGGCAGGTAAAGCATCCCGTGTTTACATCGCCGCTCTGGTGCGCATTCATCTGGCTGTAATCCCAGCGCAGCATGTCCGGATACGGGCTGGCATGGGCCATATGGCAGGAGAGACAGGTAACCCAGGCCTCGGGCTAAAAAAAATGACCGGAAACTATTTGCCCCGTTGCAGATTCCAGCATTCGCTGCTCCCTCCCTTGGGGTTTGCTTTGACATAACACTGTTGCGGAGCCATAATTGACTGAGTGGAAAAACCGAGACGAACCATTACGGGAGAGGTGTCGGCATGGACAGGAGAGAATTTCTCAGGCAGGTGGCCCTGTGGTCGGCAGGGCTCAGTGTGGGTGTCCCCCATTTCACAATAGGCGAGGCCCTGGCCGCGGATGATCACCCGCCCCTGCTTGCCCATGCAACCGGAAAGAATTACCGGGATCTGGTTGACCGGGTTCTTTCCCCCCTGGGCGGGATGGAAAAATTCGTCCGCCCCAGCGACAAGGTGGTGGTCAAGCCGAATATCGGCTGGGACCGCAATCCGGCCCAGGCTGCCAATACCCATCCGCAGGTGGTCCGGGTTCTGGTGGAGCGGGCTCTGGATGCCGGGGCCGGGGAGGTTCTGGTCTTTGACCGGACCTGTAACGAGGAGCGGCGGTGCTATGTCAACAGCGGCATCCAGGAGGCCCTGGCCGGGATCAAGGACAAGCGGCTGAAGTTTTTCCACCCGGACGAGCGCAAATATGTTCCGGTTGACGTTGCGCGGGGCAGGGCGGTCAGGCGTCTGGATATTTATCGCGACGCCCTGGAGGCGGACAGCTATATCAACGTGCCGGTGGCCAAGCACCACGGGCTCAGCCGGTTGACCCTGGGCCTCAAGAACAGCATGGGGGTTCTGGGCGGCACCCGGGGGGCGATGCACCACAACCTTGGCCAGAAGCTCGCGGACCTGGCCACGGTGATCCGGCCGAAACTCACCGTGATCGACGCCACCCGCATCCTTCTTGCCAATGGCCCGCAGGGCGGCAATCTCAACGACGTCAAGGTGCTGGACACGGTTGTCGCCTCGGTGGATCCGGTGGCCGCCGATGCCTACGCCACCACCCTGTTCGGCCTGAGGCCCGAGGAGATCGAATCCACTGTCGCTGCCCATGCCATGGGGCTGGGGGAAATGGACCTGAAAAAGATCAGGGTGATTCAGGCCTGATCTTTGGGAATTTTGCACAATTCGTCACACCGGTGAAAACCGGTGTCCATTTTTTTTAGACCCTCCCGAAATTGCTGGATCGGAGTCTCGCTTTGCTCCCTTACCTCCGGCTTTCGCCGGTATGACGGAAAACATATTCGACTCGTTTTTTTCAACACCCGGCCAAAACCCGCGGGTCAGCTTGGCTCGCTGCAACCGATCCCGAAGGGGCAATGAATTTCCATGAAAACCACACGCGAAATCCCCTTGTATTACTGGCGGCGCCTGAGCCAGTTGGCCTGTCTGGCGCTCTTTTTCTTTTTGTTCATCAGGACCGATTATTCCGGCTCCGATACCATTGAGTACGCGGTGAACATTCTCTTCAGGATCGATCCCCTGCTGGCCCTGTCCGCTTCTGTGGCAGCGGGTTTTTGTATTCTCCTGATGCTGCCGGCCGTTGGCACCGTGCTTTTGACCCTGATCCTGGGCCGCTTTTTCTGCGGCTGGATCTGCCCCATGGGAACCCTGCTGGACGGTTGCCGCAGCGTGACGCCGAACCCGCAGGCCGGGAAAGGAAGAACATTCCGGCCGTTCAAATTCTATCTCCTGGGTTTCCTGCTGGTGGGAGCCTGGTTCGGGCTGCCCATGGCCGGGTATGTCGACCCCTTTTCGATCCTGGTCCGGGGGTTGTCCCTGGCGGTGGACCCGGCTTTACACGCCCTGTCCGCAACCTTTTTCACCTACACCTATCAAGAGGCCCCGGCGTGGGTCAACGCTGTGACCGAACCGGTGTACGCCTTTCTCAAGGCGTCCGTCCTGCCCTTTAATCAGAAATACCATGACCTGGCACTTCTTTCGCTGGGGATTCTTCTGCTGATTTTCTTTCTGGAAAAACTGGAGCGCCGGTTTTTCTGCCGCAATATCTGCCCGCTGGGCGCATTGTTTGCGGTGACCGCCCGCTTTTCCCTCCTGCGGGGGAAAGCCGGCAGCACATGCGGCACATGCGGCACATGCCGGAACTGCCGGGAGGTCTGCCGGATGGGGGCCATCGACGAGGACCGCACTATCTCGATGCTGGACTGCAATCTCTGTTTGGATTGTATCCATCATTGCCCGGGCAGCAAAATATCTTTTCGCTTTGGCGTGCAATCTCGGACAAAGCCGACTTTTGCACTTTCCCGCCGTACTTTTGTCGGCTCCCTGGCTGTGGGGGCGTTGCTGCCCTTTTTTCTCAAGAGCCGAACCCTGGCCCGGCAGTCCGACGAACTCCTGATCCGCCCGCCAGGGGCCGTGCCGGAAGAAGAGTTTGTCGGCCGCTGCGTCCGCTGCGGAGAGTGCATGAAGGTCTGCATCGGCAATGGTTTGCAGCCTGCTTTTCTCCAGTCCGGCCTGGAGGGGATGTTTTCCCCGATCCTCAAAGCCCGCACCGGCTACTGTGAATACAACTGCACCCTCTGCGGCCAGGTCTGCCCCAGCGGGGCGATCGCAAAGCTGTCCGCACCGGAAAAGAAAAAGGTGAAAATCGGCAATGTTGTCTTTGACAAGAACCGTTGCCTGCCCTATGCCAAGGGTATTCCCTGCATTGTCTGCGAAGAGCATTGCCCCACCCCGGACAAGGCGATCAAGTTCCGGGAAGCTACCGTTGAAAACAGCCGGGGCGAGAAGGTGACGGTCAAACAGCCGTACCTGATTGACGCCCTATGCGTCGGCTGCGGGATATGTGAAACCAAGTGCCCCTTGCCCGGAGCCTCGGCAGTCATCGTGACCAGCGCGGGGGAGAGCCGCAACCCGGCAAAGGCGCTGCCTGATACGGGCAGCGCCTGGCAAGTATTTTGACTTTTCCTCGACTGTACGGTAACTGTTTCCACGGGCTGCGGGCCGACTGTATAAGTGCTCCGCACCTGCCTGTCGAGATCGAACAGGAGGCAGGTTCTTTGTCTGTCGATATGTATACCCGGACTTCCCGCCCAATCCCTCTGAAATCCCGGCTCACCTGCGCACATGAGATCGGACTCCAATGGTAAGGATGCGCACATGAGTTCCATTTTCCAGTGTCCGGTTTGCAGGCAACCGCTGCGTGCAACGCCAACCGGTTACCAATGCGAGGCAAACACGGCTTCGATGCCGCCCGTCAGGGCTATCGTGCTCAGTGTCTTTTCCCCGGCGAACATTCCGGAATTTGCCCGCATCCTCAAGCAGAGCGGCAGCCTCGTTTTCACCTGCAACCAGACGATCATGGACCTGTTGGCCACGCCCCCCTATTACTGGAACATCGATAGGGAGACCAAGGGTAAGGTGGCGGCCCTGGGCCGGTTGCACATGGATGTGGATGTGGAGATCCGGGTTTTCAGGAAAAAGAATGGGGATAGAACAGGCGCGTTGGAATCAGTTCTTGAAAACTCAACAATCACCGTCTTCTGACGGTGGTTGTTGAGTGCCCTTGTCCTGCTCAAATTTCTTCATCTTGTCCCCGATTCGGGCAGCCTTTTCGCACTGTGCTCCCCGTTTGGGGTTGCAGTCGATGAGGATGTCCATCACCTTGTCGGCTATTTTATAGCAGTGGGCATCTTCCAGCCTTCCCAGAATGTCGGACATCAGCGTGTTGAATTCCACGCATTTTTCGTAATCGGAAGAGGCGCGCTGGTGCAGGCTGGCGGCCTTTTCCAGGTCTTCCTTGATATCGGGCGGGATTGTGTGCGGCATGACGGTATATCCTTTGGAAGAAGACCGGGGTCACGGGCGATCCGTTTTATCCATCTTTTTCTGCCGGTCGGCAGCGGGGAGCCCCAGGTCCATGACCATGCCCTGGGTGGAGAGGATGAGCATCCGCGGCTCGTTTTCGATCCGCACCGGCTGGGGGAGGATGCGCTGCTGGAGCAGCGCCTGCACCTGCTTGGCGGTAAGCGGCACCCCCCTGCACTCCGGCTCGAGAACAAACGCACACCCCTCCTTCCACCCCGAGCAGCCGTAGGCCCTCTTTCCCTTGACCACCTCCTTGCCGCAGAGAGGGCAATTGCCCCAGCGCCCGGTGTCCAGCCTCTCGGTTGTGCTGTTTTTGATCAGGGTGCGGATGTAGCCGGAGATGCCTCCCATGAACTCGTCCGGGGCAAGCTGGCTGCGCTCGATTTGTTTCAGTTTTTCCTCCCACTCTCCGGTCATTTCCGGGGATTTCAGCAAGGGATCCCGGATAAGGGCGATGAGGCAGCGGCCCATGTCGGTGCAGCGCAGATGCTTTTTGTCGCGCTGGATATAGTTGCGGCTGAGCAAGGTTTCGATGATGGCCGCCCGGGTGGCCGGGGTGCCGATGCCGCGCTCCTTGAGCGCTTCGCGCAGGGTGTCGTCTTCGACCAGTTTGCCCGCAGCCTCCATGGCCCCGAGCAGCGAATTTTCGGTAAAGTGCTTGGGCGGGATGGTTTTGCCTTCGCGCAGGGAGGGCTCATGCACCCCGGTTTCATCCTGTGCAAACACCGGCAGGGTTTGCTCCTCAGCCACATCCTGGCTCTGTTTCTTGTTTGAAAAAAGCGCGGTCCAGCCCGGCACGACGATCTGGGTCCCTTTGGCTTCAAACGGCACCCCATTGCTGGCCCCGCTGACAGTGGTGATATGTTTGAGGCAGGCGGGATAGAAGGCCGCGATGAACTGGGTGGTGATCGCTTCGTAGACGAGCTGTTCGTGGGCATTGAGACCGCGCGGCGCGACGCCGGTGGGTATGATGGCGTGGTGATCGCTCACCTTGGTGTCGTCGATGATCCGCTTGCTGAAAGGAAGTTTTGCCAGGTTGAGGACCGCGATCTCTTCCGGCCGGAAGGTTTTGAGCTGGGAGAGGATCTGGGGTATGCGCGGCTGCAGATCCTTGCTGAGATAGCGCGAATCGGTGCGCGGATAGGTGACGAACTTTTTCTCGTAGAGATTCTGGGTGGCGGCCAGGGTGTCGGCCGCCGAGAGCCCGTGCAGTTTGTTGATCTCCCGCTGCAGAGTGGTGAGATCGAAGAGCTGGGGCGGCTGCTCTTTTTTTTCCTTGGCAACGATCCCGGTAATTTCAAAGGGCTGGTCAATGATTTTTTCCAGCAGCAGTTGCGCCTTTTCCGGTTTTTCAAAACGTTTGCCCGTGTATTTGAACACCACCTCGCGGTAACGGGTGGTAAGCTCCCAAAAGAGCTGGGGCCGGAACTGGAGGATGGCGTCGTCGCGCTCCACGATCATGGCCAGAACGGGGGTCTGCACCCGCCCGATGCTCCAGAGCACCCGATCGTTGGCGCCGCCGATCCGCCCGTGGCGCACGGTATAGTACCGGGTGGCGTTGAGGCCGACAATCCAGTCGGACTCGCTGCGACAGCGGGCCGCGGCATAGAGCGCATCGTAGTCGTGGCCGTCCTTGAGATCCTTGAACGCCTCCTTGATCGCATCGGGGGTGAGCGAATTGAGCCAGAGGCGTCGGATCGGCTTGTCCTCGCAGTTGGCCATGGCCAGGATATAGCGGAAGATCAGCTCGCCTTCCCGCCCGGCATCCGTGGCGCAGATGATCTCCTCGGCTTGCTGGCAGAGGGCTTCGATGACTGCAAACTGCTCGTCCACCCCGCGATTGTGAATCAGGGTGAGCTTGAATTTTTCCGGCACGAAGGGGAGGGTGTCGAGCGACCAATGCTTGAGGGCCGGGTCATACTCGCCCGGCTCCTGGAGGGTGACCAGATGGCCGAAGGCCCAGGTGATCGCGCAGCCCCGCCCCTCGATGTACCCCTTCTTCTTGGCCTTGATATCGAGAACCTCGGCAATGTCGCGCGCCACGGAAGGCTTCTCGGCAATAACAACTTTCATCGGACGATTTTCTCGCGGTCAATATGTTCTTCTGTTACAAAGGAGACAGGATGACGAATGACGCACCCCCGCGCCGCACCCCCGGCCCGCACCCTAAACCGAATTATCCGGGGATGCAAGCCGGGATGCGCCGGAAGAAAAGGGGATAGCGATTTAATTCCAATAAAAACATGATATTATAAGTGCGGAAACTGTGAAAATACGCAAACTCGCCCCTGAAGATTATAGCAAGGTTTCCGCCTTGCTGCGCCAGGCTTTCCCTGGCAGCACCCATGAAGCACAGTTGGTGGAAAATCTCCACGCCAATGGCAAGGCGATGCATGAGTGGGTGTGTATTCATGTCAATAAGTTCATCGCCTATATTGCTTTTACCAATGCCTATAAAGGCAAAGAGTTGTGTGGCCTGCATGTGGCCCCTATGGCGGTGAATCCGGAGTTTCAGGGGCAGGGGATAGGCTCCGAGCTGCTGCGTTTTGCCCTGCGCCAGGAGGCCATCAGGGAGAGGGCCATCTTTGTCCTCGGGAATCCCGGGTTGTATCGGAGGTTCGGTTTTGCGCCTTGCGTGATGCCGATCTGTCCCTTTGATGCAAATAACGCCCATTTTCTGAGTATCCGCAATGACACCGCAATCCAGTTCACGGTGGGGTATGAGCCGGAGTTTACGCTTGGGGCAGGGAAATCCAGGGGGGGCAGAAAGAAACGCTGAACGTGTCTTTACAGAGGGTCAAGGCTTGGGGAGCTAACGCATGAAGAGGAAAAGCATTATCGCCGTTGTCGTCGTGCTGTTGGGGATTGGTGGCTGGCTGCTGTGCTTCTTCAGCGATCAACAGGTGATCAAGCGGAAGTTTGCCGCCATTGCGGTCTCGCTTTCCAAGGATGGAGAGGAAACCCCGGTGATGATCGCCCTCAAGATGAAGCCGGTGAAGGATTTCATTGCCCCGGCCTGCGAGGTGACGGTGTCCGGGCGTACCTACCGTGAGATGCTGGAACCCGGGCTGATCACCCACTATCTCATCCTGTACCGCTCCCGCCAGGCCAACCTGCGGGTGGCCCTTGAGGAAATTTCGGTCGAGATTCCGAGCAAGGGGAGGGGTGAGGTCAGCGCCCTGGTCCATGTGACTGCAAATTACAACCAGCCGGACTTCTTTGACGAAATCCACCGGGCTCAGTTTTCTCTGCAGAAGCAGGAAAAGAACTGGCTCGTCCATAAAGTCACTCTGCCAGACGCCTTGGTGCGCAGATAAAAGCGTGCCTATTGAAAGGCGTGCGGAGCAAAAGGGAGTAGCGGGGAATTTACGGTGCAGCTACGGCGAGAGAATCACCTGTGCCCCGATCCAGTGATAAGGAGGTTTTGGGAACTGCGACAGAAGAAATACTTGGCTGGGGGACAGGGATTCGAACCCCGATAGGCAGAGTCAGAGTCTGCAGTCCTACCATTAGACGATCCCCCACTATGTGCCGGGCAAAGAACCGTCGAAAAATAGAGGAACAGGGCGATTATGTCAAGGAGAATTGTGGGCTTTCCCTTGGTTTTTCAGGAAATCACCATGCCGGCGTAGCCGACTACCTGGTTGGTGTCGCCGCTGGCCTCGCCGGAATCGGCGTAGCGGACGAGTCGGGCCTGGGTTGCCCCCAACCGGAGGGCGGCGACCAGGGCGATGGTGGTGGGCATGATGCCGCACATGGTGATGCCCTTGTCCAGCACCGTGTTGTACAGCCCTTCCGGGTCCAAGGCCTCAAGCCGGTGGATGGCCAGGGAATCCTTTGCCGTGGCGGACTCCCGTGATTCGTAATGGGTCATGTCCGAGCTGGCCACGATGAGGACGGGCTTGTTGTATTTGCGGATCGCATTGGCGAGCGCTTCGCCCACTGCCTGGCAGGCCTTGAAGGAAAGATGGGAGATCACCATGGGGGCCAGGATCATGTCCGGGCGAAAATATTGCAAAAACGGCACTTGAACTTCCAGGGAATGTTCAAACCGGTGGGCCAGGGTGTCCGGTTCGATGAGGTCTGTCTGGGCGAGGAGGGTTTGGGCCAGGGCGGCGTTGATCGGCACCTCGCCCAGCGGCATGCTCCAAGAGCCTGCGTGCATAAGGGCTACCGGCGCGCCGTAGCCGTGGTGGTTGGGGCCCATGAGCACGATGTCCTGGGGAATCTCCACCGCCGCGAAGGTTTCCCCGGCCACGGAGCCGGAGTAGATATAGCCGGCATGGGGCGAGACCACGGCCAGGGCCTTTTGTTTGGTTGTTGTGGCAGGGATGAGGCGTTCGAGGGTGCTTCTGAGGGTGGCGGGATCTCCGGGGTAAAACTGATGGGCAACCGCAGGCTCTCGTTTCATGACGGACCTCCAGGACGCAACCGGGGGAAACAGGCAGAAAAGGTGTTTCACCCATTATAGCCCAGAACGCGGGCGCGAATCAAAGAGATATGCAGAAAAAACAGCCTAGGGAAGTTTGACCTGCCAGGAGGTGCCAGTGGGGCCATCTTTCAGCTCGATGCCCTGGGCCAGAAGTTGGTCGCGGATCTCGTCGGCCCGACCCCAGTTTTTTGCCTCGCGGGCGGCGGTTCTGTCCGCAATACCCTTTTCGATCTCCTCGGGTGTAATCGAAAGGGTTTTGAGGATCTTCTCCTGCTCCTTGCGCATGTATTGTACCGGCTCTTCGCTGAGCAGCCCCAGGGTGTTGGCCATTTCCCTGATGGTATTGGCGCCGTTTTTGAGCAGTTGCAGGTCGAGGCTGGCCGGTTTGCCCGGCAGATGCTGGCGGATCTTGTTGAGGATTTTTACTCCTTCAAAAAGATGTCCCAGGGCTTGGGCTGAGTTGAAGTCGTTGTCCATGGCCTTGAGGAACCGCTCGGCCAGGGTTTCGATCTTCTCGCGGTCCGCCTTGGAGACGGCGGGGGCTGCCTGGTCGTTGCCAGTGGCTGGCAACTGCTCGATCTCGGCCAGGCAGGTATACAGCCGGTTGAGTCCGGCCACCGCATCGAGCATGGCCGCTTCCGAGTAGTCCAGCGGGTTGCGGTAGTGGGTGGAAAAGATGAAGAGCCGCAGGGATTCCGGGGAAAATCTGTCGAGCACCTCCCGGATGGTGAGGAAGTTGCCCAGCGACTTGGACATCTTTTCGTCCTTGATCGTGACAAAGCCGTGGTGCACCCAGTACTTGACGAACTCTTCCCCGGTGACTCCTTCGCTCTGGGCCATTTCGTTTTCATGGTGGGGGAAGACGAGGTCTTTGCCGCCGCCGTGGATATCAAGCGAATCGCCGAGGTACTTGCGGCTCATGGCCGAACACTCGATGTGCCAGCCGGGCCGGCCTGGTCCCCAGGGGCTTTCCCAGGTGGGCTCCCCCGGTTTGCTTCCTTTCCAGAGGGCGAAATCCATGGGGTGTTCTTTTTTTTCGTTCACCGAGATGCGGGCGCCTGCCTGCATGTCTTCCAGGTTGCGGCCGGACAGCGAGCCGTAGCTGCCGAACCCGGTCACCCGGTAGTAGACATCCGTGTCCACCTGATAGGCAAGTTCTTTGCGGATGAGATCTTCGATCAGCCCGATGATTTCCGCCACATGTTCGGTGGCCTTGGGCTCGATGGTGGGGGGGAGAACGCCGAGTCTGGCCATGTCTTCGTGAAACATGGCGATGAAACGGCTGGAGAGCTCTTCGCAGGTGGTGTTCTGTTCCTGGGCCCGCTTGATGATCTTGTCGTCGATGTCGGTGAAGTTGCGGATAAAGGTGACATCGTATCCCCGGTAACGGAGATAGCGGACGATCATGTCGAAGACCAGGGCGGATCTGGCATGGCCTATATGGCAGTAATCATAGGCGGTGATGCCGCAGACATAGAGCTTGACCTTGCCCTCTTCCAGGGTGACGAAGGGGGATTTCCGCCCGGTTTTGGTGTTGTAGATCTCGATACTCATGGTCGGTTCCATCGAGTTGCCATGCAAAACCGGAAGGCCGGGGCAGTGGGGCGTTTTTCGCTTGCCGCCGCGTGTCTCTGTTGTGTCCTGGCCATTTCCCGGCATTGTTTCTATGTTTATGATAAAGGAGTTGTCCCTTTTGTAAAAAGATATGTTATATACCCGTTTCCAGGAAAGAGAGCAAGCCTTGTTGCGTGCATATGCAAATATCAGAACGGAGATTTTTCCCAAACGGTTGGGCTGTTGAGGAGTTTTTGGCCATGGATATACTAGAGCAACGCACACTTGAAAACAATATGACTCTGACCGTCTGCGACCAGTCGAAACGAATTGCCGGAGACCGTTGGCTGATAAAGATTATCTGTGAGGCGGAACTGCCGGTTGACGAGGGGTTTTTCTCCCGGGTGGCCGAGGAGGATCATTCCCTGCAAGCAGAGGTCCGCGAGAGTATGGCCGGATCGCTCACATTTTCGGTGACCAAAGAGAGAACCTTCATCGCCGAGACCGAACGGGAGGCGCTGGTGGAACGCATGGTGACGGAGATCATGACCAATATGGTGACCTACCTGAACAGGCCGGAATTTCCCGAAAGGCTTTTTGCCCGCAAATACGCGGAGCTTCGGGAAGTCTGCGTCGCGGCCCGGCATTACCGGAACCTGCCGGAGGAAGAAGGTGAAGGGGACGCGGATGAGGGGCCGGCTGATTTTTCCGCCTGTTTCAAGGACTAGGCGAGGCGCGTCACGGCAGGGCTGGTGTACATGTTTTATTCTTGACAAACTTCCCGTATCACATAATATTCGCCTTTTTATGGTGCCATAAATTATGGCTGTCTCAGGTTTTTTTGCCAGTAATGTCCGTGCGCTATCCATTTGCCGGAGTCAGGAAATGACCTCGGCCGCTTTTCTTATACAAAGGAGAAACAATGAAAGTTCTGATCAGTGACAACCTGTCGCCCATTGGTGTTCAGATTCTCGAGGAGGCTGGGCTTGAGGTTGATGTGAAAACAGGCCTTTCCCCGGAGGAGCTTAAAGCCATTATTCCCGAATACGACGGTCTGGTCATCCGCAGCGCCTCCAAGGTCACCGAGGAGATCATCGAAGCGGCGGAAAAGCTCAAGGTCGTCGGCCGCGCCGGTATCGGCCTTGATAACGTCAATATCCCCGCGGCAAGCAAGAAGGGAATCATCGTGATGAACGCCCCGGACGGCAACGCCACCACCGCGGCGGAACACGCCATCGCCATGATGATGTCGCTGACCAGGAACATCCCCCAGGCCACCGCCTCCATGAAGGATGGCAAGTGGGAGAAGAAAAAATTCGGCGGCCGGGAAGTAACCGGTAAAACCGTGGGTATTGTCGGCATCGGCCGGATCGGCAGCATCTTTGCCGAACGGGCCCAGGGTTTGAAGATGAAGGTCATCGCCTTCGATCCCCACATGCCCAAGGAACTGGTCGAGAAGATCGGCGTGGAGCTGGTGAGCCTGGACGAGCTGTGCAAGCGGGCTGATTTTATCTCCGTGCATGTGCCGCTCACCAAGGAGACCAAGCATCTGCTCTCCACCGAGCAATTCAAGATGATGAAGAAAGAGTGCGTCTTCCTCGATTGCGCCCGCGGCGGTGTGGTTGACGAGGAGGCATTGTACGAGGCTCTTAAAAACGGAGAAATCCGCGGGGCTGGGCTGGATGTCTTCGAGGTGGAGCCCACCACCAAGGAAAACTGCAAGCTGCTGAGCCTGGATAATTTTATCTGCACCCCGCATCTGGGCGCTTCCACGGCGGAGGCCCAGGAGAATGTCGCCGTGGCCATCGCCGAACAGGTTGCGGCCTATCTGCTCCGCGGCACCATCACCAACGCGGTCAACGTGCCTTCCGTGAGCGCCGAGGTTCTTTCCCAGGTCGGCCCGTACATCACCCTGGCCGAGATGCTGGGTTCCTTCCACATGCAGATCGCCAAGGGCGGGGTTGAGGAAGTCACCATCGAGTACTGCGGCGATCTCTCCGAGATGATCACCAGCCCGATCACCGTCGCCTTTCTCAAAGGGTTGTTTACCCCGATCCTGAAAGACGCGGTCAATTACGTCAATGCCCCCATCATCGCGCAGGAGCGCGGCATCCGGGTGGTTGAGGCCAAGACCAGCAAGAGCGATGATTTTCTCAACCTGGTGAACATCAGGGTGAAAACCACCGAGGGCGAAAACGTCCTGGCCGGAACGGTGTTCGGCAAGAACGAGCCGCGCCTGGTGCGTCTCAACGGCTTCCGCATGGAAGCCCTGCCCGCCGGGCCCATGCTTTTTGTGCAGAATAATGATGTGCCCGGGGTGATCGGTCTGCTTGGCACCACCCTTGGCAACGATGGGGTGAACATCGCCAGAATGACCGTCGGCAAGCAGCGGGAAGGGGACAAGAATCTCAACGTGATCCTGCTCAACACCGATGGCCTGGTTCCCCAATCATTGCTGGAAAAGGTTCGCTCTTTGCCGAATATCCATGCCGCCATGGTTCTTGAGTTGCCTGAGCTGGTGACCGCCTAACGGCTTGGTTTTCTCCTTCTGCCCACTGGGATAGCCCATGACTGAAAACGAGAAAAACGAGAAAGAGTGCTGTCCGGAGGGGTATGTCCGGCAGGGCGGAAAATGTGTGCTGCCGGGGGTTACCTTTACCACCCTGATCATGTCGTTGAATACCTCGGCTCTTTTTCATCTGGGCGATCTCCAAGATCCTGAAACCGGCAAGAGCGGGAGGGATCTCGTTTTGGCCAAGCATACCATCGACACCCTGCAATTGCTCAAGGACAAGACCAAGGGCAATCTGACCGGCAAGGAGGAGGAGCTTCTTGGTCATGTTCTCGCCGATTTGAAACTGCGGTATGTGAAAGCCAACAGTTAATTCCTTTCTCGCCCGCCAATATCCGAGATCGCCTGGGTTTCAATCCGCTGAAATCAGGCGATCTTTTTTTGTGGCGGCCGGAAAGGGGGTACGGAGCCTGTGCTGAAGATGAAAAATGATGGCGCACTGGAGCTTGTCTGCGAGGCTCCGGCAAAAATAAATCTCTCTCTTGCCATCAAGGGCAAACGGGAGGACGGGTTTCACGACCTTGAAACCCGGATGCTCAAAATTACCCTGACGGATCGGTTGTGTCTTGCCGGACGGGATTCCGGCATCACCGTGGAGTGTCCGGGAAGCGAGCTGCCCACCGGGGACGGCAATCTTGTCCATCGGGCTGCGAAACACTTTTTCGCCGCCCTTGGTGCTGGCGGGGGCGTGCATATCGTGCTGGAGAAAAAAATCCCCATTGCCGCAGGGCTGGGAGGAGGGAGCAGTGATGCCGCCGCTGTACTGCGCGGCCTGAACACACTTCATGGTTTCCCTTTTTCCTTGCGCCAGCTTGCCGATCTGGCGCGGCCTCTGGGAGCTGATGTGCCGTTTTTTGTGCATGATTGCACCGCAGCCTGGGCCACCGGGATCGGCGACGAGATCCAGCCCGAGGATATTCCCTTTCTCGGCTGGATCGTTCTGGTGAACCCTGGATTTGCCGTGTCCACCAAGTGGGTGTATGAGAATTTTACGTTGACAACGGGTGGCAATCCATATATCTTAGGCCGCGACTTCGTGCATGGTAATGATGCTTGTGCCGGGCCGGGGAATCTTCCTTTATATAACGACTTAGAGGCCGTGACCATCGGGAAATATCCGGAGCTCGGCCGCATCAAAGACGAGCTCCTGGCTGCTGGCGCCCACGGGGCATTGATGTCCGGCAGCGGCCCCACAGTCTTTGGTCTTTTTGCAAACGAGGCGCAAGCGCGGAAGAGCGTTGCTCGTTTTGCCCAGCGATTCGGCCGGAATGTCTTTCTGGCAAGACCACTGAGCACACAAGAAAAGCTTTAAGGCGTTGGGGCGTCGTCAAGCGGTAAGACACAAGACTTTGACTCTTGCACTCGCAGGTTCGAATCCTGCCGCCCCAGCCATTTTCTTATTCTCTGGCGCGCATATCTGGGTGAGGCGGGTCGAAGCGGCGGAAACACGATAACCCGAACTTCAGGCAACAGCATGAAAGATATGAAAGTCTTTGCCGGTAACGCCAACCCAGCCCTGGCTGGGGATATATGCAACTATCTTGGAGTGCCCCTGTCCAAGGCGGAGGTCCGCCGTTTCAGCGACGGGGAAATCTTTGTCGAGATCGGCGAAAACGTTCGCGGCCGCGATGTGTTCATCATCCAGCCGACCTGCCCGCCCGTGAACGACCATCTCATGGAGCTGGTAATCATGGTTGACGCCATGCGGCGCGCCTCTGCCCGGCGGATTACCGCGGTGCTTCCCTATTATGGCTATGCCCGGCAGGATCGCAAGGTTGCCCCCAGGGTGCCCATCACCGCCAAGGTGGTGGCCGAGATGATGATGGTGGTTGGGGTGCGGCGGGTTCTGACCATGGACCTCCACGCCGGGCAGATCCAGGGATTTTTTAACATCCCGGTGGACAACCTGTTTGCCGCCCCGGTTCTGCTTGATTATATCTCGCAGAAGTTGAGCAACGACGTGGTTATGGTTTCTCCGGATGCGGGCGGGGTTGAGCGGACCCGCGCATTCGCCAAACGTCTCAATGCCAGCCTGGCCATTGTCGATAAGCGGAGGGAGCGGGCCAACGAATGCAAGGCGATGAACGTCATCGGCGACGTTTCCGGCAAAACCGCGATTTTGCTGGACGACATGGTCGATACCGCCGGAACCCTGTGCGCCGGGGCCGATGCCCTCATCGATGCGGGCGCCAAGGATGTGTATGCCTGTTGTTCCCATGGCGTGCTTTCCGGGCCGGCCATTGAGCGGCTGGAAAAATCGAAGATCAAAACCCTGATCATCACCGACAGCATTCCCCTCAGCGAAGCCGCCCGGAATTGTAAGAAGATCAAGGTGCTTTCCGTGTGCAAGCTGTTGGGCGAGGCGGTGAAACGAATTCACAGTGAGGATTCTGTCAGTTCATTATTTGTGTAGTGAGTAAGACAGAGATATCTATACAACCGGAGGCCACTGCTATTGTGGCCGTTGCTGGTTTTTTTGTTATGAGAATCGGTACATGAGGAGGTCAGTTCAATGTTACAAATCGATATGACGGCGCGGGTCCGGAAAACTGTTGGCAAAGGTGCGGCAAGGACAATGCGCAGGGCAGGGAACACCCCTGCTGTTATTTATGGTCCGCTGGGCGCTCCGATTGCCCTGGAATGCAACACCAAGGATCTCACCCAGGGGTTGCTTTCGATCCACAGAAAGAATGCCTTCATCAATCTGGAGATTGATGAGGACGGCAAAAAATCGGTGCGCCACGTTATTACCCGGGAGATTCAGACGGATCCGGTGCAGGACAACGTTCTGCATGCCGATTTCTATGAAGTTTCCCTTGATAAGCCCATGGTGTTCAAGGTGCCGCTCAAGTACGTCGGCAAGGCCAAGGGCGTTGACCTGGGCGGCGATATGACCATCGTCAAGAACAAGATCACTGTCTCCGGCAAGCTGCTTGATATCCCCGATGTTATCGAGGTTGATGTTGCGCCCCTGGATCGGGGCGTGGCTCTGACCTGCAAGGAGCTCGGTCTTTCCGCAGGCGTAACTCTGGTGACCGCCCCGGATGCTGTTTGCGTTTCCATCTCCGGCGTTGCAGAGTAAACGCCGGAAAGACGTTTTTTCAATACAGCGTTGTCAAAGCCGAAGAGAGGAGCTTCCTTTTTTCGGCTTTTTTTATCGGGCTGGGCTGCAGGCGCGTTCCGATGGCGTGAGAGGAAAGAGGGCACTATCGTGTACGTCGTGGTTGGCTTGGGAAATCCCGGCAAGGAATATGCTGCTACCCGGCATAACATCGGTTTTATTTTCCTCGATTATCTGGCGGAAAAATACCGGTTCGCTTTCAAGGGAACAAAATGGCAGGCGGAAGCGGCGAAGGATCTTTCCTGGGGCTATCCGGTTCTTTTTGTCAAGCCGCAGACCTATATGAACAGAAGCGGCGTTGCGGTTCGGGCGATTGCTGACTTTTATCAGGTTGAACCCAGCCGGATCATCGTGATCCACGACGATCTTGATCTGCCCCTGGGGCGGACCAAGATCATGCTTAAGCGGGGAGCGGGCGGACATAACGGCATCCGCTCCCTGATCGAGCATCTTGGCGGCAATGATTTCGTGCGGGTGCGGGTTGGCATCGGGCGTCCGGACAATGCGGAGCGGGTGAGTGATTTTGTGCTTTCCCGCTTCGGGCAGGATGAAGCGGAGATGGTGCGCGAAGAACTTGAGCGCATTGAGACCGGGGTGCGTCTTATCATGGAACAAGGGGCCGCCGCTGCCATGAACCGTGTCAATTCGGAGCAGTTGTAGTATAACACCTTGTAATATCATGTTTTTTCAAGTTTGGATTGATAATCCCGAGATCTGTGGTATAGTGCCCCCTAATCTTCATTTCTTCGCCGGTGTTGGAGTGCTTCCTTGTAGAAAAAGGAACAGGGTGTTCCGTAATCGGCGAAAGGGAGGCACGTGTGTTTAACGTTGGTGATATGGCAGTATATCCGGCCCATGGCGTTGGCAAGATAGAATCCATCGAGCAGCGGCAGGTCGGGGACAAGCAGCAATCCTTTTATGTGATGAAGATTCTCGATTCAAGCATGGTGATCATGATCCCCACCGCCGGGTGCAAGAATGTGGGGCTGAGAAATATCATCAGCGCCAAGGATGTGAGCAAGATCTACGACATCCTGAATGAAAAGGATGTGGCCATCGTTTCCCAGCCGTGGAACCAGCGGTATCGCGAGTATATGGAAAAAATCAAGACCGGGTCTGTGTATGAAATTGCCTCGGTGCTGCGTGACCTTTTTCTCCTGCGAGTGGACAAGGATCTTTCCTTTGGCGAACGCAAGATGATGGACACCGCCAAAAGCCTTCTGGTGAAAGAAATCGCCCTTGCCAACGAAGCCAGGGAAACCGAGACCCAGGTGGAAAAGAACATCGAGCAGATTTTTTCCTGATCCAGGCCTGTCTGGCCCATGGTGTTCCTGTATATTGCCTGTGACCTTCCCGCCTGTGCTATCATCCGGTAGCACGGGTGTTTTTTTTGTCTGCTGAAACGTTCCTCCCTATTTTTTATGACGCCACTTATTTCTCCCGGGATCCTATGATTCAGAAGAGCGTGTTTACCATCGAAAGGGGGGGACAGCGTCTTGATCAGCATCTGGCAGGCCGATTCGAGCGGGAAGGATTGACCCGTTCACGGATTCAGCAGCTTATCCGGACCGGAATGGTGCTGGTGAACGGGATTCCCCGGAAGGCCAAACATATCCTCCAGGCCGGGGACACGCTTACGGTGATGATCCCTCCGCAACTCCCGTCCCGCCTGATTCCCGAGCAGGTCGACTTCGTCACTCTCTACGAGGACGAGGATCTCATCGTGTTGATTAAACCCCCCGGAGTCGTGGTGCATCCGGCCTCCGGCCACAGCACGGCAACCCTGGTGCATGGCCTTCTCCATCATTGCCGCGGGTTATCCGGGATAAACGGGGAGCTGCGGCCCGGGATCGTCCACCGGCTTGACAAGGACACCTCCGGAGTCATGGTGGCGGCCAAAACGGATTATGCCCACCAGGCCCTGGCCGCGCAGTTCAAGGAGCGCGAGGTGACAAAGATCTATCAGGCCCTGGTGGAGGGCAGGCTTATCGGTGATTCCGGCAGGATTGCGCTGCCCATCGGCCGTCATCCGGTGCAGCGGAAAAAAATGGCGATACGGGAAGATGGCCGGGAGGCCGTGACCAACTGGCGGGTGCTGGAACGTTTTGCCCAGGGGTTGGCTCTTGTGGAGCTTGGCTTGGAGACCGGGCGCACCCATCAAATTCGGGTGCATATGGCCGCCCTGTCCCATCCTGTGGCCGGCGATCCGGTCTATGGCCGGAAAAATCCCTGTTATCAGGAGCTGGGGATAACCCGCCAATGTTTGCACGCTCATACCCTGGCCTTTTCCCATCCCCGAACCGGAGAGGATTTACGGTTTACCGCGCCGCTCTGGCCGGATATGCTGCATGCCTTGGAGTTGTTGCGACAGGCGGGCGGCATTTAGGCGCTGGCCGGGAAGAGAGGCCTCTTCCCGGTCATCGCCGTTTCCGTCGCCTGGTTGAGCATAGTATTTGAGTTCTTTGCGGGGGTGCGACAGTGATGCAACAGGTGCTCACATCGGTGGTTGCCGTTACCGGGGGCATGGGCTCGGGCAAGAGTTCCGTGGCAGCCTATCTGGGTGAGATCGGCGGGGCCAGGGGGCTTAGCGCCGATGCTCTCTGCCGTCAGCTTCTTGAACCTGGGGCTGCCGGGTGGTTGGCCGTGCGCACGGCTTTCGGCGAGAGATTTTTTTTGGCGGATCAGCGCATCGACCGGTCTTTGTTGCGCACGGTTCTTTTTGCGGACCGCGAATTCCGCCAGAGGCTCGACGCCCTGCTCCATCCCCTGGTGCGAGACGAGATAGCCGGTTGCCTTGCGAGGGCGAGCGGCCAGCCTTCCGGGAAACAGACTCGTTTCGTGGTCGAAGTTCCCCTTTTGTATGAAGCGCGTTGGGAACATGATTTTTCCCGGGTCGTGGTGGCATATGCGGATGAGAAAACCTGTCTGCGTCGTCTTATGCTGCGAGACCGGATAAGCGAGGCTGCGGCCGTAAAGGCCATGGGGACGCAGATGCCCCTGGCGGACAAGGCTCTCCTTGCGGATTATGTCATTGATAACAGCGGTTCCTGGTCTGATACCTGTTTGCAGGTTGAGCATCTGCGAAATCTCCTGTGGTAGGGCATTGCCCCTGTTGTCAAGGACGCTGTTCCGCGCAGTCTCCTGGCAAATGGTGCGAGAAAACAGCAGGATGCGAAAGAAAAGTGTTTAAGTAATTAATTTAGGGTTGTAAGGTTGTGGGAGATGAGACCGTTCGAGTATGTGCGGTAACGAATAACGGGCAGCAGAGCGGATATAAGGCGGCGATGATTTGAAAAGTTCGGAATTTCAGGATCTTGCGGAAGAGACAGAAAGGGGAGAGGCAGGTGTTTTTCCGGAGGACGGTTCCGTGCCCCACCAACGGGCGGCAATGTCCTATCTTGCCGGGAGCCGTTTTTCGCAGACCTTTCTGGATTGTGCCAATGACCTGATCCAGAGCATCGACCGGAACGGGCGATTTCTCTATGTCAACCGGGCCTGGCGGGAAACCTTGGGCTATGATGAGGCCGAGATCGCCACCCTTTCCGTTTTCGATATCCTTGACCCGGAGTGCCGCGAAAATTGCGCCACCCTGTTTCGCGATATAGCCGCGGGCAAGATCTCGCACACCTACGAGGTGGTCTTTGTCGCCAAGAGCGGACGCAGGATTCCGGTGGAAGGAAAAATCAGCACCGATTTTAAGGATGGCGAACTGGTGGCGACCAGGGGGATATTCCGCGATATCAGCCAGCGGAAAGAGGCGGAAGACCTGTTGCGGGATCAGAAACTGCTCACGGAGAAACTGATCCGCTACTCCGCGGTGCCCATTTTTGTTTTGGACCCGCAGCACCGGGTTACCGACTGGAACCGGGCCTGCGAGATGCTCACCGGCATTCCTGCACAACGGATGGTGGGGACTTCAAACCACTGGCAGGCATTTTATGCGGAAAAACGGCCATGCCTGGCCGATCTGGTCATTGATTGCGCTGACCGGCACAATCTCGACGCCCTGTATTCCTCGGCAAAAAAATCCGAATTCCTGGAAGATGGCATCCACGCCGAGGAATGGCTGGACGCGGTGGGGGGAGAGCGCCGTTATCTCTCCTGCGATGCAGTGCCTATCTACAGCCACACCAAGGAACTTGTCGCGGTTATCGAAACCCTGCATGATCTCACCGAGCGCAAAAAGATGGAAGAGGCGCTCACCCGCCTTGCCACCACCGATCCCCTGACCGGCATTTGCAATCGCGGTAAAATCGAGGAATCGTTGCGTCAGGAGATAGCCAGGTCCGCCCGATATGGCAGCCCTCTGACCATCCTCCTCTTTGATCTTGATTTCTTCAAGAAGGTCAACGACACCTTTGGCCACTCCATCGGCGATCAGGTTTTAAAAGAGGTGGCCGCCACGGTGGGTAAGCAGATCCGGGAAACGGATCTGCTGGGGCGGTGGGGCGGCGAGGAGTTCATGGTGCTGTGCCCGGGAATCGTGGTCCAGGATGCGGTGGCCATAGCGGAAAAATTGCGGCAACGGGTGGAGGAGCTGCCGATTGGCGTCACCATCAGTTGCGGCATTGCCGGATGCCAGCCGGGGGAGAGCATGGACGGACTGATCAACCGGGCGGACAAGGCGTTGTATGCGGCCAAGCACTCCGGCAGGAATCTGGTGCGGCTGGCGGCCTGAGATAAGGTCTTCCACATTTTTTGGCAACTCAAGAAAGAGTAACCGATCGGCAGCGCCGCTTCGCTGCTGGTGCAGATGCGCGGAAGAGGCCTGCGAAGTGTGCTATTGCACACGAGCAGGCCGATGACAGCTAAGCGAGCGTAAGCGCGAGATTGCGAAGCAGATGCGGTGCTGCCCGCGGTTACTCAGCGGATCTCGTCGCTGTCCACATAGGCGTAGGCGCTGTGTTTGTGGATGGATTCAAAGCTTTCCACGCTCACGGAGAACCAGGTGATGGACGGATGGGCCATGGCCTGTTCCGCCACCTTGCGCACCGCGTCTTCCACGAACATCGGGTTGTTGTACGCCTTTTCGGTCACGTACTTCTCGTCCGGCCGTTTCAACAGGGAATAGACCTCGCAGGATGCGCCCGCCTCGGCCATGGCGATGAGCTCTTCCATCCAGATGAACCCCGAGTACTTGACAGTGAGGTTCACCTCGCCCCGCTGGTTGTGGGCGCCGCAATCGCTGATCTCCCTAGAGCAGGGGCACAGGGTGGTCACCGGCACCCAGACGGAGAGGATGAAGTCTTCATCCTTGCCGATGCCGCCGGTGAACCGGCAGGTATATTCCATGAGCCCGGGCGTGCCGGTGGCCGGCGCCCTTTTTTCCAGAAAATAGGGAAAGGTCATCTCCACATGGGCCGATTCCGCCCGCAATTCCTCCTTCACCTCGGCCAGCAGATTCCGGAAAATCCGGTTGCTCATCTCGTCCTGATAGGTGTTCAGGACCTTGATGAAGGTGGAGACGCAGGATTCCCGGTACTGGCTCGGCAGGCTGACCTGCAGGCTGATGCTGGCCACGGTCTCCTGCATGCCCCCGGATTTTTCGCGCACCCGCACCGGATACCTGATATCTTTTATGCCGACGGTATTGAGCTTCATGTGGGAAGATATATACACCATTTGCCTGCGCGCGGAAAGCGGTAAACGGGGAGCGCCAGTCCGGGGATGGGGGATGGCCCGGCGGGCGCGGCGTGGCAGGCTGAATATACTGGGGGAGGCGGAGTTCACGATGACAGAAACGCAGGTCCGGCTGGACAAATGGCTATGGGCCGCCCGTTTTTTCAAGACCCGCGCCCAGGCCTCCCAGGCGGTGGCCGGGGGCAAGGTGCAGGTGGGCGGCGTGCGGGTAAAGCCCTCCCGGCTGGTGGTTGTGGGCGATGGGGTGCGGATCCAGAAGGAAGAGGAGGAATTCGCTGTCGTGGTCCTGGCGCTCAGCTCCCAGCGGCGGGGCGCGCCGGAAGCGCAACTCCTCTATGAGGAAACCCCGGAAAGCATCGCTGCCCGCGCCGAGGCCAGGGAAACCCGGCGTCTTTTGCGGGTTGCTGGCGCCGCGCCGCCGGGGCGGCCAGGCAAGCGGGACCGGCGGTTGATCCGAAGATTTACCAAGAAAGAGGAGTAAGGATCGGGTGCGGCAAGGGCGGCTTTTTTTCACTCATTCATCTGTTTGCTTTGCGTCTTCGCCTCTTTGCGTTACACTGTCGGTTCAAGGTTTACGGCGGACGCATAGGTTGTTTTGAGTTGAGATGAAGGATTCAGGAGAAAATTATGAAAAAGATAGAAAGGGCATTGATCAGTCTTACCGACAAATCCGGGATTGAGGGGTTTGCCCGGGAGCTTGAGCAACTGGGGATCGAGATCCTCTCCACCGGCGGCACGGCCAAGAAGATGCGGGACAACGGCATCAAGGTCAAGGACGTTTCCGAGTTCACCGGTTTTCCGGAGATGCTCGACGGCCGGGTCAAAACTCTGCATCCCAAGGTGCACGGCGGTATTCTCGCCCAGAAAACCAATCCGGACCATGTGAAACAGATGCAGGAGCATGGCTTGCAACCCATCGATTTGGTGGCGGTCAACCTCTACGCCTTTGAGAAAACCGTGGCCAATCCGGCCTGCACCCTGGGCGAGGCCATCGAAAACATCGACATCGGCGGGCCCACCATGCTGCGTTCCAGCGCCAAGAACTTTCAGGATGTCACCGTGATCGTCGACCCTGCCGACTACCCGCAGGTGCTCTCCGAGATCAAGGCCACCGGCAACACCACCCTCAAGACCCGCTTCCGCCTGGCGGTAAAGGTTTTTGCCCTGACCAGCGCCTACGACACCGCCATCGTCAACTGGCTGAAGAGCGTGGATGTCGATGCCAACCCCTATTTCAAGTAGGTGAGCGCCCATGAAGATGGCGGTATTGCTCTCCGGCTCCGGCCGGACCCTGGACAACTTCCATGACCGGATTGCCTCCGGCGCCATGCAGGGGAGCATCGAGGTGGTGTTCTCCAACGTGCCCGACGCCCTTGGCCTGACCAAGGCCAGAAATTACGGCTATCCGGCCTTCCATGCCAAGGACAATGAGGCCATCAACACCATCCTGCAGAAGTACGGGATCGAGCTGGTGCTGCTGGCCGGGTATCTCAAGCTCTACCAGCCTCCACCCCATCTGCGACGGGCGGTGCTCAATATCCATCCCTCGCTGATTCCTTCCTTCTGCGGGGCCGGGATGTACGGCATGCGGGTGCATCGGGCCGTCAAGGCGCGGGGCGTCAAGGTCAGCGGCTGCACGGTGCATTTTGCCAACGAGGTGTATGATGAGGGGCCGATTGTGGTCCAACGTTGCGTGCAGCTTGATGAGAGCGACACGCCAGACGATATCGCCCATAAGGTTTTTGATGCCGAATGCGAGGCGTATCCCGAGGCGATCAATCTGGTGGTGGCGCGGGGCATCGACTCTTTCTGGCCGTAGCCCGAGGGCGTCGCTCGTGATGGGGTCTTGCAGCCCTTATTTTCTCGCCAAGGCGCAGAGGCCGCGAAGAAAAATACTTCATGTCGCCTTAACCTTGCGCTCTTAGCGGCTTTGCGAGATGTTTTTTTATGAGTCCGTCACACTCAATCCCCGGAGGAAAAAAGATGGAAAAACGGATCATGTCGGCTGAGGACATAGACCGGTCATTGCACCGGATCGCCTTGCAGATCGTGGAAAACAACCACGGCGTCGCCAATCTGGCCATAATCGGCATCCATACCGGCGGGGTTTTCCTCGCCGACCGTATCCAAAAGCTGATCCAGGACCGGGAGAAGATCGTGCTGCCCACCGGCACCCTGGACATCACCCTCTACCGTGACGACTGGAGTCTGGCCAGCCAGAATCCCATTGTCAAGAAAACCAGCATCGCCTTTCCCATGGAGGAGATGACCGTCGTGTTGGTGGATGATGTTATCTTCACCGGCCGCACCATCCGGGCCGCCATGGACGCCTTGATGGACATCGGCCGCCCCCAGTGCATCCAACTGGCTGTCCTGGTTGACCGGGGCGGCCGGGAGTTGCCGATCCAGCCCGATTATGTGGGGATGGATATCCCGGTTAAGATCGATGAGCATATCCATGTGCGCCTTGCCGAAAAGAGCGGGAGTGATGAAATTGTGCTTGTTGGCCGGGATTAGTCTTTTGCCGGTACCGGCCCAGGTGATACAATGCTTTCAGCATCCTAGTGAAATCATGCAGTACGCTCTTGCCGGTCAGGGAGATCATGAATCAGGAAGCTCAGTCAAGCACGGATTTGCAGCAGATCAGGCTGCGGATTAGGGAAAAGCAGCGGAATTACGCGAGCTATAACCTCAGCCCTGCCCAGAACGACCTGTTGCGGGCGTTCTTCGATCTTGCCCAGGAATTCGATTCCAACGAGGATTTTTACCGGGTCTGCGTGGCAGCCCTTTCCGAGTTTCTCGGCTTGCACAGCCGGCTCTATCTGTTTGACAAGAATCAGGAAAAGCTGTTTCTTGTGTGCGAAAGCAAGAAAGGGCTGCGGGCAAAACCGGTTGTTGCCCCGGATCATGTGCGTTTGAGCTTCAAGTGCTGCGAAAGCGAGCATTCGTTGCTGGTGCCGATTCATAGCAAGCCCTCCCCTGAGACGCAGGACGAAGGGCAACAGCCGATAGCCATGCAGGTTATGGGAGTTCTTGAAGTTTATCCCCTGGCGAAGATCTCCCGGGCCGACCGGTTTTTTCTGCGCAAATACGCGAACCGCATCGGCTATAATCTGCATAACCGTTTGATTTCACACGAAAATATCAGGCATCTGCGGTTTATCAACAATCTGGTGATGGACATCGAGCACAACGTCATCACCCCCAACATGTATTTCAAGCATCTCTTCAACCAGCTCAAGAACCGGATCGGTGAGATCGACGAGCTGGAAAAAATGATTGCCGGATTCAAGGCCGCCCAAGGGGTGCCCAGCGGAAGCTGTGAGCTGGTGATCGGCAAGGTGAGCAACCTGCACCGGAATCTGCTTGAAAACCACCGGGAGTTGCTGGAGCATCATGCCAATTACAGCCTTTTCCTTGAGAGCCTGTTTAGGCGCGATCACTTTGCCCAGGGCCGTTTCGTGCTGCGCCCCCGGAAATGCTCCATTGATCGGGAAATAGTCTCTCCGCAACTCGATCATTTTTTGAGCAGATTCGGGGCCCGGGGGATTGCGGTGGAAAAGCCTCGTGACATGCAGGAAGAAGAACTCTTTCTGCGGGTGGATGTCGGGTTGCTTTCGCAGGTCTATGCCAATCTTTTTTCCAACGCGGTAAAGTACACCGGGGAAATAATAAGCCGCGACGGGAGGGCTAGAAAAGCCATCGCCTATGGCCGAGAGCTGCTTCCCGATTATTTCGGATCCGGCAAGGGGGCGGTTAAATTCAATGTTTTCACCACCGGCGAGCATCTCTCCGCGGCCGATGCGAAAACGGTTTTTGCCGACGGCGTGCGGGGAGAACGGAGCAAGTCGGTGCCGGGGACCGGGCATGGCTTGGCCTTTGTCAAGCAGGTGGTGGAGATCCATGGCGGCGTGGCCGGCTACGAGGCCACGGAAGAGGGGAATAATTTTTATTTTATCCTGCCCCTGCCCGATCCGGGCAAAATTCCCGTTGACCAGGCCTGAGCCGGAACCGGACAGGCATGTTCCCCCTCAAGGATGATATCCCCTCCCAGCATTTTCCTGTGGTCAATCTCTGGCTCATCGTCGTCAATATCCTTTCTTTCGCCTACCAACTGAGTCTGGGCCAGGAACTGGAAGGTTTTATCATTGCCCATGGTTTTGTTCCGGCTCGTTTCGTCGCGGAACTTACGGGAAACGGTATCTCCCTTGCCGGTTACGGTCCGGTTTTCAGCGCCATGTTTCTCCACGGCGACGTGTTTCATGTTTTTTCCAACCTGTGGATGCTGTGGATATTCGGCGACAATGTGGAAGACCGGATGGGGCATGGCCGCTATCTTGTGTTTTATCTTCTCTGCGGGGTTGGCGCTGCCTTTGCCCAGTTCTGGTCCAACCCCCAGGCTCAGATCCCGATGATCGGGGCGAGCGGCGCCATTTCCGGGGTGCTCGGCGCCTATTTTCTTCTCTATCCCCGGGCCCGGATCCTCACCTTTATCCCAATCTTCATTCTTTTTTATCTGGTGGAGATTCCGGCCTACTTTTTTATCGGCTTCTGGTTTCTCATGCAGTTTCTGCAAGGCGCTGCTCAGCAAGTGGCGGTGGGCAGGCTGGCCGAGGGCGGGGTCGCCTGGTGGGCCCATGTCGGCGGTTTTGTTGCCGGGGTGCTGCTGCTGTATTTTTTCAAGCGAAGCCCTGAGAAGAAGGCAGGGCAGGAGGAGTTGTAATTTCAAAACGACAGTACTGGCAGGAGCGCTTCCGCCGCGAAGCCGCAAGACATGGCGGTTGAAGACGCTCCTGGATTGTGTAAGATTGTTTTGTTTTGGAAGGGACTCGGCATAACCCGGAAGGAGGATTTTCTTCCGGTCAGGAACCACTCTTTTTGTTTTCCACGTAATGGGCCGCGGCCAGAGCGGCGGTGCAGCCATCCGCAGCAGCGGTGACGATCTGCTTGGCGTATTTTTCCTTGAGGTCGCCAACCGCAAAAATGCCCGGGGTGTTGGTTTCGCATTTGTCGTCAGCGATCACATAGCCGTTGGCATTCATTTTGGTTCCTGCCGGAACCAGGGAATTGTTCGGCTCAAAGCCGATGAAAACGAAGACTCCGTCGGTGGCAAGGGGGGCGGTTGCTCCATCCGCGGTATTCCTGGTGACCACTCCGTTTACCCCCTGACCATCCGCCTGGATCTCCGCCAGCACCGTGTTCCAGAGCACGGTGATCCGTTTTTCTGCCAATACCCTTTTTTGCAGGATCATCCCGGCCCGGAAAGCGTCCCTGCGATGGGCGATGTACACCTGTTTGGCCAGTTTGGCCAGATAGAGGGATTCCTCCAGGGCGCTGTCGCCGCCGCCCACCACCACCACGGTCTTGTCGCGGAAAAAGAAGCCGTCGCACACGGCGCAGTAGGAAACCCCCCGGCCATAATTCTGGTCTTCCCCGGGAATACCCAGCTTTTTCGGGCTGCCGCCGGTGGCAAGAATAACCGCGTGAGCGGCAAGGGTTTCGCCGTTGTCCAGGGTGACGGTGTGGCGATCCCGCCCGGGCTCAATGCCAACAACCTCGCGGTTCAGCACCTCAAGCTCGTAGGCCGCGGCATGCTGGGAAAATTTCACGGCCAGTTCCGCGCCGCTGATTTTTTCGGTGCCGGGCCAGTTCTCCACCTCGTCGGTGTTGTTGAGTTGGCCTCCGGGGATGCCCTTTTCGATGAGCACTGTTTTCAGGGCGGCCCGCTGGGCATAGATGCCAGCGGTGTAGCCGCCAGGGCCGCCGCCGATGATGATGAGGTCGTAGGGGGTTGAATCCGGCATGGTGAACTCCTGTGGAGAAGGGAGGGTGGGAAGATGTTTTTTTACTATACATTAAATATGACGAGATACAAGAATATGACCTAGAAGCAGATTCAATGCCGGTAGAGGCAGATCTTGCTGAGACTCTAGTCAGTCACCTCCGGCAAAGCCGGAGGCTTGACGGTTGCTGGCCCCTCAAAGGGGCCTGACCGCAACCGGGTACAGACACTACCTTGTGCTTTCCGCCGTCTTTCCGGCGAAAGCCGGAATCCAGTGTCTTTTTTCCTGGTTCCCGGCTTTCGCCGGGAAGACATGCTTTACTTTACATGAAACCATTCCCGGAACTGTCAAACTTTACGAGTCCCCCGGCAAAGCCGGGGGTTTACCTTAAGGAAATTATCAGGTAAACAATTTCGTGAGTCTGTTTGCAAGTGAACGGGGCGATACAAGTAGGATCGTGCATGTGTTTTCCTGTTGTTTGCTCTGTATGGACGGATTCCTCCCGTCAGATCAAGGAGATTGCTTCGATGCAATACCGAACACGCAGGATCCTGGCCGTGACCATAGGCATTTTTCTCACCACGGGCTTGTTTTGGCTCCAGTTTGCCAGGCCGGTGTGGTCCGGCGATCTGTTGCAGCGGTTGGAGTTGATGGCTTTTGACATTCGCCTCCGAGTGGTTAAAGACATTGCTTCCAGATCCTCCGCTAACGAGGCTGCAACCAAGGTGTTCATAGTTGACATTGATGAGCGTTCCCTCACTGAACACGGGCGCTGGCCCTGGTCGCGAGCCAAGCTAGCTGTGTTGGTGGAACGGATTGCCCAGGCCGGTGCCGCGGTGGTCGCCTTTGACGTGATGTTTTCCGAGCCGGAGGTCAACCCGGCCACCGAGGTGGCGAGTTTCCTGGAAAAGCAGGGAGAAGGTACTCGGCCTCTTGCGGTCGAGCTTGCGCGGTTTGAGGGGAGTTTTGACCGTGACCGTCAGTTTGCCGGGGCCTTAAACGGCAAGGAAGTGGTTTTGGGCTACACCTTTCAGCACCGCGAACCGCAGCGGACCGGGGTGTTGCCCCAGCCTCTGACGGTGGCTAATCCCTTGGTCATCCCTCAATCCTCCCTCGCCGCCATGCGCGGCTACACGGCCAATTTGCCCATCCTTGCGCAAGCAGCCTTGGGCAGCGGTTTTTTTAGTCTGATTCCCGATCTCGACGGGGTGGTGCGGCGCGCGCCCCTGGTGGCCAGGTACAACGATCAGCTTTTTTCCTCCCTGGCCCTTGAAACCTTGCGGCATTTCCTGTTGGTGGACTCGGTTTCTCTGCACTCCAGCTTGATTAACGGTGTGGAAACAGTGGAGGGCATCGAGCTTGCAGGTTTCGCCAGTATTCCTACCGATGCGGAGGGGCAGATGATCGTGCCCTATCTTGGCCCCCAGGGGAGCTTTCCTTACGTCTCCGCCAGCGCGGTTTTGGCTGGATCTGTCCCGATCGGCCAGATGGAGGGGGCCATCGTTTTGGTGGGGACCACCGCGCCAGGTCTCTTCGACCTGCGTTCCACTCCAGTGCAGGCTGTGTATCCAGGGGTGGAGATCCAGGCCAATCTGATTGACGCTATTCTTGCCAAGCGGTTTTTGATGCAACCGGCCTGGGCTCAGGGCGCTGATTTCGTGGTGATGTCGGTTGCCGGTTTGTTCTTGGCCTTGGCTCTTCCTTTTTTCCCCCCTCTGTGGCAGATGTTTTGGACTTTAGCTGTGGCTACGGGGCTGGTATTGGGAAATATTGTCCTTTGGAAGCAGGGGCTTGTGCTGTCTCTCGCAATGCCGCTGATATTGACCGGGTTGCTCGCCACCTGCAACCTGGCTTACGGTTTTCTTGTCGAATCACGCTCACGCCGTCAACTTAAGGGGATGTTCGGCCAGTACGTACCGCCTCAGATTGTGCAGGAAATGAGTGAGAATCCGCAAAAATACAGCTTCGAAGGAGAGACTAGGGAATTAAGCGTTCTGTTCGCCGATATCCGTGGTTTTACCACGCTTTCGGAAAGCCTTACCGCTGGCGAGCTCAAGAAGCTGCTCAACCGCTATTTTACCCCAATGACTCGAATCATTTTCGAGACCCGCGGCACCATCGACAAGTATGTGGGGGATATGATCATGGCCTTTTGGGGGGCTCCGGTGCCGGATGCGCAACATGCGATACAGGCCATCGAGGCGGCATTGCGGATGCTACAAGAAACCGAGAAATTGCAACGGGATTTTTCCGCAGAAGGATTGCCCAGAATCGCCGTCGGCATCGGGATCAATACCGGGCTGATGAATGTTGGCGATATGGGTTCGGAATTCCGCCGTGCCTACACGGTGCTCGGCGACGCCGTGAACCTCGGTTCTCGGTTGGAGGGTACCACCAAATATTATGGCGTTGGGCTGGTTGTTGGCGAAATGACAAGGGCTGCGGCAGGCGAGGCGTTTGTTTTTCGCGAACTTGATTTGGTGCGGGTAAAGGGCAAGGCCAGGGCCATTCGGGTTTATGAGCCGATCTGTCGAACAGGCGAGGCCGACGAGGCGTTGCAGCGGGGGCTTGCCGACTATCATGAATTTTTGTCCGACTTCCGGGCCCGTCGCTGGGCGGAGGCGCGGGCCGGGTTCAGCCGACTGCGGGAGGGTGTTCCGGGTCTCCGTTTGTACGAAATCTATCTTGAGCGGATTGAGGCGCTGTCGACCGATGACCCTGGCGAGGGCTGGGACGGCGTTTACGAGCGCAAAGAGAAGTAGCCGCGACACAGGCGGTTATTTTTTCCATTACTGACACTGAATCGCGCGAGTGGCAGGAGGCTTGGCCGGAATCTCAATGCCCTCCTTGGCGTTCTCTTCAGGCTGTTCTCCTTGGCTCGTCTGTCCGGGTTGCCCTGTTTTTTCCGTTTGTTTTTCTTTGTCGCCGGTTTGTTTTTGTGCTGGCTTTTCTCCCTCCTGTTCATCCTGTTTTTCCGAGGTGGGTTCTCCCTTGTCTTTGCTCTCCGTGTCTTTCTGGGGAGCTATGGCGCCACGCAGGGCTGGATCTGCAACGAGGATGGGCGGTGGATCCGGCAGGCGAACAGTGATCTTGTTGGGGTTGGTGTAGCCATATTGGCCAGGCCCGAATTGCTGGGTGCCCACCATGGTCTGCCCGACATTGGTGGCGGTATAGAGACCGTCCGCTGGGGCGCTGACCCCGATATTGGTGAGATCGAGACAGTCTCCGGCGCAGAAACGGCCTTCATGGTCGGTACCGCGGATGCCGATGGTGGCCACCGGGGTTTCGATTTTAACCTTGTCCTTGTTCGCCTGGCCGATAGCGCCGGTCACGGAACGGAACCCGCCCTTGACCAGAGAGAACTTGCTTTCATCTTGATGCTTGTCGCCGCTGTGCTTGTAGGTGTCGATCACAAAGCGGGTGGAAGGTCGCAGGAAGATGACGCCCTCGTCGCTGAATACGATGCGTACCCGGGAATTAGGACCGGTGCTGATGATGTCCCCGGCAAAGATTGGCGCGTCCTTGGCCAGGGTGCGGATGGCGCCGTCTGCTCCGGCCACGGTTACTTGGCCGGCCACGGCGTCAACCTTGCCAGCGGGTTCCGCAGCCCGAGTACTGCCGGGGAAAGAAAGCGGCGCCAAGAAAAGGCTCAGGGTTATGAGGCTGAGACAAAAAAATTGTTGCAGAGGCATGGATTTTTTTCTGGTTTTCATCATTTGCACACCATGTTTTGCCCAGCAACGCCACCGCCACTGAGATCAAAGATCGGTTGTTTGGCCAGAGGGAGTTCCTGGGAGGCTGTGGTAAGGGGCACTCCTTCGACCCGGCGTTCCCGGTTCTCTTCGGTGTCGCTGTTATTGGAAGTCGTATTTGCCTGAGATGACGATGCCGGTTGATTTGGAGATGGGGCGGTCTGGGGAGGCATTACCAGATCCACGATAACCACTGCCTGGATGGTTTTCACGATTTCCACTGGGGTTTCGACCGAGACCGGTAGAGGCAGCACTGCTGTACAGCCCGGTAGGGTTGGGTCGGTGACGCAGGTTGCCAGGGGCGGCAGGACAACGGAGCAACCCGGTAGGGTTGGGTTGCTGGAGCAGATGTCTAACGTGGGGAGCACCGCAGTGCAACCAGGAAGAGCGGGATTGGTGGTACAGTCAGCCAAGGGCGGCAGGACAGCGGTGCATCCTGGCGCGGTCGGTGTGGTGGTACAGGTAGCAATGG
>CAZPOR010000003.1:180751-270834 GCA_964588325.1 uncultured Desulfurivibrio sp.
GGTTGGTCGCGCACTCATCAACCGAAGGCAGGACAGCGGTGCATCCTGGCGCGGTCGGTGTGGTGGTACAGGTAGCAATGGTGGGTAATACCGCAGTACATCCAGGGAGTGCAGGGTTGGTCGCGCACTCATCAACCGAAGGCAGGACAGCGGTGCATCCTGGCGCGGTTGGTGTTGCGATACAGGTATCCACAGAGGGAAGCACCGCAGTGCAGCCTGCGGCAGTCGGGTCGGCAATACAAGCATCCAAGGTGGGCAATACCGTGGTGCAGCCTGCCAGGGTTGGATCGGTCACGCAGGCATCGAGGGTAGGTGGTGGTGGCGGAGGGGGAGGATTGACGATCACCTCTCCGGTGTAGTTGCCGGTAACCAAAATGGTGCCGCCCATTGAGGAAGAAAGTTGGCTGCTGGTGACGGTGGTGGTTCCGCTGGCCAGATAGCTGATGTCGCCATATAATGAAGTGGCAAGGGTGCCGGTGCCAGCGTTGATGTTGGTGGCGCTGATGCTGATGTCGCCGTTGTCGTTGGTAGAAATCACTGTTCCCGCTGCCTGGGTTAAGTTGTCACCGGCGGTGATGGCAATGGTGCCACCAAGGCTTGAGTTGACATTGCCACCGATGAAAAGACTATCCGTGCTGTTGGTGTTGTTGGTGATGGTAATGTTGCCAGTAGCACTAATCCCGCTGGAGAGAATTTCCAGATTCGGAGTAACAGTATTAAAAAGGATATTTCCGTTATTGGCAATTGCGGTAAACCGGGAAACGGTATTAGCCTCAGGCAGATTGATGGAGTCGGCTTGAGCATTCAAAGTGTCGTGGATGATGGCCCCGACGCTTTGTGTGATGGCGCTTCCACGCAGGTTGATGAACATCCCGGGGTTCGGCCCGCCGGGTTCATACAGTTCGCCAGTCACGGTTAATGCGGCGGTGGTATTACCAAAGGATGCGCCGCCGCCCAAAGGCACTCCGTCACCGTTCCCGTCGATCCATCCGGTGGGATTGATCCGGTTCAAAGCCGTGGTGGGTAGGTTTAGGGCGCCGCCAGCCCCAGGGGCGCCACCAATATTGGTAGGGACTGTCGCGGTAACGGGTTGGATAGTTACAAAGCCTGGATTGGCATAGGTATAGTCTGTTTCGCTTCCCAATGCTGCATACGGCGCTCCCGTCACAATAGCGGCTGTCCCATCAACGCTAAGCGCATCGGTCACGAGTGTAATACCCAATCCTCCGCGTACCAAGGCGTTGGCGCCCAGAGTCAGAATCCCACCCGTGGAGGTGATGGTAACCTGGCCACCTGTCGGAGTTGCGCTGTCGGTGCCCAAGGTGCCGATGGCTGAGTTTGTTAGGTTGATATTTCCCGCAGCGGTCATGGTCATATTGCCGATGCCGTAAACATTAAGGCCGGTGGCGATGCCGATGCCTGCATAATCAGCGGAGATGGTCGAGTCGCCGACAATAATGATGTTCGTGGTGCCGGTTTCACTGCCGATGAGGGCCGGCCCTGCGCCTGCGCCAGAGTTGCCGGTAAGGGTAATAGCTCCGGTGCTGTTCAGTGTGATGTCGACCGGGCCAATGTCATTGCCAATGGCAGCATAGGCCTTGGTTCCTGCCCCGCCGGTCAGGTTGGTGGTCCCTGTTGTATTTATGGTTATGTTGGAATCACCAATATAGGCGCCGTTGTAGGGGGATGCTGAGCCGCTAAGAGAGAGGTTGTTGGCGTTGATTACCACGATGTCGGCGTTTATCTCTGCACTGTTGCCCTCATTATCTATTGCGGCGGTTCCCGAAGCTCCGCCGGTGATGGTGATGTCCGGATGACCCCCTATGGTGAGTGCGCCGGTGCTCCAGTTTGCCACCTCGGCCCAGTTTTTTACGCCAAGAGTGCCACCGGTGAGGGTAAGCGTGTTGCCTGCAGAAGTAAATGTAATGGCTTGGTTGCCAGTTGATTGGCTGAAGATGCCAGCATGCGCGCCGTCGGCGCCGTCGTCATCAAAGGTTGTGTCGTTGTCATCGTCGTCGCTGCCGCCGGTGATCAGGATATCTCCGGTGCTGTTGACGGTGATTGTTTGAGTGTAGGAGCCAGCCCCTTGGTAGATGTCGGCAACGGCACCGTTGGCGCTGCCGCCGGTGATAGTGAGGCCCCCGGCGTCAACGGTAATGCTTTGGTTGCCGCCGTTGGCGCCGAGGGTGGCGTGAGCAAGCGCGCCGCTGCCGCCGGTGATGGAGATGCCATTGGCGGTTATAGACTGGCTGCCGGCCGTGGAAACAATGGCGGCGTTGGAGTATGCCCCGCTACCGCCATCGAGACTTAATGCCCCGGTGATATTCAGGGCCACGCTTGTTCCATCAATGATGGCGGCGCCATGGTTGGCTGCGCCGCCGTTCATGTCCAGGCTGGCGGCGTCGATTGAAATGAGCCCCCCAAAGCCGATAATGGCTTTGTTGCCTTTATTTTCATCGGCGGCAACTGCCGTGGCCCCGCCCGAGGTTCCGCCATTGAGGGTAATGGCCGGGTAAGCCGCCGCAGAGGTGCCGGAAATCGTCAACCCTGCGGTTCCTGTGTTGCCCAGATGGGCTACGTTGTAGATGCCATTAGTGCCGCCGGTGAGGGTAAGGAGACTTGCGGCCGCAGTGAAGGAAAGGCTCTGGGCGCCAGAGGATTCACTGTAGATGCGGCCATAGGCACCGTCAGCAACACTGCCGCCGGTTATTACCACATCACCCCCATTATTGACGATTATGGCCTGTGTGCCAGTTCCTGAGCGATAGATTTCTGCGGAAGCGTTCGGCGCACTGCCGCCGGAGATGGTTAATCCTCCGCTCCCAACGTCGATGTTTTGGGCCAAACTCCCGCTGATGCTGGAGATGGCGGCGTAAGATCCCTGGCTTGAGCCACCGGTGACGGTTATCCCCCCGGTTGTTGTGGTGTCTATATCTTGAAGGCCGCCTTCGGCGAGTATTTGTGCATATGCACCAGTGTCGTTACTCCCTCCCAGCACCTGGATGGTCGCAGCGGAAATAGTCTGGGTGCCGGTCTTGGCATCGATTAGCGCATATTCGTCAAGAGCGTTTCCGCCTTTGACGGCCAGGGTGCTCGTGGCGGTGATCGTTTGGGTGCCGCTGCCAAGCGTTATGGCTTCGGCGGCTCCGTTGAGGGCATCCAAGGTGATATTGTTTGCGGAAAGGGCCATGGCGCCGGTGGTATTTGTGCTGACCGTGGCATTGGCAATGGTCAGGTTGCCCTTGGCTATCAATTTGAGATCACCGCCGCCGGTGTGGGTTATATCAGCATCGATCGCCATGTTTCCGGTGTTGGTGGCGTGGGTGGCGGTGGGAGATACATAGCCGCTGGCTGAATCCCATCCCGCAACCATGATCAAAGCACCGCTGCTGTTGAATTGAATGCTGTTGCTGACATTGATGTTGTTTTCAGCGAGAAAGGAGAGAGAATTGGCTCCACTCGCTGAGGATCCAGTCTCGGAAAAGGTAATATCGCCGGAGCCACTTCCAGTAGAATTGGTCTGAACAATGACATTGTTTGATGAGAGTAGGCCGTTGATATAATCCCATCCCATGCTGGAGCTGTTGTTGGCGCCACCGTCAAAAATTTGGTCCGAGCCTGATAATGTAAAACTGCCAGCGGAAGGAGTTCCTCCTGTGGCGGTTATTGTGATGTCGGTTGGATCCAGCAGCAGGGTGCCGGCTATACCGTTTTGGGCGCGTGTGTCAACGGTTGCGGTTGTTTCCAGTAGCTGTTTGCCAGACACCTCGACAAAACCTCCATTCCCGCCGGTCGCCCCGCCTCGGGCGCTGATGCTGCCATAGGCGCGGGTCACATCATCCGCCCAGGCAATGACCTTGCCGCCGTTGCCGTTTTGAGTGGCATCGGCCTTGATTATCGTATCTTTTCCCAAGTAGGTGGCTTGTGCGTTTTGAATCGCAGGATTCTTGCCCTGAAAGTCGCCGCCGATGAGTATGGTCCCACCACCGTTTGCGCCGGAGACATCCACCGTTGCCTTGTCGAAAAGTCCGACTTTTTCTCCCAGCATCTTGATGTCGCCGCCGGTCTCGCCGTTGTTTGCGCCCGAGGCGTCCAGGGTGCCGCTGTTGGCCACGATACCGTTGGCGCCACCGTGGAGGATGATCTCGCCGTTTTCTTCGCCAATGGAGCGTGCCTGAACCAGACCTGTATTGTTCACCACTGTCCCGGCCAGCTCGTTTGCTACCTTGGCGGTCATCACCACCTGGCCGCCATCTGCGGCAATAGACCCAAGATTCTCCACCCCGGCGCGGTTTGCCAGGCTCGCTTCGTCCACGGCCAATCCGATCAGTTCATCGCCTTCCAGATCAAGGGTGAAACGGTTGCCCGAGGCCAGGACTGCCGTGCCGAGCCGGGCCTGAATCACCCCGGAGTTTTTGGCGTAATCTCCAGCCAGCACGATGTAGCCGCCTTCACCTGCCGTCAGGGTGCCCTGGTTGGTGATGCCGTTGCCGGTATAGGGATTTCCTGAGGCGCTCCAGGTATAACGGCCAGCGAGAAAATCTTCATTGCTGATCTGGTGGGTGGTGGCCAGCAAGCCGTGGACGCTGACCTGCGAGCCCGGAGCGAAGAGCACCCCGTTGGGATTGACCAGAAAGACCTGGCCGTTGGCGGTGAGATTGCCGTAAATCCGGCTCGGGTCGTGCCCCAGCACCCGGTTGAGCGCGATGCTGTCCATGCCAGGTTGCTGGAAGCGAACCAGTTCCTGCTGGGCAATGGAAAAGCTTTGCCAATCGATAACCGCTTTGGGGGTTTGTTGGGTAATCAGGGTAGTGACCGCATTGGGCCGGGTGACCGTGGCGATGCCATTGGTTATCTGTTCGCCCGCCGGACCGGCCAGGGCGGTGGCGGGCAGCAGCAAGGAGAGGGCTAATAGTCCTCTCCGGTAGGGAAAGTTGGGAGCCAGCCGGGAAAGACGGTACAGGCAACCGGTTGTTTGCAAGGCGCGATGGTGTCTGCCGGGGCGGTTATGCCAGGATTGGAGAATAGAGGCGAAATTCCAGAAGCAGAGACGCCGGTTCAATCGTTTGGTGCGCATGGTAGTATCTCCTCAACTTCTTAATACATGGCGGTGAAGGTTACCCAGAGCGGGGCTTCGTAGCCATCGCCCGAATCCTTGCCGTCAATGGGTTTGGCCCATTGCAGATCCAGGATGTACTTGCCGGAAAATGAGGCGGTCATGCCAATGCCGGCGGAAGCCAGGGTGTCGGAGTCGCTGCCGTCGGCCATGGGGATTTCGTAATAGACCTTGCCTGCATCGACAAAGGTGCGCAGCAGCAGATCAACAGGGGCAATGGATATCCCGCGCCGGATCTCGAAAGAGCCCAAGGCTCCCTGGTCGCCACGGATTTGTGAGCTGACAAAACCCCGGACGCTGGCTGGGCCGCCGAGGCTGTATTTGTTGGAGTCCGGCAGGGAATCGTTGCTCAGCACCGTCTCGCCGCGCAGAAATGCGCTCCAGCCCTGGCCCAAAAGATATTCGTAGTCGCCGTGCAGTTCGAGCCTTGGCGGCAGGGCATCGCTATCGTTGCCGTCCGCGTTGCTGCGAAAATTGGTGGCCACCTGGCCAGAGAGGCTGGTGAGGCCGCCGGTGTGGTTGCGGTGGCTGAAGTTGAGGCCGGCCTCCAAAAAGCTGATCTCGTCATCGCTCAGGGGGATGGCCATCATGTCGGATTGACCGCGAACATGGGCCGCGCCAAGGGTTGCGGAGAGATTGTTGCGTCGGCTGCGCAAGAATGGGTGACTGAACTGAATACGGGCTGTTTCGCTGGTGCCTGCGATGTCCAGGGCGGCAAACTCTTCACCCACGTCGTATTCAGCCCGGGAGTAGCTTAGACTCATCCGGCTGCCATCGGGCAGTACCGGAAAGCCGTAGCTAAACCTCCCCTGACGGAGAAGATTCGATTGGGAATGGGTGTAGCCCAACCCCAAGACATCGCCGTATTGCAGGGGATTGTTGAAGGTGAAATCCGCGCCCAGCCGCCACTGACCAATGACCTTACGCCCGAAATTGTCCAGCACCGCGCTGGCTGTTACAGGTTTTTCCTCCATGCGCAGATTGATATCCGTGGTGCCGTACTCCTCGCCGGGCAGGAGCACCGAGCGGGCCACAAGGCCGGGCAGGTCGTTGAGCAGCAGCACCTCGCCTTCCAGATCCGCGAAACGCAGGATGGTGCCGGGTTCGAGCAGGTTCAGTTGGCGGGAGAGGAAGGTGTCGTCGTAGCGTTGGTTGCCTTCGAAAACCAGCTTGCCGACTCTGCCTTCCACCACCTCCAGCCGGAGTATCCCGTCGAGCATGCGCTGGGCCGGAACCGTGACCGTGGTCAGGCTGTAGCCATTGGCCTGATAAAAATCGGTGAGGCGGTCGGCCAAACCATATATCTCGGTGAGAGTCAGTTCCGCGCCCTCCCGGTCGGCAATGAGGCTGCGGAGTTCCTCTTCCCGGAAAATGGTGTTGCCGGTGATTGCGAAACGGTCGATCCGGACCCGCCGTTCATCGGAGGGGGGCGTGGGTTTGGGCGGTGCCGGGGGCTGCAGTTCGGGCATGGACATGTCCTTTTCCGGCTTGAGCGACCGGGGGCGCAGGGTTTCTTCCACCGCCCCTGGAGTGGGGGGCTGGGCCAGGGCTGTAGAGAGCGGAGTCAGGATCAGCAGGGGCAGAAAAAGGCAGGCAGCGGCATGGGGCGCCGACTGGATAGATCGTGAACGGGACATTTTTTCTCCCTCATTTGAAAACGGTGCAGTTCCTTTGTTGTATGGATCTGGGATTTTTTTGTGGTTCACAGGAAAAAGGAGGACATTCATGGCGCGTGATGCCATGTCCCGCTCTTTTCCTAACTATTGGGATAATCAGAAATTTTCCCTTAAACAGCGTAAGAATAATTGTACAGGATAACACCCGAGGGCTAAATCTTTATTTGTCTGGAGACTCAGATTTTTGATCCTGTTGGCGAAGGGAACTTGGTCTGGTATGATGGATTTCCGAGGGGATTTTCCCTGCATTTGCGGGATGAAAAATACGGAGTGGAGGCTGGCGGTGTTGTTGAATAGTTGCACGCAAAAAGTCGAAATGGAGTACCCCTGTCCGTGGGTGTACAAGATCATCGGCAGGGAGCAGGAAGAGCTGCGGGCGGCCATCGCCGAGGTCGTTCAGGCGCGGGAGTGTTTGGTGTCCCTGTCCAACTCGAGCAGCGGCGGCAAGTATCTCTGTCTGGACGTGGAGCTTGTCGTGCTCAGCGCCGAGGATCGTGAGTCCCAGTACCTGGCCTTCAAGGGGCATCCGGCCGTGGTCATGGTATTGTAGCATTCTGCCGCGCCGGAACCTGTCCGGCGCGGCTTACGCTTACTCCACCACCTCGAAACCGATGGCGGCGATGGCTTTTTTGATGTCGGCCAAGGGCACATCCTTACTCTGGTTGAAGGTGGCTTCGCCTGCGTCCAAAGCGATGGTTGTCCCGCTGATGCCGTCGATGGCGTTCAAGGCCGAAGTGACCGAAGCCGCGCAGTGGCCGCAGCGCATGCCTTTGATCTGGATGGTTGGCATGGTAAACTCCTGTGTGGTGGTTTGTGGTTGAAGGACGTAAAGAATTATATTAAAAACTAAATTACCGCCGGGCGCAAAGATTTTTTCGCGTGCATACTCTACTGGGAACGGGCAGGGCAATCAAGGAGATATTCATGGCATTGTCAATCGCAAAACAACGGCTCTCCATCCGGGGCATGCACTGCGCCTCCTGTTCCACCCGTATCGAAAAGGTGCTGGGCAGCACCGAAGGCATCCGGGCGGCAGCGGTGAATCTCGCCGCCGAGAGCCTGGAAGTGGAATGGGAGCCAACCCGGCTCAATCTTGCGGATATTGCCTCAATCGTCAAGACTCTTGGCTTCGAGCTGGTGCTGCCGGAAAAGGAAACGCGGCTGGCCCTGGCCATTGGCGGCATGACCTGCGCCTCCTGCGCCGCCCGGATCGAAAAGGTGGTGGGAGGCATGGCCGGGGTGCGGAGTATGCAGGTGAATCTGGCCACCGAATCGGCAGTGGTGGTTTTTGACCCGGAGGTGGTCAGTCAGCGGCAGATCCGCGAGGGTATCGAGCGCCTCGGCTTCAAGGCGCAGGCAGCAGGTCCGGCCGGAGGCTCTGATTTCGCGCGGCAGCAGGAGGAAGCCCAGGCCAGGCTTGCGGCCATGGCGCGACGCCTCTATCCGGCCTTTGCCTTTGCCGTCTTGCTGCTGCTTCTTTCCATGGGCGAGATGGCCGGATTGCCGTTGCCTCTGTTTCTTGCCCCCCATCACGCGCCATTCACCTTCGCTTGTGTCCAGTTTCTTCTGGTGCTGCCGATCATGTGGTCGGGACGGAATTTTTATCAGCTCGGTTTTCCGGCTCTCTGGCGCGGCGCGCCCAACATGGATTCGCTCATCGCCGTCGGGACCGGGGCCGCCTTTGTCTACAGCACCTGGAACCTGATCGAAATCGGCTTGGGCATCGAGGTCATGGCCAGGGTGATGGATCTGTATTTTGAGTCGGCCGGTGTACTTATCGCTCTGGTTTCCCTGGGCAAGTATCTGGAGACCCGCTCCAAGGTGCGCACCTCGGACGCCATCCGCCAGCTCATGGCCCTGGCTCCTGAGGAGGCCACCCTGGTTGTCAATGAGGAGCAGAAACGGATCCCGGTGGCGGAGATCGAAAAGGGCGATATCCTGCTGGTCAAGCCGGGCGAGCGCATCCCGGTGGACGGCGTGGTGGTCAAAGGCCGCTCCAGTGTGGACGAGTCCATGCTCACCGGCGAATCCCTGCCGGTTTCCAAGGAGACCGGCGATTCGGTGGTGGGCGCCACCTTGAACAAAAACGGCTTATTGCAGATGCGGGCCGAGAAGGTGGGCCAAGACACGGTGCTGGCCCGGATCATCACCATGGTCCGCGAGGCCCAGGGCTCCAAGGCGCCCATCGCCAATCTGGCGGATCGCATCAGCCTCTATTTCGTGCCCACCGTCATCGTCCTTGCCATTCTCGCCGGGTTGTCCTGGTATTTCATCGGTCAGTCCGGGTTTTCCTTTGCCCTGCGGATCTTCATCGCCGTGCTGGTCATTGCCTGCCCCTGCGCCATGGGGCTGGCCACCCCGACCTCGATCATGGTCGGCACCGGGCGCGGGGCTCAGTTGGGGGTGCTGGTGAAAAGCGGCGAGGCGTTGGAGATGGCGCAGAAGATCGATGCCGTGGTTTTTGACAAGACCGGAACCCTGACCCATGGCCGTCCGGAGTTGACTGACGTGCAACCGATCGCCGCGGAGATGGATGTCGAGCAGATACTCTCCCTGGTTGCCAGCGCTGAGAGCGGCTCTGAGCATCCTCTGGCCGAGGCCATCGTCAACGCGGCCAGGGAAAAGGGCTTGGCCCTCGCAGAGCCTTCACATTTTGAGGCGGTCCCCGGCCGCGGGATCCGGGCCATGGTTCGGGGGCAGAATGTTTTGCTCGGCAACCGGGAGTTCATGGCGGAGCAGAATGTGACCGGTCTTGGCATGGCGGTTGAGCAAATCGCCCACGGTTTTTCCGGGGCGGGCAAGACCGCGCTTTACTGTGCGGCGGAAGGCAAGCTTGTCGCCCTGTTGGCCATCGCCGACCGGCTGAAGGCCGAGGTGCCCGCGACCATCAGCGCTCTGCAAGGAATAGGAATCAAGATCTTCATGCTTACCGGCGATAACGAGATTACCGCCCGGGCCATTGGAGCCCAGGCCGGGATCAGCGAGGTCTTTGCCCAGGTGCTCCCGGACCAGAAGGTGGAAAAGGTGGCGGCCCTCCAGGCAGAGGGGTTCCGGGTAGCCATGGTGGGCGACGGCATCAACGACGCCCCGGCCCTGGCCAAGGCGGATGTCGGCATTGCCATGGGCACCGGCATCGACGTGGCCATTGAGTCCGGCGATATCGTACTGATGAAGGGCCATCTCTCCGGCCTGCTCGCCGCGCTTTCCTTGAGCCGCGCCACCATGCGCAATATCAAGCAGAATCTCTTCTGGGCCTTCATCTACAACATCATCGGCATTCCGGTGGCTGCCGGGGTTTTGCATCTCTTCGGCGGACCCACCTTAAACCCCATGATCGCAGGCGGGGCCATGGCCATGAGTTCGGTTTCCGTGGTTTCCAATGCCCTGCGTTTGCGCTTTTTCAATCCGCCGACCAGCACTAAAAGCCATTAACCGGCGTTTTAAAATCCGGAGATTCACAGCCTCGGCTTGACAATCTTCAGAAATCTTGCGTAGATGATACTACTGGTCTCTTAATGTGCGGCTGGTTTTCCCCGTTTGTATCGTGTCCGTTTCGAAAGGAGCATTGCATGAAAAAAATTGTTGCGACTACGGCTATCATCGCCTCTGTCTGCGGAGTCTTTGGCGTCAAAGATCTTCTGGCGGAAAATACCGCCACGCATGCGGTGCAAAAAGGCGACACCCTGTGGGATTTGAGCGGGGGGTACCTCAACAATCCGCTGCTCTGGCCGAAAATCTGGAGGCTTAATCCCGAAATTTCCAACCCCGACCTGATCCTGCCCGGTCAGATCGTCAGGATCCCCGGCCTGGATACAGCTCCGGCCCGGGAAATATCCGTCGTGGAGAATGTTGCTCCGGTTGAGTCGGGGACTTCCGCCCTGGCCCGGGCCGGAATGGCCTCCTCTTCCGAACCGCTGCCCTTGGTGGTGGTGAAAAAAGATCTGCCCAGCAACGGAGAACAGGCCCGGACAGGCATGGGCAATATCCCGGCCCGTTATTACGACCAGGGGGTAGGCATGGTCTCCAACGATATCCCCAACGAAGGGCGGGTGTTGCATACCGAACAGGGCTGGCATGGCGCGGCTCTCGGCGAGGCCATTCTGATCTCTGCCCCCGGCGCGCAGGTTGGCCAGCAATTCGGGGTATACCGGGATATGGGCAAGGTTGAATCCCTTTCCTATTTTGGTTCAAGTCCTGGACGGTTGCTGGCGGATATCGGCGTTATCGAGGTTGTTGTCTCGGACGGGACCCGGCAGCAGGGGGTTATCCGGCGTGTTTTTGCCGAGGTGAAAACCGGTGATCTTTTGGGGCAAATTCCTGCGTTTCCTAATGTTTCCGAGCTTCCGATCCGGCCCGCGCCAGCCTCTGCAACGGGATCGGTTGTGGCCTTTCATATGATGCGTCAATTCGCCGGGCCCGAGGATATTGTCTATCTCAATATCGGCGCGGATCAGGGCCTTGCGCCCGGACATCTGTTGTCGGTTGCCGGGGTGGATCCCTCGGAGGGGAGGGCTTCCGGCGAGATTATGATCCTGCGGGTTTCGGCAACGACCGCGGCCGCAGTGGTGACGAAACGGAGCAGTCACGAGGTGCGCCGGGGAGATGTTGTCGGCCCTCCGGTTTTGTAAAATATCCGCCCCTGTTTTTGCTTTTTTCCGGGAGAGGGGAAAAGGCGAACTCCCCGGAGGCAGGAGCCGTTTTTGCTCTCTTAATCCTCACCGAAGGCGAGCTCCATGGATACCGAGAAAAGCCCCAACGTTTCCCTGTCCGGTCTGTTGGAGCGCGTTGAGATCTCGGCCATTTCCTCCATCAAAGGGACAGTAAGTGCAATATTGTCCATTATCAACGATCCCGCCGCCGGCTCCTCTGATCTCATCCAGCTCATCGAGGTTGATCCGCCGCTGACGGCAAAGATTCTCCGGGTTGCCAACTCCTCATACTACGCGTTCTCCAGGACCATCAGCGATGTCCAGCAGGCCCTGATCTGGATAGGTTCCGACACACTCAAGGAAATCATTCTCACCCAGAAGATGAGCGAGCTTTTCCAAGACGGCACGTCCATTTGCGGCTATTCCCGCCGGCAGTTGTGGCGGCACAGCCTGGCCGTCGCCCTTTTTGCCAAGACCGTTTACCGGCGTGAGTTCGGGGAGAAAGGAAACAATGCCTACGCCGCGGGATTGATGCACGACATCGGGGTCATTGTCGAAGACCAGCTCCTGCATCGGGACTTCATGCTGTTGATGCAAGGCATGGAAAGTGCGCCCCAAGCCCTGTCCGTCGCCGAGAGTTCTCTCTTCGGATACGATCACGGCAGGGTCGGCAGAGCCCTGGCCGAAAGCTGGAATTTTCCGTCGGAACTCACGGAAGGCATAGGGTTTCATCATGATCCCGAGAGTGCCGGAGAAGAACACCGTCTGTTTGTCAAAGCAATCTTCATCGCCGACTATCTCATGTTTGAGCAGGGATATGGCTACGTTGCCATGCCGCTTCCCGAGAGGGAGATTCTCCAGCAATATGTCCGGGATCTTGGTCTGCAGTGGTATGCCTTGCGTCTTATCGGGGAGCTGGTCAGGGAAGAGCTGGAGAGAATAGAGCAGAAAGGATATTTGAGCGCATGAGCACTCGCGACCCGAAGCTTTCCCAGCGCATTGACGAACTTGAAACACAGGTGCGCCATCTTGGCAACGAACTGCGCTTGACCAGGCAGGAGTATGAGGAGGCGACCTCCAGGTATCTGGATATTTACTGCAATCTGGAAAAGAAGGTCAGTGAGCGGACCAGGGAACTTGACGCCGCCAACAGACGACTCCTCGACGAAATCGAAGATCGCAAACGAACAGAGGCGGAGAAAGAACAGCTCATTGACCAGTTGCAAAAGGCCATGCAGGAGGTGAAGGTTTTGAGCGGTTTTCTGCCCATCTGCGCCTCATGCAAAAAGATTCGGGATGACACCGGGTATTGGCGCCAGATAGAGGAATACATCAGCAGGCATTCCAATGCCCTGTTCAGCCATGGGATCTGCCCGGAATGCACTCAAAAACTGTATCCGGAGTTCCACGAGGAAATGCAGCGGCGCAGGAAAAAGAAGTGATACGGGTGCCGGAAGAATGATCCCGGCGGAGAAGTTGTCCGCCCTGGGCTCAGCGGTTGTCCGTCAGCCGGGCCACCGCATCCCAGATCCGGTGGGCGACTTCTTCTTTGCTCAAGAGCGGCACCTCTTCCTGCGCGCCATTGCGGTCCAGCAGGGTGACTCGGTTGGTGCCGGCGCCAAAACCGGTTTCCGTTCCCCCAATATCATTGATCACAATCAGATCAAGATTCTTTTCCTTGAGTTTTCTCGCCCCTTCCTTGAGATGATCCCGGCTCTCCGCGGCAAAGCCGACGAGTAAAGGGAATTTCGTGGAGCTTTCCTTGCGTTCTCCCAACTCCTTGAGGATATCCGGGTTGGCGACAAGCTGCAGGGAGAGTTCGGATTGCCCTTTTTTTATCTTGTGGTCCGCGGTTTCGGCGGGACGGAAATCGGACACCGCCGCGGCCTTGACGACAATGGTGGCCGCATCGAGGCACGCCAAGACCTGGGTCCGCATTTCAAGGGCGGAGGTGACCTGGATGCATCGGATTCCCGGAGGGGCACTCAGGGAGGCGGGGCCGCTGATCAGGGTGACCGTTGCCCCCCGTTGTTTGGCTGCGGCCGCCAGGGCATAGCCCATCTTGCCGGTGGAGGGATTGCTCAAGAAACGGACCGGGTCAAAGGGCTCCCTGGTCGGGCCGGCGGTGATGAGTACCTGTTCCCCGGCAAGATCCTGGGGGGCAAAGGCGGTGAGGATGGCCTGCCGCACGTTTTCCCACTCTGTCAGGCGGCCGGGGCCTTCTTCGTTGCAGGCCATTTTCCCGCAATCGGGTTCGATAACCACATACCCGTAAGAGTTGATGGCGGCAAGGTTTGCCTGGGTGGCCGGATGCTGGAACATCGCGCTGTTCATGGCCGGACACACCAGGACTGGCCCGGAGGAGGCCAGGGTGATGGTGGCCAGCAAATTATCGGCCAAACCATGGGCCAGCCGGGCGATGGTCTGGGCCGAGGCCGGGGCGATGACCAGCAGGTCATGCTCCCTGGCCAGGCTGATGTGGGGAATTTTTTCCGGCGCCTCGGCGGCAAACATGGAGGTATGCACCGGATTGCCGGAAAGGGCCGCCATGGTCAGGGGGCTGATGAACCGGCAGGCGGCGTCGGTCATGACCACGGTAACCCGGCAGCCTTCACGGCGCAGGGCGCGAACCCAGTCCGCCACTTTGTAGGCTGCTATGCTTCCGGTGATCCCGAAAAGGATCTTTTTGTCGGTGAGAAGAGACATGGCTTCGCGCCTGCTGATTTTTTTATAAGCCGGAACCGAAGGGGTTTGCCGAATTGACGCCGCCTGCCGCGATGTCTTCCGTGACATAGATGGCAATCTCCGTGCGCATGAGCAGTTTATTCTCGGTCAGGACGATGGTGCAGGTTTTGTTTGGTTTGGTGAAGGCCAGCAACACATTCTTGTACCGGGTGGAGCCCGCAAGCTTCCAGCCGTTTCTGGGCATGTTGTTGCTGAAAAAATCGGCGGACGAGGAGATGTCGACCCGGCCGTTGTATTGCAATACCCCGCCAGCAAAGGAGTCGGTCCGGACGACCATGCTTTTTTCCCGGTCCCAATCGAACTCGCTGGGGATCAGGATGTCGGAGAATTCATTGGCCCGATAAGGCTGTCCCGTGGAAGAAGCGGCGGACGAGGCGAAGGGATCCGAGGAAACACCTTGGTCGGTGCTGGCGCCAAGGCCCAATTCGGCGCAGCCGCTCAGGGTTGCAAGGCTTGCGAGCGCAAGAATGGTTGTGAGGAAAACAGTGCGGAACGGTTTGCATGGGGTTGTCATGGAAGGCCTCCTGGTAATGGGGTGAAAGACAATACGGTTATAACTCTTTGACGATGAATTCCGCCAAAGGTTTTCTCTGTGATTGCTGATCGCGGCGGCTGGGGTTGCCGATGGCGATGACTGCCATCAGCTCCAGATTCGCGGGCAGCTCAAGAATCTGGCCGACTTTTCCCCTGTTTTTCAGAATCTGTCCGAGCCAAACCGCCCCAAGGCCAATGGCCTCGGCTGCCAGCAGCATGTTCTGGATGCAGGCCCCGGCTGATTGCGCGTCTTTAAGATCGTCATACATGGCCTGCCTGTCAAGATAGACCCCGATCAGTGCAGGGGCGGCGAGGACAATATGGCCGTAGGTGGTCTGCTCGGCCAACTTGCCGCGGATTGCCGCATCGGTAATAATGGCAAACCGCCAGGGCTGATTGTTCAGGCCGGAAGGCGCCCAGACCCCGGCCTGGATGATTTCATAGAGCGTGTTGCTGTCCACCGGCTGTCCGGTGAAGTTTCGGATACTGCGCCGTTGTTCGATGGCTTCAAGAATCGGTGAAGGCATGGGGGTGAGGGCGGGTCGCGCTGTAAGGAGTATCGATGGGTAACTGTTCGGAACACCCTGAAATTTCAAGAAAATCATAGCCGGTCTGGCAATGGTTTGTCAAACGGTTTCCGTGTGGCGGCCCGTATTGCGCAAGAAATAAAAACCTGTTAGTAACTGCGGCCAGGAGGCTTGCATGGAAAAAACAACCCGAAAAACAGAGATCGCCCTGCCGGTTCCAGGCAACGGGGCAGTGCTGATCGATACCCATTGTCATCTCGATATGTCGGCCTATGCGGCGGATTATGATGCGGTGCTGGCGCGGGCCTTGGCTGCGGGAGTCACCCGGATCATCACCGTGGGCATCGATCTGGAAAGCTCGCGCCGGGCCATTGCGCTGGCTGAACAGCACGACGGCATTTATGCCACGGTGGGGGTGCATCCCCATAATGTCGCGGACCTCGGAGAGGAATCGTATGCGGAGTTGCGGGGGCTGTGCAGCCACGCAAAGGTCGTGGCCTACGGCGAGATCGGCCTTGATTATGTGAAAAATTATGCTCCTGTTGCTTTGCAAAAGGAGCATTTTGCCCGGCAGGTCGCCCTGGCCAAGGAAGTGCAACTGCCCCTGGTGGTCCATGACCGCGAGGCCCATGACGATATCATGGAAATTCTTGAGGCTGCCGGGCCGTTTCCCGCCGGCGGGGTGATGCACTGCTTTTCCGGGGATGCCCCCTTTGCCCGACGGGTGCTTGCCCTGGGCTTTTATATCTCCATCCCAGGGGTGGTAACCTTTGCCAAGGCCGAGATGCTCCACGAAGCGGTGCGGGAGATTCCCCTTGCCTCGCTGGTTTTGGAAACGGACGGGCCGTTCCTTGCCCCGGCGCCCAAGCGCGGGAGGCGCAACGAGCCGCGGCTCATGCTTTTCACCGCCCAGAAGGTGGCGGAGTTGAAAGAGGTTTCCCTTGAGGAGGTGGCTCGACAGACCACCATCAATGCCGTGCGGCTTTTCGGCCTGGAAGGACGGTGAGATAGATGGGCACGGTGGCGGAAAATATCGAGGCAATCCGGGCCAGGATGCGGGCAGCGGCACAGCGGTGTGGGCGCGATCCGCATTCGGTGCGGCTGGTGGCGGTGAGCAAGCGGCAACCGCTTGCGGCGATCCGCGAGGCCATGGCATGTGGGCAGATGGTGTTTGGCGAGAATTATCTGCAGGAGGCCGAGGACAAGGTCGCGGCCGTGGGCCAGGGTGCGATCTGGCATTGCATCGGGCATCTGCAGTCCAACAAGGCCCGGATCGCGGCGGAGATCTTTGACTGCATCGAAACCATCGACCGGCTCAAGCTGGCCAAGGCATTGGAAACCAGGCTCGCCGAACTGGGCAAGACCATGCCTGCTTTGGTGCAGGTCAACGTGGGCGGGGAGGCGCAGAAGGCCGGGGTTGCCCCCGAGGATGCAGGGCAGCTCTGCCGTGAGCTGCAACAGTTTCCGCATTTGAAACTGCAAGGGCTCATGACCATGCCGCCCTTTGTCGAGAACCCGGAGGAAAGCCGAGCCTGTTTCCGTCAGCTTCGCCTGCTGGGAGAAGAGCTTGCCGCCCAAGGCCTCATCGGCCAGCATGGGCCAATGCAGCTCTCCATGGGCATGTCCGGGGATTTCGAGGTGGCCATCGAGGAAGGCGCCACCCTGGTGCGGGTGGGCACGGCCCTGTTCGGCGAGCGGTAGCCGCCCAATTCACTTCGTGCTCAGTTCAACTCGTCATCCTTCCAGTACTTGGTGCCCTTGACCGTGGCCTGGAGCGCCAGGCCGCTCTGGGTCAACTGGTAGATGGTGATTCCGTTGAACAAGGCCTCGCCTCCCACGGCCGCGCCTTTATCGCTGGCCTTGGCCGCGGCATCGGCATGCCCCCCGAATTCCCAGCCGCTATCGATGAATTTCGTCAGGGTTGCCCGGTCGTGGAAGACAAAGACGGCGCGAAAATCCTTAACCCCGAGCCCCAAGCCGATTCCGGCCGCCCCCATCTTCATGAACACGGGCTTGCTGGCCCTGGCGTCGGTGACAACCCCATGGCCGCCGCCGACGCTGACGAAGATCACATTGATGTCGGCGTTGTTGAACACCGCATAGCCAGGGGCCTTGGCAATCTCAGCCTTTGCCTGGGGCCGAACCTTGTACAGCTCGGTCAGCACTTCGTCGCGCATGGCAAGCACCGCCTTGCGCTTGTCCTGGATGGTTGTCCCGGTGGTCGTGGCGCAGCCCGTCAGCAGGCAGGCGAGCGCCAGAGCGCCTAATGCGATCTTTGTCCGTTCCATCAACATCGTTTTGTTCCTTGTGTCGTATGCCATCATGAGCCGGAGGTCAGGCCTGTATGCGTGTTTAACGATTGCGGCCTTTGCCAGGCCCCATACCCCCGCCAGGCCCCATGCCGCTGCCAGGGCCCATCCCTCCGCCCCCGGGGCCCATGCCCCCACCCATTGCCGGAGGTTCATCGGGCAGGGTGATGCCGCGTTCCTTGGCAAGGGCCTTCATCCGTTCGTGATGTTCCTTCCGGATTTGTTCGCGTTCTTCCGCTGTTTTGGCGGCGCGCATTTTCAAGCGATGTTCCTCGCGCTCCTGCGGCGTCATCATCTGACTGCCGTAAATCTGCTCTTGTGCTTGGGTTTGTTGTTGGGCGCGTTCCTGCTCGGCCGCCAGCGCGATGCCGAGGGAAAGCGTCAGAGCGGTAGCGGCCACGGACAGAAGTACCATTTTTTTCAGCATAATGCCTCCTGTGAGTTTGGGTGAGGGAAACATGCCAAGCCCCACACCATTATGGGGAGCGGGGTGGTGCCGTTGTTGCGTTACGCTGTATTTGCACGATGTAGCGTTGAAAAAATGGTCAGCAAAATTTCATGATTCTCATCATGGAGAATTCCGCCTGTGATGTCAATTGAGAAAAAATGCTCGCAACGGGTGTAACAGCAGCCTGGGAATCTGATTTTGCCGGAAGCGGATCGGCTCTCAATCTGGTACAGTAGGCCAATGGAAAAACATTCTGCACGGAACATGGAACTGCTTGCCCCGGCCGGCACCATCGAGGCCTTTGAGGCGGCGGTGGAGAGCGGGGCCGACGCCATCTATATCGGCGCCCCGGCCTTTAACGCCCGCGCCCTGGCCCGCCATTTCTCCCTGGCCGAGGTGGCGGCCATGATCGACCATGCCCACAAGAACCGGGTCAGGGTCTATCTGGCCATGAACAGCCTGATGAAGGAAAACGAGATCAGCAAGGCGGTGGAGGAGTTGGCCGCCCTTGAGGCGCTCAAGGCCGATGCCCTCATCATTCAGGATCTGGGCATCTCCTATCTGGCCCGCAAGTTTTTTCCCGGCTTGCGGTTGCATGCCAGCACTCTCATGGGCGCGCACAATTCCCTCAATGTGCGGCAGTTTGCCGAGATGGGATTTGCGCGGGTGGTGCTGGCCCGGGAGATGACGTTACACGAGATCGGCCAGATCCACAGGCAATGCCCGGTGGAGTTGGAGGTGTTTGTGCACGGCGCCCTGTGTTTCGCCTATTCCGGGTTGTGTCTGTTCAGCAGCTATCTTGGCGGAAAAAGCGGTCTCAGGGGGAGATGCGTCCAGCCATGCCGCAGGCGGTACACCTGGGGCGGCAAAGGCCGCGGGACTGGGGCTCCGGCCGGGTATCTTTTTTCCATGAACGATCTGGCAGGGTTGGAGCTGATCCCCCAACTGCGGCAGGCCGGGGTCAGTTCGCTCAAGATCGAAGGGCGGATGCGCAGCCCCCAGTATGTGGCCTCGGTGGTCAAGGCCTATCGGCTGGCCCTGGATAACCCTGCAACCCCCGCGGTGCTGGCCGAGGCGAAAGCGCTGCTGGATCAGGCCATGGGCCGCAAGGCTTCGCTTGGGTATTTCAAAAAGGCCCAGCCAACGGACATCATCGCCCCGCAGCACTCGGGAAATATCGGCCTGTTTCTGGGCAAGACCGAGAAGGTCACTGGGAATCGCGCCCAGATGACCCTCAAGGAACCGCTTCGGGTTGGTGACCGGCTCCGTATCCATCAGGAGGGTTCGGGCGAGCGGCAATCTTTTACCCTCAAGGGGCTGTGGCAGGGGAAGGTTGCCTTGGAAAAGGCCAAAGCAGGCAGCAAGGTGCAGTTGGACCTGCCCGCGGGGGCGCAATGGGGCGACAGCCTCTACAAGGTGGATTTGGGCGAGCGGCGCCAGCAGGCAACCAGGAAGGGAATCCAACCGGGGGTATTCAGCAAGAAGGTGGCCAATCTGGTTGATCCCCGCAAACTGGCGCAGATCGCCCATTTTCTGGGAAAGCCGGTCAACAGGCCGGCGGTGGCCAAGACCCGGGAGGAACGGCCGGCCCGCGGCCAGAGTCAGCAGGGACAGGCGCAGGGCCGGCGGGGCGTGGTCCCGGTGCAGCTTCCTTTGGAGTGGTGGCTGAAGATCGATGATTTTGACTTGCTTAAAGTGCAGTTGCCAACCCCGCCGTCGCGACTGGTCATCACTTTGTCCCGGCAGACATTTGCCCAATACTCCCGGCAGCAGAAACGGTTGATTCCGTATCGCCGGCGGCTGGTTTGGGCATTGCCCCCGGTGATTCTGGAGGAGGACCTGCAATTTTACCGCGACGCCATCGGCCATCTGCGCACCAGCGGATATAATGCCTGGCAGATCGGCCATATCGGCCAGCGGCTGTTTTTTGCGGCGGATGTCCAGGCGGTGGATGCGCCGGGCGGGGAAGGCCCTCTGCCCGGCAGGAAAAAAGGGGGGGCAGGGAAACCGCCGGCCGAGAGGCTGCTTCTGTGTGGCGACTACACCCTGAATATCTTGAACAGCATGAGCGTGCAGGCCCTGGCCGGACTAGGGCTCGGCAATGTCCAACTGGCCGTTGAAACCGACCGGCAGAACCTGTTTGATGTTTTCGGTCATAAAAACGTGTTGCCCATGGGAATGACCATTTTTGGCCAGCCCCCGCTTTTCACCGCCCGGCTGGCTTCGCCCTTTTTTAAATACGATCAGCCCCTGATCAGCCCCAAGGGCGAGGCGATCGTCCTCAAGCAGCGCTGGGGGCAGACCGTGGCCGTGGCTGACCAGCCTTTTTCCCTTATGCCGCACTGTACCGAGCTTGCCGCCCGGGGTGTCGCTTACGGGGTGGTCGATCTCTCCCACATGCACCCCCGTCCGGACGAACTGGTCGCGGTCTTCCGCCAGTCCGGCCAGCCGGGACGCGGAGGGCGCAGGCTCAGAACCTTCAACTATACGGGGAATCTGCTCTAGCGCTTTTACTCCGCGTCCTGAGGCGATTGAATCTTTGCCGTAGCGGCTGTTTTTTGGTCCGCCGCCGTGATTGTGCTATTATGTATCATTGGCAGAGTTTCGCCGTGGGTCATTCCTTCCGCTTTCAAGCAAGGTGCATCATGGGTAAGCGAGCCATATCCCTCTTCATCGCTGTTCTCCTGTGTCTGGCGAGCCAGGCGTCTGCCTTGTCCGCCCCCCTGGTGCTCAACACCTCGTATTTTCCCCCGATCAACTCGCCGGACAAGAGTGGTTTTCTTGATCTTCTCTACCAGGAACTTTTTGCCAGGCTGGGAATAGCTTTTGAGATTCAGATGCTGCCCGCGGAGCGGGCCTTGCAGAACGCCAATGCCGGGATCGATGACGGTGATACCTGCCGGATCGCTGGGTTGCAGGCCACCTATCCCAATCTGGTGCATACCACCGAGCCGGTCTTGGGCTACCAGATGGCCGTTTTCAGCAGGGAGGAAAAATTCCCGGTTTCCGGACCGGAGAGCCTCGAGCCCTACGCATTGGGCATAGTCACCGGCTGGAAAATCCTGGAGCGCACCACCCGGCAGCATCCTTCCCGAACCATGGTTGACAGCGCTGATCAGCTTTTCTGGATGCTCGACCAGGGCCGGGTGGATATTGCCCTCATCGAACGGCTGGTGGGGATGGAGGCTGTCAACCGCTTGGGCATCAAGGGGGGTCGCATCCTCTCGCCGCCTTTTCTTACCGGGGACTGGTTTCTCTACCTGCACAAGAAACACCAGGCCTTGATTCCCCGCATTGATGCGGAACTGCGGAAGATGAAGCAGGACGGCGCGTATGAACGCATCCGGCAGCAGGTGTTTGGCCGGTATGAGAAATCGATAGCCCGATGATTCAACGATTCTTGCGGAGAACCAACCCAGCCATGACATTGCACAACGGGACACCGGATGCTTCATCCATCTCCTGGTGGCACAGCATCGGACGCCGTTTCATCCTGTACATTGTTCTTTTCAGCTCGCTGGTTACTTTGTTCAGCACGGCGGTGCAGCTCTATTTTGAGTACCGGCGCGATCTGCGGGCCATCGACGCCAATCTTGAGCAGATTGAAAGAAGCCTCTTGAAGAGTTTCAGCGAGGGGCTGTGGACTTTTAACGAAAGGACTCTTGTGGTGCAGCTTCAGGGAGTTCTTGATCTGCCCGATGTGGGCTATGTGGAGATCCGCAAGGATGGCGCGCCGTTTCTGCGCGCCGGGGTTCCCGTGACGGGCCGGTCGGTCAGGGAGGAATTTCCGCTTCGCTATACGCACCGGGGTCAGGAGATGCAGCTCGGCACCCTGATTGTGGTCGCCGGTCTGGACGGGGTGTATGCCCGTCTGCTGGACCGGATTGTGGTCATTCTTGTTACCCAGGGAATCAAAACCTTCTTTGTTTCGGCCTTCATCTTCACCCTCTTTTATTTTATGGTGGGTCAACATCTCAAAACCATGGCCGCCTATGCCGGGTCCCTGAGTCTTGACCGGCTTGCCAGCCCCCTGGTCATTCCGCGTTCGTCCCGATATGCGGACAAGGATGAAATAGGCCTGGTGGTGGGGGCGATCAACCGGATGCGGCAGACCCTGACGGATGACCTTGAACTACACCGGCAGGCCGAGAGAACCGTGCAGATGCTGGCGGAAAGCGCGGCCGCTCTTACCGGGCAAAAACTGTTTGAGACGATTGTACGAAATCTGTGCGAATATCTGGGGTGCGAGTGCGCCATCCTCGGCCGGCTGCACGACGGGGATACTGTCACGGCCATGGCCATGGTGTTGGACGGCACGATGGTTTCCGAGTATTCCTACCATCTGTCTGGCACCCCTTGTGCAGATGTGAGCCGGAAAGGCTATTGCGTTTTTCCCGAACATGTTGCCGCGCTTTTTCCCGAGGATAAGAAGTTGGCGGCAATGGGGGCCGAGGGGTATGCCGGTATTCCGCTTCTTGGCCGGAACAACAAACCGATGGGTATTCTCTGCGGCATCTCGCGCACCAAGCTGACTCCCCCCGCCAGGCTGAAAGACATCATGCAGATTCTCCAGGCCAGGGCCGTTGCCGAGATGGAGCGCATGCAGGCGGACGAAGAGCGGAACAAGATGGAGGTTCTGCTCCGGCAGGCGCAGAAAATGGAGGCCATCGGCACGCTGGCCGGAGGCATTGCCCATGATTTCAACAATATTCTTACCCCCATCATCGGTTACACGGAGATGGCCCAGCTTGAAATGCCGGAGGAGGAAAGGAAGCGGTGGAACGTGGACGAGGTAATGAAGGCGGCACAGCGGGCCAAGAACCTTGTCCGGCAGATCCTGACCTTCAGCCGTCAGCGGGAACAGGAATACATCCCCCTTTCCCTTCAGCCCATCATCAAGGAAAGCATCAAGCTGCTGCGGGCATCCTTGCCTGCAACCATCGCAATCAGACTCGATATCGATCCGGACTGCGGGCAGGTATCCGCCGATTTTACCCAGATCCAGCAGGTGGTCATGAATCTCTGCACCAACGCTTTCCATGCCATGGAGGAAACAGGCGGGGTTCTGGAAGTGACTCTGCGGGAAACGGTCATCGACGGAGGGCAGCAATTTACGCATGAGCAGCTTGCCACGGGGCGTTATGCCTGCCTGGCCGTGGGGGACAGCGGGCAGGGCATGGACAGGGCCATGTTGGAGAGGATCTTCGAGCCGTACTTCACCACCAAGGAGCAGGGCAAGGGGACCGGCCTGGGGCTGGCCTTGGTGCATGGCATTGTCAAGGCGCACCGGGGGCGGATCGACGTGTACAGCGAGAAGGGGCAGGGATCGGTGTTCAAGGTCTATCTCCCGGTTGTTGCTGCCGAAGACCCCCAAAAGCAGGCGCAAACAACAGGGGATATCGCTGTTTCGCTTCCCAGGGGCACGGAAACCATTCTGTTGGTGGATGACGAGGAGCAGATCGTCGAGATGTCCGGCAGAATGCTCCAGTATCTCGGGTATTCGGTGGTGAGGTTGACGGACAGCACCGAAGCGCTGGGGATTTTTGCGGAAAATCCGGGAAACATTGATCTGGTTATAACCGACCAGACCATGCCCGGCATGACCGGCGGGGAACTGGCGCGCCAGCTCATGGCGATCAGGCCGGATATCCCGGTTATTCTCTGCTCCGGCTTCAGCGAGCAGATGACGGAGGAGCGGGCCAGGAGCATGGGCGTCCGGAGCTATGTGATGAAGCCGCTTAATCTGCACGACCTGGCTTTTCTGGTCAGAGCGGCGCTCGACAGCGGCCGGAAAGGCTGACAAGGCGAGGGGCGCCGTCCCGGTGAAGCCTGGGGAGAGGTGCGTGGGAGTGGTGCAGCCGGACCGGCTGCAGCGTTTTCAGGCTCAGGAAAAACCCGATTTTGTGGAGCAGCCCGAGAGCGCTCCCGAGGGGATGGAGCTTGAACCGGAGGAAATCCGGAAGCTTGAGGCGGAGATGGTTTTTTTTACAACGCTGCTGCCGCATTTCGGGCAGACCGGCTCGGGGGCGGTTTCTGAGGAGGTGACAATGGTCTCAAACAGTCCCTTGCACTCCTGGCAGCGGTATTCATAGATGGGCATGTCGTTCTCCTTGAAAATTGCGGATCGGTTCTGCTTCCATGTATGAATGGAATTTAAGTCTTTTCTTAATCCTTGTCCAGAGTAAAATGGTTTTTGAGCGTGGGTGTTCTGAAAAGCAAGGCGGAGAGCAGGGGGCAGAGGGCGACCAACCCGAGGATCAGCGCGAGACGCAGCCAGAGAAGTCCCTGGGATTGGAGGAACAGGACAAGCTGACTCCTGCATTTACAGTATTCCCGCCCCCAGCGCCACGGCCATCAGCAGAAGCAGTCCGCCCACCAGGGTCTGCACCATGTGCAGGGTCATTTTTTTCAGAAAGCGCGAGGCGCAGAAGGTTCCCAGAAAGGCGGCGAGGGTGCCGGCCGCCACCAGGCCGAAGCCGCCTGCCGCCCGCATCACCGTCAAATCCCGGGAAACAAAAGTAGAGCCATACACCAGGATCCGGCTGATATCGACGATAATGGCGGAAAGGATCATGGTGCCGATGAGAGCCTCCTTGCTCAGTCCGGCCCGGAGCAGAAACGCGGTGCGCAATGCCCCCTGATGCCCGGACAGCCCTCCGAAAAAACCGGAAATGATCCCGCCGATGGGGATGTAGCGCGGCGGGAAAGAAAGCTTCTTCAGCCCTGGCCACAACTCGGCCAGGGCAAAGCCCATGATCAGCACCCCGATGGCCGATTTGAGCCAGGTGATGGTGAAGAGGTGATTGCCCAGGTTGTAGTGCATGATCGGCTCCATACCGCTGAGTTGATTGAGCAGCAGCGCGCCGAGTACGGCCGCCAGGGCGGCGGGCAGGGAGAATTTGAGAACGATCCCGAGATCGGCGTGTTTGCCGAACAGGGCGGCCTTGAAAAAATTATTGGCCAGATGCACCATGGCCGTGGCCCCCACCGCCACCTCCAAGGGGAAGAACAGGGCAAAGGCCGGCATCAGGAGAGTGCCCAGGCCGAAACCGGAGAAAAGGGTCAGGCCGGAGACTGCGAGGGCCACGCTGCAGATGATGAGATAGCTCATAAAACGTGTGCGTCCTTCATTTTTAGAAAAAGGCTTCCCTTGCCTTACACATTTCGGAACCGCTCGGCAAGTGGCGAAATTGTTTCCCTCAAAAAAAAAAAAGCAAGGGACGGAAGATTCTCCGCCCCTTGCCTCATGCTCGGCCAGATGGTGTTGGCCCAGGCACGATTTGTAGTGGTTTTTAAAAACGGTAGGTCAAGGTGACCGCGCCGAAGTGTGCCTCGTAGCTGGGTCCGAGGTAGCTGCCCAGGTTAATCAGCCGGTTGCCCCACTGGGTGGAGGTGGCGTCGGAGGTATCGCGCAGCAGGTACTCGCTGCCCACCGACTCAACCCAGGGGGTATCCGCCTCCTGCATCCAGTCGCTGATCTTGTAGCGGTCATAGATATAATGCAGGCCGAACACAAGATTTTTCACGAACTGGTACTCCAGGGTGGCGTTGAGGTTGTACTGCTTGTGGGTGACCGTCTCCGGGTTGCGGAAGGAGAATTCATGGGTATCCGCCAGGGTGTTGTCCGGATTCACTGAAGACTGGGTGCCGAAACCACTGTACTCGATATCGACCTTGCCCTGAGAATAGGTGTAATCCGTGGCCAGCCGGAGCGTGCCGGGGATGATCTCGAAGCCAGCCCCAACCCCGATGGTATTGGTCTTGTCGTCGGTCACCGCCATCCACTGGCTTGTTGTCCTCGTCCAGGGACCGAGTTCGGCGGTGCCGAGAACAGCGGTCGGGTTCATCTTATTGTTTTCGTTGAACTCCAGGCCCCGTTGCGTTGATTCGATGGTCTCCCTGCTGCCGAAGGCGTTCAGGTTCAACCGCTCGGTCGCGGCATACGAAACATCAAGGGCATAACGATGGGTCTTGCTCTCCAGCAGTCCGAGCTGGTCGCCGGGCGTTGAAGCCGTATCATCCCCCGCAGCCACGCCTATTCCAGAGACGAGCAAGGGTTGGGTTGCGGTTACGCCGGAAGCGTAGTCATCGTTGCGATACCGGTAGGAGGCGGTGAAGTCCAGACCCGCCTTGGGCATAACCGTGGCGGCAAGATCCAACTGGTCGCGTTCCCGGTCGGAGACGTCGAATCTCCGCATGTCCGGATGGTTACTGAAGGTGAACTGGGGATTGTCCCGATCCGCCCCGGCGTCGGCAAGGGCATACCAGTAGCTCTGGGCCGTAACCGTATTGTTGTAATCGCCTCCGTCACGGTCGCCGTACAGGTATTTGGCCCGCACGGTCAGCCAGTCGGTTGGCCTGGTTTTCAACGAGGCCTTGAGCATGTTCTCCTCGGTGTTGGCCTCGCGGAACTCGCGGTCGATATCCTCCCGTTCGTAACCCAGGCCGAGGGTGGTTCGCCAGAAGGGCAGATTATACGAGGTGTCCAGGCCGTAATTCATCTGGTCGAAGGAATAGGCCAAGCTGACCCGTTTGTTCTTGTAGCTGGGATTGCCGGTGCCCCTGGTGTCATCGGTTACATACCACCAATTGCTTTGGGGAGTCTTGTTGTCCAAATCGTAATAACGGACAAAGGCTCGCAGGTTCAGGCGCTCGATGGGGTTGATGCTGTAATCGGCGTTGAACAGGAGGGTGTCGATTTCGGCATCGGCATTGGTGCGCGGGAGAATACCCGTGGAATCAAAGGCGGTTGCGCTGCCCAAGCTGCTCGTGCTGTAAGGCAACAGGGTCTCGTCCTGCTCCATTATGCCGTAGGCCACGGTGGCGCTCAGGCGGCTGGCCATGGGCAGATCGAAGCCGAGCGCCAGCGAGGCGTTCTGGTAACGGTTGTCCGGCGCCAGGGCCCGTTGCCCGAAACTGGCGATATTATAAGCGGCATTCCAGGTGTCATAGCCGTTGCCGTCGACGTCCGCCACATAAGGATTCTGCCAGCGGAGGGTGTCGATCTCGTTCTCAAACCCGGAGAGCAGGTAGGTGAACAGAGCCTGGTAAGTGGGCTGGTTGTACTCGGCCTCGAACTTCAGTTCCTGGGTCTTGTAGTCGATGGGCTCGGCCAACTGGGCATTGAGCGTGCGCGGCGGCCGGTCTCCGATGGGTCCGTAGGTGAGGTTGGACCCGTCCTTGCGCTCGTCCGACAGCGAGAGGCGGAACTTGAAATCCTGATGGGGAGTAATGGAAATGGTGGCCCCGGTCTTGTCCCGCTGGGTGCCCAGTTCTACCCCGTGCAGGGTGGTGGACAGCCAAGTGGCCGTGGCCGCATCGTTGGCTGTCAACTGAGCCGCGGTCGGCACCAGATTCGTGTTCGGGATGGGGGCCGTGCTCGGCAGGGTGAGCAGGCCGTTTCCTTGGTCGATATACGGAGTTTTAGCCTTGTTGCTCAGGGTGTGGGGGATCTCGTTACGGTCGATGACCACACCCCAACTGCCGTAGTTCCCGAAGCCAAAACGGATGGACTGATCGTCCTGGAGCAGATTGGTGCCCTGAAAATCCAGGTACCTGCCATTGTTGGGATCCACCAGCCCGAACCAGAGATCATAGAGATTGAAGCCATCCTCGAGATCGCGGTTCTTGTTGAACTTGGAGGAATCCGGGTCCACATCCATTTGCTGGATGCCGACCGTCACTTCCCCGGAACTTTCTATTTTTGCTTCTTCCTGGGCCTGGGCAACCACGGGCGCCAGCAGGAGCAATGATGCTAATGCATAGGTTTTCTTCATGATCATGCCTCCTTTAGCGGGTGAATTTGGCGCCGGATGGGTGATTGGAGCCGTGCTGGGTGATGTGGCAGTTCACGCAGCCCTGGCCATAGGGGTTGCTGGTCCGGTTGTAGCGCGGCAGGTTGATGTGGCCGCCGTAGGAATGGCACTGCAGGCAAAGGAACGAGCCCTTGGCATTGAGCAGGTCCGGATTGTTGGAGCCGTGGGAATCATGGCAGTTGGCGCAATTCTCCCGCACCACCGGATGCTCAAAGATAAAGGGGCCGCGTTTATCCTGGTGACAGTTGAAGCAGGTTTCGTTGACCGTTGCGCCCTTGAGCATGCTTTTACCCACCGAGCCGTGGGGGTTGTGGCAGCTTGAACAGGCCATCTTCCCTTCCTTGACCGGATGGTGGGACTGCTTGCTCATCTGCCCCCGGATGTCGGCATGGCAGGAATAGCAGACCGCGGATTCATCCGCCTTGGCCAGCAGCCCTTTTTTGCTTTTGTTCTGCATCAGGGTGTGGCAGGAAACGCAGCCGACCTCGCCGGTCTTGTGCTGGCTGTTCTGCCAGTGCATGCGGCCGCCGTCCTGATGGCATTGCAGACAGACCGTTGAGTATTGCGCGGTGGAAAATTTCAGGCTGGCGTCCGGCGCGGCAACATGCTCGCTGCGCGGTCCGTGGCAGGCCTGGCAATCGCGGGCCTGAAGCGGCCCTTTGGCGCCGTGCTGGAATGTCCGGCCATGCACGGTTTTTTTGTACGCTTCGATTGAGTCTGCATGGCAAGCCAGGCAGGCATCCTTTTCCTTGACGTAGCCTGCCTTGGCAAAAGCCGGATTAAGCGCGGCCCAGTCAACTTCTCCTGCCTGGGCCGTAGCAACAAGGCTTGCCCAGGCAAGGCCCATGAGACATGCCCCCTTAAATACTGTTTTTTTCATAACTCCACCTCCCGTAGCGGTTTTTTCATGACCTCTCCTCCTTTTTTCTGTTGATGGTCAGCAGGTGTGGCCTTGCTGCCGAGAACAGCTCGATGCAAGGGGACTTCCGGCGGCAATCCCGCTGTCGGGCAGGGGTTTCCCTGCCTGGCCGCATCGAAGTCATCCTTGCCAAGAGAGTAGAAGGGAATGGTGGGGCTATCCAGATAAATGTATTTTACGAGTCAGGGGGTTCCGTGAAGTTTTATTCACAGGAGGAGAAGGAAAGGTGAAAGGTGAAAGGTGGAAGGAAAAAGGTGGAAGGTGGATGGCTTATGGCTGACCGTTCAGCCGGCCAGCTTTTTCATCAGGAAACGGACGCACCCCAAAACCTGGGTTCCCAGAGAGGTGAGCAGGTAGAGCTTGTTTTCATCCTGGCCCAAAAAACCTGCCTCCTTGAGAATTTTCAGGTGAAAATTCATCTTGGTGTGGTCTTCCAGCTCCAGCTTTCGGCAGAGGTCCATGAAACGCAGGGCTCCTTCCTGTTCGATCTGAGCAAGGATCTCCCGGCGGAGGGGATTGGACAGGCAGCTCAGGATGGTGTCGAGATCCAGGGAGGTGCGGCAGCTTTCAAAACGCGCCTCCTCCAGGACGCGGCCCACCGCGGCAAGCAGGCCATCGATGCGGAAAGGCTTGGTTATATAATCCGAGGCCCCCTGGCGCATGGCAGCCACCGCGTTTTCCACGCTGGCAAAGGCGGTGATCATGATCACCGGCATCCGGGGCGCTTTGTCCCGGATGCGGCCAAGCAGCTCCAGCCCGCCCAGGCCGGGCATGACCAGATCGAGGAGGATCAGGTCGAAGTTGTTTTTGGCCAGATGCTCCAGGGCCTCTTCACCCCGGCTGGCCTGGGTTACTGAAAACCCAGCCTTGCCGAGAACCTCGGCCATGCTTTCCCGCAGATCATGATCATCGTCCACCACCATGATTTCAGTCATACTGTGCTCCTTTTGCCGCAGGGAAAACCAGGGAAACGGTGGCGCCGCCCCCGGCCGTGTGTGTCAGTTCGATTCTGCCGCCGTGCATTTCCATGATGCTGTGGCTGATGGAAAGCCCCAAGCCCGTGCCCTTTCCCACCTCCTTGGTGGTGAAAAAAGGCTCCATGACCCGGTCCATGTTCTCGGCAACGATGCCGCAGCCATGGTCGACGACCTCAATCAGCACCTCCGGACCCCGGGCGCTGCTGCGCAGTTCGATGCTTCCTCCGGGTTCGGACGCTTCCATGGCATTGAGCAGCACGTTGAGCAGCACTTCCTCGACCTTGCAATGGTCGGCCATGACCGGAGGCAGATCCGTCAACTCGGATGTGATCCGGTGTTCATGAGAACGCTTGCCGAGCAGGGTGAGGGTCGAGTGAATCAGGGTGTTGATGTCGGTGGGTTGCAGGTTTGCCTCCCGCTGGCGTGCAAAATCGAGCAGCTCGCGGGCAATGGTCGAGGCGCGGACGATGTTTCGTTCGATGATGGAGATCCGTTTTTCCGTGTCCGCCGATGACGGTGCCTCCCGGAGTTCCTGCTTGAGCATCTCGACATTAAGGGAGACATTGGTCAATGGGTTGTTGATTTCGTGGGCGATGCCCGCGGCCAGTTTGCCGAGGGCCGAGAGCTTCTCGGTTTGGGCCAGTTGCCGGAACTGCTGCTCGAATTTTTTTCGGGTTTCGATGTTGAAGATGTTCAAACCACGTACCATGAAATAGGCTATTCCCACTGCCGCCGCGCCCCGCAGTACCTCCACCGGCACCCCCAGAAAAGGAAAGATGAAGTGCGACGGCACGATGCCCGCAACCACGGCATACAGGGCGAAACAGATTGCGGCCCGGCGGAGATTGTCGGCCACCTGGCGGTTAAGGGAGGAGATCAGCCGGGAGTGTCTCAACAGGGCGAAAGAGGCCAACATGCCGCCCAGAACGCCGATGCTCAGCCGGGCCAGCATCCCTGCCCCCCGGAGCGCCTCCAAACCGAGGTGCGCCTGCATCAACCAGAGATACATGCCCAGCAGAAGCAGGAGAAAAGGGATGAGCACCCGCAGCCACTGCCAGCGGATTCTTGGCTGGGAACGGAGCAGGCAGATGCCGAAATGGTTCAGGAACAGAAAGGAGATGACCATGGTGAGAAAGCGCAGGTAATGCAGGGGGAGCGAAATGAACTCTTTCCCCATCAGCAGTGTATAGCACACCAGCCATTCGTGGAGGCCGTGGCTGAAACCGAAGACCGCCAGGGAAGGCAGGCTGTCGGCCAACCGCAACTTGCTTTCGGACATGTCCTTGACGGCAATGGACAGGCCGAGGCAGATAAAGGCTAGGCCGTAAAAAAAATAAAGCAGGACGAGAGGGGGAAATTGTTCGGACGGCATGCTTTCTCCACTCTTTTTTCGTTGGTCGCGTTGCCTCTCATGCCATGGCTTTTCCCGAAAAGCAGGACGTTTTTAACCTGCCCGCCTCTTCATGGCTCTAGGAAAATGACGGAGTTCAGCTTTCCTCGGTTTGTTTTTCTTCCTCGTTGTCCAGATGGATGGTGCCGATCAGCTCGGGCGGGATGCGGCTGCGGATCTTTTTCACCGTGGAGAGGATGGTGTGGGCGGGATAATCGTCGCGGATCTCTTCGCTCTTGTCTTTATAGGAGGTGAGGACGAATTTTTTGTTTTTGACGTCGAACTTATGGGTCCAGTTGATTTCGATGGTTTCAGGGTTTTCCTCGATCTGCACCGCTATCTTTTCGCCGCCTTGCGCAACCTGAATGGCGTCCATGTCCGTGACCTCCAGAAGCCAGGCATCGCCGCTGGTGGTGGAGAAGAGCACGAAAACCCCCAGCGCCAGCACCGCCGCTTTTCCGGCGCCGGCACTTTCCTGGATTTTTTCGACCTCCGTCCTTACCGAGGGAATTGCAGGTCCGGCCGGAGCAACGGTGCGGCTGCCCAGGCAGCATTTCTTGAATTTTTTGCCGCTGCCGCAGAAACAGGGATCATTTCTTCCTATCTTTGCCATATGGAATCTCTCTTCTGAGTGTAAGGTTTCATCTGTGATATGAAGCTTCGCCACTATGCCACGCCCGGCATGGTTTGTAAAGGCGCGCTTGCATCTTCCCGGAGGGCCCGGGGTTAGTTTTCCGGGGTTGTGTCCATGCGGACCATTTTCTCCTGGTCGCAGTAATACTGGACCAGTTGGGAGAATACTTCGTCGCGGCCGGTGTAGATCTTGGTGTTGCTGTTTAAGATCTGCACCAAGGCTTCGCCGTAGTCGTCAACCCCGATGATGTTGTCGGAGATGAGGCTGTTGCCGCATTTGCCGGAGAGAAGGGTGTCCATGTACCGGTTGACATTGGCCCAGTACACCTGGTTGTTGCGAAAATGGGTATCCTCGCGCTTTGCCTTGTCGATGTTTTTGTCCATCATCTCTTGCAGTTCCTGCTGGAAGAGGTGGTTGTAAATGCGGCCGGCAATCTTGGTCGGCGCGTTGCCCGAGGTGCCCACGCTCTTGAAGCCGCCCGTGTTGGTGGTTACGGAAACGAGCATGGTGATGGTGTCCTCCTTGTGGGCCTGCCGGTCCCGGTAGGGGTTGAAATGGCTGATGAACAGGGCGGACTTGTTCATCGGCGCGGTGCCGGTCTTGCCGGAGACCAGATTCTTGTGATGCTTGAATTCGGTTTTCATGGAGGAGCCGGTGCCGCGATTGCAGATCTCGTACAGGGCGCCCATCTCCGCCTCCCGTTCCTTTTTGGCGTCGAAAAGCGGGATCTTGGCGTACTGATCGTCGAGGTCCCGGTCGTACACCGTCTTGCCGTTTATCTGTATCCGGCGCACAAAAGAGGGATCGCGGTACTGGCCGTCCAAAAAGGCATTGTAGATGCCAAGCCATTGCTGCACCGACACCGCCGAAGAGCCGATGCCGAAAGGCCAGTATTTGGCGTCTTCCTTGCTGTAGTCCAGGCCGACCTGGTCAAAGCCCTGGAGCATGGCGTTGCGGAGCATGGGGTTGGTGTAGAGTCTGGCGAAGATCGTGTTGATGGAGATCACCTGTGCTTCCAGCAGGTTGTATTCCTTGCCCATGGGACGGGCTCCGTCATAGTTGTACCAGTTGCGGGGCATCCAGGTCTGCCTGCCTTCGCTGGCCACATACTTGTACTCGATGGGCTTGTCGGCAAAACGGTCGCTCATCTTGGCATTGTTCGCCACCATGGCGTAGTAGGCAATGATCGGCTTTATGGTGGAGGAGGGGGTGATCTTTGCCTTCTTGTTCATGATGTCGATGATCACCGATTCTTGGTTGGAGCGGGGGCCGGCGCCGGTGTCGGTGGCGGCTTCGTTGGGATCGGGCGCCTCGTCCTCTTCTTCGTATTTTTCGCTGTTTTTGCTCTGCAGAAACTCCTTGCCGCCCACATAGGCGACGACCTCGCCTTTTTGGTTTACGGCAAGAATGCCGACATTGATGTTGCGCTGCAGATACTCGAGAAAGCTGTCGAAATCGGTGTAGGGCGGGGTAAGGCCGCGGGAGGTGTAGCGTTCCTTGTCGCGCTGCCAAGTCCCCTGGTTGCTGGCGGCGAGAATCTCTTTAAAGTAGCTGCCCTGCAGGAACTCTCCGATGATTTCCTTCATCTTTTCGATCAGGGCCAGATCCGTGCCGGTTTCGATGGAGACGGCCCCTTTTTCTTCCAGCAGGAGCTGGGTGCCGGAAACCTCACGGCCATTGATGGTGTAGGTGCGGGAGGAAACCTCCTTGATGACGTTCCAGGAGGTCCATTCCTCCTCCCCGTACAGGGGCGAGCGGAAATCGCGGAAACCGATGCGGCGGATGGATTCTTCGTCGGACAGCAGCCAGCTCCGGTACTGGTCATCCGGGATTTCCTTCTGTTTCCAGAGGTGGGCGAGGGCGAGATTGACCTTGTTGATCGCGCTTTTGGCATGGCCCTGCATGGCAGGGGAAAGGTCGCCGAAATTCTTGCCGTTGACGATTTCATAAAAGGCGACCTGGCGGTTGTGGTTGGGGATGAAGGAGCCGATGGTCACCAGTTGCTGCATGTTGAGGGCGGCCAGGTCTTTTTTGAAATAGCTGGTGGCGGCGGCAGGAAAGCCATAGATGTTGGCCCCCACCGGCACGGTGTTGATGTAAAAGTTGAGATTTTTTTCCTTGCCGAATTTGGCCACCATCATGTAGGCGATGATGATCTCCTCCAGCTTGTTGGCAATGGTTCTGTCCTCGTTGCCGAGGATCTTTTTGGCGTTCTGCATGACAATGGTGCTGGCGCCGCGGGGATCGCCCCGCAGGGTGTCTTTCACCGCGCCGACCAGATTCAACCAACTGACCCCGGGATGGATCAGAAAAAGATTTTCATACCAGGTGTTGTTGGGGTGGGGCAGGAAAAAGTGGTCTTCGCAGGCCAGCAGGGCCTTTTGGGCGGAGACGGGAAGCTGCTCGGTAACCTTGCGTTTTCCGTAGGACTTGATGATGGCCCCCCGGCTGTCCTTGATATCGGCGGAGTGGGCATAGGTTTCCAAGTCGTCGGGCAGCCGTTCGATGGGGGCGGTGTCATAGATGGAGCGGGCGATGAGCACCTCGATGATATGTTGGGTCGGGCCGGGGATGTAATTAATGATGAAAAGAGTGACGGCAAGCAGTGCGCCCCATTTCATGAACCGAGGAAGCCAGTAGGCGGACCAGAACAGGACGCGGTTGAACGGGTTTTGCCAGGGATAGGTATGGCTGCCGCGCTTGTCGTCGTCCCGCATTTCCAGGTACTGGCGGTAGCGGCCGCTGAGGCTTTTGCTTTTTTTGATCTTGCGGATGATGGCTTTTTCGTCAAGGCCTTTTTTGACGTCCTTGTCCGAGAAAATATGACGGTAGGCCTTGTATTTTATGGCCTGTTCCCGGGGGTCGAAGATTTTCTGCGTCCCTTGGGCGTCGTTTTTGCTTTCTGTTTGAGGAGACTCTGGCTGCTTTGGTTTCTGCACGGAAAATGAAGGCCTCGGATTCTGCTTCAGGGTAATGTTCAGCCACGCACAATGGTCATCTCTAATACTACAGGCGAAACGCGAACAAAAAATGCGCTGGGCGCATCATGGACTGCGAAGGGGATTTTTGCCTGACTTCGGCAAGATTCTGTTACCCCCCCAGGTAAAGTGGTATAATACCCCATCTGAATATTTTTTACAGCACTGCTCTTGAACGTGTCGAAATATATGCCGGACGCGCAAAAAAAAAACAAAAGGCCACAGGTCCGGACACGGAATCGCGCCGTGATTCCGCCGCAACCGCCGCCGGTCGCCGCGGCTTTCCGTTGTAATCGCGTTTTTTCGCGATTACAAAAATATATGAAGTATTTTTTGGTTATGGTCGATGATTGGTGTAGCTGTTGCTTCAGCCCCGGCTGTTTGCGGTGATAACGGTTTTTGTTCTGTTGAGGATGCCGGATGATTTTTTATTGCGATAAATGCAGATACTCCGTCGAGGTTGAAGACCGCCATGCCGGCAAGTCGGTGCCGTGTCCAAAGTGCAGGCATACCGTTGTCGTGGGGAAAAATTCGTCTGCGGCGGCAAGCGACGCCGGCCGGGCTAAATTTTCCTGCGGGAGATGTGGATTCCAGCAGATGGTGCCGGCCGCTTTTGTAGGCAAAAAAGCGCCCTGCCCGCGATGCCACTCGGAAAAAACCCTTGTCCAGGCTGTAAGCCAACGGAAAGGGGGGCGGTCCTTTTTCTCCAGGTTCGGACTCGCTCTTGCCGCGGTTCTTGTTGTTGCCCTGGTTGGGGGCGGAGGGATTCTTTTGTGGGGCCGGGCAGGAGTTGGATTGCCCTCTTGGTTCCCCGCTGCTTCCAGCCCTGCGCCGGGTGGTTTTTCCCGTGAAGCCAGGCCTGCGGAAAATGGCGCTCCCTCCCCGGCAACAGGCAGTGTCGAACCTTCCGGTTTTGCGGGCAAGGATTTTCATGGCGCGGATTTTGCCGGCAAGAATTTGCGGGGGCTTAATTTCCGGAACGCCAATTTTGAGGGGGCGAACCTGCGTGATACCGATCTGCGCGGGGTGAATTTCAGCCAGGCAAATCTGGTCAATGCCGATCTCAGGCAGGCGGACCTCCGGGGCGCCATCCTTGCCGGGTGTAGACTTCAAAAGGCCGATCTGTCTCAGGCCCGGCTGGCCGAGGCAAACCTGACCGATGCCGATCTTGCCCGGAGCAATCTCCGTGGCGCTGATCTCCAGGAGGCGGTGCTGGCTGGCGCCATCCTGCTTGAATCGGACTGGACCGGAAGTGATGCCCGCGGCGCTGATTTTTCCGGAGCAACCTTCACGAAAACCAATTTTACCTCGGCCAATCTGAGCGAAGCAAGGCTTGGGAATGCCGATCTCACCGTCGCGATTCTTACGGGGGTGAATCTGTCCGGCGCCATGCTCAATGGGGTGGACCTGCGCCGCACTCGTCTGCCGGGAATTGCCTTGGCCAAGGCGAATTTGATCCGAGCGAATCTCGATGGCGCGGATATGCAGGGAGCAAATCTGGAAGAGGCGAATCTTTCCGAGGCGAGCGTCAACGGAACAAACCTGGGTAAGGCGAAGATGAATGAGGCGGTTGTGGTTCAGGCCAATCTGAATGGCGCGATTATCACCGGCGTAACCGCTGAAAAAGCGAATTTCCGGGGAGCCAATCTCACCAAGGCCGATTTGGCATCCGGAGAGTTTGGCGGCGCGAATTTCCAGCAGGTCAATCTCACCGAGGCCAACTGCGAAAAAGCCCTGATGGAGCGGGTTGATCTGAGCGAGGCCAATCTCACCGGCGCCCGTTTGTCCGGGGTGGATTTCGGCGTCCGCACCCTCATGGTGAAAGCCAACCTCACCAATACGGATCTGCGCAAGGCCCGGTTGAACACGGTCGATTTCACCGGGGCGAATTTGAACAACGCCAATCTTGAAGGCGCGGATCTCACCAAGGCAAAACTGAACCATGCCTATCTGAACCGGGCGAACCTTGCCAAGGCCGAACTGGCAAATGCCAATTTGAACAACGCCGACCTGAAGGGCGCGAACCTCTCCGGCATCAACCTGACGGCGGCAAAACGTTTTGATCTCAAGAATCTGCGCGAGACCGTGTTGAGTGATGCAAAACTGGTCAGTCTTGATCTGCGGAACGCCAATCTCATCGATGCCAATTTGAGCAATGCCGATCTTGCCAATGTGGATCTGGCCAACGCCGATTTGACCAATGCCGTGCTTACCGGCGCAAATCTCCGGGATGGCGATTTGCGCTGGGCAGATCTTACCGACGCCGACCTGTCCCGCGCCATCCTGATCAATGCCAACCTCAATGACGCCGACCTGAACAGGGCCAATCTGGAAGGCGCCGACCTGACCAAGGCCACCTTGTTGAATGTGAAAAATATCAAAAAGGCCAAGAAGATCAACACGGCAAAGGGGTTCATCCCTCCTGGCCCGGAAAGCAGTTTGGGGGCGACGACTGCCCCGCGGAGCAGCATGGTTGCCGCAGCCGGGCGACAGGCCAAGGAACCGGAGGCATCGACGGAGCCGGCCCGTCCGGTGAAGATCTGGGGGTTGCAGATCGAAAGCGCTGGTCTGGTGCAGCAGCCGTTTCAGCAGGTTTCCGAACTGAGCGCTGCCTATGAAAATGTCCGCGATATCGAATTGAACATGAAAAAGCTCCAGATGTTTGCCGGGGGGGCGAACAATATTCCCGGCAAGATCGGGATTGCCTTGGGCGCTCTGTACTCGGTGAATTTTTTGCCGGTGGACCAGGACCTGCCCCTGGTTATCCGGTGGTACGGGCCGGACGGAAAGCTGGTGCGCACCTCAAATCAGCAGGTCAAGTACATGCAGCGGCTGGTCGAGGCTCTCACCATCACGGAAAAGATGCTGCTGCATGGAACCTGGACGGTCCAGTTCTTTCACCAGAACCGGAAGATAGGGGAACAGCGCTTTGAGGTCGTAAAGGGCAAGCAGTTGGAGGTTAGCCTTGCCAAGGACGGCGCGATCTTGTGAACCGCGTGCCTGTGAGGTCACGGGTGATTGCGAGGCAAAGGCGCCGCAGGGTTTCCTTCCCGGCAGGTGGCAAAAAAAAGGCGCAGCCACTCGGCTGCGCCCTCGTAAACTCTGCTTTGTTTCGCCGCTAGATTTCTTCGGAAAGCGCCATGACCATGGCGCCCTTGGCCGTGGTGTTGAGGGGGTCTTCGGCAATCCTGACCTCGGAGATGTCGATGGGCAGGTTGAAATCCTTCAACGCCTTCTCGAAGTGCTCTTTAAAGCCGGTGGGCAGGGCGGTGCCGCCTGCCAGCACGATGGGGATGGGCTTGGCGATTTTCGGAATCTTGTCGGAAGAGTGCAGCACGTCTTGCAGGCTGTGCAGCAGGGTGTGGATCAGGTCGTCGTAATAGATCTGCAGGGCGGTTTCAACCCGATTTTTCGGGGGCTTGGCCAGCCGGAAGGTATTTTCCTTGATGGTTTTGACCTTGGTGGCCGGTTCGCCCACCGAGATGCCGACCATCTGGTCGATGTAGTCGCCGCCTTTCTGGATGCTGTAGGTGATGACCGGCACGGAGAGATAGGCCAGGCAGATGTTGCACATGCCGCCGCCCATGCTGATGCCGATGCCGGTGAAGTTGTCTTCTGCCAGCTCTGCCATGACCGTGGCCAGACCCTCGTTGATGGAGATGGGGTTGTAGCCCAGGGTGGCCAGGTACATCTTGATGATGGACTCGTGGTAGACCACGGACTGGCCGCTGTCAACCGGGGTGCCCGGCATGCTGAAGCAGATGACCTCGCCGGGGTTCTTGGGCCGCTTGATCAGGGTGCCGATGATGGCCTGGAGCACGTTGATCCCTTCGTCCTCACGGGCGGAGAGCAGACCTTTTTCCATGGTGCGCCGGGTGTTGGTGTTGAACATGTTGGCGAAGTTCTCGGCCGAATAGCCGAGGATGTAAAACATGTCTCCCTTTTCAAAAAAGGTCACCTCGTTGTCTACCAGGATTTTCTTGGTGAATTTTGAATAGGGGATGGTGAAGAATGCGTTGAGCTGCTTGATGGTGTGGATGTTCTTGCCCTTGTTCTGGGCCATGACGATATGGCTGGTGCCGATATCAAGGCCTACCGGGCCCTTGGGACGCTCGGCATCCTCGCCGGTCTCCTTTTCGCGGGAGACCACGGTTTTCTGCGATGCTTCAATGGCATTGTCAATGTTTCCCATTTCTTCCGTCATTCGTATGCTCCTCCTTGGTCCTCTCTTCCCCGCCTGAGAGCGGTGTGCCTGCCCCGTAGCCTGCCGCTTGCGCGCCGTCGATGTTTTTTCTGCCTGTTGTTGCGTTCTTTCCTGCGATTTTACAGGAAAATTGGTATTATTGTACTTATCTCACTGTAAAAATTCTACATTATTTTCGACCGGTTCAGTATTCTTCTTGAAGAAATTATAAAAAAATATCTTCCGCATGGCGGATCAGAGGCGGAGCCGGTTGTGTTTTTTCCGGCCACCCTCTTGGGAGCAGGCTCTCCACACGCATGGAACAGGAAAGGAACATTCAGTATCCGGCGGAGCTGCCCATCGTGGCGCACCGGCTGGAAATCATCGAAGCGATCCGCGCAAGCCAGGTGGTGGTGGTTGCAGGCGACACCGGATCCGGCAAGACCACCCAGTTGCCCAAGATGTGCCTTGAGGCCGGGCGCGGCAGGCAAAAAAAGATCGGCTGCACCCAGCCCAGGCGGATTGCGGCCATTACCGTGGCCGAGCGGGTTGCCGAGGAGCTGGGCGCGGATGGAGGCTTGGCCGGGTACAAGATCCGGTTCAAAGACCAGACCAGCCGGAATACCCGCCTCAAGTTCATGACCGACGGCATCCTGCTGGCCGAGGCGCACCACGACCGGAATCTTTCCGCCTACGATACCATCATCATCGACGAGGCCCACGAGCGGAGCCTCAATATCGATTTTCTCCTCGGCCTGCTGAAGCAGCTTCTTGCCCGCCGCCCGGATCTCACCCTGCTGATCACCTCGGCCACCATCGATACGGCCCGGTTTGCCAAGCATTTCGGCAATGCCCCGGTGATCGAGGTGTCTGGGAGGACCTATCCGGTGGAGGTCCGCTACCAGCCCCTGGACCCGGGCAAGGAGGAGGAAGGAGAGCAGAGCTATGTGGATCAGGCGGTGGAAGCGGTCTGCGCCTTGCACCAGCATGAAGGGGAGGGGGATATCCTGGTCTTCATGCCCACCGAGCGGGATATCCTGGAAACCGTGGAATCGCTGCAGGCCAAGCTTGGCCGGCGCCACGCCGCGCCCGTGGTGCTGCCCCTGTTCGGCAGGCTCTCCCCTGGCGACCAGAAGAAGATCTTCCAGCCGGTAAAAGGGCAGAAGATCGTGGTGGCCACCAATGTGGCCGAAACCTCCATCACGGTCCCCGGCATCCGCTATGTGGTGGATACCGGTCTGGCCCGCATGGCGAGCTACAATGTCCGGGCCCGGACCAGCAAGCTGCCCATCGTTGCTGTTTCCCGGGCGAGTTGCGATCAGCGCAAGGGCCGCTGCGGCCGGGTGGGGCCGGGGGTCTGCGTCCGTCTCTTTGCCGAGGAGGAGTATCGCAACCGGCCGGAATACACGCAACCCGAGATCCTGCGCACCAACCTGGCCGAGGTCATCCTGCGGATGATCAGCCTCAAGCTGGGTGAGCCGGCCAGATTTCCATTTCTCGATCCGCCTTCGGGCCGGGCCATCCAGGACGGCTATGGACTGCTCACCGAGCTTGGCGCCCTGGACCGCCAGCACCGCCTTACCGCGCACGGCAGGCTCATGGCCCGTCTGCCTCTGGACCCGAGGATCTCCCGGATGATCATCGAGGCCCGGGACCACAACGCTTTGCGGGAGGTGACCATTATCGCCGCGGGGTTGAGTATCCAGGACCCGCGGGTCCGGCCCGCGGACAAGGAGGCGGCGGCGGATGCGGCCCATGCCCGCTTTGCCAAGGCTCCTTCGGATTTTCTCTTCTTTCTTGCCCTCTGGGACGGGTATCATGCTACTTTTGACAAACTGCACTCCCTTTCCCGGATGCGCAAGTTCTGCGTGAGCCACTATCTTTCCTTCCTGCGGATGCGGGAGTGGCGCGATATCCACGAACAGATCAGCCAAGTGCTTGGCGAGGAGCCCGGCTTTGTGATGAACACCCAGCCCGCCTCGCCGGAGGCCATCCACCGGGCGATCCTGAGCGGCAACCTTAGGAATATCGCGGTGAAGAAGGAAAAGAATCTCTACCAGGCCGCGGGAGGCAGGGAAGTCATGATCTTTCCCGGTTCCAACCAATACGGCAAGACCGGGGACTGGCTCATGGCCGCCGAAATGGTGGAGACCTCGCGGCTCTACGCCCGCACCGTGGCCGAAATCAATCCCGAGTGGATCGAGCCCCTGGCCGGGGAACTGTGCCGCTCGTCGTATTCCGAACCCCATTGGGAAAAGGGGCGGGGGCAGGTGGTCGCCTTTGCCAAGGTTAGTCTCTTCGGGCTGGTTATCGTGCCGAGGCGCAAGGTCAACTACGGCCTGATCAAGCCGGAGGAAGCGCGGCAGATCTTTATCCTGTCCGCCCTGGTCGAGGGGGAGCTGAAGGGGGAGTACCCCTTTCTCGTGGCGAACATCACGCTGATCACCCAGCTTCAGGAGATGGAAGACCGGCTGCGGTTGCGCACCATCATGGTGGATGATCAGGCCCTTTTTGACTTTTACGAGGAACGCCTCGGTCCGGAGGTCCGCGATCAGCGAAGCCTGAATCAGTGGCTGAAAAATCCAGGCGCTCAAGCACTCCTTGTTATGACCGCCGATGATGTCCGGAGGCAATTGCCCGAAGCTGCGGCTCTGGAGCAGTTCCCTGTAACCTTGCCCGCAGGCGAGTGTGAGCTCGCGCTTTCTTACCGCTTTGCCCCCGGGGAGGAGGACGACGGGGTGACGGCCCGGATTCCCCTCAGCCTGGCGCCGCATCTGCGCGCTGATCTTTTTGAGTGGCTGGTGCCTGGCATGCTGGCGGAAAAAGTGGTTTTCCTGCTCAAGGGGCTGCCCAAGGGGCTGCGCAAACAACTGGTGCCCATTCCCCAGACCGCGGCGGAGATTGTCCGGGATTTGCCTTTTGGCCGGGGCTCTTTGTACCGGGCCTTGGAACAGGTGATCGCCGACTCTTTCAAGCTGCGCATTGCCGCCCGGGACTGGCCCCTGGCCGATCTGCCGCCCCACCTCAGATTCCGCTTCTGCCTGCTGGATGGGCAGGGGAAGATCGTCAGCGCGACCAGGGAGTTGAGCGCCTTGAAAAGCGGGGCAACGGGGCAGACCCAGGCATTTGGTTCCGGGCAAATGGCCGGGCTGAAGGCGCGTTGGGAACAAAAAAATCTCACTCCGGCCCAGTTGGGCCAGACGCCGGCATCCCTGCCGGTTCCAGGGGTTAACGGGACATTACAGGGCTATGTTTATCCCGGGCTGTGTTATGATGACCAAGAGGGTTTGGGGCAGCGTCTTTTTGTTCAGGAAAACGAAGCGCGGCAAAGCACCAGGCTGGCGCTGCTGTCTTTGTATTCCAAGGAGTTTGCGCTCCAGTTCAAATCCTTGCGCAAGGATCTGGCTATTCCTCGCTCGCATTGGGCGTTGTATGAAGGATTGGGCACCCACGAGCAGATCAATCATGATGTCTGGAATTTTGTTGTGTATACGGTGTTTGACATTCGTGACGGCCTGCCGCCCTCTGCCGGGCAATTCGCCGCCAAGAGCGAAGAGGTCCGGCGACAGGGGCTTTCCCTCCTCTGCAGGGAAATCTTTGCGGCGGTTGAGCAGGTATTGCAGGAGCGGCGAACAACCCTGGACGCGATTGCCAGGCTTTCCGGCAAGGGCGGTTCCGCACGCGGAGAGGAGGCACGGATTGCCGACTACCGTGGGCAAGTGTCGAGGATTGTGCCTGCTGATTTTTTGCAGAAAACGCTCCTTTCCCGGCTGCCGGCCATGTGCCGGTATTTGAAAGCCCTGCGTATCCGGCTTGAGCGGGCTCGGGTTTCTCCGGGCAAGGATGCGCTCAAGGCCCAGCAGGTGGCAATCCATGAGGAACGTTATGCCAGGGCCGCCGCCGGCAAGGATCTCTCCGGCGCCCTGCCGGAACTGCTGCGGGAATACAAAGAGATGATTGAGGAGTTCAAGGTTTCCCTGTTTGCCCAGGAGCTGGGGACGGCCTTGCCGGTTTCCGCCAAGCGTCTTGACAAGAAATGGCAGGAGATTGATCAGCTCTGTTGACGACTCACTGCTACATACTTCTCTGTATTTTTTGGGGCAGAGTATTTTGGGTGTGAAAAAAAATCGTTTTATTGCTAGGTTACGAAATCGTTTGGTCGAGATGTACACCCTGTCAGGATAAGCCGCCATTCATGGAAAAAACGGATTTTTTCTCACCGGATACGGAGATTCAAGAACTTCTCCATGCTGTGCAAACAGGGGTTCTGCTTTGCAGTGGAGCATGTTCGGTTGCCTTTGCCAACAGCGTTGCCCAGGATTTTTTTAACCGGGCCGGGCTGGATGCGATCGGACAGCCGTGCCATAAGGCATTGTTTGGCAGCGAGACGCGGTGCGAAGGGTGTCCGGTCGAGAGAGCCGACCTTGAGGGCAAGCGCCAGGCGGTTACTCTCAAGGCGCACGAGGGCGACATCTACCTGAAGATATTCTGCCAGATCTGGCAGGGGCACTGTCTGCTCACACTCCACGATGTTTCCCAGGAAATCAGCCTTCTCAGGCGCAGCGATTTTGATCGCAAGGAATTGCAGGCCAAGAACATCCTCCTCGAACGCCGGCGGCGGTTGAATCAGGAAGAGCAGCAGTTTCTCACCCAGATCATGGACAACCTTCCGGAAGCCCTGCTCGCCGTGGACGAGAATTTTTTGGTGCAGCGGCAGAACAAGGCGGTTCTTGACCTGTTTCCCCGGCAAATGGGCGCCCATTGCCATGCTCTGTTCGGCAACAGCGCTCCCTGTCCTGACTGCCCAGCCCAGCGCGGTTTCAGCGAGGCCAACGGCCAGAAAAAAAGCCACGAAACAGGGGGGCGGGTCTACACGGAAATATTTTCCGTTGCCCCCAACGGCAAAGGCGGGCTGCTTCTGTTCCGGGACATTACCCGCCAGGTCGAGTTGATTGGTCAGATTCGCGGACAGCGGGAAGAGATCGCAAGCAAGAACAAAGTGCTCTCTCTTCTCGTCGATTTCGGTATCTACATGCAGAAGGAGGCCGGAATCAAAGAGGTGGCCGGATATTTTCTCGACGCGATCCTGCCGGATCTTCATGCCGGTGCGGCCGGGCTTATAATCAACGACATCCGGGCGGGAAATATCTGGCTTTCCCATCAGAGTGGAATGACCACCGAAGAGTGGAAGACCGTGACCAAGGCGTGCATGTCTCGCGACCTGCACCGATTCAAGTCAGACGGGCTTCTTGCCGATACGGTTCTTCCTTGGCCGAACAGCACGCAGATTCCCCTTATGGGAGCCCAGGGGCAGAGGGTGGGGCTGGTGTTGCTGGAAGGAAGCATCAACCAAGAGGCGCTGGGTATTCTCCGCCTGGTCACCGAACCGCTGGGCGCCTATTTTCAGAACCAGCTCCTGCTTCGGCAGCTTGAGGAAAAGGCGAACAAGGATGCCCTGACCGGCCTCTTCAACCGCGGCTATCTGGCCCAGTCCCTGGAAGAGGAGCAGGACAAGTTTCAGGGATACGGAGTCCATCATGCCTTGGTGCTTGGGGATGTCAACCAGTTGAAAAAAATCAATGATCAATACGGCCATGAAACCGGGGACCGGCTGATCGTGGCGGTTGCCGAGGCCCTGCGGAGCACCCTGCGCAATACCGATATCGCGGCGCGGACCGGCGGTGATGAGTTCATTGTTTTGCTCACCAACAGCACGGACGAGGACGCGGGGTATTTTATCGAACGGCTGCAAACCCAGGTTTTTTCCAGCCTCACCATTCCCTTGCCGGACGGGAGCGAATTTCCGGTCACGGTCAGCCTGGGAAAGGCCGCCACGGACAAACATCCTCCCGAAGCCCTGGCCAAGGAGGCCGACAGGCAAATGTATGCCGCCAAAGAACGGTTTTATGCCACGGCTTCCCGTTACCGTTAGGCTGCTGCCGCTGAAGGGGGATTGTGTGGTGGTTTTTGTGAAAAATCAACCATTTCAGTTGCTTTTTCCGTGATCTTTCGGTAGGGTTTTAGTGTTAAATTGTCGAGCAAGAAGCAAAAAGCCCTTGGCCGCTCAGGGAGTTGCCTTGAACGCATCATGGGAAGATCAGTCAGCACACAGGGAACAACATGGCAAAGGTCAATAATTCACACTTGGAAAAAAGCATCGCCTCCCTGGTCGAGATCACCGATTCTTTTTTGCGGGGCGATTACAAGGGAGATATACCGGAGGTTGACGCCGAGGGTGTGCTTTCGATGTTGACCAAGAGAATCAACACCATGCTGGTCAACATGAAAACCGTGCAGGTTCCCTTGGCCAGCGCGGGTGAGCAGGCGCCTTTCGTGCTGAGCCATGCCCTGGATGTGGTGCAGCTCATGGAGCAATCCACCAGTGCGGTTCTTGATAAATCCGACAGGATTATCCTGCAGATCGAAGAGCTGGAGAACCTGTTCCGCCAGACAGGCGGGAATGACGCCAAGGCCAAAGCGGTCATAACTGAAATGAAGGCCGCCATGTATGATATCATTGCGTCCCAATCGTATCAGGACGTTGCCCGGCAGAAGATGGAGAAAATCATCGTTGATCTCAACCAGATCCGTGACTGGCTCCTTGAAGTTCTGGTCATTCTCAACATCAAGAAAGACGGATCCCTGGAAAACGTGCAGAAAAAGAAGGAATTGTTGCGGGGGGTTCATGCCCCCAGCGCGCCTTCCTCCTTGAAGCAGGATCTGGTTGATGATCTTCTGGCCGAGTTTGGCTTCTGAATCTGGAACTGTTTTGCAGCACCATCTTCTTTGCCTTAGGTTTTCTCGCCGCCTCTGCCCGCATCTGCCATTATCCGAAGACCCTGCGTATCCGGACGAACCTGGCTTTCCCCACCACGAACGCACTCAAAGCGAAGCAAGCCGGCAGCCGTTAGGGGTGCTATCCCCAGGCCATGGACGGAGAAAGATCTCCGCAGACTTCTGGGAACTTCCGCGGGAATATCGGGAGATTGAGCCGCTGCAAGGTTGCTCCAGGAATGCCTCTCGCACCGGGGCAGATTGATCTCCCCGGAATTGTGCATTAGTTTTCCTTGCATGTGTATTATGACCATGATACTGTGGTCATAATACAAGAGAGGTGATCCATGCCGCAAGCCGTGTCAAAATCCCAGTTCAAGCCCCATTCGTTGGAGTATTTCCGCAAGATCGAGCAAACCGGCGAGGAGTTGATCATAACCGACCATGGCCGCCCGGTCCTCAAGGTTGTCCCTTTTGTCGAGGATCTGGAGGAGTGTTTCCGGGGTCTGCGCAATACCGTGCTGAAATATGACGCTCCTCTGGAGCCGGTAGGTGGTGAGGATTGGGAGGCACTGAAGTGATCGTCCTTGATACGCACGTTCTGCTCTGGTGGGTTAATGGTTCGACAACCCTGAGCAAACCGGCAAAAAAGGCGATTGATGGTGCGGTAACCTCAAGATCGCTCCATGTCTCCTGCATCAGTTCCTGGGAGATAGCCATGCTGGTGGAGCGGGGCCGTTTGCGGCTGGCCGTGGATGTGCGCGACTGGCTCTACCGTTGCGAAGCCTTGCCGTTTCTTGCCTTCGTCCCGGTGAGCAACGCCATTGCCGTCGAATCCGTTCGGCTGCCAGACTTCCCGCACGCCGACCCAGCCGACCGGATCATCGCGGCCACCGCCTTGTCACTGGGAGCGGCGCTGGTGACCAAGGATGATAAGCTGCGAAATTATCCCCATCTCAAGACGGTTTGGTAAGGCTCCGCTTTTCATGTATTCTCAGAAAAAAATAGGGGCAGGAAGAGGGAATAGGTATTATGCCCTCCGGTTATTGATTTGTCCCCGAAATTGATTTGAGACTAGTTAATTTGAGGGTTAGGAGTCGAGCGGAAAATTTTAACTCAAGCTAGCTCGATAATATTATTGTTAGGCCATATATGAAAAAGGTCATCGATAGCAACCAACTTCAGTCGGAAAACCTACGGTCATTCTTAGCAAAATCTAAGTCAAACCGCGCTGTTCTGACCGACTATGCAGCAATGGAAGCATATAAAGGCGACACTTTATCTAGTATTTTCAAATCGATGGAAGTTCTTTGCGAATTTCCAGATCAAGTGATCGTTCTTAAGAGTACACGTTTTGTCTGCGGACTCCATGGCCGATCCAAGGGCTTACAAAAACGACTAATTGATGAGCGTCAAACCAGAGAATTTCCTGACTTTGTACATTCATTACAAGCGGCAAAACGAGGTGATAAACGCTATTTAAAGTCGATTCTGGCTCATGGCCATGAAGCATCAAAGCACATGGAAAAAATGCTTCAAGATGCTACCACTACTGGAGAGGTCATCAAGTTCATTGCACAGCTTTACTCAAAGGAGGAGCGAGCAGCTTTTCGTAAACGATCAAACTATCCGCCCGGCACAGCCGATAGGGTTGTAAAAAACATTATGCAGGTCGCTGCCCAAATCTTCAGCAACCACCCCAACGTAACCCGTTGGCCTCGTTATGAAAACCTTGCAAATACGTTTATATTTCGGTCATCACTTTGCGTGTATCTCTTGGTTCTGGACTGGGCCGCGAAAGGTGGCGTTGAAAAAGTTGCTCCCGAGAAGCATAGGAACGACATGATTGACATGAACTTCTCTACATACGCAATGTACTTTGATGGGTTACAGACTGCGGACACTAAAACCGCCATACTTCATCGGGAAGCAAGAAATTGGTTAGTCGCTTTATTTGACTGCAAACTACCAGGAAGGCTCTCCCATTGTGTTGGATGATAATGGCATCGGGCCAAGCTAACAGATTAATCTGACATCATAAATGGGGAAAATTTTGGTCATGTCAGGCCTTAATTTGCCTTTTTATGGCCCTTAAAGATGCTTTCCCATATTGGCGGGATCAAAGACGGGGAAAGCAGCGCAAGTTTCGATCTAGTTCTGCTCTCCGGCCCGCTGAGGCCGGAACCTTCAGCCGCACTCCCATCCGGCCGCCGTTTAGAGCGGCAACTTCCCCTTTACTTCTGTACCTTTTTTTCGCCAAATTGCAATTCCGCATCCGAAGCCCTCACATAGATGGGCACCGCCGTGGCCGGGTTGAGGAAAGAACCCTGCCGGAAAAGGTGCCAGGCGGCGGAACCAATGCTTGCCGCCCTGGCAAAGCAGAGTTCCGTGGGGGCAAGACATGCGGATTCCCCCAGCAACTCCTTGAGCATCCGGCCATACAGGGGGAGTCCGTCGCCCACCAGCAGGGTGGGAGTGGTGATGAATTCCTGCAAGCGTTCGGGCTTGATCACCATGGGGCCGGTGGTTTTTTCCGGTATCCCTTGTTCGTTGCAGCGGTAGAGGGCGGTGTAGATCTCGTTTTTCCGGGCATCAACCACCGGGCAGATGGGCAGGGAAGAGTAGGGAAACTGCCCGGCAAGCCCATCCAGGGTTCCTACCCCGAGGAGCGGTTTCCCCGTGGCCATGCAGAGCCCCTTGGCCGTGCTCAAGGCGATGCGCAGACCGGTAAAGCTCCCGGGGCCAAGGGACACGGCAATGGCTGCAATTTGGGGCCAGGTCAGTTCTCCCTGGGCCAGGAGCCGGTTGATCCCGGAGAGCAACCGGCGGGAGTGGGTGATGGAGGTGTTGAGGGAATACTCGGCCAGGCAGCGGTCTTCCGCGACCAGGGCCAGGCTGCCGCAGGTGGTGGCGGTTTCCAGGGCAAGAATAACCGGGGCGGATGCGCAGGATGGGACCATTGCCTGGATCAGCCCCCGTTGCCGAGAAAGCGGAAGTCGTTGTAGAAAACAAAGAGCATCAGGGAAATAAGCAGCACCAGGCCGACGACCTGGAGGCGTTCCCTGGTTTCCACGCTCAGCGGCTTGCGGCGGATGGCCTCGACTGCGAAAAAGACGAGATGCCCGCCATCGAGGATGGGGATGGGGAAAAGATTCAGCACCCCGAGACTGACGCTGAGGAGTCCGGTGAAGTGGAGCAGATTGAGCCAGCCGGCCTCCATCTGTTGCCCGGCGATCTGCGCGATGCGGATGGGCCCGCCCAGTTCGCTGGCCGGAACCACCTTCTGGATGATCTTGACAATGCCCAGGAGAGTAATCTTGATCAGGGCCCAGGTATGCATTGCCCCGGTATGCAGCGCTTCGACAGGGGAAATAGGAACCACCTCGTCGGCCACCCGGATGCCGAGCATGTAGCGGGTGTCGATCACCTCGCCAAAGATGTTCTTGTCTTGTTCCATTTTCGGCTGGCCGGTAAGGGTCAGGGTCTGGTCGCCCCGCCGGACCATGAGGGTCACGGGATTTCCTTCGCTGAGCTTGATGAGGCGGGCAACATCATTCCACTCCTGGACCGCGGCGCCGTTGATGCTGAGGATGAGGTCGTTTGGCGCGAGCCCGGCCTTGTCCGCCGGGGAATCCACGGTGATTCCGCCGATTCGCGCTTCGTTCACCGGTTGGGAGACGCCCATGACCGCAAAGATGGTCGAGAAGAGCAGGACCGCGAACAGGAGATTGAAGAGCGGTCCGGCAAAGACCACCAGAAAACGCTGCCAGATGGCTTTGTGCGAAAAGGAAAACCCTTGCTGGTCGCTGGCCACCTCCTCGGTGAGGCTTTCGCCGTACATCTTCACATAGCCGCCAAGGGGGAAGGCGCTCAGCAGATATTCGGTGTCGCCCACGGTGCGGCCGAACACCTTGGGGCCGAAGCCCAGCGAGAATTTAAGCACTCGGATGCCGAACAGCTTGGCGCAGAGGAAATGGCCGAATTCGTGGATGAAGATCAGGGGGCCAAGGACGAGGATAAAGGCGAGGATAGAGGTCATAGTCTCTTCAGATGGTTAAGGGTGTGTGTCCGGGAGGCAACTCCGGACTGAGAACGTCTTTGCCGAGGCGTTGCCGGGTCTGCATGCGCAGGGCCTCGATAATCGAGGCCGCCTGCATGCGGGCGGCAAGGTCGGCGTCAAGGATTGCGGTCAGGCTGGCGCCTTCTTCCCTGGGCAACCGGCTCACCGTTTCCGCAACCACCAGGGCGATTTCCGGAAAGCGGATGGCGCCGGTCAGAAATGCCTCGACCGCCACTTCGTTGGCGGCATTGAGCACCGCTGGCAGGCTCCCTCCCCGTTTGCACACCTGGTAGGCGAGTTTCAGGGCGGGAAATCGTTCAAAATCCGGCCGGGAAAAACTCAAATCCGAGGCCTGCGCCAGGTTCAACCGCGGCAGATTCATCCGCAGCCGTTCCGGGTAGGAGAGGGCATAGGCAATGGGGATGCGCATGTCCGGCACCCCCAGTTGGGCGACCACCGAGCCGTCCACGTATTCCACCATGGAATGGACGATGCTCTGTGGGTGGATGAGCACCTCGATGTCCTCGATGGCGATGTCGAACAGCCAGCGGGCCTCGATGACCTCCAGACCTTTGTTCATCAGGGTGGCGGAGTCGATGGAGATTTTTTTGCCCATCTCCCAGTTGGGGTGATTCAAAGCCTGTTCCGGGGTGACGGCCCAGAGATCGCGTTCGTTCAGGTTGCGGAACGGCCCGCCCGAGGCGGTGAGGATGAGTTTGCTGACATCCGCTTTTTTCCCGGCTTCCAGGGCCTGGGCAATGGCGCTGTGCTCGCTGTCGATGGGCAGCAGGCTTCCCTTGCTGCGTTGAACCGACGCCATGACCAGGTGCCCGGCCATAACCAGGGTTTCCTTGTTTGCCAGGGCGATGTTTTTCCCAGCCTCGATGGCGGCCATGGTGGGGGTGAGCCCGGCTGCGCCGACGATGGCGGAAACAACCGTATCGGCGGAGGGCAGGGTGGCGACGGCCACATTCCCCTCCGTGCCGACCACTATCTTTTCAGACCAGCCGGGGGGCAGGCTCTGGGCCAGTTCGCCCGCCAGCTTTGCCTCGCCGATGGAGACCATTTCGGGGTTGAAAGCCTCGATCTGCTCGCGCAACAACCGGCCATTGGTGCCTGCGGCCAGACCCACGATGCGGTAGCGGCCGGGAAACTGGCGGACCACTTCCAATACATTGCGGCCGATGGAGCCGGTTGAGCCAAGCAAGGAGATGTTTTTCATGCGTCTTTTTGTTCTCTTGAAAATGGGGGGCAACGGTACTGTGCACCCGCATGGGTCACATCAAACACAGTCCTGTCCCAAAATACAACAGGTAATAAAGCACCGGCGCGGTGAGCAAGAGGGAGTCGATGCGGTCCAGCAACCCGCCGTGCCCCGGGAGAAGGCTGCCGGAGTCCTTGACGCCGAAAGCCCGTTTGATGACCGATTCCGAAAGATCCCCGGCCGCGCCCAGGCAGCCCAGCAAAAGGACGATGAAGCATATCCAGAGCAAACCCTGCCCGGGCAGAAAAAAATGGCGGACAACAAGAGCTGCGCCAAGGCTGCCGGCCAGTCCACCGGCAAAGCCTTCCCAGGTCTTGCCCGGGCTGATGGCCGGACAGAGCTTGTGTTTGCCGAATGTGCTGCCGGTATAGAAGGCGGCGGTGTCCGAGGCCGCGGTTACGGCGGTGAGCAGCAGCAGCCAGGCGCGTCCCTGCGGCAGGGCCATGAGCAGCACCAGATGGGCGCTGCACAGGCCGAGATAGAGATAGCCAAAGCCCCCGCGGCTGATAATTTCGTAAGGCTGGGCAAAGCTGGTGTACCGGAACAGGGTGAGGAGCAGAAGGGCGACCAGGGCAAAGCTCAAGCCGGCGAGCAGGGTGGCGGCGTCGCCGGAATAGGCGCCGACCACCGGCAACAGGCCAAAAAGGAGAACAGGTGTTCTGGCTCGGGTGTTGAGGCCGGGCAGGACAATGATCAGGTATTCGTTCAGCGCCACTGCGGCCAAGCCGGTGATGACCAGCCAGAACAGGGGGAATGGTCCCGCGAGAAGAAGGAGCAGCCAGGCAGCGCCTGCCGCAATACCGGTAATGAGTCGTTTCATGCAGATCCTGTCATCGCCGATTCTTGCGGCGGATGATCAATGGGTGGGTGTCTGTTCCGCCTGTCCGCCTGTTTTGCCAAAACGCCGCTGCCGCTTCTGGAAGTCGAGAATGGCATGCAGCAGATCCTTTTTTCTGAAATCCGGCCAGAGAATCTCCGTGAAATAGAGTTCCGCATAGGATGCCTGCCACAGGAGAAAATTGCTTAGACGGGTTTCGCCTCCGGTGCGGATCACCAGGTCCGGGTCTGGCAAGCCAGCAGTGTAGAGATGTTGTTCCAGAACAGACTGGTCAATCTCTTCGGGGTTCAGAGTCCCGCCCATGCATTTTTGGGCGATTGCCTGCACGGCCTGGGTGATTTCACTCCTGCCGCCGTAGCTCAAAGCAAGGTTGAGAATCAGCCCTGTATTGCCGGCGGTTTCCTGGATCACCCGCTCCAGGACCATGCGGACTTCCGCGGGGATGCGTTCCTTCTGGCCGAGGCAGCGCAGGCTCACATTGTTGTGGACCATGGTGGCCAGCTCGCTTTCCAAAAAGGACTTCAGCAGTCCCATGAGCGCCTGGACTTCCAGGGGGGGGCGCTTCCAGTTTTCCGTGGAAAAGGCGTAGAGGGTAAGCACGCCGATGCCGAGCTCCCGGGCGGCGCGGACGATATCCTGTACGGATTCCACCCCGGCCCGGTGGCCCAAGATGCGTGGTTTGCCCTGCTGTTCGGCCCAGCGGCCATTGCCATCCATGATGATGGCGATATGGCGGGGCAGGGCGGTGGTATCACGCTTGGGCATTGGAGCGGTCTCGATTCTCAGCGGATTACGGTGTGCAACCGGCTGAAGCAAGGATGGGGCAGATTATAAATATTCAAGCCGTTGTAACCCGGTACTGTCGTCAATTGGATGGCAAGAACAGCAGGGGAAGCTGTGAAATAAATGGATTTTAAACCGCCATGACCTCTTTTTCTTTGTCAGCCATGATCTCGTCGATCTGCTTGATGAAACGGTCGGTGGCGTGTTGGGCCTCATCCTGCATCCTGAAGAAATCGTCTTCCGGGATTTCCTTGTTGCCTTTTTGTTTTTTCAGGGTGTCGATGGCTTCGCGCCGCAGATTGCGAATGGCAACCCGGTGCTCCTCGCTGATCTTCTTGACGTTTTTTACCAACTCCTTGCGCCGCTCTTCGGTGAGCTGGGGAATGTTGATCCGGATCATCTTGCCGTCGCTGGAAGGGTTGAGGCCCAGGTCCGAGGAGAAGATGGCCTTTTCGATGGCGGGAAGGAGTTGGGTGTCCCAGGGCTGGATTACCAGCATTCTACTTTCCGGAATGGTCACGGTGCCAACCTGATTGAGGGGCATGGGCGAGCCATAGGCCATTACCTTCACCCCGTCGAGCAGGGAGGTCGTGGCCCGTCCGGTGCGGATCTTGGTGAGGTCTCGTTTGAAGGCCTCGATGTTGGCCGTCATTTTTTCAGTCAGACCGTCGATAATTTCACTCATTGTCCTCTCCCTGTATCAAGGTGCCGATCTGTTCTCCGCAGATGGCTTTCTTCATATTGCCGGGGATATTCATGTCAAAAACCATGATGGAGGTGTTGTTGTCCATGGCCAGGGAGATTGCCGCCGCATCCATGACCTTGAGCCGCCGCTGTAAAACCTCGCCGAAGCTGAGCCGGGAAAACCTGACCGCGTCCTTGTGCTTGAGAGGGTCCTTGTCGTAGACGCCGTCGACCCTGGTGGCTTTGCAGATCAAGTCGGCATTGATTTCCAACCCCCGGAGCACGGCGGCCGTATCGGTGGTGAAGTAGGGGTTGGCCGTGCCTGCCCCGAAGATCACCACCCGCCCCTTGCGCAGGTGATGGATGGCCTTCTGCCGGGAATAGGGTTCGCACACCGTGAGCATGGGGATGGCAGAAAGAACCCTGGCCGAGATGCCTTTTCTTTCCAGGGCGTCTTGCAGGGCCAGGGCGTTGATCACCGTGGCCAGCATGCCCATGTTGTCGGCGGCGGCCCTGTCCATGCCGGAAGAGGCGCCGGATACCCCGCGGAAGATGTTGCCCGCACCGATGACCAGACTGGTTTCCACCTTGAGGGCCACAAGGGTCTGGATCTCCGTGGCAAGGTAATCAAGCACACTGGTGCTGATGCCGAAAGCGGCGTCGCCCATCAGGGCTTCGCCACTCAGCTTCAAAAGGACTCTGGGATACTTGGCTTTGGTCACGGTCCGCTCACCTGTTGTGTTAAACAGCGTTATGCGCCAACCTGAAAACGGGCAAAGCGTTTGATGCTGATGGTTGCGCCAAGCTTGGCCGTAACTTCCTTGATGAGGTCCTGGATGGAGATGTCGGGGTTTTTGACGAACTTCTGCTCCAAAAGACAGCTCTCGGCAAAGAAGCGGTCCATCTTGCCGCCGACCATTTTTTCGGCGATGTTTGCCGGCTTGCCGGAATCGATGGCCTGCTGGATGAAGATGTTGCGTTCGCGCTCCGCCAGGTCGGCGGGAACTTCCTCGCGGCGGATGGAAACAGGATTGGCCGCGGCAATATGCATGCAGATATTCTTGGCAAACTCGCTGAACTCAGCGGTCTTGGTGACAGCATCGTTGTCGCAGGCCAATTCGACCATCACGCCCAGCTTGCCGCCGGCATGGATGTAGTTTTCCACCACGCCTTCGTTGAATTTGACGAAGCGCTTGACACCGCTGTTTTCGCCGAGCTTGGCCACCATTTCGTTGAGCATGTCCTGAATGGTGAGCGCGGGATTCTTAACGAATTTTTGTTCCAGGAGCTCGGCCGGAGTAGCGGCTGTGCTCTCCGTAACCTGCGCGGTGACATTCTTGGCGAACTCGATAAAGGCATCGCTTTTGGCGACAAAATCGGTCTCGCAGTTTACTTCCACCATGACGCCCAGTTTTCCGTCGGCCTGGATGTAGGTTTCCACCAAGCCTTCGCTGGTGGCCCGGCCGGCGCGCTTCTGGGCAACAGCCAGTCCTTTCTGCCGGAGCAGATCGATGGCCTTTTCCATGTCGCCGCTGGTTTCGGTCAGGGCTTTCTTGCAATCCATCATCCCCGCGTTGGTTTTGTCGCGGAGTTCTTTTACCATCTGGCTTGTAATATTCACTGTTCTACCTTCATGTTCTCGTATAATCTGGGGGAGCTTCTCTATTGGATACAATTCCCGGCCGGACTCACGGGGCCAGCCGGGTTTTCAGAGAGGCAGGTTATTCGTCGCCTTTCGCGGCTGCGGCCTTGGCTTCGGTGTCCTTGTCGGTGGCGGCCTGGTGGGCGGTGGCGAGCTTCTCTTTGCCGCTCAATACGGCATCCGCCATCTTGGAGGCGATCAGCTTGATGGAGCGGATGGCGTCGTCGTTGCCGGGGATGAGATAATCGATGCCGCGGGGATCGCAGTTGGTGTCGATCAGGGCAACCACCGGAATGCCGAGGCGGTTGGCCTCTTCGATGGCGATCTTCTCACGCTTCGGATCGATGAGGAAGATGGCAGCGGGCAGTCCTTTCATGTTCTTGATGCCGCCCAGGTTGCGGTCCAGCTTGACCGCATCTTTCTGGATCTGCAGGGCTTCCTTCTTGTGGTAATGGTTGATGGTGCCGTCTTCCTGCATGGTCTCGAATTTCTTGAGCTTGTCGACACTGTTCTTGATGGTCTGGTGGTTGGTCAGCATGCCGCCCAGCCAGCGGTTGTTGATGTAGTACATGCCGCAACGCTCGGCTTCTTCCTTGATGATGTCCTGGCCCTGGCGCTTGGTGCCGACAAAGAGGACGGTGCCGCCCTTGGCCGCGGTCTTGGCGATGAATTCGTAGGCCTTGTTGAACAGGGGCAGGGTCTTGTCGAGGTTGATGATGTATATCTTGTTGCGGGCGCCGAAGATGTACGGTTTCATTTTCGGGTTCCAGCGGCGGGTCTGATGGCCGAAATGCATGCCGGCCTCCAGCATTTCCTTCATGGTCATGTAAGACATGGTGCTTCTCCTGTGGTTTTGGTTTTTCGTCCACCCCATCGCTCCAACCCGATTCCGGGCACCAGAGGAGCTTTTGCAGGGGTGTGTTTATTTTTGAACCCGAATTTTGTAACACCTGAATCGATTTTTTGCAAGAAAGAAGAGGGAGGCGGGTCTTTTTTTCAGTGCGCATGAGACAATGGCGCAATCACCCGGGGAGATGCGAGCGACGGAAAGAGAAACGTACGAGAAAAAAACTTGACGCCTCCGGGAAAAAAAGCAAAGGTCGCATCTTCACTTCAGGCAACACATTCCAGGAACAGGTATGACGAAAACAATCAACCGGCTCTCGCCCAAAAAGATCCTGGTCCGCTCCACCAACTGGATCGGCGACGCCATCATGACCACTCCAGCGGTGCGGACCATCCGGGAAAATTTCCCCGCCGCCGAGATAACCATCCTGGCCTACCCGTGGGTTGCCGATATCTTTGCGGCCAGTCCCCATGTGGATCGGGTCATGCTCTATGAAAAAAAAGGCAGACATAAGGGATTGGCCGGGATGTGGCGTTTGGGGCGCGAACTTGCGGCCCAGCGCTTTGACATGGCCATCCTGTTGCAGAATGCCTTTTCCGCCGCAGTGCTTGCCCTGTTGGCTGGAATCCCGGTGCGGGCCGGGTATCGCCGGGATGGCCGGGGCCTGTTGCTCAGCCATGGGGTTACCATAAAAAAAAGCACCAGGATGCGCCACCAGGTCTATTATTATCAGGAGATGCTCAAGGGGCTAGGCCTGATCTGTTCTTCCCAGGAGCTGTTTCTTGCCTTGCCGGATTCCGCCAATGCATGGGCCAGGGATTTCTTAGCGGCCAAGGCAAAAAAACCGGTGGTGGGCTTGAATCCCGGTGCTGCCTATGGCCCGGCCAAGCGCTGGCCTGCGGAGAGGTATGCCGGATTGGCCAAGCGTCTGGCCGAGGAACAGGGCGCCACCCTGCTGGTCTTCGGCACCTCTGCCGATGCCGGGGCTGCGGCGGAGATTTGTGCGGCAGCGGTGGGGCAGGTGCATGATTTGACCGGCAAGACCACGCTGGCCCAGGCCATGGCCCTGATCGGGAGGTGCGATGCCTTTGTCACCAACGATTCGGGCCTGATGCATGTGGCTGCCGCCCAGAAAACTCCGCTGGTCGCCATCTTCGGCTCCACCGATGCGGTGGCCACTGGACCGTTTTCTCCCAGAGTGGAGGTGGTGAATAAACATCTCCCCTGTAGCCCGTGCATGAAAACCCATTGCCCGCAAAACGACTTTGCCTGCATGCTGGAGATCGGGGTGGATGAGGTGTTTGCGGCAACGTGCAGACTTTTGCAAACCATGGAGGGATGAGCCATGCGACCGGCCGTGTTTCTCGACAGGGATGGCACCATCAACGAGCAGATGGGCTACATCAACCATATCTCCCGTTTTGTCATGCTGCCGCGGGCTGCCGCCGGTATCCGTTTGCTCAACGCGCAGGGAATTCCGGTGGTGGTGGTCAGTAACCAGTCCGGCCTGGCCCGGGGCTATTTTCCCGAGAGCCTGATTAAAGAGGTGCATGTCAAGATGAACCGTGTGCTGGCCGAAGCCGGTGCCCATGTGGATGGCATCTACATCTGCCCCCATCATCCCGAGGCCAAGGAAGAGCGTTTCCGTCTCGCCTGCGATTGCCGGAAACCAAAGCCGGGACTGTTTCTCCAGGCTGCGGCGGATCTGGGCCTGGATCTTGGGCGCTCCTATGTGGTGGGCGACCGCTGGTCGGATCTTAAGGCGGCGGCGGCGGTGCAGGCCAAGGGAGTTCTGGTGCTCACCGGCTATGGCCGGGGGGATTATGAATATATCGGTCCGGCGCAGTCCGTGCAACCGGCGTATGTAGCCGAGGATCTCTATGCGGCGGTGGAGTGGATTGTGCAGGATATGACGGGGTAGGGGTGATGAAATCGAAACAACTCGCCACCCCGGCGAAGGCCGGGGTCCAGCCGTGCCGCACCTGTCCGGCGGGACTGGATTACGTCCGTCGCCGGAATGACGGAATATAGCATTTTTTTGAATTGTCGCGAACGCTATTACGATTGGACGATGTCTTTCTGGCTATTCGTGCCGCTTCTTTTTTTCGGGAAACTCGTAGATAACCTCATTTTTTTTAATGAGGCCGAATTGCCGCCGCGCCACTTCTTCCAGATAGACCGGGTCTTTTTTCAGTTTGTTGATTTCCTGCCGTAATGCGGTATTGTTCTCGCGCAACTGTTCATTTTGCGCCAAAATCTCGTCCAACTCATTTGCAACCGCGTAGTATTTCAAAGCCCCGTAAGGTCCGAATATAGACCAGGACCCGACTACCGTGACAATGAGTACGCTGTACAGCAGCACTTTTTTCCGGTCAGTTTCGGAGAGGTTTGCTAGCATGGCCGCTCGTTGCAGATGGTTTTTCCCGGTTGAGCCTGGGATTTGACAAGATTTTTCTCTTATTATTCCTGTTAGATAGCATAGATGCGAAGTTCATGCAATCGTCGAGTTTTACCGGGTGATCCGCATCGGCAACGATTTGGCTGGCAAAAAAACGGCGCCTTACGCGATCCGCAGCAGTTTCAGGGCAATGATCCCGACTTCGTACAGCATATAGAGGGGGACGCCCATGAGCAGCATGTTGAAGATGTCGGGGGTAGGGGTGAGAAGGGAGGCGATGACGCTGATAACCAGCACTGCGTAGCGGCGGTTTTTTTCAAAGAAGGTTCTGGGCAGGATTCTTATCTTGGCCATGAAGATCATGAAGATGGGCAGCTCGAAGATCAGCCCGAAGGCGAGAACAAAGATGGAGACAAAAGAAACGAACTCGCTGATGGAGATAACTGGTTTGAGCTGTTCGGTCTGGAACCCCAGCAGGAAATCGATGCCGAAAGGCAGGGTGAAGAAATAGCAGAAGGCGGCCCCGCTGTAGAACAAAAAACAGGTGAAGAGCACGAACCAGAAGACAAAGGAGCGGGACAAGGCAAAGGGCTTGGCCAGGGCGCGCCAGAGAAAAAAGCTGAGCATGGGCATGAGGGTGAAGATCGTCATGGCCAGGGAGACGGTGACATGGGCGAGGAAGGGCTCGGCCACCGCGAAAAAAGCGAGTTTCTGGTGGAGATGGTTCTGGATGTACGCCAGCAGGTGGCGGGAGATGCTGTAGAAACCAAGGCAGCCGAGGAGCAAGCCAATTCCCGTCGCCAGGAGGGCCCGGCGCAGGTCTTTGATAATGATGGCGAGACGTTGGGTGGTGGTGTTCACGGGCTGCGGCCTGGGTTATTGCGAGTTGTCTTGGGTATTGCGGGGGCTGCCGTGGATCTCCTTGTCCAGCCGTTTGAAAAAAATCTCCATGAATTCATGCCGCTCGGCGGCCAACCGCTTGCCTTCCGGAGTGAGCATCTTGTCCTTGATCTTGCAAAGTTTTACCAGAAATTCCCGGTAGGCTGTGTCTTCGGTGGAGTAGGATCTGGTTTTTTTTACATCCACTCCCCGGTTGTGGAGCCGGGCGCCGACCTGGCCGGCAAAGAGAAAGGCGCGGCCGATGCCGATGGCGCCGATGGAGTCCAGCTTGTCCGCGTCGAAAAGGATCTTGGCTTCCAGGGTTTCAGGTATTTTCTTGTTGCGGTAACGGTGCGCTTCGATGCAGTGCAGAATCGCATCTCGCATCTCGGTGGAAAATCCCAAGCCCGTGAGGATGGTTCGAGACATCTCCGCTCCCTTGGTGGCGTGGCAGATCTTGCCTTGGGAGAGCATTTCATGGGTGCGGCCGATGTCGTGAAGCAGGGCGGCGGCGCTCAAGATGTCCAGACGGGCGTTCATCAGGCGGCCGATATGGAGCGCCAGGTTGTGGACCCGCTCGGTGTGGTCCGGGCCGTGGCAACCGCCTTCGGCCTGGCAGTATTCGTGGGAAATCGCCAGCAGCCGCTCGGTGAGCTCGCGGCCCAAGGGCGGTTCGCCCTGGAGCTGCCCGACAGAGAGGCTGTTTTCTTGATTATCCGCGGTTGGCGAGGACATGGCGCAACCATCTGATGCCGAGCCGGAGCAGGGCGAGGTCTTGTGTGGCAAGCTCCTGCCGTTCATTCTCCGTGATGGAGAAAGGCGGGGCGCACGAGGTGTCGAGGAGCTGCTGCCGCAAGGTGTCCAGGGAGTAGAGGGAAAGGAATATCTCCACCTCCTGTTCCGTTGTCTGCTGCCCACCCTTGAGAAGAGGATGCTGGAGAACGGCCAGCAGCTCGTCGTTCATGGCGTTGTAGTGGGCCAGATCCTGATCCTTTTGCCAGGCGGTGATGTCCTGCGGATTGTCTTCGTTGAATCCCTTGCAGTGGGGTTCGGTCAGGAGAACATGCATCTCGTGGTGTTGGCCGTCCGGGGTGGTAAAGGCCCCGCGTCCCAAAGGGTATGTTCGGCAGGCGGAGGGGCGGTCGGCATAGACGCTGCAGCCGGAAGGGGTCACAAACGGACAACTGGCGTGGCCGTCATCCACCATGCAGAGGAAAACCTGGGGAAAAGCACATTCCTCGGTCTGTTCGACCGCAGCGTACTGGTCAAGAAAAGTCGAGGGGGCAAGCCCCAAATGGTTGCTCAAACGGAGAACATCGTAGGGGCTGAGGGCAAGGTCCAGTTGCCGGCAGCAGTCGGTGAAGCAGGCGACGCCGGGATGGCAACTGAACCGGAAGGTCTCGTCCGGGGTCAGGGGCCGGACATGTTCTGGAGCGAGATCGGGTCGCATGGCTACGCGGTTTTATCTCGGTGCCAGAAGGTGAGCAGGGGACTGGCCACGAAAACCGAGGAGTAGGTGCCCACCATGACCCCCACCAGCAGGACAAAGGAGAAGTCGTGGATCACCGAGCCGCCCAGAACATACAGGGCCGCCAAAACCAGGAACACGGTGAGCGAGGTGACGATGGAGCGGCTCAGGACTTCGTTGGTGCTGGTGTTGATCAGGGCGTCGGTGATGTTCTCCGGGTCTTCACTCTTGTGCAGGTTTTCACGGATCCGGTCGAAGATGATGACCGTGTCGTTTAAGGAATACCCGGCCAGGGTCAGGAGCGCTGTGACGGTAAGGAGGGTGATCTCCATGTTGAGCAGCCAGATGAGGCCGAGCACCGCCAGAACATCGTGGAGCGTGGCCAGGGTGGCGGTAACGCCGAAACGCAGGTCAAAACGCAACCCCAGGTACACGACTACTCCGAGCAGGGAGATGGCCACGGCCAGCAGCGCCTTGGAGCGCAGGGTATCGCTCACCGAGGAGCCGATCTCCGACTGGTTTTCCACCACGAAGTGCTTGTCTGGGAAACTGGTGTTCAGTTGGGCGGTGACTGTTTCGGAAACGTGGCCCACCACCTCTTCGTTGTTTTTGATCTTGACGATAAGGCGGTTTTCACCTTCGACTTTTTGCAGCTCGACGCCTTCAATGTTCCCCTGTGTCAGGGCGGTGCGGATCTCGCCCAGGGAAAAGGGCTGGGCGGACTGATACTGGAGCAGGGTGCCGCCGGAAAAATCAACGCCCATGTTGGCCTGGCCGCGGGTGATCTGGACAAAGGCCAGGCAGCCGACCAGGGCAAAGGCGCCGGAGATGGTGAAGGTCAGTTTTTTGAGCTGCATGTAATCAAGGTTGGGCTTCTTGAGAAAGAGCATGAAGGAGAGATTTTTGAGTTTCCGTTTTCCCTGCATGGAGTCGTAGAACAGTTTGGAGGCAAAGAGGGTGGAGAAGAGGTTGAAGATGATGCCCAGCGACAGGGTGGCGGCAAACCCCTTGATCGGGCCGGTTCCGAAGAGAAACAGGGCCATGGCGGTGATCAGGGTGGTCACATGGGCGTCGATGACGGTCCAGAATGCCTTGGCGTAACCGGATTCGACCCCGGAGCGCACGGACTTGCCCAAGGCGAATTCCTCGCGCATCCTCTCGAAAATGACGATGTTCGAATCCACCGCCATGCCGACGGAGAGGATGATGCCGGCAATGCCCGGCAGGGTCAGGGTGCCGCCCATCATTGCCAGCCCGGCAAAGAGCAGAAGGATATTGAGGACCATGGCCAGGTTGGCGATGACCCCGGAGAGCCGGTAATACACAGCCATGAACACCACTACCAGGAAGGTGCCCACCAGACCGCTCATCAGCCCTTTGTTGATGGAGTCCTGGCCCAGGGAGGCGCCCACCGTGAGGTTTTGGACGATTTCCACCGGGGCGGGCAAGGCGCCGATGCGCAGGACAATGGCCAGGTCGGTTGCCTCTTCGTAGGTGAAGCTGCCGGAGATTTGGGCGGAGCCGCCGAGGATTTTTTCCCGGATCACCGGGGAGGAGCGGACCACCTCATCCAGGACGATGGCGAAGCGTTTGCCCACGTTTTTTTCCGTGACCTGGCCGAAAACCGCGCCGCCGCGCCCGGTCAGGTCGAGGCCCACATAAGGCTCATTAAAGTTTCCGCCCACGCCGACCTGGGCGCCCTTGACCATGTCGCCAGTCATCAGCACCTGGCTTTTGAGCAGGATGGGCTGCCGGGTTTCCTTGCCGGTGGTCTTGTCCACATCTTTTTCAAAATAGATCTCCGAGCCGGCCGGGAGCTTGCTCTGTAAGGCGAGGTTGAGCTGCTTCCGGCTGCCGCCCTCCTGCCATTGCCCGGACTGGATGGCCTGGCCTATGAGCTGTCCCAGGTTGAGGCCAGGCGTTTCATCCACCAGCTTGAACTCAAGCTGGGCCGTGCGGCCGATGAGGTTCAGGGCGCGCTGCGGATCCTTGACGCCGGGAAGCTGGATGACGATTTCGTCGGCCCCCTGCCGGACAATGGCCGGTTCTGCCACGCCGAACTGGTCGATCCGGTTGCGGAGAATCTCCAGGGATTGGTCAACGGCCTTGTTGTTGATAAAATCGATCTTGTCCTGTTTCAGGGTGAGGATGATGCGGGGAAAGGATCCCTGGGCGGCCTGGAAGTCGCCGTCAAGGTCGGGGAACTCCTTGGTAATGGTCTGCTTGACCGTTTCCAGGGCGGTGGTGTTGGGCAGGGTCAGGATGATCTTGCGCGGGTCGGTGGACGCGGTGCGCACCACGGTGATTTTTTTCTCGGCCAGGGCTTCCTTGAGATCTTGGACCGACAGGTCCAGATTGTTTTCAATGGCCTTCTTGAGGTCCACCTTGAGGACCAGATGCATGCCGCCCTGGAGATCCAGGCCCAGCTTCAGCCCTGCCGGAGCAAGGTATTTCTGCCACCAGGCCGGAACCGTGGTGAAGGATGGCGCCACGGTGAGGCCTGCAAAGATGGTGACACAGAGCAGGAGGATGATTTTCCAGCGCAGGGAACTCGACATAAACACTCCATGATGCGGGTTGACCGTTGAGGTGAAAAAAATGCTGCCGGCGGATTACGGATAAAACGGCGGAAGGAGCCGTGCCACCTTGGTCAAAAAAGCAAAAGAGCTGCTCTGCGACGGCTCCTCACCGCGTGGGCTGACAACAGCACTTTCCGGCCTCTGGGCCAATCCCGGCGGCACGGCTTTCAGTCGATTTTTCCGTTCCATCTGGGCAGGCATGATTCGGTGCGAGATTATACTCCCCTTTTGTCAGAAGTCAAATTGCAAAAAGGATGGTGTGCTGAATGCACTCCGCTGAATGATGGGACGATGTTTCTCCTCCGGTTTGCCGAAAGAAAATTTTGGGGCAAGAACCCGCTATGCTATACTGTTTTAAAGGATTTTTTTCGCAGGAGAGATATGGGCAAGAAAATTTTTGTTGTTGATAACCATCCCATGGTGCTCAGGCTCATCGCCAATTTACTGGAAAAAGACGGGCATGAGGTGCGGATCGCGGAGGATGGCCTGGGCGCCTTGGATATCCTGAAATCCTATGTGCCGGACATCATTTTCGTCGATCTGGTAATGCCCAACATCAGCGGCGAGAAGCTGTGCCGGATCATCCGCAGCATGCCGCATTTGCAAGGGGTATTTCTTGTCATCCTTTCGGCCATAGCCGCCGAGGAAGAACTTGATTTCGCCGCCCTTGGGGCGGATGCCTGCATTGCCAAGGGAAACATGAGCAACCTGGCCCGGCATGTCGCCAGGGTCATCGAGCTGGCGAATTCCGCGAACAGCCAGCCCCCCCCCGTGGACATCATAGGGCTTGATGAAGTGGCGACCCGCGAGATCACCAGGGAGCTGCTTTCTTCCCGGAAGCATTTTGAGGTGATCCTGGGAAACATGTCCGAGGGGATCCTTGAATTTGCGGCGAACATGAAGATTATCTTCGTAAACCCCGCAGCGCTGGTGCTGGTGGGCATCCCGGAAGAAATCCTCCTGGGGACGGAATTTACCGATATTTTTTGCGGGCACTCCCTTGAAACCGTGACCGCGCTGTTGAAAGGTCCGGGAAAGAGCCCCAGGAAAATCTCGGCGGAGGCGCCGGTGCTTCTCAACGGCCGCCAGGTTTCCTTGCAGTTTCTGCCTGTTGCCGGGGAGGGTGGCAATTCCACCATTGTCATCATCCACGATGTTACCAGCCGGAAGCAGGCAGAGGAGAAGATCAGCGAGCAGAACAGGTTTTTGAACAAGCTCATCGAGTCGTTGCCCCACCCTTTCATTGTGGTGGAGTCCGAGGAGTATCAGGTATTGCTGGCCAATTCCTCCGCGCAGCGTCAATTGATCGGTTTGGCCGACTATCCGAAACAGGTTCCCGGAGCTGTTGCATGCAAGGCGCCGCTGCCATATCTGCCTTTTGAGCGGGTGCGGCAGGACAGGGAATCCTTTCTCATGGAGTATGTCGAACAAGGAACGGCCGGGCAGGAAACCACGCACGAGATCCACGCGCATCCCATTTTTGATAAAGAGGGGAGGGTTTCGCAGATCATCGAATACCGGCTGGATATCACCGAGCGTAAAAAAGCGGAGCAGGCCCTGCGGGACTCGAAGGATGCGCTTCAAAAGGCCTTGGACAATCTGCAGGTTGCCCAGCAGGTTGCCATCCGCCAGGAAAAGCTGGCCTCCATCGGTACCCTGGCCTCGGGGGTGGCCCACGAAATCCTCAACCCCCTCAATATCATTGGAACCCTGGCCCAGGTCATGCAACTTGAGAAGATTCCCGCGAGCATGCGGAAGAATCTTGATGAAATGCTGGCCCAGATCAAGCGGGCCACCAAAATCACCAATAGCCTTCGGACGTTTTCCCACCAGCATGCCTTTGAGGTTCGCCCGGTCGATGTCCATGCCTTGTTTGACAAGACTGCCGCCCTGCTCGAGCATGACCTGACCCTGGATAATGTCCGGGTGGAGCGGCATTATGCCCATGATCTGCCCAGCATCGAAGCGGACGAAGATCAATTGGCCCAGGTGTTTCTCAATCTGGTGAGCAATGCCCGCGATGCCATGTTGTGCGGGGACAAGCGGATTATTGTCGAAACCAGGCCGAAGGACGATGGGGTTGAAATTCGTTTCGGCGATACCGGGGTGGGTATCGATCCTGGCGAGATTGACAAAATATTTGATCCGTTTTTCACCACCAAGGATCCCGGGCGCGGTACCGGCCTTGGCTTGTGGATTGTTTATTCGATAATTGAAAACCATTGTGGTACCATCCGGGTCGAGTCGGAAAAAGGGAAAGGGGCGTGGTTTGTGATTTTTTTGCCAACGCATCTGCCGCGCCGGGAAGAATGCGGCCCGGCGGAGGGAAAATAGGCGTGCGCCATCGGGGTACGGGGATCCGGGGGGATCGTGGATGAAGAAAAAAATTAAAATACTTGTCGTGGACGATGAATACGTCTTTTGCCGGTCGCTGAAGAGCTTTCTGGAGAAGCTCGGATTCGAAACCCTTGTCGCCACCAACGGCGAACATGCCCTTGACATAGTCAAGGAGGAGAAACCGGCCATCATGACCCTCGACATCAGGATGCCGGGGCTCAACGGCTATGATGTTCTCCAGAAGGTGAAGAGGCTGCATCCCGACCTGTTCATCATCGTTGTCACCGCCATCGATGTGCCGAATATGGAGGAGATGCTTGATCACAGCGGAGCCCATGCGCTCCTGCACAAACCCATCGATCTGCAGAAGCTTTCCGATACGATCTACGGGTTTGTCGGGCATCTGCTATAGCCATTGCCGGGCCGGGAAGAAAAGCCGCCGTTGGCGGAAAAAACAGGGCAGCGCCATCAAGGAGGATGGATGAAGAAAAAAAATAAAAATCCTTATTGTTGACGATGAAAGCGCCATCTGTCAGTTATTGCAGGATTATCTGGAGAGATTGGGGTTCGAAACTTTTGTCGCCACGAATGGCGAACAGGCCCTTGACCTCCTCATGAAGGAAAATCCGGCCATCATGACCCTCGATATCAGGATGCCTGGGCTTAACGGCTATGAGGTTCTGCAGAAAGCCAAGAGGCGGCACCCAGAACTGTTCATCATCGTTGTCACCGGCATCGATGTGCCGAATATGGAGGAGATGCTTGAACACAGCGGAGCCCATGCGCTTCTGCAAAAACCCATCGACTTGCGGAAACTTTCCGACGCCATCTGCGGGTTTGTCGGCATCTGCTGTAAGCCGCTGCTGAGTAATGGAACCGGAGATGATTGACGCAGGCAAGGGGAAAAAGCTGCTCGTTTTCTGGACGGTTATTGCCTACTGTCTGATCGGCATTGAAATCATCATCATGATTTCCCCTTTTGCCCTCTATTTTTATTCGGTGTACGGCCCCGTACTCCAAACCCTGGCAGCAAACCCCCTTACCAGTTGGTCCACGGAGTTTTTTTTGCCGCATCTGGTTTTTCCCGCTGATCCGCTGATCAGAGGTATCTCCCTGTTGCAGGTTCTCATGGTTGTCGGCTTGCTGCTTTTCGCTCTGGCGGCCATTCCTCTGTATTATGGGCGTTTCACCGGCAAGGGGGTTGTGGCCCGCAGTTTTTATGGCAAGATCCGTCATCCGCAATATCTTTTCCTTGCCGTCTCCGGGTTTGGCCTGTTGCTGTACTGGCCCCGCTTTATCATCCTGATCATGTATGTCACCATGCTCTTTGTCTATTATGCCCTGGCACGCAACGAAGAATGGCGGATGCGGCAGGAACAGCCGGAGGTCTATGCGCACTACATGGCCACAACCCCCATGTTTCTGCCCGGCGAGCCGGGAGGGCGGCTGTACCGGCTGCTCTTTGGCCGAATCCAGCCCAAATGGCTGGGGATTGTCGCGGCCTATTGTCTGACCGTGACCTTGGCCGTGTTCTTGGCCATGGGGGTGCGCGACTATACGGTACGGACGCTGCCCATGCTCAAGGCTCCGGATGCCCGGTTGATTGTTTCCGTGTTTTCCCGGCCGGATTCGGAGATTCTTGGCGCATACCAGGCGGCTCTTGGCTCGGCTCAAGTGCGGGAAGCGCTGCAAGGCAGGGAGGCTAACGTGGTGTATCTGCTGCCTGGGGATTTTTTCTTGAATGCCCTGCTCACCGAGGAGGATCGGCGGTTTTCCGACGACATGCTGGAACGGTTTCCCGAGATTCTCGAATGGCACCAGCATCGGTTCAGCGGCGGGCTGGGCAGGTTTTTCCGGATTTTTTATAATTTTGTCCGTTCCTGGGGTTCGGTGGAAACCGATTATGAAGTCGAGCGGCTTATTTTCATGCGGGTGGACGATGCCGGCGGTCAGCCCGTAGCCCCGGCGGAGATCTTCAGGATCGGCTTGAAGCGGAGACCGGTTCTCCTTGTTGACTTGGAAGCCGCAAGCCATGCGGTCCGCTCCGTGGTCATAACCACGGACAATCACAAATGGGGCCTGATGCCCATGCCCACCTTTTAAGCATGTACCGGAGAAGGAGTCTGCCCATGGCCCGTTTTTTAGGAAATACGCGTCCGCGTTCCGCGGGGTGTCCCCTGTTTTTTTTCGCTTTGCTGTGGGCGACCCTTGTCATCTGGCCGCCTCCAGGCCAGGCCGCCCCCCCGCAGAAGAAACCCCAGGAGCTGGTGTTTCTCAACTGGCCCGACTACATGGACCAGGGGTTGATCAGGAAGTTTGAGAAACTGCACGGGGTCAAGGTCCGCCAGGTGTATTACGAAACAGAAGAGGAGCAGGTGCGGCTGCTCTCGTTGACCAATGGCAGGGGGTATGACGTGGTGCTGGCGAGCATGGTCAACGGTCTGTCGTATCTCAACCGGAAGTGGCTGGCCCCGGTGGACCCCGCCAGCGTGCCGAATATCAGGCACATCGATCCCGCCTGGGCGCGGCTGGCCCCGGAGTTCATGAAGCATGCGGTCCCTTTTTCCTGGGGAACCATGGGAATCGTTTATCGAAAGGATCTGGTCGCAGGAGAGGTGCGCGGCTGGAAGGATCTGCTCGCGCCCCAGGAGAAGTTGCGCGGGAAAATCCTCATGATCAAAGATCGACGGGACGCCATGGTGCCGGCTCTGAAGATGCTGGGGTATTCGGTGAACAGCACCAGCATGGCGGAACTGGACGCTGTCGAAAGGACGATGCTTGCCCAGAAGCCTTTTGTTAAAAAGTACGGCTACCCCGCTTTGGACAAAAAATCCCCATTGGTCAAGGGGGATATCTGGATGGCCATGGTGTATAGCGGTGATGCCGTGACGCTTCAGGAGCTCAACAAGAACATAGCCTTTGTCTTTCCCGAGGAAGGCACCAGTCTTTGGCTGGACAACCTCGTGGTCATGGACTCTTCGTCGAAAAAAAATCTGGCCATGGCCTTTATTAATTTTCTCAATGAGCCGGAAAACGCTGCGCAGCTCGCCGAATATATCTTTCAGGCAACCCCGAATCTGGCGGCGAAAAAACTGCTTTCTCCCGAACATCAAAGAAATACTATTATCTGGCCCGATGAAAAAAACATGCTCGGTTCCGAGTTGTATGGGCCCTTGCCGCCGCGGGTGGAAAAACGGTATAATTCCATTTTTCTGAAAACCTCCGAAGGGCTCCGCTAGGCATGCCCCTGGGTTTTCATCTCGACCCAAGGGGTCCTTTTTTACAAGGCCGTGATTTTTCATGAGACTTCGGACAAAAATCAGCTTGCTCCTGCTTCCGCTCATCGCCCTTCCTTTTTTGGGAACCGGCGTGTTCGTTTCGGCCAGGCTTTCCGATTATGCGCGGGAAACCGCTTTTTCCCAGGCAGACGCGCTTGTGGGCCAGGTACAGAACAATCTCGTTTCCTATCTGGATATTTCCCGGGCCAATCTGGAGCTTTTTTCCCGGTCCGACCTGCTCAAAAGCTACATGATGATTCCCGACGAGCAGACCCGTTACGCCATTTTTCAGAATCCGCTCCTCACCCAGTTCGCCAAATACATGGAGGTCTATCCCGAGTACTACGAAATGCGGGTGCTCTTGCCCGATGGCTATGAGGATGCCCGGGTTGTTCATGGGGAGGTGGCCAACTCCACCGAGGAAGAGCACGGGTCCGCCTGGTTTCAACGCATGCGCGAAAGCGGGGAGGAGTGTTTCTTTCAGTTGGCGGTCAATGCGGACAACCAAAGAAGCGTGGTCTATTTTTCCAAAAAACTTGTCTATGAAAATGATCCGGAGCAGGGAGAGTTGTCGGACAAATTGCTGAAAGGCTATTTGGTCCTCACCATTGAGCCGAATTTTCTGGCCAGGCCGGTGCGGGAAACGAAAATCGGCGCGAACGGGCGGATGTTTTTTGTGGACGGGGGAGGAGAGGTTCTTTTCAGGAGCCCTGAAGACAACCTGCCGGAATCCCTGCCTTCCGGCCTGTTGAGCGCCTTGCGGCAGGATCAGAAGCGATTTTTGTTTACCAACGAGTTGCCCCAGCCGTCCTACTGCAAACTGAGCCAGGTGGCGCCGGATCTCTGGCTTGGGGCCGTATTGCCGGAGAAGGATCTGCTGGCCGCCGGGCGCAACCTCCAGACGCTCATCCTCTGCATCACCCTGGGGATCGTCCTGCTGCTTTCCCTTGTTTTGTTTTTCGGTCTCAAACGGTTTTTCGTCGATCCCCTTTCCTGGCTGGTTGCTTCAAGCCGGGGGGTGGGCCGGGGCGAGCTGAAAAAAATCGAGATCCAGGCCGAGCGGAGCGATGAAATCGGCGAATTGCTCCATACCTTCAACACCATGGTGGATGACCTGAGCGTATCGCGCCGGGAACTTCTCGGCCAGCAGGAGCTGCTGGAGCAACGGGTCCGGGAGCGCACCGAACATTTGGTCGAGGTGAACAGGGAGCTTGAAGTCGCCCGCCATGAGGCGGAACAGGCCAATCAACTGAAAAGTGAGTTCCTGGCCAATATGAGTCATGAAATCCGCACTCCCATGAACGGGGTGATCGGCATGACCCAGCTTCTGCTCAGCACCACCTTGAGCAAGGAGCAGACCGAATACGCCGAAACCGTGTATTCATCGGCGGAAAACCTCCTTCATATCATCAACGATATTCTCGATTTTTCAAAAATCGAGGCCGGCAAACTGGAGCTGGAGTCCATTGAGTTCCGGCTGCGGGATCTGGCCGAGGATACCGCGGAAATGTTTGCCCAGATCGCCCATGCCAAACGGCTTGAGATTCTGGCCTATGTCGCCTTGGATCTGCCCCGGGTTGTGGTGGGGGATCCCACCCGGTTAAGGCAGGTGATCACCAATCTGGTGGGCAACGCCCTCAAGTTTACCGTCAAGGGCTCGGTGTGCATCAAGATTACCCGAGCCGACGATGTGGCGGCGCCCGGCGCGGGGATGATTCCGATCCGGGTGGAGGTGGAGGATACCGGCATCGGCATACCCAAGGAGGCGCAGGGGAGATTGTTCAAGTCCTTTACCCAGCTTGACGGCTCCTACACCCGGCAATACGGCGGCACCGGTCTGGGATTGGCTATTTGCAAGCAACTGGTGGAAATGATGCATGGCGTCTTGCAGGTGGAGAGCGAGCCCGGACGGGGCAGTAATTTTCAGTTCGTGCTGGCACTTGCTCCCGGCAGGCCGGAATCGGATACCCAGCCCTGGGCGGAAACCATGGCGGCCTTGCGGGGAAAACGGGTCGTGCTGGCGGGTCGGGATCCGGCTTGCCGGCAGTTGCTTGCCACTATTCTTGCCGAACTGCATGTGGCGGCGCACACGGTGGAAAACGGAGAGCAAGCCCTGGCCCTGTGCAACGAGGAGCGGCAGGCCGGGCGATCGTTTGATGGCGTCTTGGCCGAGGCGGAGATGGAGGGTCTGGATGGCTGGAGCCTGGCCCGGGAATTGAAGCAGCAGGAGGAAGAGAAAACCCCGGTGGCCCTGATGCTGACCGCGGTTGACCAGCGGGAAAGCGTGGGGGAATGGGGGGCGGACCTCGGCGAGTATCTTCTGCCCAAACCCATCAAGCTGGAGCGGTTGATCAGGGTGCTGGCCAAGATGTTCGGCGTGGCCATGGGGCCGGATGGAGAGTCGCGGCAGGCTTCGATTTCCTGGGGAGAGGGCGAGGACACCCTGCCGCCGCTCACCATTCTGGTGGCGGAGGATAATCCGGTCAATCAGCGGCTGGCCGTGCGGATGCTCGAGAAAAAAGGCCACACCGTGCGTGTTGCCAACAATGGCAAGGAAGCGGTGGCCGCCTTTGAACGGGAATCTTTCGATCTCATCCTCATGGATATTCAGATGCCTGAGATGGATGGCTTTACCGCCACCGGACTTATCCGTTCCCTGGAGAAAAACCACGGTGGGCATATGCCGATCATCGCCCTCACCGCCCATGCGATCCAAGGATACAAGGAACAATGCCTCGCCGCGGGAATGGATGATTACTGCGTAAAACCGATTCAGGCCAAGAACCTGTTTCAGACCATGGCCGAGGTTTTGCAAAAACAGCGGGGATAGGGGGTTGTCCGACTTTTCCCAGGGCGTGCCGCTTGCGATTATTTAGTTGAGTAATTTGCCGCTTTCTTATAATGGTAATGGATATCTTTCTTTCTGAGCACTATCCCGACACCTTGGAGCCTTTACATGAGTCAAGCCGCTGGGTACAAAACCGATATTCTTCTGCAGGCCGGGACAAACGAGCTGGAAATCATTACTTTTTTTCTCCAGTGGCACGATCAGACCAACGATTCCATCAGCAGGACGGCATACGGCATCAATGCGGCCAAGGTCCGGGAGCTGGTGGCCATGCCGGAAAATTTGACCGAGATCCCGGATAGCGTCGCGGCCATGAAGGGTGTTTTTCTGCTGCGGGACCGGACCATTCCCCTGGTCGATCTTTGTGAATGGTTTGGCTATGTTCCGGACCTTTCTCCGGAGGCAAAAGCAAAATGGGTGGTCATTGTCACCGAGATCAATGGCAAGTTTTTCGGCTTTGTCGCCCATGGGGTGGATAAGGTGTACCGGGTGAGCTGGACGAAAATCATGCCGCCGCCGCCGATTATCTCCCATTACAGCAGCCTCACCGGGGTATGTCTGGTGGACGGCAATATCATCCAGATGGTTGATTTCGAGAGTATCATCGCCTCCATCGATCCAAGTATGGTTATCGATTCCGACGCACATTCCATCTCGGAGCATCCCGATGCGTCCCAAGCCGAGAAGGCCGTGGTTATTGCCGATGATTCCAACCTTATTCAGGATCAGATCCGAAAAACCCTGGAAAGGGCGGGATACCGGGTTGTTGCCCACTCCGACGGGCAGGATGCCTGGGAGTATCTGGAAAAACTGAGAATCAACGGTACCCTGCACAACGAGGTTCTGGCTGTTATCAGCGATATAGAAATGCCGCGCATGGACGGGCATAATTTCTGTAAGCGGATCAAGGAAAACAGCGGGTACGACGGGATTCCCGTCATGCTTTTTTCTTCGCTGATCAATGATATGGCCCGCCATAAGGGTGAAGCCGTGGGCGCTGACGACCAGATTTCCAAACCAGAGCTTGGCCAGCTTGTCTCCAGACTACAGGACTGTCTCCGGCGTTTGGCCGCTTAATGGCTTTTGTCTTGTGAACACCGGTTTTTCCCGGATAACCTGCTGTCGCAGCCTCCTCCGCCGTAGCACCATTGCATGGCGCAAAACAGGATTATGAAAAGCGCCATGCATGTGTATCGGTCCAACAGGGTTGAAGCCCTGCTGGATTCTTTGACGGACCTGTTGCGTACGCCGCTTTCCTCGCCCCTTGCCCCGGAATGTATCATCGTGCAGAGCAAGGGGATGGCGACCTGGCTTGCCATGCAGCTTTCAGGCCGCTTCGGGGTGTGGGCCAATCCGGATTTTCCCCACCCCCGGCAGTTTGTCCAACGGGTGCTGCGGGCAACGATAGGCGATGAGGGCGATCTGGTGCAGAGGTACAGCCGGGAAAGGCTCGCCTTTGTGATCTGCGCCCTGCTCGATGACTGCCGCCTTGATCCCGATTTCTCCCCCCTGACCTCCTACCTTTCCGATGGCCCGTTGAGCAAGAAGCTCCAGTTGGCCAGGCAGATCGCCCATCTCTTTGATCAATACGCAGTGTACCGGCCCGCGATGATCCTTGCCTGGGAGGAGGGCGACAACCGGGCCTTTTCCCATGATCTGGCTGAGGATCTCTGGCAGCCCAAGCTCTGGCGGCAACTGGTGGCGCATCTCGGCTGCTGCTCTCCTGCCCGGCTTATGCAGCGAGCCAGGCAGGCGCTGGCCGCCGGCATGATCCCCTTTCCCCATCACCTTCCTGCCAGGGTTTCCCTGTTCGGCATCGACACCCTGCCTCCCATGTATCTCGATATCATGGCGGAGCTGGCACACATCCTGCCGGTGCATTTTCATCTTTTCTCCCCAACGGAAGGCTACTTTGGGGACATCCGCTCACAGGGAGAAGCCCACCGCGCCCTGGCCCGTTTGCCTTCCGGCTTGGACGAAGCGGACTTCTCTCTGGAGATTGGCCATCCGCTGCTCGCCTCCATGGGCGGCATGGCCCGGGATTTCCAGGAAGTTCTTGAAGGCTCGGTTGCCTATGTCGAAGCGGGGGAGCAGTACTTGGGCCATGGTGCGCCGCGCACCATGCTGGAGGTGCTGCAAAACGATATCCTCCAGCTCTGTCATCGCTCTCCGGCGGACGGCAACGCCTCTCCCGTACTCCTGGCCGAGGATGATGCCTCCCTCCGCATCCATGCCTGCCACAGCCGTCTCCGCGAGGTCGAGGTGTTGCAGGACCAACTGCTGGCCCTGCTTCAGGATGATCCGTCTCTTACCCCCCGCGAGATCGTGGTCATGCTGCCCGATGTTTCCGCCTATGCCCAGCTCATCGAGGCGGTTTTCGGGCTTTCGCCGGAGGACAAGCGTTTTATCCCCTTTCGCATTGCGGACCGCCCCCTGTTGAGCGAAGCGTCGCTCATCGATGTGTTCTTCCGTTTTCTCCAGATGGTTCCCGGCAGGATGCCGGTTTCAGAGGTTCTGGAGCTGCTGGCCTGCGAGGCGGTCCAGCAGAATTATGCCATTGCTCCCGAGGAGCTGCCCCGTCTCCGGCTCTGGGTGGAAAAGGCCGGGATCCGTTGGGGGATCGACGAGTCGCACCGGCAGACGCTGCAACAGCCCAAGGAGCGGCAGAACACCTGGCGCTTCGGCTTTGACCGGCTGGCCTTGGGCTATGCCGTCCGCGCTGACGGGACATTCCTGGGCGATGTCCTGCCCTATGAGGAGATCGAGGGGCAGGGCGCGGAGCTTGCCGGCCGGTTTATCCATTTTTGCGAGACCATTTTTGCTGCGGCGGATACGCTTTCCGCCGCCAGGGAGATACCGGAATGGCAACGTGTTCTCACCGGGCTGCTGACAGCCCTGTTTCCGGAGGAGTCGCCCCAGGCGTGGCAGGTGCAGAAGATCCGGGACAATCTGGCCCAGATAGCCCTTGAGGCGCAGGATGCCGGGTTCGGCCAGCTTCTGGACCTGACCGGCATCAGGATCCTCCTCAAGGAGAAACTTTCCGCCCAGGCCACGTCCCAGGGCTTTCTTGAGGGCGGTCTCACCTTTTGCGGCATGCTGCCCATGCGCTCGATTCCCTTCAAGGTTGTCTGTCTGCTGGGTATGAACGACGGGGAGTTTCCCCGGGTGGAGCATCCACAGAGCTTTGACCTGATCGCCCGGTACCCGAAGCGGGGCGACCGGTCCAAGCGCAACGATGACAGGTATGTTTTTCTTGAAGCCCTGCTGGCCAGTCGCGGGAAGTTCCTTGTTTTTTATCTGGGAAATACCTTGCGGGACGGCAAGGAGATTCCTCCGGCCGTGGTGGTGGAAGAGCTGGTGGATTGCCTGGCCGAGAGTTTCTTGCGCGATTCCGGCCCTTCCGGCGCCGCCACTTGTCCCGAGCACCGGAAAAGAATGGCGGAGCGCCTTGTGGTCCGCCATCCCCTGCAGCCTTTCAGCCGGAAGTACTTTTCCGGCGCGGACGAAAGGCTGTGCAGTTTTGGCGCGGAATACTGCCGGGCGGCCCAGGCAAAAGAGTCGGGGCTGCGGCGCAGGCATGCCTTCCTGCCCGAGCCCCTGCCGCCCGTTGCTGCTGCTCCTGTCTCGGTTTCTCTTGGTGATTTGTCCCGCTATCTTTCGCATCCGGTCCGCTGGTTTCTTGAAAACCGGCTTGGTCTTTTTTTGCAGGAGAGAAACCGCGAACTCCAGGACCGCGAGCCCATTCATCTTGATTCCCTGGAAAAATATCAGTTGAGCCGGGATCTCCTGGCCATGCACGGGGAGGGGTTTGCCAGCCCGGAAATCCTGCTCTCCCGTTGGCGGGGCGAGGGGCGGATTCCTTTGGGTCAGGCTGCTCAAGCGGTTTTTGCCGAGATTCTGGATACCGTGCGCCCCATTGTGGAGCAGCTTCTTAAATATGGGCCGGGGGCGGCGGCTCGTGAACTGCCTCCTCTGCAACGGGAAATCCATCTTGCGCAGGATGTTGTCCTGCACGGCGAATTGCACGGCAGATATCCCGCCGGCCACGTCTATTGGACCAACAGCCTGCTCCATGGCAAAATTCTGCTGCCGGTCTGGCTGGAGCATCTTTTTCTTTCGGCTGTTGCCCCGGCGGATCAGCGCTGTGAAACCACGGTGATCGGCAGAGGCAGCGACAAAGGCACGGCCCAGGTGCTGCGCCTCTCTCCGGTTCCCGAGGCCACTGGCGTGCTTCTTGATCTTGCCGTCCTTTTTGCGGAAGGATTGAACGCGCCCTTGGTGTTTTTTCCCAAAAGCGGCCTCGCCTTTGCCCGGGCCATGTGTTCCGCAAAGGGAACCGGGCAAGAAAAAATCATTGGCGCCTCTGCCAAGGCGGAGGAAGAGTATCGCGGCAACGAATTTGCCCCTGGAGAGGGGGAAGACGCATACTGCCGCCAACTTTTTGGTGAAGCCCTGCCCGTTTCCCCGGGCTATGCCCTGTATCCGGAGGACAACTCCCCGCCTTTTGCCGAACTTGCCACCCGGATTTTCCTGCCCATGCTCAACCATATGGAGGAGTTATGAGCCGGGGGTTTGATCCGCTTCTCATAGCCACCACCGGCGTGCAGCTCATCGAGGCCAGCGCCGGCACCGGCAAGACTTATTCCATCACCTCCCTCTACCTGCGTCTTGTGCTGGAGCGGAGGCTGACCGTGGAGCAGATTCTGGTGGTTACCTTCACCGAGGCGGCCACCGCCGAATTGCATGAACGGATCAGGAGCCGGCTGCGGACGGCGCTGCAGGGGTTTCAGGATCAGGATGGCGGGAATGATCCATTTTTATGCCAGCTTCTTGAACGCAGCACCGACCATGAGGCAGACCGCCGTCTGCTCGCCCGGGCGGTAAGCGATATCGACAAGGCGGCGGTCTCCACCATCCACGGTTTTGCCCGCCGGGTTTTGCAGCAGCAGGCACTGGAAACCGGTCTGCCCTTCGAGCTGGAGCTCACCGGCGCCACCCAACGGTTGGGGCAGGAGATCGCCGACGACTACTGGAGCAGCTTTTTTTACGCCCTGGATCATCGCTTGGCGAGCTTGGTGCGGCAAGGCATTTCCCCCGCCCAGTTGCGGGGGCTGACCCAGGAGGCGATCCGGCACGGCGATTTCGCCATTGTCGGCGAGATTCCGGCGGAGGAAGAGCTTCCAGTTCTGGGGCAGGAATATTGCCGGCTCTATACCGAAGCGCGGGACTGCTGGCAGGAGCAGCGCGAACCCCTGGCTCAATACTTTGCCCGGGCGGAGGGGCTGACCGCTCCCTTTGCAATGATGCTCACCAATGGCCTGCTGGACCGGCTTGCTGATTTTTTCGCCCAGGACGAGCCGGCGGCCTTTGGTGTGCCGCGACATACCCAACTGCTCGGCGGGGAAAATATTTTTCAGCCGGACGGCAAGGTCTTTACTCCCGCGGCCCTGAAAAAAGGGCTGGTGCGGAACAATCCCTTTTTTGGGGTATGGGGCAGATTGGTTGCCCTGGCCGAGGTCATGGCCCGAAGCACTAAGTCGCGGTTCCTTGCCGGGGCGGCGCGCTATATCCGGGCGGAACTGCCAAAACGGTTGCTGGCCGTCCAGCAGCAATCCTTTGATGAACTCCTTACCGGCCTGGATCGGGCCCTGCGGGGGGCGCAGGGCGCACCGCTTGCCCAGGCGATCCGCAGCCGTTTTCCGGTGGCCCTCATTGATGAGTTTCAGGACACCGACCCGGTCCAGTACCGCATCTTCCGGACCATCTATGGGCAAGGAGGCAAGGAGGCGCTTTTTTTGATCGGCGACCCCAAGCAGGCGATCTATGGCTTCCGGGGCGCGGATATCTACGCCTATCTTGAGGCTGCCGGTCGGGCGGAATCTGAAAAACACACAATGACCACCAACTGGCGGGCCGACCGGAAAATGGTCGCTGCGCTGAACGCTCTCTTCGGCGGGCTGGCCCGCCCCTTTGTCGATGGCCGGATCAGCTACCCCCAGGTTGCTGCGCGGCCCGGAGCCGAGGATCTCTGGCAATCCCCGAGCCTCGGCTCATCCCCCCTGCAGTTTCTTGCCCTGCCCGAGGGGATCTGCGGAGTCAAGGGGAAGCGTCTGGTCAAGAAACAGCTTGAACCCCTGATTCCCGGCCTGGTGGCCGGCGATATCGCCGGATTGCTTGCGGGGGATGCGAGGATCGGGGATCGCTCCGTTCGGGCCGGGGACATTGCCGTGCTGGTCCGCACCAATGTCCAGGCCGCGGAGATCCAGGAAGCCTTGCGGAGCAGGGGCGTCAACGGGGTGCTCCAGAGCAAGGCCAGCGTCTGGGCCAGTATCGAAGCGCAGGAGTGCCTGCGTCTTCTCGCGGCGGTGGCAGAACCGGGCAACGAACAACTGCTCCGCAAGGCCCTGGCCACCACGATGCTCGGTTTTACCGGGAATGACTTGGACCGCCTCAGCCAGACGGAATCCGAGCTCTACGCACTCATGGGGCGCGTTGCTGCCTGGCAAGAGGTCTGGCGGAAAAACGGGGTCATGCGGATGCTGCTGGCGGCCTGGCAGGAGCATTCCGTTACCGGGCGGCTGCTCGTGCTGGAGGATGGAGAGCGGAGACTGACCAATCTGCGTCATCTTGGCGAACTGCTCCAGGAGACGGAGAGCCGGAACCATTTCAGTCCGGAGATGCTGGTGGATTGGCTCAGCCAGACCATCACCGCAGGCGAGAGTGGCGAAGAGGCGGAACTGCGGCTGGAAAGCGACGAGGATGGTGTGCAACTGGTCACCATCCACCGCAGCAAGGGGCTTGAGTATCCTATTGTCTATTGTCCCTATCTCTGCCAGGGGGGGAGCGGCATATCCAAGCAGCCCTTTGTCTCCCTCCATGATCCGGAAGATGGCTGGCAGGGGAGGATCGTTCTTTTTCCCGATGATGCCACCCGGGCTCTGGCGTCTGGCGAACGCTTTGCCGAAGAACTGCGGCTTGCCTATGTGGCGATGACCCGGGCTCGGCATGGCTGCCATATCTTTTGGGCGCCGGTCTCTGGGTATGACGGCAGTGCGCTGGCCTGGCTCCTGCATGGCGATCAGACCGAGCCCGAAACAGCAGGCAGCCTGAAGGGTTTGCAAGAGCAGCTCAAGGGATGCACCGGTCAGGAGCTGTTGGCCCGGTTGCAGGCTCGGGCCAAGGTGAGCGAAGGATGGCTGGTCCGGCAGGTGCACGTGGCTCCGGTTCCGGCCGGGAAAACCGCCAAGCCGGGTGTTCCTCCTCCCCTGTCCTGCCGGATTCCGGGCCGCACGCTCAAACAGGTCTGGCGGATCGGCAGTTTCTCCCATCTCACCGCCCAGTCCGGCCATGATTTTGGGGAACGGGAGCCGGAAGCCGGGGCAGAGGATTTGGCGCCGTCTCTGGCTATGGAGAGCGCTTCCGCCTCCCAGCTTCCGCTGGCCCAGTTTCCCAAGGGGCCGGTGGCCGGGAATTTTTTTCACTCGCTCTTTGAAAGAATTTCTTTTCAGACGGAGAATTCCCCGCAGTTGCGGGAGCAAGTGCGGGAACAGCTTATGTTTTACGGCTATCCCGAACCGTGGCTTGCCCCGGTCTGCCGGGCTTTTGGCGAGGTGCTCAAAACCCCCCTGCGGGCAAGGGATGTTTTTTGTCTTGCGGATATCGGCGACGATCAAAGGATCAGCGAGATGCCTTTCACCTTTCCGGTGGGCGCAGGGTTGGGCGAGGATGCCTGCCTCTCCGCCGAACTCCTGGCCCGGCCGTTTCTCGACCATCCCCAGGGGATTCCCGCCGGGTATGCCGAGAGCCTGCGCGCGTTACGCTTTATTCCGCTGCGGGGCTTTCTCAAGGGGTTTATTGATTTGGTCTGCGTTTTTCATGGCAAATGGTACCTGATGGATTACAAGAGCAACCATCTCGGGCTCAGCCGGGATGATTACGCTCGGGAGAAACTGCCTGCGGCCATGGCCCACCATCACTATTTTTTGCAATACCACATCTACACCGTGGCCCTGCACCGTTATCTGGGCAGCCGCTTGTCCGGCTATGCGTATGACCGGGATTTCGGCGGGGTTCTGTACCTGTTTATCAAAGGGATGCAGCCGGACTCCGGGCCGGAATTCGGGGTGTTTGCCGACCTGCCGCCCCTGGCCCGCATTGAACAGCTCTCCGCGATATTTGAGAGTCTGGCCGGAGAGGGTGACGCATGATCAGGGAGATTGAACAGCTCATCGCCAATGGCACCCTGGATCAGTTCGACCGCTATTTTGCCGGAACCCTCCAGCGGGTTGCCCCCAGCGCAACCACACGGACCCTTATCCTCGCCGCCCTAACACGAAAGGCGGTGGGCAATGGCCATGTCTGCCTTGATCTCAAGCGGCTGCTGGCTGGAGCCTCTGAAAAAAGTCCCCTCCCCCTCGGCGGGGGAGGGTTAGGGAGAGGGGGAACCAGCGATGATCCCGGCAGCTCGCAACTTCACCTACCCTCCAGCCCCCTCCCGGCAGCAGTGACAACGGCGAGGGCGGGGGAGTCAACGCCCTCGCTTGCAGAGCTGATAGCGGAGCTCCAGAAAAGCCCCTTGGTGAGCCGGGATGGCAATCTAGCCCCGTTGGTGCTCGAAGGCCCGCGCCTTTACCTGCAACGCTACTGGCGGTATGAGGAGGAGCTTGCCCAAGAGATTCGGACCAGGGCCGCACACCCGCTACCGGTGCGAGACGATCTGCTCGCATCCTGCCTGGCCCAACTTTTTACCGGCACAGAGCAGGATGGTCAACAACGCGCGGCCTGCGCCGGGATCTTCCGGGAGCGTCTGGGCCTGATCACCGGCGGGCCCGGCACCGGCAAGACCACCCTGGTTGCCAAGTATCTGGCCCTGCTCCTGCTCTATGCCAAGGCTGCTGGAGAACCGCTGCCGCGGATCCTGCTTCTTGCGCCCACCGGCAAGGCAGCGGCCCGGCTCACCGAGTCCCTGCAGAAAAAAACCGGGGAATCGTCCTTGCCGCAGGAGCTGGTTGCGGTCTTGCCCACCCGGGCGGCGACCATCCATCGCGCTCTGGGCTACCGGCCCGAGCATCCGACCACCTTCCGGCATAACCGAGGCAATCCCTTGTCCTGCGAGGTGGTAGTGGTGGATGAGGCGTCGATGATCGACGTGGCCCTCATGGCCAAGCTCTTTGCCGCAGTGATGCCCACGGCCCGGCTGGTCCTGCTCGGCGACAAGGACCAGCTCGCTTCGGTGGAGGCAGGGTCCATCCTGGGGGATATCTGTGGCGCGGTTTTGGGCAACGGAGCCGGGCATGGGGAAAATCCCCTGGCCCGGTGCGTTGTCCGGCTTGCGGAGAGCTTCCGTTTCTCGCCGCAGGAGGGGATCGGCGCCCTGGCTTGTGCAGTACACGCCGGAAATCCGGAAGAGGCTGTTTTTCGAGCGCAACAGGGTTCGCCGGAGGTCATTTTGCTGCCGCCTCTGGTGCAGGGTGATCTGGCACATCCCCTGGCGAAAATGATCCTGGCCGGATTTCGTCCTTTTCTGGAGGCTGCCGATCCCCTTGCGGCCCTGGCGCTGTTTGAGCGATTCCGGTTGCTCTGCGCCCACAGGCTCGGGCCGATGGGGGTTTCCTCCCTGAACCGCTACGCGGAAAAAGTTCTGGCCCGCAACCGGCTGATCGAACCCGACACCACATGGTACAGGGGAAGACCGGTGCTGATCCAGACCAACTCGTACCCGTTGCGGCTCTTTAACGGCGAGACCGGCATTCTCTGGCCCGGGGAAGATGGCGAGGGACTCAAGGCCTTTTTCTTTGCTGAAAATCGTGAGGAGGTTCGTTCCTTTTCCCTGCGCCAGTTGCCAGCGCACGAAACAGCCTTTGCCATGACCATCCACAAGAGCCAGGGGTCTGAATTCGACCGGGTTGCCCTGGTCCTGCCAGGGGAGGAGTCGGCCCTGTTGAGCAGGGAACTTTTGTATACCGGCATCAGCCGGGCCCGGCGTCAGGTCGCCCTGGTCGGGAGGCCCCAGGAGATTGAAGCCGCGGTGGGCAGACCGGTGGAACGGGCCTCGGGACTTGGAGAAAAATTGACCGCCTGAATGGGATTTTCCGGCCAAAGCTGATATCGTGGGGCAAAAAAAACTGAACCGGGGCGCCCATTGTGCAGCAGAAGTGATACAGGCAACTCTCGTTATGCGGGGGGAATGTTGTGCAGACATCCCCGTTGACATCCTGCCTGGGCGCAAAGAATGACCGCGGCCTTTCCGCCTCGCCGCCACTCCCTCACAGCACCAGGATTCATCGGCATAGGCGTCTTGCGGGCGGCGAGGCGCTGGAAGCACGCCAGACATCCCGAATACATATCCCGGCAATCGAGGTGAACGCAGAAATCCGAGGATGTTTTTCCGGAGTTTTCCGACAACCACTCCCGCGAGTTTACTGTTTCCCGTATCGTTTTTTCTCCTACAGGGTCAAGGAAAATGTCGTCTGGCTCATGGCTGCTGCGTGACGAGGCGCACGGTTGCAGGAGAGCCGGAATCAGGGGCAAAACGCATATTTTTCAAGACTTGACCACATGACTTGATCCCGTGACTCCTCACCCAGAGAATCCCGATCCCGGCCCGAATGCTCCCCGCATTCTCGTCGTGGATGACGACCCGGCTGACCTGCAGGTCGTCCGCAACATCCTGGGACTCGAAGGGATGGTGGTGACCGTTGCTGCCGGCGGCCACGAAGCGTTGACGCTCATGGATACGGGCGAGGTTTTCGACCTGGTGCTGCTGGAAGGGATGGTGCAGGGGATGACCGGTTTCGCGCTCTGCCGCGAGATCCGCCGACGCCACAACCATGACGAATTGCCGGTGCTCGTGCTCGCCGACAAAAAAAAACCCGCTGACCTGACCGAGGGGCTCAACAGCGGGGCCAACGATTATCTTGGCAAGCCTTTTACCCGTGAAGAGCTGCTGGCCCGGGTATCTGCCCAGCTCAAGGTGCGCGCGGCCCACGAAATGGCGCTGGAGAACAATCGCCTGCGTTGTGAGCTGGAGCTGCGCGCCCAGGCCGAATTGGCGTTGCGTCTGGTGCATCGGCGGTTGGCCGGGATGCTCCATGCCCTTCCGGTACCGATGCTCGCCATCAACGGGAGCCATGAAATCGCTTTTTGCACTCGTGCTTTTGCGGAGCGTTTCGGCTACCGCGCCCATGGCCTGCTCGGGAAGAGTGCGCAGATCTTTTTTGGCGCCTCGGTTGAAACGCTGGAAACCTGGTTTGCGCTCCTTGAGGCTCCCGGGGCAGTCCTTCCCGTCGGCGGAGCGTTTCTTCTGCTCGCGGAAGCCGATGGCACACCGTGGTCGGGCCGGGTAGTGCCTGCCGCCCTGGAATTGGAAAACGAGCGCCTTCTGCTGTTGCTGTTGGATGAAACCTCGTCCGTCGCCGCTTCTCTTCGCTGGATCCATGATCTCTCCCTGAATCGTCGCATGTTGCTGCAGATGGAAGAGACTCTCAACTGTTTTTCCCCGCTGATCCTGGAACAAGATCCGGGAATCATTGACCAACTGTACGCCGTAGACCGTTCTCTGGCGCGGATATGCCGGGAACTGACTCCTGAGGCCCCAGGCCGGAACCCCCGGCAACTGATCGTCGAGGCCATGCAACTGGCGCTCGATCTGTGGATTGAAACCACCCTGACCACCAAGGCAGATCTGGCGCGACGTAGCGGCCAGTGGGCAGTTTACGTCAATCAGGACGGATGGGAACGGACCCAGACTTTGGACCGCTATCTGGCCATCCATACGCTTCCTGCAAGACCCCGCCTCAAAAAAGTACTCCTCACCGGCGATTTCGTCCTGGCGAACGCCCCTGCCGATACTCCCCTGCGCCGGCGGTGCGCCTCCGCGCTGGCGCGTCTGCGGGAGATGCACTGATCGTTTCCCTGCCAAAGCGCCGTCCTGTTCGTCTATTCGCGTAATATGTCCAAAAAACAAGTAGTTATGCCATTATTAACAATAATTAACGAGATGGTTTCTTGTGTTTTCGCCTGAAGATGTGGGATTGGTTTGTCAGGCGGACAGTGTGCGCCAAAGTTGTTTTTGTGTGATGAATTTTTTGTTCAGTATCCCGTAATTATTGATAAATTTTATGATTCCATCTCGGGGAAAAGGGTGAATTTTCCCTGGACTCTAACTTGAAAAGGAGGGATGCGTATGCCGTAGAAAAAAGACGATGCAGGCAGGGGCCGGTTTCCATATGGAGAGCATTTCATAACACACAGCAAGGAGGACGTAAAAAATGGCAGGTGAACTTGTAAATATGTCGGATCAATTCAAGGGGTTGCCGATGGGCGACCTCATCGGAGGCCCCCTCAATGCGGCCTGCGAGGCCCAGGTAAAATTGGCGCAGGCGACTGCCGATTTCATCAAGGTTATCGGATTTCTCCCGCCGAGCAATGCTGACGATCCTTACAGCGGCGGAACACGAACAGCCACGTTCAAATTCAAGAGGCCGGTTGACAACCCTGCGGTCAAACCGGGCGAACCGGGTTCGACCATGGAGGAGGAAGTCGAGATGTGCGTGCCTCTGCTCGCCATCGTCAAGGTTCCGAATCTGAGCATCACCACGGTTGATGTTACGTTCGACATGGAGGTTAAGTCATCTTTTTCCTCGAAGGAGTCTACCGACGCCCAAGCCTCGCTGTCGGCGGAGATGTCCTTTGGATGGGGATGCTTCAAGGGCTCGGTGAAAGTCCAGGGCTCGGTGGCGACCCACAAGGAAAACGCGCGTAGTTCGGATAACTCAGCGAAATATCATGTGTCGGTTCATGCCGAGGACAAGGGCATGCCGGAAGGCCTTGCCAGGGTCATGGATATTTTGCAGACCGCGTGCGCTCCCCGCGCGATCGGACCGGCGAAGCCGGTGGCAGCCTTGGCAGCCTAAGGGCCTGCTTCGGCGAAAACAATGAGAAGCTGAAGTAGCAGCGAACTTTTACCCATCACGGCCCGGGGCGTCGTCAGGCGCACCCGGCGCCGTCCGATATCGAGGGAACATGTTTGACCTTACGGAAGTTAAATACATAAAACGCATCACCGTTGGAAGCGACAATCCGGCCCGGATGAGCACCTCGGAAGAGATCGAGGCGGCGACTGCCTTGCTCAACAAGTGTCTGACCGGTACGCCCAAGGGCTGCATCCTCGCCACGGAAAAAAGTTTTGCCGTACTGCAGATGGGCGAACATCAGGTGGTGCTCCAGTGGATCGTCTACCACATCGGCTTTACCAGAAAGCCGGTCTGGCTTGATGACTGATTCGGGGACGGATTCTTATGGGCAATAGAAGTTTCGATGATCTGCTTGAGGCGTTTCAGTCGGCCTTGGTTGCCGCCCAGGACTCTGTGCGGATACGGCGGGAACAATCGATTCGCCGAGGGGGCGAGGCCGATGAAGACGGAGGGGGGCGCGCTTCTTTCCTCACTTTTGCCATTCCGCGAAACGGTGCGGATGGAGACGCATACGAGATGTTGTCCGTGCCTGTCTCAAGTTTCCGGACACAGCACCGCCCGCGGATATCCATGCTCTCGCTGGAATTCGAATGCGACGTGAGGGAAAAAGGAATTCCCGGGGCATCCCGGCGCTATTCCTTGGCTATACCGGCGCGCAATCAAAGAAGGTGGTGGCGCAAAAAACGGCGGCGGATGCAAATTGTTTTCCATGGAATCGACCGGCCTGCCGGCGAAGTCAGAATGGACGGCAGATTGCTTACGGAGATTCCCCGATACGGCGGTGCGGGCAAAGGCTGTTCGGCGCCCGCGGCAAAAAAGTCAATATTTTTAAAACTGCTCGATTTCCTGCGGAACGCAGGGCAACCGCAACGATTCGTCCTGACCGTGGAACAGTCGGCAAGAGTCAGGGAAATAATGGAACAAACGGATGCCGGAACACTGACGGCTGATGCAAAACCGACATGGAAGAAAGCAATTTTTGCAAAGGAACTCTAGGAGGATAGAAAAATGAACATGCACAGTTTCGGGAAAAAAACAACCGTCACCCTTGTGTTTCTGGCCATCGTCAGCGCCGTCCTATTGCTGGGTTCGGGATGTCATGCCGGGGGGGATACGGTTTTTGAGGGGACGTGGACCGGAGAAGTACAGGCGCCGGGCGGTGCAAACAGTTCGGTGGTAAATCTTTCCCTCAAGGCACGACAAGACAAATCGGCATTGAGATACGAAGATCCGCGCGGCTGCACCCTCACGGTTAAATTCTTGAAAAATGCCGGGGACAATGGCCGGGAGTATGCGCTTGCTGAGTCAACGGGCGGATTCTGTGACAAATTGTCGCCAGGCAAACTTTCCCTGCAGAAACTCGACGCCAATACTCTTTCGTGCGAGTTGACCTCCCAGGACGGCATATCGCCAAAAATATCGGAAAAGGGTCAGTTGCGCCGGGTTGGCAAAAAGCCCTGAATCAGGGGGCAGCAGTCCCATTTATAGCGGTGCCCGGAGAGGAAAACAACTGAAAGCAAGGAGAACACATGGCCAGCAACATACCACTGAACGATCTGATCGAGGCGTTGGCGGGCGCCGTCATAGAGGCCCAGGACAATATCGAGCAGCACCAGATTTCCAACCTGATGGGGTATTTCGACAACCAGAACCGCCCCAAGAGTCTGGTTGTCAGAATGCCGTCGATTCATCCCCAGGCGGAGGAGGGGTCTGAAGATCTGTACCGGGCCCCCCTGTTGCCGCTCGTTTCTTCGAACATGCTGAAAATCAAGGACGTTGAAATCACCTTTGACGTGGATCTCGGCCAGTTGACGGAAGAGCCTGCGGCACAGGCGGACAAGGCCAGTGGTGAAGACGGGCGGCAGGAACTCGAAGCCCCCAAAAAGAATATTTTTGTCGATATGGCCGGGGGCAAACAGAACAAGGCAGGGAGCATACACGTGGTTTTGCGCGTGGAGGGTTCGGAGCCGACAGAAGGCGCGGCCAGACTGATAAACCACCTGGCGCAGACGCAAGGGGTGTTCAAGACCTTCAAGGTGGAGTGAATGCTCGCATGAACAACGTGCGATACCGGTGACCGGCTTGACGAAGACCCCAGAACAAAAAGGAGGTGTATGAATGGCGATATATAAAACCGGATCAAGCGGCGAGGATGTGGCGCGTATCCAGAAGGCGCTGAAGGACGCGGGCTTTTACCAGGGGGAAACGGACGGGGCATTCGGTTTACAAACCGAGACCGCGCTCAAAAACTTTCAGACCAAATCCGGACTGGGGGCGGACGGGATTGTGGGTCCCGCTACCTGGGGGAAACTTTTTCCCTCCCCAGTTTCAGCGCCCAGGGAGGTGTCCGGCGGTCTGGACTCGCGCTGCCTGGCGCTCACCGGATCTTTCGAGACCGGAAAGTTTTCCCCGGAATGTTTCGCAACGATGACCGGAAATTTCGACGGCCAGGGCATGAGCTTTGGCGCCTTGCAGTGGAATTTCGGGCAGGGAACCCTCCAGCCGCTCCTGAAGGAGATGTGCGCCATTCATCAGGACATCGTCTCGGGAATTTTTGGTGAAAACCTGGGCCGGCTGCAGCAGGCGATCAACGGAGGCAAAGATGCAGCCTTGTCCTTTGCCGCCTCAATTCAGGACCAGGCAAAGCATACCATTACAGATCCCTGGAAACAGATGTTCAGGGCGCTCGGACTTACCCCGGAATTTCAGGCCATCGAGGTGATAGGTGCGGCGGCGTATTACCAGAAAGGCGTTCGGCTCTGTCAGGATTATGGCCTCTGGTCCGAGCGCGGCAGGGCGCTGATGTTCGATATCTGCGTCCAGAACGGAAGCATTGCGGACAGTGTCAAGGCGTTGATCATGGCGGATTTCGGGAAATTGCCCCAATCAGCCTTGCCGGAAGAAACCGAGCTCGCCAAGATGCGGATCGTGGCGAACCGGCGGGCCGAGGCCGCCAACCCGAAATTCGTGGAGGATGTCCGGCGGCGCAAGCTCTGCATCGCCGAAGGCAAGGGGGTTGTTCACGGCATCAATTATGACCTTGGCGCGCAGTTCGGGTTGGAGCTGCGAAGAGTGGATGGTGAGGGGAACTGAACTGGTGAATCATTTTTTTGCCAAGTAGGGGGTGATATGACGGACAAGATTTCACTTATTGCATTGCTATGTTTTTAGAAACAAGAATCCAAACTCAATAAAATAAGGAAAAATGAAATGAGCTACTTAAGCCAAGATGAGGCTGATCGCATTATTACAACCGAGGAACTTGACCAACTGGGAAGGATAGTTGAAAAAGAAGAACTTGCTATCCGCTGTAATCATGGAAGCAGTTACACGGGAGGCGATGGTTTTAATCTCGAGAGCGACAACTACAATACTACTATCAAGTATGCGACAGCACTCTATGCATCCGTATGCTTTGCACAGGATACCATTCGTACGGGAATTGACGAATATAGGCTGTTGTTGATGAAAAAATGTGCACTTTCGTCGGGGGAGTCTTACACCTACAATCAGGGCAGCGAAGCATATACAACTCTTCCCAAGTGCCATGGATTGGGAGGCGATGCTGAAGTGGTAAATTCGTGGAATATGAACGACAGTGCAATAACACTATCTCGGCAGGTAGTAGAGCAAATTCTATCGATTTAACTACGCTCTGCTTTTTTCTGTCGTTGACGCGAAGCGTTATATTCGGAAATGGACACTAACTAGCAGAAAGGAGGGTAGAAATGCCTGAACACGGAAATGCATTTCTGGCAAATCCCACCGCTTTTTTAGCAGCAAATGCCATTGGAGTACAACAAGTCGACGTAGTGTACGCTCCTCCAAATTGGCAGAACGTAGACGACGCCACATACAATTTTTCCATCCGGGACGCAGTCGGAGACAACATCCCGAAGCTCCGGATGGAAAACCCCATCGTTCCATTCGGAGTCGAGGTGGTTGTTGCCAAATGGTGCAATACCAGCCAGGGAGCGCATGCCGGACGGTACGACGAGATATCGTATTGTGACTTTTCAGCAGCCCCTGCTCTGGGTGCACCCACAGTGGTTTTCACAGGCGCCATGAACGGTTGCGGGTTCGTGGTTGTCACTGCCGTCCCTGCCCTTGCAGGTGGGTATGCCATCCCTGCGCTAGCGGCCGGTCATTTGAGGCTATATCACGACAGGAGGCTGGCGACTTTGGCTGCCTGGGTTGCGGCCGGCTTTACCGTTCAGTTCGTGGCGTATGCCGGAGCACCTCCTCCCGGAGGGATAATGCCGGTCGGGATCAATGTGGCAGACTACAATCCCCACAATTACCCCTGGAATCACAACGATGTAAACGGTGCTCCTCAAATACGCGCGGTCACCAACTTTCTCGCCTACGACGGAGTAAACTGGGTTTTCCACAGTCGCCACTTTCACGAAAATGGCATTACTCATGCGCTGAGCGCCGTTGATACACCGCCCGGAGTAGTTGGAGCGAACAGTACACAGGCAATCAATATCTAAAGCAGATTATCAGTAATTGTAACCCGTTATAGGCGTAAACATCAATCCGTGGCTTCAAGCCACATCTAATTCGAGGAGGATATCATGAACCCTATTATGCCAAGAAGAGTCAAGACAAGTGAACTGACCATGATCAACCCCGTCTGGATAGACATTGCGGCCAATCCGGAGGAATTCACTCAGATCAAGGAGATTCAAGCGTTCGAGGATGTGGTTTTTTTATGGGTCCTAAGGGAAGACGGCAAGGTTATCGTAGGCATTGAAGAACCGTGGAGATTTCCGGAAGCCTTTGACCCTTCACTCGAGGATACCCTGGAAAAAATGAAAGAATATTTTGAGGAGAATAAAAAGTTTTTTGAAAGGGACGGGAGCGGCGGACATCCGACGCTTGCCGCATGGTTCGCGGATGATGGCACATCTTCATGCTATGCCGGCTCGGCCTATATCGGAGGAGAGCTGAAATTCAACCCGCTCTCCGGCAAGTGGGAGCTTTCAAATAAATCAGGCCGCTTCGGCAGAATCGATGACATCAGAGAAGCAACGGTAACCATGGAGGAGGTTATCGAAAAAATGACAGAAGCAGCCGGCATCATAAGAAAAAGCATCCAGTTGGACGTGATCCTCGATATTTACCCCAAATGATATCCGGAACTTCACCGGAAATTTTTCCCTTCCAGGGAGCGGCGCCATACCAGCGCCAGGCCTACATTGTGCACAAATACAGTGTGGGGCTGGCGCTGGCTGGAAGATTGCCGGCAACAAGCAAAGCTCCGAAAGATGTTACTCATTTGTTACTCATTAAGGAATACAGTGGGGAAAATGATCGAGGACTCGACAACAAAACAACCAGAAATGCAGCGGGGAGTCCAGAAACGCATCATCTTTGCCACGCTGTTGCTGGTTGCGGCAACCAGCCTTGTCGCGGGCGTTGTTTTGATTGCCAGTCATCTGATATACAAGAAGGGGGTGATGGAATCTGCCAAGAGCAGCCTCACTTCCCTCACCGTTGAAGCGACCCGGTCAATTGACCGGGTCGC
>CAZPOR010000004.1:0-261173 GCA_964588325.1 uncultured Desulfurivibrio sp.
GCCCCTCCCCCGCCACAGGGTGAGATTTTTTTGGAAGGATGCCCGGTGCCTCTCCCCAGCCCGATAGCCATTGTCACCCATCCCCTGTATCTTGCCCACGAAACCGGCGGCGGAGAGCATCCGGAAACACCGGCTCGCCTCACTGCATTGCTGGCAAAGCTACAGGCTTCGCCGCTCAAGGAGCAACTCACCATCATCGAACCCCGCAAGGCGCAACTCCGCTGGCTGACCACCTTTCATGCCGAACATTACCTCTTTCGCCTGGAAGAATGCGCCCTTTCCGGCAAGACACATATCGACCATCCGGACAACCAGCTTTGCTTTGATTCGTACGAAGCCGCCCTGCTCTCGGCGGGTGCGGGACTCACCGGCATCGACCTGCTCGAAGGCAAGGACAATCTGGTGTTCTGCGCGGTGCGCCCCCCCGGACACCACGCCGAAAGCAACCTGGCCCTGGGTTTCTGCTTCCTGAACAACTGCGTGGTGGCCGCCCGTTACTGGCAGCAGCAGTATGGCCGCAAGCGCATTCTGATCCTCGATTTTGACGCCCATCACGGCAACGGCATCCAGAGCGCCTTTGAGGAAGACCCGGACGTTTTTTATCTCAGCCTGCACGAGCATCCCACCTTCAGCTTTCCCGGCAGCGGCTATGCGGAAGAAACCGGCACCGGGCCGGGGCGGGGAACCACCCTGAATATCCCCCTGCCTCCCGGGGCGGACGACCAGATGGTGCTCAACGCTTTTGCCCGAAGGGTTGAACCGGCCCTTGCCGCCTTCGCACCGGAACGGATCATCGTTGCCGCAGGTTTTGACGGACACCGCGACGATGACATGTCCGGCCTTGCCTACTCCACCGAACTCTACGGCCGGCTCGGGGAACACCTGGCCGGTTGGGCGAAAAAATTCTGCCAGGGCAAGCTGCTGTCCATTCTCGAAGGCGGCTATCACCTGGAAAGCCTGACCGACAGCGCGTTCACCTATCTCACCGCTTTAAGCAACCATCGTATTGAGGAAGAACCATGTTCATCACCCAGCACATGACCAGAAACCCGGTGACTATTTCCCCGGAAACCACCCTTCCTGCGGTGCGGGAAATTCTCCAAAACGGCAAATTCCGCCATCTGCCGGTGGTGGATGGCGAAAACCGGCTGGTCGGCATTGTCACCGACCGGGATCTGCGCTCGGCCTCCCCCTCCTCGGTGCTCCCCAAGGAACGGCTCACAGTCTGCCATGCGGAATTCGACCAGACCCCGGTCAGCGCCATCATGAGCCGCGCCTTTTTCACCCTGACCCCCATGTCCACCCTGGACGACGCCCTGATCTTCCTCGACCGGGAGAAGATCGGGGCCCTGCCCGTGGTGGATCAGGAACAGCGGGTCATCGGCATGTTTTCCACGCGCGACCTCATGGCTGCCTATCGTCGGCTTTTCGGCCTGGGCGAGCGAGGCAGCGCCATGATCGTGGTGGAACACGACGGCAAGCGCAAGCCGCTTTCCCGCATTGCCAAAGTGCTGGAGGAACACAACATCCGCTTCACCCGGCTGATCCGCACCGAAGCGGAAGCGGCCATGCCGGAGCGCATCTACCTGCGGGTCAACACGTACAATATCAGCGCCGTGCACCAGGCCCTCGCAGAGGCGGGCTTTGGTGTGGTTCTCCCGGAAATTCCGGATTTTATTGTGTAGCAGGCCTTGCAGGACTTGAAACAACTACCCTTCGACGGGCTCAGGGTGAACGGAATCATCTTAACGTTATGATATTCCGTTCGTGCTGAGCTTGTCGAAGCACCTAAAGGATGCACTCACATGCTCACACAGCTTTTCTACCCGGAATCCATTGCCGTGCTCGGCGCCTCCCGCACTCCGGGCAAGGTCGGCCACGATATTGTCGCCAACCTGCTGGCCGGGGGCTATGCCGGACGGATCATCCCGGTGAATCCGGCCGCCCCGGAGGTGCTGGGGCTGCCCTGCCTGACGGACATCACAAAAACACAAGAAAAGATCGACCTTTGCATCATCGCCCTGCCCGGCGCCCTGGTGCTGGACGCGGTGCGGGATTGCCTTACGGCCCAGACCAAGGCAATCATTGTGATCAGTTCCGGCTTCAAGGAAACAGGACCTCAAGGCGCGGAAATCCAAAGCCGGATTGCCGATCTCTGCCAGAGCCACAAAGTGCCGCTGCTTGGCCCCAACTGCCTTGGCCTGCTCAACACCGAGCACCGGATGAATGCTTCCTTTGCCAGCCGCATGCCGCAACCCGGGTGCATCTCGGTTATCTCGCAGTCCGGCGCCATCTGCACCGCCCTGCTGGACCTGGCCGCCTCCCGCCACACCGGCATCGCCAAAATGGTGAGCATGGGCAACAAGGCGGACCTCAACGAGGGTGATCTGCTGATCGCCCTGGCCGCAGACCCGCAGACCAAGGTGATCATCGCCTATCTCGAAGACATTGCCTGCGGGGACGAGTTTGTCAAGGCGGCCACCGAGGCCTCGAGCAAAAAGCCGGTGATCATCCTGAAATCCGGCACCACCGTGGCCGGGCAGAAGGCCGCCTCCTCCCACACCGGGGTGCTGGCCGGAGAGGAGATCGCCTATGGCGCCGCCTTCATGCGCTCGGGGGTCATCCGGGCCGACAACTTCGAGGCCCTGGCCGATTATGGCGCCCTTTTCGCCATGCAGCCGCTGCCCAAGGGCAAACGGGTGCTGATCATCACCAATGCCGGCGGCCCTGGCACCATGGCCGCCGATGCCGTGGAAAAAGCAGGGATGATCGTGGCCACCCTGGACCGCAACACCGCCTCGGCCCTGCGCCAGAAACTTCCCACTGCCGCCAGCATCGGCAATCCCATCGATGTGCTGGGCGACGCGGAACCGGCCCGCTATGTGGCCGCCCTGGAAGCGGCCCAGGAAGACGAGGCCGTGGACGCAGTAGTCATCATTCTCACCCCCCAGGCCATGACCAAACCGGCGGAAACCGCCCGGGCCATCGCCAAAAGCCACAAGGGAGACAAGCCCGTGGTCGTCGCCTTCATGGGCGGAGCCGACGTCATGCCGGGCCGCGATGAGCTGGTGGCCTCGGGCCTGCCCGATTATCCCTCCCCGGAACGGGCCGTGGCCGCGCTCAAGGCCCTGGTGGAATATGCTGCCTGGCGCAAACGCCCGCCCAGGATGGTGGCCCGCTTCCCCGTGAACCGGCGGCGGGTGGAGCGCATCATCACCCGCCGCTTGCGGACCAACCGGTTGCAGATCGGCGAGGTCAAGGCAAAAAGCATCCTGGCGGCCTACGGCTTCCAGATTCCCCAGGGGTATCTGGCCACCAATGTGGGCGAGGCCATGGAAATCGCCGAACGCATCGGCTATCCGGTGGCCATGAAGATCGTTTCCCCGGACATCATCCACAAATCCGATCTCGGCGGGGTGAGGCTCAACGTGACCAGCGGTGACGCGGTGGCGGACGCCTACGACCTCATGATGCTCCGCATTGCCCAGCGGGCGCCGGAGGCTTGGATCGAAGGGATCTATGTGGAAAAGATGCTCTCCCGGGGCCTTGAGGTAATCATCGGCATGAACCGCGACCCCCAGTTCGGCCCCATGCTCATGTTCGGCCTGGGCGGCATCTTTGTCGAGGTAATGAAGGACGTCACCTTTTATCTCGCGCCCATTACCAACGAAGAGGCGATCCAGATGCTGATGAGTACCCGCTCCTACGAAATACTGAAGGGAAAACGCGGGCACAAGGGCGTGGACCTTGCGGGCATTGCCAACGGCTTGCAGCGGATCAGCCAACTGACCACCGATTTCCCGCAGATCGGCGAGCTGGACATCAACCCCTTCATCGTCGGGGAGACCGGCACCGAGCCTGTGGTGGCGGATGCGAGAATGACCTTGCAGAGCTTTGAGGTGGCGCGATGAGCAACGCAAAGAATTACGATCCCGACTGGCAGGAAAAATACAGCGACATGCTCGCCACGCCGTATCAGGCGGCGGCCAAGATCAAGCCGGGCCAGCGGGTTTTCATCGGCACGGCCTGCGCCGAGCCGGTCTTGCTGGTCAAGGCTCTTACCGAACGGGCCTGCGAACTGGCCGACGTGGAAATCATCCAGCTCCTGACCAAGGGCGACGCCCCGTACGCCAATCGCGGCCTGGCCGACTGCTTTTCGGTGAACAGCTTTTTCATCGGCGCCAACATCCGGGAACACATCCAGCAGGGGCTGGGCAACTACACCCCCACCCTGCTCTCCGACATCCCCCAACTGTTCAACTCCGGCCAGCTCCCCATCGACGTGGCCCTCATCCAGGTAACGCCGCCGGACATGCGCGGCAAGGTGAGCCTGGGCGTCTCGGTGGACATCGTCAAAAGCGCGGCGGAAAACGCCTCCCTGGTGATCGCCCAGGTCAACCCCATGATGCCGAAAACCCTGGGCGACAGCTTTCTCGACATCTACGACCTCGACATTCTGGTTCCGGCGGCAAGCCCCATCATCGAACGGGAATCCACGCAAGTGTCCGAGGACACCCGCCGCATCGGCGAGCACATCGCGGCCCTGATCGAAGACGAATCAACGATCGAATTCGGCATCGGCCGCATCCCCCATGCCCTGGTGGAATTCTTGCGCGACAAGAAAAACCTCGGCATCCATACGGAGATGCTCACCGACTCCATCATCGACCTGGTGGAATCCGGCGCTGTCACCGGCAGCCGGAAAACCACGGACAAGGGGCGGATCGTGGCCAGCTTCTGCATGGGCACCCAGCACCTGTACGACTACATCGACAACAACCCCCTCTTCTGCTTCAGGCCCACGGAATATGTGAACGACGCCCACATCATCGGCCGGCAGCACAAGATGGTCTCCATCAACATGGCCCTTGAAATCGACCTCACCGGCCAGGTTTGCGCCGACTCTCTGGGCTCCCTCTTCTATTCCGGCATCGGCGGCCAGGTGGATTTCAACCGGGGCGCGGCCCGCTCCATCGGGGGCAAGCCCATCATCGCCCTGGAATCGACGGCCAAGGACAAAACCATTTCCCGCATCGTCACCCGTTTGACCCCGGGGGCCGGAGTGGTCACCACCCGGGGCGAGGTGCATTACGTAGCCACGGAATACGGCGTTGCCTACCTGCACGGCAAAAGCGTGCAAGAACGGGCCGTTGCCCTGATCAGCATCGCCCACCCGAATTTCCGGGAACAGCTCTTCCGGGAGGCCATCGAGGCAAAATATCTCCGCCAGGATCTCGGCGAGGTGGAGGGCCGCTTCATGATCGCCTCCCAGGAGATGAACACCACCATGCTGCTCGAAGACGGCACCCAGATCAATTTCCGGCCGGTGCATCTCACCGACGAGCCCAGGATGCGGGATATCCTCTACGCCTTATCCCAGGAAACCCTCTACTACCGCTTCATGACCCACAGCCAGCGCTTCGGCCACAAGCAGATCCAGAATTTCGTCTACATCGACCATCGCAAGGACGCGGCCATTGTCGGCACCGTGCCCGAGGCGCACGGCGAAGAGATCATCGCCGTCGGCCGCTACTACCTGGACGAAAAAACCAACCGGGCCGAGGTGGCCTTTATCGTCCGCGACGAATGGCAGAACAAGCGGATCGGCTCCTTTCTGTTCCGGCATCTGGTCACCATTGCCAAACGAAACGGTATTGGAGGTTTTTCCGCCGAGGTGCTCCGGGACAACAAACGCATGCAAGCCATCTTCCTCCACTGCGGCTTCACCGTAAAAAGCAGCCTGGAGGAAGACGTTTACAGCTTTCAGATTGACTTCTGATCGGCTATCATGCCCACGGGGGGGGCACACTAGAGGCTACGGAGGGAGAAATGGTTTCCCCGCTTGCAGAAAATGATGCCCAAAAAATCGTCAGAATCATGGTGGTCGAGGATGTGGATTTCAACCTGGAGATCCTCACCGCCATCCTTGCCGAACGCGGCTGGCTGGCAGTGACCGCCACCAGCGGCGAAGCCGCGCTGGAGATCCTTGCCGCGGACCCCGATTTCCAGATCATTTTGATGGATATCGGCTTGCCCGGCATTGACGGGTTTGAGACCACGCGCAGGATCAAGGAAAAACCGGCTTGCCGGGCCATTCCGGTTATCGCCCTCACGGCGGGAAGCGCGGACGAACGAAAACGGTTTTTGGCCGCAGGGTTCGACGGGTATGCGGAAAAAAACTTCGACCCGGAACAGCTTTTCACGGTCATTGAAACGCACCTTGTCCCTGCAGGCGACACCCGGCACAAGCCGGGGTCTGCGGTCACGCCCCCCTCACCGCTTCCCGAGTTGGATTTCGAAGCCCTGCTCGCCACCTACGGTGACGAAACGCTCCTTTGCCGGATAGCCACGGCCTTTTTTGCCGACACCAGCACAGAGCTCCAGCGGCTTGGCAAGGCAATGGCCTCGGACGACCAAACGGAAATACTGGCCTGCTGCCACAGCATCAGGGGCTCGGCCGCAATCTTTACCGCAAAAAAGCTGGCCACGGTGAGCAAAGAACTAGAAGACTGCATCCGCCAGGGAAACAAAAACGGGATTGAGCCGGCCTGGCACAGGGTGGTCGCCGCCCACGAGTCGCTGCACGAACTCGTACGCCATCGACTCAATATGCCGTGGCACAGCCAATGCCGCTGAACAGCCGCGAGAAAGAATCCCCGAAAGCGCGCATGCATCCAGACTATTCACGCATCCTGATTGTCGACAATGCTGAATTTATCCGCATGATTGCACGGTTGCGCCTGGAAGGGGCGGGAGTTCCGCCCAAAAACATCCATGAAGCGGAAAACGGGCAGGAGGCATACGACCTTGTGGTCGCACAGGGGATACACAACATCCTCTGCGACTATGAAATGGCGGTTATGGATGGAATAGAATTGGCCGCCAAGCTCCTCGTTACCGAGCAGCGGCACGATATTCGCTTTGTCCTCTTCAGCGGCACCCCTCTGGAAAAAATCACGGCTGTGCTGGCCGGAACCGGATTGGATATTCCGGTTATCCCCAAAACACGGCTCAGGGAAAACTGGAGATCGGCACACTTCATCAGCGCCTGGTTTCCGGAACTGACCGCCACCTTGGCGCGGCAATAAAGAAAATGCTGTTCATTCCCAAAGCTGCCGATATGTATTATAGTAACAATACGCAAAATTGACCGATTCCCGCTTCCACACCGCAAAACCTGTATCCCTGAGGGGGGATTGCATGAAGATACTCATCGTCGATGATGAAATAACGGCCAGAACCATTCTCAAGAATCACCTGCTCCAACATATGCCGGGGTGCCAGCTCTTTGAGGCGGCAAACGGCACCGAGGCAATATTCCGCTACCTCAAATACCAGCCGGATGTCGTTCTCCTCGATCTCATCATGCCGGTGGTGGATGGCGAAACCTTTCTCACCATCATTGAAGACGCCTTCCAAAAAGGCTTTCTCAAAAAAGAGCCAAAGGTCGTCGTGATCACCAGCTTCGACGACCCGGGGAAACTGCTTGAGGTTTCCGGCCGACCGTCGGTGGAAACGGTTATCCCCAAGCCCATCACCCAGGCCACCATCGAACGGCTGAAAACCCTGTTGTAACCGGATGTTTTGACCGTGTTCGACCGGGCCCGCCATTCCCTGCTCCAAAAAGTGCAATTGCTCTATTTTGTTCCCGCAATCTCCCCTTGATTTTTTTGATGACGACTTGCCCCGATCCACTATAATAGCGCCAGATCCCCAACAGACTCCCCACACCAAGGAGGTTCCATCATGTGTGTCCCCCATACGGATTTTGAAAAGGCTCTCGCCGTCGGACGGCCGCCCAATATCGTCAAGCTGTTCCCCAATTCCAAGGCCCTGATCGTCAGCGGCAAGGTGATCGACCGGGCCTTGCGGGCCAAGGGCAAGTCCATGACCATCGCGGCCAACGGCCGCAACAACTTCATCATCCGCGGCGCCTTGCGTGCCGCGCAACGGGCCAACGCCGCGATCATCATCGAGATCGCCCGCTCCGAGGGCGGGGCCAGCGCCTACTGCCCGGTGAATTACTGGAACATGGCCATGCAGGTGGACCAGGCCATGAACGAGCTGGGGATCACCGTGCCGGTTGCCATCCATGCCGACCATTACGGAATCAAGAAGGAAACGGATCTTGATTTCGCCAAGGTGGAGATCCCCACCATCTTCGAGGCAGGCATCACCTCCATCGCCATCGACGCCTCGCACCTGCCGGACGAGAAGAACCTTCTGACCAACCTGGCCCTGGCCCAGTTGGTGCCCGCTTGGGCAGGGCTGGAAACCGAGATCGGGGAGATCAAGGGCGACCAGGGGCTTTCCACCCCGGCGGAAGCGCTCTTCCTCATCCAGGGGCTCAACGCCCACAACATCTTCCCCGACTGGATCGCCTTGAACAACGGCACCACCCACGGCATCGAGGAAAGCGGCCAGGGCATCCAGGTGGGGCTCACCGCCGAGGTCCATGCCGGACTGGCGCGATACCATGTCTCCGGCGCCCAGCACGGCACCTCGGGCAACAGTTCGGAGCGGCTGCGGGAAATCGCCGCCAAGACCTCAACCACCAAGGCCAATGTAGCCACGGCTCTGCAGATGGTTTCCTGGGGCTTGCAGGTGAACGATTACGGCAATGCCATCCTGGACGCGGACGGCAACTTCATCAAGCTGAAGGATGCCGGAGTCACCGAGAACATGTGGCGGGAGATGGTTGGTTACGCCGAGGCAAACGGCTGGAAAAAAGGCAACTACAAGAGCCTGAACCTGCCCTTTGAGCCGAAGCTCATGGGCCAGCCCAAAACGATCCGGGAACGGATGGTGCAGCGGGTGGAGGAGTTTGTCTACAATCTGCTGGTCAACGTCTTCAACGCCCAAGACAGCGCGCCTCTGGGGATCACGGCCATTTTGGAGAAAAACTCATACGACATGGGGCCCAAGGTCGGCTGCATTGAGGATCCGGCCCAATGGACCGGGGAAAAGATCGCCCAACGGGCAGCAAGCCTCGGGACCGACAAAGGCCCGGACGGTGATTTTGACGATTGACGCCTGCCCACGCACCCTGCCCGTCCCTCTTGCCGCCGCCCGTCTCCCGAGAGACCGGCGGCGGTTTTTCTTGAGAGCCGGCTAAAGGACAAAGCCGCTGAGCCAGAACACCGCCATGCATGCAAAGGGCAGGATGCTATAGGAAAGCAGGACATCCTTGATCGGATAGTTGAAGTCGAAAACGCGCAGACTGAAGGCCGCCCCGTACAGCCAGGCATACAGGACAACAGAGAGGGCGCCCCCTGCCTCCAGCCAGAGATTCACCCCGGGAGTATCAAACCAGAAGAGCAGCGAGGCCAGGCTCATGGCGCAAAGAAGAAACTGCGCCAGTCCATTCACCACCTTGGCCATCATATACAGGATATTAAAAAAACCAATTCCTCCGAAAAGCAGCGAAGCGCACACCAGGGCAAGAGCCCCGAGCAGGCCTGAAGCCAGAAACACTGTGTGATGGGCGGCAAGAAGGGTGACCAACTGGGCAAGCGCCTCGGAAGAGGTGAGCTCGGCGAGATGGAGAACCGCAACCACGCAACCGGAAAAAAAGAAATATCGGCCCATCTAAGCACACACCATATGCGTTGATCCAGCCGGCCGGGAACTCATTTGTCCACAAAGCCGATGGCGCGATCAAGTTTATGGAGGAATGCGAAACCCTGCCCTTTTTTCTCAAGACCGGCCGCATTGACCACTGCGTCAAATACCGCGTTGGTCTGTTCATTCTTGGTGATGATCAGAATGATTTCTTTTTCCGGCTTGATGAACATCCCGGCAAAGCCGAGTTTTTCGCGGATGCCGGTGCCGCGTCCATAATAGAGGGTCGCCCCTTCCGCGCCGGCTTGCATGGCCGCCTTCACCACCCGGTCTGCCTCGCCGCGCTGAACTATACAGGTTATCAGGTTCGGATTCACATTTTCCATACATCCCCCTCCTCTGCTGCAATGCCGGAGCGGCATCCCAGAACGAAATTGACACCGGTCAATTTCCAAAATATAGTGCGGTTGTAAGAGTAAGTATCAAACGGCCACACGTTGTTGTCAAGAAATCTTGGCCACGGCGCGAAAAATATCCTTCCCCGGGGATGCCGCTTCCCTGTTTTTCCGAGAGCCTCGCAACCCAGTCATGGAAAATTTCATTCTCACGGCTTCCTTTTTGCTCATGGGCATGGGATTGCGCCGTCTTCCCAGTTTCCCCAAGGAAACCGCGCAGGTGCTCAACCTGTTTGCCATTACCCTTTCCCTTCCGGCCCTTATCCTGCTCAAGGTTCCGCAGCTTGCTTTTTCCGGGGACATCCTTGTGCCGGTTATCATGCCCTGGGGCATGCTCGCCGTTTCCGCCCTGATGATCATTGCCCTGGGCAAGTTCCTCCGCTGGGAAAAAGAGCTCGTCGGCGTCCTTCTGCTTCTGATTCCCCTGGGCAACACCTCCTTTTTCGGCATTCCCATGGTTCGGGCTTTTTTCGGAGACGAGGGCATCCCCTACGCTCTCCTCTATGACCAGCTTGGCTCGTTCCTGGCCTTGGCCACCTATGGGGCCGTCGTGCTGGCCCTCTATGGCAGCGGGGGCAAACCGACCCCGGCCTCGGTGCTTACCCGGATAGCAAGCTTTCCGCCTTTCATCGCCCTGATTATAGCCCTGGCCAGCCGCTCCCTGACCTTTCCCCCGCCGCTGACGGCCTTGCTCAACGCCCTGGCCGGGACCCTCGTTCCGGTGGTCATGGTCGCGGTCGGGTTTCAACTCACCCTGCGCCTCAGTCCGGAAACGCTCAAACCCCTGGGGGCAGGACTGGGTATCAAGCTCGTTGTTGCGCCGCTGATCGCCCTGCTCTTCTGCCGCCTCCTGGGGTTTGACACCCTTGCCGCCCGGGTGGCCATCTTGGAGGCAGGCATGCCGCCCATGGTTTCCGCGGGCGCCCTAGCCATCATGGCCGGTCTTTCGCCGAAGCTTACCGCGGCCCTGATCGGCCTTGGCATCATTCTTTCCTTTATTACTCTGCCGCTGCTCTTTCGGCTTCTCTGAGCGGCCACGGCCCGGACCCGGAGGCCGCCGGCTTTTTCTTGGCAAGCCCTCACGATCATCCCCCTGGAATCCCAGGGCCTGGCGCTGGGCGCGCCGTTCGCTGTCCTTCTTGGCCACGGGAAGCGGCGCCATTTTTTCGCAATCCAAGCCTGTTACATACATGGCCGTAGAGAGCGTCCCCGGCGTGGGGGTGAAATCCTGAAACTGCCGGGGAGCGAGACCGAGCGCGGCAAGACGCGCCGCCATCCTCTCCATGTCGGCAAAGGTGCAGCCAGGGTGCGAGGCAATCAGGTAGGGGGTGAAATGGAAACTCTTCCCCGCTTTCTTGCCGATTTCCCGGCACAGGGCGAGAAATTCCTCCAGCACCGCGGAACCGGGCTTGTGCATGAGCCGCAGCACCTTGTCCTCGGTGTGTTCCGGCGCAATCTTCATCGCCCCCGGAGTATGGCGCAGCAGGAGTTTCCGCAGCAACCGCGGCGTCCTGTTCAGCAGCTCCATCCGCAACCCGGAGGAGACAAAAAGATGCTTGACCCCGGCGCACTCTTCCACCGCCTCCAGCAGGCCAAGCAGCGCCTGCTCGTCGATCTTCATGAATCTGCACACCTTGGGATACAGGCAATCATGGCGGGTGCATGGCTGCGGACTGGTGCAGCCCGTGCCATACAGGTTGGCGGTGGGGCCGCCCAGATCGCTGATGGTGCCGGAAAAATCCTTCTGCCCGGCCAGCCGCTGCGCCTCCTGCACCACGGAGTCCTTGCTCCGGCTGATGACCTTTGGCCCCTGGTGCCGGGAGATGGCGCAGAAAGAGCAATTGCCGCAACACCCGCGGACAATGGTGATCGAGTCCCGGATCATCCGCCAGGCCGGGACATCGCCGCAGGCAGGATGGGGTTTGCGGCTGAAAGGCAGGTTGTACAGCCCATCCAGTGCCGCCGTATCCAGCGGCGGGGCAGGCTGGTGCTGCACCACCCAGGCGGCCTGCTGATACTGCAGCAGAGGTGCGTCACCGTATGCCCTGGCCTGACGGTCCACAATCAGCTCCGCCTCAAGAAAAAGGGGCAGCTTTGCCTGAATTTCCGCCCAGGAAGGCAGAACCAGAGGCGCGGAAATCCGGCGGGCCGCCATTTCCTTGTGGCTCAACCGTTCGCAGGTTCCGGAAATACCGGCCAGATCGCGGCCCTCGGCAAGCCGGGCCGCCACCTCCAGCACCGCCCGCTCTCCCATGCCATAGACCAGGAGATCCGCCTTGGCGTCGGTCAAAATCGAACCCCGCAGCCGCTGCTGCTGATAATCGTAATGCACGAACCTCCGCAGGGACGCCTCGATACCCCCAAGGACAACCGGCACCTGCGGAAAAGCGGCCTTTGCAAGATTGCTGTACAGAATGGTGGCCCGGTCCGGCCGCCGGCGCAGCTTTTTTTCCGCCTGATCGCCGAAATAGGGGTTGCCGTCCGGGGAGTAGTCATCGCGGTCCCGGACCTTGGCGTTGCCGCTGTAATTGGCCACGACCGAGTCCAGGTTGCCCGCGGTTATGCCGAAAAAAAGGCGTGGGGCGCCGAATTGCCGGAAATCATCGGGGAGATGGTGACGGGGCTGGGAGAGAATGGCCACCCGGTAGCCGTTGGCCTCGAGCAGGCGGCCGATCAGGGCCACCCCGAAGGAGGGATGATCCACATAGGCATCCCCGGTGACCAGGACCACATCAACCTGCGTCCAGCCTCGGGCAGCCATCTCCGCCCGCGAAGCCGGCAGAAAGTTGCCTGTTGTGTCGTGCGCCAAGATTTTTTCTCCTCTTCCCGGGAAATGAATTGAGCCGGGATCCCTTCTGTTTATAATCCAATTCCTTTATGATATAAAGAAGACACTGTGGGGCAAGCAGGTTTTGCCTTCCCCCGCACCCTGAACGAACATCCCGGAGACATCCCCATGCAGGAATCCCCCTATCTGGAAGGCCGCGGCTTTCTTGTGGACAAGCTGCACCGGCTTCCCTTCCTTGGCTCGCTGAGCGATAAATACATCAAGCATATTCTGCGCCTCAGCAAGATCCGGACCTTTGAAGATGGTGAGATCATCACCCCGGAAGGGGCGTACGACAACTGGGTCTACATCCTTTTTTCCGGGGCGGTGCGGGTGGAAAAACACGGCAAGGAGATCGCCAGGATAGAAGAGGTGGGCGGCGCCTTCGGCGAGCTTGCCGCCATCGACGGCAAGGCCCGATCCGCCTCGGTGCAGGCAATCGGCCCCACGGTCTGCCTGGCCATCGACGCCTCCTTCATGAGCGAGGCTGCCGAGCCCTTGGAGCAGGCGCTTTTTGTCTCCGTCATGTACCGGTTGTTCACCGAGGTCATTGCCCAGCGGTTGCGCGCCTCAAACGAGGAGCTGGTCAGGGTGCGTTCGGAGCTTGACCGGCTGAAAAGAAACCAGCGATAACTCCCCGGCCCGGGGTTGCGGTATATTTCCGCTCAAGCCACAAGGGGCTTTTGCTTCCCTTGAGGATTTGGTAGTATGCCGCTTCATTCGTCACCTCCGAAACTCAACCTGTAGGACATCTGATATGGATGCAACAAAGCCCTTGGCCGGCGGCGTTCCCATGGTCAACATCGACGGCGCCAGAATCCGGCGGCTTCGGGAAGAAAAAGGGTTGACCCAGCTCTATGTCGCCACGGTGGTCGGGGTCACCACCGATACGATTTCCCGCTGGGAAAACCGCCGCTACCCCAACATCAAAAAAGAAAACGCCCTCAAACTGGCAGAGGCCCTGGAAACCCAGATGGCTGACATTGTTGACCACGGTCAGCCCGCATCCCCGGCAGAACCTTTATCATCCCAAAGTTCCGGACCGACGGAGCAAGACGAGCCCTCACCCCTGCCCCCCGAACCCGAGCCCCCTCCAGCCCTTGCTCCGGCCGCGCCGCAAACCGCATCCTTCGCATCCCGCTTCGCCTCACTCCCCGTCCCCGTCCGGCTCGCTGGGTTTTCCCTGCTTGTCCTTGCGATTTTCGCCTTCTTGCGCTGGCATGGGCCAAGCGAAGGCGAGAGCCAGGTGGCGGTCTACAGAATCCTGCCGGAACACGCAACCCCAGGCATCCCCTTTCCGGTTGTCATTGAGGTGACAACCAGCGCCACGAGGCCGTTTTCCCTGATTCTCACGGAAACCCTGCCCCCGGACTGCATCCCGGCCCAGGGCAAACCTCGGTTTGTCTCCCAGGCAAGCGACCCGCCGGTTCTCAAGTGGATTGACAAGATCAGCGGCGAACAGGCGGTGTACAGTTATCTCGCCAGGCTCCAGCCGGAAACCGGAATGGAAACCGGCCATCAATTCAGCGGCGGCGTCACGGTCCGCTCGGACGACAATCCCAGCATCCCCATTTCCGGAACCGACTCCCTGCGGGCGAGCCCCTTTCATTGGGCGGACAGCAACAGCGATGGCCGGATAGACGACGAGGAGCTGCTTTCCGTGTATGAGATATACGGGGGGATTGAGGGCTTACAATTCGGCAAAAAGCTGATCGAGGAGATCTGGACGGCCAAAGGCTACCGCTGGAACCAGGAGACGCGCGGCTATGATATTCTCCGATGATCATCCAACAGGAGGAACACACATGACGGCTACAAAACACCATTCCGGCGCGCCTGGCTTGCTCTTCCTGGCATTGTTCCTGTTGTTGACGGCCATGCCGATGCCCCTGCGGGCTGGCGAGGCTCTGGTAAGCGGCCAATACCTGAGCCGCGGTGGGCAGGACCTTCAGTTACGGATCACCGTTGCCGGCCCGGCCCCCAGCACCCTGATTGTCATCCAGAACCTGCCGCCCGGCACGACGATCGAAACTGCCTCGCCCGCCTTCCATCAGTACGATGCCAATAAGGGCGAAGTGAAATGGCTGCTGACCAAGGTCAGCCCGGGAAGCTACCTCCTGAGCCTGCGCCTGTCGCGTCCCGTGCCGGAAGGCGCGATTAGCGGGGAGATCCGCTACAAGGATCCGGCCAGCGGGCGGCTGACCCATCTGCCGATCAGGCCATGAGTTGCCGCGCGCCTTGCACAACACGAAAGGCGCGCTTGAAAACACGAGGGAGACGCATGGAAAATATGCCCCCTGATGATCTGCTGAATCGCCGGAAATTTCTCTCCGGCTCCGCACGACTGCTGGTCATGCTCTCCTCCTTCACTGCCCTGGCCTGCGCCTGCACCCGGGAAAACGAAGAGGAACGCCGGCTCGCCGATCTTGTCATTGAACAGGGCAAGCTTGTTCTTGATCTGGATGAAAACCGCTATCAGGCGCTCAAAACCATCGGCCGCGGCCTGAAGATAGAGATTACCCGGCTGGAAAAACCGCTCCTCGTCACCAGGGTCTCGGAAACACGGGTCGCAGCATTTTCCTCGCAATGCACCCACGCCGGCTATGAAATTTTGCTGCCCGAGCAGGGGATACTGACCTGCGCCAGCGGGCACGGCGGCCTCTTTGACCTGGAGGGGAGAGTGCTGGCCGGACCGGCCAAGAGCAATCTGCCGCACTACCCGGCCCAATTGATCGCCAACCGGGTGTATGTCGCCTATCCCTTTGGCTGATCGCGCCTGCAAAGGGTTTCACTGGAACAACCACATTGATCTTGCGCACCTTTACCCTGATCAGGTATGGTGTTGCCCCGTACATTCCCTCGCAAGGGGGAGGGTGCCTTGGAACCCAAGCCGTTGGCACAGAACACGGTCGCCCGCCCGGCGGCCAAGACGGCTCCTAATACAACCGAAGGATATGCCAGATGAAAAAGATAGCAGTATTGGCCGGCGACGGCATCGGCCCGGAAGTCATGCGGGAAGCGATCACAGTTCTGGACGCGGTCCAGCAAAAATTCGGCTTCAGCCTTGCCTATGAACACGCGGATGTGGGCGGCTGCGCCATCGACCGCCACGGCGAGGCCCTGCCCGCCTCGACCCTTGCCGTGTGCGAGGCTAGCGACGCCATCCTCTTCGGCTCGGTGGGCGGCCCCAAGTGGGAATCCCTGCCCCCGGCCCAGCAGCCGGAACGCGCCGCCCTGCTGCCGCTGCGCAAACATTTCGAGCTCTTCTGCAACTTCCGCCCGGCCCGGATCTTCAAATCCCTGGCCGCGGCCAGCCCCTTGCGCGCCGATATCGTGGGGGACGGCTTCGACATCCTCTGCGTGCGCGAGCTCACCGGCGACATCTACTTCGGCCAGCCCAAGGGGAGGGAAGGTTCCGGCCGCGAGGAAAAGGCCTACGACACCATGGTCTACCACCGCTGGGAGATCGAACGCATCGCCCGCCGTGCCTTTGACGCGGCCCGTTTGCGCCGCAAGATCGTCACCTCGGTGGACAAGGCCAATGTGCTCACCACCATGGTGCTCTGGCGGGAGGTGGTCATTGAGATCGCCAAGGAATACCCGGATGTCAGCCTGAACCACATCTACGTGGACAACGCCACCATGCAACTGGTCCGGAATCCCCACCAGTTCGACGTCATGCTCTGCGGCAACATGTTCGGCGACATCATCTCCGACGAATGCGCCATGATCACCGGCTCCATGGGGCTGCTGGCCTCTGCCAGCCTCAATGAAAAAGGCTTCGGCCTCTACGAGCCCGCAGGCGGCTCCGCCCCGGACATTGCCGGCAAGGGCATTGCCAACCCCATCGCCCAAATCCTCTCCGCCGCGATGATGCTGCGTTTCAGCCTGGAGCAGGGTGCGGCCGCGGACGCCATCGAAAAAGCGGTTGCCGCAGTGCTGGACAAGGGCGTGCATACCCCGGACATTGCCGTGGACAAGAGCCGCGCCATCGGCACCGCAGCCATGGGCGATGCAATAGTTCGCGAATTGCAGCAGTAGGAAACAACAAAAAAACCTGGCCCCAGGGCCTCCGTATTTTCATGAATTCAGTAAAAAAAAGAGGACCATCATGAGCGATTTGACCGCCACAATGACCACGAGCAAAGGCACCATCACCCTCCGGCTGTTCGCCGAAAAAACCCCCATCACCGTGGCCAACTTTGCCAATCTTGCCCGGCGCGGCTTTTATAACGGCCTCAAATTCCATCGGGTCATCCCGGATTTCATGGTGCAGGGCGGCTGCCCCAAGGGCACCGGCACCAGCGGCCCGGGGTATGACTTTGAAGACGAATTCGACGCAAGCCTCGGCCACACCAAGCCGGGCATCCTCTCCATGGCCAATGCCGGTCCTGGCACCAACGGCAGCCAGTTTTTCATCACCCATGTTCCCTGCCCCTGGCTGGACGGCAAGCACACGGTTTTCGGCGAAGTCGCCGGCGACAAGGATCAGGAAGTGATCGACAGCATCAAACAGGGGGACACCATCACCACGGTGACCATCGAAGGGGATGTGGCCGGACTTTTTGAAAAGACCAAGGACAAGCTCAAAACCTGGAATCTCGCGATCAGCATGCGTTTCCCCCAGCTTCCCCAGGCGGAATAAGGCATGAGCCGGGGCTTGTGCTCCCGGTTCCAGACATAAAAAAAAGGCGGGGAAACCCCGCCTTTTTTTATTCTCCCGCACACAATTACATCAGGGCATCATTTTTAAGCTTTGCGCGGCATTGACATTGCCGTTAGCCGCCGCCTTCTGATACCACTTTTTCGCCTCCTCCATATCCTGCTTCACCCCGCCCCCGACCTCGTACATGTAGCCAAGATAATACTGGGCCTCGGCATCGTTCTGCTTGGCAGCCTTGTGCCACCAGTTGACCGCTTCCTGGTCGCTCTTCTTCACGCCCCTGCCAAGGCTGTACATGAAGCCAAGGCGGTACTGCGCCTTGGCATGTCCCATGGCAGCAGCCTCGACAAAAAGCTTGTGGGCCTGAGCATAATCCCGAGGCACCCCTTCTCCCTTGAAAAAGCGCCAGCCTTCCTCGTACAGAGCGTTTTTATCCCTAGCCGCCGGCGGTGGAGGCGCAACCTTGACTGCTGGCTCCGGTTTTGCCGCTTCCCTTGCCGCACTCTTGGTTTTTTTCTCTTCAGGCTCCAGGGGTTTGGGCTCTGTCTGGACGCGCACCTCTTCGATCTTTGCCTGAGGCGGCGGCGTCACAGCCAAGGCAACCTTCTGTTCTGCCTGCAACTGCGCCCGGGCTGCGGGATGCCCTTTTTCCGCGGCAAGAGACCACCATTTCCTGGCCTCGTCGGAATTCCTGCCCACCCCTTTTCCCTGATTATACATGGCGCCAAGCCGGAACATGGCCTCCGGTTGGCCGCTTTCCGCCGCCTGCTGATAGAGCTTCGCGGCCTGGCCAAAATCTTGCTCCATGGGATCCGTCCCTGCCTCAAACTTCATGGCCTGGGCAAGGAGAGAATCCGGGCTGCCTTGGCCGGGAGGGGCCCAGACCCGGAGCACGCCATCCAACCCTCCGGAAACAAGATATTTTCCGGCAGGGGGAAAGGCCAGCGAGGTCACGGAAAGGTCATTCCCTGCATAAAAGTTGAACAATGCGCCCCCGCTTTTCCGCCAGGACAAAATATGCCTGCTTTGGGTGGCGCCCATGACATACCGGCCATCCGGGGAATAGGCCACGCTGTTCACCGGATCCAGCTCCGGATCTCGTAAAATCCTCAGGCGCGCGCCGGTTTCTGCATCCCAGACATATACCGACCCATCGCGGCTGCCGGTGACAAACTCCGTGCCATCGGGTGAATAGGCCACGCAGAGCACCCAATCACCATGCCCCGGGATTGTGCGGATCAAGCGCACATTAACGGCATCCCACATCTGAATCTTGCCGTCCCAGTTTTCGGTGGCGACAATATTTTTGCCGTCCGGCGAATAGGCAAGGGCCAGAAGATTATTCTTGGTTTCCTTCTGGGTTGTTTCCAGGGTTCCATATTTGACGTTCCAGATGCGGAGGGTGTTGTCGTTGCCCACAGAGGCGATGCGGTGGCCGTCCGGGGAAAAGGCCAGATCCGTGATCAATTGGGTATGTTCCCGCATGTCCTGCACAAGTTGCCCGTTTGCCAGATCCCACACCTGCACGGCATTGCCGCGACGCCCTCCCGCCGCCACCGCGGCGGCGAGCAACCGTCCATCCGGAGAGAAGGCCACGGCCTCGGCGCTTTGCAGATCCTTGCCCAAGGTGAGCAGAAGTTTGCCGGAAGAACTGTCCCACACCGTAACGGTTCCACTCTCTCCGGCTGCGGCGATTTTTTTTCCGTCGGCGGAACAAGCCACCCCATTGATAATGTCTGTTTTCTGACCGGCAATGGCTTTGACGAGATCAGGGTTTCCCGAGGCGCTGGAGGGGACGGCAAAAAGCGCAATAACCATGCAACCCGCCAGAAAAACAACACCCGTGGCCCGACACACCGGGACTATACCCCAACGCGAAAAAATGCGATGCAACACAATCATGCCACCTCCAAACGAGTTTTCTTGCATGGCAAGGATCAGAAAAAGACGAAGCACTCCGGCAGGTTGCCATCCCTGCAGGCAACGCATCATTGTATATACAGAACGTTCCGGAATACAAGCAGGATATTGCGCATAAAAAAAGGCAGACAGATACCGGGTATCCGTCTGCCTTATGGGTCCAACAATGGCCGCCCGCTTATTTGGAAAATGGGCTGGCCAGCTCCTTGACCTTGCCGACTTCTTCCTTAAGGGAAGCAACTTCTTTCACGCCCGGCACGGATTCTTCCACCTCATGCAGTCCCTTTTTGAAGGAGGAAATAGCCTTGCCGAGGCCGGAGCCGAGTTCCGGCAGCTTTTTGCCGCCAAAAACCAAAAAGGCGATGCCCAAGATAACAACCAATTCCGGAGTACCCAAACCAAACATATCCATTCTCCTTGTGCAAATGCGCGCCAATCAGGCGTGCGGTATCAGGTCAGGCAGGGCCGGAGCCCCCTTCCTTGTCTTTTTCCTCTATTTTTTCCTGCTTGTCCGCGTCGCGGGTGGCTTTTTTAAAATTTTTGATGCCCTGGCCTATTCCCGCGCCGATTTCAGGCAGCTTGCCCGCCCCGAAGATGATGACGATTATCACCAGAATAACGATGAGCTCCGGCATTCCAAGTCCAAACATGTGAAACCCCTTTCACCTGACGGCAAACATAATGTATGTCACAACGCTACGATGAAAAAACCAATGTAGTATGTATACCATAAGAAGATGAAGAAGCAACCCCCCTTTTCGATCGCCTTTCCCGGCCCTGCCGGATGCGCGCCGGGACACATTCCCCATTTACACAGGTAATACTTTGTATTACGATCAAGCACCAACCGGAATGCAGCCAGGGGAACACCATGCGCAATAAAAAACAGGAAACCATCACCTTTAAAGCCGATGAAACACTGGCCAAAGCGTTGCACACGGTGCCAAACAAATCGGAATTCATCAGAAACGCCATCCTGAACGCCCTGGAAAACGGTTGTCCGCTCTGCCAGGGCACCGGCATTCTCACTTCCGAGCAACGCACCCACTGGGCCAAATTTCTCAACACCCATTCCCTGCAGAAATGCGAGGAGTGCAAGGCCGTGCATCTTGTCTGCGGGAGCAACGACAACCCATGCCACCATTGAACCGTTCCAAATTCTTTCCCGCCGCGCTCCTGTTTCTTGCCCTCGCCTGCGGGACTGCCGGTTTCGCCTCGGCAGCAGGGGGAACGACGAAAATGGCGATCTTTGTCACCGTGCCGCCCCAGGCATATCTTGCCAAAAGAATCGGCGGCGAGGCGGTTGAGGTGCATACCCTGGTGGGCAAGGGGCAAGACCCGCACACCTTCGAGCCAACCCCGCGCCAGGCAACGGCCCTGGCCGGAGCCCGCCTGTTTTTCACGGTGGATATCCCCTTTGAAAGGCGGCTTGCGGCCAAGGTCACGGCCAACAATCGCAATCTGCGCATCGTGGACTCCACCCGGGGCATCGTCCGTTTATCCCCTGCGGAAACGGACCATCACGAAACACATGCCGGGGAAGCCCACTCCGGCAACGAAGCAGACCCCCACCTCTGGCTGTCCGCAAACAACCTGCGGATCATGGCCGACAACATGGCGGCAGCGTTGATTGACGCCATGCCGGAGCGCACAGAATTTGTACAAAAAAATCTCGCTTCCCTCCAGCACGAGATCAGCGCTCTGGACACGCGGTTGGCCAGTATCCTGGCCCCGCACCAGGGCAAAACCTTTTACGTCTTCCATCCGGCCTTCGGCTATTTTGCCGCAGCCTATGGCTTACAACAAAAGGCCGTGGAGATCAGCGGCAAGTCACCCACCCCGAGGCAGCTTGCCGCCCTTATCCGCCAAGCCAAGGAGGATCGGGTGCGCACCATCTTTGTCCAGCCGCAATTCGACCGCAAGAGCGCCGAGACCGTGGCCCGGGCCATCAACGGAACCGTGATCCCCATCGATCCCCTGGATCAGGAGGTGCTGCGCAGTCTCGCCGCCAGCGCCGAAGCCATCGCGCAATCGCTGCCCCAGTAAAGGAACAGCCATGAGTGCCACCAGCACGCAGGAAATAGCCGTCCGCATCCGGGATCTTGATTTCGCCTACAACGGCGCCCCAATCCTCGAACATGTCACCCTGGATATCATGGCCCGCGATTCCCTCTGCATCGTGGGGCCCAACGGCGGCGGCAAGACCACGTTGCTCAAGCTGATCCTCGGCCTGCTCAAACCGGACCGGGGCGAGATCGAGGTGCTGGGGCTTCCCCCGGAAAAAAGCCGGTTGCGCATCGGCTATGTGCCGCAGTATGCCCGCTACGATCCGCAGTTTCCGGTGACCGTGCTCGATGTGGTGCTCATGGGGAGGTTGGACCGGATCTTCTGCGGCCCCTACGCCAAGAGCGACAAGGAGGCCGCCCTGGCAGCCCTGGCGGAGATGGGGCTGGCCGATCTGGCCGGCCGCCTGTTTGCCGAGATTTCCGGCGGGCAACGGCAGCGGACCCTCATAGCCAGGGCTTTGGCCGCCGAAGGCGAGCTGCTGATTTTAGACGAGCCCACGGCCAACATCGACGCCGCCTCGGAGGAACAGCTCTTCACGCTGCTCACCACGCTCAACGAACGGCTCACCGTCATGCTGGTCACCCACGATGTGGGTTTTGCCTCCAAGTTCTTCAAGAGCATCGTCTGCGTCAACCGCCAGGTCGTGCTCCACCCCACCAGCGAACTGACCGGCGAGCTGATCCGCAACATGTACGGCGGCGACATCCGCATGATCCGCCACGATCACCGCTGCTCACCGGAGGGGCACTGCACCCATGGAATTTCTTGACGCCCTGGCCGACCCGGCCATCCCCTTCCTGCGCTACGCCTTCGGGGCCGGCCTTCTGGCCAGCCTCTCCTTCGGCATCATCGGCACCTACGTGGTGGCCCGCCGCATCACCTACATCGCCGGAGCCATCGCCCATTGCGTGCTCGGCGGCATCGGCGCGGGCCTCTACTGCGAGCACAAGTTGGGCCTGGCCTGGTTCGGCCCCCTGTCCGGGGCCATTATTGCGGCGCTTGCGGCGGCGATCATCATCGGGTTGGTGAGCCTGCACGCCAACCAGCGGGAAGACACGGCCATCGGCGCGCTCTGGGCCATCGGCATGGCCATCGGCTTGCTGTTCATAGCAAAAACCCCTGGCTATGTCGAGCCGATGAGCTACCTGTTCGGCAATATCCTGCTGATCTCGAAGTTTGATCTCTGGATGGTGCTGGCGCTGGATGGCTTGGTGGTGGGAGTCGCCACCCTGTTTTACCACAAATTCCTGGCCGTCTGTTTTGACGAGGAATACGCCAGGCTGCGCGGGGTGCGCACCGACCTCTATTACCTGCTGCTCCTCTGCCTGACCGCCTTGACCGTGGTGCTGCTGGTCCGGGTGGTGGGGATCGTGATGGTCATTGCCCTGCTGACCCTGCCTGCGGCGGTGGCGAGCAACTTCGCCAAAGGCCTCTGGCAGATGATGGTGCTGGCCACCCTGTTCTGCATCGGCTTCATCGGCTCAGGGTTGGCGATCAGCTACAGCTTTGATCTGCCCAGCGGCCCGACCATCATCGTGATCGCGGGGTTGATCTACCTCGCGGCCGCTGGCGTGCGGCAATTCCGCAAGAGCAGCAGGGTGCGCTCCGCAGTGTGAAACTCACCTCGGCAAAATGCTGCCTTCCAGAATTCCCTGGTGTTCTCCCCCTCTACCCATCCAGAGGACTGGTGACGCCAAGCAGGTTTTTGCCCGCCACATGGGTGTATATCATGGTGGTTTGCAGATTGCTGTGGCCAAGCAGATTCTGGATCGTTCGGATATCGTAGCCCTTTTCGAGAAGATGGGTGGCGAAACTGTGACGAAGCGAATGGACCGAGGCGTTTCGTTCTACCCCGGCCTGGCGGGCCGCCCCCTTAAAAGAGCGTTGCAGGTTGGAGATGTGGATGTGGTGCCGCCGGTGTTTGCCGGACCGAGGATCGTCGGACAACGTCGGAGCAGGAAAAACCCAAAACCATGCCCATTCCCTGCCTGCATTGGGATATTTCCGCGCCAAGGCATCGGGCAAAGCCACCCCTTCGCCCTTGCCGTCGCGGAAGTCCTGATCAAAAATGAGACGAGTTTCGTCCAAGTGGCGCAACAGGTCATTCTTTAAAGACTCGGGCAGAACAGTGACCCGATCCTTATCTCCCTTACCGGAACGGACCGTCAGGGTGCCCCGCTCAAAGTCGATATCCTTTGTGCGCAGATCGGCGCATTCCTGAATCCGCAAGCCGCATCCGTAGATCAGCTTGGCCATCAGCAAGTAAACGCCTTGCAGGTGCGCGAAGATACGCTGGATTTCCCGGCGGCTTAAAACCACCGGCAGACGACGCTTGGAACCGGCCCGCACGGTTTCACTGATATCGGTAAGATCACGGTCAAGGACATGCCGGAACAAAAAGAGCAGAGCGCTGAAGGCTTGGTTTTGGGTCGAGGCGGAGACCGTCTTTTCAACAGCGAGATGACTGAGGAACCGTTTGACGTCCGAAGAGTCGATTTCGATGGGAGGTTTCCCCGCCAAAAACCCTCGAAATACCCGCAGCCATTGCAGGTATGATTTTTCAGTCCGCAGCGAACGGTGCCGCAGACGCAGAGCCTCGCGCATCAGCGTGGCCGCCTCTTGCCAGGATGCAGTGGAAGACGAAGCCGTTGCGCCGTTTGCCTCCGGGCCTGTCCGGGAGAGATGGAAGAGGAAAAGCCGGATCGCCTCCCGCGCCTGCTTGACCTGCCACTCTTCCTTGTTTTTACCCATAAACTGGAGAAAATCCTGCACCTGGCCTTCGTTGCTCGGCTCGGAAGCGGATTTTTCACAAAAAGAAAGGTAGTTGGCCACCCAGCGGAGAAAATAGGGGAGCTGTTTTTTCTGGACAAGCCGCCTATCCGTAAGATACGCTTCGAAATCATGCAGCGAGGCCATGGATAATTCTCCAGCGAGATTATCTAGCGCTAGATAATGATAAATATTTATCGTTATCTAGCGTCTGTGCGAGATAATGATAAAACAGGCTACATTTTATTGCAAGGAAAGTTGTTAGGCAGACGAGAGGGTCACAAAATCTCGCGCTAGATAATAATATAGTTATGCGTCCCGAATGAGGTTTCCGAATGGATAGTTGGTGGAGTCTTGGCGAATGGTCTGGGTACGACGGCACAAAATTGGCCGTCTATCGCATTACTTGCCCCTTTTGCATGGAAGAAGGGAACTTTTCTACCGAATTTCACGCCGAGAAAAAGCAGCCGAACGATAGCAAAGTCCTAAATTTCGACACACTAAAGTGCGGCAACTGCTCATCCTATGTACAAGTCTTCTGGTCGGCGGGGGATCGATTGCACTCATATCGGGTGCAGCCATGGCCTCTAAAATATGAGAAAGCACCAGAACAGTACCCCGAGGCCATCGGCAGATTTTGGCTACAAGCCAAACGAAATCTCAAAGACCGAAACTGGGATGCAGCAGCAGTAATGGCTAGGAGTGCGTTGCAACTCGCGCTGCGTTCCCACGACGCGAAAGGCGCAAATCTAAAACAGGAAATTGACGACCTCGCTAGTAAAGGAATCTTGCCGCCAATCATGCGAGAGTGGTCTCACAACGTCCGTGAGCTTGGGAACGATTCCGCGCATCCAAATCCAGAACAACCACCAACCGACCCAAAGGATGCAACAGACATCGTTGGATTCTTGGACTTTCTGTTGGAATACCTCTACACACTGCCGAAGAAAATCAATGAATACCGAGGCAGAAAAGACGCATAACATGGCGGTCGAGCGGGACGGCCAACCAGCTGCGCTGGTTGGTTCCCTCCGCGCTTCGCGCTCCGGCCGCCCCTCACCTCTACGTTGTGTTTGCTCAATCCCACCAGATGCGGAGGATACACTGCTTGTTCTCGACAATTTTATCCTCGTTGGTGCCAAGCAATTCTCCAGCCTCTTCACCTCCCAGCCAAGCAACAGTATCCCCACGCCATTTTTCCGCCATTTTTCTTAAGCCTTTCTCTTGTCCAGGAGCCGGGAGCAAAAAAATAGTATCGGCATTCCAATGCCCGGCAGGGAGATCGCGAAGCTGGATAAGAGGACAATACTCTCGTGTTAGGTACGCGGCCCTCCACAAGTCACGATTATTTTCAAGATCATCGGCCACCATTTCGCCATCCAAAGCATTATGGGATGACAGCCGAATCAACTTTAATTGCAGGTCTTGTATCTCATTGGTATTGGTTTCTTTTCTTTCAAAAACACACATAATTGACCTCCTCGGTTCGCAAAACACAACCAGTCAGCCCAGCCGACCGCGGGGAGCTGCTGATTTTGAATCTGGTAGTTTTGTGGCGCGGTCGGCTGGCTTCACTCGTTCGGCTGCACTAGGAATTAGATAAAATATATGAAAATCACGGTTAAAAACGATTGCATTGGGGTGAACTGGCAAACAGTATCAGAAACACTGAAATCAGTTGGAATGGCCTACCATGAACCTGAAAGGCATAAAAGGGCATTTGAGGCTAGCTATGTAAAAGTTTTTCTTTATAGCGCCGACACATTAATTGGCTTTGGACGGGCTATTTCAGATGGCACCTATCAGGCAGCAATATATGACTGCGCTGTGGTCGTAGAATACCAAGGGAAAGGAATTGGTAGAATGATACTGGATAATATTTTATCTAAATTGCAAGATTGCAATGTCATCCTGTACGCATCTCCTGGCAAAGAAGGCTTTTATAAAAAACTAGGTTTTCGGAAGACGAAGACTGGAATGGCAAAATTTATAAATAGTGAATCCATGAAAGAGCGTGGTTTCACAGAGTAAAGAATACTGAATGATAACACCGAACAATTGGGTCAACCAGACGGCGGGGAGCAGCGTTGCGCTAATCGCGGCGAGTTCAGTGGCCGCCGCTGGTTACCCTTGGCGTTGTGCGTACTCATAGCCCGCACTGACATGGTGGGTATTCCATACTTTCCATGCTCAGTAATGCGAGCTGCCTATCGTTCACGATCTGGCCCAAAATCACCCCGTCACCGCGGAGCGAAAAAGGCTTTTTGCCTCGTTGCACCCTGGCGGCCATGTTCCGTGCCTCCAACTTCTGGGCCTTGCAAAACAAATCAGGGTGGTTCATCCGCAAGTGCTTCCATTGCGCCACCCGCTGGAGTGAGTTCCGGGGACAGTATATTTTATTGACAGGCGCCGACCGCGCTGATAATTTCCTCCCATGGCAAGAATAGCACGAGTCATAGCGCCGGGCCTTCCTCACCATGTCACCCAGCGGGGCAACCGCCGCCAGCAAACCTTTTTCTGCGATGACGACTATCGGGAATACCTTTCCCTGATGGCCGAATGGACAGATAAATACGGAGTGCAAATTTGGGCCTGGTGTCTGATGCCCAACCATGTGCACCTGATCGCCGTTCCCGCGGCATACGACTCGCTTGCCAGGGCCATCGGCGAAGCCCATCGCCGCTACACCCGCAGGATCAACTTCCGGGAGAAGTGGCGCGGTCATCTTTGGCAGGAACGCTTTGCCTCGTTTCCTCTGGACGAAAACTATCTGCTTGCCACAGCTAGGTATATCGAAATGAATCCGGTGGCGGCTGGGCTTATCGCCCACCCCGGAGACTATCCTTGGAGCAGCGCACGGGCACATCTTGCAGGCGAAGATGACCAACTGGTGCAACACGCGTCTCCGCTGCCAGCCATGGTCGGCAACTGGCGGGATTTTCTGTCTTTGAGCGATGAGGATGAGCTGAAAGTGCTCAAACGCCACGAGCAGACCGGCAGGCCGCTTGGGAGTGATTTTTTTGTCGACCGGCTGGAAGGGGAATTATCTCGCCCGCTCCGCCCCCAGAAACCAGGGCCGAAGGCCGGTGCCTGGGAAGAATAGTTCCATATACTGTCCCCGGAATTCGCCGGAATTCGCCCGCTGTCCCCGGAATTCGCCCGTCCCCGGAATTCGCCCCAGCGGAGAAAATAGGGGAGCTGTTTTTTCTGGACAAGCCGCCTATCCGTAAGATACGCTTCGAAATCATGCAGCGAGGACATGGATAATTCTCCAGCGAGATTATCTAGCGCTAGATAATGATAAAACAGGCTGCATTTTATTGCAAGGAAAGTTGTTAGGCAGACGAGAGGGTCACAAAATCTCGCGCTAGATAATAATATAGTTGGGCCCTTGAATGAACGGCGAACCCACCGATCACTATAAGGACCGCATTTCGGCGCTGGATAACGCCGTCAAGGAGTGCATTGCGGTTTCCCAGGCCTGCGCAGAAATTCGATCTCCAACGGGATCTCACTTTTTTGCTTCGGTTTTGTTCACGTCGCTCTGCACACGAGCGGTCAGCATTGCTGTGCTGGCACCGTATAGTCCATGGTCCAAAAAGCGAATCGAGCATTGGGATTACGCGTCAATCGCGAGCCTTACGAGGGCGCTGTTAGAAATACGGCTTGCCTTTTTCTACTTGTGCGCAGAGCCGTGCACCGATGATGAATGGCAGTGCAGGTTGAACATCTTCAATCTTCATGATTGCCGGAGTCGCCTTCGCCTGTTTTCAGAGCTGCCGGACCCGCCAGAAGACGTATCTGGCTTTCAAGAGCAACTCCTTGAGCTGCAAGGTCGTCTGACGGACAACGCTTTTTTCGCCACAATAACTGCGAATCAACAAAAGCAGTTTTTGAATGGAGACAGGGCGTATCTCAGTCCGCTCGAAGAAATAGCAAGTCGAGCAGGCGTTGATGTGCATACGTTTCGCTGGCTATACAAGTTTCTATCCAGTCATGTTCACGGGCTACCGATGTCGTTTTATCGCATGGGGGAGCAGGAACGTGGTCGCGGAGTGCATAGTGATACTGAGGAGGGCTACACGTCGCTCTGTTTATCATTCGTTGTGTCACTTCTCGTGAGATCGCGAGACGAAATGAAGCAGAAGTTTGGAATCTCAACCGCAGAAGCCCAACAATCGGCTCAAGCCGACGGTCACGCCTCCGGCGTGCCCGCAGCTTAGCCGCGGCGTTGGCCGAAGTCATAGACCGTAAATGATAAAGGAGGAAAAATGAAGGTATTGGGTGTGTCAGGATCGCCAATAAAAAACAGTAACACTGATAGAGCGCTTAAAGCAGTCCTATCAGCAACAGGATGTGAATCGGAATTTATTAAGCTAATAGATTACACCGTTGCTCCTTGCAGAGCTTGTCTAGGGTGTCTCGAAACCAATCAATGCGTTATAAAAGATGATGGTATTAAATTAGCTGAGAAAGCAAAAAATGCTGATGCGTTGGTAATAGCGGGATTCACCCCATACTCCTCGCTCGATTCACGCACCAAAGCTTTTCTCGAACGGTTGTATCCATTACGTCATAAAACTGGATTTATGGCTACCAAACCAGGAGGCGCCGTCATTACGTGCTGTGTCTCAGAAGGTAATGATGCATTACCTCCCGCATGCCAAATGGGTGTTAACGCTGTCCAGTTTTACATGATGGAAGAAGGAATGAACTTTGTAGGTGCTGTGAAAGTTCAAGGGAATGTCCCATGTGTAAAATGTGGAAGTGGAGACGAATGTAAAATGTCTGGCATAAAAATGCTTTATGGAGAAAACGCAACCGTCGATACCGTTGGCATAAAAACATTTGAAGATCAATCAATAGCAGTTGAAGCTGCAACCGAACTGGGAAGAAAAATCGCTCAAGCCTTAACGAAGCCGTGAACGGCCAACAAATGCATTCACTCAGACCGGTGTTACTCTGCCGCTCCACACCGGCTGGTGATGCTGGCGTTAGCGCCTAATGAACTCCTTGCAGTTCGATCCATATTCGCATAAAATATGGCATCAAATAAAATGCTCACAGGAGGCGTATCATGGCTATCAACATTACAGAAGATATCCGTTCAATCACAGACCTTAAGCGGAACACGAACGCTGTTCTTGAACAAATTCACAACACCAAGCGCCCAGTTGTCCTCACTGTTAACGGCAAAGCCGAAGCAGTGCTCGTTGACGCAAAAGAATATGAAAAAATCACAAATGCCTTTAATTTGCTCAAACTGATCGTCCCAGCAGAGGAGGACATAAAAGAAGGCCGGTATACCGAGGCAAAAGATTTCTTTAAGGAGTTCAAAGGTGCCAAAGAAATTTAAGGTCCACCTCGCCCGTAATGCCCAAAACGACCTTGAGCATATTTTTTTCTACATTGCTTCAGACAATATACATAACGCCAAAAAATTCATCCTGGAACTGGAAGCGAAAATATACAGCCTGGACACATCCCCTGAGCGTTGCCCACTCATTCCCGAAAATATATTTTTTGGCACAAACTACAGACATCTAATCCACAAAAATTATCGAGCCATATACAAAATTACTAATAATTCAGTATATATCCTCAGGGTTGTACACGGCTCAATGTTGCTCGAATCATAAAAAATTCTGATTACCACTCATCTTCAGCCATTTCTTTCGTCATTCCGGCCTCCGCCGGGGTAACGACAGTAGAGGCATCAATTGTTATCAGAGGTTACCGCCAGTTATCATGCCACCCGCGACAGTGGCTGAAGTTCGAAGATAATCAGCAATTCACATAGAGCATATACTCTTCCCCGCCGATAATATAACCGTTCTTGGGCAAAAACGAATTGTCGAGAATATGCGAGTGGACCGGATTGTAATAGATCACGGCAATCTCCCGTGGTTTTCTGTGCAGCGATTTTTTCATGTTTTTCACAACCGCCTCAAGAACCACATCGTCAAAGGGATTGAAGAAGAAAAACACATTCTGATCCTCTTCGATCTCATACTGGGTGACATCCCCCTCGATCACCGCGATGTTCAGCGGCGATCCGGTTGCCTGCTCGACAATTTTGATGTTGTTTCTCGCAATCTCGCACAGCTCCGGAGAAAACTCAATCCCCACCGCCTTTCGTATCCCGCGCAACACCGCCAGCAGCAAGACCCGTCCTTTGCCGCAGCCGAAATCCACCAGAACGCTGTCCGGCGGCAAGGGCACCGTATCCAGCAACCGGTTGAACGACAGGGCCATGGTCGGCTGGTAAAACGAACCCCGCGCCTTGTTCTCCCCGGTGACGGTGAGATCGTGCAGGCTGACCTTGTTCCTCGTGTCGGTCTTGTATTTCCAGTCAAAATGGAAATCGAACATCCTGTTGAGGATGATGCTCACGGTGCGGGCGAGTCCTTTGTCTTTCACATGCAGCCAGATATTTGCCAGCAGATCCATGGCGTCCCCTTATAAGAGCAATTCTTTCCCAACACCAGCAGCCTATCGCCGCCCCGGCCTGACCAGACCGGAGATATGCGCCCCGATCTCGCGCAGCCGATCCAGCACCGCATCCTCGTCCATGGTGAGCAGCTTCCGGTCCCGCATCACCACCCGGCCATTGATCACCGAGTGCGCCACATCCGAACCGGTTGCCGCGTACACCAGATGCGAGGGGATGTTGTACATCGGAGTCAAGTGCGGCTTGTTCATGTCCAGCACGATGAGGTCCGCCTTTTTTCCCACCTCCAGGCTGCCGATCCTGGTCTCCGCCCCCAGCAGCTTGGCGCCGCCCAGGGTGGCCATCGCTAGGGTGGTCTCGGCGCTCATCACCGTGGGATCGAGGCGGTGCACCTTGTGCAGCTTGGCCGCGGCATCCATCTCGCCGAACATGTCCACGTCGTTGTTACTGGCCGCGCCGTCGGTGCCCAGCCCCACCGTGACCCCGGCCGCCAGCAGCTCAGGGACCGGGGCCACGCCCGAGGCGAGCTTCATGTTGCTTTCCGGGCAGTGCGCCACCTTCACGCCGCGTTCGGCAAGGAGGTCGATCTCCGGTTCGGTCAGCACCACGCAATGGTCGGCCACCACCTGGCTGTCGAGAATCCCCAGGGCATCGAGATGCATGACCGGAGTGTGGCCGTACTTGGCCCGGCACCCCTCCACCTCCTCCCTGGTTTCGGAAAGATGGATCACATAGGCGGCCCCGTGCTTTTCCGCCACGGTCTTGAGGCGTTTGAGCAGCTCCGGGGAACAGGTGTACACGGCATGGGGGTCAACGGTGATGGAGATGAGCGGATGGCTGCGGTATTCGGCCAGCAGCTCTTCGAGATAGACAAGGCCGTTTTCCGGCGCGCCGTAGTTGGGCGAGGGAAAATCGTAGAGCACCTCGCCCAGCCAGCCGCGCATCCCGGAATCCGCCGTGGCCCGGGCCACCTCCTTGGCAAAGAGGTACATGTCGCAGAAGCTGGTGGTGCCGGACTTGATCATCTCGGCCATGGAGAGCAGGGAGGAGTGGTAGACCATCTCGCCGGTGAGGTTCCCCTCCACCGGAAAGATATACTCGGTCAGCCAGGTCATCAGGGGCAGATCGTCGGCCAGCCCCCGGAAACAGGCCATGGCCGCGTGGGTGTGGGTGTTGACCAACCCCGGCATGACCAGGCCGTGGGGCTGGGTGAGCTGCGCCACGCCTGGGTATTTGGCGACCAGGGCCTCCCGCTCCCCCACCTCGACAATGGTGTCTCCGGCAATGGCCACCGCCCCGTCTTCGAGCACGGTGTTGTTGGCGTCCAGGGTCAGGATCTGGCCGCAGACCAGCAGGGTTGCTTTTGAGTTCATGCGATTCCTTTTCTGATTACCACTACTTTTCAGTCGTTTTTTCCCCGTCATTCCGGCGGAGGCCGGAGGTAAGGGAGCGGCGCGAGACTCCGATCCAGCATTCAAGGGCTTCTGGACCCCGGCCTCCGCCGGGGTGACGGTGGTGGGGGCTATATCTCGGGCAGAATGGCCAGGAGCAGCCGCGATAGCCGCGCTTCCGCCCTCTTGGTTTCCTCGATGATCTCTTCCAGGATGATGGGTTTGAGGTTGTCCGGGTCGTTAACATTCGCCACCACCGACAGCCCCAGCACCCGCATTCCGGCATGGATGGCCACGATCACCTCGGGCACGGTGGACATGCCCACGGCATCGGCGCCGCATTGCCGCAGATACCGGGTTTCCGCCGGGGTTTCCAGGCTGGGGCCGGGAATGGCCACATAGACGCCGGTGGCGACCTGGCCGATCCGTTCCCTGGCCGCGCAGGCCAGAGCCGTGTCGATCAAGCGGTGGTCATAGGGGGCGGAAAGATCGGGAAAACGCGGACCCCACTCATCCACGTTGGGGCCGCGCAGTGGGTTATCCGGGATAAAATTGAGATGATCGCGCACCACCATCAGGGTGCCGGGCCCATACTCCGGATTGAGGCCGCCTGCCGAATTGGAAACGATGAGGGTTGTGGCCCCGAGCAGGGCAAGCGCCCGGATCGGCATGGTCAGCTCGCGGGCCGAGTAGCCTTCGTAATAATGGAACCTGCCCTGCAGCACCGCCACCGGCCTGGAGCAGAGGTTGCCGAAAATAAGATTTCCGGCATGGCTGGCCACGGTTGCCTTGGGAAAGTTGGGAATCCCGGCATAGGGCACAACAACCGGCGACTCGATCCGCTCCGCCAAACCGCTCAGGCCGGTGCCCAGCACCAGGACAATCTCAGGCGGTTCCGCCATCTTTTCCCGTAAAAAACCGACAGCCTCATCAACCCGCTGCTTGAAACGTTCCATTCCCCTTCCGCCCCTGCTGATTTATTGACGCATTTGCACACAATGAGCACAAGACCACGGCCAAGGCCTGCGCCTTGCCGGCACCACATGCATGCAATTGTTTACCCGATTGAAACGGAGATGGGAAGGCGGATGGTGAAGGTCGTGCACCGGCCCGGCGTCGATTCAAAGGTGAGGCTGCCGCCATGGATTTCTTCGACGATTTGCTTGCAGGAGATAAGGCCGATCCCGTTGCCGTCGCCCTTGGTGGTAAAATGGGGGTGGAAGATTTTTTCCCGAACCTCATCGGAAATACCGTGCCCCTGGTCGATGATCCTGACCACCGCCTTGTCCGCCTCGCGGGAAAGAGCTATGGCGATACGCCCCCCCGCCTCGCTGGCCTGGGCGGCATTGACCACCAGATTTGAAAGCACCCGGCTGAGACCGAGGGCAGAAAAAGGAAATTCCGGCAGCGTGCCTGTTATCTCGACCCGGATGCCGCGCCCGCCGATGTCCGGATGGACCACCCAGGCCGATTCCAGAAGATCGGCGATCAACTGGTCCAGGGAGCCGGTATGGATCGGAGTGGCGACCTGGAGCCGCCGGGCCTGGGCCATGGCATTTTCCATGAGCACGAGCAGGTCGCCGCGCGCCTTGACCATGCAGGCAAGGTATCTGTTCCCGGCAAGGCCGGGCACGGTTTTCTCCAAAACTTCCAGCAGATGGAAGGGCGTAAGCAGGTTTTTCATGTCATGGACCATGATATTGATCTGCTCGTAATCATGTCCGAGAATGTGAAGATCGCGACGAACCCGCTGGCTCAGGGTCCGCATCATGGCGACGAGGGATTTCGGCTGCCGGGAGAAATATTCCTGGAATACGGCGAGGGGAACCTGCAGCAGCAGGGATTCTTCCAGCGCCGCCACGCTGGCGGAACGGGGCTGGTTTTCGATGATGGCCATCTCGCCGAAATAATCGCCGGGCTTGATGACATCGATCACCCGGTTGCCGCGAAAAATCTTGACCATCCCCCGCAGGACAATATACATATCCTGCCCGGGCTCGCCCTCATGGAAGAGAACGTCTCCCCTGGCAACCTGTACCTCCCTGGCCTTTTCCAGAAAAGCGGCAAGCTCTTCATCGGAAAAGAAATGGAACAGGTCTATCGTGCGCAAAAAATGCAGGAGTTCGGTTGGCTTCACTGCGCCCTCGTTCAGTTGACGTCCGGCTGCCTTTTCTGTAACGACCACTCCATCTATCTGTCTCACTATAGCAGAGAAAAAAATCGTCTTCCCTGAAAAAACCGCTCGCCGGGAAAACTACAGGGCGTGCTGCTCGACAAATGCCTTTACAGCCTCGGCCTCGGCCGGCATCACCTCACAGCGGGTTTCCTGTGCGGCCAGTCCGGCGAGGCTTGGCGGCAGCTCGGGCTCGTGGCCGATGGCGCGTTCAACCGCCGCGCCAAACTTGGCCGGATGGGCCGTGGCCAGACAGATCATCGGCACGCCCTTCTCACGGCCAGCCAGACCGGCCTTGACCCCCACCGCGGTGTGCGGATCAAGCACATAGCCATGGAGCGTGTAAAAATCGCGGATAGTGGCGATGGTTTCTTCTTCGCCCACGCTGCGCGAGGCAAAATCCGCCCGCACCCGTTCCTGGGCAAGCTCGTCGAACTGGAGGCTGCCGCTGGCAGCGAAACGGTCCATGTCCTGGCGGGTCCGCTCGGCATCCTCGCCGTTCAAGTAGTAGAGATAGCGCTCGAAATTGCTGGCCACCTGGATGTCCATGGAGGGGCTTGAGGTCTGCGCCACCGCGCCCAGGGAATAATCGCCGTTTAAGACAAAACGGGTGAGCAGGTTGTTTTCGTTGGTGGCAAGGATCAGGTGGCGGATCTGATCGGGCAGCATGCGCCGGGCCACAAAACCGGCGAAGATATCGCCGAAATTGCCGGTGGGCACCGAGAAATCGACCTTGTCCACGCCCTCACTCGCGGTAACCTTGAGCGCGGCATGGATATAGTAGACCACCTGGGCCACGATCCGCGCCCAGTTGATGGAATTGACCGCGCCCAGTTGATGCTTGTCCTTGAACGCCAGATCGTTGAAGATGGCCTTGACTATTGCCTGGCCGTCGTCAAAGGTGCCGCGCACCGCCAGATTGAAGACATTGGCGTCGGTGACCGAGGTCATCTGCAATTCCTGGATGGGGCTCACCCGCTTGTGGGGGTGGAGGATGAAGATGTTGATCCGCTCCTTGCCTCGCACCCCGTAAATCGCGGCGCTGCCGGTGTCGCCGGAGGTGGCGCCGAGGATGTTCATCCTGCCGCCTGATTCCTTGAGCAGGTACTCAAAGACATTGCCCAAAAATTGCAGGGCCACATCTTTAAAGGCCAGGGTCGGCCCGTGGAACAGCTCAAGGATATGGCAGTCGCCCTGCTTGACCAGCGGGACGATCTCCGGGTGGTCGAAGGTGCTGTACGATTTTTTCACCAGCTCGCGCAGATCGGCAGCCGGGATATCGTCGATGAAGAGACCGAGCACCGCGCAGGCCAGGTCCGGATACCTGAGTTGCCGCCACTGGGCCACGGTTTCGGCGGAAATCTCGGGAATCGAGGTGGGCAGCAGCAGGCCGCCGTCGGTGGCCAGACCCATCATCACGGCCTGCTTGAAGGATATGGGGGCGATGCCGCCCCTGGTGCTGATGTATTGCATTATAAATTACCCCTGAACACTCTTGTTCGTCGTTACTCTAACTTTTCCGCCTTTTTATTTCAGGACGTGTCACTACACAACAGCAGGTGCTTCGACAAGCTCAGCACGAACGGAATTTCAATATACTAAGAAAATCACCGTTCACCCTGAGCCTGTCGAAGGGCTTTTTAGAAAATTATCATTATGTTATTTCCGCACCAGCAAACTGGCGCTTTCCATCTCCGCCGGAATGGGCAGACCCATCAGTTCAAGAATGGTGGGGGCGATGTTGGTCAGGGCGCCGCCGTCCTTCAGGCCAAGGCCGGGCTGACCGCCAAGCATGACCAGCGGCACCGGGTTGGTGGAGTGCGAGGTCACCGGACCGCCGGTTTCCCTGTTGATCATGACCTCGGCATTGCCATGGTCCGCGGTGACGAGCACCACCCCGCCGAGCCCGGTGAACCGTTCGACCACCTGGCCGATGCACCTGTCCACGGTCTCGACCGCAGCGATGGCCGCTGGCATGATCCCGCTATGCCCCACCATGTCGCAGTTGGCAAAATTGAGCACCACCAGGCTGTAGGGGGTGTCCGCAAGCCGGCGCAACAGCTCCTCGGTCACCGCCGCCGCGCTCATCTCCGGCTTTTTGTCATAGGTGGCCACCTCGCGGGGAGATGGGAGCAAGGCCCTGTCTTCCAGGGCAAAGGGGGCTTCCCGGCCGCCGTTGAAAAAATAGGTGACATGGGCGTATTTTTCCGTCTCGGCGATGCGGAGCTGCCTTAAGCCGTGGCTGCTCACCTCTTCCCCCAGGATATGGGTAAGGGCGACCGGCGGAAAGGCAACGGGAAGAGCGAAATCCTTTTCGTACACCGTGAAGGTGAGATACTCGGCCAGTTGGGGACGGCGCCGCACCGGGAACCCGGCAAAATCCCGGTCGACAAAGGCATGGGTCATCTGCCGGGCCCGGTCGGCGCGGAAATTGAAAAAAATGACCGAATCCCCATCGTTGATGGTGGCCACCGGCTCTCCGTTATTCAGGATGACGGTGGGCGCGATGAACTCATCGTTTTCGCCGCGATCATACGCCGCGGCCACCGCCGCGCCGCCGTCCGTGGCCGCATGCTGGGACTGCCCATCCACCATGGCCTGCCACGCAAGGGAAACCCGGTCCCAGCGGTTGTCGCGATCCATGGCATAATAACGGCCGCACACCGAGGCGATCTGCCCCACGCCGATACGCTTGATGGCCTCCGCAAGCTCGGCCATGTACCCTCCGCCGCTCCGGGGCGGGGTATCGCGGCCATCCATGAAGGCATGGACATACACCTTGGCAAGGCCCAGTTTCTTGGCCATTTCCAGCAGGGCGACAAGATGGCGGATATGGCTGTGCACCCCGCCGTCGGAAACGAGTCCGAGCAGATGCACCGCCGTGCCCTGTCCGGCAGCCCGGCTCAAAACCTGGGCCAGCGGTTCATTCTTCAAAAAATCTCCGGTTTCGATGTCCCGGTTGATCCGGGTGAAGTCCTGGTAGACAATGCGGCCGGCGCCGATATTGAGATGCCCCACCTCGGAGTTGCCCATCTGCCCTTCCGGCAGCCCCACCGCGCCGTTGTGGGCAACCAGGGTGGTGGCGGGCTGATTGGCTTGCCAGCGATCCATGTTGGGCGTTCTGGCAAGGTGGATGGCGTTGCCCTCCCACGGCTCCCCTACTCCCCAGCCGTCGAGAATGGCCAACAATACCGGCGTGATTTTTTTCATCGTTTCTCCCGTGCCTCGATCTGCTTCAGGACGCTGCTTCCGGGGCTATCTCCACCGTGGGGGCGTCGTGCCACAGCCCTTCAATGTCGTAAAACCTGCGGTCTTCGCTATAAAAGATATGCACAACCACATCATTATAATCGAGCAGAACCCAATGCCCTTCGTTAAGGCCCTCGGTATTGCCGTCCTTGACGTTTTTGTGGCGCAAGGCGACATCCACGGCCTGAGCCAACCCCTGCACGTGGCGGGTGGAGCGTCCGCTCATGATGACGAAAAAATCGGTAAAGGAAGACAGGCCACGCACATCAAGAACGACCAGGTCCTCCGCTTTTTTTTCCAGGGCTGCCAGGGCTGCAAAACGAGCCAGCTCCAGACTTGACGCATCCTGAATATCCTTATGGACCTTTTTCATTGTGACTCCTTGTTGGGATAGGCGCCCATGGTTCGCCATGAACAAAATGGGAGCGCTATCATACTACGACAACGGCTATTCTGGCAATCGGTTAGTTCCGTAAGCGATCACAGGGCGGACAGGCCGATGACAGGTACGCGAACGAGGTGAGGCTCCGAAGCAGATGCGCCGTCCTGTGATCGCTTACAAGGTTGTCGGCAAGCAAAAGCTGTGGTAGATTGCCTCACCTTTTTACCCCGACAATCCAGCTTGAGGAACAACGATGCGCGACAGGATTCTGGCGGCTCTGGCAAAAATTCGCCCCACGCTCCAGGCAGACGGAGGCGATGTGGCCCTGGTTGATGTGAGCAAGGACGGAGTGGTCACGGTCCAGTTGACCGGCGCTTGCAAGGAATGCCCCATGTCCAGGAATACGCTCAAAAACGGGATTGAAAAATTCTTGAAAGGCGAGGTTCCGGAGGTGCGTTCCGTGGAATCCGTCTGAACCGGGCAAGGGTGTTGTTTTATTTATGGTATCCGGTTCCGGCCTTGATGGAAAACGCCCGGTATAACTGCTCAAGCACCAGCAAACGGGCCATCTCGTGGGTAAAGGTCATCCGCGACAGCGACAAGACATAATCCGCCTTTTCGATCAGCTCCGGCGCAAGACCGGTGGGCCCGCCGATCACAAAGGCAATCTCCCGCACCCCCTGATCCTCCCAGCGGCAGAGCAGACCGGCCAGCTCTTCCGAGCTGAGCTGCCGGCCTAACGGAGCCAGGGCCACGACTTTGGCGGATTGCGGGACACTGCCGAGAAGAATCTGCCCTTCCTCGTTCTGCTGCCGCGCCGTATCTTCCTTGGCCCCGTTCTTTTTCTCCTTCAACACCGGCAGTTCAAGCTGGACAAAACGCCTGAGCCGCCCGGCAAAATCATCGATTCCGGAGCCAAGATACTGCTCCTTGGTTTTACCCAGGAGCGGCAGGATGATCTTCACCGCCCGCTCTGCTTTTGGGAAAGAATGGCCGCAAGCCTGGCCCGGAATTCCTCGTAGCCCATCTCCCCCTTGATGCCGGGGCAGGACTGCCTGATGGCCTCGAAATTGGCCTGATCCTCCAAGATGCTCGGATGCAGGGGCCATTGCGTGCAACGCCACGGCTTGCCTGGGTGTACCGTGCAGCCTTCGTTAAAAAAGATACAGTGACCGTCCACGATCTTCATCTGCACCACCCCATCGGTGATCCGCAGATACCGTTCCTTCACCTGCTCAACCGGCAGATGCAGGTAGGCAACCAATCGCTCCAGATCGTCCGGAGTCAAGGAAACCGTGGTTTCGCCATGGCAGCAATGACCGCATTGCCGGCAGTCGAATATCCGCTGCTCGTTATACATATCATCGTACTGAGTATTCATTTTCCTCACTTCCTTGCATCAGTGTTTCCTTGAAAGATATACCCCAGGGTCCGGTAGATCAGCTTGGCCACGGTGAAGGCCGCATGCTCCGCGCCGGGGCGCGGGGAGAATTCGTTACAATCCATGGCCACGATGCGATGGCGGCTGGCAAGCGCCCGCAGCAGGGTGATGGTCTGCCGCCAGCTCAGGCCATCCGGCTCCGGAGTGCCGGTGGCGGGCATGATTGCAGGGTCCAACCCGTCCACGTCGCAGGTGAGATACACCGGCCCCTTGATTCCGGCGCAGACCTGTTCGATCCAGTCCGCTTCAGCGTGGATGCGGTGCATGAAGAATGGCTGCCATCCCTTGGCCTGGACGAGCTCGTATTCCTCCTTGGAAAAAGAACGGATGCCGATCTGGGTAAAGGGAACCCCCAATTCGTCGAGCCGCCGCATGACGCAGGCATGGCTGTCGGGGTTGTCATCATACTGATCGCGCAGATCGAGGTGGGCGTCGATCTGCACCACATGCAGATCCGGGTATCGGGCCAGGCACGCCTTGACCGCGGGCACGGTCACGGTGTGCTCGCCGCCGAGCAGTACCGGGAACATCCCCCCCGCCAGTTCGGTAGCCACCTCCTTTTCGATCTGCGCGCAGGCCTCGGCCGCGGCAAGCCCGGCGTAATCCGGCACCGGACGGGTGGCGATGCCGAGCCGCACGGTTTCGGACAGCAGCTCGTCATCAAACACCTCCAGGGCCGGAGAAGCATCGATGATTGCCTGCGGCCCGAGCTCCGTGCCGCCCAGCCAGCTCACCGAGGAAGCCAGCGGCGCGGAGAGAATGGCGATGCGTTTTTCCGGGCCGAGATCGGCCTCTTCCCCTAGAAATTGTACGATGTGCGTCATTGTCTTTCCTGCTAAAAAACGGTTACTCAGGCCGAGCCCACCACATCGCCGAACAGGGCGATATCAATGCCGTGGCGCTGGGCCGCTTTCTGCCAGCGCATCCTGTCCGGCGTATGGAAGATGATGTCGTCATCCGCGGGCAGGGTGAGCCAGCCGTCCACGGTGAGCTCCGCTTCAAGCTGTCCCGGACCCCAACCGGAATAGCCCAGGGCCACCAGCAGATTTTTCGGACCCTGGCCCGAGGCAAGATCATAGAGCAACCGCGGGTCACTGGTAAGATGAACGGACTTGCTCACCGGAAGAAAATGTTCTGCCCGGTATTCGGAGCTATAGAGAAAGAAGGCGTTTGCCGCCTCCACCGGCCCGCCCAAATACACCGTGGGCAACAGACCGGGCGGCAACGGGATATCGGCGCTCTTGAAAACATCCGCCAGGCTGATATCGGTAATGGGCTCGTTCACCACCAGTCCCATGGCCCCGTCTTCGTTATGGGCGCAGAGATAGACAACCTTCCCGGCAAAACGGGGGTCCGGCATCTGGGGAGTGGCAATGAGGAAATAGCCTTGCAGGGTTTCGATCATCCGGGAGAAAGCCCCATGGTTGTGTTGCGTCTCGTTGATCGCCGCCGCGACCGGTTTACATTCGCCTGCAACTTAGCACCTGCTCAGGCTGTCAGTCAAGAAATCCCGTACATCCAACAAATTTAGCCCGCTGCCGCAAAAGAGTTGGAGTTTCTGCATTGATCCGTGCTAGAATTTAGAAACCGTTACGAAAGGGTCTGCTCCTTTTTGACCTTTTCGTAACGGATTTTTATGCCGTTTGATTACATACGATGACAGCGTTATTTTCATTACAAACGGCCTCCTAGCCGCACATGCGGCAACTTGCGAAAGCCAATAACCCATACAGGCAGAAGCCACGCATATGAACTGTGATATAAATTCCGAAATCAACCGGATCATTGCCTCCGAACACCACGACCCCTTTCAGGTCCTGGGCTTTCATGTACTGGACCACGATGGCGCCTCCTCGGTTATCAGAACCTTCCAGCCCAACGCCAACACCTGCTGGCTGCTGGCCCACGGAGAAAGAAAGGAGATGTACAAGACCAGGCCCGAAGGCTTTTTCGAAATTGTCATCACCAATTGTAACGAGCCTTTTCCCTATGAGTTTGAAGCATCCTTCTACGATGAACACCACCACGTGTTCAAGGATCCGTACCGTTTTCTCCCCCAGATGTCCGAGTACGACCGCTATCTTTTCAACAACGGCACAAATTATGAAATCTACAACACCCTTGGCGCGCAGCTCGTCACCATCGACGGCGTCAGCGGCACCATCTTCCGCGTCTGGGCGCCAAGCGCGAAGAGGGTCAGCATCCTGGGCAACTTCAATTACTGGGACGGCAGGGTCCATCAGATGCGGGTTCTGGGCCAATCCGGCATCTGGGAGCTGTTTATTCCGGACCTCGGCCAGGGAGAGCCCTACAAATACGAGATCAAGACCCAGCAGGACGCGCTGCTCGAAAAGGCCGATCCCTTCCAGTTTTTCGCCGAAATCAGGCCAAAAACCGCCTCGATTGTCTGGGGGTTGGACGGCTATGCCTGGAATGACGCAGCCTGGCTCACAAAGCGCAAAAAGCTACGAAGCTACGAACAACCCATGTCCACCTACGAGGTGCATCTGGGCTCCTGGCGGCGCGATCCGGCAGACCCCGCAAGGCTGCTCTCCTATCAGGAGCTGGCCGGCTCCCTGATCCCCTACGTCAAGGAGATGGGCTTCACCCACATCGAGCTGATGCCCGTCATGGAGCATCCCCTGGATGAATCCTGGGGCTATCAGGTCACCGGCTATTTTGCCGTGACCAGCCGCCACGGCACGCCCCAGGATTTCATGTACTTCGTGGACCAGTGCCATCAAAACGGGATCGGGGTGATCCTCGACTGGGTGCCGTCGCATTTCCCCTCCGACGGCCATGCCCTGAGCCGTTTTGACGGCACCGCCCTCTACGAGCACGAAGACCCCAGACAGGGCGCGCATCCCGAGTGGGGCACCCTGATTTTCAACTATGGCCGCAAGGAGGTGCAGAACTTCCTGATCGCCAACGCCCTCTTCTGGATGGACAAGTTCCACATCGACGGATTGCGGGTCGATGCGGTGGCCTCCATGCTCTACCTCGACTATGCGCGCAACGAAGGGGAATGGATACCCAACATTTATGGCGGCAAGGAAAACATCGACGCCATCGAGTTTATCAAGCACATGAACGCCATCATCTACGGCCGCTTTCCCGAGACCTTGATGATCGCCGAGGAGTCCACCAGCTTCTTCGGGGTTTCCAAGCCCCTGGATTGGGGAGGGCTGGGCTTTGGCTACAAGTGGAACATGGGCTGGATGAACGACATCCTGGGCTATTTCAGCAAGGAGCCGATCTTCCGCAAATACCACCACAACGCCCTGACCTTTTCCCTGCTCTACGCCTTCACCGAAAACTTCATCCTGCCCATGTCCCACGACGAGGTGGTGCACGGCAAGCGTTCCCTGCTCTTCAAGATGCCCGGCGACATGTGGCAGAAGTTCGCCAACCTGCGGTTGCTCTTCTTCTTCCTCTGGACCCATCCGGGCAAAAAACTGCTGTTCATGGGGGCGGAGTTCGGCCAGATTTCCGAGTGGTACTGCAAGGTGAGCCTGGACTGGCATCTGACCGAACAAAACACCATGCACCAACAGTTGCAGAAATTCGTCCAGCAGTTGAACGCGGTGTACAAAGACACCCGCCCCCTCTGGGAGGTCGATTTTTCCTACGACGGCTTCCGGTGGATGGATTTCAGGGACGTGGACAACAGCATCATCGCCTTCTGCCGCCAGGGCAAAGACCCCAAGGATCATGTGGTCTGCCTGCTCAACTTCACCCCCCAGGTTCTGCACGACTATAAGCTCGGGGTGCCCGGACCGGGCTGGTACCAGGAGATCCTCTCCACCGACACCGCCGAGTTCGGCGGCAGCAACGTGTTCAACCCGGACCGCAAGCAGGCCGTTGCCGAGCCCTTTGGCGAAGCGCCGTGCCATATCATGGTCTCGGTCCCGCCCCTGGGCGGAATCATCGTGAAGCCTGTATAAGGGAGAACGGACATGGGGTGCGACAACAAGAGACCGGCCGGAAGCGACAAGGTAAAAAAAGCCCTCTGCTGGATGAGCGAAGAACTGCTCAACCATCCACTGAAAAAACGGGATGCGGTGATCCGGGAAGCGGAGATTCGTTTTGATCTCTCCCCGGCCGAATGTGAATTCCTTTCAAAAAACTTCGGCGGCTCCGCCCCCTGTTAACCTGACGCTTCAAGCCATCGGCGATAACCAGCGGCCAGCTCCGGCCAGGAAAACCGGCTGGTCAGGGAATGCGCCTCATCCTCAGCCAGCCTCCCCGCCTCCATGGCCGCCAGCAATTTCCCGGCAAAATCCCCATCCGCGAAGCGAAAAGCCGGGGCAAAAAGCTCCCGGTACGACAGACGGTCCGGCACCACGGGGCGGCAGCCTGCGCGCACCGCTTCAAGAACCGCCATGCCGTAAAACTCATGGTTGGCGGTGGAAACCACAACATCCCCCTGACAGAGCAGCCTGCAATACTCCCGCCGGTCTTCCGCATAGCCGAAATGCAGTATCCGCCCGGAAAGCCGCTCTCTTGCCTGGGCAAAAATCTGGGGCTGATTCCGGAAGGATTCGCCCAGCACGATCAGGCCAAAAGGAACTCCCTGCCCGGCCAATTCGTACAGGGTATTGAAAAACAATTCCGGGTTCTTGTCGTGTTCCCAGCGGTGGTTCCAGACCAGCGCCGGCGCTCTGCCTGGTTGCCTCTCCGGCGCACAGGAATCAATCCCGCTGAAATCAAGGCCAGGATGCAGTATGGCCGCCTTGGCGCGGATCGCCTCCTCATAGCCAGCCAGGGACATATCCGGCATCTTGGCCAGTAGCTCCCGGCAGCCCGCCAGAAACGAATCCAGATTATACAAAGAGTTGAAGGCGAGACTCTCAGAGGCCAGGGCCGTGGTGAGATTGGTCAACCCGAAATGGACATCCCGCGGTTCGGATACCTGCACCGGATAGGCGAACTGGTTTTCGTGAAAATAAGTGAGAAGCGGCACCCCGCGCAAGTTTAAGGGCAGCAGACCGCGCAGGGCGGCGACATCGACCAGGGAGGAGCAGAGGATACGGTCATAGGTCTTGCCCGCATACCTGGGATCAGTGGCGAGAACCCCGGCGAAATGCGGGGCCGCAAGACGCATCCGCCATTTCCAGCTATGGGCGGGCAGGGTCAGCAGATCACAGGTATAGGGCAGATGGCGGATCAGACCGGCGAGAAACGCCTTGTGCGATCCGCCGTAATAGGGCTCAAGAACAAGGATGTGATGGCACCCCCCTGCCCTGCTCAGACTGCCTGCTTGAGGTGCTGGTACGCCTCATTCAGCTCTTTCATCTTCTCCTCGGCCACCCGCCGGAACTCCTCGCCCAGATGCGCCACCTTGTCCGGGTGATACTGCATGCTCAGCTTCCGGTAGGCGCTCTTGATCTGTTCGGGGGACGCTCCCGGTTCCAGGCCGAGGATGTCGTAGTACTGACTCTCGCTCCTGCCCTGCCCGGGGAAGGCGCGGCCCCGGCTGGAGCCGGTATATTTGCCCTTGATGGCGTGATGGTCGTAGGCGGAAATCTCGAGAAAATCGGCAATGGTCTGCACCATGGCCAGTTCCTGGGCGGAGACCTGATCATTGGTGTACAGCACCTGATAGATAAGCTCCACCAGGATCAGCCGGGGTTCGTAGGCAAAATGGGTCTTGAACTCGGCCAGCATCGCTTCGAGGGAGGCCTGGGAGGCAAGGGCGTCCTGGATCAGGTCGCGCACCCAGTACATCTGACTCTGGTTATAGCGGAGATGGACGCGGAAAAAATTCTCGATGGGGGCAAGCTCCGCCTTGGTGACCACCCCGTCCGCCTGGGCAATGCGGATCAGGATATTGATCAGCAGGAAGACAAACTGGTTATGGCTTTCAGTCTGGGATCGTTCGTAACGGCTCGCCATGCGCCGGATGTACTGGGAAAACCCCCAGATCCCGACAAAGACCATGAGAACCAGGAACACCCCGGTAAAAAAGAGAAATCCCAGCACATCGAGGAGCAGGGGCGCGCCGCCCATGAGAAACAGAAGCAGGGCAACAACCAGCAGAAAGCCGCCGCAACCGGGCGGTTTATGGGAACGATAGACGATCATAATGGACTCGTGAAGGCCAAGGAATTGATTCCGGCTGGTGCTTCGACAGGCTCAGCACGAACGGAATATCAATATGTTAGCTAAGACAACAACCGTTCGCCCTGAGCCTGTCGAAGGGCTCTTTACGCCTCTAATTTTCCTATCATGCCTCACCCTCGGCAAACAGGGCCTCCACAAACTCGCTGGGCTCGAAATCCCGCAGATCCTCCATCTGCTCGCCGATGCCGATGAAACGGATGGGGATATTGAATTCGTGGCAGATGTTGATGACGATGCCGCCCTTGGCTGTGCCGTCAAGCTTGGTCAAGGCCAGGCTGGTGACATCCACGGCCTCGTTAAAGAGCCGCGCCTGGGAAATGGCGTTCTGGCCGGTGGTGGCGTCGAGCACCAGCAGGATTTCGTGCGGCGCGCCGGGGATCTTCTTGTCCATGACCCGCTTGATCTTCTTCAGCTCCTCCATGAGATTGACCTTGGTGTGCAGCCTCCCCGCCGTGTCCACCAGCACCACATCAAAGTTGCGCGGCTTGGCATACTCCAGGGCATCGAAGACCACCGAGGACGGATCCGCCCCGGCCTGCTGGGCCACGACCTCCACCCCGACCCGCTTGCCCCAGATCTGCAACTGCTCGCTGGCCGCGGCCCGGAAGGTGTCCGCCGCCACCAGCAGAACCTTTTGGCCCGCCTGGGTAAACTTGTGGGCCAGCTTGCCGATGGTGGTGGTCTTGCCCACCCCGTTGACCCCCAGCACCATGACGACAAAGGGGGGTTGCGGCGGCAGGGCAAGATCCGCGGGCCGGTCCGCATTGATGAGATAGCCGAGGATCATCTCTTTGAGCGCTGTTTTGAGAGCCTGCCCATCCGCCAATTCGTTACGCCGCACCTGCTCCCTGGTTTTCTCAAGGAGTTCCTGGGTGGTATTGGCGCCGATATCGGCCATGATCAGAATCTCTTCCAGATCATCGAGCAGCTCGGCATCGATCTGCTTCTTGCCCAAAAAAAGCGCGTCAATCTGACGGACAAAGGTTTTTCGCGTGCGGGACAACCCATCCTTGAGCCGCAGGAAAAAACTGGCCCCATTCTCCTGCTGAGCAGATGCTTCCGCAACAGGTGTGGCGGTCTCTGATCCCGCACCCTGTTCCGGCGACAGTGGTTGCGCGCCGCCGATTTTTTTCTTAAACCAACTCAGCATTCTTTAACCCTCTCAAGACTGATAAACTCGTAACAACATGTCACCCCGGCGAAGGCCGGGGCCCAGCTTTGCTGCAACTACTCAAAAAACTGGATCGGAGTCTCGGCTGCGCCTCGCTTACCTCCGGCCTTCGCCGGAATGACGGAATGTGGCATTTTCTGACTTGCTAAAGCTGAGTTGAGCAGCTTGCCTGCTCAAACGGAACTTATACCCTTTGGGTGCAAGAGTTCATCAAGGCGTTTTCGCCGGTATATTTTCCAGCACTTCCACAATCCGGCTGATCACCCAATTCGGGGTGGAGGCCCCAGCCGTAACCCCTACCCGGCCATAACGCGCCAAGGCCTCGGAAGAAAGATCCGTTTCCGACTCCACCATGAACACCGGGCAGCCCAAGCTTTCGGCAATCTCCCCCAGCCGCTTGGTGTTGGCGCTGGTCTTGCCGCCCACCACCACCAGGGCCTCGACTTTTTGACAGAGCTGACGGACCTCTTCCTGCCGTTTATGGGTGGAATCGCAGATGGTGTTAAACACCTCGCCTTGGGGATATTTTTGCAGGATAGCTTCCTTGAGCCTTTCAAAAAGGCGCTCGTCCTGGGTGGTCTGGCTGACGATGATGTACGGCCCATCAAGTTGCAGGGCCGCCACATCCGGTTCACTGTTCACCACCTGCCCATTGTTGCCGGCATAGCCCATGAGTCCTTCCACCTCGGCGTGATCCCGGTCGCCGATGATCACCGTGGCAAAGCCCTCTTTTTTGTATCTGGCAATGATGGCCTGCACCTTGAGCACTCGCGGACAGGTGGCATCCTCCACCCTGGCGCCGCTGGCCTCAAGCATTCTTTTCTTTTCCGGGGGGATGCCGTGAGCCCGGATAATTATGGCGCCGCTGGCCTGGGAGGGAATCTCCGAAAGAATCCGCACCCCCTGTTCCTCAAGCAGTTTTAGAACCTGGGGATTGTGGATCAACGGGCCAAAGGTGGCAATGGGGGTCTCATGCTTCTGGACCATGCCGAGGGTGGTATCAACCGCCCGCCTTACCCCCATGCAAAAGCCTGCGTTCTTGGCAAGCACTACTTCCATCTATTCACCTGTTTTCAGGAGGAAATATTCTCAAAATTTTCTTCTCGTTCGGCCGAGACTCTTGCAAAATTCGTCACACCGGTGAAAACCGGTGTCCAGTTTTCCATAGCCTCCCGAAATTACTGGATACCGGCTTTCGCCGGTATGACGGAAAACATATCCGACACGATTTTCACAAGGTTCCCTAATGATTTCAAGATGCCTACCGTTCGCCCTGAGCCTGTCGAAGGGCGTTTTTCCATTTTTACAAGAGGCACAATCTATACGGATTTCTCCGCATTTGCAAGCAAAGCCGCGCGCCCTTGCCAAGGGAATCGATTGCAGGAATCCCGCCCTGCCTCTATACTAAAGGCACCAACCATTCACAGGAAACCCATGAGCCTGCGCCCGCTTACCCTCGATGACCGGCTGTTCGTAACCGACTATCTCCGGCGGTTCCCGCCTGTGGTCTCGGAGCTGACCTTCACCAACCTCTTTGCCTGGCGCCACACCCGGCCGGTCTGGATCGACGAGTTCGAATCATCGCTCCTCGTTTTTGCCCAAACCAAGATGGGCGTGGTTCTTTTGGGCAACCCCGTCGGCCCGGTTTCCCTGGCCGAGGTTTTCGATGCATACGGCGGAGAAATAGCAGGAGCGGATCGCTTCCCCAAGGAAAAACTCGCGGATGCCAACCTGCCGCCAGGGGCAACGGTTATCGAGGATCGCGACAACGCGGATTACGTCTACCGCAGGGAAGACCTGGCCGCACTGGCGGGCAGAAATTTCACCAAGAAGCGCAACCACATCAACCAGTGCCTGGCCGCCTACGACTGCCAGTACGAGACGATCACCGCGGCAACGGCGGCAGAATGCCTGGCCCTGCAAGACCGCTGGTGCAACGACCGCAATTGCAAAATCGAGCCAGGACTGGCCGGAGAATACCAGGCCATAGAAGAAACCCTGCGCCATTACGAGGAATTTGCGCTCACCGGCGGCGCGATCCGCATTGCGGGAAGAATTGAGGCGTTCACCGTGGGCGAAGCGCTCAATCCCTCAACCGCAGTCACCCATTTCGAGAAGGCCATGCCGCAATTCCAGGGGCTGGCCCAGTTGATCAACCAGTGGTTTGCCAAGAACAACCTGGGCGATTTTGAGTACATCAATCGGGAGCAGGACTTGGGCATTCCCGGCCTGCGCCAGGCCAAGGAAAGTTATAGCCCGGAGCATCTGGTGGAGAAGGTGCGGATTGTGCCGGGAAAAACTGGCGCATGGTTTTGAATTCAGCGACCACCTCAACCAGCATCAAAACGACCATCGATGGATTCCAGCAACCGCCTGCCGTGGATCACACCCAGGATATAGATCGTTTCTCCCCGGATTTCGTAGATGAATCGGTAGCTGTAGATGAAATGTTCGCGAATCTGAGGGGAGCCGGTTTCCGGCACCGGTCGGCCCATCATGGGTTGAGAGGCAAGAAGTTCCGCCGTGACAACAATCTCTTCGACAACGCGGCGGGCATGCTGGGGAGAGTCACGACTGATGTATTCGCCGATGGCCTCGATATCCCCGAGGGACTGTTCCGACCAGATCAGTGACCCAGCCATTTCTTCAACCGCTCTTGGGCCTCGGCGTGACCGCTGCTTCTTCCCTGATTGATGTCGTCCTGGCCTTTCCGGATTTTTTCAAGCACGTAGAGATGATACTGAATATCCTCATGGGTGCTGTCGTCGGGGAGTTGCTTCAGCAACGCCTCCACCTCTTGTTTCGCCGTTTGCATGGCATGTGCCTCGCTTATTTGCCCCGTCCGTGTGTTGCCAGCTTGAATGTTCCCAATAATACGTGGACCACGCCGCGATGTCGAATGGAAAACGGCCAAGGTGCTTCGACAGGCTCAGCACGAACGGAATATCAAGACAGCAGATAATCTTCGTTCGCCCTGAGCCTGTCGAAGGGCCGCTAGTCCCGTCACCCCTTTTCCAGCAGCAGCCCCAGCGCCTCCTTGATATCCTGCACCAGATGAAAGCGGATGCCCTCTTTCACCTTATCCGGGATCTCCACCACATCCTTTTCATTCAGCGCAGGCAGGACAATCTCCTTGATCCCGGCCCGGATGGCGGCCAGCACCTTTTCCTTGATGCCGCCCACGGGCAGCACGTCGCCGCGCAGGGTGATCTCGCCGGTCATGGCCATGTCCTTGCCCACCGTTCGGCCGGTGAGCAGCGAGGTCAGGGCGGTGACCATGGCCACCCCGGCCGATGGCCCGTCCTTGGGGATGGCGCCCTCGGGCACATGAATGTGCAGGTCGATCTTGGCGAAGATTCCTTCATCAACGCCCAGCTCCTTGGCATGGGAGCGGATGTAGGTAAGGGCGGCGGTGGCCGACTCCTTCATCACATCCCCGAGCTTGCCGGTCATGGTGAGGCCGCCCTTGCCCTTCATCTTGGCGACCTCGATGAACAATAGCTCGCCCCCAACCGGGGTCCAGGCCAGGCCGGTGGCCAACCCCGGCCCCCAGGTGCGGGCCTTGGTCTCGGGGAAAAACTGGATCGGTCCGAGATAGGTGGCAAGATTGGTTGTATCCACCAGGGTGGCGGTGGTCTTGCCGGTGACAATTTCCTTGGCCACTCCCCGGCAGACCGCGGCCAGTTTGCGCTCCAGGTTTCTGACCCCGGCCTCGCGGGTGTGGGAGCGGATCACCATCCGGATCGCCTGATCATCCATCTTCAAATCGCTGTCGCTGATGGCATGGGCCTCCAGTTGCTTGGGCAAAAGGTGGCGTTTGGCGATGTTGAGCTTTTCCTCCTCGGTGTAGCCGGACAGCTCGATGACCTCCATCCGGTCGCGCAGCGGGCCGGGGATGTTGTCGAGCAGATTGGCCGTGGTGATGAACATCACCTTGGAGAGATCAAAGGGGATCTCCAGGTAGTGGTCGGCAAAGGTAAAGTTCTGCTCGGGATCGAGCACCTCCAGCAGGGCCGAGGAGGGGTCGCCCCTAAAATCCATGCCCAGCTTGTCGATCTCATCCAGCATGAAAAGCGGATTGTTGGCCCCGGCCTTGCGCAGGCTTTGGATGATGCGGCCCGGCAGGGCGCCGATGTAGGTGCGGCGGTGGCCGCGGATCTCCGCCTCGTCCCGCACGCCGCCCAGGGAGATGCGGATGAATTTGCGCCCCATGGACCGGGCGATGGACTGGCCGAGCGAGGTCTTGCCCACCCCCGGCGGGCCGACAAAACAGAGGATCGGCCCGTGCATGTCCTGCTTGAGCTTGCGCACCGCTAAGAATTCGATGATCCTTTTTTTGATCTCCTCCAGGCCGTAATGGTCTTGATCCATCACCTGCTGCGCCTTGACGATATCCAGGGAATCGGGAGTGGAAGTCAGCCAGGGCAGGTCAAGCAGCCAGTCGAGATAGGTGCGGGAAACCGTATATTCCGGCGAAGAGGGCGAGATGCGCGCCAGCCGGTCGAGCTCCTTTTCCGCTGTTTTTTTGGCCTCTTGGGGCAGCTCGGTCTGGGCAAACTTTGCCCGCAGCTCCTTGAGGTCGAGATTTTCCTCTTCCTCGCCAAGCTCCTTGCGGATGGCGTTGAGCTGCTGGCGTAAAAAGAAATCCCGCTGCTTCTGGTCCGTATCCTCCTTGATGCTTTTCTGGATCTCCTGGCTCATCTCCGCCGTTTCAACACGCTTGTTGAGCTCGCGGGCGGTCCGGTGCATCAGCCCCTTGCCCGGCTGGATCTCAAGGATTTCCTGTTCCTCCTTCGGCGTGAGATTGAGCTGGGAAATCACCAGGTAAGAGATATAAAAAGGATCGGACAGTGATTCGATGGTGGTGACGAGTTCCGTAGGAAGCGAGACCATCTCCGCCAATTTTTTGAACTGGGTGCGGAGATTGAGCACCAAGGCCTCGACCTCCTTGTCCTCTTCAAGCTCCATGGGGATGACGGCGACCCGGGCGGTCAGATACGGCTCTTTCTGGACAAATTCGACAAGCTCCAGTTTCTTGATGGCGCTGATCAAGACATGATACCCGCTGCCCTCCTTGACCTTGACCAACTTGTGGATATAGCCCAACACCCCTATCCGGTACAGGTGCTCCGGTTCAACCCGCTCCTGTTTTTCCTCGTCAGGCTCCTTGTGGCTGACAATGGCGATCAGCCGGTCTTTAAGAATCGCCTCGTCTATGAGTTTCTGTGAGGCCGGATGCAGAATATTCAGCGGAAAGCCCATGCCTGGAAAAAAAACAAAGCCATGCAGGGGCAGAACCGGCAGAATCTCGGGGACAGGCAACTCGGCGGGATTTCCGTGATGGCCTGTCGTATTTGTGGAATCTTCCGTCTCTTGCCTGCTGTCATCTTCACGCATGATTTTCACCCTGCTGCGTTATTTGTCCGGGCCAAAAAAATCCGGCGCAGTTTCCCTTACCCGACGGTGATCTTGATCTTTCCCGTATTACGCCGCAACGGAAGGGTAATCAGCAGAAAGCCGTTTCTGCTTTCCGAAACCGCCCTGGAAACATCAACCGTTTTGGGCAAGGGGATGGAACGTTCGAAAAAACCGCGCTCAATCTCCAGTTGGTGAATGCGCGCGACCATGTCGTGCGGTTCATACCCCCGCTCTCCGGACACCGTGAGCTGAGTGCCATCGGCAACCACGGAGAGTGTCCGTGGATCCATGCCGGAGATATCCATGTGCACGATGAGCGCCGAAGCGGTTTCATACACATCGGCGGCGGGAAACCAGCTTCCGCCCTGCCCCATGGAAAACATCCGTTGCCGGAGAATGTTTCGCGGTATTGCCTCGGACTGGTTTGGGACGATTTTCTTTGTGGAGTGATCCATGGCGTTTATTCCTCCCCGCGCTTTGGCGGAAAGCAACCCGGCTAGCGATTTTCAACAAACCCGGTCCCCTTGCACATGGGGCAGGTCACTTGCGGCACACACTGGCAATCATTCCACTCATCGCCGGTTTTGGAGCCGCGCCACTCGCTGTTGCATTCGCAGGTTCCCTGAATCACCTTCTCTCCGTTGCATTCCGGGCACACCTTTTTATCCGAATTGCTCATCATATCCCTCCCTGTCGTCACATAAGAGACAGCCGGCCAGACTCCCCGGCCCATGGTCTTCACCCTGCATGAAAAGTATGGGACAGGTTCGGGCGGATGTCAAGGGATGGCGAAAACCGGCCGGGCAATCCTTACGATTCCTCTCCGTGGCGGCAAACATGAGTCACCATGATCTTTTGTGCCAGGCCTGCATTGATTGCCAGACGCGTCCCCTTGCTTGCCACGATGAGGGGCCCGGAGGAATGGTTGCTGACGATTTCGAGACACGCGCCCACCGCAAGCCCCATATCACCGAGGCGGGCCTGCACCTCCCTGCCGCCCAAAATCGTGACGATCCGCACCCGCTCGCCATTGGCGGCATACTGCAACGGCAGGGCCGGTTCCCGCTGCGCCATGCAGGCGGCGCAGAGCCCGTAAATTTCCATCTTGTGCTGGAGCGGATGGAACTGGTACTGGCGGGCGATTTCGTGCTGAAGCCTTTCCAGGTTCTGGTTGGCAAACTCCTGAATCTTGCCGCAGCGGGTGCAGATGAAATGGTCGTGGTGCATGCCGAGATGGTGGTGCTCGTAGACCACCTCCTGGGTTTCAAACACCTGTTTCTGGGCAAAGCCGAACTGGCAGAACATCTCCATGGTTTCCTTGAGAAACTCCCGGTCCAGCAACTCCGGCCTTTTTTCCCGAATGATCCCTTCCAGCCCGCTCAGGGTCAGATGCTCTTCCACGGAAAGAAAGATATCCAGCACCGTAAGCCGTTCTTCGATGCGGGAGGCGTTGAAGGATTGCAGCACCTCCTGAAACTGTTCCCTCTCCTGCTGGTGCTGGGTCTGGGGATCAAGTCCCTCCGGGGCAGCGCCTTTGTTTTCCTTATTTTTTACCGACCGAAAAAAACCAAACATTATCATCTGCTCCTTTGTGCATCAATCAACCTGCGCCCATTCGCCGTTTACTAAAAGATAATGGGGCCGAAAACGAGCCTTGTAGACCATGGCAGGAACCGGTTCTATCCAGTAGCCGAGATAAAGATAGTCACAGTGCTCGCGCCTGGCAAGCTCGGCCAGATACAGGATATTGAAGGTTCCCGGGCTCCGTTTTTCAAAGATTGGGTCAAAATAGAAATAGACCGCGCTGAGACTGGACTCCGCCAGATCAACAATGGAGACTCCCACCAATCGCCCGGAAAGCCGGAAGGAAATCTCCATGGTAGGAGCCAGGGAGTTGACGAAAAAGCCGCTGTAATAATCCTGGGCCGTGCTGGCCCGGCCGGGATAGCGGCTGTTTAAAAAACGGTCCAGCAAGTGCAGTTTTTCCGCGGTTACCTCAAGCGGCCCCACGCTGACCTCAATGTCCTTATTCCGCTGCCGGACACGGCGCATGTTGCGGGAGGGACGAAAGGTGGCCGTTTCCAGCCGGATGGGCACGCAGGCCGAACAGTCCGGACAGCGCATGGCATAGATGACGTTGCCGTTGCGCCGGTATCCGGCGGCGAGGAATTCATCCAAAACAATCGGGGGCAGAAAGCTGAAACCCGCTTGATGGTAGACCGCCAGGCAATCGAGGCCGTACGGGCACTCCGCCGGGGTATCCACAAAATATGGGGAAAGCTTGGCGATGAACCGGCTGGTATCACTTACATCCACGGAGGTCATGTGTCACACTGGCAGGTCGCTTCGTATTGTTGGACTCGTAACAACTCAAAATTTCTTCAAATAGGTGCTTCGACAGGCTCAGCACGAACGGATGTTATTGATGTAATGTTCTGATATTCCGTTCGTGCTGAGCCTGTCGAAGCACCGCTGTTATAAGGCAATCCTTACTGATAGAGAAAATATCTTCGCCGCATCTCGCTGAAATCTTCAATCCCCGGTTGCCAAGCCAACTCAAGCTCGCGGATGTCCGCGCCTCCGGCCAACTGATGCCTGAGCGTGCTGTCGCCCAAAATCAGATCAAGGGGGGTCCGCTCGAATTCGTACTCATAAGGCGGGGCCTTGAGGGCAAACTGCTCCGGATAACAGCGCATGAAGGCCTGCAACAGGGCCAGCGAGGTGCGATAGGGCAAAAAGGTCCGCGGGTCCGTGACATGGAGCTGGAATCCCTTGCAAGGCTGCCCGGCCCATTTGTTGGCCGTGGGCTCAAAGGCCAGAGGCCGCAGAAAACAACCCGGCAGAGGCACTTGCATGCTGTCCAAAACCTTGTGCCAATCAAAAAACGGGGCGCCGAACAGCTCAAAGGGCAGGGAGGTGCCCCTGCCTTCGGAGATATTGGTGCCCTCAAAGATCACCTGCCCCGGATAGACCAGGGCCGTGGTGGGATTCGGCATGTTTGGCGAGGGAAACACCCAGGGCAACCCCGTATCGCTAAAGAGCATCCGCCGCTGCCAGCCGTCCATGGCCACCACCTCAAGGTCCGCGCCGATTGAGTACTCGCCATTGAGCAAGCAAGCCAGCTCGCCAAAGGTGAGGCCATGACGCATGGGCAGCGGGTACAACCCGACAAAGGAGCGGCAATCATCCTGCAACAGATTGCCTTCCACCGCCTCCCCGCCCACGGGATTGGGCCGGTCCAGCACCACCACCTTCTTGCCGTGGCGGGCCGCCTCCTCCAGGCAGTAAGCCAGGGTGTAGAGAAAGGTATAGACCCTGGTGCCCACATCGACGATATCCACGAGCAGCACATCAAAATGCTCGTACATGGCCGCAGTGGGCCGCCGCACCTCGCCGTAGAGGCTGAACACCGGCAGGCCGCTGACCGGGTCGGTCATATGCGCCGACTCGATCATGTTATCCTGCTTTTCCGCGAAAAACCCGTGCTGGGGGGTGAACAGGCAGGTGAGCTGGCCCGGAAAGGCGCCCATGATCAGATCCCGGCTGTGACGGAGATTCCGGTCGGTGGAGGCCTGATTGCAGAGCAGGGCCAACCGTTTGCCGGCAAGAGAGGCAGGGGGGGAAGCGACGAGCTTTTCTATTCCGAGGGTGACCATGGTTCTCCTGTGTCAGACTAAGGGATGGACGGCGTTTTTTTCTTTGCACTTTACTCAGGGCTGATTAGTTTAGCAATAATCAGGAATGACCTTGTAAAACCTTGATTACCTCGCCAAGGCGCAGAGCCCGCGAAGAAAAATCATGTTAAATTCATGCGTTCTCTTTGCGAGCCTTGCGTCTCCGCGAGATTTCTTGATTACTACGACATCAAAAAGGATTCCCACATGAAAATCGCAATCAGCGGCAAGGGCGGCGTGGGCAAGACCACGATCATGGCCATGCTGGCCAAATATCTCCAGAAACAGGGCAAAGAGGTGCTGGTCATCGACGCGGACCCCAGCCCGCACATGGCCCAGAGCCTCGGCTTGGCGGAGGACGAAAAAATCACCCCCATCGCCGAGATGAAGGATCTGCTGGTGGAGCGTTCCGGCAAGGTGGACGGCTCGCCTTTTTACAACATCAATCCGCAAGTGGACGATCTGCTGTCCCGTTTCATCGTGGAAAAGGACGGCATCAAGCTCATGGTCCTGGGCGCCATCCAGACCGCCAAGGGCGGCTGCGCCTGCCCGGAAAGCAACGTGCTGAAACGGATGCTCACCAAGCTGCTCCTCTCCCCCTCCCAGGTGGTGCTGCTCGACATGGAGGCCGGGGTGGAACACCTGGGGAGGGGCACCATCGCCGGGGTGGACCACCTGCTGATCGTGGTGATCCCCTCGAAATCCGGGGTGCGCACTGCGCTCAAGATCAAGCAGCTCGCCGAGGATTCCGGCATCCCCCGCATCTCCTTTGTCGGCAACCTGGTGACGGATGACGACGACCGGGCTTTCCTGGCCCAGGCCCTCGGGGAACCCCCGCTTGCCTGTTTCCCGGATTCGAGCGCAATCCGGAAAACCGAACGGGCGGGTCTGGCGATTACCGGGGCGCTGGGGGAGGTGGAAGAGGCGGCAGGGCAACTCATCAACAGTGTCCTCGGCCAGGCGCAACAATGAGCATGGCCTTGGTCAAAACCGCTTTCGACGAGGGCGCCCAGACCTACGACCGAGCCCGCAGGCAACTTATCCCCTGCTTCGATGACTTTTACTCCACGGCGCTGGCGCTGATCCCGCACCAAACCCAGGCCGACTTTCGGGTACTTGACCTGGGCGCGGGGACGGGATTGCTCTCGCTCCTTATAGCCAAGAAGTTTCCCCAAGCCCGGATCACCCTGCTGGACATCTCCCGGGAGATGCTGGGCAAAGCCAGGGAACGGTTTGCCGGGATGGAGGAGCGGCTGGAGTTTGTCGCTGGAGATTATGCCAACGGCTTTGCGGGACAATTCGAGGTGGCAATCTCGGCCCTCTCCATCCATCATCTCACCGATGCAGACAAAATCACGCTATTCAAGAACATCTATGATGCCTTGCCCGATGGCGGCATATTCATCAACGCCGAGCAGATCCTCGGGCCAACGCCGGACATCGAACAGGTGTACCAGGAAACCTGGCTCCGGCAGGCGCGGGATCTCGGGGTCTCCGAGGCCGACCTCAATGCGGCATTGGAACGGATGCAGGCGGACAAAATGGCCCCCCTAAGCTCTCAGTTGGAATGGTTGCGGCAGGCAGGCTTCAGTTCGGTGCACTGCTGGTACCAAAACCACCGCTTCGCTGTTTTTTCCGGGCAAAAGGGTAAGGGCTGCACAAATCTGCCCACATAATTCCTCAGCCGAAACAGAGCCCGCAATCCGGGCAGGTCGTGGTCGTGGTGGCAAAAGCAAAGCCGCAGGCCGGACATACCGCCTCCCCGGCTTCCGGGTTAAAAACCGCTCCGGCATGGGTGGCGTCGTGCTCGGCCAGGGCGGTTGCCCGGCGATGCTCTTGGGCAAGCACCTCCAAGGCATCCCGCACCTCTTCCTGCCGGACCTGGAGCTGAAACTTAGGCGCGCAGCCGCCGCTGGCGCACCCCCCGCCCTCCTTGCTGATCATGGCGCCGATCTGTTCCGCCTCCAGCAGGTCCTTGAGGTGCTTGAGGTCGCCAAGCGCTCCCTGAAAAACAACGACCAATTGGTCGTCGGGGGTCAACGCTCCTTTCCGGTTCCGCCGGGAAGCACCATTATTGCTTTCCATGACAACCAACTCCGCCCCCCAGACAAGGGCAATGGCGCAGGTCGCGCAGGTTTCCGCTTCCGCCCGGTACTCGTCCCGGCATTTCGGACAGTATTTCAAATCGTGTTCAATCATCTTGGTCGCCTCTCAAAGCTGTAAGCCATACGCTGTCAGCGGACAGCTATAATATAAACCGGCTCAGATCTTCGTCTTCCGAGATATCCTGCAACTGCTTTTTCACATACTCGGCGGTGACGAGAAATTTCTTCTCCTCCCGGTCGGTGGCGTCAAAGGAAAGCTCCTCCAGCAGCCGCTCCATGATGGTATGCAGCCGCCGTGCCCCGATATTTTCGGTTTTCCGGTTCACCGTGGCGGCGATTCTGGCCATACCCCGGATGGCGTCCTCGGCAAACTCCAGATCGATCCCTTCGGTGGCCATGAGGGCGATGTACTGTTTGATCAGGGCGTTCTGCGGTTCGGTGAGGATCCGGTAGAATTCCTCCTCCCCCAGAGCATTGAGTTCCACCCGGATGGGGAAGCGCCCCTGCAACTCCGGCACCAGATCCGAGGGCTTGCAGAGATGGAAGGCGCCGCTGGCGATGAAGAGGATATGGTCGGTCTTGACCATGCCGTGCTTGGTGGTCACGGTGGAGCCTTCGACAATCGGCAAGAGATCGCGCTGCACCCCCTCGCGGGAAACCTCGGGCCCGTGACCTGAGCCGCCCTGGCGCGAGGCGATCTTATCGATCTCATCGAGAAAGATGATCCCGGACTGCTCGGTGCGCTGGATGGCCAGCTTGGTAACGCTCGCCATGTCGATCAGTCTTTCGGCCTCCCGTTTCTTGAGCACCTCCATGGCGTCTTTCACCAGCATCTGCTGGCGCTGGGTTTTCTTGGGAAACATCTTGCCGAACACATCCTTGAGCCCGGATTCCATGTCGTCCAGGCCGCTGCCCCCGTGGGAAAGGATTTCGAGCATGGGCATCGACTGGCTCTGGTCGATCTCCATCTCCACCTGTTTCTCATTGAGCTTGCCGTCCTTGAGCATCTGCCGGAACTTTTCCCTGGTGGAATCAACCGGCTCCCCTGCCCGACCGCCATCCTCGGTTCTCTCGGCCATGGGCGTGACCTGGCCCAAGGGGACCGGGCGCGGCGGCACCAGCAGGTCGAGCATCCGCTCCTCCGCCTGCTCCGCCGCTTTCTGCGTCACCTGCTCCCGCGCTTCCTCGCGCACCATGTTGATGGCCAGATCCAAAAGATCGCGGATCATGGACTCCACATCCCTCCCCACATAGCCCACCTCGGTGAACTTGGAGGCCTCCACCTTGAGAAAGGGCGATTGGGCCAAGCTGGCCAACCGGCGGGCGATCTCGGTTTTGCCGACCCCGGTGGGGCCGATCATGATGATGTTCTTGGGCGCAATCTCCTCGCGCAGGGGCAGAGGCACCTGCTGGCGCCGCCAGCGGTTGCGCAGGGCAATGGCCACGGATTTCTTGGCCGCGTCCTGGCCGATGATGTAGCGGTCCAGTTCGGCCACGGTTTGCCTGGGGGTCAGGGTGTTCATGGGTTCCATCTTGAAATCTTCCTTTTTTATTCAGCCGCCATCTTTTCTACAACAATACGGTCATTGGTAAAGACACAGATGGAGGCGGCGATCCGCATCGCCTCCTTACAGATCTCCTCGGCGGAAAGCTCGCTGTGCGCCACCAGACCCTTGGCTGCGGCCTGGGCGTATGACCCGCCCGAGCCGATGGCCAGGATGCCGTCGTCCGGCTCGATCACGTCGCCGGTGCCGGAAAGGAGCAGGGAGTGCTGCTTATCCACCGCCACCAGAAAGGCCTCAAGCTTGCGGAGCATCTTGTCCGTGCGCCAATCCTTGGCCAGCTCCACAGCCGCCCGCATCAGGTTGCCGTCATGCTGCTCAAGCTTCTGCTCCAGCCGGTCGAACAGGGTGAAGGCGTCGGCCGTGGCCCCGGCAAAGCCGGTGATGACCTTGCCTTCATACAGGCGGCGCACCTTGCGCGCCTCATGCTTCATGATGGTGTTGCCCAGCGACACCTGGCCGTCCCCGGCCAGGGCCACCTCACCCCTGTGCCGGACGGCAATGATTGTGGTCGATCTGATTTTCACAGTTTGCTCCTCCTGATGGAGATAATGTTGATGCCTTCCTTGTAACATTCCGCCTGTAACAGGAACGGATCAGCAGTGCCACAGATGCGAGGAAGAGGCCTGCGAAGTGTGCTATTGCACATGAGCAGGCCGATGACAAAGCAGATGTGGTGGTGCTGGACCGTTACTTACATTCGCGCCTTGGGATGGGCCCGGTCATAGACCTCGTTCAGATGATCCATGTTCAGATGGGTGTACCGCTGGGTGGTCGACAGGCTGACATGCCCCAGCAATTCCTGCACCGTGCGCAGATCCGCCCCCATTTCCAGCAAATGGGTGGCAAAGGAATGGCGCAGGGCATGGGGCGTTACCCGGGCGGCGATCCCGGCCCGCAGGGCATAGAATTTCACCAACCGTTCGATGCTGCGGGTGGTGAGCCGCAGCCCACGGTGGTTTAAAAAAACCGCCTTGTTTTCCGGCGGATCCCCGCGGCCGATCCGTTCCCGGATAAGCAAGGTCCGCTGGGGCAGATATCGGCTCAGCGCTTCCAGGGCGGGAGTGCCCACCGGCACCAGCCGTTCCCGGTTGCCCTTGCCGGTAACCCTCAGCATTCCCTCTTCCGGGTCAAGGCGCTCCAAGTCAAGGGCCGCGAGCTCGGCAACCCGCACCCCGGTGGAATAGAGAATCTCCAGAATCGCCCGGTCCCGGAAGGCAAAGGCGTCCTGATCGCCCGGCATCTCCATGAGGGTGAACACCTCGTCCACCGTGAGAAAAACTGGCATGTGTTTTTCCAGTTTCGGCGTGGCAATGGGCGCGACAGGGTCATGAACAATAATTTTCTCGCGGAGGAGATGGCGGAAAAAGGTGCGCAGGGCGGAAAGCTTTCTGGCCACGGAAGCGCCCTTATTTTTGCCGTTGAGGGCGTAGACATAGGAGCGGACAACGCGGGGCTCGATTTGGCGCACATCCTGATCAGAACCAACAAACGATGCAAATTCGGCAAGATCCCGCCCATAGCTCTCAACGGTTTTAAGGGAATACCCCTTTTCCACGGAAAGCCAGCGGCTGAATTGAGGGAGCAGATCCTGCAAGGAATATGGCATGGAATTTTTCTTCAAAAAAGCGTTTTATACCGGCCGGACATGATCGTACGATGCCCAGCCAACCTACCATACTCATGTTTTTTTGGAAAGACATTGCCCAGAACCGCAACTTCATTTATTTTAGAAGATTACATTCATAGTTGCCGTCAGACGAGGAGCATTGTTTGCACAAGAAACCTCGGGAGGGATCATGTCCAAAAAATCTTTTGAAGAAGCCCTGGAGTCGCTGGAACAGATCACCCGGGAACTGGAAAACGGCGACCTGAGCCTGGAAAAATCCCTGAAAAAATTCGACGAGGGAATCAAGCTGGCCGAGCTGTGCAACCACAAGCTGGAAGAAGCGCAGCAGAAAGTCGATCTCCTGTTGAAAAAAGACGGCAAACTTATCAGCGTTCCCTTTACCGCCTCCGGCACGGCTCCTGATGAAGACGACGCCTAGCCCCTGTCTCGCTTGCAACCCACGGAAATCTCCCAGCCATGGACGTTAAAAAATATCTGACACAACAATGCGCGGTTGTCGAACAGGCCCTGGCGCGCTATATGCTGCCTGAAGAGGGGGGGCTGGCCAGCCACATCAAGGCCATGCGCTACAGCCTTTTCGCCGGGGGCAAGAGAATCCGTCCCATCCTGGCCCTGGCTGCGGCCGAGGCCCTGCACGCCGCCACCGCCCCCCTGTTGCCCGTTGCCTGCGCCCTGGAATGCATCCACACCTATTCCCTGATCCATGACGATCTGCCGGCCATGGACAACGATGACCTCCGGCGCGGCAAACCGACCTGCCATGTGGTGTTCGGCGAAGCGGAAGCCATCCTGGCCGGGGACGGGCTGCTCAGTTTCGCCTTCGAGCTGATGAGCCATCCCGATGCCCTCCAGGGGATCTCCCCGGAGGCACAGCTTACGATGATCAACACCATCGCCAAGGCCATCGGCCCAGTGGGCATGGTGGGCGGCCAGTCTCTGGACCTTGCCGCCGAAGGGAAGGCAATCGATTTTGAGCATCTGCGGCTGATCCATGGCTACAAAACCGGCGCCCTTATTACCGCCTCGGTGCAGGCCGGGGCGATCTTCGGCCAGGCAAACGAGCAACAATTTGCCGCCTTGAGCCGATACGGCGCGCAGATCGGCCTTGCCTTCCAGATAGTCGACGACCTGCTGGATGTGGAAGGAACCACGGCAGACCTCGGCAAGACCGCCGGGGCCGACGCCCAGCGGAACAAGGCGACCTATCCCGCCTTTTTCGGCGTTGCCAAAACCAAGGTCATGGCCAAGGAAGCTGTTGATGCGGCCGTGACCTCCCTGGAGATTTTTGACGCCAAGGCCGAGCCGCTCCGCGCCCTTGCCCGGTATATATACGAACGAAACAACTAACCGGACGCCCGCAGGGCACCCCGGAGGAAAAGGCCACATGAGCCATACCCCCTTGCTGGACACCATCAATTCCCCGGCCGATCTCAAAAAGCTCTCCGTGGAACAACTCGAAACGCTGGCCGCGGAGATCAGAGAGACGATCATCCAGACCGTTTCCCAGACCGGCGGACACCTGGCCCCATGCCTGGGGGTGGTCGAGCTCACCCTGGCAATCCATTATGTTTTCGACACCCCCGAGGACAAGCTGGTCTGGGATGTGGGGCATCAGAGCTACACCCACAAGCTGATCACCGGCCGCAGGGATCGGTTCCACACTCTGCGCCAGTATCAGGGGATCAGCGGTTTTCCCAAGCGGGCGGAAAGCGCGTATGACGCCTTTGACACCGGCCACAGCAGCACCTCGATCTCGGCCAGCCTGGGCATTGCCACAGGCAAGGATCTGAAGGGCGACCGCCACAAGAGCATCGCCGTGATCGGCGACGGCTCCATGACCGGGGGCATGGCCTTTGAGGCCCTCAATCAGGCCGGGCATCTGCACAAGGATCTCATCGTCATCCTCAATGACAACGAGATGTCCATCTCCCCCAATGTGGGCGCGCTTTCCAGTTTTTTAAGCAGAAAACTGACCAGCAAGACAGCGGTGCGGGTCAAGAAGGAGATGGAGCATTTCCTCAAATCCTTCTCCAACGTGGGGGAGAACATCCTCTCGGTGCTCAAGAAAAGCGAGGAGAGCCTCAAGGGCTTCTTTACCCCCGGTATGCTCTTCGAGGCCCTCAAGTTCGAGTACATCGGCCCCCTGCCCGGCCACAAGCTGGAAAACCTCATCGAGGCGCTGCGCAATGTCCGCGATTTCAGCACCGGGCCCACCCTCATCCATGTCCTTACCACCAAGGGCAAGGGCTACGAGCCGGCGGAGAAAAACCCCGGCGATTTTCACGGGGTCGGCCCATTTTGCATCGAAACCGGCCTGCCCGTCCCTTCCCCGCCTGCCCCGCCCAGCTACACCAAGGTCTTTGGCGAAACCCTGGTGCGGATCGCGGAGCAAGACCCGCGCGTGGTCGCCATCACCGCAGCCATGCCCGTGGGCACCGGCCTAAACGATTTTTCCCAGCGGTTTCCAGAACGTTTCTTCGATGTGGGGATCGCGGAACAACACGCCGTCACCTATGCGGCAGGCATGGCCACGGAAGGATTGCTGCCGGTGGTGGCGATCTACTCCACCTTTTTCCAACGCGCCCTGGACCAGATTATCCACGATGTCTGCCTGCCCAACCTACCCGTTACCCTGGCCATTGACCGGGGCGGCCTGGTCGGGGACGACGGACCGACCCACCACGGGGTGTTCGACCTTTCCTTCCTGCGCTTCATCCCCAACCTGGTGATCATGGCCCCCAAGGATGAGAACGAACTGCAACACATGCTCCACACGGCCATCCTGCACCCCGGCCCCGCGGCTGTCCGCTATCCGCGCGGCAACGGCGAAGGCGTTGCCATGGACGAGGCGCTGCAACGCATCCCCCTGGGAACCGGCGAGCTTCTCCGGGAAGGGAAAGACATCCTTCTGCTTCCCGTCGGCAACAGGGTTGCCGCGGCGCTGGAGGCGGCAACGGGTCTGGAAAAACTCGGGATTGGGGCGGCGGTGATCAACCCGCGCTTTGTCAGACCCCTGGACGATGCGCTGATCTGCGAGTGGGCCGGCCGGACCGGCAAGGTGATAACCATTGAGGACAACGTGAAAAAAGGCGGCTTTGGCAGCGCCATTTTGGAACTGTTTGCCCAGAAAAATCTCTGGACCGTCCGGACGAAGGTCTTGGGGTTGCCGGATAAATTCATGGAGCACGGCACCCAGGCCCAGCTCCGCAGCAAGGGCAATATCGATGGACCGGCGATCATTGTCGAGGCCCTTGCCCTCTGCGGAAAAGACTGCTAGTCGATTACCGGAAAAGCCACGGAACGCCGCCGCTCAGGCGGGCAGGAGCCTTGACAGCTCCTACTCTTCGTGCCCGAGCAGCCCTTCCTGTTTCTCGATCATCGCGAAAACCTGAAGCAATTGTTTTTTGCTTTCCTCCGGGACACTGATAAACCTGCAGGCCAGACGGATACGCCTGGGCGAGTAATCAGAATTTGCCTCAACCACCATAAGACGCCTGGCGACGGAATACAGCCCCGCAACTTTCAGTGTTGCGCCTTCGAGGAGAATCTCCAGGCTGATCATTGCAGGAAGAAACCAGTTGAACCGCGCCTGTGCTTCAAGTTCACACAGGAGCCCGCCCTCGCTGAAGTTGATAATTTCAGCCTGATAACTCTCGTTCCCCTGCTCCAAGCTGGCAGCGGCGCCTGGAACGCTGTATCGTCTTGCTTTCCGCAAGGAAAAAGGTGTGCAGAGCCTGGTGATGAGTTCACCCGGGACGTTGGGCGCGCAGGGGATTGTAAAATATTCCTCTATGCCGTACCGCCTGATCTCTTCGATATAATCCTGTTTTTTCGTGGAAGTAAAAAGAACAAATTTTGTTCGTTGCGGTTCAGGAAGAGCAAGTTTTTTCTGGGCGAATTCAAGCCATTTTTTACCGGAAGACTCCCGTGAGAAAATCACCAGATGATAGTGGGCATCTTCGATAAGCCCCCTTGCCTCTTCGGCGTCCTGAGCCTCGGAAACAACTGCGTCGTTTACCGTGGCTTGAATCATGGTCCTGATTATGCGCCGCATGCTGGCCGAGCTGTCCATTATAATGATATTTCGCGCCATGACTCACTCCTTGGAACATTTGGTGTCCGCATGAAAAACGATGCAATCGGTGGATGTACCACTCATCCTTTTTCAGCGTTGCCGACAATCCGGCACGGGTTCGATCTGGTTGCGCATTCGGCTCTGTTTCTTCATGTATCTTCGCACAAAAGCCATGTATGTATGGCGCATTGGCATATAAAAAACTATATACTGAAATCAATCCGCATAACAGAAAATATTTCCACCCCGCATATCTATTTCCATGACACCAACTGAAAAAAAAATCTCCACCTCCAAACCAGCAGGCGCAGCGGCCTGGGCCTTTACCACGTATTTCTGCGAAGGCTTGCCCTATTCGATCATCCGCACCGTTTCCACCGTATTCTTCCGCGATAACGGCGTTAGCCTTGAAGGAATAGGGCTCACCTCCCTTTTCGGTTTACCCTGGACCTTGAAATTTTTTTGGGCGCCGCATATTGACCGGTATGGCAGCAAACGCCAGTGGCTTCTCATCATGCAGGTCTTACTGGCCGGACTTCTGCTGATTGCCGCAGCCCTTGCCCCCCTGCCCCAGGCCACTCCCCTCATCGGCATGCTTTTCCTGGCAGGGAGTTTCCTGGCCGCCACCCACGACATCGCCATTGACGGTTACTACCTCGAAACCTTGGACACTCGCGAACAAGCACGTTTCATCGGCTACCGGGTCATGGCTTACCGTATTGCCATGATGGCCGGCGCCGGAGTTATCGCAACCATCGGCACAACCAAGGGATGGCCCCTTGCTTTTGGCGGATCGGCACTGATTCTGGCGCTTTTTTCCGCCTACCACCTGCGCTATTTGCCCCAAGGCGAAACAGCCCGCCTCCCGCTGACTTTACTGCTGCCGAAACCCAAAACCGGCCGGCTGCTCAGGCTTGCCTGCGGCGCAGCCCTTGCCGTGATCGCCGTGCGCCTTTACGATCAGACAATCCTCGCGCAGGGAGTCTTGCTGCTTCCGGTTTTTTTGCACAAAATCAACCTGGCCGGACTGATCGGCATGCTTCTGGTCTGCGGACTTATCATTATAGGCGTCCAGCGAAAAAAAATTGAACAATGGCTGCACCGCAAGGGCACCCCCTTTTTCAGCGAAGCGTTCTTCTCCTTTATGGATCGAGATAAAATCGGTTCCATCCTGGCCTTTATCGTCCTGATCAGAACCGGAGAATACATGCTTTCCAGCATGGTTGCGCCGTTCATGGTCGATCTCGGCATAAAAAGACATTACGGCTGGATCTCAGGCGGGGTTGGCCTGCCGTTCTCCATAATCGGCGCAATGCTTGGCGGGTGGCTCATCTCGAAATATTCACTCCGGAAAATGATCTGGCCCCTGTTGCTTGCCCAGAATTTCACCAATCTGACCTATATGTTTCTGGCTCTCAAGCTCGAGGCCTTCATCCTGCTCAACACCGGCAATCCCGATCCCGCTGCGATAGGTGCAGCGAATCTTCTCATGGTTGCAGGCATCCACGCCTTTGACCAATTCGCCGGAGGCCTCGGCACCGCCGTGCTCATGATCTTTCTCATGCGCTTATGCCAACCCCGCTTCAAAGCAGCGCACTACGCCATCGGCACCGGCCTCATGAGTTTCAGCGGCCTGTACGCCGGGGTATTGAGCGGCTTTCTCGCCGCCTGGGCCGGGTATGGATATTTTTTCGGGATCAGTTTCCTTCTCTCCCTGCCGGCCATGGGATTGATCCTTTTCATTCCCATGGCAGAGCCCCAACACAAAGAGGCGTTGCGGTAATTCCGCAACGCCTCTGTGACAACAAAACTTTTACCTGTTCAACTATTTCTTCAAACGGCCGTCAAGCTCCTTCTGGACCTGATCGCTGATATCAAGGGTATCATCGGCATAGAGCAAGCCCGTTCTATTCCGCAGCCCCTTCATGGTATTCTCGAGAATCAGGGAATAGCCATTTTTCTTGCCTATTTCCGCGATAACATCATGCAACTGTTTCAAGATCGGCTCCATATGCCTTTTCTCAAGCTGTTGCATCTCCTGTTTTGCATCTTCGGTTTTCATGCCATAGTCGCGAAGTCTCTTCTGGTACTCACGCTCCTTCTCGGCACGGACCTCATCGCTCCAGGCAGACCCCTTCTTCTCAATCTCGTTTTTCATGGCGGTCAAGGCATCTTCATCCGCCTTGAACTTTGCTTGAAATTTGTCAACTTCCGCCTGAAGAATTTTTTGAGCATCCAGGGCCGCTTTGGATTTGCCGAGAATTTGCTGAATACTGATGGTGGCGATCTTTCCACGTTCCGGAGCCGCAAAGGCAAGCACCGAAGAGACGCTCAACGCCACACACACACACAACACCCCTCCAAGAAATTTCATCTTCATACATATCTCCGGTTTGTTATCGGCAGAAAATTTTCGCTTGTAGCATTATACCCTCGCGGGACTAAAAAACAAAAAAAAAGATGGGAACATAAACATGCTCCCATCTCAGAAAACTACAATCTTCTTAGAAAAGAAGCTTACCTGACGATAACAAAGTCATCACGACGATTCTGCGACCAAGCCATTTCATCATGGCCGAGGTTGAGGGGCTTCTCCTCGCCAAAGCTGAGGGTGTCAATCCGGCTTTCCGCAACGCCCATGTTCACAAGATACTTCACCGCGGCCACGGCGCGTCTCTCGCCGAGGGCCATGTTGTATTCGTTGGTGCCGCGCTCGTCGGTGTTGCCCTCAACCCGAACACGAACCTGGGGAGAACCGATCAACAGCTCGCCATTCTTCTTGATACGGTCCTTCTGGTCTGCCCGGATGTCGGATTTGTCAAAGTCAAAATAGATGGGCAGCATCGGAGCGGTGGTCCGGCCTTCCAGAACGGCGCCACTGTCGCCGCCAATCCATTTTGAAGCAAGAGACTCTTCCTGACCTACAGCGGGGCCAGCGCCAACGCCAGTGCCAGCCGCCATGTCCTTGTCGCTCTGCACTTTTTGCTTGGCGCACCCGCCAGACAAAAGGGAAAGGGAGACTACAACACACGCCATTGCCAAATACTGCAGAATTCCTTTTTTCATTTTTCTCCTTCCTCCAAATACGTCTTGTGACAGATTTTTATATAAAAACAACTCCTTATCAGGGCCTATATAATTCAATTAACTGAAAAATCATACTGAATTCTTTATTAATTTTCAATGTGTTTTTTTATTCAGGGCACTTCATCGCCAAAAAAGTTACAATTGGAATTTTATGGCCTTTGCGAGCCGCCAAAACACCCCTAGCATTCCCGCACAATTCACTTGCATGGCCCGGAGAACACATGATATTTAACAGGTTAACCGAGCACCACGGAAAATTATTCTGCCTTTCTATTCCCTGTGATCGTTCCAAACAAAAATCCGAGCTTTGTACTTCAGCGAGCCGTATTAACCGATGAAAACCCCCCTCCCTCCCCACAGCAAAACGAACCCCACCCAATCCGCAACACCCAAGATCCTTTTTTCCCAGGAGAGAAAACACCTTCTCCGGGACATGATCGCAACAAACAAATTCGGCACCTTTTTCGGTATTTCCCAAAAGGTTCTTGACTCGGTCTGGCAGACCCTCACTTCACCGGCCGGCGAATCCGTCACTTACATCTCCATGGAAATAGGAGCTGATCTCGATGTTTTCCACCCGGTGCGAAACAAACTCAACCGACTTGAAATAACGGAACATCCGGATGAAACCATCAATCGTTTCGTGCAGCTTTTTTTGCAAGGCCCCGTCAAGATCCCCAACTACAGCGGCGGTCTCGGCATCCTTGCGGGAGACACCCTGAAAAGCTTCGCGGACTGCAAAATTCCAGTGGCCGGTGTTTCCCTGCTCTACCGGAAGGGATATTTCTCCCAGATGGTAGACTCAAAAATCGGCCAGGTGGCCTGGGCTTCCCAATGGGAGCCGAAAAACACCCCGGGGCTGTATCTGCTGCACGACCCGGAAAACCCGGCCCAACCTTTGACCATCGAGGTTCCTTTTTATGATCAGGCAGGAAAGCAATCCATTGCCTGCGCTCAAATCTGGCTCAAGATGGAGCTGAACGAGACCCTCGATTTTTTCGTGCCGGAGATCCTGCTTGATTACCAGACCCCGCAGTCCCCTTCCTGGATCCAAGACGCAGCCCAACATCTGTACGACAGCAGCTCGGAAAAGGTGAAGGCAACCCAGCGCAGGTTGCTGGGTCTGGGGATTATCCCTGCCATGGAGGCCTTGGGTATCACCTCCCGCACCATTCACTTGAACGAACAGCACGGGGTGGGCGTGGTACTTTCCCTGGTCGCCAAACTCCTGGAAAAAAAATATGGCCCCCATTATGAAAAAAAGGCCACGGATCACAGTATCCTCGCTGCGGCGACGGAGGTCGCCAAGCGGATTGTCTTTACCATCCACACCCCGGTTATTGCCGGACATGACCGGTTCAATGTTTCCGTGTACGAGGATTTAATCAGCCCATTCTGCAAGCGCGTGCTTAATCTTCTGGCCCTGGAAGAGCACAACCTTTCCGTCTACAATTTCACCGCCATGGCCATGAAACTCAACCGGGCCACCAACAGCGTCAGCCGTCTCCATAAAGAGGTAACCCAGAAGCAGTTCCCGCAATATGCAGACAAGATCACGGCGATTACCAACGGGGTGCATCATCTCACCTGGACCAGCGATGCCAAGGCGGAACTGTACGACACCTTTCCCGAGCTGCGCAATTGGCGGAAAGACCCCAGCGTTTTTGCCAAGGCGGCTCCCCTGCACCGAAACAAAAAATTCCGCACCTATTTTGAACAGGCGTGGCGCACGGACACAAAAATCCTGGTGGAGTACGTCAACCGGATGCTCGTCACCCATCGCAATCAGCGCCTGGCGACCTGGATTGATCCGCCCAATTATCTTTCCTACCGCAACGAAAAAGAGGCAACCCTTGAGCACACGACCTTCACCCTGGGGTTTGCCCGCCGGTTTTCCACCTACAAACGGGCAGATCTGATCTTTGAAGACATCGACCGGCTGGCGGCAATGATTACCGAAAACAACTGGCCGGTTCATTTTCTTTATGCGGGCAAGGCTCACCCTTCGGACGAGCCGGGCAAGGATCTGATCAAAAACGTTCTGGCCGTCCAGGAAGAGCTGTACCTGAAAAGTAATGGGTTGGCCAAACTGATCTTCATTCCAGGGTATGACATGCATCTGGCCAAAATGATGGTCGCCGGTTGCCACGCCTGGCTGAACAGCCCCAAGCGCCCCTTGGAAGCCAGCGGCACCAGCGGAATGAAGGCTGCCATGAACGGCGTGCCCAATGTGAGCATTATGGACGGCTGGTGGGTTGAAGGATATCACGACGGACAAACCGGCTGGAAATTCGGCTATGAAGAGTCGGTCTCTCCCGAGCATTTCAGCGAACACCCCTCTTCCCTGCTCTACAACGAAGACTCCGCCTCATTCTATTCCGTTTTCCCGGAAATGCTGCGGCTGTTTTATGATCCAGCCCTGCATGACCAGTATATCGACAAATGCATCGCCAACCTCACGCTCAACTGCCCAATCTTCAATACCCACCGCATGGCGGCTGAATATGTTGCCCGCTACGATCTTGCGCTCGCTCCGGAAATCCAGCAGGAAATGGAAAAATTCCGCACACTCTACTGCAGCGATCCATCCTTTTAGACGATTATTCCAGCGGGACGAGACGGGTAGTCCGCCCCGCGCCTTCCCTCTTTTTTCTCAGATAAACAAAAGGGGTCATGGTTTGCAGTAAACCATGACCCCTTTTTCTCACCCCGAGTTGTGAACGACGGTTATTTTTTTGCCTTGGGGGCTACCATCTTGATGGTTGCCTTGCTTTTTGCCGCCGCAAGAAAGGCCTCGATATTGGCTGTAACCTTTTCCTGGGTGAGATAGGCGGTAATCTTTGCCTTTGCTTCATCAAAGCTCACCGTCTTGGCGGGCTTTTTCTCTTCAAGCTTGATCAGGTGATAGCCGAACTCGGTTTCAACAATGTCACTGACATCGCCGGGCATCATTTTAAAAACTGCTTGCTCAAAGGGCTTTACCATCTGGCCTCTGGGGAAAAACCCCAGATCCCCGCCCCGCTCCTTGCTCGGACAATCTGAAAACTGCTTGGCCAGATCGGCGAAATTGGCGCCGCCCTTCAGTTGCTTTTGTATCTGAACAAGTTTTGCGCGCTTACGATCCTTGTCCGCCTTGGATTCTGTTTCTTTTGCGTTAATCAGGATATGACGGGCATGAACCATTTCCGGTTGGGCGAATTTGTCCTGATTGCCGTTATAGAAATCCTTGGCCTCCTGCTCGGTTATCTGGACCTTGCCCTTGAACTTGACATCGATGAATTTCTGGATGGCGATATTCTTGCCGATCTGCTTGCGCAGCTCCGTCTCGGTGATGCCTGCTTCGCCGAGGGCCTTGGCAAAGGCCTTGTCATCGGCAAAGCCCTTCTTGTATCCCTTCAATTCGTTCTCAATATCGGCGGCGCTCACTGCTATCCCGGCTTTTTTGCTCTCCTGGCCCAGCAATTCGAGCTTGATCATCTTGTCAAGAACGGATTCCCGAAGCGACGCCATCTCGGCCTCGCTGGGCTTGCTGCCCTGTGCCTGAAAACGGCCCAGTATGCCATTTATCTCACCCTGCACCGCTGCGGCAACAATGGGTTCGCCATTGACAAAGGCCGCAACCTCCTCTGCCTTCTTTTCCGGCTTGGACCAGACACTGGTTGCAAAAACAACAGTGGCCCCCAGGGCGACCGAAACGAGAACGGCTTTATGAAATTTTCCAAAGTGCATGACAGTTCCTTTTATTATGAGATTTTTCCGGTCAAACGACCAATGAAAGCCAGGTTGCCACAAACAAGGTAAGGCTGATCAGTCCGTTCATGGTGAAAAATGAAAGTTGAATCCGGGACAGATCCTTGGGATTGACGACACTATGCTGGTAAAAAAGGGCTCCTGCCGTTAGGGCAATTCCAAGATAATAATACAAATTCAACCCGGACACTATACCTGTGAGAATAAACAAAAGAAAGGCCAGTCCATGAAAAAAAACCGCGAGCCTGAATGCTTTTTCCCGGCCAAATCGTGACGGCAGGGAATAGAGTCCTGCTTGTCTGTCAAAATCGGCATCGAGACAGGCATACACCGTATCAAACCCCGCCACCCAGAAAAGCACCCCCAATGACAGAACCGCGGGAAAATCCAACACGGTTCCCTTGACCGCGACCCAGCCGCCCAGCGGCGAAAAAGCCAGGGCAACACCGAGGACCACATGGCAGAGCCAGGTGAAACGCTTGGTGAGGGAATAGAGAAAGGTAAGCGCCAGCGCAAAGGGAGAAAGCTTCAGGGTGAGCGGATTGAGTTGATGGCAGGCGACAAAATAGAGCAAGGTGAAGAGAAAAACCATACCCCAGGCTTCCGCCAGCCCCACCGCGCCGCTCGGGATCGCCCGATCCGCGGTGCGCGGGTTGGCGGCGTCAAACTTCCGGTCAACGATCCGATTGAAGCCCATGGCCGCGGTTCGGGCGCCAACCATGGCCAGGATGATCCAGCCAAAGGTTGCGGCCTCGGGAACCCCGCGTTTCGCCAGAAATGCCCCGATCAAGGCAAAGGGCAGAGCAAAAATGGTATGCCCGAACTTGATCATCTCAAGCAGAGTTCTCACCTTGCGCAGCATCGCCATCCCTTTCCGGCCGCACACCGGTCATACGACGTTATCATGCCTCGTGTTCCGGGGGAAGACCCTGCCATCTGGCAAGCCCCTCAACCGTGACGCCAAGCAGTCCCGCCACCCGGCCCGCATACTGACGGGCCATCTCTTCGATGCTCCGGGGCCGGTGATACAGGGCGGGCATGGGCGGACAGATAATGGCCCCGGCCTCGTGCGCCTTCAACATATTGGTGAGGTGGGTTTTATTCAAGGGCGTTTCCCGAACCCCCAGCACCAGGGGGCGATGCTCCTTGAGCATGACATCCGCGGCCCGGTGGATCAGGTTGCCGCAGATGCCGTTGGCGATGGCGGCAAGGCTCCCCATGGTGCAGGGCAGGACAGCCATGCCGGAAAAATCGCTGGAGCCGCTGGACATGGGCGCGGCAAAATCGTGCACATCATGCCATGTGGCCGCGTAGGGGGCAAGATCCGTGCGGGACATACCGAGCTCCAGCTCCAGCACCTGCGCGCCGGCCTCGGAAAGAAGCCCATGCACCTCAAGTTCAAGAGACTGGCAGATCTTGAGGAACTCCAAGGCATAGACCGCGCCGGTGGCGCCGGTTATGGCCAGGACGATTTTTTTCATGTGCTGGCCCCGCAACACAACGCGCCGCCATCGATTTTTGCAACATAATCCGCCAAGGTTGAATGCGGACCTGTTGCTTTCTTCTTCTTTGGCAAGTCCATCTTCATTTCACTCCCACATAAACAGTCACCACCCCGAAGGTCAGCGGCCGATGGTAGGTGGTGGCGAACCCGGCCTGTTGCATCATGGACAGCAGTTCTTCCGGGGCATAGAATTCGGCGATGGAACTGGCCAGGTACTCATAGGCCTCGGTATCGCCGGAAACAAGCCCGGCAATCTTCGGCAATACCCGGTTGAGATAAAAATTATAGATCGGCTTGATCACCGGGTTTTGCGGCCTGGAAAATTCGAGGATCAGCAGCTTGCCGCCGGGCTTGAGCACCCGGTGCATTTCATTCAATCCCTGCTGGGTTCTCGCCAGATTCCTGACCCCGAAGGCCACGGTGACTCCCCAGACCGTACCGGTCCGCACGGGAATCTGCTCCCCGTCCCCGCACACCGGCCCGATCCGGTCCTTCCGGTCATCGGAGGGAAGATGGAGCATTCCGGCCCGCAGCATATCCTCGCAAAAATCCACGGCCAACACCCGACGCTGCTTGGCCTGCCGGGTCAGCTCCAGGGAAAGGGGCAGGGTTCCGGCGCAGAGATCAAGCACCACGCCCGTGGGGAACTCCTTCAATTCCCGCGTGGTGACCCAGCGCCAATACCGGTCGATCTGGAAACTCAACACCGAATTGAGAAAGTCGTATTTTCCGCTGATTGCTGAAAACTTATTCTGAACAAATTTCTTCTTTTCGTCTGGATTCTTCATATGCCTACTGTTTTCCGCAAATCTTGAAGGGAAGCGCCGACGCAGGGACCTCCCCGCGTTTGATAAGATACTCGAAAAAACGCCTCAGCGCCTCCTGCTTTTCATTGCCCAGGTCATACTCAATCCCCTGGAGATACCGGTAACATGCCGCCTCGTCCATGGGAACCTGCTTGGCCACAATGGCGCTGATCTCAGGCAGCCGAGCCTTTCCTTCACCCAGGCAGCGGTGCAGCTCCTGATAGATGGCAAGAACGGTGTCCGGTTCCTCGCGGCAAAAATCCTTCCGCACGGCCCATACCGCAAAGACAAACGGCAGGCCGGTGCGCTCCTGCCAGGCCTCGCCAAGATCCAACCGATGAGGATACCGCCCTTCCACGGCCAGCCGCAAGGCCTCATCGCCTATGGCCAGCACCGCTGCGGGCCTTTCCTTGTCCTGAACCGGCTCGCTGGCCAAACCGCTGCGATAGCGGGGATGAATCCGGTGGAATTCCTCCAGAATGATCTTCACCAGACTCACCGAGGTCTGGGACTGGGAGCTGAGCAGAACCAATTGCTCGTCCAGGCCGGCAATGGGCAGTTCAGAAAAGAGAAAAACGCTGCCCACCGGCCCTGTGGACGAGATGGACAGATCGCTCATTATCCGGTACTCCCCGGGATGCAGGGCATATTCCTGGGAAGAGACAAAACCGAGATCAAGCTCGTTTTCGTGCAGCATGCGGTTGAGTACCGAAGGCGGCGCCTCGGTAATCCGCCAGTCCGCCCGCCGCACGGTCTGGCGCCACACCTCATACAAGGGCGCGGTGTTGATGTAGTTCACCATCCCGATTCTGGCCGTGATCTTCATCCCGTTACTCAAGCCATTCAAGACGGATCTCCGTGCCTGCCGAAGTGAGATACTCAAGGACTTCAGCCTCTGTTTTTGCCGGGCAACGCACCGCCAGCAGCGAGGAGGAGACCCCTGGAGCGACAAGGCCGAGCCTGTTCTCTATGCCGAGAAGACGCGCGCCGTTTATTGACGCCATGGCAAAGACCGTCTCGGCGGGAAGATCCGGATGGTCTTCCCGCAACACCTGCATTTCCCGCCAGAGGCTCAGATGGGGATTGCTGGCCAGGCTGTCCGTGCCCAAAACCAGGGGGATTCCCTGCGCGAACATCTTGCGCGCCGGAGCCACGCCCACCCCCATGAACCGGTTGCTGCCGGGACAGAGACACACCGCAGCCCCACGGGCGGCCAGGAGGGCAAGCTCTTCCTCCTCGACATGCACACCATGGACACAAAGGGTATGCTCATCCAGCACCCCCAGAGAATCCAGATAGCGGATAGCACCCGTGCCGGGCGCGGTGAACTCCGCAACCGCAACCCCGCGCTCCGCAAGAAAGTCGGCAAACGGACCGACGCCGGTGCGCAAAAATTCAATCTCCTGGGCGGATTCGGCCACATGCATGGGAAACAACGTGTTGCCTGCCCGCGCCCTTTCTTTTAAGGCCGTAATCAGTGCCGGTCCGGACGAATATGGGGCATGGACCGTACAGCGGACAGCGGCATCGATTCCGGCCAAGGCTGCCAGGGCCGACTCCTCGGAGGGGCCGCACAGCCCGAGCAGCTCAAGAAAAAAGAATACCTCGGTCTTGAAGCCGGTGCCGATCAGGCCGCTTTCCACACGGTTGCCGATGTCGGCCACAGCCCGGCAGCCTCCAGCATAGAGCCGCGCCAGAGCCATGAGCGCGGCATCGTTCTGGGCCGCCGCATCATCATGGGCAGCCCGGGCGGCGAGCAGCCCCCTGATCCAGCCGGTCATGTCGCCGGGCTTCGGGGAATCTCCGTTCAACGCCGCCAGATGGGAAAGCTCCAGATGGGCGTGGCAGTTCACCAGGGGAGGGGTGATGACGTGGCCGTCATACTCCTCCAACTGGGCGTCAACATCTTTCAACTCCGCATACGAGCCCACCGCCGCGACCAGCCCGTTTTCGGTGAGCACTGCGCCGTCGGCGATGACCGGGCCGTTGCCCGGCACCACAAAGGGCGCCCGGTAGAGATATCGGGGGAATTCCTGCATCCTACACCAAAGAGTAGTCCATTCTGCGCTGCCTGGGCACACAGCCGGCGCCTTCCACCAAGCTGCGGATCTCCTGCTCGGAGAGGCGGAATCCCACCCCGGCCGCGGCCACCACGTTCTCCTCGATCATGGTGCTGCCGAAATCATTGGCCCCGAAAAAGAGGGAGAGCTGAGCGATTTTAGGGCCCTGGGTCACCCAGGAGGCCTGGATGTTGTCGATATTATCGAGAAAGATCCGCGACAGCGCCAGCATCTTCAAATATTGAAACGCCGTGGTCTTGGGCAGATGGGCCAGCGCCGTGTTGTCGGGCTGGAAGGGCCAGGGGATAAAGGCGGTAAAGCCGCCGGTTTTGTCCTGCAGGTCGCGCACCCGGGCAAGATGCTCGACCCGCTCGGCCAGGGTTTCCAGGTGCCCGAACATCATGGTCGCGGTGGTGCGCATCCCCAAGCGGTGCGCCTCTTCCATGACCCCGAGCCAGGCATCGGTTAAGCATTTGCGCGGCGCGGTTTCCTGCCGCACCCGGTCGCAGAGGATCTCCGCCCCGCCGCCGGGAATGGAATCGAGCCCGGCCTGCTGCAAACGGATCAGAACTTCCCGCACCGGCAGGGAGGAGATGGTGGCGAAATGACAGACCTCGGGCGGGGAAAATCCATGGATATGGATGCCATGCCCCTTGATGAAACGGAGCATCTCCTCGTAGAACTCCAGGGGCTTGTCCGGGTGGAGCCCGCCCTGCAGGAGAATCTGGGTGCCGCCCAGCGCCTTGGTTTCCTCGATCTTTGCGCCAAGCTCGGGAAAGGAGAGCACCGACCCGGCCGGATCTTCCGGGGCTTTGAAGAACGCGCAGAACTTGCAGGCGGAGATGCAGATGTCGGTGTAGTTGATGTTGCGGTCAACCACATAGGTGACCATGGGCTCCGGGTGCTTGCGTTGCCGGATGGCGTTGGCCAGGAAGCCCAATTGGTAGAGATCGCCGTGTTCCAACAGGGCCACCCCCTCCTCCGGGGTAATCCGCTCGCCCGTCAGGGACTTTTCCGTAATCCGTTTGATGTCCATGGCTGTCAATACTCTTTGATCACGTTGTACAGGGTGTCCCGCTCCACCGGTTTCCGCCCGGCATCCCGGATCAACCGGATCAGCTCGGTGTCGGCCATGGCCCCGCCCGCCTCGCCGCCTGCCATGTGGGTGATCAGCTCTTCCTTGACCGTGCCGTCCACATCGTCCGCTCCAAAAGAGAGGGCGATCTGGGCCAGCTTGGGACCGATCATCACCCAGTAGGCCTTGATGTGCGGGAAGTTATCGAGAAAGCAGCGGGCCACCGCGATGTTCTTGAGATCATCGATCCCGCTGGTCTTGGCAAGGGTATGCATTTCCGTGTTCTTCGGGTGGAAGGCCAGGGGGATAAAGGTGAGAAAGCCGCCGGTTTCATCCTGGGCTGCGCGGAGGGCGGCAAGATGCTCGACCCGCTCCTCCATGGTCTCGATATGGCCGTACAGCATGGTGGCGTTGCTTTTGAGCCCGATCCGGTGCGCCGCCTTGGCGACCTCGAGCCACCCCTCGCCGGAAAGCTTCTTCTCGCAGGTGCGCTGCCTGATTCTGGGGCTGAACACCTCGGCCCCGCCGCCCGGGATCGAGCCAAGTCCAGCCTCGACCAGTTCATGAAGGGTCTCGGTCACCGGCTTTCCGGCAAGAGTTGCCAAATGGGCGATTTCCACGCAGGTGAAACCCTGGATGTGGATCTCGGGCCGCACCTCCTTGATGCCGCGCAGCATGTCCAGATAATATTGGTACGGCAGATCCGGATGAATGCCGCCCACCACATGCACCTCGGTGATGGGCTCGGCCAGCCGCTCGCGGATCTTGGCCTTGACCTGCTCCACCGTCATCTCGTAGGCCTGGGGCGACTCCTTGTCCTTGCCGAAGGCGCAGAACTTACAGAGATTGGTGCAGATATTCGAGTAATTGACGTGCTGGTTGTAGATGAAATAAGCGCGATCGCCGTTGAGCCGCTCCCGCACCAGGTTGGCCAGATAGCCCACCGCCAGGATATCGTTGGTGTTGTACAACCGCACCCCGTCCGCTACGCTGAGACGCTCCCCAGCCCTGACCTTCTCCAGAATATCTCCAAGCCCTGCGGCCACCACCATCTGTTCCATTGCCTATTCTCCAATTCCTGACGGCTGCAACCCGGTGCGCAGCACCGCAACCATGCTGTCAATTTCATCGTGCAAACGCTCGGCGGACATCCCGGCCAGCGCCAGTCCCCCGTCGAGGTACGGCTGGGCATAGCCTTGCAGGAAGCGATCCAGCATCGCATCCAAGATAAAAACCACCTTGCGCGGGGGAATGTCGCTCCGCAACACCCCCTGGTCCATGGCCTGGTCAGCCAAAGGCCCGAAATATTCCAGGGAAAAAAGGCGCACCCTGGCCACCAGTTCCTCCCGGCGCGGCACATCCCGTTCGAACAGCACCTTGAGATACACCTGGAAATATTCCGGATGGCTGTCGATGAAGGCTATCCCGGCCAGCAACACCTGCCTGGCCACAGCAAAAAAATCATCCCGGCCACAGCCCAGAACCGATGTCTTGACGTGCCGCTTCACCTGCTCGGTAAAATGGTCGAACACATGCAGGAACAGGGCTTCCTTGTTGTCGAAATACTGATACAGCGACCCCTTGGATATCCCCAACTGCTTGACGATATTATTGAGGCTTGCCCGCTGATACCCCTGCGCGGCAAACTCGGAAACCGCCGCGCGCACGATGCTTTCGCGCTTTTCCGGCGGCAGGTTCACGAAGGTTTGTTTGGGCTGCGCGAGCTGAGTATCCATAATATGACCAGGCGGTCACATTATGAAAAATAGATATTCTCTGCAAGATATTTCTAGGAGTCGTTGAAAAATACCCAGCACAACCATGCATGTTCCCGCATGGCGGCGTTCCTCCGCTCCGGTCAGAAACAGCCTCATGGTTTTTCAACAGCGGCGTGACAACCTTAGCACGGGATTCAGAGAGGAAAAGCGGGAAAAAGAAAAAAATCACAGTTCGTTCTTGCTGACCCATTGCAGGATGGTGTTGATTCCTTCCGCCGTCGAAACCCGGGGGAAATACCCGAGGTCGCGATTGGCGTTTTCAATGGAAAACCAATGCGATTTTGCCAGTTGCACGGCGAGAAAGCGGGTTATGCAAGGCTCCCGCTTGATCCGGGCGAGGGAAAAAGTCTTTTCCAGGAGCATTCCCATCAAATACGCCTTTTGAAAAGGGATGCCTTCCTCGACAATGGGAATATCAAGCCGCCGAAAAAACTTATTGAGCCAGTTCCAGAGATTGACCGGTTCACCCTGGGAGATAAAATACGGCTTGCCTGCCCCGGTGGCCGAGCCATGCAGATTTTTTGCCGCCAGAACAAAGGCATCCACGGCATTATCGATGAAGGTGACATCCACAAGATTATGGCCGTCCCCGACCCGCTTCAACTGCCGGCATCTGGCTTGGCCGAGAAGACGGGGGATAAGGTTGAAGTCTCCCGGCCCCCAGATCAGGTGAGGACGCAGGGCTATGGTTTTCAGACCTTCGGAGTTGGCCGCCAGAACCATTTGCTCTGCAAGGGCTTTGGTCCGGACATAGTCGCACAGAAACTTCCGGGCATAGGGCGTGCGTTCGTTCACCCCGCACAGGTCATCTTTCTGGTAAACAACTCCGGGCGTGCTGGCGTAGACAAGTGCCGCGATGTTATTTGCCCGGCAGGCGTCCAAAACATTCTGGGCGCCAACGACATTGGTTGTGTAATACTCGTTTTTATCCCCCCATATGCCGGACTTGGAGGCAAGATGGATTACGGTGTCATATCCGGCCAGGGAATTCCTCAGGAAATCCGCGTCGCGGATATCGCCGGAAAGAAACCGGACGCCCGAGGGTTCTGCTTCGGAAAAACCGCTCCGCGCAACCACGGCCGTCTCAATACCGTCACCCACAAGGCGTTGGACCAGCGCCCTGCCGACAAAGCCACTCCCCCCGAGCACTACAACACGCTGCATCCCCTCACCTTTTCGCAGAGATGAACACTTCCGCTACACGGCTCCCCCAATGTCCCTCATGCAACTCATACGTTGATATACCCATTATCTGTAAAGTGCAAATAAAAAAAAGTAGACAACTTGCTGTTTTTTAAATTCTTTTCCCGGAGGAGAGCGTTATGTTCCCTGTCAGGGAAAACACTGCGATTCACCTCCCGTACAGATCCTCGAATCGTTCGATATCGTCCTCGCCCAGATAGCTGCCGGTCTGGATTTCGATGATCTCAAGGGGGATGGTGCCCGGATTTTCCAGCCGGTGTTTTGCTCCAAGCGGGATATAGGTGGACTGATTTTCCGTCAGGATGATCGACTGATCGCCATTGGTGATATGGGCGGTGCCTTTTACCACCACCCAGTGCTCGGCCCGATGGAAATGCCGTTGCAGCGACAGGGTGGCGCCGGGGTTCACCATGATCCGCTTCACCTGAAAACGCTCCCCGCTATCCACGCATTCATAGGATCCCCAGGGACGGAAGACCTTTTTGTGCAGCCGCACCTCCTCCCGTTTCTCCATGGTCAACCGCTTGACAATGGTCTTCACCTCCTGGGTCCGGTCCTTAGCGGCGACAAGCAGCGCATCCTTGGTCTCGACGATGACGTAATCGCTCAGCCCGATTGCCGCGACAAGCCTGTCTCCGGCATGGATATACGAACCAGTCACATCCTCGGCCAAGACGCTGCCGATGAAGACATTGCCGTTCTCGTCCTGCTCGCCGATCTCCCAGAGCGCTTCCCAGGAGCCCACATCGCTCCAGGCGCAATCCAGGGGCACGACTACCGTGTCCCGAACCCGCTCCATTACCGCATAGTCCACAGAATTGGCGGGGCTTGCGGAAAAAGCCGCGGAATCAAGCCGGGTAAAATCCAGATCATGGGTGCGGGCCGCATAGGCCCGGGCCACGCAATCGGCCATGCCCGGCTCAAACTCCTTGAGGGTTGCCAGGAATCCGGCGGCCTGAAAGAGAAACATCCCGCTGTTCCACAGATAGCCTTCGGCCAGATATTGCCGGGCTTTTTCCAGACAGGGTTTTTCCACAAAACAATCCACCGAGAAAACAGGCGGTTTCTCCCCGTCCGCCATTGCCCCTTTCTTGATATAGCCATAGCCGGTATGGGGACTCTGCGGAACAATGCCGAAGGTGACCGGACGACCCTGCCCTGCGTGCGCAGCCCCCCTGGCCACGGCCTCGGCAAAACCCGCCTCGTTGCCGATGACATGGTCCGCGGGCAGGACAAGGATAATCGCGTCTTCATCCTGCCGGACAGCCTCCAGCGCGGCGACGGCAACAGCCGGAGCGGTATCCCGTCCAACGGGCTCAATGATGATGGTCGCGGCGATGCCCATGGCGCGAACCTGTTCGGCCACCAGAAACCGGTGCTCTTCGGTGCAGACGATGATGGGCGCCCCAACCCCCTGCAGCCCTTGGACCCGCAACACTGTGTTCTGCAGCATGGTCTTGTCGTTGACCAGGGCAAGGAGCTGTTTGGGATGGCATTCCCGGGACAAAGGCCATAAACGGGTGCCGGATCCGCCGGCCAGAATAACCGGGATAATAACCGCGTGCTTTTTTTTCATGAAATTGTTTTCCCCTTCACGGCCTGAATGTTTGCACAAGGATTTTCCGTAGAGTTTTTACTCTGTTACACGACCCAATGTCAAGAACACCATACCACAAGCAGTTCTTCTCCTCCATTACCCAAAGAGGAGGCACAAGGTTCTTTTCAATGACGGAATTTTGGGCTACGCTATGCATGTCCCGAAACCGGAAAAACAATGCGCATCATTTCCCTTCCGGCCATACGGACAATACAGCACAAAACAACCGGCGGCGGCAAACAATTCGGCTTCAGTTTTCCCGGCCGGTCCATGCTTTCCGCCCTTCGGGGCTTGCCCTGCAACTCCGCGACAAAAGAACTGAAAAATGACAGCCTTCAAAGAAAACGATGTCCATGCGGTCGCCCCTGACGTGGCAATCTCTTTTTTCAAGGGGATCATGCCCTTTGACACTCTGGACGAAGAAGCCCTGCGCTCCCTTGCCCGGCATTGCCGGATTGATTTCTTTCCCAAGGGAACCAGACTCCTCACCGCGGATGTCACCGAACTGACCCATCTTTATTTTATCCAGCGCGGCGGGGTCAAGGCCTTCCTGGAAGACGAAAACGGCGAAGTAACCCTCAAGGACTTTCGCGGTGAGGGAGCCTATATCGGCGCCCTTGCCATCATCCGAGGCACCCCGGCCAATCTCAATATCGAAACCGTGGAGGACACCTTCTGCTTTCTCCTGCCTCGGGATATCTTTCTTGGGCTCATTGAAAAACAGGCGTCCTTTGCCCATTTTTACCTGAAAAGCTTTTCCGAAAAAATCGTCACCACCGCCTATAACGAGCTGCGCCATCACAAGGTGACTCGCCGGAGCAACGAGGATCTGTACCTTTTCTCCATCAGGGTCGGCGACCTGGTGAAAACCCTGCGCAAGGTGGCGGCCAGCGCCACCATTCAGGAAGCCGCCGCCCTTATGTCCGAGCACCGGGTGGGCTGCCTCCTGATCCATGATGCCGTTGATGCGGAAAAAATTGTCGGCATCATCACCGATCGCGATCTCCGCGGCAAGGTGGTGGCTGCCGGGCTGGATTTTCAGCAACCGGTGCAAACCATCATGAGCGCCCCGGTGCAGACCGTGCTCTCCCAATCCCTCTGTTTCGACGTGCTCCTCAAGATGATGGATACCGGAATCCATCACCTCGCCGTGGAGCGGGCAGGAAAGATCATCGGGGTGATCACCTCCCATGACATCATGCTCCTCCAGGGCCACTCCCCCTATTATCTGTTCAAGGAAATCCGGGGCCAGCAACTGATCTCCGGCCTGTATCCCCTGGCGAACAAAATCCCGGATGTAATCCGGGGATTGATCGGAGAAGGGGCCAAGGCCGGGAATATCACCCAGATGATCGCCATCCTCAACGATCATATCCTGGAGCGAATGCTGACCCTGCTGGAACAAGAGCTGGGAGCGCCGCCCGTCCCCTACTGCTGGCTGCTCCTGGGCAGTGAAGGCCGCAGGGAACAAACCTTCAAGACCGACCAGGACAATGCCATCATCTATTCCGATCCGGAAGATGAGACCCAGGCTCAAGCAGCAGCGGCGTATTTCAAGGCGTTTGCCGCCAAGGCCATTGATCATCTGGTCAACTGCGGCTACCCGCTTTGCCCAGGCGAGGTCATGGCCGTCAACCCGCTCTGGTGTCAACCGCTTTCCTCCTGGAAACGGTATTTTGAGCGCTGGGTTTCCGAGCCGGACCCGCAGGAACTGCGCTATGCCACTATTTTTTTTGATTTTCGCGCCGGTTTCGGCGAGGCCGCCTTGGCCGAGAGCCTGCGAACGCATTTACACCAGCACATAAAGGGCCGGGATCTCTTTTTGTTCCACCTGGCCCGCCAGTCCATGGAAACCCGCGCCCCCCTCTCGTTTTTCAAGAATTTCATCGTGGAAAGAGATGGCGAGCACAAAAACCGGCTGGACATTAAAAAACAGGGACTGACCCCTTTTGTGAATTTTGCCCGAGTGCTGGCCCTGAAATTCGGGGTAAAGGAGACCAACACCCTGGCCCGCCTGAAAGCCCTGCGGGACGGCGACTGGATTCAGGGCGAACTGTACTCGTCGGCCAGCGAAGCATATGAACTGCAGATGCAGCAACGGCTGGTGCACCAACTCCGGCAGATTGAAGCCGGGACCATTCCCGACAACTATATCGATCCGGCCGACCTCTCCGATCTTGAACGCAGGATGCTCAAGGATGCCTTCACGGTCATTGAACGGCTCTACGGCGTGCTGGACCAGATGTATCCGGTGACATGATGCTCGATCTCTTGAAGCCACGCTCCTGGTTTGCCCCTCCGCATCCGCTCATTGCCAAAAACAGGGAAACCTTTGCCCAATTTGACCAATCGCGCCCCCTGACCGATTACACCTTTGTGGTGTGCGACACCGAACTGACCGGTTTTGACCTGAAGCGCGATGAAATCATCTCCATCGGCGCGATAGTGATCCGTGACCTGCAAATCGATCTGGGCGCCACCTTCCACCACTATATACGACCCAAAAATATCACCCACACCCAAGCCACCCTGATCCACCGCATTACCCCGCAGCAGTTGGCTGAGGCCCCGCCCCTGGAAGAGGTGCTGCCGGCCTTTGTCGAATTTGCCGGAAGCAGCCTCATGGTGGGCCATTGCGTTGCCCTTGACATGGGTTTCCTGAACAAGGCCGCCCGCAAGATTCTGGGCGGAACCCTTTCCAATCCCGGGATTGACACCATCCGCATGGCCCGGGGGTATCGACGCGCATTGTCCGGGCATTTTCACGGCGAAGACGATTGGTCACACAACTACTCCCTGGAGGCATTGAGCAAAGAGTATAATCTCCCCGCATTCAAACCCCATGACGCCCTTGAGGATGCGATGCAAACAGCCTATCTTTTTCTCTTTCTGCTCAAAAAATTCAGGAAAGGCGGGCTGCTGACCCTGAAAGACATCTATCAGGCCGGAAGGGTTGGAAGTGTATGGTCGTAACAAACCATCCCCGCGAAAAGCTACATAAAATGAACAGGCAATCCCTTACAGCGCAAGGAAATCCGCCATCCGAACCCCTCCCCTGCGAAGCACCTGTTTGTTATAAAAAAACCCGTTGACACCAGCAACCTCACCGGTATATATACCCAGTCATTTGTATTCATCAGTACAATCAATCGGTTGACTAAAAGGTAAGAATACTACAAACGGAGAGGAGAAAGGCATGAACAATGCACAGAAGTACTGGCAGGCGAATATCCGGCTCGTGATCGGGTGCCTGCTTGTCTGGTTTTTTGTTTCGTTCGGGTGCGGTATCTTATTTGTCAACCAGTTGAATGCCTTCCGTCTTGGCGGCTATCAGCTCGGGTTCTGGTTTGCCCAGCAGGGTTCGATCTATGTTTTTGTGGCGCTGATCTTTTTCTACGCCTGGCGTATGAATCAGCTTGATAAAAAATTCAACGTCGAAGAAGCGTAAGGAGAACCGAGCATGTCGAATTTAATGATTACCACCTACCTCGTGGTCGGCGCGACCTTCGCCCTCTACCTCTATATCGCCCTGAAATCCCGGGCCAAGAACACCGGCGAGTTCTACGTGGCCGGCAAGGGCATCCATCCGGTTCTTAACGGCATGGCCACCGGCGCCGACTGGATGTCGGCGGCTTCCTTCATTTCCATGGCCGGAATGCTCGCCATGGGCGGCTATGACGCCTCCGCCTACCTCATGGGCTGGACCGGCGGCTACTGCCTGCTGGCCATGCTGCTTGCCCCATATCTCCGTAAGTACGGAAAATTCACCGTGCCTGAATTCATCGGCGACCGTTTCTATTCCCAGACGGCCCGTCTGGTAGCCATCATCTGCCTCATCGTCGCCTCCCTGACCTATGTTATCGGCCAGATGAAGGGCATCGGCGTGGCCTTCTCCCGGTTCCTGGAGCTTCCCTTTGAGGTCGGCCTGGTGATCGGCATGGCCATCGTCTTTGTCTATGCCGTTCTCGGCGGCATGAAGGGGGTCACCTACACCCAGATCGCCCAGTATGTGGTTCTGATTTTTGCCTACACCGTCCCGGCCGTCTTCATTTCCATCCAGCTCACCGGCAACCCTCTGCCCCAGCTTGGCCTCGGCGCAACCCTCAGCGGCAGCGAGGGGGTCTATCTTCTCGACAAACTGGACAAGATGGTGGTCGAGCTTGGCTTCACCGCCTATACCTCACAAAAGGGAAGCACCCTGGATATCTTTCTGTTGACCATGTCGCTCATGATCGGCACCGCGGGTCTGCCCCATGTCATCACCCGCTTCTTCACCGTGCCCAAGGTGAAAGACGCCCGTTCCTCCGCTGGTTGGGCCCTGGTCTTCATCGCCATCCTCTACACCACCGCCCCGGCGGTTGGAGCCATGGCCCGCCTCAATCTGATGAACACGGTGCAGACCGGCGAGATTGGCGCCCCGGAAGGGAACCTGGCAATGGATGCCCGGCCGCAATGGATGCACAACTGGGAAAAAACCGGCCTGCTTGGCTTTGAAGACAAAAACGGCGACGGCAAGATCCAGTATTACAGCGACAACGGCCTGAGCGCAGCGGAAGCCGGCCTGGCCAAAGCTCTGAAAGAAGGCGGCGACGTGACCGCCGCCCAAACCAAGGTTGATGAAGCTGCCGCCAAGCACGCCGAAAGCAAATTCGCCGGATTTGGCTGGAAAGGCAACGAAATGACCAAGGTTGACAACGACATCATGGTGCTCGCCAACCCCGAGATCGCCAAGCTGCCCAACTGGGTTATCGCCCTGGTGGCGGCGGGTGGCATCGCCGCGGCCCTTTCCACCGCCGCGGGCCTGCTGCTGGCCATCTCTTCCTCCATCTCCCATGACCTGCTGAAAAGCATGCTGGCCAAGAGCATCGACGACAAGACCGAGCTGCTCTACGGCCGCATCGCCATGGCCGGTGCCATCCTCCTGGCCGGCTATCTCGGCCTCAATCCTCCGGGCTTTGCCGCCCAGGTTGTGGCTCTGGCCTTTGGACTTGCCGCCTCGTCAATTTTCCCCGCCATTATGATGGGAATCTTTGTCAAGCGGATGAACAGCGCCGGCGCCATCTGCGGCATGCTTGCCGGTCTTGGCTCCACCCTGCTCTACATCTTCTGGTTCAAAGGGTTCATGTTTATCGCTTCAACCGCCATGGCCCCGGACAATGCGGCGAACTGGCTGTTCGGCATCTCCCCCGGCTCTTTTGGGGCGGTGGGCGCGCTGATCAACTTTGCCGTCGCTTTCGCTGTTTCAAGCTTCACCAAGGCACCGCCCGAGCACATTCAGCATCTGGTCGAAGACATTCGGGTTCCGATGGGTGCGGGCGCTGCCCAGGATCACTGATCCCTGCGCTCGCTCGTTTCTGCCGCTGGCAGTGAAAGGCATCTGTACTTCGGTACGGATGCCTTTTTTTTGTGCTCCAAAGTTTGTTATTCCAGGGCCGGGATTTTCTGTTAAGATACCCTCGATGCACCTCCTCGGAATACGACCTCCAGCCTTGAGCGAAAACCATGGCCGAGACAGCCAAGATACTTGTTGTTGACGATGAACCCAGCATGCGGGAGTTTCTCGTCATCCTCCTGCATAAAAACGGGTATGGCGCCCATGCCGCGGCAAGCGGCGCGGAAGCCCTCACCCTTCTGCGGCAGCGCCATTTTGACCTGATCGTCTCGGACATCCGCATGCCGGACCTCAGCGGGCTTGATCTCCTGGAAAACGTCAAGCAGCAGGATCTCTCCATCCCGGTTGTGCTCATCACCGCCTACGCCTCGCCGGAGGATGCGGTTCTGGCCATGAAAAACGGCGCCTACGACTACATCACCAAGCCCTTCAAGGTGGATGACATCCTCTCTGTCATCAAGGCCGCCCTGGGAAGCAGGCAGGAGCCCCCCCCTAAGGACCGCGATTCTTTTGCCGGGATCATCGGCAACAGCCCCGAGATGCTCAAGATCTACGACCTGATCCAGCGCATCGGCCCGACCCAGGCCAATGTCCTGATCTATGGCGAATCCGGAACCGGCAAGGAACTAGTGGCCCAGGCCATTCACCAGCACAGCAATGTCGCGGCAAACGCCTTTGTCCCCATCACCTGCAGCGCCATCCCGGAAAACCTCATCGAATCGGAATTGTTCGGCCATGCCAAGGGATCGTTCACCGGAGCGATCGCCAACAAGACCGGGCTGTTCGAGCTGGCCAACAACGGCAGCGCCTTTCTCGACGAGATCGGCGAACTCTCCCCGCTCATCCAGACCAAGCTTCTGCGGGTCTTGCAGGAAAGGGAATTCAAGAAGGTCGGCGGCACGGAGACCATCAAGGTCAAGGTGCGGATCATTTCCGCCACCAACAAGAACCTGGAAGAGGAGGTCATGGCCGGCCGCTTCCGGGAGGATCTCTTCTACCGTCTGGCCGTTGTTCCCATCCGCATGCCGCCGCTGCGCGAGCGCAAGGGGGATGTGCCGCTCCTGGTCGATCATTTTCTGAAGAAATACTCGACCCTGTTCGGCAAGGAGGTGCAGCAGATCTCCTCCTATGCCCTGAAGGTTCTGATGGACTATGATTTCCCGGGCAATGTCCGCGAGCTGGAGAATATCGTCGAACGAGGAGTCGCCCTTGAATCCTCCAACATCATCCTGCCGGAGAGCCTCACCCTGTCGGGGCATCGGCTTGGCCGTTCCCCCGGCCCTGAAACGGCCGGCGCAAAGGCCTCCGAAGCCGAGGAGAAAACAGCCTTTGATCTCGGGCTTGAACAGTACATCACCGAGATTGAAAAACGGCTGATACAAGCGGCCCTGGTCAGAACCGGGAATTCAAGAATGAAAGCGGCGGATCTTTTAAAGATGAGCTTCCGATCCTTCCGCTACAAAGCGAAAAAATATAATATCTGAGCTCTGCCCAGAAAAATTACCGGCTAGCCTGTGCTTCCATCTTTCAATTCCTCCAAGGCCATATGATACTTGCCGCCCTTTGCCCCCATACCGGCTCACCTGCCGCCAATGATCACCTCAAGAAACAGATTCAGTGGCTGCTCTTTTTCCGGGTGCTTTTTCTTTCCCTGATGCTGGGGATCAGCGTCCTTCTTCAGACAAAGACGCCTTCCATTTTTCTTCCCCCCATGCACTATCTTGCCTATTTCATTGCCGGGCTCTATGTCTTCACCATCCTCTCCGCCCTGATGGTGAGGATAATCCAGTGTTTTTCCCGCTTCGGTTATATGCAGATCACCCTTGACACCCTCCTGGTGACCCTCCTGGTTTTTTCCACCGGGGGCAGCCAGTCCGTTTTCACGGTGGTCTATTTTTTCCCCATCGTCATGGGAGCCTTCATGCTTTTCCGGCGGGGAAGCCTCCTCTTCGCCGCGCTGAGCACCCTGCTGTTCGGTTCCCAACTCTTTGTCGAATACGGCGGCTATGCCTCTCGCTTTGTCCAGACCTACCCCACCCATCTGAACAGTTTCCAGATGCTCCTCCATTATTTTGCCATTTACAGCCTCACCTTTTTCCTGGTTGCCATTTTGAGCTCAATGCTCTCCACCAGGCTGCAAAAAACGGAAGCCGAGCTGTTTCAGACCGCAAGCGACTACGACCGGCTCTCCTTTCTCTACAAGCAGATCTTTGACGACATCAATACCGGCATTATCACCATTGACGCCGACAGCCGGGTTACCTCATTCAACCGGGCGGCGGAACTCATAACCGGGTACAGACCAGGCGAGATTCTCGGCCGAAATCTTTCCCAAATATTTTCCGGACTGGAAATCCCCCTGCGCGACGAGGAGCGACGGCATATGACCGCACTCCCCCGAAGAGACGGGGAAACGATCCCGGTGGGATATTCCTGCGTCAGGCTCAATGCCCCGGAAGATACCGAAAACGGCTATGTCTTCACCTTGCAGGATCTCAGTCAGATAAAAAAGATGGAAGCCCAGGTGCAGCAGGCCGAAAAGATGGCGACCATCGGCGAAATGGCCGCAGGGATTGCCCATGAGCTCAGGAACCCGTTGGCGGCCATTTCCGGCGCCGTGCAACTGCTGGAAAGGGAAACCCCGGACAATTCCATCAACAAACGGCTGTTTGACATCATCATGCGGGAATCAGACCGGCTGGATGCAACAATCCGCGACTTTCTCGTCTTTTCCAAACCGGTCAACCCGGAAAAGGAATGGTTTTCCGTGCTCGCCCTGGCGCGGGAGGCCGTGGAAACACTGGGCCAAAGCCAGGAGTGGAACTCCGCCCTGCGCCTTGACCTGGAAATTCCCCCCGATCTTAACGGCTGGGGAGATCCGCAACTGATCAGACAAGTGCTTCTCAACCTCGTTGCCAACAGCGCCAATGCCTGCCGTACCATGGAAAAAGGAAAGATACTGCTCCGCGCAGAGGAACAATCCGAAAACGCCATTGTCCTGGAGATCATTGACAACGGCATCGGCATCCCGGAAGATCTTCGGGAAAGAATATTCGAGCCGTTCTTCACCACCCGCGAAACGGGAACCGGACTTGGCCTGGCCATTGTCCGCCAGATCGTGCACAGCCATGGCGGCACGATTTCCCTGCGCGCTTCCCATCCCCAAGGCGCTATTTTTTCCGTCAGCCTGCCCTTGCCCTAAGGAAAAAATGAAAAATGAAGAGAAAAATATCCTTGTTTGGTTATTTTTTTCATTATCCATTTTTCATTTTTCACTTTTCACTATCGCAGGGCGGCAATGACGGACAGGATAAGATAGACGGCCAGCCAACCTGCGATGTACAGCAACGATCTCCTCCGCCAGGGCTCCTCCGCTCCCACGCAGGCCAGGGCGATGACCAGGGTGCTCGGCAAGATCACTCCGGCCACGAAAGGTTCGAGGTAGCGCAACAGCTCCTGCAAACCGAGCAGAAACCAAGGCCCCTGGATATGGAAGATCCCGAGACGGGCCGGCTCCATGGGCGCCGCCAGGAAAAGACTGACCCCAACCGTGGCAAACAGCAGCAGGCTATGCTGAGCAAAGCCCACCCGGTAGCGGCGCAGATGATCCCAGCAGCAGATCCCCCAGACAAGCCCCAACCCGATGAGGTGGTTGGCATACACCCGCTTCATGCCTTCGGCCTCGATGGCGAAAAGCAGAGAATTCAGCATCGCTCCCAGATAGGGAATGGACAAGGTGATGTTTTCGGCAATGACACCCGCAGCTTCGCCGGTTGCGTCCGCCCGCAAGACATAGCCGGTAAAAAGCAGCAACAGCGAGGCAAGAACGGAACCGACCAGCAGAAGCCATTTGCCGAAGCGCAGTTGCTGATCGGCCTTTGCCAGGATGATCGCCGCGAGATGACAGAGGGAGAAGAGAAAAAACAACTGGCTGGAATAAAAATGGCAGGCCCGGAAGAATTGACCGAAAGGGGCCAGCAGGTCAAGGGAGCTGGCGGAAAAAAACGGCGTGGCCGGGTCGTACTGGAGGGCAAGCGCCATCCCGGAGAGGACGGAAAGATAGAGGGAGACCAGACTCATCCCCCCCCATTTCGTCTCGACGATACACGTACGGATATCCATACCCTTAATAGGTAACAAGGTACCCTTTGCCGTCCCGGCCCTCCTGCATGGCCGCCACCTGAAAACGGGGAAGATTTTTTTTGGCCGGGCCGCTGAGCCGGACGCCTTCCTTGTTGAATCGGCTATGATGACAGGGGCAGACAAGAACCCCTTCCTTTTCCTGGTAGTTAAGCCGGCAGCCCAGATGGGTGCATTTCCGCGACACGGCCCACGGCCCGGCTTGCCCGGCGAAGAGAATGAAGTCGTGCTCCAGGACAAACCCGTCCACAGGCACCACCTTGTTCACTCTCACCACCCGTGGCTGCTTGGGGGCGCGGTAGCCGAGAAAACGGAAAACCGGATATAACAGCAGGGCGCCGGCGCCCCAGCGCAGCCAAGACCAGGAGTCAGTCAAAAATATCCGCCGGGTCAGGGATTCTGCTCTTCGCTCCGGATCAGCCATGGAGGAGTCTCCCGTAAGTGCCGTTCTCCATCATGGGTGCAGGTACCGGGCCCGTAATTTCTCGCAGACATGATCCGGCACCAGGCCGCTCACATCCCCGCCATGCCTGGCCGCGTCCTTGATGATGCTGGAACTGATAAATATCCAGCGGAAGCCGGTCATCAGGAAAACCGTTTCCACCTCACGCTCAATCCGGCGGTTCATCAGGGCAAGCTGGAATTCGTAATCAAAATCCGACACGGCCCGCAAGCCGCGGATAATCGCCTTGGCCCCTCGCTTGTAGGCAAAATCAACGAGAAGCCCGGAAACATCTACAACCTCGATCCGGGTTTCTTCCGCGGAAAAACAGTCCTCAATCATCCTGCGCCGTTCAGCCAGAGGAAAAAGCGGCTGTTTGGCAGGATTGCTGGCAACGGCAATGATGATCCGGTCAAACAGGTTCAGCCCCCGGTGGATGATGTCGAGGTGCCCGTTGGTTATGGGATCAAAGGTGCCGGGATACACGGCGACCGATTCGGATGTGGCTTCCGAGACGAACGGCTCATAGTCAGTCATTGCACCCTGCCTCACGTGTGTTGGTAGAGCCAGAATCCGGCTTCTCCGTAACGGCGTTGGTCAAAACAGGCGAGCTGACCAACGGTTTGGGGATATTGCGCCGCAGCCGCATCTTCGAGAACAACAATCCCCTTGGCGCCAAGAAAATTTCCCTCCGCCAACGATGCAAGCACTCGCTGGGCAAGCGTGCTTGCGTAAGGCGGGTCGAGAAAGACCAGGTCGAATCCGCCGGCCGGCTTGAGCGGCGCCAGAAAGGCAAGCCCCCTGGCCAAATCCCTTTGCAGCACCGTGGCGCGCTCGCAAAAACCGCAGAGCTCGATATTTCTTTCGATCAGATCGACAACGGAACGCTGAGCATCGACAAAAAGCGCCAGCACCGCGCCCCGGCTCAAGGCCTCAAGCCCCAAGGCGCCGGTGCCGGCAAAAAGATCCACCACCCTGGCACCCGCCACCCTGCCAGCGAGGATATTGAAAATCGCCTCCCTGGCCCGGTCGGAGGTGGGCCGGACAGAATCGCCAAAACGCTGGCCCGGCGCCAGCAGCTTGCGCCCGCGGGCGCTGCCACTGATGATCCGCAATTATGCCGGTCTCCCATGCCCAGGAAAAAGGTCACAGGTCCGGCCAGCGTGCAAGGGTGAATCCATGACCACTGTTGGCATCGCGCCGCAGGCGATGCCAACCATTACAGATAATCCCGGATAAGAACCTCGGCGATCTGCACCGCGTTGAGCGCGGCGCCCTTGAGGATGTTGTCGGACACCACCCAGAGATTGATTCCGTTGGCAATGGACTCATCCTCCCGGATGCGGCCCACCAGGGTCTCGAACTTGCCGGCGCAGTCAATGGCCATGGGGTATTGACCCAGGGTGGGCTCATCGACCAGCTTTACGCCCGGGGCGTTTTTCAGCAGGGCTTTGACCTCCGCTGCGGTGATCTTCTTTTCGGTTTCGATATTGACCGACTCGGAATGGCCGTAGAAAACCGGGACCCGCACCGTGGTGGCGGTAACGCCGATGGCCGGGTCTTCAAACATCTTGCGGGTTTCGTTGACCATCTTCATCTCTTCCTTGGTGTAGCCGTTGTCCAGGAAGCTGTCGATCTGGGGCAGACAGTTGAAGGCGATCTGGTGCGGGTAGACGCTGTGGGTCATGGGCTTGCCCGCCGCATAATCCTGGATCTGCTGCTTGAGCTCGTCAATGGCCTTGGCCCCGGTGCCGGAGACCGCCTGATAGGTGGAAACCACGATGCGCTTGATCCGCACCTTGTCGTGGATGGGCTTCAAGGCTACGAGCATCTGGATCGTCGAGCAGTTGGGATTGGCGATGATGCCCCGCTTTTTATACTGGGCAATGGCATGGGGATTCACCTCGGGCACCACCAGGGGAATCTCCGGATCCATGCGGTAGGCGCTGGAGTTGTCGACCACCACGGCCCCTGCCGCAGCGGCTGCGGGAGCAAAATCGAAGGAGCGGGTCGCGCCTGCGGAAAAAAGGGCGATGTCGATCCCGGCAAAGGCATCCTTGCTCAAAAGCTGGACAGGAATCTCCTTGCCCTTGAAGGTGAGGGTTTTGCCCACGGACCGCTCCGAGGCAAGCAAGCGCAGTTCATCCAGGGGAAAATCCCTGCGCGCCAAAACATCGAGCATGGCGCCGCCCACAGCCCCGGTGGCGCCGGCAACAGCAACATTGAATTTCTTTTTTGCAGCAGTCATTGTGAACAATCCCTTACAGACAGCAGCCGGGGATCACCCGGCAATTAAAAAATATCAGCAGGTTACAGAAACACACACCCAACGGGTTAGTTTCCCTGCCGCGAGGTTTCCCTTTTTAAAAACACCAGCCGGTTCAGACCGTTGAGATAGGCCTTGGCCGCGGCGGTGATGATATCCGGATCCGCCCCCTGCCCCACCACAACCTTGCCCTCGTCCTCAATGCGGACCAGCACCTCGCCCTGGGCATCGGTGCCGCCGGAGATGGAACTCACCGAAAAATAGAGGAGTTTGCTCCTGGTCTGGGTCAGCTCGGCAATGGCCCGAAAACAGGCGTCGATGGGGCCGATGCCGATGCAGGCCTTCTCCTGTTCCTTGCCGTCGATGAGCAGCCGCACCGCTGCGGTGGGCAGGCTTTTATTGCCGCTCATCGCGCCCAGATGCACCAAGGAAAAAGCCTCGGTGATCCGCAGCACCTCATCCATGAGGATGGCTTCCAGATCCTCGTCGAACATCTCCTTCTTGACATCGGCCACCTCCTTGAACCGGGCAAAAACCCGGTCCAGCTCATCGTCCTTGAGGCTGTAGCCCATGGCCGCGATGCGGTCCTTCAGGGCATGCCTGCCGGAATGCTTGCCGAGCACGATGTTGCCGGTGGAGATCCCGATATCCGCGGGATTCATGATCTCGTAGGTGGTCCGTTCCTTGAGCACCCCGTCCTGGTGGATCCCGGATTCATGGGCAAAGGCGTTGGCCCCGACAATGGCCTTGTTGGGCTGCACCGGCATCCCGGTGATCGTGGTGACCAAACGGCTGGTGGGATAGATGTGCTCGGTGACGATGTCGGTGTGCACCTGCATCTGGTCGGCGCGGGTGCGGATAATCATGACCAGCTCTTCCATGGCCGTGTTGCCCGCCCGTTCCCCCAGGCCGTTGATGGTGGATTCCACCTGCCGGGCGCCATGGGTGATGGCGGCCAGCGAATTGGCCACGGCCAGGCCGAGATCGTTATGGCAATGCACACTGAGCACAGCCTTGTGGATATTGGGGGTGTGCTCGATGAGATAGCCGATCTTGCGGCCGAACTCATCGGGCAGGGCATAGCCCGTGGTATCCGGAAAATTCAGGGTCGTGGCCCCGGCCTCGATCACCGCCGCAAACACCTTGCAGACAAAATCAAGATCGCTGCGCGAAGCGTCCTCGGCGGAGAACTCCACGTTGCTCGTGTATTTGGCGGCGTGTTTCACCGAGGCCACGGCCAGTTCCAGCACCTGATCGCGGTTCATCTTCAACTTGTGCTTGAGATGGATGTCCGAGGTGGCGAGAAAGGTGTGGATTCTGGGATTTTCCCCGGCCTTGAGCGCCTCCCAGGCCCGGTCGATATCCTTGACATTGCAACGGGCGAGGGCCGCGATCTGCGCCCCCCGGACATGTTCGGCGATATTGCGCACACACTCGAAATCCCCGGGCGAGGCCACGGGAAAACCGGCCTCAATCACATCCACCTTCAGCTTGACCAGTTGCTGGGCCAGGCGGAATTTTTCCTGCATATTCATGCTTGCGCCGGGCGACTGCTCGCCATCGCGCAAGGTGGTGTCGAAAATAATTATTTTATCAGCCATCGCTTCTTCACTCCTCTCAGCTCGGGCAGCGGAAGAAGAATGCCGCCTGCAATCGAGCTTATACCGAAGGTTCCTGTTCATTTCCGGCAGACTTCCCGCCCTTCACCACCAAACGATACCCCGCCGCCAGCGGTCCGGATAGAACGTAGGCCGCTCCCAGAACAAAAAGGGTAACCTGTGGTTCCGCAGCCAGAACCATAATGAGAACAACCAGCCCAACCAGAACCTGAAATTTCTTGACCCTCTCGGCTTCCGCATGCTTGAAGCTCTGATATTTGACGGAGCTGACCATGAGATAGGAAAGTCCGTAAACGGTTGCCAGAACCATGAAATTTCTCAAGGTGCCGCTGAACTCAAAGAAACTGCAAAACAGTACGGATGCGGCAATCATCCCTCCGGCGGCGGGACACGGCAGTCCCGTAAATTCGTTCTTGGTCGAAGTGGTGTCCTGGCTGTTGAAACGGGCCAGACGCAAGGCGGTGGTCGCCACATAGAGAAAAGCCGCCAGCCAACCATACCGTCCATAGGGCCGCAGCACCCACTCGTAGGCCAAAAGCGCCGGGGCCACGCCAAAGGCCACCAGATCGCACAGGGAATCATATTCCATGCCGAATTTGCTGGTCGTCCCGGTAAGACGGGCAACCCTGCCATCCAAGCCATCAAAAACCGCGGAAATAATAATCGCCACGGCGGCATGAAAATATTGGCCGTTGATCGCGGCAACGATGGCGTAAAACCCGCTGAACAGACTTGCCGTGGTAATAATACTGGGCAACAGACAGATTTTCCCTTTTGAGGAAATTACATCTTCGGCTTCATGGTGCCTGTTCATGTCATTTTCCTCCCGATTATAATTACAAACCGCGCCATGTTCGCACGCTTACCCTGGGTAGTATATTGAAAAAATGCTTTTCTGCATAGGAGTATCAGGGAAGATAGCCAAGAATCGTCTCGCCGGCCCGTACTTTCTGGCCCACCGCGACCTCCAGTTGGATTTGCTGCGGAAGATAGAGATCAACCCGGGAACCAAAACGAATCAGGCCAAAACGCTCTCCGCGCATCAGCCTGTCCCCCTTGCCCGCCCAACAGACAATCCGCCGGGCAATGAGACCAGCCACCTGCACCACCGCAATCTTGCGATTGCTCCGAGTTTCAAGGGTCAGAGCGCAGGCCTCATTTTCCAAGGCCCCGCGTTCGGTATTGGCCGAAAAAAACATGCCCGGAGAATACTGCACCTGGGTCACGGTGCCCGGACAGGGCGCCCTGTTCACATGCACATTGAAGACATTCATGAAGATGCTCACCTTATAGACATGCTCCTTCACGAACCTGTCGTCAAAGACCTTCTCAATAAGGATGACCTTGCCGTCCGCCGGCGAAACCAGCACATCCTCATCCTCCGGGGTGACACGTTCCGGATCCCGGAAAAAATAGAGAACAAAAGCGGTGGTGAACAAGGCCAGCAAGGCGCTGCAATCATAGTCCAGAATGGCAAGGACCAAGGTGGTCAAGGCCGCAAAACCGATGAATGGATATCCTTCAAGGGCCACAGGAACTTGTGGTTTTTTCATGGGCTTCCTGTCTCACTGCAAAATGGTTTCTTGGGGCCCGGATCGTTTCGGTCCATATAAAAATGAACTGACAGGCCGCGACCACAGCCTGTCAGTTCACCTGTAAACCCTGGCTGACCGGAACCGGTTACGATTTTTGGGCCCGGGTCATGGCAATAGTTCCGGAACGGACAATCTCCTGAATGCCGATGGGACGCAGGATGTCAATCACCGCCTGGAGCTTGCTCGCCTTGCCGGTGACCTCCACCACATAGCTCTTCGGCCCGACGTCAATGACCTTGCCGCGGAAGATGTCGATTATCCGCAACACCTCGGCCCGGGTGTGCGCCTCGGCCTTCACCCGGATCAGGGCCATCTCCCGCTCCACATTATCATGCTCACACATATCGGTGACCTTGATAACGTCGATGAGCTTGTGGAGCTGCTTGGTGATCTGCTCAATAATGGTATCCTCGCCGGAGGTCACCAGGGTCAAGCAGGAAACATCCGGCTCAAGGGTTTGGGCCACGGACAGGCTTTCAATGTTGAAGCCCCGGCCGCTGAAAAGGCCGGTGACTCGGGACAAAACTCCAGGTTTATTTTGCAACAGTACGGAAATGGTATGTTTCATCGCGCTATCCTTAAGTTACCCTTGTAAGCAAAGAAGACGGCCCCAGATCATCAAGCCCTAGACCAGCAGCATCTCTGTGGTGGCCTTACCGGCAGGAACCATGGGGTACACGCCTTCTTCCCTGGCAATGACAAAGTCCATGAACACAGTATTATTAATTTTCAAGGCCTCCCGGATAACCGGCTCGACCTCGCTGGGCTTGATCGCCCGCAGTCCCACCGCTCCATAGGCCTCGGCCACCTTGACAAAATCCGGAGCGACTTCCATGACCGTGGAGGAATACTGCTTATTATAGAACAGCTCCTGCCACTGGCGAACCATGCCCAGGTAGCCATTATTCAGGATGGCTACCTTGACCGGCAGTTTTTCCTGCCTGCAGGTGGCCAGCTCCTGGATGTTCATCTGGATGGAACCGTCGCCGGCGATGTCGATAACCACCTTGTCCGGCGCTGCCATCTGGGCGCCGATGGCGGCGGGAAAGCCATAGCCCATGACACCGAGGCCACCGGAAGTGGCCCACTGGCGAGGCTTGTTGAAATGATAGAACTGGGCGGTCCACATCTGGTGCTGGCCGACCTCGGTGGTGATGATCGCATCGCCGCCGGTCACTTCATGCAGCTTCTGGATGACAAACTGGGGTTTGATGATATCGGTTTCCTCGACATAGCCCAGGGGATGTTTATTCTTCCATTCCCGGATCTGCTCATGCCAGGAGCGGTGTTTTTCCGCGCACTCCTTGGCATTGAAATCCTTGCTCCGGGCAAACCAGGCATTGATGGCAACAAGCGCGTGCTTGCAGTCAGCCACAATGGGGATATCCACCCGGACATTTTTGCTGATGGAGGAAGGATCGACATCAATATGAATGATCTCGGCGTGGGGGGCAAAGGCGTCCACCCGGCCGGTCACCCGGTCGTCGAAACGGGCGCCGACCGCGATCAGCAGATCGCAGTTGGCCACGGCCATATTTGCGAAATAGGTCCCGTGCATACCCAGCATGCCCATGGACAAAGGATCCGTCCCCGGAAAACCGCCCAAACCCATCAGGGTCATGGTGACGGGGCAGTCCAGTCTCCTGGCAAGTTCGGTCAGCTCCTCGTTGGAATTGGAAAGGATGACTCCGCCACCTGCGTAGATCACCGGCTTTTTCGCTTTGAGCATTGCCTGGCAGGCTTTTTCGATCTGACCGGGATGCGGCTCGTAGGTCGGCTTGTACGTCCGCATGGTGATAGGCTTAACCTCGGGATAGGATATCCGGGTGGCCAGAACATCCTTGGGCAGGTCAACGAGCACAGGGCCTGGGCGGCCGGTCTTGGCCAGATGAAAGGCCTCCCGGATAATGGGAACCAGTTCCTCGGCGTCTTTCACCAGATAGTTATGCTTGGTGATAGGCCGGGTAATCCCGACAATATCGACTTCCTGGAAGGCATCGTTGCCAATCAGCTTGGTCGGCACCTGCCCGGTGAAAACCACCAGGGGAATCGAGTCCATGTAGGCCGAGGCAATTCCGGTAACCGCATTGGTGGCGCCGGGCCCGGAGGTCACCAGGGCGACGCCGACCTCGCCCTTCACCCGCCCGTACGCATCGGCGGCATGGACCGCGGCCTGCTCATGCCGGGTCAAAACGTGATGGACCTTGTCATTTTTCATCAACTCGTCATAGACATCGATGAGTGCCCCGCCGGGATAGCCGAAGATAATCTCAACGCCATGTTCTTCCAGGCACTTGATGAAGGCCTGTGCTCCTGTGAGTTTCATGCTCTGTTCCTTACCTTTGAATTCAATGCGTCTTCCGATGAAAATCGGAGATAAACCAATATATACCGTGCGTTGCCGTGTACAGGCCAAAACCTTACAAAACAGGGAATTTTGAAATATATTCTGAATATATTTCTTGTCAAGCACGTTTCTGGCTTATGACCGAAAGAGATCGCCAAAAGAGAAATCCGCGATTCGTTTTCCGTCTCGGGCGGAGATTACAGCTCCCTGCTGGTTAACGGCAACACCGGAGACTGCCGCGGAAAAACCCCGAGACGGTGCCCCCGCTCCAGAAATTCACGCACCGCGCCGACACCTTCTTCGCCCAGATCAAGCGAAAAAGGATTCACATAGAGCCCGATATGGTCCTTGATAACCGAGTCGTCAAGTTCCTGGGCGTGTTGCCGGATATAGACCATGCCCGCCTCCGGACTGGCAAAGGCAGAAGCAACGCTGGCCCGGACACACCGGTCAATGGCCTGAATCTTTTCCTTGCCCAGGGAACGCTTTGCCGCGATGCCGCCCAACGGGAGAGGGAAGCCCGTCTCCTGCTCCCACCAGACCCCGAGATCCTGGAGCAACCGCAACCCATGCGCCTGAAAGGTAAAACGGCTTTCGTGGATGATCACTCCGGCATCGACCTCGCCCGCCACAATGGCCGGCATGATCGTGTCAAAACGCATCACCTTGGTCGTCAGGGGAACAGGGGAATACATGTGCAACAGCAGGGCCGCTGTGGTGTGCCTGCCTGGAATGGCAATGGTCAGCCGGGGCAGCTCGTCTGGAGAAATTTTTTTCCCCGCCACCAGCAAGGGGCCGCAGCCGCGCCCAAGGGCACTTCCGGCCGTGAGCAGGATATACCGGTCAAGGACATGTCCCAAGGCGTGGAACGAAAGCTTGGTCACGTCAAGACGCCCGGCAAGCGCCCATTCGTTCAGGCTTTCGACATCGGCAAGGATTGCGGCGTCAAAATTTAAAGAACCGGGGCAAGCCTGCCCATGCACCAGGGCGTGAAAGATGAACGTATCGTTGGGGCACGGAGAAAAGCCGAGGGTGAGTCTGTTTGTTTCTGCAAGAAGTGACACGGATTTTCTGCCTGGTTCAGATGGGGGCGAGGTGATCGACGAGCAAGGAAACAACCTGCCCACATCTTTGCACGGCCGCGGCAAGCTGCCAGTTCGCCGGATTACGGTCTTCCACCATGTTGCTGACGCAACGGACTTCAAGGCAAGGAACGGCAAACTCTTCGCAAACCCTGGCCACTGCCGCGCCCTCCATGTTCTCGCACAGGCCGTTATGGGCAGCGCGCAACATGGCGCCACGCCTTGCCGTGGCGCTGGCCCCATTGACCGTTACGAACACGCCTTTTTTGCTGGTGTAATCATGCGTTCCGAGTATTTCACCGGCCTGGGCAAAACACCTCGGATCAAGGGGGAAAACGGTATTGCCTGCCAATTGGCCGCCAAAAGGCTCGATGCGTTCTGCGTGGCAGATCCCGAAATCGCCCAGAACTTCACGCTCGGCCAGGCAGATATCAAGCAGATCCGCCCCGGAACCGCCGTAAGCTCCGGCCACGCCGAAATTAAGAACCAGGGAAACCTCCCCCCGGACCTCACCCAGCCGCCGCGTGAGCCGGACCGCTGTTTCAAGTGGCCCCACGCCCGCGATAAACAGCGCATGGGGTTGACCGGTCGTTTTCCCGGCCACAGGCAAGGCTTCCATCTCCGTGGCGGCAACGAGAAGAATCATGGGCGTCTGCCGGAAAAAAAACGGCACGGACCAGCAACACGGCACGGCAGGCCGAAACAGCAATCCACCGGAAAACTACCCGCGGTACGGATGTTGCGCCTCCTCGACATGCATCACCTTCTTGATCAGGTTGCCCTTGTCAAGCACCACTATCCTGGGCTTGTATCCGGCAAGTTCTTCCGGGGCGTACAAGGCATAGCTGACAATGATAATGAGATCTCCGGCCATCCCCTTGCGGGCAGCCGCGCCATTAAGGCCAATCATCCCGGATCCGGCCTTCCCTTCGATCACATAGGTGTCAAAACGCTCGCCGTTGTTGATGTTGTAGATGTTGACTCGCTCATAGGGGAACAGGCCAACGGCGTCCATCAAATCCCTGTCCACCGTGAGACTGCCCTCATAGTTGAGATCCGCCTCGATCACCGTGGCCCGGTGAATCTTTGATTTTAACATGTATTGCAGCATTGTCGTTCTCTCAGTGTTCTTCAAAAAGGGTATCGTTGTCGATCAAGCGAGTCGCTCCGGCCTTTATGGCCAAAGCCAGCACCACGCCTTTTTGCAACACGGCCAGGGGCCGCAAAGTCGCCTGATCAACAAGGCTTGCATACTCAATGGTCACTGCTTCCTGCTGCAACAACCACTCCACTTCCTGCAACAGAATCTCCGCCTCAACCAGCCCTTCGCGTACCCGCCTTCTCGCGTGGGCTATGGCCCGGGAAAGACAAAGCGCCGCCTGCCGTTCCGGGCCGGAGAGATAGGTGTTCCGGGAACTCATGGCCAGGCCGTCCGGTTCCCGGACAATGGGGTGTCCGATGATCTCCACATCCCAATTGAGATCAGCCACCATTCTCATGATCACCGCAAGCTGCTGAAAATCCTTTTTGCCGAAAACAGCGCACCGCGGCTTGATGATGTGAAAAAGCTTGGCGACCACGGTGGTCACGCCGGCAAAATGCCCCGGACGGCTCGCACCGCACAGGACATCGGTCAGGCCGGAGACCATCACCCTGGTGCTTGCTTCCGGCGGATACATATCCTGGACCCCGGGAGCAAAAAGCACATCCACCCCCTCGGCCTCCGCGAGCCGACAATCCCGGGAAAAATCACGGGGATACGTGCCAAGGTCTTCGTTGGCTCCAAACTGAATCGGGTTGACAAACAGACTCACCACCGTACAGTCGGCCTTCGCTTTGGCCGTGCGCATCAAGCGCAGGTGCCCCTCATGAAAAAACCCCATGGTGGGCACCAAACCGATTGTCTGCCCTGCGGCAATAATCCTGTTTGCCCAGGCCGTCATCGCGGCCGGCGTGCGGATGATCTCCATGGCTCAATACTTCCCGCGTCGTGTTCCCGAGGCACAGCCGGGGGCTAAAGCCGCTCCAGCTTTGCCTGCACCTTGTCCTTGACCTCGGGAGAAACACCCTCGTCGGCCAGCACCTTGCCGTACATCTCTTTTGCCTGGGGCAGGTCCTTCTGCAACTCATGAATTCTGCCCATGGCCAAATAGGACTCCCCGGCAAACCCCTTGATCTCCGCCAAGCGCTGATAGGCGGCAAGGGCTTCCGGCAGTGCATTTTTATGTTCATAGGCCTGGGCCAGACTCAATTGCACCAGGGGAAAGGCCGGACTCGAGACGGAGAGATCATCGCGGAGCGCCAGATACGCCTTGACTGCCTCGTCATACTGCTGCGCATCAAGGGCCATATGTCCCAGTTCGACCTTTGCCCACATGGCTGAGCCGGTGCGCCCATAATCGTCAAGAACCTTCTGAAGAAGAACCTTGCGCTGTGCAGGCTCCCCCTGCTCAATGGCCTTGGACAGCAAAGCGGCGGCCCGATCATTTTGCCTGGCAAGGTAATAATTCAGGGATGACCAACCAACAATTGCCAGCACGCAACACAACACGGCGATTACCAGGTTCCGCCTGTTCTCGCGGATAAACCGGATGGCCTTGGGAGGCAGATTGAGCTCTTCGAGCAATCCATGCTTCTGCAAAGGCTTATTTAGAATTTCTTGTTGCAAATAGGTGTTTTGCTCGGACATGCCTCAACCCCTCAGCGTTACACTGTGCTAGCGTTTTGTATCCTGAAACAACAAAATGTGCCGACACTATACCTTTTACGCCCAAAAAAAGCATCCGTCATTTTATGGCCCTGCTGGCCGCATGGGAAGCCGGGCGAGGGGAATTGCCCACTATCAAAAAACAAAAAACTTGTCCCTTCCGGGTTTACCATGCTAGGAAGTGAACATGCAGAGCACAGCCAAGGATCATATCCAAACAGTCAGCGAGCTTACCCAATCAATCCGCGGGGTGCTTGAAGTTTCCTTTCCCTTTGTGACCGTGGCCGGGGAGATTTCCAACCTGCGTTGTCCGCACTCCGGCCACCTCTATTTTACCCTCAAGGATAAAACCGCCCAAATAAAAACAGTGCTCTTCAAACCCCAGCAGCGCTATCTCCCCTGCACCCCGGCGGACGGCATGCAGGTGATTTGCCGGGGGCGCATCTCGCTGTATGAAGCGCGCGGCGAATACCAGCTCATTGTGGACGTTCTTGCGGCACAGGGGGCGGGAGCGTTGCAGCTCGCCTTTGACCTGCTCAAAAGCAAATTGGCCGGCGAAGGCCTTTTTGCCGAAGAACGCAAAAGGCCCCTGCCGCTGCTGCCCGAAAAAATAGCTCTTATCACCTCGCCCAGCGGGGCGGCGGTGCATGACTTTCTCAGCATGGCTCAAAAAAGATGCGCCGCAGTGCCGGTGGAGATCATCCCCGTCCGGGTGCAGGGGCCCGGGGCCGTGGAAGATATCATCGAGGCCATCGCCCTCTGCAACGAACGAGGGCAAAACGATGTGCTCGTGCTCTGCCGGGGCGGCGGCTCCCTGGAAGACCTGTGGACCTTCAATGAGGAAAAGCTTGCCCGGGCCATTGCCGACTCGCGCATCCCGGTTGTCTCGGCAATCGGCCACGAGGTCGACTTCACCATTGCCGATCTGGTTGCGGACCTCCGGGCCCCCACGCCAACCGGTGCGGCCGAGATGGTTGTCCCCAGCCGCATTCAGTTGTCCGCCCAACTGCACAACCTCACCCGTCGGCTCACAAAAACGGTTACGGACAGGCTGGCGTTTTTCCGTGGGGCCATTGAAACCCACCGGAAGATACTGGGCGACCCCACCTCTGTGCTTGACCAGTTCCGCCTGACAACAGATCATGCACTGGCCTCCCTGCAATTCGCTTTTTCCACCGCCATCCACCAACGCCAGCTCGCCCTGGCCAGATTCAGCCAAATCCTTGCCAGCCATAGCCCCCGACAGCGCCTGGAATATCAGCAGCAATGGGTTCATGAACTGCGCAGGCGCTTGATCCTGGCCATGCTTCGCCAGCACGAACGCAAGCGCGCGGCATTGGGAAAAAACGCCGGCCTTCTGCATGCCATAAGTCCGCTGGCGGTTCTTGGCAGAGGCTACAGTATTGCGCAGCGAAAAAATGGAGTTGTCGTGCGGAGCAGCACAGAAGTGCAGCCGGGGGAAAAGATCAGCGTCACCCTTGGCCACGGCGGGATCGACTGCGAGGTGAAAAAAACATGGCCCGGCTGAGCCTGCGTAGATAATTGCAGCTAATTTTCCACAAAAAAACGGCTTGCGAAAAATCCGCAAGCCGTTGCTATTACTGGTCGGGATGAGAGGATTCGAACCTCCGACCCCGTGCTCCCGAAGCACGTGCTCTACCAGGCTGAGCCACATCCCGACATTATAAGCCTACTCACAATTCCCGCCGTTGATTCCAGCCGGAGAATTGTGGACCATATGTACCCAGAGTTTTTAGGGGCGTCAACAAAAAAGAAGGCAGGCACTCCCTTCTGAAGGAGAACCTGCCTTGTCTGATCAACAGATACAGCGACTGATGAAAATCAGTTTACTTTACTGATTCGGCAAGCTTGCTGCCGGGCTTAAAGCGAGCTACTTTGCGAGCCTTGATGGTGATGGCCTTTCCGGTCTGAGGATTGCGACCCTGACGGGCGGCCCTCTTGGTCACGGAAAATGTGCCAAACCCAACCAGGGTTACCTTGTCGCCCTTCTTCAAGGCGGTGGTAACTGCGGCCAGCATGCCACCAAGGGTTTTCTCTGCTGCAGCCTTGCTGATACCGCCAGCCTTTGCCATGTTCTCGACTAATTCACTTTTGTTCATTCCTCTCCTTCCTCCTCGTGAATTTAGAGATTCTCTGCCTTCTACAAGCACCGTAATCAGTTGCCTTAGGGGCGATTTAAACTTATGTGTGCTGATTGTCAAACAAAAAAAAGCGTCTGTCAAACAAAAAATGCGATGAAATAAGAAAAAAAACGACCTCCCGCTGCATTTTTTCCTGCCATCCCGGCCCACGGATCACCCCATTCAATCCGGCCGCCCCTGTTGGTTAATTAAAACCTTATGCAGTCCCAGCGACAAAAAATAGCTCTTAACCACTGAAAAAACGCGCTTATTTTGCATCCTCGACACATCCATTTTTACAACAAAAATGGTTGCGGTCTCTCCGGCAAGGCGCACCCGTACACCCATGAACCCCATTTTTTGCAGCAACGCTTCACACCGGGCCACCAGCAAAATTTTTTCCCTGGTGATGGGTTCATATTGCGATATTCGTGTTGCCAGGCACGATGATGAATGCACATTCCAGGTTGACAAAAAAAATTCCTTGCTGAGCAACCGAATCTCGTCCTTGGTAAAACCAAGGTCAGCTAAAGGAGTCCGCACCTGCAGTTCGGCAACAGCCTGTAACCCTGGCCGGTCCTGGCCGAGATCGTCAAGATTGGTGCCATCGAAGAGAGCCGCCCCCACTGGAAAGGATGGATCAGCCAGAAATGTTTGATAGATTTTTTTCTTGCAGTGATAGCAGCGGTCAGGGCCGTTGGCCGCAAACTCCGGCCAGGTGAGCGGCTCGATTGCCAGGGGATGGAACACGCACCCGCGCTCTGAAATGATGCGCGCAACCCGCTCTGCTTCCAGCGGCGGGCTGAGCTCTGACTGGGCATGGAAGGCATGCACCAGCGAAGGGCCCAGGGTTGCACAGGCGGCGTGCAGGAGAAAAGAGCTGTCGACCCCTCCGGAAAAGGCAACAGCAACCTTCTTATGGCGAGAAAATATTCCCTGCAGATCCCTGTATTTTGCCGAGGGCGTTTTTTTCACTCCGCGTGCGGCTACTCTGAGGGCAAGGTCTGGATGGGTTTTTCAAGCAGAAACTTTCCGGAGGTTATCCACCCCTTGAGCGTCTCGGCAATTTCCCTCGCCCGGACCACACTGGAAAGCGGCGCCGTGGGCACCATTTTGCCGTTCACTTCGATCTGGCCGCTTTTAAGCTGCGCATAGCTGACCTCGCCATAGTTGCGCGCCACGCCATGGGAGTAGTCATAGGAATAATCGACGATCTGGGTAAAAATCTCCGCATCGGAAACCCCGGTATAGGCGGCCATCTCCTCGTTGAGGATGGGAATCGGTATCCCGATGCCCACGGCCAGGGAGCTTCCGTAGCCCTGCATGCTCACGCCCTTGAGCCAGCGGGAAGACATCTGTTTCAAATCCCCCTGCACCATCAGGGTGCCGGCCGCTCTTCTGGTGGTGCCGTTTTCCGAACGCAGGGCTTTCGGGTTGTGCTGGCTGCCTTGCCAGGTCACATAGCCGATTCCGCCCCCCAGAAATATCCTGGTGCCCAAGCCGATGGTCTTATAGTATGGATCGTTCAACAGCGGACTCAACTCGCCGGCGCTGCAATACGTCGCATTCCGCACCTGGGGTTTCAGGGTGCCCATGTAACAATACACGGTGCGATCGGAAAGATTGATGGCGCAGTTATAATTCTGGTAGCAGTTGCGGGGATTCACCAGAAGCGCATAGGGCAGATCGGCGAGGGTCACCTCTTTTTCCACGTTTTTATTGGGATAACAGTCGGTGCCGTATCCAACCGCCTTCAACAACACCTTTTTGCCGGCCACCAGATCTTCCAGCACATGGCCGCCGCCGTACAAGAATTCCCCGGGGAAAACCTTGTTCAGGGGATCATCCTCGGTGGGCTCCGTCGCGCCGATATACACATCAACCGCGGCGAGACCGGCATAGGCGGGCACATTGTTCATCCACACCTTGAGCGCCTTGATGGTAGGGTTGGAGTGGCCGAAGTTGATGAACGCGCCGGAGGAACACATGGGCGAGAAGGTGCCGGTGGTGACCACATCCACCTTCCTGGCCGCTTCAACCGGGCCATGCTTTTTCACAATGCCGACCATCTCCTCGGCGGTGACCACCACGGCCTGCCCCGCCTTGATCTTGGCATTGATTTCTTCGTATGTTTTCTGAACCTTGAACTCACCCATGCAACCCGCTCCTTGTTGGGAATAGCCGAACGACGGCCAAAAGCTAATCCACCACCGAAACAACTTTATGGCCGGCATCTTCCAGGGCGTCGATCGCTTTGTCCAGCTCACCCTTCTCCAATCTGAAACAATACAATTTCCGCCGGGAGGAATGACTTTCCGTTGCCACGCTGATTATCTCACATCCGTGCGCCTTGATGATTCTGGTGACATCCTCGACCCCGCCGACCTTGCCGACTAAAACATCGAGCCGTGAGGAGTCCCGCAACAACCCCATCATATTAATAAAGGCGGAAAGCAAATCAATGGCGGTGATGATCCCCACCAGTTTTTTCTTGTCGAGAACCGGCAAGCCGCCGATCTTGTAATCGTGAATGAGGCGGGCAGCCTTTTCGATGCTGGCGTTGATATTAACGGTAATGGGGTTGAGCACCATCACCTCGTGCACATGGATGTCTTTTTCCCGTGAAGGGAAGGAATACTGCCGCAAATCGCTTTCCGTGATAAAGCCGACCAACTGTTCATCCTCCACCACCGGCAGATGACGGATGGAATGTTTTTTCATCAACGCCCCCGCTTCTTGCAGCAAGGCGTCCTTCCCCACGGTGATCAGATCTTTTTGCATGCAGTTTTTTACTTTCATGATCCATCCGGTCCGGGAAGCTGTTGTTCGTTTTTTTCTCTCTCACGCTGAGACTATATGGGTTGCGGTTGCTGCAAAAACAAGACAAAACCATTATATAGTTTATACATTATCCACCCGGAGAAGCAAACAGTTAATCCCCTTACCCGGCGACTTTCCACTGAGAAAACAGCCTCCGGCGCAGCGGAGAACTTTTCCCTTTTATTTTTCCCGGGATACGATTAGAAAGTCACTGTACCCAAAGGAAATTGCCTGCAATCGAAACTCCCTTGCCGGAAACAGGATCTCCCAAAAAACCGCTCCATATACAGAGCCCTCAAAACCCAGCAATCCCATGATGAAAAACAAAAAAGACCTCAGCCTTGCCGACGTTCGCCAACAGATCGACACCATAGACAGCCAGTTTTTGGAGCTTCTCAAAAAAAGGCTGCTCTGCGCCAAAAAAATCGGCGAACTCAAGGATCAAAACAACAAGGCAAAATGGGATCCCTTGCGGGAACGGCAGATTTTCGAGCGGTTGCTGGCGGAAAACAATGGCGCGTTTCCCGAGGAGCCCCTGCTGAGCATCTTCCACGAAATCATCACCACCTGCCGGCTTTCGCAAAAAAAGGCGGAAGTCGCCTACCTTGGACCCGAGGCGACCTTTTCCCACCTGGCCGGGGTGAAATACTTCGGACACGCCGCAACATATCTCCCCATGGAGACCATTGAGGATATCTTCGACGAGGTTGAGCGGGGCAGGACCCAATACGGCATTGTGCCGGTGGAAAACTCCATTGAGGGCGCGGTCACCTCGACCCTGGACTCCTTCATTAAGTACAACGTCAAAATCTGCGGAGAATTGAATCTGGGCATCATCCACAACCTGGTCAACAAATCAGGCAACATGGATGACATCAAGCTGGTGGTTTCCCATCCGCAACCCATTGCCCAGTGCCGGCAATGGCTGAAAAAACATCTTCCCAGCGTTGCGATCCAAGACGTTTTCAGCACCAGCGTCGCCGCGAAAATGGCGGCGGAAGATTCGGGCGTCGCGGCCATTGCCAGCTCGTTGGCCATCACCACCTACCAGTTGCAGACCGTGGTCAAGGGCATCGAGGATTACCGAGGCAACACCACCCGTTTCCTGCTCATCGGCAAGGATTCGCCCTCCAGAAGCGGCAAGGACAAGACCTCCCTGCTGGTCAGTCTCCTGGACCGGCCCGGCGCCTTAAACGACGCTCTGAGCATCCTGGCCGCGCGCTCCATCAACCTGACCCGGATCGAATCCCGCCCGGTCAAGGATGAACCGGGACGGTACCTGTTCTTCATCGACATGCTGGGCCATCTGGAGGATGAGATTGTCAGGGATGGCTGTGAAAAACTGAAGGAAATCTGCTCGTATTTCGAGTGGCTGGGCTCCTACCCTCGGGTAGGAGAGTAAACAGGAAAGAAAACAGCCGCTCACTCCCGTACTGCCTGCGCCGCTTTTTCACCCCCCTATCCGCGACATCTGCCCATGGCAGCTCCCCCCGCCCTCCGGGGAAATGGTATGCCCCTTCGGCTTGTTGAGAATGGCCGCAACGATAAGCCCCCGGATATCTTCGTCGGTCGCCCCGCTGCGCAGGCTCTTCCTGAGATCGGTCTCCTGGTCGGATAAAAGACAGGAGCGCAACCTGCCTTCCGAGGTGAGCCGCAACCGGTTGCACCGGTCGCAAAAGTGGTGGCTGATGGGGCTGATAAAGCCGACACTGCCGGCAGCCCCGGCAAAGCGGTAAATACGGGCAGGACCATCCATCCGCTTCGCCTCCACCGGCTCAAGCGGGCCCAAGGGCTTGAGGCGCTCCATGATTTCCTGGGAGCTGATGTATTTCCCCTTGTCCCAGAGGGACGAAGCGCCAATGGGCATGAACTCGATAAAGCGAATCTGCAGGGGCTCGGTAAGGGTCAGCCGGGCAAAATCAATGAACTCATCGTCGTTTACCCCCTTGAGCGCAACAATATTCAGCTTGATCGGGGAAAAGCCAAGCTCCCGGGCCTTGCTGATTCCGGCCCAGACCCGGTCAAAAGCGTCCACCCCGGTGATCTGCCGGAAACGCTCCGGGCGCAGGGTATCAAGACTGATATTCAGCTTGCTGATCCCGGCTTTTTGCAAGGCCTCGGCATAATCGGCCAGCAAGACGCCGTTGGTGGTGAGACGGATATCGGTGAGGCCCGGGATTTCGGCGAGCGCCTTGATAAAGATGAGCACATCCCGCCGCACCAAAGGCTCGCCGCCGGTCAGCCGGACTTTTTCAATGCCGAGCGAAACGGCAATGCGCACTACGCGGAGAATCTCCTCATAGCTCAACAATTCCTCGCTTGCCAACTTTATCTGCCCTTCCTGCGGTGTGCAGTACTGGCAGCGAAGATTGCAGTGATCGGTAAGGGATATCCGCAGATAGCTGATGGAACGGGCAAACATGTCCGTCAACCGCTCTCCCTGGGTGCGGCCGGGGAGCACCGGTTCAGGCGGGGTGAGGGGAGCTTCCGGCGGCTGTGGCCTGTGGTGCTGGTGATTGATTGTCATGCTCATCTTGCGCAATATTTTGAAAATTTACCGGCAGGAAAAGATCACCTTGGAGCAACGTCCTTCCGGCTGTCCGGATGAAATCGTCTCCGCCGCTTGCATCAGTCTTTGATTTTTTCCGGCTTTCCTGCTACATAAATGGGGACGTAAGACTACGATGCCTGGAAGCATTCGTCAATCGTCATTTATGCATTCCCCTTAAAATCCACCCCGGGAAAAACCGTCCATGCTCATCCTCGGCATTGAAAGCTCCTGCGATGAAACCGCCGCAGCGGTCCTGCGCGACGGCCGCACCCTGCTGAGCAATGTCATCAACTCCCAGGTGGCCGTGCACAGCCCCTACGGCGGGGTGGTTCCCGAGCTTGCCTCCCGCAAGCATCTGGAAAACATTTATCCGGTGGTGGAGGCGGCCCTCGCCCAGGCAGGCGTGGCCCTGGACGACCTTGACGGACTGGCCGTCACCCAGGGGCCGGGCCTGGTCGGCGCGCTGCTCATTGGCCTTTCCTTTGCCAAGGCCATTTCCGCTGTGAAGGGTATTCCCTATGTGGGGGTAGACCATATTGTCGGCCATCTCCTCTCCCCTTTCCTGGAACAGGACCAGCCGGAATTCCCCTATATCGCCCTGGTTGTCTCGGGAGGACACTCCAGCATCTTCCTGGTCCATGACCACACCACCATCCAACCCCTGGGCAGAACCCGTGATGATGCGGCAGGCGAAGCCTTTGACAAGGTGGGCAAGATTCTTGGCCTCGAATACCCGGGCGGGCCGGTGATCAGCCGCTTGGCCGAGCAGGGAAACCCCGCGGCGATCCCCTTTCCCCGGGCCTGGCTTGGGCAGGACAGCCTCGATTTCAGTTTCAGCGGCCTGAAAACCTCGGTTGCCAACTATGTCCACCAACACCAGCAGAAAAACGAACCGTTCCATATCCCAGATGTTTGCGCCTCTTTCCAGGAAGCCGTGGTGGAGGTTCTCTGCGAAAAGGTGCTCACGGCCGCACGGATGCACGGAATCTCCACCGTTGCCCTGGCAGGAGGCGTGGCGGCCAATGCCCGGTTGCGCGCCGTTCTCCAGGATCTCGGCGCCCAACGGGGCATCAATATCTTCATGCCCTCCCTGGGACTCTGCACGGACAATGCCGCAATGATCGCCCTGGCAGGATTTTATCATTTTGCCGAAAAGGCCACGACCTCGTTTGAAACCGATGCCTATTCCCGCTCGCCGATCCTGCATCCCGGGCCGGTTTCCGGCGGAGATTCACCGGCTCCGCCAACGGTCCGCGCCGCACCATGAATCCCAACCGCGCCGCAAAATACTATTACCTGAAATTTCTCCGCTTGCAGGGAGACCCCCACTCCCTGGCCCTGGGTGTGGCCATAGGGCTCTTTGTCGGTATAACTCCGACCATCCCGTTGCATACCGCGCTCATCGTCACCCTTGCCTGGCCCCTGCGAGGAAACATCCTTGCCGCTCTTATCGCGTCCATGGCGGTCAGCAATCCCCTTACCTGGCTGCCGCAATATTATTTTTCCTGGCGGCTGGGGAACTGGCTGCTTCCCGACCGTCTTTCCTGGGCCCGCATACAGGATCTGCTGGGGATGTTCGCCTCTGACGCAAGCTTCCGGGAAAACCTTGCCCGTCTCGGGCAGATGGGCCTTGAAGCGGTTGCAGTCATGCTGACCGGCGGAGTTCTGCTGGCGATCCCTTTCACCTGTGCCGGATATATCCTTGCCTTTAAATTTTTCCGCGCCCTCCGCAAAAAGAGGCGGGAAAAACACATCCTTACATGAGACCCAATGAGCAACGATCTTCCCATAAAAAAAATCCTTTCCCAGCATCAACTGGCCCCCAGCAAAAAACTGGGGCAGAATTTCCTGGTTCACCGGCAGACCGCGGAACGCATTGTCGAGCTGTCAGGCGTCACCCCGGAAGATTCCGTCCTGGAGCTTGGCGTGGGCTTGGGTTCCCTGACCCTGCCCCTGGCCGAACGGGTCAGGCAGGTCATCGGTCTGGAGCTTGATGCCGGGATCATTGCCTACCACCAGGAGCGCCAGGATCTGCCCGCCAACGTCACCCTCATCCATCAGGATCTTCTCAAGGCCGACTTTGCCGCGCTTGCGGCCCAGACCAATGGCCCGCTGAAAATCCTGGCCAATCTTCCCTACTCCATCTCCAACCTGCTGCTTTTCAAGCTCGTCGAAAACCACGAATCCCTGGACCGGGCCGTGCTCATGCTGCAAAAAGAAGTGGGCCAGCGGATTACCGCCCCGGTGGGTTCCAAGGAGTACGGGGTGCTCTCCGTGCTGCTCGCCGGCTGCGCCTCGGTGCAGACCATCATGCAAGTGGGCCCCGGCCAGTTTCATCCCCGCCCCAAGGTGGATTCGGTGGTGGTGCGGATCACCTTCCGCCCGGTTCCGGCCAGGGTCGCGCAGCTCCCTCCCCATGACCGGAAACTGCTCCGGCGCATCGTCAATGCCGCCTTTGGCCAACGGCGCAAAACCCTGCGCAACTCCCTCAGCGCCGGCATGATCAACGGCTTGTCCCGGGAGCACATGGCAACCCTGCTCAGCCAATCGGGGATCAATCCGGAAACCCGGGCGGAGCGGCTGACTCTCGAGGACTTTGTCCGCCTGACCAATGCCGTGGCCGCCTGTCCCCCGGGCTGATTTGCCATGCGAGACTTTGTTTTTCACCACCCAACCAAGATCATCTTCGGTCGAAACAGCCTCGGACAAACCGGAGAGCAAACCGCCTCCCTAGGCGCCAAGGCCTTGCTGGTCTCGGGCAGGGAGAGCTTGAAAAGGCTGGGAGTGCATCGGATTGTCCGTAACTCCCTGGATCAGGCCGGGATCGAAGTTACCGAACATGCAGGCGTACAACCAAACCCAACTGTAAGTCACGTCCAACAGGGCATTGCCCTTGCGCAAAAAAACAGGATCGAGGTCGTTGTCGCCCTGGGGGGCGGCAGCGTCATCGACAGCGCCAAGGCTATTGCCGCCGGAGCCTTGGCCGCCCACGATGTCTGGGGATTTTTCAAGGGAAAGAAGAGCATCAAGGCCGCCCTGCCGGTTATCGCCCTGCCCACCATCGCCGGCTCCGGCTCGGAAACCAACAACGGCATGGTGCTTACCAATGAAGCAACCGGGCAGAAGATCGGCATCGGCAACCGGCATCTTTTCCCGAAAATCGCCATTCTGGACCCCACCGTCACCTTCAGCGTTCCGCCTTCCACCACCGCCTTCGGGGCAGTGGACGCCTTCAGCCATCTGCTTGAGTTCTACCTGAACCGGGAAGAGTCCTTTTCCCCCTTGCAGGATCACTACAGCGCCGGACTCATGCAAACCCTGATGGAAGCCTGCGGAACAGCCTTATCCAAACCGCAGGACTATCAGAGCCGAGCCGAACTCCTGTGGGCAAGCAGTCTGGCCCTCAACGGCATCAGCGCGGCAGGACTGGGCCGGGTCGGCTTCCCCTTCCACCTGATCGAACACTCCCTCAGCGCCAGGCACGATATCCCCCACGGCGCAGGCCTCGCGGCCATCCTGCCGGGCGCCATGGCGTATGGTGCCAGGAAAAAACCAGCCCGCCAAGCCCTTTTTGCCGTCCAGGTTTTTGGACTTGAGGCCACGGATCAGCACCTCCTTGCCCGGGATGGAATCGGTCTTTTTCGGCAATGGCTGCAAACAATAGCCGCCCCCACCTCACTGACCGACCTGGGTCTCTCGCGCAAGGATATCCCCGCCCTGGCCGAAAACACCAGGGCGCAGGCACGGCTGTGGCGGCTCAGCGAGTATCCGCCGGAGATTGTGGAGGCAATTCTGCAGGAGTGTCTTTGACGATAAAATGTCCGGCAGGACCTGTATATTCGACCAGTTCCGCCGTCAAGGACCCGATGACGATTTTCGCCTGAATTCTGGTGGGAATCCTCCAGTCATCATCGGTGAGCCAGACCAGCGGATCTCCTATCTTTTCATACAACCCCTTGAACTTCAGATGCGGCTGAACCTTGAGGGTCTTTTTCTTTCCCAGCACGCTTTCCTGCTCTTCCTTTCCCTCCACCGTGACGACCACCTCATGCCGCTTTTTATCGGCAAAGGTGGGAACGATCATCGGAGAATCCCCGGCGAACGACAACGCCCGCATGAAAAAAAATGAGGAAAACTCGTTATGCATCGGGCCATCGAGCTGGTAGACATCAGCCGGCTCGTCGTTTTTACGGTAGGACACCCGAAAATTTTCCTGATCATAGAGGGTAAGCTTGCTGTTAACCCGACGCCCCTCCTTCTGCTGCATTTCATGACGGCGGGGCAATCGCATCCGCCCCTGCACGATGGTGCGGAACGTATCCTCCACCGGGTAGAATACCTCAAGCAGCCCTGCACTCCTGGCGGTAACTTCAAGGGAAAATGTTTCCTGCCTGTCCGCGACCTTATTGACCCGCATGACCAGTTCCCCCGCCGTAATGCCAAGCCAACCGACCGCATAGCGCAGTGTCTCCCCTCCGGCATAGGCGGCTTGCAGCAACGCCTCGTCTGGGCCGGTCCCGGGATGTGCCCCGGTTGCGCGAGGGGACGAAGCACGCACGACAAGAAACCCATCGGCATCGATAAAAGCCTCGCCCCAGGCAAGGAGAGGCACAAGCAGGAAACAAAGCAAACAGACAAGGAGTATTCTTCCCCGGAAATTGAAGATATTCGTCACCGTCACTATCTGCACGAGAGCCTCGCCTAAAAAAGAGTGCCGGGTGATCGGCATCTCCATTTTTTGCTGTTTTCACCTAACTTTTTTATGGTACATAGGTACGATACCATCGTCGCCTCGGCAAGCCAAGAAAGCAGATGCACGCCCCCTCGAAAAAAAACAAAGAGAAGCACCCATGTCCGCCACCACCATAAAACAGTATGGCCAATTTACCGCCATCATGCACAGGGAATACGAACGCGCGGTGAAAAAAATACGGGAAGAATTATCACAGGGCCGGACATATGACCATGCCTGTGACACTCTCACCGACATCAGTCCGGAGATACGAACTTTCGTCAAGGAGGATTTTCTCAAAATCATCATCGCGGAAGAACATTTCGGGGCGGGGATCGACATTTCCGACATCGCCATGTTCCTTGAGCTTCCGTACGAAAAAGTTCAATCGGCCAGACAGACCCTCCTCAACGACATGGCGCGGGAAACCGAATGCAGTCTGCATCTCCAGGGAAAAAAAATCAACTGACATCCCACCGGGCACGGCAGACCCGCTCTCTCGGCCAAGACGCGGGGAAAACAGGCCTCCGGACAGCGGACAAAAAAACAGGCGGGCCTCACCATGAGGCCCGCCTACAATCAGAAAAACCACTCAGCGTGTACTACCAACGGCTGGAGCGATGACGCGGACCGGAGCCCATCCCCATTCCAGGACCGTCACAAAAACCGGGGCCGAAGCCGGCCTGGGCAATGCCTGCCTCCTGAGCCTTCTTGTGCATCAGGGTGCGGAGGTCGAACAACTCCTCGGAGAGCTTGGCCGCTTTTTTCTCATCCGGCTTCTCCCCGCTCATAACCGCTCTCAACTCCGTTTTCTTGGAAACCATCTTTTTGCGCAGGTCGGTGTTCTCGTTAAAGAATTTTTCCCTGGCCTTCATGGTCTCTTCGCTCACCTGTCCCTGGCCTTGCCCCATGCCCATCATTGCGCAGCCATACCCCATGCCGTGGCCGCCTCCCCACGGTTGCGCCTCGGCAACCTGATAACCGGCCAGGCCGATCGTAGCTAATGCGGCAACTGCGAGTAATGTCTTTTTCATCGTGTACCTCCTGAATATGTGGTTGTGAATTAAATGGGTTGCAATGGTTTCTCTCTGCGCCCTGTTAATACAACAACCATGCCAGGAGCTGAAAAAGCGGCACAACATATTGAAATTAAAGTTTTTTCCACAAAACAAAGACCGGCACTCCCCGTAAACTCACACCAAAAAGAGGCAGGCTGGATATTTTTTATCCATGCCCGGGACGGCAGGCTGACTATTTTTTACCCAACCTGGAATCCCCCGGGCAACGACAAGATGCCCGGAAGCTGTCCTGGCCTCTTTTTCATTACCGGAGCAAACGAGGAACAACAATTGCTTGTGTCTTGGAATCGTGGTTTTATGAAAACGGGCAGACTCTCCATGCAAAAAAGCTTTCCCAGGATAAGGCGTCATGAAAAAAGAAACAAAAATCATCACCTCTCCCTTTGCCTATGCCTCTCCCTGGATTCTCGCCACGGCCATAGGCATGCTCATTGCTATTGTTTTTTTCTTTGCAGCCAACAATCTGCAACGGGAAAAACGGATCATGACCGATAGTCTTTTCAACAAGGGGCAGGCGATCATCCGTTTTGTCGGCGCAGGCACCAGGGCCTCGATGATGATGGGTACCGCAAATAATCAACAATTTCAACACCTTATAGAGCAGGTCGCAAGTGAATCAAGTCTCCTCTATATCGTGGTGGCCGACAACACGGGGACAATCGTGGCACACAGCACCCCTGGCCTGAAGGGAGGCACCATTGACCATCCCCTGCTTTCCGACCCGGATCTTTCCCCCTTTGGCAAACACCGGATCGTCAACGACCCGAAAACCACCCACAAGGTCTTTGAGGTTGTGGCGTCATTCAAACCGTTCATGCGCGGGCGCGGCCATTTTTTCAGACAACGCATGCAGGCCATGGAGCAGCCGGAAAACCAGGACAACTCTGCCGGAGAAAATGCGCCGTGCCGACCTTTCCCCGCCAATAATGCATGGCAGCCGGAAAACAATCTCTCCATTATTGTCGGCCTTGACATGACGGAACAGGATGCGATTATCCAGCAGGACCGGCGCCACATGCTGTATATGTCCATCGCCATGCTGCTGGTGGCGATTGGCGGCTGGATCGCCTTGCTCACCGCGCAGAGTTATCGATCCTCGCAAAAAACCCTTATCAATATGCGGGCCTTCACGGATCTGCTCATCTCCCGTCTGCCCGTGGGCATCATCGCAACCAATGCCGAAGGACATATCCAGACCTTCAACAGCACCGCGGCGGAGTTTACCGGGAAACCCCCGGAACAAACCATTGGCCATCCCCAAGCCGCAGTCCTGCCGCAGATCCGGCAGCTCATCCCTCCCCTGGGCCAGGAAGGAGAAACCATCGAGCAGGAGATCTTCCTGCCGCAGGATTCGCCGGCCCCCAGGCACCTGCACGTCAGCTCCGTGCCCATAACCGATGAGCAAAGCAACACCATCGGCAGGGTTGTGCTCATGTACGATCTTACGGAGACGAAAAAACTCGAGGCCCAGGTCCGGCGGCATGACCGTCTTGTCGCCCTAGGAAAAATGGCCGCGGGCGTCGCCCATGAGGTACGAAACCCCCTGAGCTCCATCAAAGGATTCGCCACCCTGCTTGGCTCCCGTTTTCCCGAAGAAAGCGAGGAAGGGGAAGCGTCCAGGCTGTTGGTCAACGAGGTGGAGCGGCTCAACCGCAGCATCACCGAACTGCTTACCTATGCAAGACCGCTGCCCTTGGCCGTCGCCGAGATTGAAATCGAGCCGTTTATCGAGGCATCCCTCAAGCTCATCCAGAGTGACGCCAAGGAACTGGGCGTTGCCGTGCGCCATGAGATATCCCTGCCGCGAAAGCTGGTGCGCCTGGACAAGGACCGCCTCAACCAGGTCCTACTGAACCTCTATCTCAACAGCTTGCAGGCCATGGAAAACGGCGGGGAATTACAGGTGTCGGTGCAGGAGGGGCCCCGGCCAGGCACCGTTGAAATACAGGTGCGGGACACGGGCTGCGGCATCGCGGAAGATACCCTGGAACGGGTCATGGACCCGTATTTTACGACCAAACCGGAAGGCACCGGCCTGGGACTGGCCATGGTGTATAAAATCATTGACGAGCACGGGGGCACGATCAAAATCGCAAGCAAGGAAGGGCAAGGCACCACGGTGAGCATTGTCCTGCCGTGCTGACTCACTCTTTTTCACGCCTGATCCGTGCCCCGGCCTGGGTGAGTTTGCCGACCAGGTCGTCATACCCTCGATCCAGATGATACACCCGGGAGATATGGGTTTCCCCTTCGGCGGCCAAAGCCGCGATCACCAGCGAAGCGCTGGCCCGCAGATCCGTGGCCATCACCGGCGCGCCGCTCAACCGGCCGGTACCGGTAACGATGGCGCTGTGCCCGTCCACCTTGATGTCCGCCCCCATACGATGCAGTTCAGCCACATGCATGAAGCGGTTCTCGAAGATGGTCTCGGCAATCACGCTTAAGCCCTCGCTCAAGGTCATCAGCGCCATGATCTGGGCCTGCAGATCCGTGGGGAACCCCGGATAGGGCATGGTCTTGATGTCCACGCTCTGGAGGGGACCCTTGCGGGCAACATGGATGCGGTCGCACCCCTCCTCGATGGAGAGCCCGGCGGCACGTAATTTTTCCAGCAGAGCGGGCAGGTGCTGCGGATTGCACTGCGTCACCGTGGCCTCGCCACCAGCCGCGCCAACGGCAATGAGGTAGGTCCCCGCCTCGATCCGGTCCGGGATGACCTCTTGTTCAGCCCCGTGCAGCTTCTTGACCCCCTCAACCACCAGGGTGTCCGAATCCTTGCCCTTGATCCGCGCCCCCATGGCGATGAGCAGATCGACAAGATTGCCGATTTCCGGCTCCCGGGCCGCATTTTTGATCACGGTGACGCCCTCGGCCAAGGTCGCAGCCATGAGGATATTCTCGGTGCCGGTGACGGAAGGGATATCGAAGCAGACGGTGCCTCCCTGCAATCTTCCCCCGGCCTTGGCATCAACATAGCCCTGGGTCAATTCGTAGGTGGAGCCGAGTTTTTCCAACCCCTGAAGATGGAAATTGATGGGCCGGGCGCCGATGGCGCAGCCTCCGGGCAAGGAAACCCGGGCCATGCCGTGCCGGGCCAGCAACGGTCCCAGAACCAGCACCGAGGCCCGCATGGTCTTCACCATCTCGTAGGAAGCCTCGCAATTGGTGATTGTCGAAGCATCAAGCACCAGCACCGTGCCGTCTTTCTGCCACTTAACCCCGAAAGATTCCAGCAGGGTGAGAAAGGTCCTGGTATCCCGAAGATCCGGCATGTTATGCAAGATGATCGGCTCCGCACTCAACAGGCATGCGGCCATCAGCGGCAGGGCGGCATTTTTAGCGCCGCTCACCGCAATTTCACCGTGCAGGGGATATCCACCTTCGATAACGATCTTGTCCATGACAATTCTCACTTAATAAAAAAAGAACAACGGGCAGCGGCACGATTCAGCGGCGACGGGCCTGAAAAATACGCGGCAAACCAGCCAGATCACAATGGACCTGCACCCTATCATATTCGGGAAAGGAAGAAAAGATTTTCAACACCGCCTCCTGCTGGTCCGCGCCGATCTCCATGCAAAACAGGCCGCCGCGCAGCATGACCGGATGAACCTGTGCTGCCAAAGCGCGGATATCGGCAAGACCGTCAACCCCGGCGAACAAGGCCCCATGGGGTTCAAAATCCCGCACCTCCGGCTGGAGTCCGTCCTTTGCCGCTGTTGCAATGTAAGGCGGATTGGAGACAACCAGAGCAAACCTTCCCTCCTGTCCCACGGCCGTCAACCAGTTGCCATTCAATAAAAAGACCCTCGACTGAACCTGATGGAATCCGATATTTTCCCTGGCAATCCCAAGGGCCTCCCAGGAGAGATCCACCCCAAACACATGCCGATCCGCTAGTTCGCGAGCCAGGACAACGGTGATCGCTCCACTCCCGACGCCCAGGTCCAGAACCGGACCAGGCGGCAGGCCGTCCTGCCGCACCGCGGCAAAAATCTTTTCGAGAAGCTCCTCGGTTTCGGGCCGGGGGATGAGGACCTTGGGGGAAACCTTGAAAGGCAGCGACCAGAACTCCTGCTCGCCGGTGATGTAAGCCAATGGTTCCCGAAGAAGACGCCGCGAAAGGAGGGCATGAAAAAGAGAAAGCTGCTGCGGCTGGATTTCCTGCTCCATGGCAAGAAAAAATTGGCTGCGGGAAAAGCCCAGAACATGGCCAAGCAAAAGCGCGGCCTCGATTTCCGGCTCGGCAACGGACGCCTGGGCAAGACGTTGGACGCTTTCCCGGTATGCCTCTTTGAGAATCATGACGAGTCTTCCGGGTTTGGGGAGAAACGGCACACCGCGTTCACGGATCCGCGTTATTGCATAATCTGCAAGGCTTCTGTCTGAAAATGAACCGTGAGCGGATCGATGATATCGTCAAGTTTTCCCATCAGGATATCGTCGAGCTGGTACAGGGTGAGATTGATCCGATGATCGCTGACCCTGCCCTGCGGAAAATTGTAGGTGCGAATGCGTTCGCTCCGGTCGCCGCTGCCCACCTGGCTCTTGCGGTCCGCGGACATTTTCTCATCCTGCTCGCGCTGCATCTTGTCGAGGAGCCGGGCGCGAAGAACCTGCAAGGCCTTGGCCTTGTTCTTGTGCTGGGATTTTTCATCCTGACAGGTCACCACCAGCCCGGTGGGCAGATGGGTAACCCGAACCGCGGAATCGGTGGTATTGACGCTCTGTCCGCCGGAGCCGGTGGAACGGTAGACATCGAAGCGCAGGTCGTTGGGGCTGATGTCCACCTCAACCTCTTCCGCCTCGGGGATAACCGCCACGGTAACGGCGGAGGTATGGATCCGGCCCTGGGTTTCCGTTTCCGGAACACGCTGCACCCGATGGGCGCCGGACTCATATTTCAACTTGCTGTAGACGTGTTCGCCGCTGATCAGAGCGATGATTTCCTTGAACCCTCCGATTCCGGTGGGATTGCTGGTCATCACCTCGACCTTCCACCCCTGCTGCTCGGCATACCGGCTGTACATTCTGAACAGGTCGCTGACAAACAACGCCGCCTCGTCTCCGCCGGTGCCGGCCCTGATTTCAAGAAGGATATTTTTATCATCATTGGGATCCTTGGGGAGCAGGGCAACCCGCAGGTCCTTGACCAACTCCTCCTGACGGATTTCAAGCTCGGCAAGGTCAGCCCGGACAAGATCCTTGAGTTCGCTGTCCTCTTCATCCTGAAGCAGAAGACGATTGTCGGTGATTTCCCTGTTGACCTTCTTGTAGTTGTTGTACAGCTCATCAAGCTTTGCCAGGTGGGCATGTTCCTTGGCCACCCGGCGAAATTCGGCTTGATCATTTGCCAACTGCGGCTCTGAAAGTCTGGCCTCAAGAGCGAGCTTGCGTTCTGCAACATTTTCAAGTTGGGCAAACATGGGCGTCTCGTCAAAAAAGGAACGCCCCTGAGCCATATCCCCTAACAGGAATGGTCCAAAGGCGTTAGCAACACAAAAAAACGTGTGTGTTACTTGGCTGTTTGCTTGCCGTATTTCTTATTGAACTTGTCAATCCGGCCGGCGGAGTCGATCAGTTTCTGCTTGCCGGTGAAAAACGGATGGCAGGCAGAACAGATTTCCACTTTCATTTCAGGATGGACGGAGCCAAGTTCAACCGTATTGCCACACGCACAGACGGCGTTGATTTTATGATATTCGGGATGCACACCTTCTTTCATGGACAGAAACCTCCGGTAAATTTGCAAGAAATCCATTACACACAGCCCAGCCAGGGGACATTTCCCGGCAAAACCTGCAAAAAACAGTGGACTATATCGTTATATTATTTTTTTTGCAAGCCAGGAATTACGGATTGAAGAAAATCAACCGCCCTTCATGGAATCAAAAAATTCGGCATTGGAACGGGTTCCTTTCATCTTCGTGAGGAAAAACTCCATGGCGTCGATGGGATTCATGGACCCGAGGAGTTTGCGCAAGATCCAGACTTTGTTCAATTCTTCCGCAGTGAGCAACAATTCTTCCTTGCGGGTCCCGGATTTGGCCATGTCGATGGCAGGAAAGATTCTCCGGTCCGCGATCTTGCGGTCGAGCACCAGTTCCATATTGCCGGTGCCCTTGAACTCCTCGAAGATAACCTCATCCATCCGGCTGCCGGTCTCGATCAAGGCGGAGGCAAGGATGGTCAAACTGCCGCCTTCCTCAATGTTGCGCGCCGCGCCAAAAAACCGCTTCGGCCGATGCAGGGCGTTGGAATCAACACCACCGGAAAGAATCTTGCCGCTGGGCGGCACCACCGTATTGTACGCCCTGGCCAAACGGGTAATGCTGTCCAGCAGGATCACCACGTCCTTCTTGTGCTCCACAAGCCTGCGGGCCTTGTCGAGCACCATCTCAGCCACCTGGATATGACGCTGGGGAGGCTCGTCAAAGGTGGAACTGATCACCTCGGCATTGACGCCCCTGGCCATGTCGGTTACTTCCTCGGGCCGCTCATCGATCAACAGAACGATAAGAATGATCTCTTTGTGATTCCTGGTAATGCTGTTGGCGATATCCTTGATCAACACCGTCTTGCCGGTTCGGGGCGGAGCGACGATCAGGCCACGCTGCCCCTTGCCGATGGGGGACATGATATCCATGATCCGCATGGAATAATTGTCCGGCTCCCGTTCAAGGTGAATACGCTCTTGAGGATGCAACGGAGTGAGGTTGGAAAACAGGGTTTTATCCCGGGCCTTTTCCGGCGGATCATAATTGACGCTGTCAACCTTGAGCAGGGCAAAGTAGCGCTCCCCTTCCTTCGGGGTGCGCACCGGCCCCTCAATGGTATCGCCGGTGCGGAGGTTGAGCCGCCGGATCTGGGAAGGCGAAACATAGATGTCGTCGGGGCCTGGCAGATAATTGTAATACGGCGCCCGCAGAAAACCGAAACCGTCCGGCAGCACTTCAAGTACTCCGCTGCCCCAGTTCTCGCCGTTTTTCTCTGCTTGCCCACCGGCAGCCTGCAGGATGGCAAAAATCAGCTCCTGCTTGCGCATGGCGCTGTATTCTTCGATGCGGTAATCCTTGGCGAGCTTGGTCAGCTCGGTAATCTTCATTAATTTAAGTTCAGATAAGTTCATGCAATCCTTTTCTCCATCTCTCGGACACTCGCTCGCTATAGTATGGTTACAATCATTGCCTTGCTTGAACCGCGGCCAGCCACGGCAAGAGTAAAAATCAGACCGAAGCGCAACAAAAACGCTGCGCGGATATCCGTGCCCGGACCCACCACAACACACACAGTTTGAAATGAAAAATTTTGAAATATTTCCGCAGGACCACGAAAAAACCAGAGAACCCCGCCACAAAAAAACTGAAGCAGTCCTGGTTATTTTCGACAATGCGAAAATTTTACAGAGAGCACGATATGAAATTGAACAGGTTGTTTTTCGAGAATTGGGCTAGAGGGCTGAATATGAATTCTCGGATTATCTTGGCCTTAAAACACAAAGGAAGGATATATGCATGATTTTTTCGTATGCGATGCGGAATAGTATTGACTAATCGGCCCAGTGTCAACATTTTTTTCGCAAATCACGGAACTCCACAAAAAAAATATTAATCTTTTTTTTACTCACTTTTACTTGCCATCATCTGATACTATTTGTATATTGTCGAGTTTTCTGCCCCAGCAACACAACACCCTGTATTTGCACGCAACAGAAAGAAAACTTTGAAACCAGGAGAGGTTAGCCCGTGCCTGCCGATATAAAAGCAAGACTCCTCGAAGCCGGAAAAGATGAAGGATGCGTAACCCTCTCCTTCCTGAACGACCTGATTCCGGAGGGCAAAGACGCTGAAGCCATCGACGGTATTTTCGATTTTCTCAACGAGAACAATATCGAAATAGTCAGCCAGGAAAAATCCGGCAAGAAAAAAACCCTCGACGGCAAAAGCTGGGAGGGCAGCGGAGATGGCCAGCTTGAAGACGTCCCCCTTGACGACGATGACGACAAACTCATGGATGCCGCCGCCCTTGTCTCCAAAGAGGATAGTCCGGAGCCGGAAGAAACCACCACCACCTACCTCCGGGAAATGGGTAAGTTCGAGCTGCTCACCCCGCAGGAAGAAGAAAAATACAGCAAGAGTATCCGCGAGGGATTCGACGGGATTATCCGCTCGGTTCGCCAGGACCAGCATGGAACCGAGGAACTGCGCCAACTGGTTGAACGCATTGACCTGTGGGAAAAACGCGACCCAACCCTGAAGCCGAAAAAACAGCACCTCAATTTCATGATGCGCGCCATTGCCAAGGCCTGCGAAATGCATCCGCGCAACAAAAAGCTTCAGGAGATGCAGTGCAAGCTGGAGATGTTCCACCGCTCCATCGAAGTTGCCAAGGATGCCATGATCAAGGCCAATCTCCGCCTGGTGGTCAGCATCGCCAAACGCTACATGCACCAGGGCCTCACCCTGGCCGACCTCATCCAGGAAGGCAACCTCGGCCTGATGCGGGCCGTTTTCCGCTTCGACTACACCAAGGGCAACAAATTCAGCACCTACGCCAGTTGGTGGATCAGGCAGGCGATTACCCGGGCCATCCTGGACAAAACCAGAACCATCCGGCTGCCAGTGCATTTCCTGGAACTCCGCAGCCAGTTCTTCAAGGCGTTCTACTCGCTTCTTAAGGAACTGGGCCGCGAACCGACCCCCATTGAAATTTCCGAGAAGACCGGGTTGCCGATGGACAAAATCCTCGCCATCCTGGAGGCCTCCAGGGAGCCGATCTCCTTGGAAACCCCAGTGGGCGACGACGACTCCACCCTGGGAGACTTTCTGGAAAACCAGGAATCGGTTTCGCCCTACGAGGCGGTGCAGAACCAGCAGCTTTCCGACCGGGTCACCAGCATCCTCAATACCCTGAGCACCCGGGAAGAAAAGATCATCCGGCTGCGCTTCGGCATCGGTGAGGACGCGGAATACACCCTGGAAGAGATCGGCAAACGGTTCAACGTTTCGCGGGAACGCATCCGGCAGATCGAGAAAAAAGCGCTTAATCGGTTGCGGCATTCCAGCAGGCGGGAGAAGCTCAAGCATTTCCTGGACTGACCGCGCCTGTTTCGTTTTTCCTTTCGCACCGCCGCGCATGCAGCACCATGCCGGATAATGCGATCAGCCGCTGTGCGCTGATCCTTCCCCAGCCGGAAGTCCGCAGATAAAACACATGCTGCCAGAGACAGACCGCAACCCGCTTCTTCCGGCACTCCTGGCCTTTGCCGCCGGCGCAATGACTGCGGAGGCCGGCTGGTTGCCGGCCTCCCCTTCCCTGTGGCTGGCAGCCGCCCTGATTGCCGTTCCGGCTGTTTTCGTTCTGCTTTGCCGGACTCGGGCACGAGCGTGCTTTCTCCCCCTGCTGCTTATCCTGTTCTCCCTCTGCGGCCTGCTGTACACGGGGTCGTTTCTGGCGCCTCCGCTGCCACCTCATCATCTCTCGCGCCTCGTCCCGGAAAAGCAGGACGCCAGCCTGACCGGCACATTGATCCGAAAACCTGTTTTCAAGAATGACAAAACCCATTTCATTCTTGAAACGGACAGCATCCTCCTCCCTTCAGGCCTCGCGCCTCGCGCTGCAACAGGTCGCATCATGCTCACAGTCAACGCCCCGCTGCTCAAGGGGCTCGTTCCCGGCCGGGACTATCTGGTGCGCGCCCGGCTTTCCCTGCCGGACAAGCCGGCAACCCCAGAGGTCTTTGACTACGCAGAATATCTGGCCGCCGATGATATCCTGGTCAAGGGCTGGGTTGCCACCCCCCTTTTCATCCAGCCCATTTCCCCTCCTGCCGCGGGCAGCTTTTCTTCGCCGAGGTATTTTCTTGAAGGATTCCGGCACCAGTTCGAGGCCTTTCTCCACGCACATCTTGCCCCGGACAACGCCGCGCTGTACCAGGCCCTCCTCCTTGGCGACCGCAGCGCCATTTCGCCGGAAATCACGGAAAACTACCAGGCTGCCGGCATCATGCACCTTCTGGCCATCTCCGGGAGCCATCTCGTTGTCGTGGCTTTTTTGACCACGATCTTCTTTCGTTTTCTGGTCAATCGCTCTCCCATGCTGTTGCTCCGGCTGCCCGCGGCCAAAATCTCCCTGATTCTCTCGTTCCCCGCCCTTTTTCTCTACGCCGGGCTTGCCGGTTTTCAACCGCCGGTAATGCGGGCCTTGCTCATGACCGGCGTCTTCATGGTCGCTCTTCTTCTCGACCGCCAATGGTCCAGCCTGAACAATCTCGCCATTGCCGCTTTCTGCATCCTCCTGTTCAACCCCCTCAGCATCCACACCGCCTCCTTCCAGCTCTCCTTTGCCGCCACTGCGGCAATAATCCTCGTCATGCCGCGGATCGCTACCTGGCGTCCCCACAAAGAGAACCGGACTCCCTGGCAGAGATTGCGATACTTCCTCATCTCCGGACTTTTCATTTCAGGCGCCGCCTTTCTTGCCACCGCTCCGCTCGCCCTGCTCCATTTCAACCGGATTTCCCTGACCGGCCCCATTACCACCCTGCTGGTCACGCCTTTTCTGTGCTTCTGGACCCTGCCCTTGGGGCTGCTGGCCATTCTCACCCAATCCTTCGCCCCGGTGATCGCACTCTTTTTTTTACAAACCGGCGCGCTCGGCATCCACGTTTCCCACGTGCTGACCGGTTTTCTCGCCGGACTGCCGTTTTCCTCTTTCTGGCTCCCCACCCCGACTATGCCGCTGTTAATTCTTTCCTACGCGCTGCTTCTTCTGATCTTCCGCCACAGACGAACGCTTCCCCTGCTGGCCATGCTTGCCTGTTTCGCCGTGCTGCTTTCCGGCTATGCCCGGTTGCCGAAAGCGCACGACAACTCGATGGAGGTCTTTTTTTTGCCCGTGGGAAACGGCAGCGCCACGGTCGTAAAACAAGCAGACCGCCAAGTCATTCTCATCGACGGGGGCGGACCGCCCACCGGGCTTTTCAATGTTGGAGAGCGGGTGATCGCGCCGTTTCTCTGGCACCAGCAGATCAGGCGGGTGGACCAGATCATCCTCACCCATGCCCATGCCGATCATTTCAACGGCCTGCCCTGGATCATACAACGGTTTCAGCCCAAGATTCTCTGGCTCAGCGAAACCAACGGCCAGGAACCGGGCTTTTCCGCGCTTCTTCGTGGGGCGAAAGAGGCCGGTTGTCAGGTACGGATTGCCAGGGCCGGAGAAGTGCTTGCCGGCGGAAACACCCAGTTTGCCATCACCTGCCTGGCCAATCTGGCTCTGAGCGGAAACACGGAACCAATCGCGGACACCCCCAACAACAGGGGCCTGGTCCTGCGCCTGGACCACGGCGAAAACACCTTTCTTTTTCCTGGGGACATAGAAAAGGACTACGAGGAACACATCCTGCAAAAGAGCAGCCAACTCAAGGCCGAGGTTCTCCTGCTGCCCCACCATGGCCTGGGATCGTCGGGCAGTCCGCGGTTCATTGCGGCCGTAGGGCCGCGCTACTCCGTGGCGTCAACGGGCAAGAAGGAGCCGTTTCCCCCGGTGCAATATCAGGACTCCGGAGGACACATCTTTTCAACGGCCCGCCATGGCGCCGTCTCTTTTCTCTCCGACGGGAAAAAGCTCACTGCCACCCCCCATCGGACTGCAAGCGATCCGCCCCCCCATTAAGAAATGCGCGGGAGCGGCGCCACCTTTAGGCATCGGTAAAATCCGTGGGCGGCTTCTTGAGGAACTGAACGAACTTGCTCTTGTCAATGCAGTTTATGTAGGCGTCATCCCCGGAAATCCAGCCTTTCTTGATCAGATCCATGATCGCGTCGTCCAGGGTCTGCATGCCGAATTTCTTCCCGGTTTGCATGGCGGATGGGATCTGGTAGGTCTTGCCTTCGCGGATCAGGTTCCGCACCGCCGGGGTGCAGATCAGGATCTCCAGCGCGGCGCAACGCCCCTTGATATCGACTCGCTTGAACAGGGTTTGGGAAACCACGGCCTTCAGGGCATCCGCCAGGGTGGAGCGGACCTGCGCCTGCTGGTTGGATGGGAAAATTTCGATAATCCTGTCCACGGTTTTATTGGCGTTTAAGGTGTGCAGGGTGCCGAAGACCAGATGGCCGGTCATGGCCGCCTCCATGGCCAGGGAAATGGTTTCCAGATCGCGCATTTCGCCGACCATGATAATGTCCGGGTCTTCGCGGAGCGCACCCCGCAGGGCGGCGGAAAAGGACTGGGTATGCAGCCCCACCTCCCGGTGGTTGACGATGCAGTTCTGGCTCTTGTGCACAAACTCGATGGGATCTTCGATGGTCAGGATATGGTCCTTGCGCAGCTTGTTGGCCTGATCGACAATGGCGGCCAAGGTGGTCGACTTGCCGCTGCCCGTGGGGCCGGTGACCAGGACCATCCCCTTGGGCAGGGTGGCGAGCTGGGCGACAACCTGGGGCAGCCCCAGTTGGTCGCAGCCCAGGATATTGCTGGGAATCTCGCGAAATACCGCGCCGATTCCATATTTCTGCATGAACAGGTTGCCGCGGTACCGGGCAAGTCCGGGAATTTCGTAGCCAAAATCCACATCGCCGGTCTCCTCGAACACCTTGACCTTTTCCTCGGAAACAATCTCATAGAGCATGGCCTTGAGCTCGTCGTTGTCAAGAACCTTGAACTTGACCCGCTCCATCTCGCCGCGGATGCGAAGAATCGGCTGCTGACCGGAAACCATATGCAAGTCCGAGGCGCCCTGTTCGTTCATCAGTTTAAAAAAAGCATCGATCTGAGCCATGCACAAAAACTCCTGTTATCAACCGGTTGAAGACCTCAAAAAAACAAAGCCGAAAAAGAGGGGCTCGTCCATGCAGCAATTATGCAACAGTAATGCTAGTATATAGAGCCGAGTCAAATTACTCCACGCAAAAAAATACAGCCTTCGACAAAAAAAGCACCCCGGAAAAATGCCGCCCTACATTGATCTGCATACCCACTCAACCTGTTCGGACGGGCTGCTCACCCCGACCGCCCTCCTGGACCTCGCTGCCCGCCGGGGGCTTGCAGCCATCGCCCTCACCGACCACGACACCATCACGGGAATTCCCGAGGCGCTGGCGCACGGCGCAATCGTCGGGGTGGAGGTGCTGAGCGGGATAGAGATAAGCAGCGACCTTGCCGGAACCTCGCTCCATATTCTGGGCTACGGCTTCGACCATGAACATCCCGGGCTCCTCGCCTTTCTGGCAAGGCTGCAAGAGGCCCGGCACAACCGCAACCAGGGCATCATGGAGCGCCTCCAGACCCTCGGCATCTCCATAACCAACGAAGAGCTGCCCCGGATTGCCGGAGAGCAGATAGGCCGCCCCCACTTCGCCCGGTTGCTTACCCAGAAAGGATTGACCAGGAACACCCAGGACGCCTTCAGCCGCTACCTCAAACGCGGCGCTCCCGCCTTTGTCGAACATGTCAAGCCCCAGGCCGACGAAGTAATCAGCCACATTTCCAAGGCCAACGGCCTGGCGGTGCTCGCCCATCCGGTCTATCTGATCCCGAGCCTGGAACAAAACCCCGGCCTGGTTGGCACTCTCAAGGGATTCGGGCTGGCAGGGATTGAAACCTTCTATCCCGCCCATTCAAAAAAATTCTGCCGCTTCCTGCAAGCACTTGCCGCACAACACGGGTTGCTCCTCAGCGGCGGCACGGATTATCACGGCGACAAACACTCTGTCACCCCCTTGGGCGGCAACGCCAAAACCATCCGCGTTCCTCTTCAGCTCCTGCAGGAGATCAAGCAGAGGCTGGCAGCAACCAGTGCCGCGCCGCACCGGGAGGCAGCCCACCCTTTTTTATGAAAAAGCGGGATTGACTTCCCGGCCTGCCGACAGTACTACAGAGTAGTTTTGAAAATTGCCGGCCGCGCGGACACACGAGCAAAAAACTTCCTGTCCGCGTATTGCCTGCTTGACCGCGAGCACAGACAAAAACGGGGGAACCCATGACGGGCGATGAATACATCCTCTCCATCCTCAAAAAATATGAAGTCCCAAGGGGGCCTGAATCGCCCGCCGAACAAACAGCGAAGCATATTGCCCCCAAGATCCAGCGGTGGGCGGGAGGCTGGCTGTCCGCCCTGTCGTATTCCGGCGCCTATGCCAAGCAAACCGCCGTGCATGGCGTAACCGACGTGGACCTCTTTATCTCCCTCAAACCCGGGATGCCCGGGACAATGCAAAAAATCTATGACGAGCTGTTTACCCTGGCCGCCTTGCATGGCTGGAACCCCATCCGGAGACATGTCGGCATCGGCATCTCAAAAAACGATATAACCCTCGACCTGATTCCCGGCCGTGCGCAGGCCGGAGACGAGAGCTATCACGACCTGTACTGGCTCAAATCCGATTCCCTGCGGCACACCAACCTGAGCCTCCATATCGAGACCGTCGCCAAATCACATCGCCTTCGCGAAATCCAGGCGATCAAGATCTGGAGGCACATTCACCGGCTTGACTGGCCATCCCTCTACCTTGATTGTTTTGTCATAAACGCCCTGGCAGAAAGAAGCACGGATTCCCTCGCCCACAATGTCCTGCACGCCCTGGACATGATAGGGGAAGCCCTTGAAACCACCTGCATCGTTGATCCGGCCAACCCCGACAACGTGCTTTCGCTTGATACAACACCAGAGGATAAGAAAAATATCGCGGAGCAGGCAAAAAAATCCGCCGCCCAGCAGCACTGGGAAGACATTATCTGGTAGAAACCGTGCCATGCAGGCAATGGTCTCCCCGGGGGCCTCCCAGCGCATCCCCCGCCGCCTTTTTTTCCTTGATCCATTCCGCACAATGCACCTATGATGTTCATAGTGCCTGCCCCTTTTGGGGAAGCATTTTTTTCACCCCGTGTCCGTTCACGCATATTTTCCGCGGAAAAAAGAAAAATCCGCACCGGGCACCCACCGCGTTGTTACATGTTTTTTCTTGAAATATCTCCAGCAAGGACGCGCACCACATGGCCAGAAAATACAAAGTCCTCATCGTCGATGACTCAACCAGCATACTGAAAGCTTTGGCCCGAGCCTTTGCCGAAACACCCTACGATGTGACGACCTGCAACGATCCCGTCAAATCCTACGAAATGATCGAAGACGAACATTTTGACATCGTGATCAGCGATATCATGATGCCGGAGTTGGACGGGCTTTCCCTGCTGCGCAAGATCAAGAACTACAACGGCACCATCCAGGTGATCATGATCACCGGGTACATCACGATCAACAACACCCTCAACGCCTTTCGCTACGGAGCAAACGACATTTTTTTCAAACCCTTCAAGGACATGCAGGACCTCATTGACGCCGTGGATGGTGCCGCCAAAAAACTGAACCGCATCAACGAGATTCTCAAAGTGCTGGCCAGCGAAAAAGGAAACTGACATGCAGTACGACGTTGATCTTGACGCACTCCAAGGCTTTATCGATGAATCCAACGATTCACTCCAGGGAATCGAGGCGGATTTCATCGCCCTGGAAGAAGATCCCGGCAACGGTGAGATCATCAACAGGATCTTCCGCCCGGTGCACAGCCTCAAGGGCAATTCCGGGTTCTTCGGCCTGACCAACATCAACAAATTCTCCCACCGCCTGGAAAATCTCCTGGACGCCTGCCGCAAGGGGGAAGTCCTGATCAACAAAAAGATCATCGACATCCTGCTCAAGGGAATCGAATACCTGCAAGCCATGCTCGACCGGGCTCAACAGAACCCGGCGGAAGTGGCTTTCCTTCCGGAAGAAAAAGAGTTTCTCACCCAGGTAGAGGCAATCCAGCCCATAGTGGCAACCGGCTCTATCCAGAGTGTCATCACCCTGGAAAATCTCCTCCATGAATTCCTCGATCTTGGCCAGAACATCCACGCCCACCCGCTGATTCCGGGGCTGCTGGATCAAATCGAAAAGGCCAATATCGATCTTCAGTCAATTATCGCCGCGAAAAAACAAAAAGGGCCGAGCAGCGCCTTTTCCCCGGACAACCAATATTTTCTGGGCGACAAGGATTTCACCGGCCAACTGGCCCAGTTCGGCCTGGTTCTCGGACTTCTTGAAAGCAAAAAAGCCGCGGGCAAAGACCTTCTGCTCGCCTTTGCCCAGGCTCTTGCCGAGGTGAGCCAAGCCCTCTCCGGCAACAGCGCCATTGCCGGAGAGCTTGACGAACTGTTTGCCATGCGGAACTTCCTTGACGACGCCCTGATGGTGGCCAGCGACGAATACAATACCCTGTGCCGCAATCTGCTCAATTCGGTGATCGGCTGCTTTGAGGCCAAAGCCAAGACCGGCAGCACCCGGTTAGGGGAGATCCTGGTGGAGCAGCATCTTGTCAGCGAGGCACAGATCTCCGCAGCGCTGGGCCAGCAGAAAAAAATCGGAGAGCTGCTCATCGAGCAAGGGGTTCTCCAGGAAGACGACCTCAAAAAGGCGCTGACCATCCAGGACAAACGAGCCTTGGACGCCCACATCAAGGAAACAAAGACCTCCGAGCAGACCAAAACCATCCGCATCGATCAGGCGCGGCTCGACAACTTCGCCAATTCCGTGGGGGGGCTGTACATCAGCCTCGACTCCCTCAATTTCCTCAAAAAACAGCTCGAAACAAAGCTGGGGGATTTCGGGCTCGCAGCCAGATTCGACGGCATCATCCATGCCCTTGACGAGCAGCTTGAAAAACTGCACGCCAACATCATGAGCATCCGCAGGGTGCCGGTCAAGTCCTTGTTCCAGCGGTTTCCCAAGGTGGTCCGCCAACTGTCCACCTCGCTGAACAAGGAGGTCCGCTTCACCATCACCGGCGAGGACACCGTCATCGACAAAGATCTGCTGGAAAAGATCGAAAACCCCCTGGTCCACATCCTGCGCAATTCCCTGGACCACGGCCTCGAAACCCCGGAGGGGAGAAAAAAATCCGGCAAGCCGGAACAGGGCGCCCTCACCCTGCATGCGCGGGCCGACGAGAACAATGTCTATCTCAGCATTGAAGACGACGGGTTGGGCATTGATCCGCGAAAAATGAAGCACGTCGCCCTGAACAAGGGGTTCATGACCGCTGCGGAGCTGGAGCAATTGAGCGACAAGGAACTGATCAATCTCGTTTTCCGGCCGGGATTCAGTTCGGCGGAAAAAGTCAGCGAAGTTTCGGGGCGCGGGGTGGGCATGGACGTGGTCATGTCCGGCCTCAAGGAATGCAACGGCTCCATCCGTCTCGATTCCACCATAGGCAAAGGCACCACGGTTTCCCTCACCGTGCCGCTCACCAAGACCCTGGTCACCAAGGACGCCATGCTCGCCGAATCGGGGCAGGAGACCTATGCCATCCCCTCCGACGAGATCACCACGGTCATCGAAACAGGAAACATCATCCCGCTTCTTGCGGAAAACAACTGCATCGCATATGATGGCGCAATCCTGCGGCTTATAGAACTCAACACCTTCTTTTACCCGAAGGCCTCCTCGACCGTCGCCGACCCAAGCAATAAAGTTGTTGTGGTCTGCAAGCCCCATGGGGTCGGCCTGCTGGTTGACCGCATCCTGTCCCACCAGAAGATCGTGGCCAAGGAGTTCGGGGACGGATATAAAAAACTGCAAAAAATCGATGGAATCTGCGGATACACCATCATGGGCAACGACGACATCATCCTGATTGCCGACATCAAGGAAATCGCCGAGCGCGCCACATAGCATTGACCCCTGCGCAAGCCCGGACCGTTTCCAGAGTTTCCCAGACAATTTCACCGCTGCCAAGGCTGTCTTCATATGAACACCGTATTGATTGTTGACGATGAACCAAACTACCTGATAGTCCTCTCCGAGTTGCTCAGCGAAGAAGGGTTCGGGGTCTTCACCGCCGGAAACGGGGAAGAGGCCCTCACAATCCTGGGTGAAACCGACATTGACCTGATAATCACCGACATGCGCATGCCGGGGCTCGACGGCCTGGGTTTGCTCAAGGCGGCAAAAGCCCTCAATCCGGACCTGCCCGTGATCATGGTCACCGCCTTCGGCGAGGTGGAAATGGCCGTGGCCGCCATGAAGGCCGGGGCCTTCAACTATCTCACCAAGCCCTTCAACAACGATGAACTGGTGCTGAACACCAACAAGGCCCTGGAGCACTACGCCATACTCCGCGAAAACATGCGGCTGCGGGAGGAAATGCGCTCCCGTACCTCTTTTTCCAGCATGGTCGGCAAGAACCAAAAGATGCAGGCCATCTTCAATCTCATCGAAAAGGTGGCCCCCACCTCGACCTCGGTCCTGATCACCGGGGAGTCGGGCACCGGCAAGGAGCTGGTAGCCAGGGCCATCCATTGCAACAGCCCCAGGGAAAAAGCCCCGTTCATCTCCCTCAACTGCGCGGGCTTGCCGGAAAATTTGCTCGAAAGCGAACTTTTCGGCCACGAAAAAGGCGCCTTCACCGGGGCCATCGCCCTGCGCAAGGGCAGGTTCGAACTGGCCGACACCGGCAGCCTTTTTCTCGACGAGGTCGGCGAGATGCCCATGCCCCTCCAGGCCAAGCTGCTCCGCGTTCTCCAGGAACGCACTTTTGAGCGGGTCGGCGGCACCCAGACCCTGCGGGTTGATGTCCGGATCATCGCCGCAACCAACCGGGATCTCAAGGATGAGGTGGACAGAGGACATTTCCGGGAAGATCTCTATTACCGGCTCAATGTCCTGCACATCCACCTCCCGCCCCTGCGGGAGCGAACCGACGACATTCCCATGCTGGTTGCCCATTTCGTCAATAAATACGCCGTGCAGCTCAACAAGCCCAAATTGGAGATTGCCACGGAAACCGTACGCTTTCTCATGACCCTGCCTTGGGAGGGCAACATCCGGGAGCTGGAAAACACCATCGAACGGGCAGCCATTCTCTGCAGCAGAAACCTGATCCGTCCGGAAGATGTGCAACCCGAGAGCATGGCCGCAAAAAAACCGCTGCAATGGATGAACGGCTTTGACCTGAACATGATCCCGGAGCATACTCCCCTGCCCGATGTGCTTGACGGCATTGAAAAGAAAATGGTTCTCTCCGCCCTGGACAAGGCCGATTATGTTCAGACCAAAGCAGCGGACGCCTTGGGCATCACCAAGAGCCTTCTCCAGTACAAAATGAAAAAACACAGCATTGTTAAACGCTGACACCTCTCGGGACCACGCAGATGAGCTTTTCCTGTAAAAATTACGACTACAATGACGACAAGTGCCTGATGCTCAAGCAGGAGTGCATCCCCGGCAGACCCGGCTGCGTGCTGGAAGGGCGGGTAATCCTCAGTGAAGCGCTCGCGGAGCGGATCAAGGAGCTGGAGCAAAAAAAGACCTTCGGCAAAACAGGAAAGAAATAACCCCTCCCATGACGCGACCGGAAGGATTTTTTGAGACGCACACATCCGGTCTCCTCTAATTCCCATGCCTACGATACAAAAAACCTGTGATTATTGCGGCGGTTCCGGCCAGATACATTTTTTCGCCGGAGTGAGCAGATTCTTCCTCTCCTGCGAGGAATGCCCGCACTGCGCCGGATTCGGCTACGAACTTCCCGCCGATCCCCATCCCCCTTGTGAAAAACAAGCGCCTTCTCCGGCAAGAAAGACTTCCCCACGCAAAAAAATCCAGTGAGCCCGCCATGAAATCGAATGCCCGAGTTGCAGTGATCGGAGGCGGCCCGGCCGGACTAATGGCCGCCTCCGTCCTCAGCGAGGCAGGCTTGCCCGTGGATCTTTTCGACGCTAACTCAGCGGCTGGCCGCAAATTTCTGGTTGCCGGGCATGGCGGGTTGAATCTCACCCATTCGGAACAGGCAGAATCCTTTGCCGCCCGCTACGGAAACAATGCCGGAACCTTCAAAAAACTCCTGACCGTTTTTTCGCCCGACGATCTGCGCACCTGGTTGCGCGGTCTCGGGGTGGAAACCTTTGTCGGCACCAGCGGCCGGGTATTCCCCAAGGACACCAAGGCGGTGGACATCCTCAAAGCCTGGCTCGAAACCCTGGCCAGGCGCGGGGTCGCCTTCCATTATCGCCACCGCTGGCAGGGTTTCGCAGAAACGGGCGCCCCGCTCTTTCTCTGCGAAAATAACCTGCTTCTCGAATTTCCGGCCCGGGGTGTCCTTCTTGCCCTGGGCGGAGCAAGCTGGCCCCAAACCGGGTCCGATGGAAGCTGGACCTCCATTCTCGCGGCCAGAGGCGTCCGGCTTGAGCCCTTCCGTCCGGCGAACTGCGGGATTGAGGTGACCTGGTCCGAATTTTTCCGTACCCGCTTCAGCGGCAAACCCCTCAAGAATATTCTGCTTCGCTGCGGCGATCATCACGCCACGGGCGACGCGATGGTGACCAGGCATGGCCTGGAAGGAGGCCCGGTCTATGCCCTAAGCGGGGTGATTCGCGACCTGCTGGATGCAGGCAACCCGGTTCCCGTTTTCCTCGACCTGAAACGCGATCTGCCCCTGGAACGCCTGCGGGAAAGACTTGAGCAGCGCCACGCCAAGGAAAGTCTCGCCAATTTCCTGCGCAAGGCCATCCACCTCACCGGCCCGGCTTATTCGCTGCTCCGCGAAACTTGCACCCCGGAAGAGCTGAAAGAACCGGCCATTCTTGCCGGACGGATCAAAAATCTTCCCGTTCTTGTCACCAAAACCAGACCCCTTGCCGAAGCGATTTCCTCCGCCGGAGGCGTTGCCTTTGCGGAGGTGAACGCTGATTTCATGCTCAGCAAATTGCCCGGAGTCTTCGTGGCCGGGGAAATGCTGGACTGGGAAGCGCCCACCGGCGGCTACCTGCTGCAGGGCGCTTTTACCACCGGATACCACGCCGCCCATGGCCTTCTCACTTGGCTGAAACAGCCGCCGGCAACGCCCTCGACACCCCGCTGAGATATTTCTTGTCCAGCGACAATTTCTCCTCTTGCAAGCAAAACACATTTAAGGGACAATCCATGCTGTTATCTCGAATGCCATCGTGGTATACTCGAAGGCAAACTCGCGCATGGTCCCCCCAATCCTTGCATACAGAGTGTAAACGGAAACGCGCCATGAAGATCGCCATAACTTACTGCTCGCAATGAAACTATCTGCCCCGAGCTTCCAGGCTGGAAGCCGAACTGAAAAAGCAATTGGCCGCCGAGGTTGAGCTTATTCCCGGTTCAGGCGGCATTTACGAAATCATGGCCGATGGTCGTCTGATCTTTTCAAAAAAAGCGACCGGCCGTTTTGCCGAGCCCGAGGAAATCATCAGCCTTATCCAGAGCCACGGGTAACAGGAAGGCTCCCCGACAACCATGACCGCCCCACCGGAAACACCAGCGACCCTCACTCTCCTCGATGCGCCCGACGCCCATAAAAGCAACGATCAGCGCTGGCTGCTCAGCGGCAACAACACCTTTACCCTCGGGCGGGTGGCCAAGACCGACATCATGCTTCCCTATTCCTGGGTCTCCCGGAAACATGCCATGATCCAGAGGGAAGAAAACGGCCGCTTCAACCTCATCGACCTGGGAAGCTCCAACGGCACCTTTATCAACGGCCGAAGAATCCATACCCCCGTGTCCCTGCAAAACGGGGATTGCATCGGCATCGGCAGCACCCGTCTGCTTTTCAACCAGGAAACTTCCCCCGCCCGTCCTGCACCGCCAGCCGGCCCGGATCTCGACGAGATGACCGTGGCCTTTGTGCAAAAACAGATCATCACCATCCTGATCTGCGACATCCATGACTACACCAAGCTCTCGGAAACCATGGGCGACCAGTGGGTTTCCCAGCTCCTCCAGCATTGGACCGGCAGGGTGAGCAAGCTGGTCAACAAACAGAACGGGATTGTCGATAAGTTCATCGGCGACGCGGTCATGGCCCTGTGGGCAGGGCCGAATCTCCAGGCCAACATCCACCAGGCCCTGAAGACCGCCATTGCCATCAATACCTTCACCGGCAGCCTCGGCAAAAAGATCCCCGATCTGCCCTGGCCGTTGCAGATCGGAGCAGCGCTCAACACCGGCGAGGCGATGATGGGAAACCTTGCGCAAAACGGCAACTACACCGTGGTCGGGGATGTGGTCAATGTGGCCTTCCGCCTGGAAAGCATGACCAACAGGCAGGAGGATCTGGATATCGTGATGGGCGGCGACGCGGCCATGCACCTCCTCGATCCCGAGAATTTTTTCAAAAAATATTCCTTCCGGGTAAAGGGGAAACAGGAGGAGGTTGAAGCGTATGGGTGCAGCTTCTCCCGGCTCTCAACCTATCTCGGGCAGAATGCCAAGCTGCTTGACTCCCTGTAGGCTTTTGGAGGACCAGAAAAAAACATGCTCGCCGAATCCAGAAAATTCATCCGCATCGCAACCGATTACCTCCTGGCGGAAGACCGGAGACAAATCGATTTCAACATCTATACCAGGCCGCCCAAAAGCAATAAGCCCATCCTGCTGATCGCGGCCAACACCAATATCGCCGACATCAAGGAAGCCTTGGCCAAAAAATCCCATGGCCCGCTTTTCATCACCCAGGATTCCGCGCAAAAATTTGAAAATTTCATGGAAGAATCCCTGGAATCCATTATCCGGAACACGGACATTCCCCTGGAGCAAAAATCCTCGCTGGTGCATACCTGCGCCAGAAACATCATCCGGGATGTCTTTGACGACCCGCGCAGCGGCAGGCACATCTCCCGGGCCAAGAACATAACCCGCAATATCATCGATCTCACCTTGCTGGACACCCAATCCATCCGCCACCTGCTCCGCCTGGGCGCCAAGGACTATTACACCTTTTCCCACTGTGTCAATGTCGCGGTGTTCGGCATTGGCCTCTGGCTGATGATCCGCAAAGGCGATGACACCGAGCTCCACGATTTTGCCCTTGGCTGCATCCTGCACGATGTGGGTAAAAGCCAGATCCTGGACACCATCCTGAACAAACGGGGCAAACTCGACTACGAAGAATTCGAAATCATCAAGAAACACCCCGGCCAGGGCCACTGGCTCATGTCCAAGCACGCCTCCGGCACCACCCTCGACGTGATCATCCACCACCACGAAAAAATCAACGGCCAGGGGTATCCCCACGGACTCAAGCGGGACCAAATCTCCGACAACGCCAAGATCGCCACCATTGCCGACGTGTACGACGCCCTGACAACCAACCGCCCGTATGCCGGGGCCAGGCTCCCCATCAGTGCCCTGACCCTGATGAAGGAAGAGATGGTCGGCCACTTCGAGCAGAAACGGTTCGAAGAATTTATCCTGTTTTTAGGAGGAAGATCGGCCTGAAAAAGCCGTTTGCCTTCTCAGCCGAACGACAAGGAGCACTACAGCATGTGGTCATCGAAAGACGTCTATTATATCTCGGACAGCACCGGAATACTTGCGACCAACCTGGGACAGGCCCTGATCTGCCAGTTTCCGGAAATCAACTTCCATGAGGAAAAATTCCCCTTTGTCCTCAACAAGGAAGAAGCAAAGAAGATTCTCGACTATATCCTGAAAAAATCTTCCGGCCGCAGGCCGCTGATTTTCAGCACCATCATGACCCCGGAGATCCGCGCTGTCTTCGATTCTCCCGAGGTGGAACTTTTCGACGCTTTTGAATTTTTCATGACCCGGCTGGAAGGCTGCCTTGAGGCAAAAGCCCTGGGCGTTCCCGGCTTTTCCCGGCACATCGACAACCTGACCATGGCCAAGCGGGTCGAGGCTATCCACTATTGCCTGGAACATGACGACGGGGTCAACATCCATGAACTGGACGAAGCCGAGGTCATCCTGCTGGGGGTTTCACGCTCCGGCAAGACGCCGGTCAGCGTGTATCTGGCAACGCAGATGGGAATGAAATCGGCAAATTTCCCTCTCACCTCGGAATATCTCCGGGCGTACACCCTGCCGGAGGAAATAATCAAAAACCGAAAACGCGCCATCGGCCTGACCACCACCCCCGAGGTGCTCCACAGTGTCCGCGAAAAACGGTACGCGGACAGCAACTACGCCAAGCGTTCCACCTGCAGCGAGGAGATCCAGACGGCGGAGACCATCTTCCACAACCACCAGATCCCCATTGTCTCCACGGCGGGGAAATCCATAGAAGAGGTTGCCACCCAGGTTTCCCAGGAGCTGGGTCTTTCCAAAAAACCGACCTCGCTGAACGAAGGATACTGAGTATGCGCCCGCAAACGTGCCGTCCGGCATACTTTCTCCGGGAGCCGTTTTTTTCATATCCCGCCGGACCACACAACATGGTATGCTGCCATGAAAACCATGCGAAACGCTTTTCCGGCCTGAGACTTCACCAGGCAATTCCCGTCCGAGGTTCTTTTTGACGTTATTATTCCGCACCATAGTGCTTTTGCTGCTGGGTTGTTTCCTGCCGGAAAACGCCCTGGCCTTTCAGCCCCACGCCTACTCAGGGCTGTACATCCATCAACTGGCCCATTTTTTTCTGATTGTCTCCCTGTTTCTTTTCGCCGTGAAAGCCCGCCAGACCCGCCTCGCTTCCCTCAAGGCCTGGCAATACATCATCGCCGGAACCTGGATTCTCATCCTCTGGAGCGGCGCCACCATGATTGGGCATTTCCTTGACCTGGAAATCGAAAATTCGTTGCACCTGCCCCCCGGGACAGAGATTTCCCATCTCTACCTCCGTGGCTGGAAAGAAACGCTGTACTATCTCCTCAAGTTCGATCATCTCCTGGCCGTGCCGGCCATGGTATGTTTCCATCGAGGCCTCACGCTGCTGCGCAAGGGCGAATCAACGCTCTCTTCCCCGAGGCAGGGTCACCCATGATCAGCATCTCCATGCTCCCGGTCTGGCTCTTTGATTTCGGTGGCGCCCTGGCCATGATTATTCTTTCCGGGCTCTGCCTCCATCATGCCCTGGCCTTGGCCCGCGCCGACCGGGAAAGTCCCCTGGCCATCTTCCTTCTCTGGTTCTGCGGAGCGATCTTCGCCCTGGCCCTGTCGCGCTCCAGCGGACACATTCTCAAACACCTCCTCACCTTCTTTGGCAAAAAAGACCTCTGGCTTGGGCTGGCTCCTTACAGTGGCTCAATCAACAGCATGGCCTTTATCGTCATCGCCTCGGTGACCCTGTTTTTCAACCGGATCGAAACCATCATGGAACGGATGGTGCGGGACCGCGAAAAGATCGAAAAAAACAGCCAGGATCTTTTCCGTCTCAACAAGGACATCGAGGCGGTCATCGCGGAGCGCACCAAGGCGGGCATGGCCCTGCGCATCGCCCATGAGGTGCGCAACCCGGTCACCATCATCGGCGGCATGGTTCGCCGCCTTCTCAACGCCTATCCGCCCGAGGAAGAGGGGCGGCTGAAACTGACCCATATCCTCGACCAGGCCCGCAAACTGGAAAATCTGGTGAGCAAATTCGAAGCCGTCCGGCCGGAATCAAAAAAGATCTTCGCGCCGCTGAATCTCAACCCCATTGTCGCGGAGGCTGCGGAATCGTTGCAGGCTGAGGCTCGAGCCAAGGAGGTCAGCCTCATCCCCGCCCTCAGCCGGATCCCGCTTTTTTTCCATGGCAACAGCTCGCTGATCAAGATCGCCCTTGCCCATCTGCTCCGCAATGCGGTGAATGCCTGCGCCAAAGGCAATAGGATCGTCATCGCCACCGAGATGACCGCCGCCGGCTGTCAGGTAACAATTACCGATGACGGCCCGGGCATCTCCGGGGAAATCCTCGAGGTTCTCTTCGACCCCTATCGCCACGTCAACCGGCAGAGCTCCGGCCTGGGGCTGCCCTATGTCAAACAGATCATCAACGAACATCTGGGCACGGTCACCGTTTCCAGCGAGCAGGGCAAGGGAACCACCATCCTGATCATCCTGCCGACCCACCTTGGCGAACTCACCGGCGTTGCCGGCGGCACCTACGCCATCTGAGGTTTCTTTTCCGCAGCGCAACATCTATTAGAAATACCCGGAGTAATGTGCTAAGGTGTGCGATTGTTCTTTTCAACACCTGACAATCTCAGCGGATAGTGCACACCCATGCTTGCCATCAATCAGCTTTCCATCCAGTTCGGCTCCAAACACCTGTTCAAGAATGTCTCGGTCCGCGTCCATCCCGGCGAAAAAATCGGCCTGGTCGGGGTGAACGGCGCGGGAAAATCGACCCTGCTCAAGATCATGGCGCAAGTCAAGCATGTGGATGACGGCGTCCTGACCCGCTCAAAAAACGTCTCCGTCGGCTACCTGCCCCAAGAAATCGCCTCCTTTGCCCCTGGACGCACCCTGTTTGATGAAGCAAAAACCGCCTTTGCCGAGGCCCTTGCCCTGCAAAAGGAACTCGATCAGGTCAACCACGCCCTGGGGCATGTGCCGCCGGAAGACCAAAAATTCGCCGAACTGCTCCTTCGCCAGGGGGATTTGCAGCACCGGCTGGATCAGTCCGACATCTTCACCATGGAGTCCCAGGTGGAGAGAGTTCTCCTGGGCTTGGGCTTTTCCCCGAGCGATTTCGGCAAGGACAGCATCTCATTTTCCGGCGGCTGGCTCATGCGGTTGATGCTGGCCAAGATCCTCCTGGCCAAGCCGGACCTCCTGCTTTTGGACGAGCCCACCAACCATCTGGACATCGAGTCGCTCACCTGGCTCGAAGAGTTCCTGAAAAACCACCGGGGCGCCATGGTGATGATCTCCCATGACCGCGCCTTTCTCGACAACCTCACCACCGTCACCTGGGAAATCTCTTTAGGCGAGCTCACGGTCTACAAGGGCAATTACTCGAAATACCTGGTGGACAAAGAAAACCGGATGATCATCAAGCGGGCGGCCTATGAAAACCAGCAGGCCATGATCGAGCAGACCATGAAATTCGTGGACCGGTTCCGCTCCAAGGCCACCAAGGCCACCCAGGTGCAAAGCCGCCTCAAGCAACTGGAAAAGATCGAGCGTATCGAACTGGACGAAACGGAGTCCACCATCGCCTTCCGCTTCCCCCCCTCCCCTCCTTCCGGCAGAACCGTGCTGGAGGTGGAAAAGATGAGCAAGCAGTTCGGCGAACAGCCGGTTTTCACCGACCTTTCCTTTACCCTGCAACGCGGCGAAAAGCTGGCCGTGCTCGGGGTCAACGGCGCGGGCAAATCCACCCTGGTCAAGATCCTGGCCGGCCTCGTCATCCCGGACAGCGGGGCCATCCGCTTCGGCCACAACGTGACCATCTCCTATTTTGGCCAGCATCAGGCCCAGGAGCTGGACTCCCGCTACACGATCCTGGAAACCCTGAGCCATGTGAACAACGAGCTGAGCGTCACCCAGACCCGTTCCCTGCTGGGCGCCTTCCTCTTCCGCGGCGATGATGTGGACAAGAAGGTCGGGGTGCTCTCCGGCGGCGAGAAAAGCCGGGTAGCCCTGGCCAAGATGATCGCCACCCCGGCCAATCTCCTGATCCTGGACGAACCCACCAACCATCTGGACATCCAGTCCCAGGAGGTATTGCAGGAGGCCATGCGCCAGTACGACGGCTCCATCATCGTGGTTTCCCATAACCGCTATTTTGCCAACTCCTTTGTCGGCAAGGTGCTGGAGATCAAATCCGGCCACGGCACCATCTTTGACGGCAATATCGACTACTATCTGCACAAGACCCATGCCGAGGCAGCCACCCCCCCGCAGAAAAAAGCTGTCGCACCCAAACCTGGACCAGACAGCCAGCCTGCGGAAAAACAGGCGAAAAAGGGTAAGGACGCCAGAAAACTTCAGGCGGAACTGCGGCAGCAGAAAACCCGAGAGATCGCCCCGCTCAAGAAGATCGTTGCTCGCTCGGAACAGGAGATCGAACAGCTTGAGAACAGAAAAACCCAGTTGGAACAGGCCATGGCCGACCCGGAGCTTTACAAGGATCAGGACCGCTTTGCCGAACTCAACAACGAATACACCGGGCTCGGCCGCAAGCTGAAAAGAAGCTACGCGGACTGGGAACAGGCCCAGGCCAAGATGGAAGAGATCGAGGCCCGCTACGCCGGAGAATGCGGGGAGTAATTTGCCCGCCGCAAATACACGTATCGCACTTGACCGGCACCGCATTTGCCAGTATCTTCAACGCTTGTTTTAGGCTACCGAAACAAGGCTTGATTATCGTAAAAACAAACAGATATGCACATATCCCTTTTTTATTCTTTTCACCATCCAGGAGATCCCCAATGAAGAAAATGTACCCTGTTCCCAAACTTGCCTGCACCCTTGCCTGCGCCGCCATGCTGGCGTGCGCCCCGGCTGTTCTTGCCTCGGGCGGCGGCCACGACGGCCCGGCTGTCGAAGTCAAGAGCGCGGAAGCCACAATCAAGGCGGCAGTCAGCGGCAACGACCAGTTCACCAGCCACAACGACAGCCACCATTTCGACGGTTTCCAGACCGGCCAGACCCCGACCCTCACCGTGGTTGCCTGTTCCGACTCCCGGGTACACACCCACCTGTTTGGCATGGAGCCGGACAACAACATTTTCGTGATCCGCAACATCGGCAACCAGATCAAAAATGCCGAGGGTTCGGTGGATTACGGGGTGCGCCACCTGCCCACCAATATCCTCCTGATCCTGGGCCACTCCAGTTGCGGGGCGATCAAGGCGGCCATGGGCGATTACTCCGGCGAGACCAAGGGCATCAAGGCCGAACTGGACAATCTGAAGCCGGTGATCGCGGCAGGCGACAAGAGCGGCGACATGAACGGACGCTGGAGCAAGAACGTGGAGCGCAATGTGGACTACCAGGTCAAGACCGCCCTGGAGCTGTACAAGGAAAAGATCGCGGCCAAGGAACTGACCGTGGTCGGCGCGGTGTATGACTTCAACGACCACTACGGCAAAGGCCGCGGCAGGCTGGTAATCACCAATATCAACGGCGAGACCGCCCCGAACAAGATCATGGACCATCCGGTGCTCAAGGAGCTGAACCGGGGCGAGATCGTCAACCATGTGGGCAGCCTGGCTCCGGCCCTTTAACCAATGGACCATTCCATCCGTAAGCAAATCGAGGAGCGCGAGGCCACAGGCCTCGCGCCCTACGCCACCCTGAGCCGCAACAGCAAAGGCAGACTCAGGCAGGAGGAAGAATGTCCCATCCGGGGTGCCTTTCAGCGGGACCGGGACCGGATCATCCACTGCAAGTCCTTCCGCCGCCTCAAGCACAAGACCCAGGTGTTCCTGGCCCCCACCGGCGACCATTACCGGACCCGGCTCACCCATGTGCTTGAAGTCAGCCAGATCGCCCGGACCATCTCCGTGGCCCTGCGGTTGAACGGCCATCTCACCGAGGCCATCGCCCTGGGCCACGATCTGGGCCACACCCCCTTTGGCCACGCCGGGGAAGCGGTGCTGGACGAGCTCTACCCGCAGGGTTTCCGCCATTACGACCAGAGCCTGCGGGTGGTGAACACCCTGGAAAAAAAGGGCCAGGGACTCAACCTCACCGTGGAGGTGCTGGACGGTATTGCCAAGCATTCCAAGGGGCGCCGCGAGATCCTGCCCCAGGATCTCTCCGAACTGCCCGCCACCATGGAAGGCAGGGTGGTGCGCATCGCCGACATCATCGCCTATGTGAACCACGACCTCGACGATGCGGTGCGGGCCGGGATCATCAACGAATCGCAGATCCCCAGCCATCTCCAGAAGCTGTTCGGACCCACGCACTCAGGAAGGATCGGCGCCATGGTCCACGATCTCGTGGTCCAGACCCTGAAAAACGGCGGGGAAACTCTGAGCATGACCCCGCATCTGCTGGAGGGCATCGCGGAGCTGCGCTCTTTCCTCTATGAAAACGTCTACGAAACCAACCGGGTGCACGACGACTTCATCAAGGCCAAGAAGGTGCTCCGCGAGCTGTACGAGTATTTCATCAACACGGACGACCACTGGGAAAAGGTCATCGACTATGATGAGACGACCCCGCGGGAACAGATGGTCTGCGACTTCATCGCCGGCATGACCGACCGCTATGCCCTGGATCTTTATACCAATATCTTTCTCCCCAAACCCTGGAGTGTAATGTAACCGATGAGCGAAAACCCCTCCCCTGCGACCGGCGGCCACGAGCTGGCCAAGGCCTACGAATTCAAAGAGGTTGAAGCCAGGTGGTACCAAAAATGGCTTGAGCAGAAAAACTTCCAGGCCACCATGGACGAGGGGAAGCCCTCCTTTTCCATCGTCATCCCGCCGCCCAATGTCACCGGGGTGCTCCATGTGGGCCATGCCCTGAACAACACCATGCAGGATGTGCTGGTCCGCTACAAACGGATGTGCGGCTACAACACCCTCTGGGTGCCGGGCACCGACCATGCGGGCATCGCCACCCAGAATGTGGTGGAGCGGCAGCTTGCCACCGAGGGCAAGAGCCGCCACGACCTCGGCCGCGCCCAGTTCATCGAGCGCGTCTGGCAATGGCGCGAGGAAAAAGGCGGCACCATCATCAACCAGCTCAAGCACCTGGGCTGCTCCTGCGACTGGGACCGCGAACGCTTCACCATGGACGATGGGTTGTCCAAGGCGGTGCGCACCGTCTTTGTCCGGCTCTACAAGGAAGGGCTGATCTACAAGGGCGACTACATCGTCAACTGGTGCCCCCGCTGCAAAACCGCGCTCTCCGACGATGAGGTCGAGCATGAGGATACGGCGGGCAAGCTCTACCACATCCGCTATCCCTATGCCGACGGCTCCGGCCATGTGGTGGTCGCCACCACTCGGCCAGAAACCATGCTGGGCGACACCGGTGTGGCCGTGCATCCCGACGACGAGCGCTACAGCCACCTGAAAGCAATCGGCATCAAATTGCCCCTCACCGACCGCACCATCCCGGTGGTCTACGATCACCATGTGGAGCGGGAGTTCGGCACCGGCGCGCTCAAGGTCACCCCGTCCCACGACCGCAACGACTACGAGATCGGCTTGCGCCATAACCTGGAGCGGCTCAAGGTCATGGACGACTCCGGGATCATGAACGAGGCGGCCGGCCCCTATGCCGGGCTGGACCGTTTTGCCTGCCGTAAGCAGATTGTCGCCGATCTGGAGGCGCGGGGATTCCTGGAAAAGATCGAGGAGTACGCCCATGCGGTGGGCCAGTGCTACCGCTGCAAAACCGTGGTCGAGCCCACCACCTCGCTGCAATGGTTCGTTTCCGTCAAGCCACTGGCTGCTCAGGCCGTGGCCTCGGTACGCGACGGACGAACCGCCATCCATCCCAAGACCTGGTACAACACCTTCTACGCCTGGATGGACAACATCCGCGACTGGTGCATCTCCCGCCAGATCTGGTGGGGCCATCAGATCCCGGCCTGGACCTGCGACGCCTGCTCCCACTTCATGGTTGAGGAGCACGCGCCTGCGGTATGCGAAAAATGCGGCTCCGCCAAGCTCACCCAGGAAACCGACGTGCTGGACACCTGGTTTTCCTCGGCCCTCTGGCCCTTCTCCACCCTGGGCTGGCCCGACAACACCAAGGAGCTGAAACTCTTCTACCCCACCTCGGTGCTGATCACCTCCTTCGACATCCTCTTCTTCTGGGTGGCCCGGATGATGATGATGGGCATCCACATCATGGGCGAGGTGCCCTTCAAGGACGTCTACCTCCACGCCCTGGTCCGCGACAAGCACGGCAAGAAGATGAGCAAGTCCACGGGCAATGTCATCGACCCGCTCGTGGTCATGGCCGAATACGGCACCGACGCCCTGCGCTTCACCCTCACCGCCTTTGCCGCCCAGGGCCGCGAGATCAAACTCGCCGAGGAACGCATCGAAGGCTACCGCCACTTCATCAACAAGATCTGGAACGCGGCCCGCTTCGCCCTCATGCACATCAATGCGTGCGATCCGGCGATCAGCAAGGATATCGACCCCAGCGATTTCCCCCTGGCCCACCGCTGGATCCTGCACCGGCTCAACCAGGCGATCACCGAGACACGCCAAGCCCTGGACGACTACCGCTTCAACGACGCCGCCTCAACCATCTACCAGTTCGTCTGGAACGAGTTCTGCGACTGGTACCTGGAATGGATCAAGAGCGACCTTTACGGCGACAACGCCACGGCCAAGGCCCAGGGACAGGCGGTGCTCCTGGCGGTGCTGGAAAACGTGCTCAAGCTCCTGCACCCCATCACCCCGTTCGTCACCGAGGAGATCTGGCATGTACTACCCGGCGAGCGGACCAGCATCATGGTGGAATCCTTCCCCCAAGCCAATCCCGCCTGGGACGATCCCGAGGCCGCCGAACTGGCCGAGCTGTTCATGGGCATCGTCGGCGGCATCCGCAACATCCGCAGCGAGGCCATGATCCATCCCTCCGCCGAGATCGAGGTGCTGATCATCTGCCACGACGAAACCAAGCACGCAGGGTTGACCTCCCTGGCCGGTTCCCTCAAAACCCTGACCCGGACCACCGCCATGGCCGTGCAAAAGGAAGGCACCCGTCCCAAGGGCGCGGCCTCCTATCTCTACACCGACATCGAGATCTTCGTACCCCTGGCCGGGCTGATAGATGTGGACAAGGAACAGACCAAGCTGAAAAAGGAGCAGGACAAGACCGAGGGTGAGCTGGCCCGCTGCCAGGGCAAACTGGCCAACGAAAAGTTCATGGCCAATGCCCCGGAAGAGGTAAAGGCCAAGGAACGCGAAAAAGTTGCGGAAATGCAGGCGAAGCTGGAGAAGATCAAGGCGGGCATGGAAAGGCTGGCGGAATTGCGCTGAGTTTCAAAACCCCGTCAGCGCCGAACGAGGTGAACGAGAATGGATGTAACACAAATCCCTTTCAACAAATTCATTGAAATTGCTCACTCCGCCGATGCTACCGATCAGGTCCTAAAACTTAACTTCAAAGACAACATGAAAAACCATTTGGGCACTTTTCACGCAAGTGCCCAATTCGCCCTTGCTGAAGCATGCAGCGGTTTATCGCTTCAAAAGCATTTTCCGCATCTGGCAAACTCTGTCGTGCCTGTGCTACGGAAATCGGATGTAAAATTTAAAAAACCAGCGCAGTCTGACATACAAGCCGCAGCAAGTATCACCACTGAATCAAAAACACAATTCGAGCAACAACTTGAAAAGAAAGGCCGTGCAACCATTGCTGTGCCTGTCGAAATCATAGACCAAGACGGTACTGTCACCATGACTGGCACATACGAATGGTTTGTGCAAAAAATATAGGAAATAACCCAAAGCGATGCATCGTTCAAAAGCCTGGCTGATCCTGACCCTCGCCCTTCTTGCTATAATTGTTGGCTGTAATTCCGGCGAAATGGTGGTGAGCATGACCCGCGATGAGATCCAGGCGCGGGTTGCCCCCCGGTTCCCCATCACCAAAAATTGGCTGATCCTGAATGTCGCGCTCAGCGAGCCGGAGATTTTTCTCTCCGAGGGCGCCAATCAGATCGGGATCAATACGCGGGTCGAGCTGAACGTTCCCTTGCTCAAACCGGTCAACGGATACCTGGGGATTGCGGCAGTGCCGCGCTACGATGCGGAATCCAAGGCGTTGTATCTCGATCAGGCCACGGTGGAACGGCTGGACCTGCCGGGGCTCATGCCCGAGTTGCAGGACAAGGCTAGAGCCGCCATCGAATCCATCGCCCGGCAGGAACTCGCCAAACGCCCGATCTACGAGCTCAAGGGCCGCAATCTCAAGGAGATCACCGCAGCCTATACCCTCCGCGAGGTGCGGGTGCGAGACGGAAAACTGCAGGCAACCTTTGCCCTGCCGATGTAGCCGGGACGGCGGCCAGCCTCCGAGGAAATGGTCGAATGCCTTTTCCCCTTGCGGCTCAGGGGAAACATCTCTATTATAAGAACAGATTTTTCACCCTCACCCTTGGCTCACACAGGAGTAACGGAAGTGACCTCTTCAGACTTTTTCTCCCTGCTCAGCGCCGTAAGCCTATTTGCCATTGCCATAGCCCTGGTTCCGACCTTCCTGCAATTTCGCCGCACCTTGCAGAAACTGGAAGTTTGCATCGAGAGCGTAAACAAGCATGTGGATCCGCTGTGCCAGTCCCTGACCGAAGCGGCCAACGAGATCCAGCTCCTTTCCATCTCCCTGGGCGACAAGCTGGAAAAGACCGACGCGGTCATCTACACCGCCCAAAAGTCGGCGGACGCATTGCTCACCACCACCACCCTGTTCAAGGAATCGGTGCGCCCGGTTATCACTACCCTGGGCAGTGTCAGCGCCGGGGTCATGGCCTTCTCGCACTTCCTCAACCGATCATGGACAACACCCAAAAAAGGAGAATGATATGAGCAGAGACAATTGTGACAATTCCAGCACCGCAGTATTGGCCTTCCTGGCAGGCACCGTTGTCGGCGCGGCCATTGCGCTGCTGACCGCCCCGAAAACCGGCCAGGAAACCCGGGAGATGCTGGCCGATTATGGCGCCGAGCTCAAGGACCGGGCCAAGACCCTGCCCGATGATTTTCAGGAATATAAGGAAACCGCCATCGAGCGGAGCAAGGAGATGATCGCCAAGGGCAAGGAACTGATCAGCAGGGGCACGGATCTTGCCGCGCAGGGAAAGGATTTTCTCGACGAAAAGAAAAGAACCCTCAGCGAAGCCATCGAGGCGGGGAAGATCGCCATGCAGGAAGAACGGGAAGCCCTGGCCCACAAACTGGAAGACAAGGATTAGCCTGCCTTTGGTTGTTGCATAGGTCCGTCACCCGTCACCCCGGCGGAGGCCGGGGTCCAGAGGCATTTGTAACATACTGAAATGACTGGACACCTGCCTTCTCCGGCATGACGAATAAAAAAGCGGTGATCTCGTTGTATTGAGACCACCGCTTTTTTATTCACGCACTACACACACCCCTCACCGCGTGTTTTTCCGCACCTCGCCCGCCCTTCCTCCCCAGTTCAACTTGTTGCGCAGGATTTCAAAATAATCCTTCTGGGGCGAACAGATGAGGCGCAGGGGCCTTTCCGAGGCCACCACCTCCAGGGTATCGCCGGCCGATATTTCCCAGGCCGGCTGGCCATCGACAATAACCTTCGCCTTATTGGCCTGCTCGGCAAGTTTGGTGGTGAGACAGACTGCGGCGGGGAGAAGCACCGGCCGGCTCTCCAGCATGAACGGGCAGATCGGCGTGACCAGGATGGACTGCAAGGCCGGATTGACGATGGGCCCCCCGGCGGAAAGATTGTAGGCCGTGGAGCCGGTGGGGGTGGAGAAGATCAACCCATCCGCCCGGTAGGTTGTGATGTATTTTTGGTCTGCCCAGGTGCTCAACTGAAGCAACTGGTCAACGCTGCCCTTGCTGATCACCACATCGTTGAGGGCATAACGCCAAGCCACCGCCTCGCCGCCGCGATGAATCCTGGCCTTGAGCATCAGCCTTTCCTCAACAACCATCTCCCCGGCGAGAATCCCTTCCAAAACCTCATACCGCTCGCTGACCGCCACCTCGGTCAGGAACCCGAGATCGCCGAGATTCACCCCGACCACCGGCACCCGCAGCCGGCTCGCCTGGTCTGCAACATGGAGCAGGGTGCCGTCCCCGCCCAAGATGATAAGCAGGTCCATATCGTCGGCCAGGGTATCCACCTCGGCGCCAACATCCCGTTCCCCCAGCCAGGAAAGCAGTTCCCGACTCATCGCCAGGGCGGCGGGCGAATCCTTTCGACAGATGATGCCAACCTTGCGGATATTCATTACTTACCCAATATACTTAGGCGCCGTTGCGAAACAACGCCTTTGCACTGTTTCGTTACGGCGTCTTTTGCCGTTTTTCCATCCTGACGGCAAGGTTATTTTTGTTGCGACTCCGTGCCGAGGGCAGAGACCACAAGCCGCCCAAGTTCACTGGAGCGATTGGCGGCCGCTTCCACCGCATTGGTGACCAGCGCCCTGAAGGCCCCCTTTTCAAGCTCATGCAAACCGGCAATGGTTGTACCGCCCGGAGAAGTCACCATGGCCCGCAACTCGGCGGGATGCCTGGTCCCATCCAAAGCCAGCAGCACGGAACCAAGCACGGTTTGCAAGGCAAGAGTCTGCGCCACGGGACGAGCCAGCCCGACCTTGACCCCTGCGTCGATCAGGGCCTCGATAAAGGTAAACACATAGGCCGGACCGCTGCCGCTCAAACCGGTAACCGCATCAAGAGAAGACTCGTCCAGCACAAAACTGACCCCGATCGCATCGAAAATGCTGGTGGCCACGGCCAGGTCCTCGGAACTCACGCCCAGCCCGGGGCTCAAAGCGGAAGCGCCCTTGAGTACGATGGCCGGAGTATTGGGCATCACCCGAATAACCCGGCAGCCGCGCCCGGAAACCGCGCCTTCCAGCACGGACAGCGGAATTCCCGCGGCAATGGAAATAAGCAGGTGGGACGCATTTATTGTTTCACGCGACTCGCGGAGAACTGCGCCGACCACCTGCGGTTTTACCGCCAGGACGACCACCTTGCATTCCGCCCAGACAGCCGTGGCCTCTGAAACCGCGGCAACATTATAGTCCTTCTGCAGCAACGCCCGCCGGGCGCTGCTGGGGTCCGCGACCAAAATCTGATCGGCCTTGACAAGCCCGGCCCCTGTAATGCCCTTGATCAGGGCTTCGGCCATCAGCCCGCCGCCGACAAAGCCAAGTTTTCCGGAAAAACCCATATCCTGCTCCTCTTGGTTAATCAGGCCGGAGTAAACAACTCGGCCATATTGAGTCTCTGCGAATGATACTGTTGCATGGTACCAATTTCCCCCGCCATTGCAAGGATGATTCGCGGCACGCAGCATCCGCACCCCAGGAGCACATGATCCTTGCCAAACTCTGGGCGTAAAAAAACCCGCGGAAGTTGCAGCATCCGCGGGTCGTTCCTCTCGGGAGAGGCTTGCTCGCTTAAGCGAAGCAGGTCTGCCCGGCAAGGGCGATGCTGGGCGGCAACAGATACGAGAGCAGCTTGTCGCCAGCCTCCTTGGTGCTCAAAACCACCTTCTCCAGCACCCGGTTTTCCCCTTCTTTTTCATAGGCGATCAAGTCCCACCGCTCGGGCTGGGCGGCAAGCTGCTTCATCAAGGAAAAATGATGGCCATGCCCGGATTTCCGGGTCACGACATGACCCAGCAGGGGGAAGCCCAGCAGGGCCAGATCACCGATCACGTCCAGGGTCTTGTGCCGGGCAAACTCGTCGGCAAAACGCAGACCCTCGGCATTGACTATGCCGTCATCGTCGATAACCACGGCGTTTTCCAGGGAGCCGCCCAGGGCAAGACCGCTCTGGCGGAGCTTCTCAACCTGATCCAGGAAACCGAAGGTTCTGGCCCCGGCAACCTCCTTGGCGAATTTCTGGGGGTTGAGATCACTGGAAAAGGTCTGTTTTTTGATCAGGTGATGATTGAACTCTATCTCGCAGGTGACCTTGAACCCGTCATAGGGCAGGATCTTCACATAGGAATCGCCCTCGACATAGGAGATTGCCTTGTTCACCTTGAGCATCCATTTGCAGGCGTCCTGCCGGCGGCGGCCTACCCGTTTCAGCACATGGACAAAAGGACCGGCGCTGCCGTCCATGATGGGCACCTCGGGACCGTCCAGCTCGACCACCGCATTATCAATGCCCATGCCGAAAAGCGCGGCCAGCAGATGCTCGGTGGTGGAGATCATCGCCTCGTCCTCGGTGGCGATGGTGGTGGCCAGCCGGGTGTCGATGATCCGGTCCATGAAGGCGGGAGTCGGCGCGGCCTGCGGCATATCACTGCGCACAAAACGAATCCCGCTGTTCTCCTCGCCGGGCAGAATGGAAAGGGTGGCAACCTTGCCGGAATGAAGGCCGATACCCGCGAAGCTTACCGGCCTTTTGATGGTGTGCTGTAACGAATCCATATGATAAACACTCTCTTGTAGTCTGTGTGTATTTTGCAACGCTCAATAAACCATACTGAGCAAATGCAAAAAACAGACCAGCGAGAGCCATATTGGACGAAAAACAAACAAACGCTTTATTATCAATATGTTAAAAAGGAAATTCAGAAACCGTGCCCGCCAATGGCTCGTCTGACTGTGGCAAAAAAAACACACCCGGAACCGCCCTCTTTCCTTGGGAGTAGTTTTTTTGCCGCTACAGCGCGTGGCGGGAGAGGTGATCCGCCAAAAACAGATCGAATTCCTGGTCCATGCGAAGTTCAATGGTCAAGGCCAGAATGGGAAACGAACCGAAAAATGGCCGGAGTTTGACAAAATCCTTCTCCGTGGTGACAAGCGCCTGGGCTCCGCTTGCCCGGGCTGCGGCAACAAGAGCGGCCACGTCCTGCGCTGTATAGTCGTGATGATCCCTGAACTCCTTGGAGCCGGTCACGGAAAAGCCCTCCTGTCGCAAGGTCTGGCGGAAGGATTCCGGATTTGCGATTCCGGCAAAGGAAAACACCTTCCTGCTTCTGGCCTCGGCCAGGGTGCAAGGAGTATTCTGACTGCTGTGCCAAATCCCGGCAGGCAGATACGCCCCAAAAAACACAGGCTTATCAGGAAATGAGACCTGCAGCCGGCGGTGAAAATCCTCGACCGCGGAACGATTGGTGCCATCCACCCCGCTAATGACAAAGGCGTGGGCCCGCTCCAGGGCGGAGAGCGGTTCCCGCAATGGACCGCCGGGGAAAACCCGGCCATTGCCGAGGAGCGTCCCGGCGCTGAACAAAACCAGATCAAGATCACGCCGCAAGGCGAGATGCTGAAAGCCATCGTCCATGACAATGAGGTTCGCCCCGAAGACCTCGACGGCATGCCTTGCAACCCGCACTCGCTGGGAACCGGTCAGGACCGGCACCCCGGGCAGCGCCTCGGCCAGCATGAAAGGCTCATCCCCCGCCATCTCCGGCGGGAGCAGCGTTTCCGTCCTGTCGGCAACGATATTGATCCGGTCTGCGGCCTTGCCGCCATAGCCGCGGCTGACAATGGCCGGCCGCACTCCCCTGTCCATGAGCAAACGGGTAACATAGCGCACCATGGGGGTTTTTCCGGTGCCTCCCAGGGTGAGATTGCCGATGCTGATCACCGGAACCGGCAGCCGTTGTGATTTCAAAAAGATATCGTTCCGGTAGAGATAGGCGCGCACCAGCATGACCAGGCTGTATGCCGGCGAAAAAATGCGGCCGACCAGAAAGAGCACGGCAAGCAGCGGTTTCATCCTCTCCCCTCCCGCGCCACGATATCGCTGATCAGAACGATGTGCGCCCAGGTGACTCCGCGCCTCGACGCGACCAGCTCCTGCGCGTGGCGCCCTGCCCGCTCCCGCTCGCCAGGATCTTCCAACAGAAGGGTCAGTCCGGCGCGGAGCTCCCCCCCATCCCGGACAAGTCTGGCCCCGCCAACAGCAAGAAGATCTCGGCTGATCTCGGCAAAATCCTCCATGCACGGTCCGAACAAAACCGGCTTGCCATGCACCGCAGGCTCCAAGGGGTTATGGCCCCGCTGGGGCACCAGGCTGCCGCCGATAAAAGCCACATCACACAGGGCATATACCGATGACAGCTCCCCCAAGGTATCGAGGATCAACACCGGCCCCTCCCCTGCTTCGGCGAGCGAGCGGCGGCAGGCGGCAAAACCGTGCCGGACCGCCATGGCGGCAAGTTCGGCGCCCCGCTCCACATTCCGCGGGGCCAGCACCAGAAACAGATTGGAGCTGGACCGGAGAAGTTCTTGAAAAACAGTAAAAACAATCTCTTCCTCTCCTTTGTGAGTGCTGCCCGCCACCCAGACCAGAGCCTGCTCCGGAATCCGCAAGGCAGCCCGGTCAAGCCCTGGTCTGGCATCCCCCCCAGACAGGGCCGCATCGTATTTCAGGTTGCCCAGCACAGCCAGCCGGTCCGGGTCAACTCCGAGCTGCCGCATGGCCATGGCATCCTGCTCCGTCTGCATGGCAAGGGCGCGGAAGGAATTGAAAAGCGGCCTGAAAAACCAGCAGAACCTGCGATATCTGCTCAGGGAGCCTTCCGAGACCCGGCCATTGACCAAAAGAGAAGGGATGTCCCGCCGATTGAGCTCCCGCAGAAAGTTCGGCCAGAAATCGGTCTCCACCAGAACAAAAAGATCGGGCTTTGCCCAGGAAAGCACCCGCCGTACGCATATGAGCAGATCAAAGGGAAAGGGCGCGAAACAATCCACATGTTCATGGAGGGTGCTGCGGGCAAAAGACTCCCCGGCCCTGGTGGCCGAGGAAAAAATGATGATCCCTTGGGGATACTTGTGCCGCAGCTCCTGCACCAGATTCCGGGCGGAAGCCACCTCGCCCACGGACAGGGCATGCACCCAGATGCGGGGGTGGTACGACCCGTCAGCGCCGGGACGTTCCCCAAGGCCGAAGCCCAGCCGCTTGCCGGAACGGCGGCGGTACTTGGGGGTCAGTATAACTTTGACGAAAAGAAGCGGAGCGAATACAATCACCCCCACCGTCATGAACAGATTGTAAAAAAAAGCCGATACCATATCCATTATGAACCTGATCTTACTCCATCCGCAGGAACTGGCCGGTCAGCATGTCACCCTGACCGGACGCCGCGCCGAACATATCCGCACGATTCTCCGCGCCACAATCGGGGACACTCTCCGGGTCGGCATGCTGGGCGGATTGCTCGGCACCGGCCGCATCCGAGAGATGGCCGGTGACACCGTTGTCCTTGAGGTGCAACTCACCAGCGAACCGCCGCCTCTTCAGCCTGTCGGCCTGATCCTGGCCGTGCCCCGCCCCATCATGCTGAAACGGGTCTTGTCCCAGGCGGTCTCCATGGGGGTGACCCGGATCTTCCTGATCAACGCCAACCGGGTGGAAAAAAGTTTTTTCAGCTCCACCCTCATCCGGAACAACGACTTTACGGAACCGCTCTGCCTCGGCCTTGAGCAAGCCATGGACACCAGACTGCCGGAGATCTCCGTTCACCCCCGCTTCCGGCCTTTCGTGGAAGATGCGCTGCCCCAACTGCTCAGCGACTGCCCCATCCGGCTTCTTGCCCACCCGGAAGGCGACCGGACCATTGCCCAGGCGGCCGAGGGGTTGCGGGGACAGCCGGATCAACAGGCAATCCTGGCCATCGGCCCGGAGGGAGGGTGGGTTGACTTTGAGGTACAACGCTTCAAGGAGCAAGGCTTCATACCCTTCAGCCTCGGTCCCCGCATCCTCCGGGTCGATACCGCTGTTCCGGCCCTGCTCGGTCAGCTCAGCCTTCTGCGCCGGCTTGACTAAGACGCCGAAGTTCAACCTCCTTGCCAGCCAAACCGCTGCCGGACCCGCTCCACCAGCATGGTCAGCTCCTTGAACCCCAAGGCATAGAGCGTCACCCCGTAGACCGCTCCTCCTGTGGCAATGGCCATTGCCAGGACGGCCAGGCTGGCCGCGAACCCGTCCAGGGCAAAAGGAGCAAGGAGACGATGCAACCCGATCAACCAGAGGCCCATACCCAGGGAGGCTCCCAGCACTTTACCCAACCCGGCAAACAGATAGCGCAGGGAATATCCGCCGAGCTTCCGGTACAAGACCGTGCTCAGGAAAAGAAAATTCAGGATCATGGCGCAGGAGATGGAAAGGGCAAGGGCCTTGTGCTGCAATAAATCGATGGTGAGCCAGACCAGAAGCACGTTGACCGCCATGGTCAGAAAACTGCCCGCCACCGGATAGCGGGTCTCATCCAGGGCATAAAACACCGGCACCATGATCTTGACCGAGGAGTAGGCAAACAACCCCACGGCATAACAGGCCAAGGCCTCGGCGGTTCGCGTGGTGGCCAGGCTGTCAAAGCTGCCGTGCTGGAAGATGACCCGGGTAATGGGCTCGCCCAGCAGCATCAGCCCCACCGAGGCCGGAACGGTCAGGGAAAAGGCCAGGGTCAGCGAGGAGGCATAGGTTTCCCGGAGCTTGTCCATATCCTTGAGCGCCGCATACCGCGCAATCACCGGCAGGGTCGCGGTGGAGAGGGCCACCCCGAAAAGACCCACCGGCAGCCAGAACAGGCGAAAGGCGTAGCTGAGCCAGGAAAGGCTCCCCTGGGCCAGGGAAGAGGCGAAATAGGTGTTGATCAGCACATTGATCTGCAAGGGCGCAAGGCCGATCACCGCCGGGGCCATGAGTTTCAGGATGCGGCGCAGGCCGGGATGGCGGAGGTCAAGCCGGGGCATAAAGACAAACCCGGCCTTAAACAGGGCAGGCAATTGGCAGCCAAGCTGGAGCAGGCCGCCGATCAGGGTGCCGATGGCCATGCCCACGATGGGCGGCTGCCCGAACCGGGGCATGAGCAGGGCAAAACCGACGCCGCCGACGATGGAACCGAGGTTGAAAAAGCCCGAGGCCAAGGCCGGAATGAAAAAACGGCCCCGGGTGTTTAAAATCCCCATCACCACGGAGGAGAGGGAGATACAGATGAGAAAGGGGAACATGATCATCGAGAGGAGCGTGGTGAGCTCGACCTTTCCCGGAATCGCCTCAAACTCGGCCTCGACCATGAAACCGACGATCCGCTCTGCGAAAATCACCCCCAACAGGGTAAGGCAACTGAGCAGAATCCCGATAAAAACCAGAACGTTGCCAGCCAGGGCCCAAGTCGCCTTTTCTCCCTTGTTGGTTTCATAATCGGAAAAAACCGCGACAAAGGCGGCGCTCAAGGCGCCTTCGCCAAAGAGATCCCGCAGCAGATTGGGAATACGGAAGGCCACCACAAACGCGTCGAAGGCAAATCCCGCCCCGAAAAACACCGCAAAAGCCTGTTCCCGGATCAACCCCAGGATACGGCTGCACATCACGGCCACGCCGACCGTGCCGGCGGACCTGGCAATTTTCCCTGTATCCTGTGCGGGTTTTTCCATGAAAAACAACCGGAGAAATATGGATATCCTGACAACAAACACTTCCCCTCGACACAGGAAAGGATTGATGCGGCTCTCATTCCACCGACCAAAATAGCAGGTTGCCGGGCAGAAGACAACAGACATTCCAATTAGTTGCTTGACTTCATTGGATTTTTCTTACTAAGGTACAGACCGACAGCATCTGTCTGAAGGAGACTGCGCATGACATCATACACCGGCGGCATACTGACCATCAGCGACAAGGGTTCGCGCGGGGAACGGGAAGACACCAGCGGCCCGCAACTGCGGGAAATGCTCACCGAACAAGGATATTCCGTGGTGGCCTATGCCGTGGTGCCGGACGATGTCGCCAGCATCAAAGAAACCCTCCTGGCTTGGGCGGATGAAAAGAAGATCGACCTGATCCTGAGCACCGGCGGCACCGGCGTTTCCCCCAGCGACCTGACCCCCGAGGCCACCCGGACGATTCTCGACCGGGAAATCCCTGGCATCGGTGAGGCCATGCGTCTGGCCAGCCTGCAAAAAACCCCCAATGCCATCCTCTCCCGGGGAATCGCCGGCATCAGAAAACAGAGCCTGATCATCAACCTGCCTGGCAGCAAAAAGGCGGCCAAGGAAAATCTGGAGGCGGTGCTCCCCGCGTTGCAGCATGCCATTTACAAGATCAAGGGCGGAACCAAAGACTGCGGAAGCGGAAGCTGAATCCACAAAAAAGGCCCACGGGGAAACCCGTGAGCCTTGACCAAAACAGCATAACGTCAATCAATCAGCCGCAATCCACCTCGACAGCCATGGTATCTTTTTTCTTCATGGCGTCAATCTCCCCGATCAGATAGGGGGTTTCTCCCAGGGCGATCAATTGCTGCATGCAGTCATCCACCTGTTTTGCATCCACCACCACCACCATGCCGATTCCGCAGTTGAAGGTACGGCACATCTCATGGGCGGAGATATTTCCATTTTTCTGCAGAAAATCAAAAACCGGAAGGACCTGCCAGCCCTTCTTGTTGATCACCGCCTTGCAGCCATTGGGCAAGACCCGCGGGATATTATCAATAATGCCGCCGCCGGTTATATGCACCAACCCTTTCACCTTGAAATTTTTCACCAGGTTCAGCAGGGTCTCGCTGTAGATTCTGGTCGGCCGCAGCAATTCCTCGCCGAGGGTGCAGCCGAATTCATCGATCCGGTCATTGACGCTGAGCCCCATTTCCTCGAAGCAGATCTTGCGCACCAGGGAAAAACCGTTGCTGTGCACTCCGCTTGAGGCAAGGCCGATCAATTTGTCGCCGACGCTGATCTCGGAGCCGTCAATCAGCCTGTCCCGCTCGCAGATTCCGACCACGAACCCGGCAATGTCATAATCGCCAGCCTGGTAGAGGCCGGGCATCTCGGCCGTTTCTCCGCCGATCAAGGAGCATTTAGAAATCTCGCACCCCTTGGCGATGCCCTTGACCACATCGGTGGCAACCCCGAGATCGAGCCCGCCGGTGGCGAAATAATCCAAAAAGAACAGGGGATGCGCGCCGCAGACAATGATATCGTTCACGCACATGGCCACCAGGTCGATGCCGATGGTGTCATGCTTGTTGCACATTTCGGCGATCTTCAGCTTGGTGCCGACCCCATCGGTTGACGACACCAGGACCGGATCCTGAAATTTACCGCCGCCCAGAGCGAAGAGGCCACCGAACCCGCCGATGCCGGTAAGCACGCCGGGACGAAAGGTAGAGGCGACAATCGGCTTGATGGCATCGACAAAGGCGTTGCCCTTGTCGATATCAACGCCGGATTCCGCATAACGAGAGATTTCTTTCTTTGCCATAATCGTCTTCGGTAACCCCAAATGCTCAATCTTATAAAAAAAGAAGCAGCGGACAAAAAATCCGTGCTGCACATTCGTAATTTGGTCCACAGGGATATCGGACGGTAGCGTAGCAGCCCTGATTCCTTATTTTTTCACGAGACCATCTTTAATTGCCAGGCCCATAAAAGTCAATCAGTTTTCCTGCAATCCACCGGGAACACAAGGGTTGCGCAACAACCGGTCAAAAAACACATCTCCCCCATATCCCCTTACCCTGATTGAAAGTGTACCCTGTTCAACCGGAGAAACTCAAGCGCATTTCATCCCCGGCGCACGAATTGCCGGAAACCTCCGGCCGCAAAGCGCTTGCCGGGAAAAATCACTTGCGCGGTTGACCTCCACCGCATTCTGCATTATTTTACGCTGAAGTTTTTAATGAAATACCGAGGTTCCCCCTCTTGTTTTCCCGCAGCTCCTTGGCGCGTGTTTTTTGTTTCCTCATTAAAAAAATCACGTCCCCATCCTTGTGGGCCGGCAAGAGAATAGCGCACAGGCCGGTGCGCCAGTAAACCGGCTCCCCCCTCACCGATACCAAGAGGCCATGCGCCTACGGAGGATATCACCATGGATATTGAACGATGCATCAAGCTTGCCAGCGAAGAACACTTCTGTCCCTATTGCAAGGAACGGCTTTCCTGCTGCGAGGCCCCGCCATTCCACATCGGTGATGGGTTGGGCTGGGGATCGGACATCCTGTTCATCTGCCTCAACAACGACTGCTCCATTTTTGCCAAAAGCTGGGAGCAATTCGAAGAACGCTACGGACACAAAGCGTCGTGCCGCTACATGCTGCTTCCGGGAGAGGACACCGGGATGACCATCATGGTGGGTGGCGCGGACGCCTTTACCGGATCAATAATTGACATTGAGGCCATCCAGAAGCAAAACCAGCGCCACAGCAAGGAAAAAACCCATACTGCGGACCTGGACAACTGTGTGGCGGAAAACAATCTCGCCCCGGCGCTCTGCCTTGTCCTTGACAACTGCGCGGATCTTGCGGCGCGTAAACGGGCCTGCGAACTTCTGGTGGACCTGAACAACCTCGACTGCATCGATCCGATCCGCAATCACAAGTTCGTCCATGGCGATATCGAGATGCAGGCCAACATGTCCATTAAACAGCTCCTGGAAAACAACCACCGGAAGGAATGCCCCTACTGCATGGAAATTGTCAAGTCCCAAGCCAAGATGTGCAAGCACTGCAGCAAAGAGCTATAAGCCCGCGTCCCCGACTTTGCCCTTGCGAAACAGAAACCGATTGATTATATAGGGTGCGTTGGTTCCGGGGAGGGTATCCCCCCATATGGTGAGCGTAGCTCAGCTGGTGGTAGCACCGGGTTGTGGCCTCGGAGGTCGTGGGTTCAAGTCCCATCGCTCACCCCACTTGATAGTCCAGAGATGTTCGAATAAGAACAGAAACCCGCCTCCCACAAAGGAAAGCGGGTTTTTTGTTGTCCATTGCCATCCAAAGAAATCTATTGACAGCCGGGGGCAACAGGGGGCAACATTGGGGGCAACAGCGAACCACAACAAAGGAGTTGCCCCCATGCCCTTGACTGATTCCGCTATCCGAAACATAAAGCCTGATTCCAAGCCTTTACGCCTCTTCGATGGGGGTGGCCTCTACCTGGAAGTTGCCCCTGCCGGGGGCAAGTGGTGGCGTTTCAAATATCGTTTTGGGGGCAAGGAAAAGCGTTTTTCACTTGGCGTCTACCCAGATGTTTCGCTAAAAGATGCCAGAGAAAAAAAAGATGCAGCCCGTAAATTGCTGACCCAAGGTATTGACCCTGGCGAAGAAAAAAAATCTTCTAAGGTCACGGCATCCGGGGCTGGGAGTTTTGAGGCGGTTGCCCGTGAGTGGATTAACCTAAAAAGTCCCGGCTGGTCCCCTTCTCACACTGAAAAAACAATCTCCATTCTTGAAAGAGACGTTTTCCCTTACATTGGTTCCCGTCTCATTGGCGAAATTACCCCGCCTGATATGCTGGCCCTACTAAAACGGATTGACACCCGTTCATCAGTCACTGCAAGAAAAGCGTACAGCACATGCAGGCAGATTTTTTTTAATGCCATCGCCCATGGCCGGGCGACAATGAACCCGGCTGACGGCCTGACCGTGTTGCTTTCACCAAAAAGGGTAAAGCATATGGCGGCCCCCACTGAACAGGGCGAGGTATCGCGCCTGTTAAAAGCATTGCCCACTTACCCCGGCACCTTCCCTGTCCGTTGCGCCCTGATGCTCTCCCCGATATTTTTTGTGCGCCCCGGCACCATGCGCGGCATGGAATGGCAAGACGTAGACCTTGACCGGGCAGAGTGGCGCATACCAATCGAACAATTAAAAAGACGACAGATAGATAAAGACGCCAGGCGTGGCGAAATTGGCCTTATTGTTCCACTACCCCGACAGGCCGTGGCTATCCTGCGGGAACTGCACCAACTTACTGGCGGGGGGCATTTTGTTTTTCCGGGAACACGCCACAAAGAAAAACCGATAAGTGAAAATACCGTGCGTACCGCACTTCATGCGATGGGCTTCACCAAGGAGGACATTACCCCTCACGGCTTCCGGCACATGGCGTCAACGCTGTTGCACGAAATGGGGTTTCCCTCTCACCTGATTGAAAAACAACTAGCCCATTCCGACAAAAATAAAATCCGGGCAGTTTACAATCACGCCGAGTATATGCCAGAACGCCGAAAAATGATGCAAGCGTGGGCCGACTATCTGGATATGCTGGCGGAGGGTAAGGAAAACAAGGTGGTGCCGATCCGGTCGGCGGGATGAATTGCGACATCGTAGTTGGGCGAACAATGCCCTAATGAAGCGGAATATCCCGACCCTACGATGAAATACGGGAGATTGCTAATGACATCAGAACAATCGTTCTTCAGATTGTCCGAGTTGGCTGAGAAATTGGGCAAGACCGAGGATAACTTGTTGCACATGGCGGCGGCTGGAGCGTTTGAGCTTTCTGTCTGGCATAAAGCTGGAGATGCCAAAGTATGGGAATCTGACCGGGACCCAGGAGATCATCCTCCAAGCGCAATAGAATATAGACCAGCAGGGCTGTATATCTCTGCAGATGGAGACGCCTTGGCGATCAGCTTACTAGCACAGGGCGGCAAATCAGCAAAGATTGGGTTGCTAAAAGATAAGGGTTCATCCGATATAGATCCGGTGTATATAAAATTCCTCGATGATGAGAAAGATAGCCATGCTGCTTCTCGTGTTTCCCGTAGTAATCTTCTTATTTCCCAAAAAGAAGTAGCCCGCATGGAAAAGGAAGCACCGACATCGCAGTCTGGTGATAAGAATACAGCACCTCCCGTGAATGAACCTGCCCGACAAAAAACAGACCTTATTATTATCGGCGGGTTGCTAGAACTCCTTTTGCGCGAGAGCAAAGAGCATGGTCCTGCAAAATTCAAGAGCCAAGCTAAAATCATAGACGCTTTTCACGAATGTATGGGCGATTATCACGGCACATCCAAGCGCACCCTTGAGGACCGCTTTGCGGCGGCCAAAAGAGCAATTAATGAAGAATCATAAACCTTAACTCCTTGCAATAACCCCTCACCACCGCAACTGCGGTACTTCTCACCGCAGTTGCGGTTCGCGAATTTTCTTTTGGTCCTATCCTCCTGGCATGTAGTCCAACACAGCCCAAAGGAGGATATCTATGGACACACTACACCAAGTAACACCCTTCACGCACACGACCAAGAAGTACGCAACAGCCCTTGCCCTCAGCAACAAGCCAACTCGTCTAATCCGGCTACGGGAGGTCATGGCCCGTGTCGGGCTTCCCCGGTCGAGTATATACGCCCGGATTAAAGAAGGCACCTTTCCTGCGTCTGTTCGTCTTGGTGATGGCGAAAAATCGAGATCGGTTGCGTGGTCTGAGGCAACGATTGACGCTTGGATTGCAGAGCGCCTGACAGGTGCGGCGGAGGTGGCAAGGGAGGGAGCGTGAGCAAACCCATGACCCCTCAAAGCGTTGACAAGACTCAAACCTATTCAAAAAAACAATACCCAAGGAAGGCGGCAACCTTCCTTGGGTATCCAATCCCCTCAAAGGAGAATTTAAGATGCAACAAGCTACTGCTAGTATAGCCAATATAACCGCAGGTGTAAACGGTAGCAATACCAAAGAAAAACACAAGTTCGACCCATTGAAAGTTCAGCCAGAAAATATCCCTGACGAGCTGAAGCAGCACCATTTGTGGGGTGTCTGGGTATTTAAGCCCTCCGACAATCCAAACAAAAAACGCAAAAAGATTCCGATCAATCCCACTACGGGTGCGCCCCTCAAGACCAATAGCACAGAAGGGTGGGTGGATTTTGAGACAGCCTTTTCCGCATACCAAGCAAACATGAAATATGCAGGCATTGGCATACTACTCACTGAAGATGACCCCTTTGTTGGTGTTGACCTTGACGACTGCATGGATGACGATTCACTGAATGGCGCTATTGCATACGATATAATTGATAGGCTTGCCAGCTATACCGAGTACAGCCCATCAGGTACCGGTTTTAGAATCATAATCAATCGAGGCAGGAAACCTGTAGAGTTCCAAGGCAACAGAAATGGCTGCGTAGAAATTTATACCGGGGCAAGGTTTCTTACCATTACGGGGTGTGTTCCAGGTGACCGGACGGAAATCAGACGTTGCCCTTCTACAATCAAGGAAATACACCAGGAATACATTGCGAAGGCGGCAACACCCACCCTTAGCAAGGAAAGGTCCCAAACCACCAACAATTCTCCCTCCGGGTACGGTGACAATACCCCCAGCGGCCTTGACTTTGCGCTGTGTTGCAAAGAGGCCAAGGCGGGAAAAACCGTTGAGGAAATCAAGCAGGCACTCATTGCCAAAGGCAGCAATCAAGAGAAGTACAACCGTGATGATTACGTTGACCGCACCGCAAAGGAGGCTTTTGCAAGAGTCAAGGGTTCCGCCGCAAAACCAACGACGGCCCCCGATGTTGACTGGACGTTATTGCCACGGATTGATCATGCGGCGGTTGCCCATAGCGAACCCATAAAACCAGATTGGATCATCGAAAACTGGTTGCGCCGTAATGAATATGTGGGCCAGCTCGTTGGGGAACAGCAGACAGGGAAGAGCTACCTGCTAACGGTTGTCTGCTATTGTATCGCCTGTGGACGCTCATTCGGCCCATTCAACATCCCAAAGGAGAGAAGGGTGATTTATCTCAATGTGGAAGATCCTAAGGAGGTTATTGATTACCGCTGCAAGAAGGTCATGGAAGAACTGAAATTCAGCCCGGAAGAAATGGCCCTGATCAAGCAGAATCTGGAGATCATCCCAGCCATAGGAAAATTCGGCCCCATCAATCAGGGATACCCCGATAACCGGGAAATCAAGCTTCTCGAAAGCATGATAAACGATTTCAAGCCCGACCTGATCATCGGTGACACCAAAAGCCGATTGTCATGCGGGGATGAGAACAGCAACAGCGGGCAGGCCGAACTGGTCAGGATATTGGAAAAACTGATAGTCCAGTATGGTGGTGTTTTTCTGATGGCGCACCACCCAACCAAGTCCAACCCTCTGAGTTCACGAGGTGGCGGGGCATGGGAAAGCAATATCAGGCTCACCATCAACCTAGTCAAAATGGACAGTAAAACCGGAAGCAACTTCGACTTTACCCCCCAAGAGGCCCATGACCGAGCTTTCATCATGACCTGCAACGACAACTACGGCGGGCAGAACACGGCCTACTTTTACAAAGACCCAGAGACCGGCCTACCCCGCCCTATTGCCCCAGAGCATAATACGGCAGAGCTGGTGCAAGAGTGGCTGCTGGACACTCTCAAGGAGCATGGAACGGTCAATAAACGGGCCTTGCTTCAGACCCGTGGGAAGGATGATGCCGCAGTGGCGGCGATGCTTGACACCTTCCCCAATATCAGGGGAGACAAAAAAGCAGCTATTGCTGAGGCTGTTGCAGCCCTGATAGAAAGTGACCGGCTATACGAGATTAAGGAAGGCAAGTCTCCTCTTCTCACTACGAAACGGCCTGCGCCAACACTTCTGCGAAAAACGAAGCAGATATCCCAGGAGGAAAAGGGGTGATTCCTTGCAGGTAAGTCTGAATGCAGCACTCGCTCCGCTCGTGCTGATAGCCCTCCGAGCCAATAGGATACTTCGTATCCTTTGGCTCGTTGAGGGCTTTTTAAAAGATTTTTTACTGACCCAGTTTTTATTGACCCGAGATGACACAATGGAAGTTGTGTCAGTTTATAGTGTTGAAAATACGCCATTACTTACTGACACAGTTGCTTGTTGACTCAACCGGAAGTTTGTCAGTAAATTTGCAACAAAAACAGCAAATTATGCAACTGACACACTGACACATACCCCCTATATAGTAAACACTGTGTCAGTGCCCTATAGGGTTGCGGCATGAACAACAACAAAAAACTGTGATTTCTTTAAATCTGTTCCGCTTGTGTCAGCGGGTTAATCGGTGGGGTAACGAGCCTCTGCCTATAATGACAATTTATCCAGTATGACCGGGGCGGCAATAAAAGGTGTTGGCGGGAGAAAAAACCATGAACTGTGTTGCCGTCGACAACCTTTTGCAGCAAACATTCTGCTTTTGTGGCATATATTCCTTAATATGTAGAATTTAAGGTTTGATAACTATGCCTGACCCATACAACCGCAAGGGATTATACATGAAATACACATTCATCGATTTATTTTCAGGTGCAGGGGGGTTCACAGAGGGTTTTCTACTTGCAGGAACAAAGGAGGCTGATTTTCAGCTTGTCGCCGCATCTGATATCCATAAAAACGCCGAATTGACGCATTTAGGAAGATTCGAGAAGCAACTAGGCTTAACATACTCTTTTATTAAAACAGATATTCGCAATATCGGTTTTGCCAAACAGCTTAAACGAACTGCAAAAAATATCTGCTCAAGAGAGAGTGTCGATGTTGTTTGCGGTGGGCCACCATGCCAAGGATTCTCGGTCTGGGGAAAAAGAAATGAGAATGACCCTAGAAATGATCTCTTCAGGCACTACCTTAATGCCATAAAAGCGGTCTCCCCTTCATATTTCGTAATGGAAAATGTTCCAGGATTGGTAACAATGTATGATGGCCGCATTCCTGGCTTAATCCACGAAGAAGTCGAGACGTTGTTCGCGGGAGAGTACAAAATAAACGGTCCAATTTTTGTAAACTCTGTTGATTATGGAGTTCCTCAGCTTAGAGAAAGAGTCCTGTTTATCGGATCAAAGAAGGGATATCCAGAAATTTCACATATACCCCCTACTGTTACCGAGCAAAACCGTGTCACAGTGAAAGAAGCAATTGGAGACTTGGAGTTTCTACAACCTGGTGAAATTGCTTACGAATATAATAAAAATTTTCCAGCGGTCACAAGCTACCAAAAACAATCACGCAATGGTCGCCTGTTAAAAAAACATGGAATCTCTTTAGAACATGCGGTATTACGAAATCATGAAGCAGCCAAGCATACATTGCCGGTCATTGCCAGATTTGCCCTTATTCAGAAAGGCAAAGGTTTTGAGTCTATACCAGAAAATCTATGGAAACTAGTCTCCACAAAAAAGAAATGGTGTGTAAAGCTAAATGATGCTTTTCCATCAAATACAATGACAACATTGCCTGATGATTTTATCCACTATCAGGTTCCAAGAAGTATTACCGTTCGAGAAATGGCCAGGTTACAATCGTTTGATGACACATTCTTTTTCGAGGGGCCAAGGACTACAGGCGGTGGTGGTGCTGGAAACAAAAAGCGAACCATGGAGTTACCTCAATATACGCAAGTAGGCAATGCTGTACCGCCACTTATGGCGAGGGCAGTAGGACAAAGAATTATTGAATCTCTTGAGATTCACAGACTGAACATCCTACAGGAAAAGAATGAAACAATTAGATTACTATCTAGAGCAGTTTAGAAAAAATCCATCACAAATTGATATATATACTTATTTTACTGAAGTAAAAAGAAAATATGATGCCCACAACGGTGGCAATGCAGGGAGGGCTTTTGAGGACTTTGTCGAGGGCTATAATTGGTTCGGCCTAAATAAGGAAAAATATAACGTCAACCAAAATGCTGCTAGAAATTTTGTGGGTGCCCTCATGCAGGATTGGTTGGCCCACTTGATGTTTGACCTCATTACCCCGTACCCTAATCTCAGGTTGTTTTCTGAAGTGCGAGTCAGGTTTGGTTATTATCCTGTTTGGAAAGAAGGCGAGGTAAACGTTGCTTCACCTTCAGAGCTTTCTGATCTATGCATTGGATATCTAATGAAAGACCCAGAATTCACAGAGAAAGCTAATGTTTCAACAATACCGAAACAAGAGCTTATCCTCAAACTGCCTACAAAAACATGCATAATGCCTCTTGTAACAATAAATTCCAAGATTCGAATCTCGCAGGGAGAATTTTTTGACTGGCAAGGAAGGGAAAACCTAATGACTAAGGGTAATCCTCATTGCCTTTCAACACAAGTAGCTCTCAGGAAAGAAATGGATATAAATATTGTTGAGGCATCACAGGCTCATGACAAATGGTTTCTTTTGGGAGAAGGTTCCGAGACCCTTGTGACGCCAAGAAGGAAAGAACTTGAGCGGTTGCTGGAAGTTGTCTCTGAGCATCTCGAAGAAAGGATGCAATAAACACCCAAGCCCCCAGCATTTGGCCAACCCACCACGAAAACGTCGGTTATTATCGCGCAGTTCTATTTTTCCAGTTGTTCTGCCGCCAGCCGATTTTTCAGTCGACTGGCGGACACCTTCTGGTGCTGGGCATAAGGCGCTCTACTTCCCATACCTCGCCTGCCACTCATCCTCCGTCATAGGCCGGGGCACCACCAACACCCCCTTGGCCGGATTCTCCGGCCAGTCGATGACCCTATCAGCATCCATGTAGACCACGGAAACACGCCTGCCCTGCTGAACGGCTTGCGCCTTTTCACCAATTTTCTTGATTTTGCTCTGCACTGACTCAAACCCGGCCATTACCTGCCCCCACTAAGCGCTGCAACTCAGAAAAGTTTTCGACCAGAATATTCCATACCGTGCCAATGCCATGAACGGCATCCACCCCACCCCTTTCAGAAGAAGGGGTCAACGATCTTCAGCACCCTTGCCCTCAAGCCGGGCCTGTAGCTCATGAAGTTCCTTCTCGATGTCAGTCCACTTGGTTGCACTGATGTACTTGTCAATCAGCCGGGACACAACCTCAGCGTCAATGGGGCTGACGATGCCATCCCGAACCTGTTGAAGCAAGTAACCAGAAGCCATAGCGGCGGATTCAATGCCAGACACCTCCGGCATTCCTTCAAGCCGTATGGGTGCCGAACGCTTGACCGGATGGATGCGGTCAATGGCATGGCGCAGGCAAGCCACGTTGCCTTCAAGCGCAAGATCAATGAGTTTGCGGGTTAAGGCCTCAGCTTCCCCTTCAAGAAGGTTCTCACTGGCTACCGTAACATTGTTGCGGCTGCCTTTCTGCCTACCTGCCGGGTTGCCACTTTGACCTGTGCGCCATTGACCGCCTGTATTGCCAGGAGACTTGGCATTGTGGCCCTGCTTGAATTTATTATACAGACCAGAGCGAGCCTTCGAGGTCTCCTTACCGCATCCGCAGGCGCAAAGTGGGGCTTGGGTATTACTCATGTTGAACACCGTTTAAAGTGGCTGCAAATAGCCTTACTGGAAGGCCATCGCAATGCGGCTGTTTTACAGGGCTGAATACTCTGCGCGGCACGCCCTGTATCGTTTCATATCCCCAACCGTGGCGTATTCAACCAACCGGGCCAGCACCTTGGCTTTTTCAAGCCTGACCTTGATCTCATCAGTCATGTTTGCATCAAGGAAAGCCTTTATGAAACCGTCAACGCTGCCGTGGCCTTTTGTGGGCACGATAGAATCATCAGAATAAACTTCAAAATTCTTCGAGCTTTCAGCGATGATAGCATCATGGAACTCGGCGGGAACATCGTACTTTTCAAATGCCTGCTGAAGACGAGGCAATAAGCGCAGTTCGATGTCGTAAGTGTGATAGATTTTATGTATTGCATTCATGATATTACTCCTCCACTTGAGTGTTATGATGTAACTATAACAACGTTTTGGCGGGGGAGCAATCAAAATCAGTAACACGAATTGTATTTTTCGTGTTACTAAACAAACCTATCTTCGGGCGGAGTACCAATTATCTTGTGGGGGCAACTTTGGGGGCAACATAAAAATTTACAACTTCACCAATAACGATAAAACACCATAATACAACGCATATTCAAGGTGCATCGCTGAAAAAAGATAAGGGTTTCGCATAATTGCGAAACCCTTTTTTTATTGCCCCACCAAAATCACCCCCATGGCGCCGAACTGATTGCGACAGCCAAGCCAACCCTTCGCTTCCCCCTCAGGAGGCGTCTTTCCCCCGATGCAGCCAGGCAATCTTATCCCACAGGCCGCGAAGAATCTGCACCTCATGTTCGGTCAAACCCTGGCGGGCAAACATCCGCCGGAAAGCGCGGACCATGTGTTCCGGATTCTGGGGATTGAGAAACCCCACCTCAAGAAGCACCTGGCGCATCTGCACAAACATGGCTTCCAGGTTTTTCCCCAAGGCCGGGCGCTTCCCCCGCGCCTTGTCCTCGGCAGGAGAAGAAAACTTCAAAGAAGCCTCATACAGGCAAACCGCCACGGCCTGGGCCAGGTTCATGGAGGGCAGATCGGCATGGGTGGGGATGGTCACGCAGTATTGGCAGAGATCCAGATCCTCGGTCTTGAGCCCCGTATCCTCCGGGCCGAAAACAATTGCCGCCCTGGCGGTTTTGGCCAAAGCCGCAACGGTTGCAGCCGCCTCTGCCGGAGAGAGCAATTCCTCCCTGTATTTACCGAAGCGCCGGGTCGTGCCCAAGGCAAGATTCCTGTCGGACAGAGCAAGCGCCACATTCTCATACACCCTGGCCCGCTCAAGGATATCAATGGCGGACACTGCCATATTGCGGGCTTCCGCACCAAGATGGCTTGCCCGCGGCTGCACCAGACGCAGCTCGCCAAAGCCGAAGTTCTTCATAACCCGCGCCACGGAACCGATATTCCCGGCCCCTTTGGGTTCGACCAGAACAACACAGAGATGATCACACGACATAACCATTGAATACAACCAGTTGTTGAAGACAAAAAAGCGGCATTCCGTGGGAACAGCACCGTGCCAGGACGGAATACACTCCCAGGAATTAGTGGATCTGCAGGTTGTCAACCACTCCCTTGACCCCCTCTACGGAACGGATCAGATTGAGCACCTTATTTTTCTGCTCCTGGCTTGGAACAGTGCCGGTAACACTGGCTGAGCCAGAATAGACATCCACGTCGATATTGAACGATCTGACTCCGGGCTCCTCCAAGAGCCTCGCCTTGATCTTGGCGCCGAGAACCGTATCATCAACCCCCTGCCCCATGGTGCGAGAGCCCACCCGGAGTTCATTTTTCACCCGTGCGACCCCAGGCACCGACTTGGCGACAAGACCAGCCCTGCTCGCCTCCCGGGACGAGTCAACATACCCGGAAAGGACCACCACCCCGGCGACGGTATCCACATCAATATTCCGGGCCTTGACGTTTTTATCACCGATGAGTTCGCTTTTAACCTTGGCGGTAATCGCGGCATCGTCAACCATCGTCCCGGCAGAACGCTCATCCGAACCGACGGCGTATCCGCCCGCCGCTCCTCCGCCCACAACGGCGGCGGTGCAGCCCATGCTTGTTAAAAATCCCGCGCAGCAGGCCAGTCGGACAAAAAAAATCAGCATTTTCATCTGCCCATCCCCCTTTTATTTTTTTTTTGCATTTTGCCCCTTGCCTTGAGCGATCTGCCGGTTCTAAAAATAGAACTATTGGGTAATATACCCAAAGTTGCCGACCATCCCCACACCTTTATTCCCTCTCCTGGCCGGAATCAGCTTCCCACCTGAGAATCACCCTGCATTGCCCCTCTGTTTTCTTCCATGCCGCGCATTTATTCTCTTGCACAAAGAAAACAGAGAGAGTATATTAACATAACGAATATGAATTTAAATAGAAGTAATACCTCTTTATGATATCCATCCAGCCGTGTTATTTCCCCCCTGCTTCGTCAGTCTCCCGCAAAGTTTCTGCCGACCACATACTTCGTTAACAACAGAAAAATAGAACGGAACCTCCCGGACGGAACCATTGTCGATTTCACCCCTTGTCACACTCGATCGCCATCCTGACACCTTCCGGCATGTATTGCAAAACAACAAACACTACCCTGGTGCTTTCGCAAGAGACACCGCTTACGCGATGCGGCCTTCTTACACCCCATTTTCCCGCATTGCCCCCCGAACAAAGGAGTTCTAATGAGTTTTGATGAGTTTCAGTTTCACCCCCAAATACTCGCCGGCATAAAGGCGTGCGGGTATACGACCCCAACCCCCATCCAGCGCGAGGCCATGCCTCCCATTCTCGCCGGCCGCGATATTCTTGGCCTTGCCCAGACAGGCACCGGCAAAACCGCAGCCTTTGTGCTCCCGCTTCTGCAGCGCCTTCAGGACGGCCCCCGCAAAAAAGTACGGGCGCTCATCGTGGCTCCCACCAGGGAGCTTGCCGAACAGATCCATGAGAATATCGGCACCATGGCCGGACAAACCAGGCTGCGCAGCGTTGTTATCTATGGCGGGGTCGGCAAGCCCGGCCAGATCAAAAAAATCAGGGAAGGCGCGGAAATCATCGTTGCCTGCCCCGGACGGTTGCTTGATCATTTAAACGACAAAGCCATCAACCTCCGGGAAGTTGAGGTGCTGGTTCTCGATGAAGCCGATCACATGTTTGACAAGGGTTTTCTGCCGGATATCCGCCGAATCATCAAGCATCTGCCGACCCAGCGCCAGAACCTTGTTTTTTCCGCCACCATGCCAGCCGAAATCCGCCACCTGGCCGAAGATATCCTGAATAACCCGGCAACGGTCCAGATCAATCACACTCAGGCCGTGACAACTATCTCCCATGTACTCTTCCGGGTCGCGAAAGAGAACAAAACATCCTTGCTGAAAAGCATCATGTCCCAAGAAGAGATGGCAACCACCCTGATCTTCACCAAAACCAAACACAAGGCGAAGAGCCTTGCCCTGGCCCTGGAAAAATCCGGCTACAGCGCAACATCCCTGCAGGGCAACCTGTCCCAGCAAAAACGCCAGCAGGCTCTGGACGGCTTTAAAAACGGAACCTTCAAGGTTTTGGTCGCAACGGATATCGCCGCCCGCGGTATTGATGTCTCCGGAATTTCCCATGTTATCAATTTTGATGTCCCGGATACGGTCGAGGCATACACGCATCGCACGGGCCGCACCGGACGGGCCACCCGGACGGGCGAAGCCTTTACCCTGGCGGCAGGCGAAGACGGCAAGATGATCCAGGCCATCGAACGCACCCTTGGCAAAAAAATGACTCTCAGGACCATCGCCGGCTTTGTCGCTGATGCCCAGGATCGCGACGAACCAATCAAGTATCGGCGTGAAATGCCGACACGAAAAAAACATACCCCGGCAGGATCGGGCAGAAACAAGCGCACCAGGGCCTCATCCTTTGATTTTGGCCTCCCGGTTCCCGCGCAACGGCACTAAACCGGTTTGGGAAACCAAACCTTCAGCCGGGATATCAAACGGTATCCCGGCTTTACAACAAAGTGGTTCCTCTTTGGAACCGAGTACAAAGGAGTAGTACACGATGGCAGAAGGCACAGTGAAATGGTTTAATGATTCGAAGGGTTTTGGTTTTATCGAGCAGGATGGCGGCAAGGATGTATTCGTACATCACTCCGCAATTCAGGCGCAGGGATTCAAATCCTTGCAGGAAGGCGCCCGGGTAACCTTCGACGTTGTCGACGGCCCCAAGGGTCCTTCTGCAGCAAATGTTGTTCAACAGTAAAACCCCCGGTTTGGGCAACCAAACCTCCAGTCGGGATATCAAACGATATTTCGGCTTATAACAAAGTGGTTCCCATGTGGAACCAAGTACAAAGGAGTAGTACACGATGGCAGAAGGCACAGTGAAATGGTTTAATGATTCGAAGGGTTTTGGTTTTATCGAGCAGGATGGCGGCAAGGATGTATTCGTACATCACTCCGCAATTCAGGCGCAGGGATTCAAATCCTTGCAGGAAGGCGCCCGGGTAACCTTCGACGTTGTCGACGGCCCCAAGGGTCCCTCCGCAGCCAATGTCGTTCAACTCTAAAACCTGTTGAATGATATTTTAAAGCCCCGCTTCGGCGGGGCTTTTTTTTGTGCTTTGCTTAACCGAACCCAAAAAAATGGGTTGCGGATAACTCCGCAACCCATTGATTTTACTGGAGCCAACGAGGAGAATCGAACTCCTGACCTACTGATTACGAATCAGTTGCTCTACCAACTGAGCTACGTTGGCGTTATACCTTGCAGGATAACGATATTTTGCGTATTTTAAACAATGCTCTGCATCTATCAACTTTACCCAAAAGTGTCAAGCCCTTCCCGTCTCCCCTTCGGCTAAAAACCTAAAAATTATCCATCAGGCCTGCTCGGCAGCAATGAAAAAAAACCGCCCGACCTCCATTCTCGTCGTCGATGACGACAAAACCCATCGCATCATGCTGAAAACCATGCTGAAGCAATGGGGCTGGCAAACAGAAGAGGCGGATGACGGAACAACCGCCATCGAGGCTGTCCACAACACGCCCTTTGATGCCGTTCTCATGGATGTCCGCATGACCAAACTGGACGGCATGGAAGCCCTGCGGCGCATTCATGCATACAACCCCGCCATTCCCGTGATCATCATGACGGCATACTCCTCGGTGGATGCCGCGGTGGAGGCCATCAAGATCGGCGCCCACGACTACCTGACCAAGCCCCTTGACTTTGACCGGCTCAAACTCACCATGGCCCGAGCCCTGGATCATCGACAAATCCAGGAGAACAAGGATTCTTCCCACCACAATAAAACATTTTCCCTGGACACCGGGACAATCATCGGCAACTCAGGACCGATGCGCGAGCTGATGGAAATGGTGTCCTATGTGGCGCCAAGCGAGGCAACCGTTCTTATTTCAGGGGAATCGGGCACGGGCAAAGAATTGATCGCCGCGGCCCTGCACCACAACAGCTCGCGTAAAAACGGCCCTTTTATCAAGGTCAACTGCGCGGCTCTTGTGGAAAATCTTCTGGAATCAGAACTATTCGGGCATGAAAAAGGCGCCTTTACCGGCGCCGACCGTCGTCGGGAGGGTAAATTCGTCCAGGCCAACGGCGGCACCCTCTTCCTTGACGAGATAGGCGAAACCTCCCCGGGCATGCAGGCAAAACTGCTGCGCGTCTTGCAGGAACATGAGATCCAACGGGTTGGAGGACAGGAAACCATTGCCGTTGATGTGCGCGTCCTGGCGGCCAGCAACCGGAACCTGGAGGAAGAGGTGGCGCAGGGCGCCTTCCGGGAGGATTTGTACTACCGGCTCAACGTGGTTCCCCTGCATGTTCCCCCGCTCAAGGAGCGGCGCGAGGACATCCCCCCCTTGGCCGAATACTTCGTGGAAAAATTTGCCAAGAAAAACAACCGCCAAATTTCTGGCATTACGCCACGCTGCATGGCGTTGCTTCTCAACTATCCCTGGCCCGGCAATGTGCGGGAGCTTGAAAACGCCATTGAGCGGGGCATTATCCTCATGCGCGGCGACTACCTGGATGAAGAATCCCTGCCCATCCCGGTGCAGCGTTTCGCCATGAAAACCGAGACGCCGTCATTCGCCTCCGCCGCCACGCCCCCCGGCTCGCTTGAAGAGGCGGAACGGATCGTCATCACAAACATCCTGGCGGAAACAGGGGGCAACAAAAGTGAAGCATCACGCCGCCTGAACATCACCCGCAAAACCCTGCTCAGCAAAATGCATAAATACGGCCTGACCTGAACCTCTCCCGCCTACAGCGACCATTCCTGAAAAAGTGCATCGGCAAGCGGCTCCGCAACCAGAAATCGCTCTTCTCCCTTCGAAGCAAACAGCACCGTTGCCGCGGCTGATGCGGCGGCCATTTTTTTCCCGAAGCGCACCACCAGTCCGGCTGCCGCGGCAAAATCGTCCGGGTGAACCGTGCCGTGCAAAACCCCCATTGGGCCGGAACGCTCCGGCATGTGCACCAGATAGTCGCCCGGCGCATGCAATGCCTCAAGCCGCGCATTCTCGGCTTCATCGCGGCCAAGAACGAACCACCCGCCCTGGGGCAACTGAAAATGACGGCCAAAGAGGAGCAGGCGGATGTCATTGAGCCTGATCTCGGGATAGCGGGCATAATACCAGGCAATTCGTTTTGCTTGGTCCGCTTCGGTGAGGACACAGCCACCGGCGGGACGGGGATAATCCGTGATGCCAAATTGCGCGGCCAGTTGTATCTGCGGCTGGCGCCCTCTGCCGTTGAAATCCAGAAGAAGCTCCCGATCCACCAACCCATCGCGCTCCGCCCGGGTCGGCTCTTGGGTTTTGGCGCACAGCGGCCGCAGGAGAATCCCTTCGCAGCCGCTGTCCCGCTCAATCACCCGCAGGGTGTCGCGGCGCTGGGACATGGGACGCTGGCCGATAACCTCGCCGGTAATGAGAAACGAGGCGGCAAATTCCTCCATCATTTTTTTTGCCTCCCTGAGCAGAAGAATCTTGCAATCGATGCAGGGGTTGAAATTCTTCCCGTAGCCATGGGGGGGGGTGCGGAGCATGGCAAAATAGGTTTCGCTCACGTCGCGGAGGACGACCTCAATGCCGTAGCTTTCCCGGACCATTCGGGCATAGTGCTCCTCCTTGGCCAGGAGTTCGTAGCCGAAAAACGGCGTAACGAACTTGACCGCCTGCACCGCGATCCCTTGCGCCGCCACTACCCGGCAGGCGAGGATACTGTCCAGCCCGCCGGAAAAAAGAGCCAGGGCCCGGGTCATAATCCACCCTTCCGCTCCATGAGCGTGCGCACATAGGCCAAGGTCTGCTCGCTGACGGAATCGCCATCCAGCATCCGGGCAAGTTCCTGTTCCCTTTTTTCCGGCGAAAGGGGGATGATCGTAGTTTTTGTGCGTGCCTCGACCACGGATTTTTGCACCAGGAAATGCTCGTCGGCCAGGGAAGCAATCTGCGGGAGATGGGTTATGCAAAAAACCTGGTGATGCCCGGAGAGTTCCCGGATCTTCCTGGCCACGGCCTCTGCCGCCTTGCCGCTGATTCCGGCATCTATCTCGTCGAAAATAACCGTATCGACCTGATCTTTCTGGGCCAGGAGCGTTTTCAATGCCAGCATCAACCGCGACAGCTCCCCGCCCGAGGCAACCTTGGCCAGGGGCTTCGGCTCTTCACCCTGGTTGGCGGAAAACATGAACTCGGGACGATCCCAGCCAAGCCTGGAAATGCTCCCAAGCTCGCGATCCGGCCCCTTAAAGACGATATCGAAAACAGCCTGCTCAAAACAGAGCGCGGCCAGGGCAGCGCGAATCTTTCCGGCCAGCTCCTGCGCCGCTGCCTGACGCCCCTTGGAAAGCAAGTCCGCCGCCTCGGCAAGGGCGGTTTCATTGTGCCGCACTTCTTTTTCCAGGCAAGCCAGCCGTTCATCCAACGCCTCAAGTTCCGCCAGATCCTGCTTGGCCTCCCGGCCACACGCAATGACCGCATCAAGTTCGCCGCCATATTTTCTTTTCAGCCGCTGCAACAGGTCAAGACGCGCCGTCACCGCATCGAGACGCGCCGGGTCGCTGGCAAGGGTCTCCACATAATTGCGGATTGCCTGGACATGGTCTTCCAGTTGGAAACAATTCCCAGCCACATCTTCTGCCAGTCCGGCAAGGCTTGGATCAAAGGCGGCCATCTGCGCCAAATTTTTACGCACCACGGAAAGCGGCGTGTTGACCGCCTCAGCCAAAAGATGCCAACTTTTTTTCCCAAGTCCGATCAAGTCATCGGAGGCTCGCAACCGGTCACGCTCAAGCACCAGGGCCGCATCTTCGCCCGAGCTGACCGCAGCCTCCTCAATCTCCTTGACCTGGAAGGCGAGAAAGTCCCGGCGCTGCTCCTTGTCCCTCTCCTTGGCCGCAAGGGCCTGATATACCCCCCGTGCTTCCACCCACTTATCATAGCGCTGGGAAACGCCGAGGCGCTGGGGCCAGAGGCCGCCAACCGCGTCAATACAATCAAGATGGCTGCGGGGCTGCAACAGTTGCTGGTGATCATGCTGACTGGCAACACTGAGAAGATTTTCCATGATCTCGCCCACTGCCTTGGCCGTGGCCAGGCTGCCGTTCATGAAATACCGGCTGGCGCCCTTCAGGGAAACAATCCGTTTGACCACCAGCTCGGGCTCGGGTTCAAATCCCATCTCCGCCAGTTTTTCCTGGATGATCCCATGCCGGGGATTGAGCTCGAAAAGCGCTTCAACCGTTGCTGTCTCCGCCCCGCTTCTGATCCAGGTGGCGGCGGCCTTTCCGCCTCCCAGCAGATGAATGGCCTGCAGGATAATGGATTTCCCCGCCCCGGTCTCTCCGGTAAGAACGGTAAGCCCTTCGGTAAAAGAAACATGCAGTTTCTCGATGAGGGCAAGATTGGTGATGATGAGTTCCTTCAGCATATGGCTCTCTATACAGGATTAGGGGCCGTTACGGAATATTCTTTCCGCTTCCGGCCCGTTATGGCGGTCACCCCATTTCAATAGTGCGTTTTTATTCGAGCACAGACTTCTTCGGGTATTGCAATGATTGCGCTGTCCAACGGAGGAAAACGGAACAAATGGTGGCGTGAACGACCATTCGTCATTATACTATTCCCATTGTGTGAAGATGGACCCCAAACACTCCCTTTATCGCAGGTCAGCCGAATATTTCACATGACTCATAACACCACCTTCCGACGCATCACCGCATACATCATCTGCGCTGTTTTCCTGCTCGGCAATCTACCGCTGACACCTTTTTTCCCGTCTCCCGCCCAGGCTTTCAGCATTGGCGAGGAACGGGAGGTGGGCGAAAAGCTCCTTTCCATCGTCCGCAAGGAATTTACCCTTCTTGATGATCCGGATCTTACCGAATATGTCACCACCCTCGGAAAACAGACCCTGCAACTCGCCGGGCCACAGTTCTTTGATTATCATTTTTTCATCATCGACAACAAGGAATTCAATGCCTTTGCCGCCCCGTCCGGACTGATTTTTTTCCATTCAGGCCTCATTGACCTGTGCGAAACGGAAGGCGAACTGGTCAGCGTTCTTGCCCACGAAATCGGTCATGCGGCAAGCCGGCATATCGCCGACCGGATCAGCAAATCGGGCAAACTCAATGCCGGCACCACGGCTCTGATGCTGGCAGGACTGCTCCTCGGCCAAGGCGCCCTTTCCCAGGCCATTGTCACCGGCTCCATGGCCGGGGGCCTTACCGCAAACCTCCAATTCAGCCGCGCGGACGAAGAAGAGGCGGATCGGCTGTCCTATAAATGGATGCAAGAAGAACACCGCGATCCGGCGGACATGGTGAACATGCTCAAAAAAATGCGCCGGGTCAGCCGTTATCACCGCAAACAGGTTCCAACCTACCTCCTCACCCATCCGGAGCCGGAGCACAGAATCGGCTACATTGAAGACCTCATCCTACAGGATCCGGAGAAAAAAATCCAAGCACGGGACGAGTTCGCCTACCAAAGGTTCAAATACAGGGTGCAGACCCTCAGCCGGGAAACGCAATCGATCCTGCCCATTCTGGAAAACAGGGCGGAAGAGCCGGGCATCCTCCAGGACGACCCCATGGTTTTCTTCGGCCTTTCTCAAGCCTATCAGGCAAACCGAGACTACCAAAAGGCTGAAGAGGCGCTTCAAAAGGTAATTGTCCGGTATCCAGACAAGCAGATTCTTAAAACAGATCTAGGCAGATTGAAGCTTGAAGCAGGAGAAACAAAAGCCGCCCTGGAAATCTTCCAGGAAATACACAAACAGGACCCCGACGGGGCATACAATGCCTATTATCTTGCCAAAGCCTTGCAACAGGGGGGGGAATTGGCTCAGGCAGTGCTCATCTATGAAAACTTAAGCGAACGCATGCCGACCTATGCAAAACTCTATCAGGAAATCGGCAGGATCAGAGCCGCCCTTGGCAGCAAAGCCCTAGGACACTACAATCTCGGCCTGTATTATTACTATGAAGGATCAAACCGCACGGCTCGCTACCACATCACCGAGGCGCTTAAAGGCCTTTCGGAAAAGGATCCTCTCTACATCAAGATACAGGATCTGAAAAATAAAATCGCCCGGATAGAGAAGATATGAAAACCGAAAACAGTTCTGCGTGACGCCGGGAATGGCGCGGGTGACAGAGCGATGATTATTGCTTGCGGCTGCGGAGTTTTCTAATCGCCATCACCGCGAAATCACGAAATAACCGGGTAGCCTTGATCCGGTTTGAATCGAGCTTTGGCCGGCCCTTTTTTCGATCAAGATAGATCAAGCCGATGGGCTTGTCATCCAGGCAGATGGGGAAAAGATATACGGTCCGGTCCTTCACAAAAAACTTAAGGCTCTCGGGAAAAGCGTCCGGTGCATTGGGCGGAATGGCCATGTCCTTGCACGCCTTGAGAGACTTGGGAATGATATACTCACTCGGGGCAAGATCATGCTCGAATCGAGCGATTCCGGCCGGATCGATATCACCCAGGCCAAAACGGCCGACCAAAACCCGGCGCGTCGGTTGCACGCTGATCACGGCGAGAAGCACCCGATCAAAGCCAATGCCCCGGTAGAGCCCCTCCAGCAGGTTGATGTAAAAATCATTGAGATTGAAAGGACCCATCAGCGTTTCGGTGATGTCATGGATAAAATCGTTGATGGATTTATCCGGACTGACCGGCAATTCATCCAGCTCTTGGATGAATTGCTCTTCCGGGACCTCCCCTCCTGCCCTGACGGGCGCCTCCCCACCTTCCGCCTTTTCGCTTTTTGCCTTTTTCTTCCGAGCGGACTTTGGATCCTTGATCGCCTCATCAAGGCCCCGCAGCCTGCTGCGCATTTTCAGCTTGGAAAGACCGTAGCGAATGGACTCGGAGATGTCTTCCGAGGCATCGACCGTTCTGTTGACCCGTTCCACAGCCTCTTCCGTGCTTAAGGAGAGCATCTCGCCGAACTGGCGGATGAGCCCGTCGATATCCTTTTCGTCACAGACATACTCAATGAGTTTATTGGAAAAATTCGCGACATTCTTCAGATAGCCCAGGGTATCGTAAGTGTTCTGGGGCTCCGAGGGGTTGGGGTTCATGGCGGCGCACACCTTGTCGGACAAATTCCAGAAGGTTGCCACTTCGACCCCTATCTGGTCAAAGGTCAACCCCTCGAGAATTTGCCGGGTCGCGGCGTCCTCGGACATGCCGCCGGCCACCTTCTCCTCGATCTCCCGGGAGATTTCCGGCATGTAGATGCAGACGATGATCTTGCCGAGATTGTGAAGAAGGGCGCAAATAAAAGCTTCTTCCGGCACGATGTTGAGATTTTTCTCAACCGCCAGATCACGGGCCTGCAAAGCGCTCAAAAATGAGCGAGTGAGCAGTTTGCTGATCCCCTCTTTCTCGACGCCGTTTTTGACAAAATCCTCAAACAAGGCAATGCCGGTGGCAAGATCGCGAACCGCGTCAAACCCGATGATGGTCACGGCTCTGGAGATGGAATTGACCGGACGGCCAAGGGAGTAGAAGGCGGAATTAACCACCTGCAATACTTTATTGGTAAGGGAATAATCCTTCAGGATAACCTTGGAAAGCTCGTAGCCCGCGCTCTGGCTGCTGTGGGTCAGGGCAATCAGCTCCTGGACATTATGGGACATGGCCGGGAGTTCGCCCATGTTCATTTTTGCAAATATTTCAGCAAGTTTCCCGCTTGACGGCGGCGAGGTCTCAGTCATGTTTTCCTGCACCCACCCAAAAATGAAACAACCGGCCCCCGAATCATTCCTCTCCTCTAACTTACCATTATAACTATATAATACTTACAAAAAAATCCACAGCAGTAACGTTTTTTATTACACCCTACTGTGATATATGATACGGTCATAACAGGCAAGTTAATTTCATGCAACTTTCTGATATAGTATGATAAATAGTTGAGTCAGCCATTTTACCAAAATCACGGAGCATCCGTATTGTCATGTTTCTGCATGGACAGATTCGGGCAAATCACTGACAAAAAAAGCACTCCCGGGAAAGGACGATGATGCAGGACGGAACGATCAATCTTGAGGATTACACCAAATCGGATTGGACCATTATGCTGAATGACCGGGTTATCACGAGCTTCACTACCCACGAAGGAAGCAAGCTCATTATCGGCCGCAGCCCCGATGCGGATGTGGTCATCGACAACACGGCCATCTCCAGGCACCACTCTTCCCTTGAGCTTCGCGATGGCCGCCATTACCTGGCAGACCTGAAAAGCACCAACGGCACCACGGTCAACGGAAAAAAGATTGCATCCAAGGTTCCGATCACCAATAAAGACGTTATTTTCATCGGGAAATTCCGCTTGATCCAGGCGGCGACGGACGAACAGCATGCTTCGTCATCCTACGCCACTGCCATGGATATTGATGACGAAGCAACGGTTTTTGTCAGCTCTCCGCGCCAGCAGGCCGCAGCCCAACCCGGTCAGAGCACGCCTTCCTCCACAACAACCGAAATTTACAGGCTCACGGTAATTGAAGGCAGCGCCTCGCCTGCCACCCTCTCCCTTGACGGAAAAAGCAGCGCGAAAATCGGCAAGGATCCGTCCTGCGACATGATTATCCCCGGCTGGCTTGTCGGCAAGCCCCAATGCTATGTGGTAAGCAAAAAAGACAAATATTTCATAGTGCCCCAGCGATCATGGGCGAACACCAAGCTCAACGATGTCATCATCAAAGAAGAACGCCTCTTGCGCAAAGGCGATATCATCCAAATCAAGAATGTGAAAATCAGGTTCGACTAATCTCCCGGATGCTTTCCCGACTCTTTGATCAAATACACCGGTGGAAAAAAGACGCTCCCCCAGGCGGTCCAGGGGAATCATCCGCCCAGGAACCGCCTCCCCTCAATCCTGCTGAAAATCCGCAAGTGCCCGTCTGGTCCCCTGGCGACACCATCCTTAACCGATACCATATCGAACAAGTTATGTCGGGATCCATGGGAAATGTTTACATCTCCGAGCATCTCGGCTGGAAAATAAAGGTCGCCATCAAAGCTCCCCGGCCGGAAGTGCTTGCGGACCGTGAAGGCATGAGCCGCATACTCAAGGAAGCCAACGGCTGGGTCCGAATGGGCATGCATCCCAATGTTGCCTCCTGTTTTTATGTTCTGGCCATCAATAAAATCCCCCATCTCTTCATTGAATTTATCGATGGAGGGAATCTTTCCGAATGGATCAAAGCCGGCCGTTGCAGAAATCTCCGCACCGCTCTCTCTCTTGCCATTCAATTCTGTCACGGCATGGAATTTACCCACCAGCGCGGCATTATCCATCGCGATATCAAGCCCCAGAATATCCTGATCACCAAGAACTCCCTGTTGAAAATAACCGATTTCGGCATCCTCCTTGCCCACGGGGATGCCGAAACAGGCGATGGCCTGGCGCCAGGCGCCGACCCGGCAGACCACGAAGCGACCATCGGCTTTCGAGGGACCCTCGGCTACGCTTCCCCGGAACAACTGCGCAACGCCCACACCGTTGACCTGCGAACGGATATTTTCTCTTTCGGCCTCTGCCTCTGGGTCATGCTCTGCGGCAAAAAGCCGTTTATCAACAACGCGCTGAAACATAAAATACCCAACCCGACGCCGGTGGCGCCGGACATTAAATTTTCCAAGGCGCTCAAGGATGTCTTGCGCAAAAGCGTTGCCTACAATCCCGACGACCGCTATGCCAATTTTGCCGAAATGCGGGCGGCCCTGAACGAAGCGTATACCGCTGCCTTTAACACCGCCTGCCCCTACGCGGAGCTCAGCAATATCGATCTTAGGGCGGACAGCCTGAACAACAGGGCCGTCTCCCTTTTTGAGCTCGGGGAGATCAAAGAAGCGGCCGCCTGCCTCAACAAAACCCTTGAAATCAACGAAATGCTTCCCGAAGCCGTGTACAATATGATCTTACTCAACTGGCGCTCGGGGGCAAAGGCCACAAAAATTATTCGCCAGATCGAAACCGCAAAAAAGCGTGGGGCGACAACCCAATGGCTCACCGAAATGGAGGGCGCGGTCAAGCGCAGCATGGTGGAGGACAAGGGCGATCCCGCCAAGCAGCAGTATCCGGAATTTCGCCTGTGCCTCCCCAAAAATTCCCTGGAAGTTTTTCGCGAAGGCCAGCTCCACCTCTCCGTGCAGCGCAATATCCTCGACCATCTGGATAATAAACGCTATGGCCCCTGCCATGATATCCTGATGACGGCCTGGAAAAACAGCAGCTACAAAAAAGACAAGATCTTCAACATGGTCTACCACCGGCTGTTACTGGTGGGGACAAAAAAGAAGGTGTTGGGTGTTCAGCGCTTCCTGACTCTGAAAGGAGATGAGGGCCCTGCCAAGCATCTTGCCCATATTCCGAACACGAAAAAGTTTGTTGCCGCCGGTCCGGAAGGGAAAATAATCCTTCACGACCTGAGCACCTCCTCGCATCAAAGCATTGTCTTGGCAAAAGAGGGCAGCGCCATTTCAGCCCTGGCCATCTGCCCGCAGGGCAAATACATCGCCGTTGGGGCGCAGGATGGCACCGTTTGCCTGTTTTCGACAAAAACCGGCGCCCAGGAATCGAAAACCGTTGCCCACAGCGGCCCGGTATACGCACTGGCCTTTAACGATAATGGCCGCCACCTTGCCTCTGGCGGGGCAGACGGAATCATGAAGATACGCAAGCTGGGCACCGGTCCGGAAATGACAACCTCCATCAAGGAAGGTGGTTCCGTCCGCGCCATTATCTATACCGCCAGCGGCTTGAACCTGATAACCGGAAGCGAAGACGGCTCTGTCCGCTTTTGGGACGCCAACGGAAAAGAATGCACCAGGATCATCGAAGCCCATGCCATGCCTGTTATCTCCCTGGCAAACTCGCTTGATGGCCAACGCTTTATCTCGGCCGGAACCGACCGGCATGTAAAAGTATGGGAACACACTACCGGCCGTTGCCTCAAGTCGATCAAGGCGCACGACGAAACCATTTCTTCCGCTTTGTTTCTCCAAGACAACCAGACCCTGATCTCCGGCTGTGAAGATGACATCATCAAGCTCTGGGACAGCAACAGCGGCGAATGCCTGGCCGTTCTTGACGGCAGGGGCGACGGCATTTACAGCCTTGCCCACGGGCCTAAGCCCCACACCTTTCTTTCCGGCAGAAAAGATGGGGCCATTGTGTTCTGGATGGTCATCTACCAACTGCATTTTGAGTAATTTCCCCGGGCGGGAATAGCGCGGAATCTTCATGATCTTCGAGTTCTTAAAAAAAATCTGCAAACGCAAGCCCAGAACCATTTCTTTTTATGGCCGCACGGACACCGGCATGGTTCGGGGCCACAACGAAGACAGCTTTTGCTCGCTCCGCAACCGGCGTCTTTTCGTGGTCGCCGATGGCATGGGCGGCCATAATGCAGGCGAGATCGCCAGCCACCTTGCCATCGAAGCCCTGCTCGAATTTCTCTCGGAAGAAAAAATCCGGGAAATGCGCGGCAACGACGAGGAAATTCACCAGAGTATGCTGGCGGCCTTCGCCCATGCCAATCAGGCAGTAATGAACAAGGCCGCCGCCGAGGAAACGATGAAAGGGATGGGCTGCACCATGGTTGCCTGCCTTCTTGACGAAAACCGCCTCCACACCTGCCATGTGGGGGACGCACGCTGTTATCTTTTTGAAAATGCCAGCCTGCACCAGATCACCACGGATCATACCGCGGTGACGTACATCACCAAAACCGATGCCGACAACAAAGAAATCCAGATCCCGCGGCATGTGGTAACCCGTGCCATCGGCTTCAACTCCCCGGAAGGGCCGGAATACCACAAAACCATTTTACGGCCGGGCAACAGGGTGCTCCTCTGTTCCGATGGGTTGTGGAACATGGTTGACCACACCCGGCTTGAGCAAATCCTCCTCAATGCCCCCACCCCGGAAAAAGCCAGCGAAACCTTGGTCAAGGCGGCCAATGAGCAAGGCGGGCGCGACAACATCACCGCCCTGGTCATCTTTTATTAAAGGGAAATACAATGTCTGCCCAGCACAACGCCCCGAATACCCTTGAAAATATCGCCGCCGATCTTATAGCCCTGGCCAATGACCTTGCCCAGGGAAAACTCCGGGTTGGCAATCGGCTGGTCGAGATAGGAAACCCTCTGTTTATTAAAACCAAGCAAAAAATCACCGGCGACACCGCCTATTGCACCCTTTCCTTTCAAGTACCCCTCCGGAATTCGGACCAGCAAAAGCCGGCGGTGCCCGTTCAGGGGCATGCGTCTAAAAAAAGCGATGCCCGCGGAGATGGCAAGGATGCCCGTTTGCAGGGACGCCCCCCGGAGGGGAAAAAAATAAAAAAAGAGATTGCAAGCCTCTGGAAAAGCGTTGGCAAAAAACTGGAACAGGGACAAGCGCCCACCCCTGCCGAAGAAAAATCCCTTCTTGCCGCCTGTGAAAACTATTGCCTTTTCTCAGAGCCAGCCTGGCATGAAGAGTGGCTCCGCTGCACCACGATCCTGCGGGAAGCCTTGGCCTGCGCCCACAGAGGGGATCTGCCCAAAGCGCTGGCGCATGCGGAGGAAGTGAATCGTCTTACCAAGGATTGCCACAAAAAACACAAGTAGCCTCGCGCCATGACCCCCTTCGAGATCGTCAAAAGAACCCCGAAAAATAATTGCCGGGAATGCGGCTATCCGACCTGTCTCGCTTTTTCCGCGGCTGTGGCCAAAAGCGGCGAAGATCTTGGCAAATGCCCCTATCTTGACGCCACAGGCCTGAATGTTTTGCAACCCCCTGGGGTTGCCCTGGAAGAACTTTCCGGGCAGCGCGATCAAGTCCTTATCGAACACCTGAAAAACAAGATTTCCACCCTGGACTTTTCCCGTATTGCCGCCCCCCTGGGCGCCAGCCTCCGTGGCGGGAACAACCAGGCCCTGTCGTTTCTTTTCCTGGCGCAGGAGATTTTCCTCGACAAGCAGGGCATTCTCCTTGACGGCCACCCCCCGGATGACCCCAGGGACCAGATCCTTCTCTACAACTATATCCACTCCCAGGGAGGGCCGGATCCGGCGTTTGACTGGATCGGCCTGGAAACCCTGCCGAACTCCATTTCCAAGGTCAGAACCCTTGCCACCTATTGCGAAAACAGACTGGCGGAACTCTTTGCCCCTCTTCCCGCCGCAACAATCATGGCCGCTTGCCAGACGTTGGGAGGGATCCCGCAGCCGACTCCTTCCGCGACGCTCGGTTGCATTATTCCGGTTCTGCCCAAGATTCCGCACTATCTTGTCTACTGGGAATCGGAGCCGGACGAAGGATTTCCCGCAAAGGTCAAGATGCTTTTCGACCGCCAGGTTCTCAATTTCCTCGACCTGGAATCCCTGATTTTTTCAGCGGAACGTCTGGCGGATCGGTTCGCCCTCGAACTTGCCTGAGCAAACCGCTCCCCCTTGCTGAAGGCCAGGCTTCCCCGTGATCAACTGATGACATTCGGGCAAATTCCTGTCATACTGCTTTCTCTGGAATAAAAACACATCCCTTCCAATAGTCAGATACAGAGCCATGGCCCGACAACCCGCCCCACACAACGCTCCCCTGGCGGAACGCTTGCGCCCGCAAACACTGGATGATTTTGTCGGACAGAAACAGCTTCTCGGCGAGGACAAGCTTCTCCGTCGGCTCATCCGCCAAAGCTATCTGCCCTCCCTGCTCCTCTGGGGTCCGCCCGGCACCGGCAAAACCACCCTGGCCCGGATACTCTCCCGGACAACCGGGGCGGAGTTCACCTTCTTTTCCGCAGTGCTGTCCGGAGTCAAGGACATCCGGGAAATAGTGTTGCAAGCCCAGGCCGCCAAGGATGAGCGCAACATCGCCACCATTCTTTTCGTGGACGAAATCCACCGTTTCAACAAAAGCCAGCAGGACGCGTTTCTGCCCCATGTGGAAAGCGGTCTCCTGACGCTCATCGGCGCAACCACCGAAAATCCCTCTTTCCACGTTATCGCGCCCCTCCTCTCCCGATGCAGGGTTCTGGTGCTTGAACCATTGCAGCCCGAGGATTTGGAAACCATTATCCAGCGGGCCATCACGGACAAAAAACAGGGGCTGGGCTCCTGGCAGATAACTCTTGCGCCGGAGGCTTCCGCCCATCTGGCCCGAATTGCAGACGGCGATGCCCGCAGCCTGCTGAACAGCCTGGAAATCGCCGCCAATCTTGCCGAACCCGATGCCACGGGCACCCGGCAGATAACCCTGGCCACGGTGGAAGAGGCTATCCAGCGCAAAAGTCTGCGCTACGATGCGGACGGAGAGGAGCATTACAACCTGATCTCGGCCCTGCACAAAAGCCTGCGGGACAGCGACCCGGACGGCGCCCTGTACTGGCTGTGCCGGATGCTCGCCGCAGGGGAGGAGCCCTTGTACGTGGTCCGCCGCCTGATCCGCTTCGCCTCAGAAGACATCGGCAATGCGGACCCGCAGGCCCTCATGGTTGCCATCAACGCCAGAAACTCGTACCAGACCCTGGGCAGTCCGGAGGGCGAACTGGCTCTGGCCCAGGCTGTCATCTACCTTGCCACCGCCCCCAAGAGCAATGCCGTCTATGCCGCGTACAATACGGTAATGCAGGAGATCAGGCGCACCGGCAGCCTGCCGGTGCCGCTCCACCTCCGCAACGCGCCAACCGCGCTGATGAAGGGCCTCGGCTACGGCCAGGGCTACCAGTATGCCCATGACGACCCGCACGCCTTGGTGGCTCAGGATCATTTGCCAGAACAACTTGTTGGGAAAATCTATTATCAACCCACCAATCGAGGGTATGAAGCGGTGATCCGGGACCGCCTCAACAAATGGCGGCAGTTGTTGCGGGATCGAAAAAAACAACCAGCCTGATTCTCGGTTTGGACGATTGTCAGACCAGGAGCGCATGACCACCATGAACAGACACGCCGTTTTTTTGCTGTTTTTCTCTCTTGCCCTGCTCAGCATACCCCTGCCCACGGCAGGGGATGCTGCTCAACAGTCCCCCCCCCCTGTCCGGCACGAACTGAGCATCTTTTTTGCCAATGACGTGCGGGGGGAAACGGAGCCGTGCGGCTGAAAAAGCAACCAGTTGGGCGGTCTGCCCAAAAAAGCGCAACAGCTTGAATCCCTGCGGGGAAAAAAATCCGCAGTCCTTGCCCTTGACAGTGGGGCCCTGCTTTTCAAGAATGAACAACTGCCGCCGGACCAGCGCGAACAGCTTGCGGTTACCGCGCAGGGAATCATGGCGGCATACAGCACGATGTCCTTTGCTGCGGTGGGCGTGGCCAGAGAGGACCTCGCCGCAGGCCTCCCCTTCCTCCTCGCCGCCCAAAAAAAATCGAGCTTCCCCTGGCTGAGCGCCAATCTGCTCAGCCGCAGCGAGCGAAAGCCTTGGTTCAAACCGCATACCCTGATCACGGCAGGAGGTCTGCGCATCGCGGTCATTGGCCTCACCGGCCAAGGGGCGGACTCGTTCTTCACGGAAAAGGACAACGCGGTCATTGTTCCCTGGGAAGAGGTTTTGCCCAAAGAGCTCACCCAACTACGCGGACAAGCCGACATGACCATTCTGCTTTCCAGCTTTCCCGCGCCCGTAAACCGCAAAATCGCGGAGGCCCATCCCGAGATCCACCTGATTCTCCAGGCAGGAAACACCCAGGGAAACATCGCTCCGGAGCGGGTCAACAACACCCTGATCACCCAGGTGGAATCCCAAGGCAAATCCGTGGGCATTCTGGAGGTGCAATGGAACAAACTGAGCAAGAGATGGGAGGAGCCCGGCGCTGAAGCTCTACTGACAGACAAAAAAAACGAGCTGGACCGCTTGGGATGGCAGATCAACCGGTATCGCAAGCAAGGCGACCCGGCGCAGGCATTCAAGACCCAACCCCAAATGCTTGCCGTCTATAATGACCTGCTTGCAAAGCGCAGACTGCTGGAAGAGGAGATTCTCCGGCTCACCGCCCAGCAGAAGGCGCGGGAGACAAACCGTCAACGATTCTCCTCGTACAACTCCCATTTTGAAACCATGCGCAAAGACCTTCCGGACAACCCGAAGATCCGGGCCATTGTGGATGCAACCACCAGCGAAGTGAACCGGATCGGCAAGGCGGCGGTTAAGGCGAGAATCTCGGAGACGACCGGGCAAAACCAGGGAGGGATTCCGGAAAATTATGCCGGCAGCACCGCCTGCACACGCTGCCATGCCCCGCAGTTTGCCAAATGGCGGGCCACCCAGCATGCCACGGCCTATGATACCCTGGCGGCAAAGGGTCAGCAGTTCAATGTACAGTGCCTGCCCTGCCACATCACCGGCCCCGCCGCCCAGACCGGCCAGGAAATGCTCGCCCTTGCCCATGATTTGCGCCAGGTTGGTTGCGAATCATGCCATGGCCCGGCCCGCGCGCATACCCTGCAACCGGCGGCGGCCAAGGCCGGCAAGCCGACCATGGATACCTGCCTGCGCTGCCACAGCGGCGAACATGACGACAGATTCAACTTCAGCGAGGCGCTCTCCCGCCTCCGTTGCGGCGGTGACTGAGCTTCGGGCATAAAAAAGGCCAGGAGGCATATGCCTCCTGGCCGAAAATCATTGCACTCCGCAGTGGGTTATTTCACTTCTTCAAAATCCGCATCCACCACATCGTCGTCATCCTTCTTTGCCCCACCGGCCTGACCACCGCCTTCGCCGCCTTCCGGCGCCTTGTCCTTGGTCGCCTGGGCGTACATCATCTCGGCCAGCTTGTGGGAAGCCTGAGTCAGTGACTCAAGCCCCTTCTTGATCGCCTCCACGTCGTCAGACTCCATGAGCTTTTTGAGGCTGTCGATCTCGACCTGCACCTTGTTCTTGGTCTCGCTGTCAACCTTGTCGCCCAGATCCTTCATGCTCTTTTCCGTGGCGTAGATCATGGAATCGGCCTGATTCTTGGTCTCGACCAGCTCCTTGCGCTTGCGGTCCTCGTCGGCATGGGCCTCGGCGTCCTTCTGCATCCGCTTGATCTCGTCCTCGGACAAACCGCTGGAAGCGGTGATCCGGATGGATTGCTCCTTGCCGGTGCCAAGATCCTTGGCGGAAACATGGAGAATGCCATTGGCGTCGAGATCGAAGGTGACTTCGATCTGCGGCACCCCGCGCGGGGCCGGGGGAAGATCGGTCAGCTCGAAACGGCCGATGGTCTTGTTGTTTGCCGCCATCTCACGCTCGCCTTGGAGCACATGGATGGACACCGCGGGCTGGCTGTCCGCCGCGGTGGAGAACACCTGGCTCTTCTTGGTGGGGATGGTGGTGTTCTTCTCGATGAGCTTGGTCATCACCCCGCCCAGGGTCTCGATGCCCAGAGACAACGGGGTAACATCCAAAAGCAGCACGTCCTTGACATCGCCCTTGAGCACCCCGCCCTGCACCGCGGCGCCGATGGCCACGACCTCATCCGGATTGACGCCTTTATGGGGATCCTTGCCGAAGATCTCCTTGACCTTTTCCTGCACCTTGGGCATCCGGGTCATGCCGCCGACCAGGATAACCTCGTCGATGTCCGCCGCGCTGATCCCGGCATCCTTCAGGGCAATCTGGCAGGGCTTGACCGTCCGCTCGATCAGATCCTCCACCAGCCCTTCCAGCTTGGCGCGGGAAAGCTTCATCTGCAGATGCTTGGGCCCGGAGGCGTCCGCCGTGATAAAGGGCAGGTTGATGTCGGTCTCCATGGTGGTGGAAAGCTCCATCTTCGCCTTTTCCGCTTCTTCCCGCAGACGCTGCAAGGCCATGTTGTCGGTGCGCAGGTCAATGCCCTGATCCCGCTTGAACTCGTCGGCAATCCAGTTGACAATGCGCATGTCGAAGTCTTCGCCGCCGAGGAAGGTGTCGCCGTTGGTGGATTTCACCTCGAACACGCCGTCGCCTATCTCCAGCACCGAAATATCAAAGGTGCCGCCGCCCAGATCGAAGACGGCGATCTTTTCCTCGCCCTTCTTGTCCAGGCCGTAGGCCAGGGCCGCGGCGGTAGGCTCGTTAATGATCCGCTGCACGTTGAGACCCGCGATCCGGCCCGCGTCCTTGGTGGCCTGGCGCTGGGAGTCGTTGAAATACGCGGGCACGGTGATGACCGCCTCGGTCACTTCCTCGCCCAGATATTCCTCCGCGGTCTGTTTCATCTTGGTGAGCACCATGGCGGAGATCTCGGCGGGGGTCATCACCTTGGAATCAACCTCGACCGCTGCGTCGCCTTCCTTGCCGTTGACGATCTTGAACGGGCTGATTTCGATGCTCTTTTTCACCTCCGCATCGGTGAACTTGCGCCCGATAAGCCGCTTGATGGCATGCAGGGTGCGGGTCGGATTGGTGACCGCCTGGCGTCGCGCAACCTGGCCCACCAGCCGCTCGCCGCTGCTGGAAAAAGCCACCACCGACGGGGTGGTTCTGTTGCCTTCCACATTGGTGATAACCTTGGGCTCGCCGCCTTCCATCACCGCGACACATGAATTTGTTGTTCCTAAATCAATGCCAATAATTTTTCCCATCTCATATTCTCCTTACCTAACGGGATGAAACATCCTTGTTATTTATTCTTCAACATTACCCTTTGACACCACGACCTTGGCCGCCCGGATAAGTCTGTCCTTAAACATGTATCCCTTCTGATATTCCTGAAGAATCTGGTTTTCCGGCACATCGGGACTGGCTTCCATGGCCACGGCTTCATGGAAATTCGGATCAAAGGGTTGCCCCTCGCCGGCCATGGGTTTTACCCCGAATTTTTCCAGGGCGCCAAGCAGTCCCTTGCAGGTCATTTCCACCCCGGTCAAAAGAGTTTCGGCATCGGGGGAGCACTTGCACTGGCCAACGGCGCGTTCGAGATTATCAAGAAAAGGAAGCAACTCCCGCAGAATGTTCTCTTCCGCATACTTGAGCGCTGATTCACGCTCACGCTGCATTCTTTTTTTGAAATTGTCCTGCTCGGCCGCCATGCGCAGCAGCTTGTCCTCAAGCTCCCGGTTTCTCTCCAAGGCCTTTTCCAGTTGAACCGAGATATCTTCCTCCTCGGCCGCGGTCTGATTTTCTCCTGAACGCTCCTGCTCAAGAACCTCTTCTCTCTTTTCTTCTTGCTCAGCCACCCGTTTCTCCTTTCCGGCGCGATACATTCCTGGGATGTGCGAATCGGACTGTATCCTTCTGCAATAACTTGATTTTTCCAAGTGATTTCAAGTTTGTGTCCAACAATAAGTATGCTCTTTTTCATTGTCAAGACAAGCGGCGGGAATTGTCGAACGGCAAAAAAACCGGACCCGCAACGCTTTTCTGGCGCTAACCCTCTGTTTTTACGTCCTGCCGAGAAATCATCGCGGCACATGCCAGCGGCAACAGGGTTCCCTCCGTGAAAAAAATTTTAGACATCCGAGGATTCACCGATAATGACAGTAGCAGATACTCGGCACTCCATTGAAACAGCAGGACCACACCCCATGCGACCCGGAACAATTATCCCCCTCACACTGCTCGTCTTTGCCTGCGTCTCGGTCAGCGGCGCGGATATGCGCCCGATAAAGAAGCTCCGGGCCGGGATCCCGCCCTATGCCGTGACAGAAAAAATCGCCCGGCACAACGATCAGTTCGTGGCCGGCAGAGCCGCGAGCACGCCATTGCGAACGCCGGGCACTCCGCACCTGGTATGGCTGGCTGATTGCGATGCCCGAGTGCAGGCGACACTTTTGTACCCTGACCCGGTTGACACCATCTATGCGGTACGAAATCCCGGCAATCAATTTTCGCTCTCCGCCGGGGCGATTGACTACGGGGTCAAAGAACTTCTCTCCCCTGTTTTGTTGATCACCGGCAACACCAACAGCGACAGCCTCCGCCTCTTTGCCAAAGGGTATAGCCATCTTGGCCCGGACTTGCGCCGCAACCTTGATGATTTGCGTCTTTCCCTGGGCGAAGGCGGGGGAGGCAGTGGCCTTGGGGCAATACCCGAGGCGAGGCTGGTGGAAAAAAATGTTGATTTCCAAGTGGCCACGGCCATGAAACGCTATGAACACAGGATAGAAAGCGGCAGGCTGGTGGTGATCGGGGCGGTGATCGACCTGAACAATCAATACGGGCACGGAGCCAATCGGTTGATCATCATCAACATCAATGGCGAAACCGACCCGGAAAGATTACGAGCCATGCACCATCTCATCCGGCTGGACAAACGGCTGCTCGCTCTGGTTGGCCGCAAGCCCTAGCAAGAAAACAGGGACAACGGAAAGAACTCTCTTGCACAAAAAAAACCCCGAACGGCAATTCCGTTCGGGGTTTTTCATACACAACAACTAGGATGCTCAGCGCATTAGCAGCCGAAAACCTTCTGCAACGGCGGAACGGTCTGCTTCTTGCGGCTCATCATGCCGGCTACCCACATGGAGTTGTTTACGATCTTACCGCCGAAAGCCTGCTCGATAACCGCAGGCTCATCGGAAACAACCAGCAGGTCGGTGCCCTCTTTCACAACGTCGGTGAGCATGAACAGTACGGAGTGACGGCCATCCTTCTTGAGATCCTCAAGGGCCTTGTACAGGTCGGCGCGAATGCCGGCAACCTGATCGATGGTGGCGAGTTCGAGCTGGCCAATGCCGACCTTCTTGCCGTTCATGTCAAAATCCTTGTAGTCGCGGAAAACGAGATCCTTCATGGGGATTCCGTCCACGGAAGACTTGGCCTTGAGCATCTCCATGAAGAGCTCATCGGTATCGGCAACGCCGGCGATATCCTTCAGGGCGGCAACCGCAGCCTTGTCAGGAGCGGTGCAGGTGGGGGACTTGAAGTTCACGGTGTCGCTCAGAATAGCGGAGAGCATGGCGCCGGCAATATCCTTGGGCAGGGCAACATTGTTGTTCTTGAACATCTCGTACAGCACGGTGCAGGTGCAGCCAACCGGCTGGGCATTGAAAACGATGGGGTTGTTGGTGGTGATGTCACCGATCTTGTGATGGTCCACAATGGCGATGATCTCGGCGTCCTTGATGTTCGCCGGAGCCTGACCGATATCACTGAAATCGACCAGGGCAACCTTTTTGCCGGCAGCGTCCATCATGGTCTGGGGCGCGGCCAGGCCGAAGTTTTTAAGAACGGTGGTGCTCTCGGGGTTCAGTTTGGCTGCCTCGATCTGCATGCAGGCAACGGCGTCGGTGCCGGTCGCCTTCAGATAATGCGCATACGCAATGGCGGCGGCAACGGAATCGGTATCGGGATTTGAATGGCCAACAACACAAACAGACATGGTGATCCTCCTTAAATTTTTTTAATGAACCAAAAACATCCTGTTCCGATCCCAGGACAACGACATCCCTGAGATCAGAAAAAATATGTTCACTTCCTAAAATTAGTACCCAACGCGGGACAACATTATAAAACGCGCAAAGAATAGTGCTATTGAGATAGAGAGTCAAGAAGAAAGAAGCACAGGGAAAGACAATCCTGCCTCGCCCCATTCGACGACGCAACACATCAATATCACTAGACAAAAACAACAAACACTCTTCAGGCCAGGTTTTGTCTTGCCCCACGCCCTTATTTTATGTAACAATTCACTGGAGACTTGATTTCCCCCAAAGGCAAACCCTGTCAACGATTGAGCATCCCCATGACGGCAAATGAAGCACCACAAGAGGCGGCAAAAACCCCCAAGGCGCCAAAACGCCAAAAAATCCTGGTCGCAGAGGATAACCCGGTGGTCCGCAAGGGGTTGAACAATTTTCTGGTAAAATGGGGATACGAACCGATTGAGGCGGATAACGGCGACTCCGCCTGGAACGCCCTTGAAACCGACCCCGCCATAACCCTTGCCATTCTCGACTGGAACATCCCGGGCCTGAGCGGCATGCAGGTTTGCCAACGTATCCGTATGCGTGCGGAGGGGCCATATGTGTACACGGTCATCTTCAGCGCCCGCAGTTCCATCGAGGAACAGGTTCTCGCCCTGGAAGGCGGGGCGGACGATTACCTGGTCAAACCCGCAAAGCCCTCTCTCCTCAGGGCCAGACTCGGAGTTGGCCAGCGGATTCTCAGCTTACTGGCCGGTCCCAAGCCCGGCCCGGCCAAATAAGCGCACCCCTCCATGCCCCACCATAAAAATAGTGTGCTTTTTGATTTGGATGGCACCCTGGTTGACAGCCTCACCGACCTGGCGGATTCGATGAATCGCGTCCTCAGCCGGCAAGGGCTTCCCCTCCATCCGATTCAGGCCTACCGGTATTTTGTCGGAGACGGGATCACCAATCTGGTCCAGCGCGCCCTGCCGGCCGAGGCTCGGCAACCGGAGACCATTGAGGAGTGTGTGCGGGAAATGCGGAGAGAATACAACATGCACTGGGCGGACACGACCCGGCCGTACCCAGGCGTCGCCGAACTGCTCGATGCGCTGACGAGCCGGGGGATCGAGATGGCCATCCTGTCCAATAAGCCCGATGCGTTAACCCGGGAGGTTGTCGGGGCACTCCTGCCAAACTGGCGGTTTGCCGCAGTTGCGGGAGCCAGAGAGACAATCGCCCGAAAACCAGACCCGGCCGGAGCATTACGCATCGCCCGCCTGCTGCGCCATGCGCCGCAAAATTTTCTCTATCTGGGGGACACCAACACCGACATGCAGACCGCCCGTGCTGCCGGGATGTTTGCCGTTGGCGCGCTGTGGGGTTTTCGCACCGCGGGCGAGCTGACGGAAAATGGCGCCCAGGCCTTGCTTTCCGTGCCCCTTGAACTCTGCCCGTTGCTGGACCACTGCCCTGAATCTTAAAAAAAGCCCAGGCGCGCAACGCGCACAAGGGCAACACCCGCTAGGCGCTGAGCCGCTCCGCTTCCTTGGCCTTTCGAATCTCGCAGGCGATCTGGAACGCTCTTTCCTTTCCGTTTTTATTCACGGAAACAGAGGTTTTTCCCTGCTTGCCAACACGATTTACCCAGCTCACTTCATAGCGATTCAACTTCTCATTAAACCGCACGCCAACCACCCCAGTGGTGGTGTTGCTCACCGTGACAAGATGTTTGTCGGTCCGGACTTTTCCCAGCTTTTTTTCCATGGTGTCGCGCCAGGTAAGGGCGGCAAGCAGGCTTGAGTAACGCCCGCCGCATTTGCCATCGGAAAAAAACTTGGAATGCGTTGTCCCCTGAAAACGAACCCGCACATACCAGCCGTGGGTGCGTTTGTCTTCCTGGTCTATCCGCGCCACATCCTTGTGTTTTTCAAGCATAACCTTCTTTGCCATAACCGCTCACCTCGCACAGGTTCAAAACCACTGAATACCATGTCCAATGTTTCCATTGGCAACATGGCCCCCCCTGCGCCAATTACTCTTTTTTTCACAGATGCCTTGATAAGACCAAAGAAACAACAGGATCCTTCAATAAGGCCTTTATCTATATCCAATTACCAATCTTTTTGCAAGCCGTAGCAGGCAGATGTTTTTCACAATTACCGGCAAGCCTGGATATTCCCCCGCAAACGCCATCTCTCATGCCTCACGTTTTTAAAATACCGGGTATTTCGGCCGCGGATGCCTTCTCTTTCCCCCGGCGAACTGGTATATAAAGACCTTTTGGTGATCTGTTGGGTGGGGCAAACACACCCGCCGGCACGCCATAATTCCTGGCTTGGCTCGGAAAAAACGCACATCCGATGCGCCCCCCGTGCCTTCCCAATAATCCACGCACAGGCAAACCCATGACGCGCACAGCGGAAAAATTTCTTGCCCTCCTCGAAATTGTCAGCCGGCTCAGGGCGCCGGATGGCTGCCCCTGGGACCGGAAACAGACCCCCCAGACCTTCAAACAGTATCTCGTCGAGGAAACCCACGAACTCCTCGAGGCAATCAACGACGGCAATCCGAGCCACATCTGCGAGGAACTCGGCGATCTCCTGTTCCAGGTCATCTTCCTCAACAATCTCTATCAGGAAAAAAACCTCTTCACCCTTTTTGACGTCATCGACTCGATTTCCGCCAAGATGATCCGCCGCCACCCCCATGTCTTCAGCAATCAAACCGTGGAATCCGAACAGGAGCTGCACCGGCAGTGGCAGTCGATAAAGAGCCAGGAAAACGCGGGAAAAGAACAACCCAGGCACACCCTGGACTCCATCCCCAAAAGCCTGCCCGCCCTGCGCAGGGCGCAACGGGTGGCAGACCGGGCCGCCCGGGAGGGCTTCGACTGGCCCAATCTTTCCGGAGCCCTGGGCAAGGCCGGCGAAGAATTTCAGGAACTGCGGGAGGCCTTTACCTCGGGGACTCGCGAACAGATCCAGGAAGAGCTTGGCGACCTGCTCTTCGCCCTTGCGGTTGTGGCGAGAAAGGCCGACATCGACGGAGAAGAAGCCCTGCATGATGCGACAAACAAATTCACGGCCCGCTTCCTCTCCCTTGAAAAAAGGATGACAGGTCAAGGCACGCGGCTTGCCGATCTTGCCCCCGATGCGCTCCTGGAGGCCTGGCAGCGGAACAAAACAGAACCTCAATCCTCACCAGAAAACGATTGACAAACAAACGGCTAGCTGCTATCAATCGCGATTGTTTTTTTTATTATTTTCCCACATACCTCCTTGCTCTTCGCACGAAACGCAAAAAGCAAGGGCCACATGACCACAAGGAGGAATCAATGCGCAGGTACGAGACAATTGTCATTGTCAAGCCGGGGGCCGGAGAAACGGAATTCTCTACGGTTTCCGACAAGGTAACCGGAACCGTCGAAGGTTTTGGCGGATCCATCGTGAGAACCGACAGGTGGGGCCTGAAAAAGCTGGCTTACCCCATCAAAAAGGAAACCCAGGGCGATTTTCTGTATGTCGAATATGCCGGACTGCCTGATGGCGTCAAGGAAATGGAGCGGCTCCTCCGCATCGACGACCGGGTTCTGAAATTCATGACGGTAAAAACCCAGGATGTCTTCATCCCGGATGCCCCCAAGCCGGAAGGGCTTGCAGAGCAGGAAGCCGCTTCCGCGGACACAGACGAAGCCTCTGAATAGTTTTTTTGCGCCCGCCGCAACCAGACTATACATATAGCGAACCAGAAAAGAGGAAAAGAACATGGTTATCAAGAAAAAGAAGATTTTCAACCGTCGCAAGGTCTGCCGTTTCTGCACGGACAAGAGCCTGATGATTGATTACAAGGACGTCAAAACCCTTCGCAACTTTGTGACGGAACGCGGCAAGATTATCCCGCGGCGCATCTACGGCAACTGCGCCCATCACCAGCGGCAGCTCACCGAGGCAATCAAGCGCGCGCGCCAGATCGCCCTGTTGCCTTACGCCGGACAGGCCCATCTGTAGCACAGGAATCAGCCAGGAATCGTGTTTTTCCGTGCAGGAGCATCCAGACAGACAGAAACCATCGGGGCCGTCGTTGTAACAGCCCTCGTTTTCACGGTGCCGGCGGTTTTCCCCGGACTTGAGTGGTTCCACTGCCTGATGCCCTTGCCCGCGTACTATTTCCTGAGCGTTTACGGCCGGAAACAGGGCGCGGTCATTATTGCCTGGGCCCTTGGCATTGCGGGCGGCTTCACCCTGTGGGCAGGAACCATGCCGGCACTGCTTTTTTCCCTGACCCTGCTGCCCGTGGGCGTCATTCTTGCCAAGGCAGACAAGGAAAAGAAACCGGCATTGCACGCCGGCATAAAAAGTGTTGCCTATCTCGCCCTTGTCTGGCTCATCTCGGGCTGGCTGGTCGGCTTGGCGACCCAGAGCAATGCCTATCTTGAACTGCGGCAAAGCCTGGACCATGGTTTCGAGGCGACCTTTGCCATGTACCGGGATTCAGGACGCTTCCCGGCGGAAGACCTTGAAGAGATCAAGCTCTTCATTGCACAACTCAGGGAACAGGTGGCACGGCTTTTCCCGGCCTTGCTCCTCGTCTCGATCATCAGCACCGTCTGGCTGAACATCGTTGCCGGTCAACGGTTGCTGAAGAGAAGAGACCCCTCCCGGACCAACCGGGAGGATTTGAAAAACTGGCACCTTCCGGACTTTTTGGTCTGGCTTGTTATATTGACGGGCATTGCCCTTCTTGTCCCGGATGAACGGCTCAACACCCTGGGCTTGAACATGGGGCTGGTGCTTCTGGTGCTGTACCTCACGCAAGGGTTGGCGATTGTCTCGAGCATGATGCAGAAATGGTCGTTGCCGAAGGCGGTCAGGGTGATAACATACATCCTCCTGTTCTTGCAGGTGTACGGTATCGGTTTTGTTGCAGTGCTCGGCTTGGCTGATGTCTGGGTTGACTTCAGGAAGCCGCGGCTAAAAAACGATGCGGACGACACCTCGGTGTCGTAATTTTAACAAAAGAAATACTATGAAACTGGAGACTTTTTCAGAGTCTTCATTTTTCAGAAATAATGAATCCAGGCAAAACCAGGATTCAACCGGAGGCACAACATGGAACTCATTTTAAAAGAAACCATTGACACTCTTGGCGAGGAAGGCGATGTTGTTAAGGTAAAGGACGGCTACGGCCGCAATTTCCTGATCCCTCGCCGTCTTGCCGTGCCTGCCACCAAGGCAAACCTTACCGTTCTGGAAAAGGAAAAGGCCGCCATTGTGGCACGGAAGAAAAATCAGCGGGATGAGGCGGAAGCCCTGGCCAAGAAAGTTGCCGGCGCCACGGTGGTCATTGCCCACCGTTCCGGGGATGACAACAAGCTCTACGGCTCCATCACCTCCGCCGACATTGCTGAAAAGCTCGCCGAGCTGGGAATTGCAATCGACAAGAAAAAGATCGTCCTTGACGAGCCCATCAAGAGCCTGGGCGTTACCATGGTGCCGGTAAAGATCGGCTACCAGGTTTCCGCGGAAATCACCGTGGAAGTCGTTCCCCTGGCTGCGGAATAAGTTCACGCCCGCCACACAGAAGGCAGACTTGGGCTCCGGCTCACATACCGGAAATCCCCTTGCTTTGTCCCTGGAATAACGCAGGATAACCGAAGGGGGGCGGAAATCGCCCCCCTCCATTGCAGCCAACGATACTCCATGGAATCCGGACCAGGCCCTTCCACCACCCACCGTCTGCCCCCGCAGAATCTTGAGGCCGAGCAATGCGTTCTCGGCTCAATCATGCTGCAACAGGGCGCCATGCCCAAAGCGGCAGAGACTCTCACCGAAGACGATTTTTACCGCGACGCCCACAAATACATCTTTTCCGCCATGATCACCCTGTTTGACCGTGGCGAACCCCTCGATCTTATCACCATTTCCAACCTGCTGAAGGACAACAACCGGCTGGAGGCGGTGGGCGGGCCCACGTATCTTGCCACCCTCACCGACATCGTGCCGGTTGCCGCCAACATCGCCTATTACGCCAAGATCGTGCGGGAAAAAGCGATCCTCCGCAGGCTGATCCAGACCGGCACCGAGATCGCCGGCCGCTGCTACGAAGAACAGGACGATATCGACGGCCTGCTTGACGATGTGGAAACCACCGTCTTTGAAATCTCCCGGGCCAAGAGCGGCCAGTCCTATCATTCGCTCAAGACCGTCATCTCCGACACCTTCAAGTACATCGAACAGCTCTACGAACGCAAGGAACACATCACCGGCGTTCCCACCGAATACCATGATTTCGACAAGATGACTGCGGGGTTGCAGCGCTCGGATCTCATCATCCTGGCCGCCCGTCCCAGTATGGGCAAAACCGCCCTGGCCGTCAACATGGTGCAGAACGCCGCCCTGCTCCACAAAGTGCCGGTGGCGGTGTTCAGCCTGGAGATGTCCAAGGAACAGCTCGGCATGCGTATGCTCTGCTCCATCAGCCGGGTTGATGCCCAGCGGCTGCGCACCGGGTTCCTCAAGGAGCAGGATTGGCCCAAGCTCACCAGGGCGGTGGGCATGCTTTCCGAAGCGCCCATCTACATCGACGACACCCCGGCCATCACGGTGCTGGAGATGCGGGCCAAGTGCAGGCGCCTGAAAACCGAACACAACATCGGCATGGTGGTGGTGGATTACCTCCAGTTGATGCGGGGCAAGGCAAACACCCAGTCCCGCGAACAGGAAATCAGTGACATCTCCCGCTCGCTCAAGGCCATGGCCAAGGAGCTCAGCATCCCGGTTCTCGCCCTTTCCCAGTTGAACCGCAGCCTGGAAAGCCGCCCCAACAAAAGACCGCAGCTTTCCGATCTGCGCGAATCGGGCGCCATCGAACAGGATGCCGACGTGATCATGTTCATCTACCGGGACGAGGTGTACAATAAGGCGGAAGACAACCCGAGAAAGGGGATCGCCGAGATCATCATCGGCAAGCAGCGCAACGGCCCAACCGGCACCGTGGAGCTGGCCTTTCTCGACCGCTTCACCTCCTTTGAAAATCTCGCCCACCAGAGTTTTCCGCCAACGGAATAAAATACGGCGGATAGTCTGTTGGTGGGGAATCCATGCGCAATCGAGCCTCCTGCAACCGCCCCCAAAAGTTTCTCCCCCCCGGCGGGGAGGCCCAAGAGAGGGGAAACCGCCAGAGCGGCAGGTGGCAACTTCACCCCTCCCCCCACCCCTCCCGTCGAGGGCGGGGAATATAATTACGAAAAAAAACCGGATCAACGAACATGAAATACGATTTCAAGGCCATCGAAGAAAAATGGCGCTCCCACTGGCTTGCGAACAACACCTACAAGGCCAGCGAAGATTCCTCACGGCCCAAATACTATCTGCTCGAGATGTTCCCCTACCCGTCGGGCCGCATCCACATGGGTCATGTGCGCAACTACACCATCGGCGACGTGGTGGCCCGCTACAAACGGATGAAGGGCTTCAACGTCCTGCATCCCATGGGCTGGGACGCCTTCGGGTTGCCCGCCGAGAATGCGGCGATCAAACACGACACCCATCCTGCCAAATGGACCTACGAAAACATCGACTACATGAAGAAACAGTTGCAGCGCATGGGCTTCAGCTACGACTGGGACCGTGAGCTCGCCACCTGCAACGACAAATACTACCGCTGGGAGCAGCTCCTCTTCATCAAGATGTACGAAAAGGGGTTGGTCTACCAGAAGGTGACCACGGTCAACTGGTGCGAGACCTGCCAGACCGTGCTGGCCAACGAGCAGGTCATCGACGGCGCCTGCTGGCGTTGCGACCAGACCGTGCTGCCCCGGGAGATGAACGGCTGGTTCTTCAAGATCACCGACTACGCCGAGGAGCTGCTGGCCGGTTGCGACACGCTCACGGGCTGGCCGGAGAAGGTGCTCACCATGCAGCGCAACTGGATCGGCAAGAGCGTGGGCGCCGAGATCCAGTTCCCGATGGAGGGCTCGGATCAGTTGCTCACCATCTTCACCACCAGGCCGGATACCATCTTCGGCGCCACCTTCATGTCCATCGCCCCTGAACACCCAATGGCCCTGGCCTTAAGCGCCGGCACCCCGCAAGAGGCTGCGGTGCGAGCTTTCGTTGAACGCATCCGGGCTGAAAAACAACGGCAGAAACCCGATGACGAGGTGGAAAAGGAAGGGGTCTTCACCGGCGGCTACTGCCTCAACCCCTTCACCGGCGCAAAGCTGCCGGTGTACGTGGCCAATTTCGTCCTCATGGAATACGGGACCGGCGCGGTAATGGCGGTTCCGGCCCATGACCAGCGCGACTTCGAGTTCGCCAAAAAATACGGAATCGAGATCAAGGTTGTCATCCAGCCCGAAGGCGAACCCCTTGATCCGGCGGCCATGACCGAGGCCCACGATGGCCCAGGCGCCCTGGTCGCCTCCGGGGAGTTCACCGGTCTGGCTTCGGAACAGGCCAAGACCGCGATCACAGCGGCGGCCACGGAAAAAGGCTTTGGCCGCCAGCGTACCACCTTCCGCTTGCGCGACTGGGGCATCTCCCGCCAGCGCTACTGGGGCGCACCTATTCCCATGCTCCACTGCGCCCACTGCGGGGTGGTGCCGGTGCCGGAAAAGGATCTGCCCGTCAGCCTGCCCACGGATGTTCAGTTTGACAAATCCGGCAAATCGCCCCTGCATACCCTGGAGAGCTTCTACCAAACCACCTGCCCGAAATGCAACGGCCCGGCGCGGCGCGAGACCGACACCATGGACACCTTCGTCGAGTCCTCCTGGTATTTCGCCCGCTACGTTTCCCCCCGGTTCACCGACGGGGTTTTGGACAAGGCAAAAGCCGATTACTGGCTGCCGGTGGATCAGTACATCGGCGGAGTGGAACACGCCATCCTCCACCTGCTCTACTCGCGCTTTTTTACCAAGGTTCTGCGCGATCTCGGCTACCTGTCCATTGACGAACCGTTCACCAACCTGTTGACCCAGGGCATGGTGATCAAGGACGGCACCAAGATGTCCAAGTCCAAGGGCAACGTGGTGGACCCCAACGAGCTGGTGGAAAAATACGGGGCCGACACGGTCCGGTTGTTCAGCCTGTTTGCCGCTCCGCCGGAGCGGGATCTTGAATGGAGCGATCAGGGGGTGGAAGGGGCCTACCGCTTTCTGAACCGGGTCTTCCGCCTGGTGGATGAAAACATCGGCGTCTTTGCCCAGCCTGCCTCGGGCCTGCCCCAGGAGATGAATGCGGCAAGTACTGCCCTGCACCGGAAAACCCATCAGACCATCCGCAAATTCGGGGCCGACATCGAGGCGAAATTCCACTTCAACACCGCCATCAGTTCGGTGATGGAGCTGACCAACACCCTGTACAGTCTGGCCGGGGAAGAGAACAGCGCCCCCCCGCATCCCGCGGTGATCCGCGAGGCCATCGAGGCAATGCTTGCCCTGCTCTCTCCCATGGTTCCGCATCTGTGCGCCGAACTCTGGGAGCTGACAAAACATCCCGCCCCCCTTGCCGAAGTGCTCTGGCCGGAGTACGATGACGAAGCGGTCAGGGAGGAGGCGATCACCGTTGTCGTCCAAGTGAAGGGCAAGGTGCGCAGCCAGCTCCAGGTTGCTCCGGGCACCAGCGAGGCCGACCTTGAAAAATTGGCTCTGGCCGACGACAAGGTGCAGAAATTCCTGGAAGGCAAACCGGTGCGCAAGGTGATTGTCGTGCCGAACAAACTGATCAATATTGTAAACTAGGCCTCCCTGCATGAATAATCGAGGCGCCCGACGCCGTCACCTCGGCGGAAGCCGGGGTCCAGAAACTCCTGCCTACTGGATTCCGCCTTCCGCCGGAATGGCGCCAAAGGGTGAAACAAGAAAGTCCGGATACGGAGCCAGACCATGAAATTCCTTCCCCTAAAAGCCCTGGGCGTGCTCCTTATCCTGCTGATTGCTGCCGGATGCGGCTACCACAACCCAAACATGCTGCCGCCGGACAAGCAGGGGAAGGTCCTCAAGCTCCACATTCCCATCTGGCCCAATCCGACCAATGAAATCCGGCTTGCTTCCGACATCAACAATGCCCTGCAGGACTGGCTCGGCCAGAGCAAGCAGTTCACCCTGGTGAACAGCTCCGGGGAAGCCGACTATGTCTTGAACGGCAGAATCAATGCGGTGAGTTATACAGGCCGGGCCTACGACGCCAAGGACCGGGCCCAGGCGCTCATTGCCACCTTAAACGTTGACTACACCGTCACCGACACCCACACCGGCAAACCAGCCTGGGAAGCCAAGGGCTTCGCCCTCACGGAAACCTATTCCCTCCAGACCGACGCCCACAAGAAACAGGCCTTGGAAACCCTGGTGGAAAACCTGTCCGAGCAGATATACCTCCGCCTGTACAGCGCCATCTCCCGCCACGAGAAAAACAAGAATCGGAGAAATTGACAGCCAGCAGTTCCCGGCTAAATATGATTGGCAATATCCCGTTGGGAAAGGTATATAGCAACGTTTCGTAATCATTCTTGCCCCAACAATCACATCACCACCGAATCAGAAACTGGAGGTCCCCATGCCATCACGCAGAGAACTTGCCAATGCCATCCGCGCCCTGAGCATGGATGCCATCCAGAAAGCCAAATCAGGCCACCCCGGCGCGCCCATGGGCATGGCCGACATCGCCGAAGTATTGTGGAACGACTTTCTTACCCATAATCCCGCCAACCCAAAATGGGCCAACCGCGACCGCTTTGTCCTCAGCAACGGCCACGGCTCCATGCTGCTGTACTCCCTGCTCCACCTCACCGGCTACGACCTGCCCATTGAGGAGATCAAGAACTTCCGGCAGCTCCACGCCAAAACCCCGGGCCACCCGGAATACGGCTACGCCCCCGGCATCGAAACCACCACCGGCCCCCTGGGCCAGGGCATTGCCAACGCGGTGGGCATGGCCATTGCGGAAAGAACCCTGGCAGGCCAGTTCAACCGGCCGGGCCACACGATTATCGATCATCACACCTACGTGTTCCTGGGCGACGGCTGCATGATGGAGGGGATTTCCCACGAAGCCTGCTCCCTGGCCGGAACCCTGGGGTTGGGCAAGCTCATTGCCCTGTACGATGACAACGGCATCTCCATCGACGGCGAGGTGGAGGGCTGGTTCACCGACAATACCCCCATGCGTTTTCGCTCCTACGGCTGGCACGTCATCGAGGGCGTGGACGGCCACGACGGCGAGGCGGTAAAAAAGGCCATTGCCGAGGCACAGAGTGTAACGGACAAGCCCTCGCTCATCTGCTGCAAAACCGTGATCGGCTGGGGCTCCCCCAACAAACAGGGCAAGGAGGATTGCCACGGCGCGCCCCTGGGTGACGCCGAGATCGCCTTGGTCCGCGAGACCATCGGCTGGCCCCACCCCGCCTTCGAGGTTCCGGGCGAGATTTATGGTGGTTGGAACGCCAAGGACAAGGGCGCGGCCCGCGAGGCCGAATGGAACACCCGCATGGCCGCTTACAAAGCCGCGCACCCGGAGCTTGCCGCCGAGCTTGAGCGCAGGCTCTCCGGCACACTCCCAGCGGACTGGCAGGCACAGGCCGGGGCTTACGTAGACGCGGTCAACGCCAAGGCGGAGAAGGTCGCCACCCGCAAGGCCTCCCAGAACTGCCTCAACGGCTACGGCCCGCTGCTGCCGGAATTCCTCGGCGGATCGGCTGACCTGGCCGGCAGCAACCTGACCATCTGGTCCGGGTGCAAGGGCATCAACACGGAGGCTGGCGGCAACTACATCTATTACGGGGTCCGCGAATTCGGCATGGCGGCCATTGCCAACGGCGTCGCCCTGCATGGCGGCTTCATCCCCTACACCGCGACCTTTCTGATCTTTTCCGAATACGCCCGCAACGCCCTGCGCATGGCCGCTCTCATGAAGCAGCGTTCGGTGTACGTCTTCACCCACGACTCCATCGGCCTGGGCGAGGACGGCCCCACCCACCAGCCCATCGAACAGGCAGCGACGCTCAGGATGATCCCCAATATGGGCGTCTGGCGTCCCTGTGATGCAGTGGAAACGGCAGTGGCCTGGAAGATCGCCATCGAGCGGGCCACCGGCCCCACCAGCTTGCTGCTCTCCCGGCAGAACCTGCCCCACCAGCCCCGCACCGCCGAACAACTGGCCAACATCGCCAAGGGCGGTTATGTCCTCAGCGATTGCGGCTGCGGTACGCCGGATGCCATCCTCATCGGTACCGGCTCCGAGGTCGAGCTTGCGGTGGCGGCGGCGGCGGAACTCAAAGCCAAGGGCAAGAAGATCCGCGTGGTTTCCATGCCCAGCACCGATTGCTTTGACGCCCAGGACGCTGCCTACCGCCAGTCCGTACTGCCGGATGCGGTCCAGGCCAGGGTGGTCATCGAGGCCGGAGTCACCGGCGGCTGGTACAAGTATGCGGGCTGCAAGGGCACGGTCATCGGCATCGACCGCTTTGGCGAATCCGCCCCGGCCGAGCAGTTGTTCCCCTACTTCGGCTTCACCGTGGAGAATGTGGTCAAGGCTGTGGAAGAAATTTTATAGTCCTATTGAGAAACAAGACTAGATTACAGAAACCAAACCGGTGCTTCGACAGGCTCAGCACGAACGGAAATCAATGCATTACGATTTTCACCGTTCGTGCTGAGCCTGTCGAAGCACTTTTGTTACAGGTTCCTTAATCTTGCTCCTTTCACCTTGAGCCTTTCCCCCATGTTCTCCATCGGCACCCTCCGCATCGACACCCCCTTTATTCTTGCCCCATTGGCCGGATACAGCGACCTCGCCTTCCGTCTGCAATGCCGGGAGCACGGCGCCTCTCTTTGTTTTTCGGAGATGATCAGTTGCCACGGCCTGCATTTCCGGCAAAAAAATACCCTGGATCTCGTCAGAACCGTGGAGAGTGAACGCCCGGTTGCCATGCAGCTCTTTGGCTCCGAACCCGAGCTCATGGGCGAGGCGGCGGGAATTCTTTCGGAATACCCCATTGACTGCATCGACATCAACATGGGCTGCCCGGCGAAAAAGGTCATCAAAAAAGGGGCGGGCTGTTACCTCATGAAACTCCCCGCCCTGGCTGCGAAGATCATCCGGGCGGTGGTGCAAAACTCGAAAGTACCGGTGACGGTCAAATTCCGCTCCGGCTGGAATCACCAAAGCATCATTGCCTGCGATTTCGCGAAAATGGCCGAGGACAACGGGGCCGCCGCGATCACGGTCCACGCCCGGACCTGGAGCGACGGCTTTTCCGGCACCGCGGACTGGCGGCTCATCGCCCAAGTGAAACAATCTGTTTCCATCCCGGTGATCGGCAACGGCGATGTCCATTCCCATGGTGACGGGTTACGGATGCTGGCGGAAACCGGCTGCGACGGAGTGATGATCGGCCGGGGCGCCCTGGGCGCGCCCTGGATATTCTCCGCCGACGCGCCGGAAAATCCTTCCCTTGCCTTCAGACTCAAAGCCCTGAACCGCCACCTGGCCCTCATCGCCGAGCACCAGCCCAACACCCCGCCTTCCCAGATCAAAAACCACGCAGGCCGCTATTTCAAAGGGGTGCCCGGCGGATCGGAAATCAGACGCCGGATATTCAGCCAGACCTCCTATGCTGGCCTGCGAAAACTTATCGACTCGTTTGCCGCATCTCCCGCGCCAGCATCACATTGACGTAGCCCCGGCGTTTAGGTACACTGACGGCAAATGAACGCCCCTACCGGAACCATCTCTGGCCCTCCTCCCTTACGCCTTGCGAACAATCCCCTTGCGCTTGCGCTGTTGGTTCTCCTCAGCTTTTGGGCGTTCCCGGAAACTTGCCGCGCCGACAGAACCATCAATGGGGCAGCCCTCAATGGCGCAGCCACTGTCACTGTCGCTCCCAGCGCCACCATCACCGCCGCTGTCAATGTGACCACCACCGGCAGTGGTGCCAACGCCCGCTGGCGGTCTACCGGTTGGCTCATCTCCACCGCGTCACCTGGCACGGTAACCTGCGTGGACCACGCTAACCACGACAACGCCGGAACCTATTCCGAAAACTTCACCATCACCGCTCCTGCCGCAGGCGGCAGTTACAACGCCTATTTCATAGCCTACAATAATGACAACTGCTCTTCCGGCGCCAGCAGCATCTATTCCCTGGCCAACGGGGTCGTGGTGGATGCCCCTCCATCCGTACTGTCCCTCAACCGCGACACCCCCGACCCCACATATCTGGCAAGCGTCTCCTGGACAGTCACCTTCAGCGAAGCGGTCACCGGGGTCGATGCCGCTGATTTCACCCTGATTCAAGCTAGTGGCCTAAGCGGCGCGGCCATCACCTCGGTGTCCGGCAGCGGCACTACCTGGACAGTGACTGCCTCCACCGGCAGCGGCAGCGGCACCCTTGGCCTCAATCTGGTGGACAACGACTCGATCAAGGATGTGACGAACAACCCGCTGGGCGGCATTGGCACCGGAAATGGCAACTTCACCGGCCAAGTCTACACCGTGCGACTCACCTGCTTTGCCGACGACTTCAATCGGGCCGATGGCGCTCCTGCCGGAAACTGGTCAGTGACCAACGAGAGCGGCTCCTTTGGCAACCCAAGAATCGTCAATCAGCGGTTGCGGCTCACCGATGCTTCCAATAACGCCTCAACCATGGCCGCCTTGCAGCAGCTTTTCCCGGCGGCCAGCAACAAGATCGTGGTCGAGTTCGACCACTTCGCCTATAACGGCTCCGGCGCGGACGGCATGTGCGTCGTGCTCTCCGACGCCTCGGTCGCGCCCGTGCCCGGCGCTTTCGGCGGCTCGCTGGGCTACGCGCCCAAGCAGGCCAGCGCGGGCGGGGACACCACCCATCCGGGCTTTGCCGGCGGCTGGTTGGGGATTGCCGTTGACGAATACGGCAACTTCTCGAATCCCACCGAGGGCCGCACCGGTGGGCCCGGATTTAGGCCCGACTCGGCAGCCGTCCGGGGCTCCGGCTCCCTCTATGCCGGGTATCCCTACCTCGACGGCACCGCCTCTCTCGCTCCGGGCATCGACAACGCCGCTTCCGCCACTGCCGCTCCCGGCTACCGTTACCGCATCATCATCGACCATCTCGACAGCGTCCATGCCTATAGCTCGGTGGAACGCGACACCGGCGCCGGCTACCTTCCTCTGGTCGCCCCTTTTGATGCCAAGGCAACCCCGGGGCAGGCAGCGGTTCCGGCCACCTGGTTTCTTTCCTTCACCAGCTCCACCGGCGGCGCGACCAACATCCATGAACTCGACAATCTGCGGGTGTGCTCGACCCAGCCCCAGCCCCTGCCCACCCTGGACCATGTGCGCATACTGCACGACGGCCAGGCCCTTACCTGCGCTGCGGAAAACATCGAACTGAAAGCCTGCGCCGACGCCACCTGTTCGACCCTGTTTCTCGGCCCGGTGACTGTAAACTTAACCAATATTTCTGGCGCGACCTGGTCGTCCGATCCGATCACCTTCAGCGGCGGCCAGACCACGGTCACTCTCACAAAAAATACCGCCGGTACGGTGGCGCTCGGCGGGATAGTGACTTCCCCCACTGCCACCAGTACAACGGCAGTCTGCTACAACGGCGCAACCCAAAACTGCTCGCTCACCTACACCTTGAGTTCAGCCTGCTTCGACGCGGTGGAAACGGGCCGATCCGCTTCCACCCCCATTTACACCAAACTAGCGGGCACCGCCTTTTCCCTGGATGTCCTTGCCCTGGCCGCTGGCTTTACCGGGCCGGTATCCATCGCTCTGGTCGATCCCACCGCGCCAACCGGCAATTGCGGCGATTTCAACACCGGCTTAACGGCGGAGGGCGCTTACTCCTTTACCGCAGGGGACAACGGACGGCACACCTTCAATTTCACCTATCCCAATGCGGCAAAAAACGTCAGGGTGCGCATCCGTAACACGAGCACCAATCAATCCGCCTGTTCATCGGACAACTTCGCCATCCGCCCCCGGCAGTTGACCCTTTCCACCACCACCCCGCTCAATCCGGCATCAAATACCCTGAAAGCAGGCGCAGACTTCAACCTCACCGCCGCTTCCGGCGTCCCCGCAGGTTACACCGGCATCCCCACCACCGACCCCACCAAGATCATGGACCACAACAACGCCGCCATCGGAACTGGCACTCTGACCGGCAGTTTTGCCGCGGCTACCGGAGTCAACTCAGTTGGCACCTTCCAGTATCTCGATGTGGGAACCATCACCCTGAATGCCAACGCCGTGCTCGACGCGACATTTACCGCTGTGGATCAAGTGACGGGGTTGGTCGGCGGCATTGACCATGGGACCGGCGGCGACTGCATCGCCAACAGCGCCTCCAACACCGCTTCGGTGGGTTTTTACGGCTGCAATATCGGCGGCACTGCCCTGGGGCCTCTGGGCCGCTTCTACCCGGACCACTACGAGGTCACGGCCAACCTCACCGCCGCCTGCAATGGCTTCACCTACATGAACCAGTCGGCCCTTGGCGTAAACCTTGCCATCCAGGCCATGGCCAGCGCCGGGGCAACCCCGCTGTCCCGCTTTACCAGCGGCTATGCATTCCTGAGATCCTTCAACGTCACCGGAGACAACAACGGCGCAGCCATTGACCCGCTCAACAACCGGCTGACCCCGGACCTGCCTGCCTTCCAATGGACCAGCGGAGCCTACACCGGCTCAGGCACCTACAGCTTCGACCGGGGTACCAATCCCGATGGCCCTTACGATGACTTTAAACTCAAAGTCACAATCACTGACGCCGATGGCGCACAAATCACCAAACTGAACGGCGCCACCATCACCGGAGCCAGCAGCGTTTCTTCCCCGGCCACCAAAATCCGCTATGGCCGGTTGCGTCTCCCCAATGCCTTCGGCCCGGAAACCACGCCGCTCATCATGGCGCTCCGGGCCGAATATTACAACGGCACAGGATTCGTCACCAATACCCTTGACAACTGCACCAGCCTGCCGTTGACTACTAATATTTTCCTCAACAATCCAGCCACCGCAGGAGGAGCAGAAAAATCTGCTGCCACCATCTCCGGCTCCACCACAACCGCCACCCCCATGACCATTGATCACGGCACCACTTCCGTCAATCTAGCACCACTCTATCACACGCCTTTTGTAAGTGGCGATGCCGGTCTTTCGTTCACCTCCCCCGGCGCTGGCAATGTCGGCTATGTGGATATTCGGGTCGATGTGTCTGCCTACCCCTGGCTGCAAATAGACTGGGACAACAACGGCAGCCTCGACGCCAACCTCAACGCCCGTGCCAACTTCGGCATCTACCGCGGCAACGACCGGATCATCAACTGGCGGGAGATCATTCGCTGAACCATGCGCAGACACTCTTCCACATATCGCCCGAACCGGCAGCGCGGCTTCACCCTGATCGAACTGGTCATGATCATCGTCATCCTCGGCATTCTTTCCGCCGTGGCCTATGAACGCTGGCCCGTCGGCCTGGAAGAAGCGGCGGCGGCAAAAGAGTTCAAGCGGGCGGTGCGCTATGCCCAGCACAAGGCCATGACCAGAAAATATGACGACACATACACCGATAAACCTTGGGGAATAACTATTTCAGCGAACCGCTACACTATCCAGCGGCAGAACGGCAAGTGCCTCCCCCCTGATGAAAGCGAAATAAATAACTCCGACAAATGCGCGGAAGAACCATACCGCAACAGAACACTGAATGACAAGGCCAGCACCTCTTTCATTGGCCCCACTCCCTCGATCTGGTTCAATGGCCTAGGCGAGCCCATCGATACAGCGGGTAGCCCCCTTGCAACCGACACGACTTTCACCATCAAAGCCGATGGCAGCGGCACACCCGTCATTATCCATCCGCACACCGGATATGTGGAGTAGCATGGAACACGGCGCAAACACATCTGCCGCGAACCGCGGCTTCACCCTGATCGAGATCGTCCTCACCATCGTCATCCTCGGCGCGGTGACTGGAATCCTTGTGCCGTTCTTCAACGCCATCGTCCACAGCCCCGACCCGGCAATCCGGGAACGAGCCATCTCCCTAGGCCAGGCCATGATGGACGAAATCATGGCCAAAAGATGGGATGAGAATACCCCCATGGGCGGGGGGCCAGTGATTACCAGTGAAACTCTGGCCGACGATGGCTCCGCATGCACGACCCCACCCACCCCTTGCACCGGAAATCGCCTCAACTGTTTTGTCTGCCGGAATCCAGGCTACATACCTGGAACGGCAAGCACCGGATTCAACGATGGCGAAACGCGGATCGACTACGATGACATTGACGATTACAACGGCTACAAGGAAGAAAAAGATGCCCTGAAATATGACCAAAACGGCAATTCTTTTCCTTTGCCTGGTTATTCGCGCGAGGTAACGGTTCGATATATCTTGAGTGGCAGTGCCTCAATTACTGCGGAGACAGACAATGCTGGGGGACTCACCACCGACACCAAGCTGGTGGTAGTAAAAATCATCTCACCCATGAATGAAACCTTCTATTTTGTGGCCGTGGCCTGCAACATATGAAAAAAACGATCATGGCCCCTTGCGGGAAAAGGCAAAACGGCTTCACCCTGATGGAACTGATCATCGTCATCGTACTGCTCGGCATCGTTGGCGCCATGGGAGCCGGTTTCATCAGCCAGGCGTTCAAAGGATTCTTTGACACCGATATCCGCATGGAGATGTACGAGGAAGGCAAATCCGCTCTGGTACGGATGGAGCGAGAGATACATATTGCTGTGCCAAATGCTGTACAAGTTTTCGATAATAATGTCAAAGCAGACAGCGGCAACGAAATTCAGTTTGGGATAATCGATGAAAAGGCCATGGCCGGAGTCTTTGGCCAGTACTCGGAAGCACACCCAACCGACACCAGCACCATCACCGACATAAAAACTACCCAGCTACTACAGGGCACCCCCCTGATTTCCATCTACAATACAACCTGGGATGACTTTGCTGCCGCTGTAAACAGGATATACCGCGTATCCGGCGTTGCTTTTGTAAACGTAGACCAAATGACCGTTAACTTGCAACCGCCCCCGGCCAAAAGAATAGGCCCGGCCTCGCCGTATGGCCGCTACTATGTCGTCCGTCCCGAAGCCGTGCGTTTTCGTGTCCTTCCTGATCCAACAGACTTTACCAAAAACATTCTCTACAGAGGTACCGCCCAGGTCAATACCGACACTGCCTTGGGAGAGTTTGGTAACGATCAAATTCTTGCCCGCAATGTGATGAAAAATAATGATCGGGACTATTTTACTTACGAACCCGGCACCTCCACCCGGAACAGCGTGGTGAGCATCCATTTTGCCATCCAGCGCAACAACGAAATCGTCAATTTCCACAAGGAGGTCCAGGTCCGCAATGTGCCCTGAATATCTTGCCCCCCTTGCCAACCGGCGCGGCTTCGCCCTGATCACCGCAGTGTTCGCCATTGTCATCCTCGCCCTGTTCGGGCTGTTGATCGCCCGGTACACCGTGACCACCCAAACCTCCTCGGCCGAGGACTATCTCTGGGCCCAGGCCCTGTACAGCGCCGAGTCCACCATGCGGCTGAATATCCTCAGAAACGATGGGGGAGGTAATTTTGCAGGTGTGCCAACCCCAGTGATAGGCCAGATTCCCACCCAGATCATCACCCCTCCCACCGTCTTCAATGGCGTTGGCAATCCTTCAATAATTCGGGTCCGCGCCACCCACGGAACCGGGGTCAGTCGGGAAGTGGAGGCGAAGTACATCCTGTAATCCCAGACCTCTCCTCCGTCTTCAACTTTCCCCTTCCCGAAAAATACCGAGCCCTCTGTATTGCCAGCAGTTTTCTGCCGTGGCAATCACTCCCAAACCAGCCGTAACTACCCAAAAATATTGTTTTTTTGTTATGTCACAATACACAGTTCCGCCCCATTCTCCTTGAAAAACAATGACTTTTTGTTATTTTTTCCTAATAAAACAATATGTTATTTCTTTGATGTCCGGGAAATATATGCTACAAGAAAATGATTTCTTTGTAAAAAGTCGACGGGAAGCGATGTTGCACCTGAACAGACACCATGGAACAGGAGGTTTTCCATTGCTTAGGCTTAACGACAAAGGCTTTACTCTCATCGAACTCATCATCGTCATCATCCTCCTCGGCCTCATTTCCGCCACGGCAATCCCCTACTATCTCAACATCCAAAAAGAGGCGAAGATCGCCGTGGTCAAGGGCAAGCTCGCCGCCATCCGGGGCGGCATCGAACTGGCCCATGCCAAGATCCTGGCCTCCGGGGTCAACACCGGTCCGGACGGCGACAATCCCGACTGGCCCACCCTGGAAGAGCTGCAATTCAACGAACTGCGCCTCAACACCCGCCCTGCTGCCTTGATAGGGCTCCGTCTTGTCCGCAGCGATTTTTACTCCACCGAACAGAACCTGGCCTTGCCGCTCTGCAACCTGCCGGACCAGCCGCCAGGCATGTATGCCAATCCTTCCGGGGTTTCAGGAAAAAGCATGACCGATGCCCTGGCAAACCCCAGGCTGGCGGATGAATCCACGGGATGGGCCTATTATCCGGGCAATGAGCGCGATGCCAATGGCCGAGGGGTGGACGCCATCTTCTATGTGAACGACGACCGGCCGCTCACCGACAATGTGGATTCCGCCGACAAACGACCTTCCGAGTGGTAAGCAGACGCGTGAGCAGACTTTACAATACCCTGGAAAAAATCCGCATCGGTGAGCAGGGCATTTTCCCTCCAAAAAAACCAGCTCCTGCGGCGGGAACCAGCCTCACCGCAAGCAAAAGCAGACGTCTGCGCCTTGTTCTCCTGGGCTTCTCCTGCATGCTCGCCCTTGCCTTGCTCCTGTTTTTTGCCGGACCAAAGCGCAAGGATGCCAAACCGGACGCCAGCCTTAACGCTGCCGCCACTGACGCTGCTGCTCCGGCGCTGCCCCCCGGCCAGCCCGTTGAGCAAGCCCTCCCCCGGCCGGATGTCTCCGCCAGGATGCCCGCGGAGGTGCCGGTTTCGCCCGCGCCCTCGGCGACCTCCACCGGCAGCAGCCTCTACCGGCAACTCAACGACAAGGGGACCGCCCTTATTCACGAAAATCAGCATTGGCACGGAATCTATTATTTCGAACAGGCGCGCAAACAGCAGCCGGAAAGGCCGGAAGCGCTGATCAACATGGCAGTGGCCCTGGCCGAGCTGGGGCTCCGCGCCCCGGCCAAAAGGCTTTTCACCGAAGCCCACGGACTGGCGCCAAACCATCCCCTGCTCCGTAAAAATCTCGATCTTCTCGGGCAGATGGATTTTTTTGACGACCAATGGGTGGCTTCCCTGTTCGCTGGAACAACCGAACCCCTGCCTGGACCGCAATCGCAATGACAACGAAGATGGGACCATCTTTTTTATGAAGCTGCCCTTCAGCGCCAAAAGATATCTCGCCCTGACCGGCGACAGCCAGAGCACCATGCTGGCGGAGGTGTCAAAGGGACCGTCAGGCACGGCCCAGTTGCATATCCTTGCCAAAACCGACAGCGCCATTACCGCGGATGTCACCATTCCCCGTTTGCTCGCCGGAGTTGGCAATCTCCATGGCGTGGTCTCCCTGTCCCTGCCGCTCGCCTTTTTCGAGGTGATCACCGCCAGCATCCCCGCCATGCCCGACGGCGCCGTGGGCAAGGCCTTGCCCTACCATCTTGCCAAGGCCCTGCACAAGCCGCTCAATGAGTTTATTTACGACTGGCAGATCACCGGCCGGTTCAAGGACCGGCTCCAGGTGACGGTCTACCTTTTCCCTGCCGGGGTGTTCCACAAGATTCGCCGGGAATTCACCAGAAAACAGATCAAATTTTCTTTTTTTGAACCGGATGTCTTCGCGGCCTTCACCTTTCTTTTCCAGGAAAAAATGCTGCCGCCAAATGAGGCCGCCCTCTGCGTCTTGCTCTGGCAAGACAGCCTTTCCCTTGCGGTCTACGAAAAGGGCAAACTCCCCCTCATCCGCACGGTAAAAGCGCCGCAGCCCCAAGGGGAAGTAACCCTTCGCCCGGCGATGGACATCGCGCTTCCTGCTGCAACAGCGTTGCCGGAGCTTGCCGACGATTTGCTCATTCTCGACGAAGACCACCCGCATTTTGATGAACAGGTAGACACCGCCTCCATTCTTGCCGACTTCTCCATTCTCGCGTCCAAGGAAGGTTCCGGGTCCGGCAACGAACCGGAACCGGCGGACGGCGCCGGGTTGGCCGCCTCGCCCGAAGAAGGGTTGTCCGAAGCGACGGACAGCGCCTCCTGGCCGGATTACCTGCATAGAATTCCCCTGGAAATTTTACGCACCCGTGATTATTACGCCTCGATTCAAAAAGGCGCCGCCGTCAGAAACATATTTATCGGTGGAGCCGACTCCTTCTGGCTGGAGCTGCTGGAAAGCAGCAATAACCTTCTCGGCGCCCAGTGCAAATCATTGACCGCCACCACCGGAGGCCCGGACTGCTCTCCCCTGCTGCATGTCCTTGCCCTCGGCACCGGAGCGAGGTGGTGAGCCATGCTTGAACGGATCAACCTGGTTCCTCAACTGCCCCTTGACGAAAGGATCCGGAAAATAACCCTGCCCGTGGTCGGGGTTCTTCTCGCCCTGGTTATCCTCTTTCTTGCCGCCAGCGAGCGGATCCTCAAAACCCAGATCCGCTCGCTGGACCGCGACATTGCCGCAGCCCAGCAACGGGCCGGGGAAATAACCGCGACCCAGGCGAGGATTGCGCAACTGACCAGCAGCATCACGCAGCAAAAAGAGGAAAAGGAACAATTGGGCGTTCAGGCAACAAAACTCACCAGCATCCAGGAACGGAAAAAATATTTTTCCAAAATGCTTGCAGCCATTGCCTTGACCATGCCCTCGTCGGTTCGTTGCGAAAAAATCATCTTCCAGAAGGATGGCGGCCAGATCATCGGCACCGCTGTCCAGTATCGGGAGCTGCCCGCCTTTGTTAAAACGCTGGGCAACACCCCCCCCTTTGCCAATGTCATGCTCCGCGATCTTGACCGAAGCCCGGACGCAAAAAAAACGGACTTCACCTTTACCATCGCCTTTCAACTGAAACGGGAAGCCGACCCATCGTGAACAACCAGCAACTCATCATTCTCGGGAACAAACTGAAGGAATGGTTTTTCCTGTTAAAAAGCGATCCAGAGGCCTTTGCCGAACTGAGAAAGCTCTGCCTTGGAATTCTGGTCTGCGCCGCGATTCTCTACGGCGGGTCAACCCTGCTCCTGGCCCCGCAACAAAAAGAACTGCGCCGGAAGCGTGTCCAGAAAAACGAAATCGAGAATACCGCGCCTGCCCAGTTGGGCAGTGCCCTGGCCATGCAGGTTTCCCAGTTGGAAACGGAACAAAAAGATCTGCGGGAACAGACAGAGACCCTGGCCCTGCAGATTCGCCTTATCGAGGAGCAGTGGCAGTCGCTGACCGATCGTGAGCAGTTTTCCAAGACCCTGTTCGCTCTGCATGCCAACGCGCCCATCACCATGGAAAATCATTTGCGTCAGATGAGTCAACTGGAAGACCGTTCGCAGAACGGATTTACTCTGAACACCGTCAATTTGGCCGGAGAGGTTCCTTTCCCGTTACTCTACAAGTACCTGCAATACATTGAAGACCGCCCAGAAATAGGCATCATCGAGGATCTTGCCGTGACGCGTCTTGCCAACGCAGGCTATGATCAGCAGGCCAAGGTTGCCTTCAGCATGGTTGTCGGCAGAACAACCCTGGACAAGCCATGACAAACAACCGGCGCATCCTCTTTTTCACCGTTCTCCTCCTCGGACATGCGCTCCCGCTTCAGGCGGAAGGGCCGCACATCCTCACGGTGCGGCCTGAAAAAATCCTGCCCCATCAAGGGCAAACCGCAGCCAGACCTGCCCTGGAACGGGATCCCTTCAACTGGAATCGTGATCAGATCAACTTTTTTAAAAGCCAGGAACCCAGAGAAAAAAGCAATTCCATTGGCGGCTTGACCCTCTCTGGTATAATCTGGGACAAGACCAAGCCCCAAGCGGTTATCAATGACCATCTGGTCACCAAGGGGGAGAAGGTTAACGGCTCGGTTGTCCAACAAATACTCAAGGATCTTGTTGTTGTTGAACAAAACGGCGTCTCCCATGAACTGTGGCTGGAGTCCTCTCCGAGGCCCCTGCCCATGAAGGATAAAAAACCCTGATGCGAATCTCTTCCTTGCCCGTCATGCTCTTGTCGGCCGTGCTTGTCCTGGCCCTCCTGGGGCTGTTCCCTGCCCCAGGCCAGACCTCCGCTTTGCGGGAGCCGGAAAACGACGCGCCCCTGCTGGAGGATCTGAAAAAGTTCCCGGCCTCGCTGCGGACCGAGAATCTCTCGGTTTCCCTGCTGTTGCGCGGCATGGGCCGTCAGGCAGGGATCAATATCCTGGTGGCGGACAACATTACCGAAACCATCAACCTTGACGTGGAAAAGCTGAATCTGTACGAGGCATTTCAGGTGATCATGGATGCCAAGCAGTTGCGGTACTATCAGAAAAACAATGTCATCTTCGTGGAGAAAAAAGCGGACTTTCAGGGACAGCAGCGCGACCTTGCCAACGAACGGGTCTGCACAAAATTCGGCAATGCCGCAGCCTATGTGGATCAACTGAAACCCCTTTTGAGCCCGAATGGCTCAATTACCGTGACCAACCGCGGCAACTGTCTGGTTATTCAGGATCGGGCCGGAAACCTCCCCCGTCTGCGCGAGATGCTGGTCGAGCTTGACCAGCCCATTCCCCAGGTCCACATCGAAGCCCGCATCGTCTCCATCTCCAACGAGGCCAAGAAACAACTGGGCATCATCTGGGGTTACAACAACTACCGGGATGCCGCCGCCCTTGCCACCAAGATCAACCCCATCACCTCCAGCATCAACCTGCCTGCCGTCGAGCCCACCACCAGCCTGGCCTTCGGCTTCATCCGCGAAAACGTCAATCTCAACGTGGAACTCCAGGCCATGCAGTCCGACAGCCTGCTGGAGATCCTCTCCTCGCCGAGCGTTCTTGTTCTCGACGGCAAAGAGGCCGAGATCAAGCAGGGCAAAGAGGTTCCCTATGTGACCCAGACCGCCAACACGGTCAACACCACCTTTCGGGAGGCAAACCTCGGCCTCAAGGTCAAGCCCACGGTATTGCAGGACGGCTACGTCATCCTGGACGTGGAGGTCACCAACGACAGCGTTGACCAGGCAACCTCCGGCGCAAGCGGGCTGCTGATCAACAAGCAGGCGATCACCACCAACCTTTTTCTGGAAGACAAGGTCACCGTGGTCATCGGCGGCATTGTGCAGCAAAACAAGAGCAACCTGAACAGCAAGGTGCCGGGCCTGGGAGATATCCCGCTTTTTGGCAACCTCTTCAAGAACGCAAACAAGCGCAACGACCAGTCGGAACTCATGGTTTTCATCACCCCCCGCATTGTCAGCATGACCCGCAAGGAAAACGGTGGGGCCACTGGACCCTTGCCTTCTCCCGCGGCTGACGCCGAAAAGCCCAAGGAAGAAGTGATTCCGGCTGACACTCCGAAAAATACAACCCAGGGAACCCCGCTGCCGCCGCAATGAACCACCTCGAGTTTTTCGGTCTACAGGAAGATCCTTTCCGCATGACCCCGGACAGGAATTATTACTTTCCCACCAAGGGACATGCCGGGCTGCGCGAGGTTATCCGCTATGGCCTTGAGGGCGACGAGGGGTTCATCATCGTCACCGGCGAAATCGGCACCGGCAAGACCCTCATGCTCCGCCTGATGATGGATGACCTGCCGGACAGGTTTGAGACCGCCCTGATCCTTTCGCCCCACCTCTCCCGCCTGGAACTGCTTCTGGCCATTTTTCAGGATATCGGTCTTCCCATCCCGACGGGCAACACGGCCAGCCTCGACTCGCTCCTGCGCATCCTCAACGACCACCTGTACGCCTTGGCGCAACAAGGCAAGAAGCTGCTCATCGTCATCGACGAAGCGCAGAATCTTCCCGACGAAAGTCTGGAACAGCTCCGGTTGCTTTCCAATTTCGAAACCGACACCCAGAAGCTCCTGCAGATCGTGCTCTTCGGCCAGCCGGAACTGCGCGACAAACTGGCCCAGAGCAACATGCGTCAGCTTGTCCAGCGGGTCAGCATCATGGAAACCCTTTCCCCCCTTTCAAAACAGGAGATGGTCAGCTACATCCTCCACCGTTTCAAGAAAAGCGGGGTCTATGAAATGCCGCGCTCCTTCGCCACCACCGACCTGCTCTGGCGTTTCACCAAGGGCTATCCCCGCCTGATCAACAAGCTTATGAGCAGAACGCTCCTGGTGGCCTACGCCGAAAAAGAAACCCGCATTTCCCGCAAAATCGTCCGGGAAGCAATTGCCTCCCTCAATACCCCGAAACAGAAGGGCCGGTTTTCCACCCTTGCCCTCCGCTGGGCAACAGGATTTTTTCTCCTTCTGCTCCTCTTCTGGGGAATCGCCTTTTCCCCGTTCCGGCTCGCGAACACCATCGCCGTCGATAGCCAGGCCATTTCCGGATGGATTGCCCAAGGGGCGGCCTGGACCATCAGCCTGGCCGAAGATGGCGGACGGGCATTGGCTTCCTGGCGCGAACAGGGACTTGCCCGGCTCAACGGATTGGTCAATGGCCCCAGCCAATCATCACAAGCACCGCAGATCCTGCCGTTGCCCTCGCCGCCCGCCCCTCTTTCCCTGGAAGAAAAAAACGATCCCGCCCCTGCGGACGAACCGATGACGGAGAGCGAGAGGCCCGAGTACCCCTCGCCTTTTATGAGGGGGATACAATGAAAAGCCCACATACCACCACGCCCCTGAACCGTGCGCGATAATTCCTTACCAACCCTTCACCCGTGGCACTCGCGATGACGACACCACCGAAACGAAGAAAATTTGGCGACATCCTTGTGGAAGGCGGGTTGATCACGGCAACCCAGCTCCAGCAAGCGCTGTCCTATGGCACCGACCGCGACATCAAACTGGGCGAGGCCCTGCGCGAACTCGGCTTTGTCAATGACACCGCCGTTGCCAACACCATTGCCAGACAGTTAAAAATTCCCTTTATCGATTTCCGCAAAATCGTGGTGGACCCGGAGGTGGCCCAGATCATCCCGGAAGGGGTTGCCAGAAAGTACAAGGTCATCGCCCTTGGCAAGCGTCCCGGCGAGGTGCTGGTCGCCTTTGCCGACCCGCTCAACATCTTCGCCATTGACGAGGTTGGCCGCTACATTCAGGACAAAACCGTGGTCTGCGTGGGAATCGAATCGGAAATCATGGCCGCCATGGACCGATTGTACACCTCGGCGGTCAAGATCGAACAGCGGCTTGAAGACACCGGGGAAGAATCCGCCACGGTCAGCGCCATCAACGACATCCTGCTCAAGGCCGTGCGGCAGCGGGCCAGCGACATCCACATCGAGCCGGACCATGATCGGGTAAGGGTTCGCACCCGGGTGGACGGCATTCTCCGCGAGGGCAGCTCCTTCCCTCTGGAGATGCACCCCAACCTCATCTCCCGCATCAAGATCATGGCCCATCTCGATATCGGCGAACGCCGCAAGCCCCAGGACGGCCGCTTTGAACTGCCCATCTCCGGCAAGGAGTTTGACGTGCGGGTTTCCATCCTGCCCCTGAGCGCCGGAGAAAAGGTGGTGATGCGGCTGCTGGACAAGGGCACCATGCGCTTCAACCTGCAGGAGCTGGGCTTTGAGCCCTACCAGCGCGCCCTGTTCATGGAGCATCTCTCCCGGCCCCACGAGATCATCCTGGTCACCGGACCCACCGGTAGCGGCAAGACCACCACCCTCTACGGGGCGCTGAATTATCTCAACTCGGTGGAAAAGAACATCGTCACCGTGGAAGACCCGGTGGAGTATGAACTGACCGGAATCAACCAGGTGCAGGTCAATATCCGGGCCGACCTCACCTTTGCCAATTCCCTGCGCTCCATCCTCCGCCAGGATCCGGACATCATCATGATCGGCGAAATCCGCGATGCGGAAACCGCGGAGATCGCCATCCAATCGGCCCTCACCGGCCATCTGGTGCTTTCCACCCTGCACACCAACGATGCGGCCGGCGCGGTCACCCGGCTCATCGACATGGGCATCCCGCCCTTTCTCATCGCCTCGGCGGTGGGACTGGTGGTGGCCCAGCGGCTCCTGCGGTTGCTCTGCCCCAACTGCAAGGCCCCCTTCACCCCGCCGGAAGAACTTCAGGAGGCCCTTGGCCTTGCCCATGACCCGAACCGGCGTTTTTACAAGCCGGTGGGCTGCGACAAATGCGAGGGTTCGGGCTACAAAGGGCGGATCGCCATCTACGAAACCATGCCCATATCCACGGCCATCGAGGAGCTTATCCTCAAGAAATCCTCCAGCCAGGAGATCTTCCGGCAGGCGCAGAAAGAAGACCTCACCTCCCTCCGCCAATCGGGCATCGCCAAGGTGGTCAGCGGCCAGACCTCGGTGGATGAAGCCTTCCGCGTCACCATGGAACTGAAGGAGTAACCGGTGCCGATCTTCCGTTACGAGGCAATCAACTCGGCCGGCCGTATCGTTTCCGGCACCCATCCCGCCGAGATCATGCAGGAGGTGGAAGCCTGGCTGCAAAAGGGCGGCTTGAGTCCGGTAAACATCCGGGTTCTCTCCGAGCAGCAATCCGCCAAGGCAAAGGAGGCAAGCCGGGACGTTGCCGGACCCACGCTCCGCGAACGGCTCTTCGGGATCACCCTGGAAGACAAAATCCTTTTCTGCCGGCAACTGGCCACCCTGCTGGCCGCCGGGGTCAACATCATCGAATCCTTCGGCATCCTGGCCCTCCAGGTGTCCAATCCCATGCTCCGGGAGATCATCCTCGCCATGAGCGCCGAGGTGGAAAGCGGCGCCAGCCTGAGCGACGCGGTCAGCCGCCAGCCCAAAGCCTTCAACGTGCTTTTCTTCAACATCGTCAAGGTGGGCGAGGAAACCGGCTCCCTGGACAAGGCCTTTGCCTACCTGGCCGCGCTGTACGAAAACGAAAAAGCCATCAAGGAACGGATCAAATCCGCCACCCGGTACCCGAAATTCGTCATCTTCGCCATCACCGGCGCGGTTTTCTTCCTGATGAGCTTCGTGGTGCCGAAATTCGCCAAGCTTTTTGCCGCGGCCAAAGTCGAATTGCCCTTGGCCACCAAAATTCTCATGGGGGTCAGCACCTTTTTCGCCGACAACACCCTGTCCATTGTCGGAGCGGCGCTGGCCCTGTTCATCGCCTACCGATTGGCCTTGGGCTCCCGCGAGTTCGTGTTTTTCCGCGACCGGCTGCTGCTGCGGGTGCCGATCTTCGGCCCCCTGAGCACCAAGATTTACATGGCCCGCTTCTGCCGGGTCTTTTCCATCCTCACCACCAGTGGCATCGATATCATCAAAACCCTGCGGCTTTCGACAAACGCCTTGGAAAACCTGGTCCTCTTCCAGATGGTGGAGGAGATCACCGGCGAGGTGGAGGATGGCGTGAGCCTGCACGAGGCCATGGCCAAGCACCACACCATCCCGCCCATGGTTCCGCAGATGATCGCGGTGGGCGAGCAGTCCGGCCGGCTGGATGAAATGATGGCAAAGGTGGCTGATTACTACGATTTGGAAAGCGATTACACCATCAGAAACCTCTCCACCCTGATCGAACCGATCCTCCTGCTGGTTTTAGGTGTAATGGTAGGGCTGATGGCCTTGGCCATCTTCACCCCAATGTGGGATATGATGAACGTGGTGCGGGGAAGGTAGACAGCAGCACAAAGGTGGGTTGAGGTTGTATCAGGAAGACCCCACAACCTAGCAATCAAAAAAGGCCGACCCTCTGCGGAGGAACCGGCCTTTAAAAAAACCACCTTCAAACAAGACTAATCACAGTTAGCCGTGGTCAGCGCGGCTGCGCTAAAAGTAGGAGCGCTACCAGCAGTTGCTGGTTGAGCATAAGTAATGACACAGTCTGGATGACCCGTGTCAGGGGAGAGGGTGAGAACACTCGTCGTTGCACTCACAATATTATAGTCAGTCAGTCCCCCCGCAGCCACCACAATACCAGAAGTAGTGGTGCCTATCGCTGCATCAGCTCCGGCCGTTCCTTCTACTGTGCAACCATCTCCGCCTACATCCGGATAGCCCAAATGCATTGGGATGGGCAGTCCTTCCATTGTTATCGCAGTAGTAGCTGTACCACCTTTTACCAACCACGCAGCATGCCCAATCCCAGCAGCTCCTTTAATCGCACCAAGGGCACCTTGCATCTTGGCGATCCTCGCCTCCGTTTGAATATCAGCAAATCTCGGTATGGCAACTGCCGCCATAATACCAAGAATCACAATAACCACAATCAGCTCTATCAGCGTGAAACCACGTTGATTCCCAACCACACTCCCAACCCGTGACTGCCTGTTCAAATCTTCCATGTCTTCCTCCATGCCTGTGGTTACAATGGTACTTCCAAAAAATATACAATAAAAATAAATGGTTTTAGAACAATTGGCAACAGGGAACATCAAATGCATTTACATCCGGCCAGAAAAAACATTGCCAGCTATCCCCCCACACCTTATAGTTGACTATAATTCTAGTCAACCTCAATTTGGAGACCAGCATGAAAACCCTGCCTCTCTCGGAAGTAAAGATGAAACTCAGCGCCTTGGTCGATGCGGTCAGTTCCACCGAGCAGGAAGTGGTTATCACCAAGAATGGCAGGCCCGTGGCCGTGCTGGTGAGCCCTGCCGAATATGAGGGCTGGAGGGAGACCTTGACGGTGAAATCCGATGCGGAATTGATGACCGAAATCAAAAAGGGCCTTTCCGCGCTGGAGAAAAAACAGGTGCGCCTGTATTCACTTGATGAGCTGTGCGCGTAGCACCGATGCCGGAAAAGCAAAAAAAATACAGCCTTCATGTGCCGGATGCGGTGGCGGAACTGGTGCGGCGCCTGCATCCCCAACTGAAATCCGGGATCAAGGCGGTGCTGAAGAATATCCTAGACGATCCTGCCTGCGGCAAGGCGCTCAAGGATGAGCTTGACGGCTTGCGAAGCTACCGCTTCAAACGGTTCAGAATCATCTATACAATTGGGGCAGAAGGCATCACCATTGTCGCTATTGGCCCTCGACGATATATTTATGAAGAGACCTTCCGGATCATCAGCAAGGAAAACCCGTAACGGTTAAGCCTTTTTCAAAATGAAGTCACCCCGGCGAAAGCCGGGGTCCAGGACAGGAAAAACCAGCAAAAATGTCTGGAGTCCGGCTTTCGCCGGAATAACGAACTGAAACATCCTTTATTTTGAAAAAGGCTCGATAGAGAGCCATTTTTACGAAAAGCGGCTTTTGATGAATTGACTTTCCTTACAATTCCTTATACTTTTAGACTATCCTAAAATTATTTATCTCTGAAACAGACTACTGGTGCCCGTGGGAGCAGACAGCCATATGCCAAACAAGCAGACCATGACGACGCCCAAACGACTCAGCGCCAGCCTGGAAGACTATCTGGAGACCATCTTCCACATCATCGCAGAAAAGCAGGTGGCCCGGGCCAAAGAGATTGCCAGCACGCTCAAGGTCAGCCGCTCTTCGGTGACCGAGGCCTTCCGCTCCCTGGCCCAGAAGGGATTGATCAATTACGCCCCCTACGAGGTGATCACCCTCACCCCGGCCGGGCAGGAAATGGCCAAGGATGTCATCCTCCGCCATCGGGTGCTCAAGGATTTTTTTATCAAGGTTCTGGCGGTGGGGGAAAAGGTTGCCGAGGAAGGTGCCTGCAAGATCGAACATGCCGCGCCCAAGGAGATCATCGAACGGCTGACCCAGTTTGTCAGTTTCATCGAACAATGCCCGCGGGGCGGCAGCGATCTGATCGCCGGATTCAGCAAATACTGCCAGACCGGAAAAACCGACAAAAAATGCAAGGAATGTATTGCCCACTGTCTGGAAAAATAGGACTATGGCAGGCGGAAGAAGTATACAGACGCACTACTCAGGAGAAAGACAGGCACATGGACGGCACATTCACTGAAGGCTGGTTTACGCACCCTTCGCAAGGACTTATCAGGATTTTCCTTAAAGGCGGGGAATGGGTGTTCCAGTGTTACACAAAAAACGGCCAGAAGGCGCTCTCAAAGGAGCGCCCCCTGGATAGCTGGACTTGGGCCTTGAGCGAATCGGCACACGAGGATTTCGGCCCGGGCTGAGGACAGGCCCCCTACGAAAGTTTTTCCAGCGCTTCCGCCAGCCGCTTCATCCCCTCTTCAATGGTCACCATGGCCGTGGCAAAGGAGAAGCGGATAAAGTTGTCCGCCCCGAAGGCCGCACCCGGCACCGTGGCCAGCAAGGCCTCATCCAGCAGATAATCCGCCAGATCAACCGAATTCGCCATCACCTTCCCCTTGAAGTTTCTGCCGTAATAGGCGGAGACATTGGGAAACACGTAAAAAGCGCCCTTAGGCCGCACGCAGGTCACGCCGGGGATATTGCCCAGCGCGCCCATGATGAAATCAAGCCGGGGCACAAAGGCGTCCCGCATCATGGTGGGGAAATCCTGGGGCCCGCTCACCGCGGCCAGCGCCGCCTTCTGGGAGATGGAGGTCGGGTTGGAGGTGCTCTGGCTCTGGATCTTGTTCATGGCCGCGACAATCTGCTTTGGCCCGGCCGTGTAGCCGATGCGCCAGCCGGTCATGGCAAAGGACTTGGACACGCCGTTGAGCACCAGGGTCTGGGCTGCCAACCGCTTGTCCACATCCAGGATATGCGGCAGCTTGCCGTCGCCATACACAATCGTGTCGTAGATGTCGTCGGAGATGATCAGCCACTTATTGGCCAGGGCCAGCTTGGCCACCGCCTCGAGGGCCTTGGCTGAGAACACGGCGCCGGTCGGGTTGGAGGGGCTGTTCAGGATAATGGCCTTGGTTTTCGAGGTGGCGTAGCGGGTGAGCAATTCCTCGGTGAGGTCGAAATCGTTGGCCTCGGAAAGGGGCACCTCCACCGGGGTGGCGCCGGCCAACAGGACGATGGGCGGATAGGAGACCCAGTACGGGGTCGGGATCAGCACCTCGTCGCCGGGACCGAACAGGGCCTGGGCCATGTTGTACAGCCCGTGCTTGCCGCCGCAGCAGACCTGGATCTGATCGGGCTCATAGCTCCAGCCCTTGTCCTGGGCCAGACGGCTGGCGATTGCCTCCCGCAGCTCCGGAATGCCGGGCACCGCGGTGTAACGGGTAAACCCTTCGTCAATGGCCTTTTTCCCGGCCTCGCGCACATGGGACGGGGTATCGAAATCCGGCTCGCCCACGCTGAAATTGAGGATATCCGCCCCAGCAGCCTTCAGGGCCTTGGCCTTCGCGTTCACCGCCAGGGTGGGCGAAGGTTTGATCTGCTTGACTCGTGCCGCAAGAGTAATAATTTCCGCTTCCATTTTGTTTCCTTGTAATGGCGTTTGCAAAAAAGCTCCGGCAGTCACCCCACGAAGCCGACACAACTCAGTACAACACTGTTTTCAAGGTCAAGCCCTTGGCAGGCGCGGTTGCTCCGGCCAGGGTTCGATCCCGGGCAGCCACGATCTCCTGGAAATCAAGGGGGGTCAATCGCCCCCGCCCCACACCAAACAAGGTGCCGACAATATTGCGCACCATATGCCTCAAGAAGCCGTCTCCGGCGATGGTCAGCCGAAGCATCCGAGGATCTTTTCCTTCCTCGTCAAGACGAGCGGCAAAGATGGTCCGCACGGCGCCCCTCCCTCCGGTGATTGCGAGATCGCGGGAGCCTAACGCCTCAAAACTGCTGAAATCATGGGTGCCGATCACCATCGGCAAGCAGAGCCGCACCGCATCGCAGGCAAAAGGGGCTCGGACCTGGGCGGCATACAGCCGCAGGCAGGGCGGCATGACCTCCGTGGCCATGAATGCATACTCGTACACCTTGCCCTTGGCGTTATAGCGCGCATGAAAATCATGCGCAACCATTTCAGCGTCAAGCACCCGGATCGCCTCGGGCAGCATGCTGTTGAGCCCCTTCACCACGCCGAAAAGGGGGATGGACGATTCGGTCTGAAAATTGGCCGTCATCCCCTGGGCATGCACCCCGGCATCGGTTCGCCCCGCCCCGTGAAGAATGACCGGCGTCTGGGTCAGACGGGCAATGGCCTCTTCCACTACCTGCTGGATGGTGGGCTGGCCCAATTGCCTCTGCCAGCCGGCGTACCCAGTGCCATCATAGGCAAGGACAAGTTTGATGTTTCGCACTGCGCTCTACGGAAAAAGAGGAACGATTTTCAGCCCGGTGTTCTCCGGAAAGCCGCACATGAGATTCATGTTCTGCACCGCTTGCCCCGAGGCGCCCTTGACCACGTTGTCGATGGCGGAGAGGATGATGACCCGGCCGGTGCGCGGATCGAACTTGGCGCCGATATCGCAGTAATTGCTGCCCCGGATGTACTGGGTGGCAGGATACTGCCCGGCCGCGCAAACCCGGACAAATTCCTCCTCTTTATAAAAATCCTGATAGAGTTCGGTCAACCCGGAGAGCGGCTTGACCGCTTTTGCGTAGATCGTGCTGAGAATGCCCCGTGACATCGGCACCAGATGCGGGGTAAAGGATACCGTCACCGGCTGGCCGCACAGCCCGCCCAGCTCCTGCTCGATCTCCGGGGTATGCCGGTGCTCGCCCACCTTGTACGCCTTGAAACCATCGGCCACCTCGCAGTAGAGCGAGCCTACCTGCGCCGCCCGCCCTGCTCCGGAGACCCCTGATTTTGAATCGATGACAATGGTTTCCGGATCGACCAGCCCGGCATTGAGCAGGGGCGCCAGTCCCAGGATAACACTGGTCGGGTAGCAGCCGGGATTGGCAACCAAGTGCGTGTTGCGGATCGAGGCCCGATGCAGCTCGGGCAACCCGTACACCGCGGTGGCCAGCAGTTCTTTGGCGCTATGGGCTTGGTACCACTGCTCGTACACCTGCGCGTCATGGATCCGGAAATCGGCGGAGAGATCGACCACCTTCTTCCCTGCGGCCACCAACTGCGGCACGATGTCCATGGCGGTCTGATGGGGCACCGCGGTAAAGAAGAAATCAGCCCGCTGGACTAGCGTTTCAACCGGGAGATCTTCGCAGATAATATCCGCCCGCCCCTGCAGGCTGGGAAAAACCTGCGAAAGGGGTTTCCCGGCGTATTGCCGGGAGGTGGCCACCGCGATCTCAACCTCGGGATGGTTGCACAGTATACGGGCAAGCTCCGCCCCAGTGTATCCGGATGCACCGACAATGCCGACTCGTACCATCTTCATCTCCACTCAGCTAGGAACAACAGGGGACCAGACACAGGCCAAAAAAAATCAGGGGAAGAGCGATACGCGCCTTCCCCTGATGAGATACACAATAGTGTTGGTGATATTGACAAAGCAATACCAGGCAACGATTAACGCTTGGAGAACTGGAACCTCGCTCTGGCCGATTTCTGGCCATATTTCTTCCGTTCTTTCATGCGCTGGTCGCGGGTCAGAAAACCCGCTTTTTTCAAGGCGCCCCTGTGCTCGGGATCAACGATCAGAAGAGCCCGGGCAATCCCGTGGCGCAGAGCCTCGGTCTGGGCAATCTTGCCGCCGCCGGTCAGGGTGGCCATTACATCGAACTTTGCCCCGGTGTCGGTCAGAGCCAAAGGCTTGGCAACCTTCTGCAGGTAGTCAAAACCGCCGCCGAAGTAATCCGGCACGCTCATCTTGTTGACCTGGATGTTGCCGGAACCCGGTTTCAACCATACCCTGGCAACAGCGGTCTTTCTTTTTCCGGTAGCGTAAAAACTATTGTCTGCCATGTTCAAGCTCCAATATCCCGTTTAACAGGGCGGGATTATTTTATAATTCCAGAGACTCAGGCTGCTGCGCGGTATGGGGATGCTCCGTTCCGGCATATACCTTTAATTTCTTCAGTTGAGCACGGCCCAGGGTGTTCTTGGGCAACATGCCGCGTACAGCCTTGCGCAACAGCTCTTCCGGCTTTTCCGCCATGAGAACCTTGGCGGTCTTTTCCTTCAAGCCGCCCATAAAACCGGTATGATGACGATACACCTTGTCGTCCCACTTCCTGCCGGTCAGACGAACCTTGTCCGCATTGACCACGATGACAAAATCGCCGACATCCTGAAAGGTGCAGTAATTGGCCTTGTGCTTGCCGCGCAGGCGGGTGGCAATCTCGGAAGCCAAACGGCCAAGAACCTTGTCCTGAGCGTCAACGATCAGCCACTTGCGTTCAATATCTTTGACCGGGGTCAAATAAGTCTTCATTTCAAAGCCCTCGCAAAACGAAATAGAATATATCTATATAAGTCAAAATGGCCCGTTCTGCCATGAAAAAATGCAGGACGGGCTGTCGGTCAATGCAAATAGGCCCACGGACTCGAGCCTTGAACAAAAATGGAGCGGGAAACGAGATTCGAACTCGCGACTTCAACCTTGGCAAGGTTGCACTCTACCACTGAGTTATTCCCGCTCATTTTCAGTATGTGAAAAACGCCAGATGTATAACAATGTGGAAAGGGGTTGTCAACAAAAAACCTGTGCGCAAGGGATAATTTTGCCCTCCTGGCCACCTTGGCGGACAGGAAGACAAAATTATCCATAATATTTTGTTATTACAATCTTTTCCTTGCGTATCGCGGGGATTCCTATTGCCGGAAGCCGCTGGAACTTGGTATAAACAATCAACCTTATTTTTTACCCGCTTTCATTAATGATGAGACTGGCTTGTGCGCAAGCAGCCAGATAATTCAGGAGCAACCCATGGCAGCGCAGAGAGCCCGGCAAAGCGAAGTGAAACGCAAGACCAAGGAAACCGACATCGCCCTCTCTTTCGCCCTTGACGGCACGGGCCAGGTACAGTGTGCATCCGGCGTGCCCTTTATGGATCACATGCTCACCCTCTTTGCCGTGCACGGCTTTTTTGATCTCGCCATCCGCGCCTCCGGGGATACGGAGGTTGATGCGCACCACACGGTTGAAGACCTTGGCATCTGCCTGGGCCAGGCCCTGAAAAACGCATTACGGGATTTTGGCGGCATCCGGCGCTACGGCTTCTGCGCCTTGCCCATGGATGAAACCCTGGTCCGGGTAACCCTGGATTGCTCCAACAGGCCGCATCTGCATTATGGCATTGCCTTTCTCGAACAAAAGGTCGGCGACTTCGACACCCAACTGGCCAAGGAATTTCTTCGCGCCTTGGCCCAGCACGGCGGATTGACCATTCATGTTGAAATGGCCCATGGCGAAAACACCCACCATATTCTTGAAGCAATCTTCAAGGCCTTGGGCCGGGCCCTTGACGAGGCGACCACCATTGACCCCCGCGCCCAGGGCCCCGTATCCTCCAAAGGATCCTTATAATTTCACACTGGAGAAATCATCGTGACCATCTTCAAACCGTACACCCTTTTTCTTGCCAGCCTTGCCGCACTCACCCTGCTTTCCGGGTGCGCACGGACAACCGCCCAGGTCCAGCCCGAAGAATTGCTCCCGGTAAAAACAATCGTTGTGCTCCCGGTGGAAATCGACCTGGAGGGCCAAGGGGACCGGCCGCCCAAGGAAACGCAGCAGCTTGAAAAGGGCCAAAAACTCCTGGATATATTGCTGGCGGAGTATTTTTCCGGCAGGGAGGATATCGCCCTTCTCACCGCGGGGCAACGCGATGCCCTGGAAAAAGACATGATCCGGTGCAGGACAACCGCAGCCGTCACGATCTGCCGGACCCAAAAAGCAGACGCCGTGCTTCTCTGCACCCTGCACCGCTTCACTGAACGGGAGGGAACCGAATATTCCATTGCCAGCCCGGCCTCTGTCGCCTTTGACTACAAGCTCATTCATGCGGAAACCGGCCAGACCATCTGCTCCGGGATGTTCAACGAAACCCAGCAGCCCCTGCTTGCCAACATGTTCCAGTTCTTCACCAAGGCGAAGCGCGGCATGAAATGGCTCAGCGCCGAGGAACTTGCCCGTGACGGGATCAAACAAAAAATTGCCGACTGCCCCTATCTGAAAAAATAGCCCTGCCCGTGTTCGCCATTCCCAAGCAATTCAACCACCTAGTCGGCCGGGCCATGCATCTCTACCGGATGCTGGCCAACGGCGACCGGGTGATGGTTGCGGTGTCCGGCGGCGTTGACAGCCTGGTCCTTTCCTGGCTGCTGAAGGAATGGCTCCGCAAGGCGCCAATCCGCTATGAGCTCCTGGCGGTGCATCTTGACATGGGTTTCGGCGGCGCGGAATACGACCTGGTCCAAGAACAGCTCCGCCGCATGGATCTGCCCATGCTGATGGAGCGAACCGACTTCGGCCACAAGGCGCTCGCCGCCGAAAACGGCAAAAACGGCTGCTATCACTGCGCCAGACAACGCCGCAACCGGCTTTTCTCCCTGGCCGAAGAACATCACTGCAACAAACTCGCCTTCGGCCACCACCAGGAGGACATCATCGAGACGTTTTTCCTCAATCTGTTCTACGGAGGAAACCTCAGCGCCATGGCGCCACGGCAGGAACTGTTCGGCGGCAAGCTGACCCTTATACGCCCCTTGGCCATGGTGGAAAAAAAACGGATCGTTGCGCTTGGCCAAAGCCTGGGCATCACCCCAGTGGCCAATCCCTGCCCGCTTGCCGCGGACTCCCGCAGGGAAAAGATCCGCTCCTGGCTCACCCCCATGTACGAAAACGACCCTGCCCTCAAGTCCACCATTTTCGCAAGCCTCGGCAATGTGAGAACCGACTACCTGCTCGCCCCCCCCCATCCCACGCCCCCCGCTTCCTCCTCCATCGAATAAGCGCCCGCACCCATCTCCATATTTCAGACAGGCTGCACGGGAGCCATTTCTGTTTTTCCCTCCCCAGTGTTATTTCCCCCTTTTCCATCTTGACATGCGCCTAACTATCAAATACCCTTTCGGCAGCACAAAAAGGTTAGGCGGTGGCGCTGCCTGTTTCACTTGAGCAACCATGCGGGGGTGCATGGCGTGCTCTTCACTCTTTTTCTCGGAGGAACTCCATGCTGAAAATTATTCTTTCAACGCTGTGCGGATGTTTGTGCTGGGCTGCCGTCGCTTTTGCCGCCGTGGATATCAACAAGGCCACGGCGCAGGAGCTCAACGGCTTGCAAGGCATCGGCCCTGCCAAGGCGCAGGCCATTATCGAGTACCGGCAAAAAAACGGCCAGTTCAAATCAACAAAAGATCTGAGCAAGGTAAAAGGAATCGGTCCCAAAATCGTGGAAAAACTGGGCAGCAGCATCACGGTTACAAAGTAACAGCCAACGAAACGCCATGCACCCCCACATGCAAGGGGAGAAGGAATGACTCCCTTCTCCCCTTGCATGTGTCGCACTGGCTGTCGAGAACCTCCGCCTACTTATTGAGCAATCTGGCCATCTCCTTGGCAAAATAGGTGATGATGATATCCGCGCCAGCCCGCCGGATGGAGAGCAGGCTTTCATGCATGACCTTTTCCCCGTCGATCCAGCCATTGGCCGCGGCGGCCTTGATCATGGCGTACTCCCCGCTCACCTGGTAGGCGGCGATGGGCAGATCAAACTCATCCCGCAGCCGGCTGATCACGTCCAAATAGGCCATGGCCGGCTTGACCATCAGGATATCCGCGCCCTCTTCCACATCCAGGGTCGCCTCCCGCAACGCCTCCCGCACGTTTGCCGGGTCCATCTGGTAGGCTTTGCGATCGCCGTGCTGGGGCGCGCATTCCGCCGCATCCCGAAAAGGCCCGTAAAACGCGGAGGCGTATTTCACGGCATAGGACATGATCGGCACCATGGAAAAGTTATTCTCATCCAGGATCCCCCGGATCTCGGCAACCCGGCCGTCCATCATGTCCGAAGGCGCAACCATGTCGGCCCCGGCCTGGGCATGGGAAAGCGCGATTCTGGCCAGCACCTCCAGGGTTGAATCGTTGTCCACCACCTCGTCAAGGAGAATGCCGCAATGGCCATGGCTGGTGTATTCGCACAGACAGACATCGGTGCACACCGTGAGCGCAGGAGCCGTATTTTTCAATTCCTTGATGGCGCGCTGGATGATGCCGTCCTTGGCATGCGCCCCCGACCCCTTCGAATCCTTCTTGTCGGGCAATCCGAAAAGGATGACGGAGTTCACTCCCAGCCCCATGCACTCCTTGGCTTCCTTGGCCAACTGGTCCACGGATATCCGGAACACCCCGGGCATGGACACCACCTCTTCCCGCACTCCCTTGCCGGGCATGACAAAAAGCGGGTAAACGAGGTGAGCCGGAGCAATGCTGGTCTCCCGGATAAGCGCCCGGAAATTTTCATTCTGCCTGAGCCTGCGGGCCCGGTATTCAGGAAAAATCATGATCAATGCTCTCCTTTTTTCTGCTGAAGCAAGGCCATCCCCCCAGCATAGCTATTCATTATCACCCACCGGGAACCCAGAAATTCCGGTGACCTCGGAAGAGTAAGCGTTCAGCAGTGCCGCAGATGCGCGTGTCAATCGTCGGCACAGAAGTGCAGACAAAAAGGCCTGTTCGCTATACACCAAATATGCGAACCAGGCCGATGACAAAGCAGATGCGGTGCTGCTGGACGCTTACGGCTATTCAATCTTAAAGGCTTCCCCCACCAGGGTGTTGATATACCGCTCCGGCATATCGACCCCCTCCTTGGGAACAACCACCCGGGAAACCCCTTTTTTCTGCCCCATGAGCCGCAAGCCGTACTCCATGGCCTGAAAAATATGAGCGCACGCGGCCTGAATGTCCGCAAGGGTACGCGGCTCCCGCGTCAAGAGCTGGTCAACAGCCTCATCGTTAAAATTGACCTGCACCCCGCATTTTTCGCTGATCTCCGCCTCGCTGCCGTGAACGGCCTGAATCAGGCGAATGAAACCATCGCACACCTCTCGGGGATCCACATCCTGGTCCTGACTCTCCTTGGCCATGAGTTGCAATCGCTTCGGAGTGGCGAGCACCTGATGATCTTCCAGGTAATTCCCCATCCGCTTGAGAATAAATGATGTCAACCGTTCAAACTCAACAGCCTGCAACGCCTCGAAGCGGGCTCGATGATCCGCCTGCACCCCCGGGTCCGCCAAGAGCCTTTCGAGCACCACCCCGGGCGAACGCACCATTTCCACATCCACCACAAGATGACGGATGCTGGTGGAGGGCAGCTTTTTCTCGTAGTGGAGCAGGATTTTCTCCATGACGCTCACCAAGCCGCGGGCTCCGGTCCGTTCCCGCTTGGCAAGTGCGGCGATTTCGCGCAGCGCCGCGTCTTCAAACTGGAGATTGACTCCGTACACCCGGAAATCCTGCTTCTTGGCCACCACAATGGAGCTGTTGGGATTGGCCAGAATCTCGTAAAAATCATCCTCGCTCAGTTCATCAAGCACGGCGATGACCGGCAGACGCCCGACAAACTCGCTTTCAAAGCCGAACGCAACGAGATCCTCGGCCTTGACCTGCTTAAAAAAACGCCCGCTTGTCTTCACCGAGGAGACGGAACTTTCAAAGCCCATGGATTGCTGCTGCACCCGTTTTTTGATGATCTCCTCAAGCCCGGCAAAAGCCCCGCTCATAATGAAAAGGATATTTTTGGTGTTGACCACCCGCCGCTCCCGCTTGCCCGTTGCGCGGTACTGTTCGATGGCTTCGATCTGCGAGACCGGATCGTGGGCCACCTTGAGTTCGACCTCGGTTTCCTCCATGGGCTTGAGCAGGGCGCGCTGCACCCCGGTGCGGGAAACATCCGCCCCGATCCGGAAAGGACTGGCGGCAATTTTGTCGATCTCATCCAGATAGATAATGCCGTACTGGGCCTGCTCGATATTCCCGTCCGCCTCTCGGACCAGATCGCGGACCAGATCATCAACATCCCCGCCCACGTAGCCTGTTTCGCTGAACTTGGTGGCGTCGCCCTTGATGAAAGGCACCCCGAGATGCCGGGCAATGAGCTTGATAAGAAAGGTCTTGCCCACCCCGGTCGGACCCATCAGCAAAACATTGCTCTTGATCTGCCCCATGCTGCGCCTTGCCTTGCGGGGGTTGGCCTGGGCGTAGCTGATCCGGTTGAAATGGGTGCATATCTTGGTGGCAAGAATGGCCTTGGCCTCATCCTGCCTCACCACATATTCGTCGAGATAGGCAATAAGCTCTTCCGGATTGGTGTCGAAATGAAAAGCCGCCGCGCCGCCGGAGACCGGCTTGCCGGTCTCGGCTTCTTCGCTCTGGGGCATGGGCAACAAACCGCTGGAGACGATCTTCACCTTCTGCCCGTACTTTTTGCTGAGATACTCCCCGATCTCTTTTTCCAACTCTTTCTGGTCTGGAAGGCTGGTGTCGTATTCGTTCATGGCTTCCTCCCTTATTCTTCCCCCAGGGACAGGGACTTCATCTTCCTGTGCAGATGACTCCGTTCCAGGCCTATTTGTTCCGCCGTCTGGGAAATATTCCCTTCATTGCCTGCCAGACGGGCCTTTAAGAAATCCCGCTCGAAAATCTTCTTGGCCTCTTTGTAGCTCAAGGTGTGGTAGAGCGTGTCCACGCCAGCGGCCAAAGGCGCGTCTTCTCCCGAAGCAATGCCGAGCAGCCGCGCGACTTCTGCCTCTTCAACTGTTTCCGCCGCACACATGATCATGATCCGTTCCACAAAATTGCGCAGTTCGCGGACATTGCCCGGCCAGGCGTGGCGCATCATGGCCTGCAGAGCGCCTGCACTGAATTTCTTTTCTCCCAGTCCCTTTCTCGCGTTGTCCGCCACGAAATCGGCGACCAGCAGGGGGATATCCTCTCTTCGTTCCCGCAGGGGCGGCACCTGAATGGGCACCACATTGAGCCGGTAAAAAAGATCCGCCCGGAACGTGCCGTTTTCGATCTCCTGCTCAAGATCCTTGTTGGTGGCGGCCAGCACCCGAACTTCAACCTGAATGGTCTTCGAGCCGCCCACCCGCTCAAATTTCTGCTCCTGCAGGATGCGCAGCACCTTGGCCTGGGTCTTGAGGCTCATGTCGCCGATTTCATCCAGAAAGAGCGTGGTGCCGTCGGCCAGATCGAATTTTCCCCGCCGGCTGGTGGTGGCCCCGGTGAACGAGCCCTTCTCATGGCCGAACAGTTCGGATTCGATCAGCTCCTCCGGAATGGCGGCGCAGTTCAGCTCGATCATCGGCTTGGCAGCGTTCTTGGACAACCGGTGGATGCTCTGGGCCACCAGCTCCTTGCCGGTGCCATGCTCTCCCCGGATCAAAACCCACGCCTCGGTGGGCGCCACCCGCTCCACCAACTGCCTCAGCCCCGTCATGGCCGGCGAGTTGCCGGTGAGTTGCGTGGCGCGCTGGGTCTGCTGGCGCAGGATCAGGTTCTCTCTTTTGAGCCGGGCGAGATCCAGGGCGTTGTTGATGGAGAGGATGATCTTGTCGTAGGAGGGCGGTTTTTCGATAAAATCATAGGCTCCCATCTTGGTGGCCTGCACCGCGGTTTCAATAGTGCCGTGCCCGGAGATCATGATCACCGGCAATTCGGCCTGGGTTTCCTTGATGCGTTTAAGCACCTCAAGGCCGTCCATCCCAGGCATCCAGATATCGAGCAAAACCAGATCGACCCGCTCATCCTCCAGCAGGGAAAGCCCCTGCTGCCCATCCTCGGCTGAAAGCGTCTGGAATCCTTCATCCGCCAGAATCCCGGACAGGGACTCACGGATACTCGCTTCATCGTCAATTATGAGGATTGTTTTTGCCATCGCCGTTTCGCTGAAATGTATCCATCAGTAGTCCTGGATTCTTCAATATACCATGCCCTGCCTGGCGGATAACATGCTTTTCTAGCCATTCCCAAGGGGAAGCTCGATAATGAAACGGGCCCCCTGGGGCTCATTATCCTTAACCCGGATATATCCGTGATGATCCGCAACCACCGTGCTGGCTATGGCCAGCCCCAGACCGGTTCCGGTCTTTTTTCTTGAAAAATATGGTTCAAAGAGCCGCAGTTTGTCCTGATCGCTGACCCCGGAGCCATTGTCGCGCACCTCAAGGATGACCACGTTGCGCTCTTCCTCGCAGGCAAGAACGATCTCGATCACTCCAGCCTCTGCGGTGGCGGCCACGGCATTATTGAGCAGGTTGACGAGAACCCGCTTCATCTGCTTGACGTCAAAGGAAAACACCGGGATAGGCCCCTCCACCCGCAAACGAAACTGCCTGTTCTTGTGGGCCTCCTGATAGAGAACAAAGGCCTCGTTGGCCATTTCGGCGATGTTCCCCATGGCCTTATGCACTGCGGGCATCCGGGCGAAACTGGAAAATTCGCTCACCAGTTTTTTCAACTCGTCCACCTGATTGATAATGGTTTTGGTGCAGACATCGAAAACCTCCTGGTCCCCCTCCAGCCGATCGAGGTACCGCTTGCGGAGCCGCTGGGCGGAAAGCTGGATGGGGGTCAGGGGATTTTTCACCTCATGGGCGATCCTCCGCGCCACCTCACGCCAGGCCGCCATCCGCTGCGCCTTTTCCAGCTCGGTAAGGTTGTCGAACACCAGAACCACGCCCAGGGATTGGCTGTTTTCATCCTCAAGCCGGGTCACATTCACCCGCAGCGAAAAGGTTTCATCGCCCACCGTGAGGCGCAGCGGCCTTTCCAGCGAAGATTTGCCGCTGCGCGACAGCTCGCCGAGAAAACCCTCCAGGACAGCCCGGTGCTCCGGCCTGAGAACCGCCTGATACTCCTTGCCCTCGAAATCCCTGCGATCAATGCACAGCAGTTCCTCGGCAAACCGGTTGATGGTGGTAATCCTCCCGTGCTCATCCAGGGAGATAACCCCGGCCGCCACGCTTTGCAGAACTATCTCCATGTAGCGGCGTCTGGTCTCGGCATCGAGATTGCCCTGGCGCAAGGCGCTGTTTGCTTCTTCGAGCTGCCGCTTACTTGCGAGGAGATCGCTGGTCATCCGGTTGAAGGAATCGACCAGGGTTCCCATCTCGTCGCCCGAGGTCTTTTCCAGAACAAAATCCAGTTCCCCTTCGGCAACCCGCCGCGTCGCCTCGGCCAGCCTGCCGATAGGGCCGGTCAGCCCGCCGGCCACATAAAAGGCGAACCAGATCGCGCAAAAAACAATGAGCAGGGTGACGATCAGCAGCATGACCAGCAGACTGGTCTTAATCGGGGCCTTGAGAATCATCAACTGCTTGTAGCCTTCGTACCCTGCGGAGATGGTCTGCATCTGCCTGACCCGCTCCCGGGGAATGAGCAGAGAGACGATCAGCGCCCCCTGGCCAGCGCCCGCGCCGTCGATCCGGATCGAACTCACCCCCCGAACCAGCTCCCCGGCGGCCACCGGCTGGATGGTTATCTGCTCCGTATTGTCGGTAAGGGCGTTGCGGATCGTATCCAGCGGAATTTCCGGCACACCCTCCTCGATGATTTCTGGCCGGTACGCCCGGGCCAGCACCTCCCGTTGGCCGGAGATCACCTCGATCCCAGCCAGGCCATGGGTTTTCATGATGTCTTTCAACACCGGCTCGGCATCTTTCCAGGAAATATCCCCGTACCGCCTTGCATCCAAACGGTCCCCGATGAGACGCGCCTGCCGGTCAACCTGGTCCTGGGTCTCCTGGTAACTGTTCTTGGCAATGGAAATCGACTCTTCAAGGGACTGGGCGACATTGCTGTTGAACCAGTAATCCATGCTGGTGGAGACAAACTGCAGGGCAATGAAAAAAAGCAGCCCGGTGGGGAAAAAAGACATGGAAACAAAGGCGATGACCAGCTTGGAGCGGAGTTTTGTGCCAAGAAACCGCCGCCGCCGCTCAAAAACAAGCTGCGCCAGATTGCGGAGCACCAGAAAAACCATCAACAGCAAGAGGAGAACATTGAGGTTGATGAGGACGAAGATCAGGACATTGCCGCTGACCGGAAAGGGAACGGTTCCCAGTTGCACAACCCTGGTTTCCAAATAGGTCAGCAGGGGGATCAGAACGAGGCAGGCAAGGATGATCAGGCGGATGCGCTTTTTACGGCGCAGCCTGTCTTTCCTGAGAACCTCCTCGCTGGCTGCATCCATGCTAATATCTGAACTCAACCGTGTACCACTCGGTTTCAAAATCCCAAAGGCTCAGGAAGGGAATCACGTAGTGGAAATAAAGCGGCAAGGTTTTTTCCGCGAGCTTGGCCTTCACCCTGAGCAGGTATCCCGCATCCGGCAGCAGGGATTTCAGGGGCGCAACCGGCGGACCGTTGAGCTGGGCCATGGCTTTTTTCGCCTCGGCCAGCGATTTGGTGCGGAAGGTCTGACCGGATGTTTCCGAACGGACGATGGAGTACTCCTCCTTGAGGGTGTCATAGCTCAGGGTATGGTCAAATTGCAGGGAAACGAGCTGCTGGTTCATCCAGGTGTTCCGTTTCCGTTCCAGCTTCACATAAAAATTGAAAGTCACCGGGATGCCGTTCTTGATCCCCTCCTCCATCTGCTTGGTAAAGGCGTTGTTGACCGTGAGAAACAGGAGCAGATCCGTACTGGAATTGGTAACGATCAACTCCTCGATGGTCGCGTTCTGGGCAAGCGCGGGGTGCCCCCCGCCCCAGAAAAGAGCCAGGGCGAGCAGCAGGGATGAAAAAACGCGAAGTTGTCGTGTACGGCTGGGTGTGCGCATAATCACTTACGTCGTTGAAGAAACCGGGGTGCCGGGGGGGTATTCCTGATTCTCGGACTGAGCATGTCCCCCCCTCCTCTGCCATTTTTTTAAAACCAGACTCCTGGCCTTGTCCAGAAACGGGCCAAAGGTTGCGGCATCACGGGCGCTTAAGGCGACAGCGTCATAGAGCCGCAACTGCTCGGCAACAACCTCCGGCTCAACCAGATCGATCTTGTTAAACACCTTGAGGCAAGGCAGATCATCCAGCTCAAGCTCCCGGAGCAGATCCTCCACCACCTGGATATGGTCACTGCAACGCGGATTGCCGGCATCGATCACATGCACCAGCACATCCGCCTCATGCAGCTCCTCCAGGGTCGCCTTAAAGGCCTTGAGCAGCTCCTCGGGCAGATGGCGGATAAAGCCCACCGTGTCCGTGATGATGACCTCCACATCCTCAGGAAAACGCAGCCTCCGGCTGGTCGGGTCCAGGGTGGCGAACAGCTTGTCCTCCGCGACGATGGCGCTGTTGGTCAGGGTGTTGAGCAGAGTTGACTTGCCGGCATTGGTATAGCCGACCAGCGAGAGAACCGGCAAGTCCTTTTTGCGCCGGCGGCTCCGCCGCTGCTCACGCTCGCGGCTGACCTCCTTGAGTTTCTTGGCCAGCTTGCTCAACCGGTCGTTGATGCGGCGGCGATCCACCTCAAGACGGGTTTCGCCGGGGCCGCGGCCGCCGATGCCGCCGGTGAGCCGGGACAGGGCGTCATCCCTGGTGGTCAGCCTGGGCAGCATGTATTTGAGCTGGGCCATCTCGATCTGCAGCCTGCCTTCGCGGCTCAGGGCACGCCGGGCAAAAATATCCAGGATCAACTGGGTGCGGTCGATGACCCGCAGCTCGGTATGGTCGGTTATGGACCGCACCTGGGACGGATTCAGCTCCTGGTCGAAGATCAGCAGATTGGCATTGAGCCTGAGCGCGGCCAGCATGATCTCCCCGAGCTTTCCCTTGCCCAGGATCAACCGGGGATTGATCTTTTCCCTGCGCTGCACCACGGTATCGAGAACAATTACCTCGGCGGAACGCGCCAGTTCAACCAGCTCGTCCATGGATTCCTGAGCCTTGACCTTGGAGAGCGGGGTCACGCTGATCAGGATCGCCCGGTCTCTCCCTGCATCCACCTCGCGCACCGGCCTGGCCTTGGAAAACTCATCCTCAAGCGCGGCGATGAATTCCCGGAAATGGCCCTGCCGTCCGGGAATCTCCGGCGCCAGCAAGACCCAGTTGCGGCCCTCCACCGGCTGGGGCACCAGATGAGCGGAGTACAGCCGGGTGGCAATCCCCTGCTCCATCTTCACCGCGGTCATCATATCGAGCCGCAGGAAGAGCAGATCCATGAGATCGTCTTCGCTGAGATCCTCCCCGCCAAGATGGGTATGCACGCAGCGCAAACCCTTGAGCCGCCCGCCCGAGGCCTTGAACTGCCTGAGGGCCGGGATCATGATGGATTTATGATCCCCCACCATGACCGCCTCGACCTGACCGCCACGGCTGAGCAGGACGCCGATCTGACGCCCAAGTTCAAAGGCAACCGCGCACAGCTCTTTTGCCAATTCCGGACTGACGATCAGGTCCGGGGAAACCCGCCTGCCTGCGATACGCTCAAGCGCTTTCAACTGGGCGGTTTTCAGGCCGCTGGTATTGCCGGTTATCATGGTGATGGCTGCCGCTCCCGCAGCAAACGCTTGTCGCCTACCCGGATGGTCACCTTGATTTTATCAAAATACTCCAGCAGAGGGATAGAAAATTTCCTGGTCAACCCGGTGAGGTTTTTAAAGCGGGGCGCGTCGATCTCCCCTTCCTTTTTGATGAAGGCCACGAGCTGTTCCTGCAGGACCGCCAGGGCTCCCCCCTGAAAATAGAGATCCTCGCTGATCTTGACCAGAACCTGCTCGCGGACCAGAAGTTCAAGCACCTCACGGACCAGGGGGACGGGATACCTGGCAAACCGCTCCTGCACCTCCCGCACCGTGGGCGGGGTCAGCCCGGCCTCACGGTAGAACGCCTCCATTTCCGCACGGATGCTCTGGGCGTCTGCCTTGAGCGATACCTGATGCCCTGTCAGCCGCACCGTTGCCTCATCGACAACAATCGTCCCCTGTTTGACCAGGGTGTTGAGCAGCAATTGAAAAAAACGCTGATCCATGTCGGTGTGCAGGCGGGAACGCAGCTCCTCCTTGGAAAGGCCCGGCTTCATCGAATTGTCCCGGTGAAAATCAGCCAGGATCTTCGTAAGCGATGCGCCCATACCCTCGAAGGTTTCCGCCGCGACCATGCGCTGCCGCTCGGAATCCACCATGATGATCTTCCGGCTGGAGATGGGGGTGTCCAGCAGCTTTCTAAAACGCTTGCCGAACTGGCCCATCTTCACGCAGAGCGCCTCGAAGGTGAGCCCGGCAACTCCTGCCTCCCGAAGGTGCAGGAGCGAGATATCCTCGGCGGAACCCTCCTGATACAGTGCAAATATCTCGCTGTTCGCCTCCTTGAAACGCCGCCGCTTGGGCGGGGAACCGTTCCATATCCCGCCGCCGCCAATGGTGGCCACGGGCGAATAGCTCCGCACCACATAGCGGTCTCCGGGCCAGGCGCCAAAGGGCTCCTCCAGCAGGATCTGCACGTTGGCCCGGCTGCCCGGGGCAAGCTCCTCATCCTCCAGCAGCACAATACGGCCCATGATTTCCGCGGTGCCTATGTGCACCCGCACCCTGCTTCGGTTCTTAAGGGGTTTGGCGTTTCCGGAGAGATACAAGAAATCTCCGTCCAGCAGATAGGAGGGCGCCAGGGTTCCAGGGGTGGCAAGCATATTGCCCCGGGCAATCATCTCGGTGTCCAGTCCCTGGATATTGATGGCGGTGCGCTTGCCCGCCTCGATCAGATCCACGTCCTGGCCGTGCACCTGGATGCCGCGGATCTTGGCGGTGTGATTCTGGGGATAGACGGTGATGTCCTCGCCCACCGAAATCCGGCCCGAGATGGAGGTGCCGGTGACCACGACGCCGAACCCCTTCATGCTGAACACCCGGTCCACGGGCAAGCGGAACGGGCCATGGGCCTCGCTAAACTCGCTACCCCGCACCAGGGTGTCCAGCACCGCACGGACCTCGTCCAACCCCTCGCCGGTGGTGGAGGAAACCGCGACCATGGGCGCGTCTTCCAAAAAGCTGCCGGCCAGAAACTGGCGCACATCCTCCTGCACCAGGGCCAGCCACTCCGCATCCACCATGTCCTTCTTGGTGAGGATCACCAGGCCGCGTTTCACCCCGAGCAGACGGCAGATATCGAAATGCTCCCTGGTCTGGGGCATGATCCCCTCGTCCGCCGCGATGACAAAGGCGAGCAGATCGATGCCGGTGGCGCCGGCCACCATGTTTTTCACAAACCGTTCGTGGCCGGGCACGTCGATGATGCCGAGGCGATGGCCGCAGGGCAGATCGAGAAAGGCAAAGCCCAGCTCGATAGTGATGCCCCGCTTCTTCTCTTCCTTCAGCCGGTCGGTGTCAATGCCGGTGAGGGCCCGGACCAGACTGGTCTTGCCGTGATCCACATGACCGGCCGTGCCGAGGACGATCTCCCGCATCTGCTACCAGTTCCCTTTGAGATACGGGTTGTTGCGGGCCTCGTCGCCCACGGTGGAACGAGCCCCGCCATAGCCATGCCCCGGCCAGACCACGGTCTCGGCGGGCAGGGTCAGGATCTTCGTGTTGATGGAGGCAAGCATCTGCCCGGTGTCGCCGCCGGGAAAATCGGTGCGCCCCACCCCCTCGACAAACAGGGTGTCGCCGGTGAACAGATGGGGGGCGGCGTAGAGACATATCCCGCCCGGGGTATGCCCGGGGGTATGAAGAACCGTCAGGGTGAGGTTGCCGATGACGATCGCCTCGCCATCGATGACACACCTGTCCACCGGCGGCGAAGGGGAAAGGCCGAGCATTGAGAAATAGTCGATGATCTCCGGCCTGGCAAAAAACTCGGCATCCGCCGCGTGCATGACGATGGGAGCGCCGGTGGCCTTTTTAATCAGCGCGTTGCCGCAGACATGATCCGGATGGCCGTGGGTGCAGACAATCGCCTCGACGCTGAGCCCTTCGCCCCGGCAGAAACCGAGGATCTTCTCCTCGTTGCCGCCGGGATCGATAATCGCGCACTTCTTGGTCTCCTCGCAGCCCACCACATAGCAGCATACGGCCATGGAGCCCACGGTCAGTTGTTTGACGATCATCTCCGGCGTCCTCAACAATCGCAGGTATTGGGGTTGCAGGGCCCGCCACCGCAGCCGCAGCTCGAAGCGGCTGCGGCCAGGGGCTTGGCCATGGGGATGGAAGCGGCCGTTGTGTTGACGGGCAGCTCCTTCTCGACCTTGGCCAAGAATGCTTCAAACGCCTGCACCGCCGGGCTTGTGGCCCCGGAAGAGAGATAGGGCTTGCCGTCATCCCCGGCGATAACCACCCTGGGGTCCACGGGAATCCGGCCCAGGAAAGGCACGGAAAATTCCGTGGCCAACTGCTCGCCGCCGCCGGTCTTGAAGATATCCACCGTCTTGTCGCAGTGCGGACAGATAAAGCCGCTCATGTTTTCGACGATGCCGAGGATCTTCATGGAGACGTGCTTGCAAAAGTTGATGGACTTGCGCACATCGGCCAGGGCGATATTCTGGGGGGTCGTCACGACCAGGGCCTTGGCGTCCTTGATGGTGTGGGCCACGGTCATGGGCTCGTCCCCGGTGCCCGGAGGCGCGTCGATGACCAGATAATCAAGGTCGCCCCAGTTCACATCGGCGATGAACTGACGGATCGCCTGATTCTTGAGAGGCCCGCGCCAGATGATGGGATCATCCCGATTCTCCATCATGCTTTCGAGCGAGATAACCTTGAGCGTCTCGTTGTATTGCAGGGGCGGCATCTTGCCGTCCTTGGTGAGCTCGCCGTCCATGCGGCCATGCATGCCGAGCATGCGGACGATGTCCGGGCCGTGGAGATCGACATCCATGAGGCCGACCTTGTAGCCTTTTTGCGCCAGACCCAGGGCCAGATTCACCGAAACGGTGGACTTGCCCACCCCGCCCTTGCCGCTCATCACCAGAATCTTGTTCTTGATCCGGTCCAGAGAGGCGGCGATTGCCGTATTCTGCTGGGCCACCGCCGCATCGGCGGAGCCGCAGCCGCTCGCTTTTTTACTGCCACAGGTCCCACTGCTGCACGTTGACATGACTTCTACCTCCAAAAAATATATGAAAAATCAAAAAAGGAACGAATTCAGGAGAAGCTTTATCTTATACAGTAAAACAGGATGGTTTAAAAGGCAAAAGCCCGGCGGCTCTCCCCATAGGATAGCCATGCCTTTCTGCTGTTTTCTTTCTTCTTTTGCGTGCCCAAAAGAAGAAACAAGAAAAAGGCACCCCAGCCAGTCCTGGCCCTGCGGGCTCCCCTTGCTTCTCGACGAGGGCGGGACGCTAAAAAACTCGGGCTTCGCCCTCAGACAGTTTTAGCGTCTTTTTCCGCCCCCGTCTGCGAGGCGCGGCAGGACAAATGGGGGTAAGAAAATTCCCATTGGCACGCCGCCGAGCACCGGAAAAGCTGCCGAAAAGGGAGGTTGCACTGTTTGAGCGCAGCGAGTTTGCAACATCCCGGCAGCTTTGAGGAGTACCCCATGCGGGGGCATATAGCTGAGTTGAGCAGCTTGCCTGCTCAAACGAAACTTCTAGCCGCAGGGTGAAAACTCCGGGAATCCCGCCAGCGGCGGGACAAGTGACACGGGGGCCCTTTCTTCGCCGCTTCGCTGCTGGTTCGTTTCTTTGGGCAAGCAAAGAAATGAACAGAACGATTTCATGCTCCATACTTCCGCATTCCCGGATAAATCATAAAAAAAAGGCTACCCGAAGGCAGCCTTTTACAGAGATCAACTGGGAACAAAGTATTACAGGGAAACAAACTCCGTCCGCTCCAACGCCATTTCCATATAAAACCGATGCGTCTCCAGGCTGAAGACCAGCCGCCGGTTGTCCTGAAAATCGAGATCCGGGGTGAGGGTGATGGCGGTGTTCAAGGACAACGCCTTGGGTTGACCGATGTATGAGGTGAGATCGAACCGGCCCTCCACCATCTGCATGGCCTTGCCCATGAACTGGTTGGTCATCTCCCCCATGGTGTCGACTACCTCGGCGGAGGTCGAATCCTGGGCCAGATCGTTTTCCGACATCCCCATGGCCAGCATGTAGCTGCGATACAGCTCCATGGCTGCGCCTGCGGAAAAATTCACCACCACCAATCCGTTATAATCCCCGCTGAACTGCACGAAACAGCCGATCTCAGGCCGCAGGGTCACCTTGGGAATAACCTGGATGGTCTTGGAGTACTTGATGGATTTCTTGGTACTTTTATCCAGGGTCTTCTTGATGGCCTGACAGAAAATCTCGGCGAGTATGTCAATGGTTGCCTGTTGCTCGCTCATCGCTCTCCTCCCATGGCCAAAGCCAAAAAGTCCGTATCATCAATGTGGTACCTAGGACGAGAATCGAACTCGTACGGCCCGAAGGCCGAGGGATTTTAAGTCCCTTGCGTCTACCAGTTCCGCCACCCAGGCATGGTGCTCAAATCAAAGGCGGTGTACCATATCACCCTGTAAAAATCAACAGCCATGCTCCTCAAAATACTGCACCCGGTAGGTGGACACCTCAAGGGTTCCCGATCGCCAGGCATCCGCGGGCAACCCGGCCTTGCGGCAGAGATGGCTTAAAAAGTCCTCGGGATCGGGCAACTGCTCCCAGACCTGGGGCAGGAAAGTAGCGCCCTGCATCCCCTTTCGGATGATGACCCCATCACGCCCAACCTGTAAGGCGCGGAGCAGATCCTCCGCGTTTGCATAGGCCAAGCGGGCAGGCTCGGTGAGGATGCTGACCTCCACCTCGATGGCTCCGAGTTCATTTTTCCCCACCGGATTGAAGCGGGAATCCTCAAACGCGGCATGGAGGGCGTTGCGCCTCACCCCTTCGACAATGGAGTCGATGGCGGCAAGGCTGCCGATGCAGCCGCGCAGATCGCCGTGTTCCTTCAGGGTGACAAAGGTTCCCCGCTTCTCCTGAAGCTCTGTATCCTGCAAGCGGGCCGCGATCTCACCCCCCGGCTCCCGAGCCTCCATGCCGAGCTGCCGGGCGATGGTCTCCCGCGCCAGCCAAAGCAGCGCTTTGCCCTGTTCTTCCGTCAAGCCTTCATCCCGTGCCATAGGCAGCTCCTGTATTCTTTCTTTTTCCCCGCGCCCTTTCAGAGTACAGTATCCGTGAAAATGAAAAAAAGCGGAACACTTTTCAAGGAGGCGCGACCGCACAGAATGAAACCCATCACCTCTCTTCTCGTGGCAGGCCTTGCCGTGTTCGCTGCGGGCAACTGCCTTGGCGCGGACGCCCGGCACGGCAAGCTGCTCTTTGCAAGCCCCACACTCGGAGGCGGCACCTCCGGCAAGACCTGCCTCACCTGCCATGAGCATGGCCGGGATTTCAGCCCGGAGACCATGACCAGAAAGCAGTATCTTGTCATGGGCAACCCCGTTGCCAACCTTGCCGGGGTGGTCAACTTCTGCATCGAGGTGGCCTTGCGCGGCGAGGGTATCCCGGAAAACGGCAAGGAGATGAACGACCTTCTCGCCTACCTCGCAGTCTTCATCAAGGCCAACAGCAGCAAGCACCAATAAAAAACCCCGGCCAAAGCCAGGGTTTTTTTACAACACATTCCCAGATACAATCAGCAGCCGCAGGAACCGCCGCCTCCGCTGCCGCAGGAGCTGCCGCAGCTCCCCCCGCCGCCGCCCAGGGGCTTGGCCGAGGAGATCCCGAAACCGGAACGGGGTCCGGCCTCGATGAAGTCTACCTTGATGACTCCGCACTGATTGCTGAGATTATTGTCCAGCAAAAATTTAATTCCGCCGTGTTCGTAAGTCGCATCGTTTTCTTTTGGCTCATCCAGAGCCAATCCCAAGGAGGGGCCTGCTCAGCCACCCTGCATTAAGGCAACACGTACGGCAGAATCGATATTATTATCGGCCAGGTACGCTTTCAGTTTAACAACCGCCTGCTCTGTTACTTCAAGCATCCTATGATCTCCTCATCAAAAGGTTCATAAAAAAATATTCCGGCGCGAGGGGCCGGTAAGAAAAATGGAATTTCATCTTTTTCTTATCGAGTAAATTAAGAAATATCCCCGCATAAGTCAAGGCTGGTTTTTTGTTTTGCTCTCCGCCTGATTCACGCTATAACAGAAAGAAGAATCCCCTAGGGCCCGAAACCCTTTCTCCTTCACTGTGCGAGGCCGAGCAGATGAAAAAAATCGTCATATCCACCGGCGGCGGCGATGCCCCCGGACTCAACGCCGTCATTTACGCCGTAACCAAATCCGCCCACTACCGGGGCTGGGAGGTTTACGGCAGTCACGGCGGCTACAAGGGGTTACTCGACCCGGACGAACTCGTCCGCCTCACCCCGGAGATCGTCGAAGACATCACCCCCACCGGCGGCACCATCCTGGGTTCGACCAACAAGGGCAATCCCTTTGCCATGCCCGTGGAAAATCTGGCCGGCGAGGTACAGCTCCGCGATGTTTCCGACCGGGTCATGCAAACCTTCACCCGGATGGGTTTTTCCTGCCATATCGCCGTGGGCGGCGACGGCAGCCTGGAAATCGCCCACCGGTTCGCCACGGAGAAGGGAATGCCGGTAATCGGGGTGCCAAAGACCATCGACAACGACCTGCAGGCCACCCACAGAACCTTTGGCTGCGACACCGCAGTGGCCACGGCCACCGACGCCTTGGACCGGCTGCACTCCACGGCCAAGTCCCACGACCGGGTCATGGTGGTCGAGGTCATGGGCCGCGACTCCGGCTGGATCGCCATCAACTCCGGAATCTCGGGCTGCGCCGATGTCATCCTCATCCCGGAGATTCCCTTCAACATGGACCTGGTCTGCGAAAAGATCAACGACAACGACCTGCACCACAAGCATTACGCCATCGTGGTGGTGGCGGAAGGAGCCCGAGCCAAAAACGCCGAGGTGATCCACAAGGCCACGGACGCCAGCGATGTCGGGCGGCAGGAGGTGCTGCTCGGCGGAGTGGGCGAATGGGTGGCACAGCAGATCCGGGAAAAAACCGGCAAGGACACCCGCTCCCTGGTGCTGGGGCACTTGCAGCGCGGCGGCTCGCCCACGACATTTGACCGGATGCTGGCCTTGCGCTTCGGCGGCGCGGCGGTGCGCTTGGCCGAACAGGAGATCTTCGACCACATGGTGGCGCTCTCCGCCACGGATATCGTGGCCGTGCCCCTGGCCGATGCGGTCAAGACCCGCAAAAAGGTGCCCCTGGACAGCGACAAGGTGCTGACCGCACGAGAGATCGGGATTTGCCTGGGGGATTGACGGATAGGGGAAAGGTTAAAGGTGCAAGGATTATCGCCTTTATTTTTTTCTGTATAATATAATGTTAGCCTTCTGAAACCAGCATAAATAATTATGACGTTTATACTGAGGATGAGCTAAGGGAGTTTGGTTCAAGTTATGATTGGGAGCCAAGTTATTTGAGCTCAAAGCAGTTCACAATCATAAATAGACTATGTGTCGGAGAGGTAGAGAAAATTAACAATCCAGAGTTGATTTCCTTTATAGAATCTGACGGTGAATCATCATTCGATGATTTTTTGAAAAATACCTTGGAAACAGGACTTGTGGGATTGAAAGGAGATGAACTTCAACTCATAACAAAACAATGTCAGTGTGTGATATTGCCTAACGAGAAGTTTGCAGCGGCTGAAAATAATTCCGGTCGCCTTACTCGGTGGTTAATGAAAAATATTATAAAAAAAGGCTAACAAAAGCATTCACCCGACGGCAAGAAGCGCGGCGGCGCTGACGTGGCAAGTATGAATGGGCCGCTGGTGATGCAGGTCGTTCACCCTCCCACCCTCCTAAAGCCCACGGACACCGAAAAGCCTCACCCTTTTTCCTTCTCCAACCGTTCCATATATGCGTCCCACTCAATCGGCAGCAGGGTTTTCTTGAGGTTGTTGCATTCCTTGCAGCAGGCGGCGAGATTGCCCTTACTGCTTGTCCCGCCTCGGGCCAGGGGAACGATGTGGTCCATGGTGAGTTCCTTGGCCGGAGTCTTTTTGCCGCAGTAGTAGCAGACACCCAGCGAGAGCTTGGTCTGCCACCAACGGCTCTTCCGCATCTCCCTGGCCTTGGCACGTTCGCGGCGGATATCCTCCTCGTCCACTCCCCCACCGTACAGATCCCCATCCATGCTCATACCGCCACCTCGCCCAGGAGAATCTTCCGCGCCGCTCCCACCAGATAAAGCGAGCCTGCCACGCAGATCAGATCGACGGGGCTAGCCAGTTCGGCGGCCAGCCGCAATGCTTCAGCCACCGTTGCCGCGCCCTGGGCCTTGGCCCGATCCGGCGGCAAAAGCAGGGCGGCAAGCTGCTCGGGCGTGGCCGAGCGCTCGCTTTCCGGCCGGGTGAAAATGATCGTATCCGCCAGCGGGGCCACCACATGCAGGGTGCCAGCCATGTCCTTATCCGCCATGCAGGCCCAAACCAGGATCAGCCGGTTGTAGCGGAACTCGCCGCGCAACGCCTCGGCCAGACTCTCCACCCCTGCCGGATTGTGGGCGCCATCCAGCAGATACCGACGCAGCGATGCCTGCCCGCTCGCGCCATCGGCTGGGCACTCCACCTGACGCCCCTCAGCAAGACAGAAATATTCCAAACGCCCAGGCCAGGCCACGGACAGCAACCCCTCCCGAATTGCCTGCCCATCCACGGGAAAAACCCCGGAGAGAGCCTCCAGCGTGGCCAGAGCCAAGGCGGCGTTGCCGATCTGGTATCCGCCCTTGAGACGGCAGCGCAATCCGGCCAGACCATGACCTTTCCCGATCCCCCTGTATTCCCAACCGCCATCGCCTGCGCGGATCGCGTCAAAGTCGCGGCCCAGGAGAAACAAGGGGGCCTGGCGCTCCTGGCACACCCGCTCCACCACCGTGCGGCTCTCGTCCGCCGCAACCCCGCTCACCACGGGCACAACGGATTTGATGATTCCCGCCTTCTCCCCGGCCACGGCCTCCAGGGTATCGCCAAGATATGCCTCATGGTCCATGCTCACGTTGGTAATCACCGAAACCAGCGGGGTGATCACGTTGGTGGCGTCAAGCCGGCCCCCCATGCCCACCTCAAGAATGGCCACATCCACCTGCTCCTTGGCGAACCAGAGCAGAGCCAGGGCGGTGGCAAACTCGAAGTAGGTGATTTGCCGCTCTCCCAACACCTCGCGGATACGGCTGGCCTGCTCGGCAAAATCCTCCTCGGAGATGAAACGGCCGTTGATCCGAAAGCGCTCCCGCACGCAGCTTAAGTGCGGCGAGGTGTAGAGGCCAGTCTTGTAACCCGCCCGACGCAGCAGCTCAAGGAGGGTCGTGGAAACCGAGCCCTTGCCGTTGGTGCCCGCGACATGGATGAACCGCATTCCCCGCTGCGGATTGCCCACCGAGTCGAGGAACTGGCTCATGCTCTCAAGGCCCAGCTTGATCTTGAAAAATTGCAGGTTATCGAGAAAACCCCAGGCCTCGGAATAATTCATCATCACACCAACTCCAGTTTGGCATAGTCAAGATGCAGGGTCTTGCGGCCGTGCCGGGCAAAGAGCACCTCCACCGATTTGGGACTGACGATCTTTTCCACCACGCCCTCCCCGAAAAACGGATGCCGCACCCGCTGGCCGAGCGTGATGTTCGAGGCCGGGGCAGCGCCGCTCGATCCGGGCGAAGATGCGGAGGTGAGCGGCGGGATGCTGAAATCTGGCCGCTCCTCCCTGTCCATGCCATAGGCGGAGGCTTGCGGCTGCCAGGACGGAGCAGCAGGGGCCTGGGTCAGGGCATGGGGCAATTCCTGCAAAAACGGGGAAGGCCCGCCCGCCGCCGATCCCGCGTCGTAGGACATAACCTCCTGGGGATAGACCAGATACAACTGCTTGCGGGCCCTGGTCGCGGCCACATAGAGCAGGCGGCGCTCCTCCTCCTTGTGCGCGGGCAGCACGGCTTGGGCCGAGGGAAAGCGGCCCTCGGCCAGGTTGATGATGAAAACCGTGTCCCACTCCAACCCCTTGGCCGAATGGATGGTGGAGAGCACCAGCCGCTTGCCGCCATCCTCCTCCACGGCCCCGGCTTGGGGCGGGTCGAGGGAGGCGTCGTCCAGAAAGGATTGCAAATCGCCGTACCCGCCCATCACCCGGCCCAGCTCGTCCAGATCGCGACGGCGGCGGGGATAATCGTCGGAGTAGAGCCGCTCGAAGATCGGCTCGTAGTAGTCCATGATCCGCTCGAACATCTGCCCCATGCCCATGCCCGGCTGGCGCAGCGATTCAAGCATCCCGAGCAAATCAGTCAACCCCTCTTTCCAGGTTTTGCCTGCCGGGTATTCCCGCAAGGCGGCCAGGGGATCGTCCGCGCTCTTCACCCGGCTCAGGATGTTCTGGGCCGTCTTAGGCCCCACCTTGTCGAGCTGCAAGAGCAGCCGGTTCCAGGAAAGATGGTCGTGGGGATTGGCCACCACCCGCAGGTAGGAGATGATGTCCTTGTTGTGGGCCAGCTCGTTGAGCTTGAGCCCGCCGCGCTTGTCAAACTCGATCTGCCGGTGGGTCAGCTCCAGCTCCAGCTTGTACGAATGAAACCCGGAGCGGAAGAGCACGGCGATCTCGTCCAGGGGCTCGCCCGCATCCCGCAGGGCCACGATCTTTTCCGCCACATAGCGGGCCTGGGCCCCCTCGTCCCTGGCCCCGTAGACCACCGGCTTTTCCCCGCCCGTGATGCTGGTGAACAGGGTCTTGGTGTATTTCTCCTGGGCCTTTTCGATGATGGCGTTGGTCAGATCGAGGATCTTCTGGGTGGAGCGGTAGTTCTCCTCCAGCCGGATCAGACGGGTGTCGGGGAAGAGCGAAGGGAACTCCATGATGTTGCGGAAATCCGCGCCCCGAAAGCTGTAGATGGACTGGGAATCATCGCCCACCACCATCACGTTGTTGTGCTTGGCCGCCATCAAGCGGACGATGGCCGCCTGGATGGGGTTGGTGTCCTGGTACTCGTCCACCATGATGTGGCTGAACCTGCTGGCCAGCTCGCCATGCACCTCGGGAAACTCTTCCATGACCCGCCGCCAGTTCACCAGCAGGTCGTCGTAATCCATGAGGCTGTGCTCCAGCTTGAAGCGCTGATAATGGAGGGCGATGGTCTGTAGGTCGTCGGCAAAATCATGAAAATGGCCGTATTCCGCCTCGATAACCTGCTCGATGTCCAACCCCTTGTTCACCGACTTGCTCAGGATGGAGATCACCACCCGCTTGGAGGGAAAACGCTTGTTCTCGCCGCCCAGGTTCAGAGAGGATTTGAGCAGGTTGACAATGCCCTCGGCATCGGACTGGTCGATGATGGTGAAGTTGGCCGCGTAGCCGAGATGGCGGCAATAGCGGCGCAGCAGCAGATTGGCCGTGGCATGGAAGGTGCCGCCCATGACCCTCCGGCAGGAATCATCGAGCAGCAGGCTGGCCCGGTGCAGCATCTCCTGGGCGGCCTTGCGGGTAAAGGTGAGCAGCAGAATCTGCTCCGGAAGCACGCCCTGCTCGACCAAATGGGCCAGACGATAGACCAGGGTACGGGTCTTGCCGCTGCCTGCCCCGGCAATGACCAGCACCGGGCCGCTCACGGTGGTCACCGCCTCGTATTGCGCCGCGTTCAAGGCCTTGCGGCTGATCTGGCTGGCGGAGCGGGCAGGCTGGGGCTTGGGCTTCATGGGAAAAAGGGTGGGTTGCATGGCGGCAACTCTAACACAACCACACGGCGGCAATCGACAAAAAAGTTTTCATTTTCATGCCTGGCTGGTAGAGTAGCTGGAGACAACAATCAGACGCCAGAAAGACAACTTTTTACATATATTCAAGGAAATAGCAATGAGCGAGATACAGAGCATTTTCACCCAGGAAACCCTGCAAACCCTCTTTCCGCCCGACCGGGCCAACGCCTTTTTCGACGCCCTGTTCGGCGACGCCGAAGAAGGAGCCTACGACATCCGCCTCGTTTACCAGGGCCAGGCCGGAAGCACCCTCACCCTGGCGCTGGAACTCCACGAACGCCCCGGCAAATGCCTGGCCTGCAACCTGACCTACGGCCTGCCCGAGGTCTTCAGCCGCCACCCCATCATCAACCTCAACGGCCTGACCGCCGAGATCGACACCCTCCTCGGCGACAAAGCCACCTGCACCGGCTGGAAACTCGGCACCACCCAGACGGTTTCCAAGAAGCTGCATGTTATTCCGTTGATGATTAGCCTGACCTGAAGGACTACGGCTCTTTGAACCAGTTTGCGGCAGAATCATGAACCCGGCCATGTTTCGAAGTAATTGTGGCAAATCCGCCATAGTTAACTCCGTCGAATTCGACGGAGTTAACTCCATGCTCTAAAAAGGCCAATCTCCATGAGTAAGGCAAAAAGAACCACTATCGAGGTTCAGGGTACCTCCATCAGTATCCTCTCGCAACCGAGTGGAGACTATATCTCACTCACCGACATGGTGCGAAATTTTGATGGGGGAAGCGCACTGATTGAACAATGGCTCAAAAATAAGGACACCGTCCTGTTCCTTGGCGTCTGGGAGCGGATCAACAACCCAGATTTTAATTCCCTCGAATTCGAGGGAATTAAAAATGAGGCGGGGCGGAACAGTTTTTTCCTGTCGACAAAGAAATGGGGTGATCTGACCGGAGCCAAAGGACTGATAGCGAGTGCAGGCCGTTACGGCGGCACTTATGCCCACAAAGACATTGCCTTCGAGTTCGGCTCCTGGCTCAACCCGGAGTTCAAGCTTTACCTCATCAAGGAATTCCAGCGCCTCAAGGAGGATGAAAACCGCCGCCTGTCACTGGCCTGGAACCTGAACCGCACCCTTTCCAAGCTCAACTACCGCATCCACACAGACGCCATCAGAGCACACCTGATTCCGGCTGCGATTACGCCCTCACAGGCCGCCATCACCTACGCCACCGAGGCGGACCTGCTTAATGTCGCCCTCTTCGGCCAAACAGCTAAACAATGGCGGGACGCCAACTCCACCCTGGAAGGCAACATGCGCGAGTACGCCACGGTCGAGCAACTGCTGGTGCTGGCCAATATCGAAGGCATGAACGCCGAACTCATTCACATGGGTCTGTCACAAAGGGAACGTCTCAAACGCTTAAACGAAATTGCCATCCGCCAGATGCAGGTCCTCACCTCTGCGGCGGCGACCAAGCAACTTAAGGAATGAGCCCATGCGCGACACCATTCAGACCATTTCCAAAACACCATAATAATTGAAAGAGGGTTTACATGAAAGCCAACGCAGTTCCGTTGCTCGCCATCTTCGAAAAGAAGATGCGCCTTGAAGTGCCACTCTTTCAGCGTCAGTACATCTGGAGTAAGGATCAACAATGGGTGCCACTCTGGGAAGACATCGCACGAAAGTTTTCTGAGTACCTTGATGGCAGGAAAGATGCCCCGGTGCATTTCCTTGGCGCGATGGTTCTGGATCAGAAACAGACCCCAACAACACACGTGGATAAGCGGCAGGTCATCGATGGTCAACAACGACTGACGACGCTACAAATTTTTCTCGCCGCGTTTCGAGACTTCTGTCGACAACAGGAGTGCGACGATCTAGCTAAGGAGTGCGAAGGGTTCACGCTAAACAAAGGCATGATGGCAGAACCGGAAGTGGACAAATTCAAGGTCTGGCCTACAAAGCTAGACCGGAGTCAATTTTCCGATGTGATCGCCTCCGGCTCGCGCTCAGAGTTGGAACAAAAACATCGATTGAAGTATCGCAAGTATGCTCGCAAGCCAGAACCGCGCCCACGGATGGTGGAAGCCTACCTGTTCTTCTACGACCAGATAAACGAGTTTTTTTTGGGCACCGCGACCGAAAAACCGCTCGCTGTTGATGCTCCATTGGATCAGCGCCTTGAAGAATGCTTCCAAGCCCTGAAAAATTCACTCCAAGTCGTCGCTATCGATCTTGAACAGGATGACGATGCGCAAGTCATCTTTGAGACATTAAACGCCCGAGGCGAGCCGTTGCTCCCAGCCGATCTTCTCCGAAACTACATTTTCTTGCGAGCCGCACGGCATGGAGAGCCGCAGGAGGAACTTTATAATGAATACTGGCAGCGATTCGATGAGGACTTTTGGCGCGTGGAGGTAAAGCAAGGGCGCTTGATGAGGCCACGTAGCGATCTATTCATGCAACACTTCCTCGCCAGTCGCCAGACAGTGGATATTCCGATTAAACATCTGTTTGTGGAATACAAGTTCTGGATTGAGCGGCAGCAGCCGTTTGCAACAGTCAAAGACGAACTCGCAACGCTATCTCGGCAAGGTGAAGATTTCCGCAGGATTATCGAGCCCAAAAAGGACGACCCACTTTTCGGGCTTTCCACTTTTCTTGATGCATTCGACATCCGTACTGCGTACCCGCTTTTATTGACACTACTCGATGTGAAGATTGACGAGTCGCAATGGTCGACGATCGCAACCACGCTTGAGTCGTACCTAATGCGCCGCGCTGTGTGCGGTCTGACGACAAAGAATTACAACCGGGTTTTTCTTCAGCTCACTCGTGGTCTGCGCCGCGACGGGGTGATCCCCGAGAACCTAGGTGCGCTCCTCGCGCAACAGACAGGCGAGTCGGCGGAATGGCCATCCGATGATGCGTTCAGAGAAGCATGGCGTACCCGCCACGTCTACCAGACATTGAACAATCCGAAGGTGGTGCACATTCTCAAACGACTGAACGGCACCTATCTCGGAACAAAAATGGAGACCATTTCTATCGAAGACGCACTGACCGTCGAGCATATTCTGCCGCAACAGTGGAGCGACCACTGGCCACTTCAGGACGACACTAGAGGGATGACCAGCCATGAACTTTGGGACGCTGACCCGGCGGATTCGCGAGCAGTTGCTACGCGAAAACGAAATGCGGTGCTGCAAACGATTGGCAATTTGACAATTCTTACACAACCACTTAACTCCGCCGCTTCGAACAGCGCGTGGGTGAAAAAGAAACCTGAGCTTTTGCGTCATTCACTGCTACCCATCAATCAACAACTTCATGACATTGATCCATGGGATGAAACTGCTATTGAGAAGCGCGCCGAAGAGCTATTTCAACGAGCAATGAAACTCTGGCCGCGTAGTTGACTAGATGGCAACAAATATGGGCGCTCCCCATATTATCCCATTGGCACGCCGCCGAGCACCGCAGAGGCTGCCGAAAAGGAGATTTGCACTGTTTGAGGCGAAGCC
>CAZPOR010000005.1:0-212092 GCA_964588325.1 uncultured Desulfurivibrio sp.
AACCCCACCAGTTCGACCTCCCCCCAGGCGCCCAACTCCTCGCCCCGGATGATGACCACCCCCAAAATCCCCGCTATGGCGGAACCCTTGCCGAGGGCAGGTTCAAGCCCCTGCCCCGGCTGAACCATGTTGCCGACCAGGGTGGCCGCCGCGTCGGCCAGGGCGGTATCCTTGGCCAGCACCGTAACGGCATCGGCATCGCCCAGACTCATGGAGTGGCCCACGGTGCCGGAGGAGGTGCAGATGCCGAGGGGCATGCGGCCGGCCGGGATCTTCACTCCCACCCGGTTGCTGAGCGGCGAGGGTCCGGCAAAGATGCCTGCCACGCTTTCCTGGTTGCGGCAGAAATAGATATCCCCGCCGTTCTCCACCACCACCTCGCCTGCGCCCGCAGCCAAAAGAGCCAGCCCGACATACTCGGCCATGGCCCCGGCCACCGCGGCCATGGGTCCGACCTCCGCCGCCCGGCCCGCAACGAGCATGCTCTTGACAATCTGCGGGGCCGTGGGATCGAGGGGCAATGGGGTCAGGGAGGTGGCAAATTGCGGATGGTGCGCGATATAGCCTTCCAGTTGACCGCGATACCGGAACACCGCCGCCATGGCCTCTTCGCGCAGGTCTGTGCCGGAAAGGATATGCAAATCCGTTTCCCGGATCCGCACCTCGAAGCTGACCAGCCCGCCAGGCGCGACACGGCTCCGGTAGGTTCTCTTCCGGTAGGAACATGGGTCCTGGCGTTTCTTTTTTCTTTTGACGGTCACGGGATGGCTGGTATGGTGATGGGTTGTTGGGGAAGGATCTTGGTGGCAAGTATAGCGGAGAACAGTCCCTGCGGCAAGGACGTTCCCATCACCCCCCGTCCCGGAGAGTGAACAAAAAATGGAGAAATCCAGACAAGCGCGGCTCATTCTTTTTACCCGGTATCCCGAGCCGGGACGGGCAAAAACCCGGTTGATCCCGGCCCTGGGAGCCGAGGGCGCGGCCGCGCTGCAACGGCGGATGAGCGAAACGATTGTCGCCCGGATGGCCGAGTTTGCGGGCCAATATCCGGTTGACCTGGAGATTCGCTATACGGATGGGAACCAACAGGCCATGGCGGCCTGGCTTGCCAGCGACATCCCCTGTCTGGACCAGGGCGAGGGCAGCTTGGGCGAACGGTTGCGCCGGGCCTTTGCCCATGCCTTTGCCCAAGGCAGCCGCCAGGTGGTGGTTATCGGCGCCGATTGCCCCGGTCTTACCCCCGCTCTTTTTGCCCAGGCCTTTGGAGCCCTGAACTCCCGGGATCTGGTGCTTGGCCCGGCCATGGACGGGGGATATTATCTGGTCGGCATCACCCGGCCGGCCCCCGCTCTTTTTGCCGGAATCCCTTGGGGCACCGGGGAGGTCTTGGACGCAACCCTGAAACAGGCGCACGAACTGAATCTTTCCACCCACCTTCTGGAACCCCTTGCCGATGTCGACCGACAGGAAGACCTACGACATTTCCATTGTCATCCCGACCCTCAATGAGGCGGGCTGCATCGGCAAAACCCTGGCCGGGCTGGCCGGACAGCCGGGTGTGGAGGTGATTGTGGCCGATGGCGGCAGCCAGGATGCAACCGCCGCCCTCGCCGTGACCGCCGGGGCCAGAGTGATACAGGCACCGCGGGGACGCGGCTGTCAGCAGAACGCAGGGGCACGGGCGGCGGGCGGCAGGGTGCTCCTCTTTCTCCACGCCGACACCAGATTGCCCGAAGGATTTGCCGCGCACATCCACGAAGCCTTGGGGCAGCCGGGGGTCGTGGCCGGAGCCTTCCGTTTCGCCGTTGCTGCCGCAGGCTGGCGCTTCAGGCTCCTTGAACAATGCGCCAATTGGCGGGCCGCTTGGCTGGCGCTCCCCTATGGCGACCAGGCGCTGTTTCTCCCTGCCGCCCGGTTTCAGGCAATGGGAGGGTTTCGGGACCTTGCCCTGCTGGAAGATCTTGAATTGGTGCTCCGCTTGCGGAAAATGGGGCGGATCGCCCTGCTCGCAACGCCGGCCCTCACCTCGGCCCGGCGTTGGCAACGGTTGGGACTGGTGCGGACAACCGCGGTGAATCAGCTTATTTTATTGGGTTTTTATTGCGGGTTCAATCCGGACCGGCTTGCCCGCTGGTATGGCAAGGTCAGGGCGGCCGATGGCAGGCTCCCTGGGCAGTAGATGGCGCTGCAAATTCCGGTCGGGGACAGAGGCAAGCAGGAAGCCCGAACTTTTAAACAGATAGGGCGAGGTCAGGGAGCGGGTCAGCAGCGGGTTGGAGTCCGCCAGGAGCCCGGACATCACCATGAAGAGAACGGTCACCACCACTCCCGCCTTGACCAGGCCGAAGAGCCCGCCCATGAACCGGTCAAACCAGCCGAGAAGCGAGAGGCTCATGACCTTCTTAAGCACATAGCCAATGGCCAGGACGCCCAAAAAAACCGCGATAAACAGCAGGGCGTAGGTCACCAGGAAAGAGATTTGCGGCGAAGGGATAAGGAAAGAAAGACGCGGGCTTATCTGTTCGTAATAGCGCCCGGCAAAAAGATAGCCGAGAATGAGCGCCGCCAAGGAGGCCAACTGGCGAATGAAGCCGATCCAGATGCCGCGCACAAGAAAGATAAGCATGATGGCGATGACGCCGAAATCAATTGCAGTCATGGTTGGCCCCCGGGACATATTATCTAATCCCTACAAAAAGTTACGGACAAGAGCAAGGATTTTTATGCAAGGAGAGAACAATGGCGTTGGCCCAAGCCATTTTTGAGGAATACCGGCAGGACTGGCAGCGCCACTTTGCCCCGGCAACCCTATTGCACCTGGGGGCGGTGCGGCTTGCCGCCCTCGCGGGCCAGCAGTCCGTGGAGGCGCAGGCATGCCTGAACGCGGACGAAATGGCGCAGTGGGCGGGTTTTCGCCTGGAAAAAAGGCGGCTTGAATGGCTGGGAGGACGAATGGCTGCCAAGCGGGCGGCGGCGGCGATCCTGGGCGAATCCCCGGCAGCGTGGCCGGAGCTGGCGATCCGAACCGAAAAAGATGGCCGCCCCTGCGTGGCGGCCGGGGCGCACCCTGCGCCGCCCTTCATTTCCATCTCCCACAGCGGGCCGTGGGCCGCGGCCCTGGCGGCAAATATCCCCTGCGGCCTTGACATCCAGCAACCCGGCGACAAAATCCTCCGGGTAAAGAAATACTTTGCCTGCGCGGAAGAGGAAGATATCCTGCAGGCCTCGCTGCCCCTCTCTTTTTCGGAAACGGAGCGGCTCACCGTGCTGTGGACGGCCAAGGAGGCAATGCGCAAGATGGTCCGGATCGCCCCCCTGCTCGGCCTGCTGGAAATTCGCTTGCGGGCAAGCCTCGGCGGGCAGGGTACTCCGCAAAACCCGCTGGCGCTGGCTGTTGCCCCGGGCCGAACGGAGGGTTCCTGCCCTGCGCACACTACCGTGCTCTGTTTTTTTACGGACAACCTGGCCTGGGCCATGGCGTGTCCGCCTGCCAAAAAGGAGTAACCCATGGAACTCATGTCTTTTCTCAAACAGGTTCCGTTGTTTGCCGGCCTGACCCCCGAACAGTACGACGAGCTGACCATGATCATCACCCTCCAGGACTATGGCCGCGGGCAATCCATCTTTGCCGAAGGCGATCCGGGCGCCGGATTTTATGTAGTGATGGAGGGGTTGGTCAAGATCTACAAGCTGTCCATGGATGGCAAGGAACAGATCCTCCATATCTTCGGGCCTGGGGAGCCCTTTGCCGAGGCCGCCGTTTTCATGGGCTCGACCTTCCCGGCCCATGCCCTGGCCCTGGAGAAGAGCAGGACCCTCTTCATCCCCCGCCGCGCCTTCATCGACCTGATCCGGACCAATCCGGCCCTGGCCATGAACATGCTGGCCACCCTGTCCATGCGGCTCAAGAAGTTTGCCCACCTGATCGAGGATCTCTCGCTCAAGGAGGTGCCGGGCAGGGTGGCGGCCCACATCCTCTTTCTCAGCGCCCAGCAGGGGGACAGCGACACGGTGAAGCTCAACATCGGCAAGGCCCAACTCGCCAGCCTATTGGGCACCATCCCGGAAACCCTCTCCCGCATTTTGACCAAGCTCGGCAAGCAGGGGTTGATCAGCAGCGAAGGAGCGCAGATCACCATTTTAGACCGCGACGGCCTGGAGGATCTGGCCATGGGGGAGAAGCTGTAAGGGGCACAAGGGCATGTGAAGTCTTTTTTAGTGAACTGATTGAAGCATCACCCACGCGATGGTATAACTTCTGAAAATAACAGACAATTGCCCCACCCCTCCGGAGCTTCCCCTGCATGACAGTCAACGCCAAGTCTTCCCTAGAGCAAATTGAAGCCCAACTCTGGGAGGCCGCCGATCAACTTCGAGCTAACTCCAAGCTGACCTCCAGCGAATACTGCATGCCGGTGCTCGGCATCATCTTTCTCCGGCATGCCAGCAACCGTCATGCCGTGGCGCTTGAGCAGATCAAGGCCGACCAAGCCGCGGGCAATATGCCCAATCGCTCGTTGGTCAAGGGGGATTTCATCAAGCGGCGCTCCCTGATGCTGCCCGAAAAGGCTCGTTATGAATCCCTTCTGAAGCTGCCAGACGATCAAAAACTCGGCCCGGCATTGGTGGCGGCGATGAATGCCATCGAGCAGGATTTTGAGCCGCTGCGGGGCCAGCTCCCCAAAGAGTACGAACGCTTCGACAACGACCTTCTGGACTCCCTGCTGCGCACCTTTGACAGCGAGGCATTGCGCACGGCCAGCGGTGATCTCTTTGGCCGCATCTACGAATACTTCCTGATGAAGTTCGCCATGCAGGGGGCGCAGGACAACGGCGAGTTCTTCACCCCTCCCTCGCTGGTGCAAACCATTGTCAATGTCATAGAGCCGGCCCACGGCATTATCCTTGACCCGGCTTGCGGCTCCGGCGGCATGTTCGTGCAGTCCAGCCACTTTATTGAACGCCACGGCCAGGACACCGGCCACAAGGTCACCTTCTACGGACAGGAAAAGACCGCCACCACCATCCGGCTGGCCAAGATGAATCTGGCGGTGCATGGGCTTGAGGGCGACATCCGCGAGGCCAACACCTTCTACCAGGATGAGCATCCGATCTGGGGCCAGTGTGATTTTGTCATGGCCAACCCTCCCTTCAACGTGGACATGGTGGATGCCGAAAAGGTCAAGGACGACCGCCGCCTTCCCTTTGGCCTGCCGGGGGTGAACAAGGCCAAGAAGGTCAGCAACGGCAACTATCTTTGGATCTCCTATTTTCACAGCTATCTTGGGACAAAAGGCCGGGCCGGGTTTGTCATGTCGTCCCAGGCCTCCAGCGGCGGGCATGGCGAGGCCGAGGTGCGCCGCAAGCTGGTTGAGACCGGCGATGTGGACGTGATGATCGCCATCCGCGCCAACTTTTTCTACACCCGCACCGTGCCGTGCGAGCTGTGGCATTTTGACAAGGGCAAACCAGCGGACCGGCGCGACCAGGTGTTGATGCTGGATGCCCGCAATATCTTCCGCAAGGTCACCCGCAAGATATACGATTTCAGCCCCGAACAGCTCGCCAACCTGACCGCCATCGTTTGGCTCTATCGTGGCCAGCAGGAGCGGTTTCTTGGGCTGGTGCGCGAGTATTTCGGCAGGCTGTGTGATGAGGCCGCCGCTGTCCCGGCTCAACTGGATGCCTTCGAGATCAGCCTGGCTGCCCTGCGCAAACAGTTTACCGCTTTTTCCGATGCCGCGAAGGATGTTGAGGCCGTTACCGCCGAACAGCGGCAGGCGCTGGCCAATGCCTTGGCGGAACTGACCGAGGCGGCCACCTCCTACGAAATGGACAGGTTGGGGTTGATGCGGAAGCTGGCCAACTTCCAGGAAAAGCATTACCTCGCACCGCCGGAGAGCAACACGGACCAGCACACCGCCCGAGAGACCTTTGATCCTTTGTCCGAGCGGATCAGGGGATTGGTGAAGCAGGTGGACTTGCTCTACAAGCTGGTCGTTCGTGCGGGACAGGTGGCACAGGAACTGGCCGGCGTGGAAGAAGCTGCCGTATTCCACGACCGCCGTGCAGCCAACAAATTGACCAAGCAGTTGGATGAAGAACGCAGGCAGGCGGTGGATCAGCTCAAGCAGGCGGTTTATTTCCATCGGCAAATCCATTGGCTTGAGGAACGGTTCCCCGATGCCGAGATACGACCGGTGCCGGGGCTGTGCAGGGTGGTCAGCCGGGCCGAGATTGGGGCCGCCGACTGGAGCCTGACTCCGGGCCGCTATGTGGGTGTTGCTCCGACGGAAGTTGATGAAGGTTTTGATTTTGAGCAGACCCTCAAGGATATCCACCTGGAGCTGGCCGACCTAAACCGGGAGGCGATTGAGCTGGCGGCGAGGATACAGGAGAATTTTGAGGAGTTGGGGGTATGAGGTGGTCTTTACGCCACCTTGACCAACTTGGACACGTGTCTAGGGGGAGGTCACGCCACCGGCCTCGCGATGCCGCGCATTTGTATGGGGGTCCGTTCCCGTTTATTCAAACAGGCGATGTAAAACATGCAGGGCTCTACATTACGGAATATCAACAGACATACAGCGAGGCTGGGCTGGCACAGAGCAAATTGTGGCCAACAGGTACACTCTGCATCACCATTGCCGCAAACATAGCGGACACCGCTATTCTGGGGATAGATGCCTGTTTTCCTGACAGCGTGATTGGATTCATACCTGACCCAGCCGAAGCTGATGCAAGATTTGTAAAGTACCTGTTTGATGCAACGATCCAGGAACGCGTCCAGCAATTCACGCAGGGTGCGGCTCAAGACAATTTAAGCCAAGAGAAACTGCTTTCTCTTGAATTCCAAATCCCAAAAGTTGAAGAACAACAACGCATCGCCTCCATCCTCTCCACCTACGACGACCTGATCGAAAACAACCGGCGGCGGATGGCGCTGCTGGAAGAGGCGGCGCGGCAGGTGTACCAGGAGTGGTTTGTGCGGTTGCGCTTTCCCGGCCATGAGCATACCCGAATTGTGGATGGTGTGCCCGAGGGGTGGGAAAGGAAGCGGTTGGGAGATATTTGCTATGATGTGCGGGAGGCGGTATTGCCCGAAGCCCTCAAACCAGATACACCATACATTGGCCTTGAACATATACCTCGTCGCTCGATTTCTCTGATTGAATGGGGCAATGCCGAGCAGGTGACCAGTTCAAAGTTGCGCTTCCGGGAAGGCGAAATTCTCTTCGGGAAAATCCGGCCTTACTTTCACAAGGTAGGCATCGCCTTTGTCGATGGTGTTGCCTCTTCCGATACAATCATCATTCGCCCGAATGACGGAACACTGCTCGGCTTGGTGCTTATGACAGTATCCAGTGATGCCTTCGTAGCCAATACGTCGCAGACCATGAAAGAAGGGTCAAAGATGCCGCGTGCAGACTGGAAACAAATGAAGGGATATCCGATTGCAGTCCCGCCAGACGGCCTGCGTGCCACATTCAACGACACAATCGACGGAATAACGGATCAATTGAAAAATCTGACATTCCAAAACCAAAAACTCCGCGCTGCCCGAGACCTGCTGCTACCAAGACTGATGAGCGGGGAGATCAGCGTATGATGAACCACGAAGGTCAGAGCAGCGACAAGAAATCCATCCGGGCGGTCACCGGCAAGACCGCCGATTTTCCGGAACTGGCCAAGGACTGCGTCGCCTTTGCCAATGCCCAAGGCGGACAGTTGCTGATCGGCATCGAGGACAAGGACTCGCTCCCACCCGCCAGCCAGCGCATCATCCCGGAGCTGCTGGACACCATCCGCAAGCGGATTGCCGAACTCACTGTCAACGTTTTTGCCCTCCCCTCCATTGGGCAGGCGGAAAACGGCGGCGAGTTTGTCAGCCTGGTGATCCAGCGTAGCCAGGCGGTGGCCTCCACTGCCGATGGCCGTTATTTTCTGCGCGTTGGCGACAGATGCGAACCAATTGTCGGCGATGACGTGATGCGCCTGGCGGACGAGCGGCCAGGCCGTTCGTGGGAAGCCATGAACAGCCGCGTGCCGCGCGACAAATCCGATGCGGCCAGGCTGGAAGCTTTTGTGGCGGCAATCCGGGCCTCGGATCGTGTCAAGGATTCGGTGAAGGAGATTACACCCTGTCTCCCATTGAACTGGTCGATGCCGTGTGGCGCGAGGTGCCGGACTTCCGCGAGACGTATGAAGTCGCGGAAGGAATGTATCGCCGTCAGATACCCGCCTTTGACGAGAAAGTCGTCCGGGAATTGCTGGTCAATGCCTTGGTGCATCGGCCCTACACCCAACGGGGAGATATCTTTCTCAATTTGCATCCCGACCGCCTGGAGATCGTCAACCCTGGCCGCCTGCCCATCGGGGTAACGCCCAAGACCATGCTGCATGCCAGCCGACGGCGCAACGAAGGCCTGGCCAGCGTGTTTCACGATCTGGGGTTGATGGAGAAGGAAGGCAGCGGATTCGACATGCTGTATGACCGCCTGCTTTCCTCCGGACGACCGGCCCCGGTGCCGAAAGAGGGGACGGATTGGGTAAAGGTTACGATCAGCAGGCGCATTGTGAAACCGGAAGTGATCAGGCTGATCACCGAGGCGGATGCACGCTATCAATTGACCCAGCGGGAACGGATCACCCTGGCGGCCCTTGCCCAATCCGAAGGGTTCACGGCGCTGGAATTGGCGGCCCTTCTGGATGTCGAGAATGCGGACGCGCTTGCCTCGTGGTTCGGCAGGCTTCTGAATTTGAAACTGGTGCAACAGACTGGCCGGACAAAGGCAACCAGATACTTTGTCGCTCCCGGCCTGCTGCGCGGAGCCGACATACAATTGCCAACAACCTTGAAACGTATCGAGCCGCATCGTCTTCAGGAGTTGGTGCGCGAGGATTTGCGGCGTTATCCTGAGTCTAAAATCGGTGAAATCAGTGAACGAATCGGGACAGAGGTTAGCCGTTCACAATTAAAAAGGGTACTTGCTGAATTGGTAAAGCGTGGCGTGGTGCTCATGAAAGGTGAACGTAACCAGGCCCGCTACCATCTGACCCCATGAACAGGATTATCTATTGGCTCAACAACCGGTGAATCTTGCCTTTGTCCTTTGGACTTGAGCCAATACCGGCAGGAGACAACACAGGAACAACTTGTTTTTTCGTGATTATTCACTTTTTTCAACTTTGTTGAATGAGCCAATAGCTGGCCGAGAGTGAGCCAATAGACATGAAAAAGCTGTTGTGTTTTGGGAGGGACTCATGATCACCGACATCAACAGTGAAGACCGGCTGGTTCAGGCCACCTTTGCCGAACATTTGGAAAAGGTGCTGGGCTGGGAAAGTGTCTATGCCTGGACGCAGGAAGGTTTCGGGCCAGAGAGCCTGCTGGGGCGCACCGATATGCGCGAGGTAGTGCTGAAGCGCGATCTCCGTCAAGCCCTTACCCTGCTGAACCCGGAACTGCCTGCTGTTGCTGTTGATGAAGCAATTGCCAAACTTACCCACCACGATTTCAGCCGGTCACTCTTGCAGCACAATCAGGCATTCCACAAAATGATCCGCGATGGCGTGCCGGTCAGCTACCGGGACGCGGCCAATGTGCTACGCCATGCGCAGGCGAAGGTGATCGACTTCAAAAACGGCTCCACCAACGGCATACCGCATAACCGGTTCGTCGCGGTGCGGGAATTGAAGATCACCGGCCTGCGACCTCCCAATTACAATCGCCGGGCCGACCTGGTCTGTTTTGTGAACGGCCTGCCAGTGGTATTTATCGAACTTAAGGCGGTTTACAAGAATATCCGCGCCGGATTTGACGGCAATCTCAAGGATTACCTTGATGAGCATGTCATCGTCCAGGCCTTTCATCACAATGCGTTTCTGATCGTCAGCAACGGCCACCGCGCGCGCTACGGTTCCATAACCAGCGGATGGGATCATTTCACTGAATGGAAGCGTATGGATGAGAGCGATACAGGCGACGTGGAGGCCGAAGCGCTGCTGAACGGCATGCTGGCCAAGGAGAGACTCCTGGACATTCTGGAAAACTTTATCCTGTTTGACGAAAGCAGGCCAGGGGCGGTTCGCAAGGTGGTGGCCCGCAATCATCAGGTGTTGGGGGTGAACAAGGCGGTAGAGTCGGTCCTTCGCCAGGAAGAGTTGAAGTTGCGCTTCCCGCCAGAGCAACGCATGTCCTACCGGGTGATTGAGCTGCCCCGTGAGCAGGCCGTGGATGAAGATCTGCAATCGCATGCGCTGCCCGATGAGCCGCGCATGCTCAAACTGCCGGAGGCGGCCCATCCTGACCTCGGCAAACTGGGTGTTTTTTGGCACACGCAAGGAAGCGGCAAATCGTATTCGATGGCCTTTTTCACGGAGAAGGTGCGCCGTACCGTGCCAGGCAATTTCACCTTTGTCCTGATGACCGACCGCAATGACCTGGATAGCCAGATTTACCGGACTTTTGTCGGATGCGGAGCGGCGGATGCACAGACACCTCGCGCCAGCTCCGGCAAGGAACTGGCGCAGTTCCTGGGACAAAATCATCGCTACATCTTCAGCCTGATCCACAAATTCAACCAGGATGTCAGCCCGGAGGAACCATACAGCCGCAGGGATGACATCATCGTTATCTCCGATGAAGCCCATCGCACCCAGGCTGGCAAACTTGCCCGCAACATGCGGATGGCCCTGCCCAATGCCGCCTTTATCGGCTTCACCGGCACCCCGCTCTTCAAGCATGACCATCTGACCAGGCGCATTTTCGGCAGCTATGTTTCCTGCTACGACTTCAAGCGCTCCGAGGAGGATGGGGCCACGGTAAAACTGGTCTACGAAAACCGGGGGGAAAAGCTGGGCATTGCGCGGCTGGACTTGAACGACCGCATTGCCGACGCCATTGCCAAGGCCGATCTTGACCCGGATCAGGACGCTTTGCTGGAGAAGTTGCTGGGCAAGGATTATGAGGTGATCACCACCGATGACCGGCTTGAGAAGATCGCCGATGACTTTGTGGAGCATGCCGCTACTCGCTGGGAATCGGGCAAATCATTGCTGGTGTGCGTGGATAAGATCACCTGCGCCCGGATGCATCAGTTGATTCTGCCAAGGTGGCAAGCCAAGCTGACGGCAGTGCGGGAGGAGATTGCATGCCGCGATGCTGCCTTGCGAGAGCAAGATGACGATGAAACCCGGCAACTGCTGATGGCGCAAAGGGACCGGCTTATGGCACAGGCCGGCTGGCTTGAAAGCACGATTATAGAGATCATCATCAGCGAGGCTCAAAACGAGGTGGCCGATTTCAAAAAGTGGGGTTTTGATATCATCCCCCACAGGGCCATCATGAAGCAGGGTTTCGAGACCGCCGACGGCAAGCGAGTAGATGTTGAATCGGCGTTCAAGAACCCCAAGCATCCATTCCGCATCGCCATTGTCTGCGCCATGTGGCTGACCGGCTTTGATGTGGAATGCCTCTCAACGCTGTACATAGATAAGCCGATGAAGGCCCACACACTGATGCAAGCCATCGCGCGGGCCAATCGTCGTTATCCCGGCAAGGACTTTGGCTTGATCGTGGACTATAACGGCATGTTGAAGAGCCTGCGCGAAGCCTTGGCCCAATACGCCCTGGGGGATGGCGAAGGAGGCAGCGAAGAAATTGTTGCCCCGATAGAAGAACGGGTTACGGCTTTACAAGCCGCGATCGAAGAAACCGAGACACACCTGCGCGGACTCGGCTTTGACTCCGGCCGGCTTATCGGCTCCAAGGGCTTCACGCGCATCAAGGCGCTCGCTGATGCGGTGGAAGCTGTCTATACCTCCGACGAATCCAAGCGCCGGTACGAGATCATGGCTCGACAGGTGTTCCTCCGCTTTAAGGGGCTGCTGATGGAGCCGTCCGCCCTGCTCTATGCCGAGCGGCACGACAATATCGAGGCAATCTACAAAAAATTGACGGAACGCCGGGATACCGCGGATGTAACCGACCTGCTCAAGGAGTTGCATCGCATTGTCAACGAGACAATTCAAACCCAAAGCACACTGGCTGCCCCGACGGCTGAATCCAAATTCTATGATTTAAGCGATGTTGACCTGGAAAAGCTGCGGGAGGAGTTTGCCAGCAAGGTCCAGCGCAAGGCCTCCGCTTTGCAGGACATTCGGCAGGTCGTGGAACAAAAGCTGGCTGCCATGCTCAAGCGGAATCCCATGCGGATGGACTACTACAAAAAATATCAGGAGATCATCGCTGATTATAACCGGGAAAAGGATCGCGTCAGCATCGAGGAAACCTTTGCCAAGGTGGCTGCCCTGGCGGCGTCATTGGATGAAGAGCAGCGACGGATGGTGGAAGAGGGGCTGAGTGAGGAGGAATATGCTTTGTTCAGCCTGTTGGTGAGAGACAATCTGACCAAGACGGAACGGGAACGGATCAAGTCCGCCAGCCAGAGTTTGCTGCATGAGATCCAAACCCTTCTTGCCCCCCTGGAGCAATGGACCCAGAAAGAGCAGACCCAAGCCGAGGTGGAGGTGTTTATTCTGGATCATCTCTATCCGCTATTGCCTTCGCCACCATTTACCGATGATGAAAAGCAGGCTGCGGCGCATGAGGTGTATAGCTATATCTGGAACAGCAGCGCATCAGGTGCTTTGCTTGAGGGGAATGGAGCGTGATTGCAAAGCAGATGTGGCGCTGCTGGACGCTTACTACTGCTCCAGCCCGAACTCGAAGGCCATCCCGGTTTTGCCCAGGTGGACGAGGATATTTTTGAGCCCCTGCAGGGTGTCGACCTGAAAGTTGATCTGCCAGGCCGAGGTGCGCGACGGCTGGCTGGAAAGCAGTTCGATCTCGCTGATCTTCATCTCTTCCGGGGCCACGCCCAGCATCATCAAAACCCGGTTGCGGGACGGCGCCTCCAGCACGAGGATGCTCTGCGGCTTGGGCACCGGGGTTTCCTTGAGCCGCCAGCGCACCTCCACCACATCCTCGCGCTGGACATGGAGGGAGGTGATGGTGGCGCATTCCTTCTGGTGCACGGAAAGCCCCCGTTCGCTGAGCAGGCCGTACAACACTTTTTCGGTGGGAACCGGGTTGCAGCAACGGGAAAATTTGATGCAGACAGGGTCCAGGGTGGCAAGCTCGATGCGGTTCAGGCTGCCGGTGGGCGGCTGCAGGGTTTCCCTTCCCGCATACAGGCGGGTTTTGATTTCGTTGATGAGTTCCCGCAACCGGAACCTCCCCTCTCCCAGGCCAAGAAAGAGCTCCGGCAACTCCCTTGCCCCGAGGGGACCCATGATGCTTTCCATGCCAGGGTTTTCAAGAATCTCATAGGGCAACCCATAGCGCTTGAGTTCCTGGCGAAGAATACTCTCGCCGATCATGCTGGCCAGAGCCTCCCGCCGTTGGCGGAACAGTTTGGACAGCTCCGCCCGGGCCCTGGGGGTCTGGCACCGGTGCTGGATATCCGGTTCGAAACGCACCGGCTCTTTCTGGCAGATGATCTCCACCTGATCGCCGTCTTCGAGAAGGGCGTCCGGGGGCACCTGCCGCTTGCCGATCCTGGCCATGATGCAGCGTTTGCCCACATCGGTATGCACCTTGAAGGCAAAATCCAGTACGATGCTGTGGGCGGGCAGCTCGACAGGGTCGCCCTTGGGGGTATAGGTGTAGATGGCTTTTTTGCCGCTGACCGCGATCATCTCCCGGTAGGAGAGATCCTCGTCCGTCCCCAGGATATCGAGCATCTCCCGCAGTTCCACCTCGAAGCTGGAGGGCACGGTCTTGTGGGCAAACCATTCCCGCACCAGGCCGGTGCGGGAGGAGGTGGTCATTTCGGTGGTGCGGATCTTGAACAGGTAGTTGCGCCCCTTGATATTGGCGCGGACATGCAGGCTCTGGTAGCCGGTGGCCTTGGGATTGGCGATGAAATCCCGGATGGTGCGCGGAATGGGCGGATAGTTCTGGTTGATGACCCCGAGAATCCGGTAGCAGGTCTGGATATCGTTGGTCACGATGATAAATTCCAGGGGGTTGGCGATGGTTTTGTGCAGCACCTTCTGGGCCGGATCAAAGTAGGCCCACAGCCCCTTGGGATTGAGGCGGATCTCGTGGGTGATCCACACCTCCTTCATCCGCTCCTCAAGGGTGCGCTTGATGGCCAGCACCTCTTCGCTGCCCTGCAGCCGCTTGATCCCGGCCAGCACCTTCTGGCTCTGCCGGGGAAATTTGTACATCAGCGCCAGGGTATACAGCTCCCGCTTGATGGAGTTCAAGCCCATGACCTTGGCCAGGGGCGCGTAAATGTCCAGGGTTTCCTCGGCGATCTTCTGCCGTTTGTCCTTGGGCATGGAGCCCATGGTCCGCAGGTTGTGCAAGCGGTCGGCCAGCTTGATCAAGAGAACCTCGAGATGGGCCGCGGCCCCGGAAAAAAGCTTGCGGTGGACCAGCTTGTAAAAGGTCTGCTTGTTTCCGGAAAAGTTGGCGATCTTGGTGCAGGCATCGACGATGATCTCGATGTTCTTGCCGAAGATCTCGCCGATGACCTCGCTGGTCACTTCGGGCACGTCCTCCACCGTATCGTGGAGCACGGCCGCGGCCAGCAGCTCCGGGTCGCGGATGTCCAGCTCCTCAACCAGGATCTTCGCCACCTGAAGGGGATGGCTGACATAGGCCTCGCCGGACTTGCGCCGCTGGTCCTGATGGGCCGCAACCGCAAAAGACAACGCCTCCCAGAAAACCTTGGCCACCCCTTCCTGCCCGCCGAGAAGCTGCTCCATGCGCTCGCAATAGGCGGCTATGTTGAATTTTTTGGAAGGAGCCATGGAGGTCGCGCGTCTTTCTTGTCCGGTGATGGGTAAATGGGATGTCCTGTCCCTGCAAATACGCTATAATTACAGTTGCCAGGTTATTTTGTAGGGTATTTCGTTCTCAGCCCTTGTGCAATGATTTTCCATTTCTTCAAAAAAATAGCGTCGCTATCCAGCGTGATGCCGGATAGCGACACAACCATACGAGGCGGGCCCGTGACACAGAGAAGAAAAGTTTTCCGCAGCAAACAGGAGCGGCCGGGGAAGCGGCAGCGCGAGGGCGGCAGGCCGGGGCGCCAGCGCCAGGAAGCACGCTTTGAAGGCGAGATCCTGGGCCACCTCTACACTGCGGAGATGCCGCTTTCGGCCCAGGATATCTTTGCCGCCCTGGGGTTGAGCAAGAGCCATCGCCAGGAGGTGCTGGGGGTGCTGGACGACCTCTGCCGCCGCAAGATGCTCTCCTGCAAACGGGACACCTTTGTTCTGCACAAGGGCGCGGAGCTCTTTGCCGGGCCGATCAGCGTGACCACCAAGGGGTACGGCTTTGTCGCCCCCACCGAGGCCCCGGCCGAACTGGAGATCGACCAGGACGTCTTCATCCCCCCCGGCATGCTGGGCGGTTCGGCCCACAACGACAAGGTGCTGGTCCAGTTGATGAGCCGCCGCAACGACCGCTACGAAGGGCGGGTGATCGCGGTCCTGAGCCGGGCCACCACCCGGCTGGTGGGAACCTACATGGCCGGCGGCAACACCGGCCTGGTGATCCCCGAGGACTCCCGCTTCCCCTACAATCTGATCATCCGCAGGGAAGACAGCCGGGGCGCCAAGAACGGCGACGCGGTTTTGGCAGAAGTCACCTCCTTTGCCGCGGGGCAGCGCAACCTGGACGGCATCATCCTCGAAGTGCTGGGCAATCCCAAGGATATCCAGGTGCAGACCGAGATGGTTATCCGCAAGTTCGACCTGCCCCATCTCTTCACCCAAGAGGTACTCAAAGAAGTGGACGGCCTGGACCCGGAGGTGAAGATGTCCGCCTCCCGCACCGACCTGCGGGGCGTGACCCATGTGACCATCGACGGCGAAACAGCTCGCGATTTCGACGACGCCGTGGCCATCGAGGTGCTGAAAAAGGGTTTTCGCCTCTATGTCTCCATCGCCGATGTCAGCCATTACGTGCGGCCGCACACCCCGGTGGATGTCGAGGCCTACCAGCGCGGCACCAGCGTCTATTTCCCCACCCGGGTCATCCCCATGCTGCCGGAGCGGCTCTCCAACAACCTGTGCAGCCTGGTGCCCAATGAAGACCGCTACACCTTCACCGCCATGCTCGATTTCGACGAGCACGGCAACCGGCTGGGCAAACGGTTCATGAAGAGCATCATCCGCAGCAAACACCGCCTCACCTACACCAAGGTCAAACAGATCCTGGTGGACAAGGATGCGGCCATGCGCAGCCAGTACGCGGACATGGTGGAGGATCTGGAGCGCATGGGCCGACTGGCCGCAAGCCTTGAAAAACAGCGGACAAAACGGGGAAGCATCGGCTTTGAACTGCCGGAACCGGTGGTGGTGCTGGGCGAGGACAATACCGTGACAACCATCGCGCGCAGCGAGCGCAACCAGGCGCACAAGCTCATCGAGGAGTTCATGCTCGCGGCCAACGAGGCGGTGGCCGAGGCGTTTGACCAGGGCAGGATCGACTCCCTCTACCGCATCCACGAACCGCCCGACCAGCTCAAGGTGGCAGAGTTCACCGAATTCGCCCAGAGCATGGGGCTCCCGGTGGACGACGGCGACGGCTCGCCCCAGTGGTTCGGCAAGGTATTGAGCATGGCTGCGGGCACCCCCCAGGAGTACATCATCAGCAACCTGTTGCTGCGCACCATGCAGCAGGCCCGCTACTCCCCGCACAACGTGGGCCATTTCGGCCTGGCCGCCACCCACTACACCCACTTCACCTCCCCCATCCGGAGATACCCGGATCTCATGGTCCACCGGGCCCTGGCTGCAAGCCTGCAAAAAAAGGGGAGGGAAAAGCCCGCAGGAGAAATGGTGTCCACCGAGGAAGCGGGCGGATTTCTCTCCAAACGGGAACGGGTGGCGGTGGAGGCCGACCGGGAGATGGTGGAGCGGCTCCAGGTCCATTTCATGGCCGAAAAAATCGGCGAGACCTTTGAGGGTATCATCTCCGGGGTCACCGCCTTCGGGTTGTTCGTCGAGCTGACCGAGGTTTTTGTCAACGGGGCGGTGCCCATCACCGAGATGCGCGACGATTATTACGAACTGGAACAGGGCCGCCACCGGCTCATCGGCCAGCGGACCAAGACCGTCTTCCAGATCGGCGATCTGGTGCGGGTGCGCCTGACCAGCGTAGAAATCCCCCGGCGGCGGATCAATTTCAGCGTGGAGGAAAAGCTGGCCCGGGCCACGGACTTGGTGCAGGCTGCCCCAAAAAAACGCACGTCAAGCCAGGCCAAGCCCCGGAAAAAATCCGTTGCCCAACCAACAAAGCGCCCAACTAAAGGCAAATGAACGAAATGGTGCAGGATACGGTGCGGGAGCTGATGGGCCAGGCGGCCATCGTCCTGGTCTCCCCCAAATTTGCCGAAAATGCCGGCTCGGCGGCACGGACCGCGGCGAACATGGGGATTGGCCGGCTCATCCTCGTCTGCCGGGAAGTGCCGGACCGCGACAGAATGCTCACGCTGGCCACCGCCAAGGCAGCCCACCTCATCGATACCCTGGAACACCACCGGGAGCTGGGGGAGGCCCTGGCCCCCTTCGGCTGGGTGCTGGGCACCTCGGCCCGCCAGGGCAGAAAACGGACCACGGTCAACAGCCCCAGGCAGCTCATGGGCGAGGTTCTGCCCCAGCTCAAGAACAACCGGGTCGCCCTGCTCTTCGGCCCGGAAGACCGGGGGTTGACCAACGAGGAACTCCGCTACTGCAACCGGATCACCACCATCCCCACCGTTGATTTTTCCTCCCTCAACCTGGCCCAGGCCGTGGCCATCCTCTGCCACGAACTCCATTACAGCGTTCTGGACGCAGTGAGCCGCAACGCCTTTCCCGTTTCGGTCCCAAAGCAGGGCGACAAACAGGAGCTTGAGGCGATGTTCGGCCATGTGGAAGAAACGCTCACGGCCATCGGCTTCTTGAAAAACGGGGAGGATGATTACTGGATGAAGAGCATCCGCCAGTTTCTCGGGCGGATCGGTTTGAAGTCAAAGGAGATCAAGATCATCCGGGGAGTCTGCAGACAACTGCTCTGGCAGGACAGACAAAAAGCCCCAGGCAAAGGGAAAAACGAATAGCGCTGCATCAGAAAGGGTCGGTAACTATTCAGCAGCGCCGCTTCGCTGCTGCCGGAGCTGCCGGAGCTGCCGGAGCTGCTAGGAAGAGGTCTGCGAAGTGTGCCAATGCACATGAGCCAAGCCGATGACAGCTAAGCGAGCGGCGCGAGACTGCGACGCAGATGCGGTGCTGCTGAATAGTTACTAAAACATGCGCTTCTTCCAGAGGACATATCCGGCCACGCCGGTGAGCGCCATCGAGCACAGCAGCACATACCAGAAACCAACCTGCTGGTCCAGAAAGGGAACTCCCACGTTCATGCCCCAGAAGCTGGCGATCATAGTCGGAATGGAGAGAAGGATGGTCACCGAGGCGAGCAGCTTCATCACCTGGTTGAGATTATTGGAGATCACCGAGGTGAAGGCATCCATCATCCCGCTCAGGATGTCGGAGTACATCTGCACCATTTCAAGGGCCTGACGGTTTTCAATAATGGCGTCCTCAAGGATGTCCTCATCCTCTTCGTACTGCGGCAGCAAATGCTGCAAAGCGCTGTTCTTTCTGAGCCGCAGCAGCCGCTCCAGAACCAGGCCGTTGGAGCGCAAGGCCACCGTGAAATAGGTAAGGCCCTTTTCCATGTCGAACAGCCTGAAAACCTCCGCATTGTTCATCGATTTACGCAGATGCCGCTCGATTTCGTCCGTCTGGCGGTTGATCTGGTGGATGAAACGCAGATACACCTTGGCGGTCTTGTAGAGAATCTGAAAAAGGAAGCGGGTGCGCTTGCCGGTATTGTAATAGGCCGGGGCTCCGGGGCCGACGATGTTTCCGGGCAGGATCTCGGTTTCTTCCAGCGAAACGGTAATGACCTGGTCCGGAGTGAGGATGATGCCCAGCGGCAGGGTGTCGTACATGTCCGGTCCGCGCAGCACCGGAAAATTGGTGAGCACCAGCATGCAGTTGTCTTCGATTTCGATACGGGAGCGTTCTTCCGAGTCGAGGGCGGCGCGGAGCAAGTCTTCCGGCACTCCGGTGGAAGTGGAAACCGTGCTGATTTCCTCCGAGGTCGGGTTGACCATGCGGATCCAGGATCTTGGCACAGGCCCGCTGTCCGTGACGATCTGCAACTGATGATCAAAGCGTTTGTACACGGTAAGCATGTCGGTACGCCTCCTGTCCGGGGCGGAATTTTATCCGGCCAGCATCTCATTCATTATGGGCCGCCCAGTGGCAACTCCGGAAAAACAACAGCCGCTTGCTTGAGTTGACGGGAGAGGATACAGGGGAAAGGCGACAAGAAAATCAAGGGTCCGCACCGCCACGATACAATTCAAACCAGCAAAAGCTCTTTACTTGGTTTTAGAAACCCATGTCAACCGAAAATCCTCCGGTTAAACCCCCTGCAAGGGGCAGCCATCGCACAGCGGATTGGTTTTCTTGCAGTATTCCTTGGCAAGGCGGACGAGAAGGGCGTGGTACTCGTTGAAGAGCCGGGCGTCGGTGGGGAGCTTGCCCAGAAAGAGGTCCTGGATCTCTTCATACCCTGCGTCTTCCGCAATCAGGTCATGCCGGAGCAGGATGCGGTAGGTGTAGGCATCCACCACGAACACCGGTTTGCCCGCGCCATAGAGGGTGATGGAATCGGCGGTTTCCGGGCCGATTCCCTTTATGGCCAGCAGTTTTTCCCGGAGGGTCTGGGTGTCTTGCGCAAAAAATGTTTCGAGATCCCCGCTCTCTTCCCGGATGGCGGCGAAAAGCCCCTTGATCCGTTTGGCCTTCTGGTTGTAATACCCGGAAGGCCGGATTTTTTCGGCGAGAACTTCGAGGGGCAGGGCTTCCAGGGCTGCAAAGGAAAGGAGTCCCTCGTGCCGCAATGCCTCGATGACCATGCTCACGTTGCGCCAACTGGTGTTCTGGGTCAGAACCGCGCCGAGCATGATCTCAAAGGGGGTTTCGCCTGGCCACCAATGCTGGGGGCCGAAATGCTCAAGCAGGCGGGCGTGGATTTCCTCAATCCGGTTGCTCACGGTTATTGCGTCCCTGCCAACAATCAGTCGGAACGCATGAAGAGAAAATAGACGGCGATGGCAATGGCGCCGATGAACACCCCGGCCACGGGCAAGACCTTGCCGATCTGGAGAGTCCCGTCCACCACCAGCCCCTCCATGTAGCGGCTCCCGCTGAAAAGCCAGAGCCCGAACCCGAGCCCGGTCAGGACCAGGGTATCCACGGCCTGCTTGTAGAGGTTGTAGCAGATAAAAGCGATAAAGGGGACCAGAAACCAGGTGTTGGTGAAAAGCCCCTTAAAGTCTACCTCGTGGAACTGCTGCGGCACGTTGGTGCTGTTGACGAAATCGACGATCTGCCCCAGAAATTCGGTCATGCGCTGCGTCCTCCTCTGTGGTGATGGCGAAATTATTTCTGCAAGCGGCCACAGGGCACCACATCTGCTTTGTCATCGCCTTGTCCGCATACCTGATGTATAGCGAGCAAGGCTCTTTCGCGCATCTGCGGCACCCTGTGGCCGCTTATTTTGGTGGCATACGCCGTTCGTCGAGGCTTACGCCGTGATTAGTTATAATTATTTCTGCTGCCGGCCCGGCGCGGTGGCCTGCTTGTACACCTTGATGGCGCAGTACGAGCCGCACATGCTGCAGGCGTCGCCCTTGTAGGAACTCCCCTCTTCCCGGAAACGCCGGGCCTTTTCCGGGTCGATGGACAGATCGATCTGGCCTTTCCAGTCCAGATTGTTGCGGCACTTGGCCATGGCGATGTCCTTGTCGATGGCGCCGGGCAACCCTTTGGCGATGTCCGCCGCATGGGCGGCGATGCGGGAGGCCATGACCCCCTCGTGCACATCCTCGGCGCTGGGCAGCTTGAGATGCTCGGCCGGGGTGACGTAGCACAGGAAATCCGCCCCTGCCGCTCCGGCGATGGCCCCGCCGATGGCGCCGGTGATATGGTCGTAGCCCGGGGCGATGTCGGTGACCAGGGGCCCCAGCACATAAAAGGGCGCCCCGTGGCAGAGCTGCTTCTGCAAAAGGATATTGGCCTGGATCTGGTTGAGCGGCATGTGCCCCGGCCCCTCGACCATCACCTGCACCCCGGCCTCCCAGGCGCGCTGGGTCAGCTCGCCCAGGTGGATCAGCTCCTGAACCTGGCCCCGGTCGGTGGCGTCGGCCAGGCATCCCGGCCTTATGCCGTCGCCCAGGCTCAAGGTGACCTCATGCTCCTTGAGGATGGCCAGCAGTTCGTCGAAATGTTCGTACATGGGATTTTCTTTGTTGTTGTAGCTCATCCACTCGATGGTGAAGGAACCGCCCCGGCTGACCACGCCCATGAGCCGCTGATGGTTGCGGACCCGCTCCAGGGTGGAGCGGGTGATCCCGGAATGGATGGTCATGAAGTCAACCCCATCCTTGGCCTGCTGCTCAATGCCCTTGAACATCTGGGCAACCGTGACCTCGCCGATCTTTTTCTTCTGCTTCTCCACCACCTCGGCAATGGACTGGTAGATGGGCACGGTTCCCAAGGGGATGGGGCAGCTTTTCAAAATCTCCTGCCGGATGGCATCCAGCTCGCCGCCCATGGAAAGATCCATCACCGTATCGGCCCCGGCCTTGAGGCAGACACAGAGCTTCTGCAGCTCCTGGCTCACCTCGGGATAATCCTTGGAGGAGCCGATATTGGCGTTGACCTTGGTGGACAAACCCTTGCCCACCGCCATGATCCGGTCGAATGCGTGGTTTTTGTTCTTGGGGATGCAGATCGTTCCAGCAGCCACCCCTTGCATCAGGGCCTGGACCGTGATGTTCTCGTTGGCGGCACAGTTTTCAAAAAGAGGGGTGCATGCGCCCCGGATAGCGTCTTCGCGAATACTCATCACAGGTTCTCCCATACCTTCCGGCGCAGGCCGCAGGGTGGTGTTGACAGTAATTATAAAGGAAGTTCAAGACGCAAAAACATACCAGCGCCCCTTGGAGAATGCAATGGAAATGTATGGGAACCGGGGGGAAGAATGCCTATAACACCCCGTGTTCATGGAGAATTTTGAAGCCGATGCCGACGAGAACCAGGCCGCCGGCAATCTCGGCCCGGGAGCCCAACCGCGAAGCCGCGCCCAACAGACAGCCCAGCCGCAAGCCCAGCGCGGTGAGCGCCGAGGCGACCAGGCCGATGACCAGGGCCGGAAGCCAGACGCTGATCTCGAGCACGGCAAAACTCAACCCCACGGCCAGGGAGTCAATGCTCGTTGCCACCGAAAGAGTGACCAGCATCCGCCCTTTGGTGGGGTCCGCGCCCTCTTCCGCCTCATGCTCCTCCCGGATCGCCTCCCAGATCATCTTGATCCCCACGAAGGCGAGGAGAGCGAAGGCGAGCCAGTGGTCAAAGGCTTCGATGTAGGAGCGGACCGTGAGCCCGCCCAGCCAGCCGAGAATGTTCATTCCGGCCTGAAAAAAACCGAAATGGAAGGCCAAGCGGAACACCTGCCGGGAGTTGACCTGGCACAGGCTGACCCCGGCCGCCAGGGCCACGGCAAAAGCGTCCACGGCTAGGGCCAGGGCAATGAGCAGGATTGCGGAAAATTCCATGAAACAGGCTGCGCGGATGGGGTTATGGGGAGAGAATGCGCGGGTTTGCCGCCACTTGACCATTTTTCCCCGGGGCTGGCAAGAAAAAAGCCCCGTTGAGGCGGGGCCGAAGGAGAACGGAAACAAGCCGGGAAATCAGGCGCCCCGCGGCTCACCGCTCTCGATGGGCAGGCTGGGATCCCTGGACCATTCGTTCCAGGAGGCGAAATAGACCCGCAAGCGGTTGAAACCGGCCAGCTTCAGGGCCACATAGGTATTGGCCGCCCGCGACCCCTTGAAACAGAAGATGATGATCTCGCTGTCCGGATAGATCTGCTGGCTGGCGCACAAGGCCCGGATTTCATGGGCTGGCCGGAAGACGGGAATCGCATCCCGGCTCATGAAGCTGTACCATTCAATCCAGCGGGCGAAGGGAATCCTTCCCCGCCGGGGGGCAAAATCGAAGCCGTAGGGCGAGGAGGTATGGCCCAGCCATTCGTTGGCATCCCGGTTGTCGAGGAGGATGGTTCGGGAGTCGCCCAGAGCCGCGAGCACATCATCCCTGGTCGCCATCAGAGCGGGGTTGGGGTTGGGGAGAAATCGGCTGGCGGTTGGCGGGATCTCCGTGGTTTCTTCGGGCAGGCCGTACTGCTGCCAGGCCCAGAAACCGCCATCGAGAATGCCGCAATCCGGGTGCCCGAGATAGCGGGCCAGCCAATACCCGCGGCAGGAAGCGCCATACCGGGTATCGAAGCTGTCTTCGTAAAAAACAACCTTCCGGCCGTGGGTGACGCCCACCCGGGAGAAACTCGCCCCAAAGGTGTTCTGCAGGGCTGCCAACCCTTCCGGGGTGCTCTCGCTCAAGAAGGAAAAGATCTCCGGCATGTTCACCGCCCCGGGGATGTGCCCCTCGGCAAAGGTGTCCTGATCGCGGATATCCACCAGCAGCACCGCCCCTTGCTCCAGCAGCGCCTGGGTTTCATGGAGGGTGTAGAGAATTTTTTCCGTCATGCGCATATCCTGAGCTGAAGAGAACGCCGTTATACTCTGTCTTTCCAATATAAAACCTTCGCGCTTGGACCGCCCGAAAAATTCTCCGAACTTGTCGAAACGCTTTTCTTCCTCTATATTGGACCACAGGAGGTGGCACAATGGCCCTTGATCCGCAGATGAAGATTTTGCTCGTTGAAGACGCCGGCACCATGCGCAAGATGGAGGCCAGGATACTCGGCCAGGTCGGTTTTACCAACATCGTCGAGGCAAAAGACGGCAACGATGCCATGGAGAAGCTTGGGGCCGAACCGGACATCGCCCTGGTCATCAGCGACTGGTCCATGCCCAACTGCGACGGCTACCAGTTGCTGCAGTGGATGCGCGGCCAGGACGGCTTCAAAAACCTCCCTTTTCTCATGGCCACCGGCCACGGAGACAAGGCCTATGTGGCCAAGGCCAAGGAAGCCGGGGCCAACGGCGTGGTGGCCAAGCCCTTTACCCCCGACGAGCTCAAGGTCCTCATCGAGGAGGCCTTTGGCCTCAAGCAGGCAGCCGCTCCCAAAAAAGAGGAAGGCCCCAGGATCAGCGCCGAGGGCAAGGTCCATCTCAAGATGGCCCATATCCAGATCACCGACCATCTGGCCCTCGGGGTGCTCAAGCACCAGGTGGCCTCGGGCCGGAAAAACCCGCAACACTTCAGCCTGGACACCCTCTGCATGCCGGGCTGGAATCCGGTGCAGAACGCGCTTGAAAACGGCGAGGTGGACGGCGCCTTTATCCTGGCCCCCATGGCCATGGATCTCTTCAGCTACGGGGTGCCCATCAAGCTGGTGCTCTTCGCCCACCGCAACGGCAGCATCTGCGTCCGCAACAAGACCGGCAAGTATGCCAAGCCGTACCAGCAGTTCTTCAAACACAAGACCTTCTACATCCCCCACAAGATGTCGATCCACAACATGTTGGCCCACATGTACTTCACCCAGATGGGGTTGCGGCCCGGGGTGGCGGGAAAGGAGGCGGTCAACGTCCTCTTCGACGTGGTGCCGCCGGTGGCCATGCCGGAGTTTTTAAAGGACAATGCCGAGGCCAGCGGCTTTCTGGTGGCCGAGCCCATCGGCTCGCGGGCCATCACCGCAGGCATTGCCGAGCGCCAGTTCCTTTCCAGCGAGGTGTGGCAGGATCATCCCTGCTGCGTGGTGGTTTTCCGGGAGGAGATCCTCACCAAGTATCCCGAGGCGGTGCAGGAATTCACCACCATGCTGGTGGAAGCCGGCATCTATATCCGCGACCATGTGGACGAGGCGGCGGAGATCGCCGTAACCTTTCTCGACCCGCAGAAAAAGATCGGCCTCGAAACCGGTCTGCTCCGCACCGTGCTTTCCGACCCCCAGGGGATCACCACGGACAATCTCTATCCGGTCAAGGAAGATCTGGAGACCATCCAGGACTACATGACCTCCAAGATGGAGATCGGGCGGCGCATCAACCTCGCCGAGTTTATCGACACCCGGTTTGCCGATATCGCCTGCAAGAATCTGCCCGCTGCCGCAGGCGCGGAACAGCGCGGCGCAGCCAAGAAGCTGGGCATCGACCAGTCCCTGGCCTCCCGCGAGGGCAAGTATCTGATCTTCACCCTGGGCAAGGAGCGGTACGGACTCGGCATCCTCGATGTCCGGGAGATCATCGGCCTGATGGCCATCCACGAGCTACCCCAGATGCCGCCGTTTTTCAGAGGGGTCATCAACCTGCGGGACAAGGTCATCCCGGTCATGGACATGCGGAGCAAATTCGGCATGGAGAGCGTGGACTACGACGACCGCACCTGCATCATCGTGGTGGAGGTCTCCGGCCTCACCGGCTCCCGGCTCATCGGCATCATTGTCGATGCGGTGTCCGAGGTGGTGACCATCAAAGAGCAGGAGGTGGAAGATTCGCCCCAGTTCGGCAGTGTGGTTGACAGCCAGTGCTTGCTGGGCATGGCCAAACTCGCCGAGGGCGTGACCATCCTTCTGGACATCGACCGGCTCATGCATATCCAAGAGGCGGTGCTGGTCGGTGAAGCAGCTTAAGGGATAAGGCCGCAGAGGGTGAGCCCTTCCCTGATCAGGGAAAGGCCGAAAAGACAGAGCAGCAGGCCAAGAACCCACAGAGTGATGCGGTATCCCTTGCTGCCCACGAAAACCATCCGGCCGGCCACGCAGGCAAGGAGCGCCTTGCTCCCCACCAGCAGCAGATAGAAACTCCCCAGAAAGATACAAGGCGCGCCCTGATTGTGGCCCCAGGCCTTGAGAAGGATAGGGCCGCCCACGCCCAGCCAGAACAGATAGGGATAGGGGCTGAGGACATTGACCAGAACCGCCCGGCGGAGCGGATGCGTTTGCGGCCGGCTCTCGACAGCCACGTTCCCGGGACTGCGCAACTCCCCCACCCCCATCCAGACCACCAGGCTCCCGCCTGCCAGGGCCAGAATCCCGGGCAGCATGCCGGCGGGCGCAACGCGTCCCAACCCCAGCAGAACCAAAATGATGATGGGCGCATCGCTGACCAGGGGGGCCAGGGCCACCCTGACTCCGGCTGCCGCCCCGCGGCGCAGGGATTCGGAGATAACCAGAGTCAGGAGCGGGCCGGGAGAAAGGCCGGCGCCAAGCCCGAGCAGAGCGCCGGTGGCGAGATAGTAGCGCATGGCGAGGGGAATTCCGGCCGACGCGGACTAGAGGCTGAACACAGCGACGGCATCCTGATATTTATCGACGAACTCCTCGATAATCAGCCGCATGTTGCTTTCAAAATTTGGCACCTCGGGCAGCTCTCCTTTCATGCTCTCATAGGCAAGCACGTCAAAGAAGAAGTCCCCGGAACTGCCTGCGTCGTATTCGGTAAGATGCACCAATGCATCCGCCAGGTAGATGATCTTGGACCCCAGTCTTTTTGACTGGGGCTGGGTCATGTCATGATGCAGTCCGACCGGCACGGAAACCGCTTCGGGCAGACCCCATTTTTCCAACAGGGCCATGCCCACCTCGGCGTGATCCGTATGCAGCAGACGCCGCTCCACGGTCAACAGATCCTCCTGCTCGTTGTTTTCATCCCGGCTGTAGCTCGCCACCTGCAATGGCCGGTCAAGGATCACCTTGCCCACGTCATGGAGGAGCCCTGCGGTATAAATGGCGGAGGTATCCCTGGCCTTGGCGGTGCGGGCAATAATATTGGCCAGGATGGCCACGGCAAAGGAATGGCGCCAGAGTTCTCCCCTCCCCAGGGCATAGGCCGCCTGCGGCGACCTGAGCAGCCCCACCGAAGCGCTGGTGATGGAGATGATCTTGACCGCGTCCACCCCCATGCGAACGATGATATCCTTGACCGAGGTGATCTTTTTCATGTGGCCGAAGTAGGCGGAGTTGGCCATCTGCAGCATATTGGCGGTGAGGCCCGGATCCTGCTCGATCTTTTCCGACAGCTTGGGGATGGAACAATCCGGAGCGTGGGCCATGGACAGCACATCCAGCGCCACCTCCGGGCACGGCGCTATTTTTTCCACATCCCTGACATACTCGGCGGCGACATCGATCATTACTTTTCCCGATTCAAAAGGTCTGGAGCCCATGCGGGCGCAAGCACATAATTCCAACGGGGGGATTATCACATATTCGGACACGGTTGTAAATATTTAGGAGGCATTACAAAAACACCAACAGTGCGGCTAGTTGCGAACCTCAGTCTGGTGCAGCTTGACAGGGCCATGGGGATGATTATTTTTTGAGCCACATTGCCGGATCGGCAAAAAAAATCATCCGGCCACAGGCGCACGCGCCGGCAAGGCCCCAACGAATCCATTCCAGAGAGAGAACCGATGAGTCCCGAAAAAACCACCCCCCAGACAGAAACCAAGGAGTTTCAGGCCGAAGTAAAAAAGATGCTCGATATCGTGATCCATTCGCTCTACACGGAAAAAGAGATCTTCCTGCGCGAATTGATCTCCAACGCCGCGGACGCCCTGGAAAAATTCCGCCACCAGAACGTGGTGGAGCAGGAGGTCTTTGACAGCCATGTGCCGCTGGAGATCGGCATCGAGTTTGACGAGAAGGCGCACACCATCACCATCACCGACAGCGGCATCGGCATGGACCGGGGCGAGCTGGAGGCCAACCTGGGCACCATCGCCCATTCCGGCTCCAAGACCTTTTTCTCCAAGCTCTCCGAGGCGGACCGCAAGGAGGTCAACCTGATCGGCCAGTTCGGCGTTGGATTTTACGCCGCCTTCATGGTGGCCAAGAAAGTCACGGTCAAATCGCGCTCCTACCGCATGGACGACATGGGCCACGAGTGGGTCTCCGACGGCAACGGCACCTTCACCATCGCCATGTGCCCCGGCATCCGGCGCGGCACCTCCATCACCCTGGAGCTCACCGACGAGGCCAAGCAGTTCGCCGACGAGCACACCATCCGCCGCATCATCAAGCAATATTCCAGCTTTGTCCCCTTCCCCATCAAGCTCAAGGGCGAACCGGTCAACACGGTGCAGGCCATCTGGACCCTGGGCAAGAGCGAGGTCACGGAGGAGGCGTACACCGAGTTTTACAAGTTCGTCGCCAATGCCTATGACGAGCCCCTGACCCGGCTCCATTTTTCCGCGGACGCCCCCCTGGCCATCAAGACCCTGCTCTTCATCCCCAAGGAGAACTTCGAGAGCATGGGTTTCGGCCGCATGGAGCCGGGGGTCAACCTCTACTGCCAGCGGGTGCTGATCGAGCAGCACAGCAAAACCATCCTCCCGGAATGGCTGCGCTTTTTGCGCGGGGTCATCGACAGCGAGGACCTGCCGCTGAACATCTCCCGCCAGGCCTTGCAGGACAACGCCCTGGTCGCCAAGATCAACAAGGTGGTGACCAAGCGGGTACTCAAGTTCCTGGAGGAAATGGCCAAGAGCGAGCCGGAAAAATACACCGAGTTCTGGAAAAACTTCGGCATGTTTATCAAGGAAGGGGTGATCTCGGACTTTGCCTACCGCGAGGAGGCTGCCAAGCTCCTGCGCTTTGAGTCCTCCAAGACCGAAGCCGGCATCTTCACCTCCCTGGCCGAGTATGTGGAACGCATGCCCGAGGCACAGAAGGAGATTTTCTACATCAACGGCCCCAGCCGCGAAGCCATTGAAAACGGCCCCTACATCGAGGCCTTCAAGAAACGCAACATCGAGGTGATCTACACCCTGGAGCCCATCGACGATTTCGCCATGAGCCACCTGGGCGCCTTTGCCGAGAAAAAACTGGTCTCCGCTGACCGCGGCAACCTCGATCTGCCCGAGGCCCCGGCGGAATCCGAGGCGGACAAGGAAAAAGCGCAGGCCGAGGCCATGCCGGAATCGGACTCCGCGACCCTCACCGGTTGGATGAAGGAGGTGCTAGGCGAGCAGGTCAAGGAGGTCATCGCCTCAAAACGCCTCACCGACAGCCCGGCCATGGTGGTCAACCCCGACGGCTTTGTCACCAGCAGTATGGAGCGGATCATGCGCGCCTCGGGCCAGGGCTTGCAGCAGTTCGGCGGCAAGAACCTGGAGATCAACACCAGCCACCCGCTGATCAAGGGGTTGGCCGGGCTGAAGGAGAAGGACTCCGAAGTGGCCAAAAGCGTGGTGGAGCAGATCTTCGACAACGCCATGATCCAGGCCGGGCTCATGGTGGAGCCGCGCAACATGGTGGCGCGGAGCTATAAAATTTTGGAACGGCTGGTGGAAAAATAAGCGCACCATGTTCTCGTCTACAGGAATAATGGTACATCAATCACTGTCACCCCGGCGAAAGCCGGGGTCCACAAACCCTTTGCGGACTGGATTCCGGATTTTGCCGGAATGACGAAAAAAATACACCCGCGCCGCCCTTCCGGCGCTTGCTTCTCTCGAAAAAATATTGGAAACTGATGGTGTCGCGGTGTTGACCGCGCTGGCAACCGGCCACCCAACCATCTGGACCATTTTCGACGGAGGAGCAGTCATGGGCACCCCACAACACTCTCGGCTCATCTCCCACGGCAGGCGTCCCGCCTCCATGCTGCTGCCCCCGCGCCATCTGCTCTCCCTTTTCCTAACGCTTGCCGCCATGACCCTCCTAGGCCTGGGCAGCGCAGTGCCGTGCCAGGCGGGATGGTGGCCGTCGTCGTCTCCCGAGGAGGAGGCGTACGAACAGAGCCGAGACGAATACAAGGCCGTGCATGAGGGCGTTTCCGAGACCAAGGAATCCGTCGAGAACACCAAGAAGGCCGTTGACGAGGTTGTCAAACAGCTTGACGCCGAGATCGACCGCCTGAAAAGGGCCGGAAACGCTGTCCCGCCCAAAATGAAGGCGGCGGCGGCCAAGCTGAAAAACGCCCAGAGCACCCTGGAGCGCTCGCAGGAGATCCTGGGCAATTTCGGGGATTATTCCGACAAGGTTACGGCCGCGATGGACGTGTACGACGAAATCCTCGAAGTGCGCAAGAGAATGGACGCGGATTATCAAACCTTGGGGGCGCTCGGCGCCGAGCTCGACGCCTTGGGCTCCATGATGAAACATGCGGACAAGGTTCCCATTCTTGGCCAGGCCATTGCCGCGTACGGCGAGATAACCGTCAAGATGGTCGACAAACTGGGGCAGGTCGCCAACACCATCGACAAAAACAAGAATCAGGGGTTGATCGGCATCGGCAACTCCGACACCAACGAGAAGGCCCGCATCTTCCACGAATTCCAGCGCAATCACCCCAAGGAGTTGACCGGCATCAATTACGAACCCTCCACGCCGCCGTACCTGTACGTGCCGGAAGATGAGGCGCGGGGCGGGTCGAGCGTGCTCTGGGACGAGGAAAACAAACGATTTACCCTTGTGCCCAAGGATGTGCCGGCCAAGGACATCTTCAAGATGACCCTGCTCATCGACAAACGCCTTTCAGCGCCCGATCTGATCATGCACATGGATGAGTGGAAGAAGGGGGGCGCCAAACGGCTTGAAACCGGGCGCGCCATGCATTCCTTTTTCAACAAGCTGCGCAGGAACGCCCTCACCGCGGTAAGCCAGGTTGCCCGCGAGCATGACGACACCATTTTCATCCTCCTGCGCAATCCCAAGCTGTTCGAGGCGCGGTACGTCTATGACCGCCAGGCCCACGACCAGCTCCATCGCGACCTCAAGGCCATCCATGACATCCTGCTCGCCCAGGGCGACGAGGTGAGCAAGGCGCAGGCGAAGCAGATCCGCAACTTTGCCAAACAATACAAGCTTGATATCGCCTTCACCGCCACGGCGCCGGTTGAACCCAAAAAACCGGAAAAGAAACCCGCCGAAAAGCAAGAACCCTCGCTCATCGAGAGCTTTTTTGACGCTATCGCCACCGAGCTGAAAAAGGCGGAAAAGGGAGGATCATCCTCCGCCACGCCGCAGCACAATCGCGAGGAAAAACCCGCCTCCAAACCGGCCGCGCCCAAGCCGGCAGTGAAAGCAGGGGCTGTCGTGGGGACCTGCGGCGAATGTGCGCAAAACGGCCTCGATTGCGCCTGCGGCAAAGCAGCCTGCCGGTGTTGCGCGCCAGGAGATGCAAATTGTAATGCCTTTGATTTATGATGCCGGCCTGAAAGAGAGGCCGCCGATGCGATGTGGCGAAGATTGTACGATTGAGGAGGGCCACAGACGGCCACAAGCCGGATGCGAGCGCCAACGAAACACGGCCAAGCTCTAAGTGACGGCCCCACGGTGAGCGGCGCAGGTCACATTCCTGTCGTCTTGGGCCTTCCCCATTCCCAACTGCCGAGGTCGGCGTTTTCTTTTTCCCCGCCCGGCTGATTGTCGCGCCCGTAGGAAAAAATATCCACCGGGCCGTGCTCGCCGGGATTTCGGTAGCGATAGGGATTTCCCCATGGGTCGTTGGGCACGGCCCTTTTCAGGTAGGCGCCATCCCATTTCTTCACCCCCGGATCGGCGGCCAAGGCGGCCAACCCTTCCTGCTGGGTCGGATAGCGCCCCACGTCATGGCGAAAGGCCTCCATGGCCGCCATGAGCATTTCGATCTGGGTCTTGGCCGTCTTCTGATGAGCCTTCCCCTCGGTGCCGAAGATTTTTGGTCCGACCAGGGAGGCGAGCAGGAGGAGAATGATCATGACGATCAACGGTTCCATCAGGGAAAAACCGCGCTCTTGTTTCCGGATTCGTTGTTTCATACAAGTATTTTCTGTCTGGCGAAGGTTGGTCCTGTCCCGTTGCGCCTCGGTCCGCAACAAAACAACACATCGGGAAAAAACTCCCTTGTGCTTACAATGGCTGAAACACGGGTGTCAAGAAAAAAGGGGCGGCAACCGCAGGCCGCAATTTCTGCGAGCCCCTCCAGGCTACGGCACCAAAAGCGTGGGCAGTTCCGAGGCCTCGGCCACCCGGTGCGAATTGCTCCCCAGAAAGAACTCATGGAGCCGGTCTTTTCCCGTGGTGCCCATCATGATCATGGTGGCATGGGTCTCCCGGGCAATGCGAATTATTTCGAGGACACTCCTCCCTGCGCCAAGATGCGGCTCAGCAGGAATGCCCGCGGCGGTCAATCGTTCGCAATAGCGGGCCAGCCGTTCCCGGCTCTCTTTTTCCAGGAGATGCAACCCTGACTTGTCGAGGTTCTTGGCAATCTTGACCCCAATGACATGGCACACGGACACCGAGCCAACAACATTTTTCATGGATAAAAGCAGTTCGAGAGCCCGGCCTGAGGGCTCCGACCAATCCGTGGCCAAAAGAGGCCGCTGGAAGATCGTATCATTGAGACGCGTCACCATTTCCCCTGATGATTCATACTCCACCATATGCTTGCTCACCAGCGTCGGCACGGGGCTGCGGGTGATCAACTGCAGGGTGTGGGAGCCCACAAACGACAACTCCGGGCCTGTCTTTTTCTTTTTCCCGACAACGAGCAAATCGACTTTTTCTTTTTCCGCAAGGGCCAGGACGGTGGGAACCGGGTCTCCCACCTCGATGACGATCTTGCTTCCTATCCCGTGCGCGGAAAGAGATTGCTGCCAATCCTGAAAGCGGATCCGGGTCTCTTCGCGCAACCGCTCCTCCTCATCCTTCAAATAACCACCATACGGAACAAACCCCACCTCTTCCCGCGGGATGACGTAGTGCAGCACCACCTCCCGCAAGCCGGCATTCTTGAGCACAAGCAAGGACTCCAGAGCCTCGAAGGCGGACTCCCTGAATTTGGTCGGGAACAGGATCTTCTCTATTTTCATGGGGCCCCCTTATGTCAGATAAAGAAAAGAAGTGATATTACGACGAAAACGCTTCCCAGAATGGGTGCCGAATATTTGAACAGATATCCGAAAAAAGTGGGCATGGGCGTGCCTGCCTCCTCTGCGATGGACCGCACCATGAAGTTCGGCGCATTGCCGATATAGGTGAGCGCGCCGAAAAATACCGCTCCCGCGGAAATGGCCAGGAGATAGAGGGGATTTTCTTTGATCAGGAGCATGACCGCCTCGTTTTCGGCAACACCGGGATAAAATCCGCCCATGGCCGTGCTCAAAAAGGTCAGATAGGTGGGGGCATTATCGAGAAAGGCCGAGAGTATGCCGGTAACCCAGAAGTAATGGAGCGGTTCCCGCACCGCCGCGATGAGAAAAGCCAGTTCGCCCTGCGATCCTGCCTGGAGTATCTTGAGGCACGGGATCATCGTCAGAAAAATCCCGATAAAAAGGATGGCGACCTCCTGAATCGGAAACCAGGTGAAGGCGTTCGCCTCCCGCAGGGTTCTGGGGGTAACCGCCAGGGAAAGAATAGCCATCAGGACCAGCAAGCCGTCCCTGACCACATCCTGCACGCCGCGGTGGATGCCGAATATCGAGATGTCGCCCCATTTCGCCATGCCGCTCATCAGCACCGCTCCGACAATGCCGGCAAGAAAGATGAAGTTGTATGAACCTTCGATGCGGATCGGCTCTTGGGCGCCGTCGTCCGGCGCGGCGGTGATCCCTTCCCGGCGGGAGTAATGCCTGTCCAGCAGATAATAGAGGGTCAGCAGGATGCCTGCCGCCACCAGCATGTGGGGAAGAAGATGAAAGGTCCAGAAAAAAGGCACACCCCGCAGAAATCCCAGGAACAGAGGAGGGTCGCCGAGAGGGGTGAGCGATCCGCCAATATTGGCGACCAGGAAAATAAAGAAAACAACCATGAATGTCCGGTTCTTTCTGTGCGCATTGGCCCTCAGAAGCGGACGGATCAGGAGCATGGCCGCGCCGGTTGTTCCCATCCAGGAAGCCAGGATGGTGCCGATGGCAAGGATTCCGGTGTTGAGCGCCGGGGTGCCCCGGAGCGTGCCCTTGAGCAGAATTCCGCCTGACACCGTATACAAAGAGCCGAGCAGAATGATGAACGGAACATAGTCGGCCAGCACGATATGGAGGATTTCATACACCGCCGCCCCCTGGTATCCAAGCACAAGGGGAACCACCAGAACCACGGCCCAGAAGGCGGAAACCTTGCCGAAATGATGATGCCAGAACTTCGGCGCCAGCAGCGGAAAAAGCGCGATGGAAAGGAGCATGCCCGCAAAGGGCAAAACACTGTACAGAGGAAGGGACACCCCCATGTCGGCATGGGCCCCGCCCCCGGCGGCACAAGCAGCCGCGGGCAAGGCCAGGCTCGCCAGAACAGCGCCGAAGGCTGTAATGATGGTCTCGGATGTGCGCATGATCGGCTCTCTCATGTTGAAAAGGATGGCTGAGAAAAATGGGCAAAAAAATGGCCCGTGCGGCGGTGCGCCGCGGATCTCACCAGGCGGTCCCGCCCACGCCGAACCATACCAAAAAAAAATTGGCGGTCAAGGACAATCCCCTTTATTGAGCCCCGGCCTCGTTGATCCGGTCGATCAATTCGCCGATGTCCACCGGCTTCATGATGTAATCGAACAGGCCGCGCTGCATGCCGAGGATGCCGCTCTCGGTGGAGCCGTGTCCGGTGAGGATGATCACCTGAATTTTGGGGTCGTGCTGTTTGATCAGGTCCAGGGTGGCGAGGCCGTCCACTCCCGGCATCATCAGGTCGAGGAGGACCACGTCCGGCCGCCAATTGTCAGCGAGCACGCCCATCGCCTCCTGGGCGCCGCCCACCGCTTTGGCGGCGTAACCCCGCAGTTCCAGCCGCTCGGCCAGGGTTATCCCGAAATCAAGCTCGTCGTCAACAATCAAAATCCTATGCGCGGTCATTGCTTTCTTCCTCGCTGCCTTCCTTGTAAACCGGAAACGTGATGATAAAGGTGGTGCCCACTCCGACCTCGCTGCTCACCTCGATTTTGCCCCCCATTTTCTGCACGATGCCATAGGTAATGGAGAGCCCCAGGCCGGTGCCCTTTTTCTCCTCGTTGCCCTTGGTGGTGAAAAATGGATCAAAGATGTGCCTGAGCACGTCCGGGGCAATCCCAGGCCCGGTATCGGAGATTGCCACCATCACCGTTTTCTGGTTTTCGCGGCGGGAGGTGATATGGATCTCGCCGTCGCTGCGGATCGCGTCGATGGCGTTGTTGATCACGTTCAAGAACACCTGCTGCAACTGACCGTGGTCCGCCCGGATGACCGGCAGGTTTTCCTGGAGTTGCAGGATGATATGGATGTTGCGGTAGGCCGCGTCCTTTTCCAGAAAGCTCAAGACCTCCGTGATGATCGCGTTGAGCTGCACCAGGGTCAGGGAGGTTTCCATCCGCCGGGCAAAGCCGAGCAGCCGGTGGGTGATGGTTCTCGCCCGGACCACCGCGTTTTGCAGGGACGCCAGTTGATCGAGAAACTTTTCCCGGTGGCGGAAGTCCTGCTCCAGCCCGACCAGATCCTGCATCAAACCCGCTTTCTCCCCGATGATCGCCAAGGGGTTGTTGATCTCATGGGCAACGCCCGCGGCCAGCCTCCCGATGGAGGCAAGCTTGTTGGAATGTTCCGTTTCGCTCAAAATCGAATCCCGCGTTTCATCGGCCTCACGAAACTTGCCCGCCAAAAAGCGGGAAAGCCAGAAAACCATCCCGCCCGAGGCAAGAAAGCAGAGACCGAGGGTAAGCTGCAGCCGCCCCTTGAAGATGTGCCAGATCTTCCTGGCCTCGGCTCCCTGCTGGTCGAGGACCAGCAGCCAGGGCGTGTTCGGAATCCGGCTCACGGCCCGGTAGAAGCTGCTGTTGCCGCGCATCTCCTCAAAAATAAGGATGTCGCTCTGTTTGGGTTTGCGGGCGAGATGGAAACTCTCCATGGCATCGCCATGGTAGCGGGAACCGCTTTGCAGCACACCGCTGTCATTGATCAGAAAAATATCCTCCAGCGCCTCGGTGTCGGCCAGGGTCAGAAAGCGATCCAGGGTTTCGGTGTCGATGCTCGCCCGGATCACCCAGTACCGATCCGAAGAAGGATCCTTCTTGCTGGCTGCCACCACGAAATGGGGAACATTGCGGAACCCGGTAAAAACCTCGCTGACATACATCCGCCGGGCCAGGGCCTTGTGAAACCAGAGGCTGTCGCTGTAATCCTTGCCCACCAGCCGGTAGGGGCCGACATAGGCGGTCTGGATGCCGTCCGCGCCGACAACGCTCAAATCGACCAGCCCCTGATGCTCCTTCTTGAGCTGCCGGAAAATCTGTTCGAGCTTTTTGGGGTCGGAAAGATCTTCGAAGCTGTAAGTGTCGATCACCACGGTAATCGCCGCCTGCAGTTTTTCCAGGTAGGCGTTGATGGTCGCCCTGGCGCTTTCCGCGTTCCAGCGGGCATTGGCCCGGGAATCCTCCCGCACGAGCTGCTGATACTGGAAAAAATTGAGTCCCGAGGTAATCGACAGGGGAATCAGGGTGATGGCCAGCATCACGATGAAGAGGCTGTTGCACATACAGCGGTACCTGGCCTGGGGAGAAAGATCCTTGCCTGACAGGCCGCAGAATATGGGACAATTGCGCTTGCTTGACCGATTTTCTCTCATGACTGGACACTCCTCCTGCTTTCCGGCCGGACAATACTCCCCGGCCGCAGTTGTTTGGCAATGGCCAGTTCGATGGCCTGTGGCGCGGGACCAATAACCCTGTCAATCACCTCTATTTTTTTCCAAACCAGATACTGGAAATGCGCCTCCTCAATGCCGCCGCAGATCACCAGGGAGGCCTCTTCCTTGATGATCAGGCTGCACAGCGCATCGCTCCCCGGCCCGGGAAGCAGCACCATGCGCGGCTCCCCGGCAATCTTTCCCCGGACGATGTTGGCGATGAGAATCTCGGTGGCCAGGTCGAAACGCGGTGCGATATCGTTATTCTGCAAGGTTGCCAGGATCTTCATGCTGTTTTATCCAAGGTCGTATTCTCGCATCTTCCGCCACAAGGTGGTGCGTCCCCAGCCAAGCGCCTTAGCCGCACCGGTGCGGCTGCCGCCGGTCTGCATGAGCGCGGTGAGGATTTTCCTTTTTTCAATGGCGCTCCAGCTCGACGCGTTATCCGGAAGCTCCTCCTCCATCCCTCGGGAACCCTTGTCGCCTGATAACGGGGAGCCGGGCGCAATCGCTTCGGCCGCCGCCCTGGGCGGTTTGCCCGCGTCGGCAAGCACATAGGGAGGAAGATGCTCGATCTCGATAACCTCGCCCCGGCAAATATTGACTCCGTACTCAATGATATTGCGCAGCTCGCGGACATTGCCCGGATACCGATAGCCGCCCAGCAGCCGCAAGGCCTGGACGGAGAGCTTTTTCACGTTTTTCTTGAAGCTGGCGGCAAACATCTGGAGGAAGTGGTCGATGAGCAACCGCACATCCCCATCCCGTTCGCGCAAGGGCGGCAGGTGTACCCGCAGGACATTGAGGCGGAAAAAAAGATCTTCCCTGAACCCGCCCTCCTGCACCAACTGTTTCAAATCGCGGTGGGTGCCGGTGATCAGCCGCACATCGACCCGGACCTTTTTCTGGCTGCCCAGGGGGAAGAATTCCCGGTCGTCCAGCACGGTGAGCAGTTTTACCTGGAGCGGCAGGGGCAAATCGCCTATTTCGGTAAGATAGATGGTGCCGCCCTGGGCAAGCTGAAACATGCCGTGCTTGTCGGCGTGCGCTCCGGTAAACGCCCCCCGCACATGGCCGAAAAGCTCCGATTCGAGCAGACTTTCCGGCAGCGCCCCGCAGTTCACCTTAATGAAGGGATACTTGCTCCGGCGAGAAGCCAGATGGACGGCCTCGGCCAGAATGTCCTTGCCGGTCCCGGTCTCGCCGGTGATCAACACCGAGGAATCGGTATGGGCGAGAACCGGCAGGAGTTCAAAGATCTCCTGCATCTTGGGGCTATGCCCCAGCAGCCCCTTGGCCGTCCCCACCTCCTTTTTGCCTCCTGCCTTCTGACAGTCGGCGATGTCTTCAAGGACCAGAACCAACGCCTGCCCATTGCCTCCGGGCTCCACAACCGGGGTGGCCGTAAAACGCATGCGGATCTTCTCGCGGTTCAGGCCAAGGATGTCGCCCTCGATGCTGCACGCAACCCCGGAGTCCAGGGCCTGACGAAACACCTGCGCGTTTCTGCCGAAACCGGTGCGCAGCACATGGTCGCAGTATATGCCGCGAACCTCCGCGCCTGAATAGCCGGTAAGCGCTTCGAGAAAGCGGTTCATCATGATGATCCGGAGATCCTGATCGACAAGGGCGATGCCGTGCGGCACCCCATTGAGGATCTCGATGAGATCGGGGCAAAAATTTTCGTTTTCCGGGTTTTCCACCATTGACCTCGAACCATTACGCCTCTTGCACAAGCCCTGCGCCTTCTCCCCGGAGCCTGCGTTGCATGGCGGAGGAGGCTAGGGCGAGGGAACACCGTGCAACCCGCAAAACTGTTTCATATTGTCCCCACATGTTTCAATTACCCCATCGCGGGCCGGAAAGTCAATCATTTTTCGCAACCCAGCGCCCGCCTCGCCTCCTCACACCACACGGGGAGACCCCGCGCCACCGCCCCATCGTCGCCAGCCCGGCACGATCCGCCACGGCCGTCAAACCGGCCCCATGCGTTCCTTTTTGTTTCATTATGTTCTGCCTGCGTGTTCCACAGATGTCCGTATTTCCACAACCACCTGTTTTCACTTGCAATAAAACAATGGCACGATCCTTGTATTATCACAAAGCAACAGCGCCCCTCTGTTCCGAGGCGCGGAAAACAGCTCAACACTTGCGGAGGTTGCCATGAAAACACTCAACACCTTTCAGAAATGGATGACGGCCATCACTTTTGCCGAGGCAGGAGAATGGGAAACCGCTCAAAACATGGCGCCGGTTTCCATCCGGAGCAGGGCGATCAACCAATTCCAAAAGATCTTCATGGCCGCCGCCTTTGCCGAAGAAGGGCTTCATGCCGAGGCCGTTATCTTGGCCGAAAGCCACACGCTCCCGGCGCCGGGCAGTGAGGATTTCCTTCAATCGCTGGGCTTGGGCGGCATCCGCATGACCTACGGTGTTTTCGCCACGGAATCGGCTCGATAAACCCGGATCCGGGCAGGCGACCATGCAGGCGACCGCGTTCATTGTTTCAAGCGACGCATGCTTTGCCGAAACAATGCAGGGGCTGTTGCAAGGCTGGGGAATAACGGCGGCATTGTCCGGAGAATCACCGCCCCAGCCCCCTCTCGAAACGGAGATCGTCCTGTTCGATATCCGGCAGGCAGACAGCGAGGCGCTGCACCCCTTGCTCGCCATCCGGGAGAAAATACCCGAGGCCGAGGTGATCCTCATCAACCGGCCGGACAACATCCCGCTGTCCATCGCCGGGATGCAGGCCGGAGCCGCCGATGAACTCATCGCCCCCTTTGACACCTCAGCCCTGAAAAACTCCATCTCCGCCGCCCTTGGCCGGAGGAAAAAACGGCAGGGAAAAAGATCCCTGCTCAGGCGCTTCGGAGACGCGATGACTGCCGCGACCTTCGCCCAAGCCGGAGAATTTGACACCGCCCTCTCCCTGCTGGACGGCGATGAGGAGGCGCAACGCCCCTCCGGCCGGAAAAAACCATAGGACAGCCCGACACTGCTGCCCGCCAACCGACCTTGAGGACATCATGGACGACATCAAAATTCTGTTGGTAGACGACGAGGAAGATTTCATCAGAACCCTGTCGGAGCGCCTTGACCTGCGGGATCTTGGCAGCAAAACCGCGCTCAACGGCGAGCAGGCCCTGGGATATGTGGGCGAGAAAGAGCCCGACGTCATGGTCCTCGACCTGAAAATGCCCGGCATCGACGGCATGGAGGTGTTGCGGCGGGTACGGCAGATCTACCCCAACATCCAGGTCATCATCCAGACCGGACACGGCAACGATCTGGACGAAGCCGAGGCGAGACGGCTCGGGGTGTTTGACTACTTGAAAAAGCCCGTTGACATCGAGATCCTGGTGGAACGGATCAAGGCCGCCCATCAGGCAAAAAAGAACCTGCTGGACAGCTCCGCCACCGCGGCCGCCTTTGCCGAAGCGGGGGAATATGAAACCGCCAAAACCATGCTGAAACAGTAATCATCCCAGCCAAGGCCGAAAGGAATGCACAAACACCCCTCCCCCATAAACCGCCACTTCATCGTCAGCGGCGAAGGCATCGAGATCCGTCCCCTGGCCACAGCCTCCGGGGTGCTCGAGGGGTATCCGCCGGAAGGCAGATTCCCCACCCTGCTGGAGCTGGAGCAGGAATATGTGCAACGGGTGCTGGCCCATGTGGCGGGCAACAAGTCCCGGGCCGCCCAGGTTCTGGGCATAGACCGGGTTTCCCTCTGGCGGAAGCTGAAACGGCTGGAAAGCCTCGCCTCTGCCCCCCCGCTTCAGGAATATGCCGACCAGCCATGAAAATGTATACCGCCACCATCCCCGGCAGCGCCCTCAAGGTCCGCTCGCGTGAGTCCTACTATGCGCGGCAGAAGCGGCTTTTTGTCGTGGTGGTCATTCTGGTGGCCATTATCCCCCTCCTGTTCATCAGTTGGACCGCCTCCCATTTTTACCAAAAGTCTTGGCTGAACAAAACCACCGTTGAGCTGACCAGCCTGGCCAACAGCCGCAGGGAGATCATCGACCTCTTCCTCGACAGTCAGGAAAATATCCTGGCCGGCTACGCGCAACTCTACGACCTTGCCTGGCTGCGCACCCCAGGCAACCTTGAAAAACTTTTCCAGGCCATGAACCGCCAGGGGGTCATCGTCGATCTCGGCCTCATCGCCCAGGACGGCAGCCATTGCAACTACGTCGGCCCCTTTGCCGAGGATCTCAAGGACAAGAATTACGCCGAAGCGCGCTGGTTCGCCGAAGTCATGCAGAGCGGCAGATACATCAGCGACGTGTTCACCGGCTACCGGGGGGTGCCGCATTTCATCGTGGCGGTGACCGACCCCACCCGCTCCTGGGTTCTGCGGGCCACGATCAATTCCGAGCTGTTCAACGCCCTGCTGGCCAGCGCCGAGGTAGGGCCGGGCGGGGACGCCTTTATCCTCAACCACAAGGGCGAGCTGCAGACGCCGAGCCGTGTGGGGCTCACCGCCCTTCCCGCCGGGGAAAAAGGGTTGCTGGCCACGGGAGGCGACCTGACCATCCACCACTCCCCGGAGGCTCTGTACGCCACCACCGGCATGAAAAACAACGCCTGGACCCTGGTGCTGAAAACAGATATCAGAACCTCGCTCGCCGATTTTTACCGGGCCCGGCAGCGCGATCACCTGATCATCGCCTGCGCCGCCCTGCTCATCCTCGGTGTTTCCACCTTCCTGGTCCGCTCCATGATGAACAAGGTGGAGGACGCGGACCAGCAGCGGATGGTGCTCTACGACCGCATCCGCAATTCGGAAAAAATGGCCCTGGTCGGCAGGATGGCGGCCAATGTGGCCCATGAAATCAACAACCCCCTGCAGATCATCGGCGACCAGGCCGGCTGGCTGGGCGAGCTTCTGGACGAGGAAGATCCGGCAAACCTGAAAAACACCGAAGAATACCGGTCCGCCTTTGCCAAAATCAAGGCCCAGGTCACGCGGGCCAGCACCATCACCCACCGGCTTCTGGGTTTTTCCCGCTCCACCGATGGGCTGAAAGCGCCGACCAACATCAACACCCTGGTGGAGGAAACCGTCTCTTTCCTGGAAAAGGAGGCGGCCAATCACCGGATCGCCATCCGGCGCAACCTCGATCCCGCTCTGCCTGCGATCACCACGGACAGCGCCCAGTTGCAGCAGGTATTTCTCAATATTTTAAACAACGCCTTCGACGCCATTGGCAATGACGGCGCGGTCACCATCAGCACCAGCCGCGGCAACGGGCAGCTTGCCGTGGAATTTGCCGACAACGGGCCGGGGTTGTCGGAAGAGGGGTTGAAAAAGGTGTTCGAGCCGTTCTTTACCACCAAAAAGGCGGGAAGCGGCACCGGCATAGGGCTTGCCATCTCGTACAGCATCGTCGAACGGCTCGGCGGGGGTATCGAGGTGCGCAACGGCAGGCAGGGCGGCTGCGTTTTCCGCGTCCATTTCCCGCTGCCCGCGTGATGCCCAACGAAACAGGAGAACGGAAATGACGGGACTTCCCATTCTGGTCGTTGACGATGAAGAGGAATTCGTCTCCACCCTGGTGCAACGTCTGCGCAAGCGGGGCTGGGCCGGAGAAGGGGTGCTGAGCGGCGGCGCGGCCATCGCCAGGGTCGCGGCCAGCGACTTTGCCGTGATCCTGCTGGACATGCGCCTCCCGGACATGGATGGCGGCCAGGTTCTCCGGGAAATAAAGAAGATCCGCCCGGAAAGCCGGGTGGTCATCCTCACCGGCCACGCCTCGGCCAGCGAAGGAGAAGAGGGCATCAAGAACGGGGCCTTTGACTACCTGCTCAAGCCGGTGGAATTTGAAAGCCTGCTGGAAAAACTTGAGGCGGCCAGAGATCGCAGCCCATAGAACACTCACGAACACCGCAACCAAGGGGAACCGAGGTATTTTATTATTCAACAAGGGAGGAGTACAATTATGAAGTTCTTCAGGCAATTGCACCATTTCATGATGGCGGGCGCCCGCGCCCACGCGAAATGGGAAATGGACATCTCAAACACCATCCTGCGAGACCGCAGGCGGCTGATCATCCTCGGCCTGCTGCTTATCCCCATCCTCATCGGCGGCATAGCCTTTGCCGACGAGGTCGTGGGCAAGCTCCCCGGCATGATCGGCGGCAAAACCGCCTACGCCCCGGCCTTCTACACCCCCACCATCTTCTTTGCCTCCATCGGCGTCGGCATCGTCGCCGGCCTGATCACCGGCTGTATCGGCGCGGGCGGCGGCTTCATCATCGCCCCGGCTCTGATGAGCGCCGGGGTCAAGGGCATCCTCGCCGTGGGCACCGACCTGTTCCACATCTTTGCCAAGGCCATCATGGGCAGCGTTCTGCACCGCAAGCTGGGCAATGTCTCCGTGGCCCTGGCCGTGGTGTTCCTGATCGGCTCCATCGGCGGCGCCACCCTGGGCGGCTGGGTCAACCGCACCCTGTACGAGATGAACCCGGTGCTGAGCGATGCCTTCATCACCACCATCTATGTGCTGATGCTGGGTTTTCTCTGCTCCTACGCGCTGATGGATTTTTTCCGCCAGACCCGCAAAACCAAGCCCGCCAAGACCACTTCCGCCTCCAGTGCGGCAAGCGCTTCGGGCATGACCAATCTGGCGCAAAAACTCCAGGGGGTCAACCTGCCTCCCATGATCCAGTTCGACGAGGGCGTTACTCCGGGGGGCCGCAAGATCTCCTGGCTCTTCCTGGTGCTCAGCGGTTTCATCGTCGGGTTGGCCGCGGCCATCATGGGCGTGGGCGGCGGCTTTTTGACCTTCCCGATCTTCGTCTATGTGCTGGGCGTCTCCTCGGCCACCACCGTGGGCACCGACATCTTCCAGATCATCTTCACCGCGGGCTATGCGGGCTTGAGCCAGTACGCGGTCTACGGCTTCATCTTCTACACCCTGGCCATGGGCATGCTCCTGGGCTCCCTGGTCGGCATCCAGATCGGCTCCCTGATCACCAAGGTGGTCAGCGGCGCGACCATCTGCGGGCTTTACGCCGTCGCCACCTCGGCCGGTTTTGTCAACCGGGCCTTTGCCCTGCCTTCGAAGCTGGCCAGCATGGAGATGATCCCCATGTCCACGGCGACCGGCAAGCTCCTGGAAACCGTGGGCACCTACATATTTTTTGTGGTGCTGGGCGCCTTCGCCCTCTGGGTTTTCTACATCTTTTTCACCAATATCAAGACCCTCAAGGGAGAGGGTGACGCACATGCCAGCAAGGAGGCTCATGTATGATTGCCAATAAAAAAGAATTCGGCGGCGGCCTGGTGATGATGGTCGGTTTCTGGATCGTTTTCGCGCTTCTGCTTTCACCGCTGTACCCCGGCGAAGGCAAGAAGGTGAACATGTTGGATTACATGGACAACATGTACAACTCCATTTCCAAGAAATCGTCGTACTACATTCCCGCCGCCAGGGAAAAGGCCGAAGCCTACAAGGGGGACATTATTACCCTGAACATTAAAACCGGCGAGGGTCTTTCCGCCCAGCGGCTGACCACCATCCTGCAGCACGCCGGAGCAACGGTGCAGACCGGCGAACAGGAGATCACGGTCAGCGGCGATCTCGGCGGGATTCTCACCGCGGTGCTCGCGGACGCGGACGCCATGTTCGCCAATGACGGCCAGACGGTGAGCGCCAAATACGGGGCAAACGAAAAACAGGTCATGTTTGATTGGTACAACGCACTGAAATCCATGGAAAAAAGCCTGACCAAGCAGGAAAAATTCAAAGAATCAAAGATGCTCTATCAGGTGCGGACCAAAACCGTTGAGCCGGCTTACAACTACTACGGAATCGAGGCGCAAAGCATCAAGGACAAGGCGGTGCTGGTGATCTTTTCCCTGGTTGGCTATGTGATCTACACCATGTGGTTCGGGTTTGCCATCCTCTTCATGTTTGAAGGATGGGGGCTCAAGCTTGAGCATTAACAGAACCCCCTGTTGATTTGTCCGCGTGTCCCGGAAGGTTAGCCTCCCGGGACACGCGGGGCTGGAAAGAGACCTCGCGAAGGCGCGAAAAAAATGCATCCTTGTGGAATTCACCCATTCCTGGGCCTCCGCGCCTTTGCGTTCTCTTTTTTCCTTTTCCTCCGCTTTTCTTTTTTATTTCCTCGATGGGCCTGCTTCCATTATGCTGAAAGGCAGCGACTTTCCAGAGCAGCCCAACGCAGGCGACCAGAACATGACCTTCTTTCTTGACCGACTGACCTCGCTCTTCCGCACCAAGCCCAGGTTGAAGCCCGCCGAGCTGCAGGCTGCCTTCCGCGCCCATTACAAAGATTTCCGCGCTCTGCTCACCGCCAACAACAACGCCCTGGAACTGATGGCCGAGATGGAGCAAGCCCTCACCGCGGGCCGTTCCTTCGGCATGGCCTTTGTCCGGGGCAATTGCACCGCGCTTTCCGTCAATATCTATAAAATGATCCACCACCTGACCAGACTGGCCGACGGCCGGTATACCGAGCTGGATCAACCATTCAGGGCCATCGCCAAACAGCTCGAACAGGTCATCGCCCTCCGTTCCCCCAGCGCGGAGGGTGCGCTCATCCTCTCCATGGCGGAAGTGGACGCCTCCGCCGTGGATCAGGTGGGGGAAAAAATGGCCAACCTGGGCGAGGTCAGAAACCGGCTCGGCCTGAGAACCCCGGATGGCTTTGTCATTACGGCAACGGCCTCCCGCCATTTCATTGAGGCCGATGCGTTGCAGGTTGAGATCAACCGCCGCCTGAAAGGATTGGATCTCGATAATCTGGAAGAGCTCTACACGGTCAGCGCGGGGATTCAAAACCTGATCAGCAATGCCCCGCTCTCCCCCGAACTGGAAGAAGCGATCCTGGCCCACCACCAGCAGCTCGCCGCAGGCTCCGAGGACGAGCTGCTGGTCGCTCTGCGTTCCAGCGCCCTGGGCGAGGACAGCTCCAACGTCTCTTTTGCCGGGCAGTACCGGACCCAGCTCAATGTCAGCCGCGAATTTGTCGTCCAGACCTACAAGGAAATCGTGGCCAGCAAATACAAAAGCCAGGCCATTGTCTACCGGCAACAACGGGGCTACCGGAACCTGGACGTGCACATGTGCGTCGGCTGCCTGCGCATGGTGGATGGAGCCATAAGCGGGGTGCTCTATTCCCGCGCCCCGGATGATCCGCGCAGCCCCTATGTCATCATCCAGGCGGCGGCCGGCCTTGCCGCCACGGTGGTGGACGGTAGCGGGGCCACCGAACAGTTCCGGGTCAGCCGGACCCCGCCCCACTCCATCCTGCACCGGCAATCCGCCGAGAAAAGCTTGAACTCCCCTCCAACCCTCACCGACCTCCAGGCGGCAGAGCTGGCGGCCACCGGGGTGCGGCTGGAGGAACATTTCGGCACCCCCCAGGATATCGAATGGTCCTTTGACCGTTCCGGCCTGCTCTACATCCTGCAATCCCGTCCCCTTGGCCGCCCTGCCTCAGAAGGGGGGCAGGAGACCGGCGGGCAGCATGCAACAGCGACTGACCTGCCCGAACCGCTCCTGACCGGAGGAATCTGCGCCAGTCAGGGAGTCGGCAGCGGTCCGGTGTTCACGGTGCGCTCCAACCTCGACCTCTTGCGCTTTCCCAAAGGCGCGGTGCTGGTCATCAAGACGCCGTATCCAGACTGGGCCAGCCTCCTCAACCGGGCGGTGGCCGTGGTCAGCGAAACCGGCCAGCAAGCCGCCCACCTCGCCACCGTGGCCAGGGAATTCGGGATACCGGCAATTTTCGGCATGAAGCAGGCCCTGGCTGCCTTGGAAAACAATAGCTTGGTTACTGTGGATGCCACCGCCGGCAAGGTCTATGCCGGCCGGGTGGAACCCCTGCTGGCCCTGGCCCCACCCAAACCAAATCTCATGGCCGGAAGCCCGGTGTACAAAGTGCTCACCCAGGCCCTGGCCCACATCACCCCGCTTAACCTGACCGATCCAGCCTCCCCGTTTTTCCGGCCCGACAGTTGCCGGACCCTGCACGATCTCACCCGCTTCTGCCACGAAAAAGCGGTGGTGGAGATGTTCACCTTCGGCGAACGGTACGGCTTTGACGACAAGGCAGCAAAACAACTGGTGGTGGACGCGCCTTCCCAGTGGTGGGTGATCGATCTCGACGACGGCTTTACCCCGGATTTCGACCCGGAAAGCCGCTATATCGACCTCAACCATATCACCTCCGCCCCCATGCAGGCCATCTGGCAGGGAATGATGGCTTTCCCCTGGGGCGGGCCGCCGCCGGTCAGTCTGGGAGGGTTCGGCTCCATCATCTTTCAGTCCACGAGAAACCCCAATCTCGACCCGGCGGTGCGCTCGGCCATGGCCGCCAAGAACTACTTTCTCATCTCCAGGAACTTCTGCAACCTCAGCGTCCGGCTGGGCTACCATTTCGCCCTGGTGGAGGCGAACCTGGGGGAGTATCTCACGGAAAACTATGTGAGCTTCCAGTTCAAGGGGGGGGCGGCTGACCAAGACCGCCGTCTGCTGCGCATTCAACTGATCAGCGAAATATTAAGCGAATTCGACTTCCGGGTGGAACAGAAGGTGGACGCCATGACCGCCCGGATCGAAAAAAAACCGGCGCCCTATCTGCTGGAACGGTTGAAGATTCTCGGCTACCTTTTGATCCACACCCGCCAGATCGACATGATCATGGCGGACGAAGGCATGGCCGCAAGCTACCGCCAAAAAATCATGGCCGACCTGCACACCCTGCTCGGCGCCACACCCCCGGAGGAACGACATGGACCAACCACTCCAGATCCTGCTCATAGACGATGAAATCGATTTCGTGGAAACAACCGGAAAAAGGCTGGCACGCAGGGGGCACTCGGCAAAGACCGCCCTCACCTGCGCCGAAGGGCTTGCGATAATTGCCGCGGGGTGGCCAGAGGTGGTGGTGCTGGATGTGATGCTCCCGGACCGGGACGGCATGGACTGCCTGCGGGAGATCAAGGAAAAATGGCCAACCCTGCCGGTCATCCTCTTGACCGGCCACGCCTCCATGGAGGCGGGACTGCACGGCCTGGAATGCGGGGCCAGCGACTACTGCCTCAAGCCCATCGACCTGGAAACCCTGGTGGAAAAGATCGCCATCGCCCACCGGGAGAGCCGGTATCCTCGCACATAAAAAGGCCATCCCGCCGCATGGCGGGATGGCCTTTTTACCAAAATCTCTTCTTTCTGCAACTATGCCGAACTGTTCAGCAACGCCGCTTCGCTGCTGCCGCAAATGCGCGGAAGAGGCCGGCGAAGGAGAAAGTGTGCTGGACAGCTCCTTTCAATCAATGGCCGCCGGCGGAAAGCAAACCGCTGGCTGCCAGGGTCAGAATAACCGCCTCGGCGATGGCCATGATCGCCATGGCCTTGTCCTTGCGGGCGAACAGACCGGGGGTGATGACAATATAGCAGAGGATGGTGATCCCGGACAGGATGGCCACCGGCAGGAAGTTCAGAAAATCGCCATAACCGAGGAGTTTCATCCACGACCAGCCGGTGGGCAGGGTTTCCCAGTGCAGGAAATTGGTGTTGATGGCAACCAGATAATCATGCACCGGCTGACTCCAGTAGACGGAGATCTCGTCCACCGGCACGATCGATGGCATGACGCCCAGCACATACAGGGCAAACGTGATGACCATGAGGCCCAGGCCTGCGTACATGCCCTTTTCAAGAATATCGGCGTACAGCACCTGCTCTTCGGTTGCTTGGGTATTATGGTGTGACATGAGACAATCCTCCTTGAAATAAACTATTGATGCTGAGTTGAGCAGCTTGCCTGCTCAAGCGAAACCTATGCCCCCTGGGTGTAAACCGTTCCTTCTCTTAGAACAGGCTGACGCCCATGGTGCTCAGACCCTTTTGCACCGCTTTCAGGCCCGCGAAGAGGAGAATGACGATAACCATCCAGCGGATAAAGGTCGGCTTGGCAACCTTGAGCAAACGGACCCCCACGAAGGACCCCAGCATGATGCCGATGAGCGAGGGCACAACCATCATGGGGATCACGCAGCCCTTGTTCAGGTAAATCCAGGCGGCGGAGGTGTCGGTGATGGAGAGCAGGAACTTGGAGGTGGCCACGCTGATCTTGAGCGGCGCGCCCATCATCAGATTGAGCACCGGCACGTTGGCCCACCCGGCGCCCAGACCGAACATGCCGGCCATGAATCCGATAATGATAAAGGTCAGCAGACCGGGAATGGTGCGGTGAATCTTCCAGTTGATTTCTTCCTTGGTGGTCGGCTCATAAAAAACACCGGTGATGCGCAAGGCGGTGGACAGCGCGTCCGCCTTGGGAACATCCGGAATCGTGGACTTCTTGGCGGAGAGCATGATGGCCACGATGCCGAGGATGGTGCCGCCCAGGGCAAGCTGGACGATATGAGTGGGCAGGGCCAGACCGACCATGGCGCCGACAATGGCCATGGTGGAGGCGATGAGCGCCACCGGCATGGCCAGGCGCAGGCTGGCGAGGTTGGCCTTCAGCAGGCCGGGGCCAGCGGCCAGGGCGCCGCACAGGGCGACGAGCAGACCGGCGCCGCGGACAAAATCAAGGTGGAAGGGGAAAAATCCGCCGATGATGGGCACGAAGAGCACCCCGCCGCCAACGCCGCCAAGCACCGCGATGATACCCATGACAAAGGTGACGAACAGCAGAATCACCGGCCATTTCCACCAGCCCGGATCGCCGGCCGCCGGAATCTGATCCATGGTAACCACTTCGCTTGCCAGAGCCCAGGCCGGGCTCAACATGATGGCGCACATGAGGGAGACAAACAGCATCCCCGCCTTTTCCTTGAAATTTCCTCGCATTCTTATTTCCTCCCTAGTTTTCCCTGAAACACAATAAAAGAATATATAAAAAAAGAACCAGCACTGTGAACGCTTGCATGCAACCGGGGGACAATCTTCGCTGAATGGGCAGACAGACGCCTTACCCTGCCCTCTGATTGTGGCTATTTCTAAAAATTTTCGGTATGCTTACTGCTCTGAAAATGCGCTGTCAAGGAAAAACTGTTCCTCTCTGAAACAGGGCTGTTGCATTACGCATCATCACGGAAAAATGCTGCGTAATCATACCCATACGCTGCATTGTGCAACATTTCCCCCAGGAATACACCATGGAATTTCCCCTGCCCGAGGCTTTACAGATACTCAGCGCAGAGGTCGCGGGGTACGCCGTGCCCATTGTCGATCTTATCGCCGTGCAGACCAAGGATCCCTACAAGGTGCTGGTGGCCACCATCCTCTCGGCCCGGACCAAGGATGAAACCACGGCCAAGGCGGCGGCCAGGCTGTTTAAGGAAGCACCGGATCTGGCCGGGCTGGCGGCGCTCAGCGAAGAACGCATTGCCGCGCTGATTTTCCCGGTGGGCTTTTACAAGAACAAGGCCGGTTTCCTCACCCGGCTGCCCGGCGTGCTGGCCAGCGAGTTCAACAACCAAATCCCCGACGTGGTCGAAGCCCTCACCCGGCTGCCGGGGGTGGGGAGAAAAACCGCCAATCTGGTGGTGGCGGTGGCCTTCAAAAAACCGGCGATCTGCGTGGACACCCATGTGCATCGGATCATGAACATCTGGGGCTATGTGGAAACCAAAACCCCTTTAGAAACCGAGATGGCGCTCAGGAACAAGCTGCCGCCCCAATACTGGCTGACCATCAATTCCACCCTGGTGGCCTTTGGCCAGGGCACCTGCAAGCCGGTGGCCCCCCACTGCGACCGCTGCGTCCTCGCCCGATATTGCCCGCGGATCGGGGTAACACCGCGAAAAATGCCCAAAAAAGCGCAAGAGACACGCGAGAATGGTCTGCGGAGGTTCGTGTCGTGGAATGTCAACGGTCTGCGGGCTGTGGAGAAAAAAGGCTTTGTCGAAATCATCGCCGGGTTGAACGCCGACCTGGTGGCGCTCCAGGAGATCAAGGCCTTGCCAGAACAGCTTTCGGAAACGGTCAGAAACATTCCCGGCTATACCGCCTACTGGTTTTCCGCCCAAAAAAAGGGCTACGCCGGAGTGGCGACCTACACCAAAGAACGCCCCCTTTCCATAATCTACGGCATCGACCACCACGACCATGATTACGAGGGACGGGTGCTGACCCTGGAGTTTGCCGACTTCTTCTTCGTCAACGCCTACTTCCCCAACTCCCAGCACGGCCTGGTGCGCATGGATTACAAGCTTCGGTTCAACAATGACCTGCTCGCCTTTGCCCAGACCCTGGCCACACAAAAATCGGTGGTGATCTGCGGAGACTTCAACGTGGCGCACAAGGAGATCGACCTGACCAACCCCAAGCAGAACGAAAAAAATCCGGGCTATGCCCCGGAGGAGCGGGCCTGGATGGATCAGTTCATCGCGGCCGGCTTCGTGGACACCTTCCGGATGTTCAACCAGGAGCCGGGCCAATACACCTGGTGGAGCTACCGCTTCAACGCCAGGGAAAGGAACATCGGCTGGCGGATCGATTACTTCTGCGTGGATGAAAAGAGTAAAAGCCGAGTAACCGAGGCTGCTATCGTGCCTGAGATAATGGGGTCGGATCACTGCCCGGTCATCCTCGGGTTTCTCTGACAACCCCTTGTTATTGCACGGCTAACCGTTTGTTTTCCTCTGAAATTTTTTCTTCCGCCGGACAGAAACCATGATATCATCAATAGTGTTGACACGCATTTAAAGACTCCTTGGCGCACCCAACGACATGAGCACTCTCAAGGTGGTGGAAATCGGCGGCTGGGCCGTATCCAATAGTCCTGAAGATATATTGCGCACCTATGCCCTCGGCTCCTGCATCGCCTTGATCCTTCACCATCCAAGAACAAAAACCATGGGGCTTGTCCATATTGCCCTTCCGGATCAACTGTGCCATTCTGGGGAAAAACGGGGGGAGGGGTATTATGCCAGTTCGGCGATCCCTTTGCTGCTGAACAAAATTCTTGCCGCAGCGGGTCTGTATTCCGCCGATAATTCCGGGATCGTGGCCAAGTTGGCCGGTGGCGCCGCGGTCATAAAAATCAGCAATCCTTTTCATCTCGGGGAACGGCTGCGCACGGAAATAGAAAAGACTCTTCATCGTTTTGGGATACCCGTCGTGAAGCAGGATACAGGCGGCGGCGTTCCCCGCACCGTATCGCTCCATGTTGGAAGCGGCGCGGTTTTGGTTAGCTCACCCGGTACGCGGGAGAAACCCCTGTAGTACGTACGCTGAAGGAGAACACAATGGCTGAGCCAGTGGACATGAGTCTCAAGATACGCGTGTTGGTCGTTGATGATGAACCCACCTCCCGCGAGGTTATCCGGCTGGGACTGGAAAGACAGAACTGCGAGACCATGACCGCCGGTGATGCGGCCTCAGCCATCGCGCTTTTGGGCGAGCAGCAATTCCATGCCGTGGTGACCGACAAGAACATGCCTGGAACCGACCATGCCACGGAGGGAGGCCTTGATGTCATCAAATTCGCCAAGGAGTCCAACCCTGCCTGTGCGGTTATCATGGTAACCGGTTTCAGCACTGTGGAGTCGGCCATAGAAGCCATGCGGCTTGGCGCCTTCGACTACTTGGCCAAGCCGGTGCGGCCTGAGGATATCAAGGCAAAACTAGAACGGATTCTTTCCTATCAGCAGACCTTGAACCCTGCAAACACCATTGCCTCCCACAACAGCTTCCGGGCAAAATTCCTCAGCATTATCGAGGAGCAGAAAGGGGTGAGCCAGTGCCTCAATTCCGAAACCAAAGCCGCGCTTTTGCAAGTAGTACAGAATGGTATCGATGCCTTCTTTCATGAACGGCGGGCCTGGGAAAACATCATCCTGGAACAGCGGGAAGCCTTGAGTCAAATTGCCGGCTGGGCCGAGCAGATGAAAGAAGCAGCGGGGCAGGGCGGGCCGGAAGAAAATTTTCTGGATAAAATTATCGCCGAATCCAGCCGGAGGCTGTGAGGATTTTCCCGGAGCGTCCTTCCGCATGGGGTATTCTCTCGCATCCACCGGGGATTTCACCCATACCGTTACGCGTGCAAACTTAACCAGCAGACCACGGAGGCCACCATGCAGGTACTCATCGTCTATTATTCAATGTACGGCCACATCCACAAAATGGCGCAGGCTGTCGCGGAAGGGGTTCGCCTGGTTGCCGGCGCCGAGGCCGAGCTGCGGCGGGTGCCGGAAACCCTCCCCGAAACGGTGCTGGAAAAGATGGGGGCCGCCGCGGCGCAGAAGCAGCAGGCGCAGGTGCCCGTCTGCACGATGGAGGAACTGGGGGCAGCGGATGCGATCATCTTCGGCACCCCAACCCGCTTTGGCAACATGTGCGGGCAGATGCGGCAATTCCTTGATGCCACCGGAGGTCTGTGGGTACAGGGCGCTCTGGTGGGCAAACCGGGCAGCGTGTTCACGAGTTCCAATACCCAGCATGGCGGGCAAGAGTCCACGATTTTGAGCTTCCACACCACCCTGCTCCATCACGGCATGGTCATAGCCGGCCTCCCCTACACCTTTCAGGGGCAGATGACCATGGCCGAAATCAGCGGCGGTTCCCCCTATGGCGCCTCCACCATCGCCGGAGGGGACGGCAGCCGCACACCAAGCGAGAATGAACTTGCAGGGGCCAGATTCCAGGGCGAACACGTTGCCAAGATCGCCAAAAAGCTGGCGGCTTGAACCCACACACGCTAAAATATGCCTACTCTTATAGCCATCTGTTTTCATATGCAGTAAAAATCCCATTGGCCCGCAGCCGAGCACCGGAGAGGCTGCCGAAAAGGGCTTTGCACTGTTTGAGGCGAAGCCGAGCTTGCAAAGCCCCGGCAGCATCGAGGAGTACCCCATGCGGGGCATAAACTCCGGGCATCCCGCCAACGGCGGGACAAGGGACACGGGTGCCCTTTCTTCGCCGCTTCGCTGCTGGTTCGTTTCTTTGGGCAAGCAAAGAAATGAACAGAATGATAAAGTACCTACCTCTGATTCCCGAAATTGCGTGGCAATAAAAACCCATAAGAGAATCCCGCAATCCTCATGCCCGACGATATCTGGCAAACCATGATCCTTACCGGCGAGCTTGGCCGGCATCCGGTCCATTTTTTCACCAGCACCGGCTCAACCAACGATCTCGCCCTGATCCTGAGCAACACCGGCGCCCCGGACTCCACCCTGGTCGTGGCCGACAGCCAAAGCGCGGGGAGGGGCCGCCTTGCCGGGAGGAACTGGATTTCGCCGCCCGGAACCGGACTCTATTTTTCCCTGATTCTCCGCCCGCACCTTGCCCCGCAGGATTTTCCCAAGCTCACCCTGGCCGCGGGCCTTGCCCTGTGCAAGGCGATAAAAAACCACACCCCTTGCCAGCCGCGCCTGAAATGGCCCAACGATCTTTTTCTGCACGGCAGAAAATGCGGCGGCATCCTCACCGAAACGCAAGCGGTAGCCGGAACCGGGCAGACCGCCGCAGTGATCGGCATCGGACTCAACGTGAACACCCCTTCGGAAGCATTTTCCGGCGAGTTGCGCGCCAAAGCCACCTCGCTGCTGGCGGAAACCGGGGCCGCCTACGACCGGGGCCCCTTGCTCGCGGCCATTCTCGCCGAACTGGACCTCGTGGTGGCCCGGCTGGCGCAGGGGGATTTTCAGGGCATCCTGGCCGAATGGCGGCAACGGGATCTCCACGCCGGCCAACAGGTTTCCTGGGTGAACACCCAGGGAAGGATCATCACCGGCCTTTCCCTGGGCCCGGATGAAGAGGGTCTTCTCCGCATCCGGGATGGCCGGGGAAAAATTCATTCCGTTATTTCCGGAGATATCTCCCTGGCACAGGAATAAAAATTACCCCCAGGAGCCGTTTTTGCCATGATTCCCCGTCCGATTCAACATCTGCTGCTGGCCACCCTCTACGACGCCTTTGCCGAGTGGGCCGCCTCCTTCACTTTTGCCTGCCGGCAAGGATGCGCCACCTGCTGCACCCGGAGTGTCACCATGACCAGCCTCGAAGGGGATGGGATCATGGCGTTTCTGAGCCAGGGAAATCGCCGCGCCGAGCTGAACGGGTCTGCATTTTTGCCGGCCGTAAACCGGGCGGTGCAATGCACAACCAACACCTTCGTCGGCGCTCACCTCCGGGGCGAGCCCGTGGAAGAAGCGGAAAGCTGGGATCTGCGTCCCTGCCCGTTTCTCAAGGAGGAGCGCTGTTCCATCTATCCGGTGCGGCCCTTTGGCTGCCGTCTCTTTGCCTCCCTGGATTCCTGCGCCGCAAGCGGGGTGGCGGAGATGCCGCCGGGATATCTCGCGGGCGCCACCGCCCTGCTGCAATACATCGAGCATCTGGATAACGGCGGGCGGTGGTCCACCATGGTGGAACTGCTGGCAGGGCTGAACACAGGCCGGGTTGACGCATATGGCGAGCCTACGGCGCCCATTCCCGGCTTCCTCATCGCCCCGGACGAACACAGCCTGGTCGAGCCGCTTCTGCACGGGTTGCATGCCAGAACGGTCAACGGCCAGACCTTTTCCCAGTGGCTTCAGGCTGCACGGCCATGAGCCAATCCCAGGAGTAACCCGGCTAACGCCTGGCCCGCCTCTCCTTCGGGCGTTCCACCCGGTCCGCACGAGACGTCGTACATCATTCCGCCCAAGCGGACCTCTGTTCATCCCCCTGCCCCGCCAGCATGCAATGTCCGGGGCGAAAAAATTACGGCATCTTGACAAGACGCATTTTCCTAACGTAATATATCCACAGGCTGCCATGGATCCACGATGCGTCCGACAACTGCAACACTGAAAAATACCGTTCTTTCAGAGACATGGAGAGCGCCCCCGGGAAACCGCAGGTTCGCTCTTTGATTTCAACACTGAGCAAGGGGGAGGGGAAATGGCAAAACAGCAAAAACCGACGATTGAATTGTATCTGTACTCAATGAATCAAGAATTTCCCGTGGGCAAGGGGCATGTGACATTTCTTGAACGCCATTCCGAAGTCCGCAAGGACATTGCCGGAAAGCTGATATCCAGGGAGGCTGTGGCCAGCAACACCTTCAAGGAAAAGGTCACGGGAATGGCAAATGACTGGTCCGCCCAGTGGATACACAACCAGTGGGTGCAAGACTATACCAAGGCGCCCTCCTTTTCTTCGAGAGTAAAACCGGGCGAAGATGTCATGGCCAAGCTCATCATGCGCAAGGAAGAGTTTGGCGGCCTTGTCCTCGACCCGGTTAATGACCGGGTGTACAAAGTGAATGCGCCAGGATACAAACTGCTCGAAGAAATGAAAAAAACTCCCGCGGCAAAATTGAAAGCATTTAAATCAGCACAGTTTGCCGCAGACGAGATGGAAGCATTTGTCAGTTTTCTCAAAGGCGCCGGACTATGGACAACGATATAGCCTGCCTGGCCCCACTGAAAGCGCCGCTCACCGCCAGTCTCTGGGTTACGGGAGGATGCAATCTCGCCTGCAAATACTGCTATGCGGACGCCTCACGAAACATCTACATGGATCCGGCAAGGCTGTTCATGCTGGTGGATGAATTCCGGGACCTGGGCGTATTTGACATAACCATCGCCGGGGGAGAACCATTTCTCCACCCGCAGATATTCCAAGTTATCCAGCTAATCCTCGACAGCGGGATGCAAATGGGCGTGCTGACGAATGGCGTGCTGCTCGACCAGGAGAAGGCCTCGCGACTTGCCGGGATTGCGGAGGGGAAGAAAATGATCCTCCAGGTTTCCCTCGATTCCCCAAACCCGCGCATCAACGATCTGACAAGGGGGATGGGGGAAACCGTACTGCACAACATCAAACATCTCGCGAAATGCGGTTTGCAGCTCCAGATATCATGCGTCCTCAGCAGTGTGAATATCGACAGCGCTCATTTGATCATCGACGAGTTATATCCACATGTGAAACGCTTCCACTTCCTTAATATTCAACGCACCGACCGGTCACTCAAGCATCCGGAACTCTTGATTACCGATTCGCAAGCATATGATTTTTGGATGCGGCTGAATGAGCATGCGAAAAAATTCCCCCCTGATCTCTTTCTCCCTTCCTTGCGCATCATGCTCCGGTCATACGGAGAGGAAGAAAGCCATGAGTCTTGGGAGTTCCATAAAAATGCCACGTTTAGCTGCCGGAGCTGCTCTATCGGGTTGACAAAAATCGAGATCACCCCTGAATTCGACATGCTGGGATGCGATATAGCGAAAGATTTTTCCAAAATGGGCAACATCGCGAAAAAACCCTTTGCAGAGGTCTGGAATTCCCGGGACGCCCACGCGGTGAGGAATTCCCCGTATCCTCCATGCTATAAGATTAGAAGCTCCGGGAACGGCGGGGCACTTGAAGACAATCTCCGCCCCGAATTCGCCTGCTTCCGGTAAGCGAGGCAAGAGCGTACAAACAAAAACGGCGCCTTCCCTGCTGGGAGGCGCCGTTTTTGTTGCCGGAAAACGATGAATCAATACCGGTAATGGTCCGGCTTGTAGGGGCCGGTCACAGGCACGTCGATATACGCGGCCTGCGCCTTGGACAACTCGGTGAGATGCACGCCGAGCTTCTTGAGATGCAGCCGCGCCACCTTCTCATCCAGCACCTTGGGCAACACATAGACCTTTTTCTGATATTTCTTGGCATTGGCGAACAGTTCGATCTGGGCCAGCACCTGATTGGTGAAGGAGGCGGACATCACGAAGCTCGGGTGGCCTGTGGCGCAGCCCAGATTCACCAGACGCCCCTCGGCCAGCAGGGTGATTTTCTTGCCGTCGGGGAAAACGATGTGATCCACCTGGGGCTTGATGTTCTCCCATGTATACTTGCGCAGGGAGGCCACGTCGATCTCCGAATCGAAATGGCCGATATTGCAGACAATGGCCTCGTCCTTCATCGCCTTCATGTGGGCGTGGTTGATGACCTTCTCGTTGCCGGTGCAGGTGACGAAGATATCGCCCTGGCTTGCGGCCTCTTCCATGGTCATCACCCGGTAACCTTCCATGGCTGCCTGGAGCGCGCAAATCGGATCGATCTCGGTGACCCATACCTGGGCGCCTAGACCGCGGAAGGCCTGGGCGCAGCCCTTGCCCACGTCGCCGTAGCCAAGAATCACCGCGAGCTTGCCTGCCACCATCACGTCGGTGGCGCGCTTGATGCCGTCCATCAACGATTCGCGGCAACCGTAGAGGTTGTCGAACTTGGACTTGGTGACGGAGTCGTTGACATTCATGGCAGGAAAGAGCAGAGAGCCACCTTTCTCCATCTGATACAAGCGATGCACCCCGGTGGTGGTTTCCTCGGTCACGCCGCGGATGGCCTTGGCCGCATTGGTCCATTTCTTCTTGTCCGCGGCAAAGTCCTGCGCAAGCACTGCCAAAACCGCCTGCCACTCCTCGTTGTCGGTTTTCTTCGCAACCGGCACCTTGCCTCCCTTCTCGAACTCGGCTCCCTTATGCACCAGCAGGGTGGCGTCGCCGCCGTCGTCGAGAATCATGTTGGGCGGATTGCCGTCCGGCCAGGTCAGGGCCTTTTCCGTGCACCACCAGTACTCCTCGATGGTTTCGCCTTTCCAGGCATAGACCGGGATGCCAGCCGCGGCAATGGCGGCGGCGGCATGGTCCTGGGTGGAAAAGATGTTGCAGGAGGCCCAGCGCACTTGGGCGCCCAAGGCAACCAGGGTCTCGATCAGCACCGCGGTCTGGATGGTCATGTGCAGGGAGCCGGAGATCCGCGCGCCCTTCAGGGGTTTCTTCTTGCCGAATTCCTCGCGCAGGGCCATGAGGCCGGGCATCTCGGTTTCCGCGATGCGGATTTCCTTGCGGCCCCAATCGGCCAGGCTCATATCCGCAACCTTGAAATCGCCCTGCTTTTTTGCCGGAGCTTTTTTTGCCGGACTCTTCTTGGCAGGCGCTTTTTTTACTGGTGCCTTCATCGGTGTTTCCTCCTGACTGCGCCGTGGCGCGGGATGGGTCGTGATTATTTACATTTGATCCCGGCGGCATCCTTCAAGGCCTCGGCCTTGTCGGTGCGCTCCCAGGTAAACTCTTCCCGCTCCCGGCCAAAGTGGCCGTAGGCTGCGGTTTTTTTGTAGATCGGCCGCAGAAGATCGAGATGCTGAATGATCGCCTTGGGCCGCAGGTCGAAATGCTCGTTGATGAGCTGCCTGATCCGCTCATCACTGATCGTGCCGGTGCCAAACGAGTTGACGTTGATGGAAACCGGCTTGGAAATGCCGATGGCATAGGCGATCTGCACCTCGAGTTCGGTAGCGATCCCGGCGGCCACCAGATTCTTGGCCACATAGCGGCCCATATAGGAAGAAGAGCGGTCGACCTTGGAGGGATCCTTGCCGGAAAAAGCGCCGCCGCCGTGGGAGCCCATGCCGCCATAGGTGTCCACGATGATCTTGCGGCCGGTCACCCCGCAATCGCCTACCGGGCCGCCGATAACAAAACGGCCGGTGGGGTTGATGAAGTACTTGGTGTTCTTGTCCACCATTTCCGCGGGGATGATCGGCTTGATGATCTCCTCCATGACCCCGGCCTTGAGATCTTCGTAATCAACCTCGGGGGAATGCTGGGTGGAAAGCACAATGGCCTCGACCCGCTTGGGCCGTTTATTTTCATATTCAATGGTGACCTGGCTTTTCGCATCGGGGCGCAGCCAGGGCAACAGCCCGGCCTTGCGCACCTCGGCCTGCCGCTTGGTGAGCCGGTGGGCGTAGGTGATGGGCATGGGCATCAGAACCTTGGTTTCGGTGCAGGCATAGCCGAACATCAGCCCCTGGTCGCCTGCGCCCTGATCCAGGTCGAGACCGGACCCTTCGTTGACGCCCTGGGCGATATCCGGGGACTGCTTGCCGATGCTGGTGAGCACCGCGCAGGATTGCCAGTCAAAACCCATCTCGGAAGAGTTGTAGCCGATCTCCCGCACGGTTTCCCGGACCACGAAGGGCATATCCACCCAGGCGGTGGTGGTGATCTCGCCGGCAATCAGAGCCATGCCAGTGGTTACCAGGGTTTCACAGGCGACCCTGGCCTTTGGATCCTGGGCAAGGATTGCGTCGAGAACCGCATCCGAAATCTGGTCGGCAACCTTGTCCGGGTGGCCTTCTGAAACAGACTCCGAGGTAAAGAGATAATTTGACATTCCAACTCCTCATGATTTTCGATGAAAAAACAGGCTGCCGAGCAGCCTCGCAACTTTACACTTTTATTGGAATACAGGAAGTTGTCAAGGAGAATCATAACAAAAACACCGTCAAAAGCCCCCCCCTTTATCCCGGCAGATAGCTCTGCTCCAATCCTCGTACCGCGGCAAAAAGTTTGGCGTTGACAGGCGCCGGAATCCCCAGGAGTCTGGCCTCTTCCAGCACAGCGCCGTTGATGCTCCCTATTTCGGTTTGCCTTGTATGCCGCACGTCTTGGAGCATGGAGGAAATATTGGCTGCGGTGGCCCGGCAGACCGCGATGGTCCGGCCCACCGGATCAGGGGCAATGGCAATCCCCTTGGCCTGGGCGACTTCGGCCGCTTCCCGCACCGCCGCCCCCATCAACTGGAGCACCTCGGGGTTATCGAGCAGCGCGCCGTTTTCGCAGCCATGAATGGCGGAGAGGGCATTGATCCCCACGTTGACAAGGAGTTTATCCCAGACCTGGGCCTGGATATCCTCCGCAACCCGCACCTCAAGGCCTGCCCGCCGGAAGAGTGCCGCCGTTTCCTGCAAGGCCGGCATCGCTTCCTCCTGAGCTGTACGCAGAAAGCCGAAACGTGTTGCCCCCTCCCCCCCGAAACGCACCCGCCCCGGACCAACCAGATACGCGCCCAGGGAAGTAACCGCCAAGGCCACAGGACAGGGAAGCTCCGCCTTGTGTAAAACCGGAAGATGACCAATGCCGTTTTGCCAGGCTAGCAGCAGGGTGTTTTTCGTGAGCAGGGGACGCAACGACGGGAGGGTTCGGCCAATGGCCGGGGATTTCACGCAGAGCAGAACCAGATCCACCGGCCCGATCCGCAAGGGATCGGCCGTGGACTGGATGGGAAAATGTTCGAGACGCTCTCCATGCTCAAGGGTAAGACCGGAGTGCTGGAGCAGTTCAGCCCTGTGGCTGTCATGATCCAGCATCCGGATTTCCACGCCGACCCGGCCGAGAGAGGCCGCCAACAGACAACCCAAGGCGCCCGGGCCGACGATGGCGACCCTGTGGGAGGGGATGTCCCGCATTGTGATTAACGGGTGATGGTCACATCTTCAACAATGGCCGCATACTTGTACCCGGCGCCGAAGTCCTTATCCGCGGCAAGCACGCCTTCCACCGTGACGATATCGCCCTTTTCCGCCTTGCCCGCCGTGGTCACCACCAGGTCATGGGTATTTTTCAGGGGATCGCCGGTGCCATCCTGCAAATGCAACCAGTTTTTCCCCATGATCTGGGGAGAAAATTTGACCACCTGCGCCTTGATCTTCACTTTTTTGCCGTTCAGGCTCGTGGCCTTGGCAAAGATATCCCCTACGCTGAAGGCATTGTCGCCGGCAGCCTTGGCAATCTTCAATTCCACAAAAGGCACCACGGCCTTGCTGCTGCCCGGGGCCGTTTCTCCGGCTGCGCCAGGCGCGGCGCCGGATTCCTTCTGCATGGCTGCGCCAAAAGAACCTCCGGCCTCGGATGCTCCGGGCGTTGCAGGATGGCCCGCAGGAAGCGCTGCCGTTTCTCCGCCATGGGCGCCGTTGCCCATCTCCGTTTTTTTGCCTTCAAGACCTTGGGCGAAAACAAGCTCGGCAAAGGTGCGGTTCAGGCTCTTGCTCGGGAAATCCCGCATGACCTGCCCTTCGGCAACGGTGCATGCTTCACCCACTGCAACCTGGGTTTCCGGGACCGCCACCCAGGTATCTCCCTTTTCAGTTCCGATCAGAATATAGGTGAAACCGCCGCCCGCAAGCACCTCCTTGGCCTTGCCCTGGATCAAGCCGGCGGATTTCGCCTGCTGAGTCCCGTCTTCCGCCGCAGTCTGCTCCACAGCCTTGGTCTCCGACTTTTCACTATTGCAGGCGACCAAGGCCACCAGACATAATCCGCTCACGAAAAAATTCCGCCACTTCGTTGCCTCGCCCATACGCTCAATGCTCCTCCCACTGCCCGTTATTTCAAAATAAGAAAAAACGCACCGCAGCCATTCCGCCGTGCGCCAACATGTATTTTTTAAGACAATCCCCCCGGCAAAAAAGTTCGCCTTATTTTATGCGCGCAGACTTTCTGGGATTTTCCTGCTTCGCTTCCCGGCCTCTGCCCTCGTACTGATAGGTCAGCCGGTTGCCCTTGATCCCGATCCGCACACTGCCCCCCTTGGCCAAGCGGCCAAACAGAAGCTCTTCGGTCAGGGCATCTCCCACCTCTTGCAGGATAAGGCGCCGCAGCGGCCGCGCTCCGAACTCCGGCTCATAGCCCCTGGCCGCCAGCCAGGTCCGGGCGCCGGGGCTGAGGCTGATCGTCACCTTCCGCTCGGCCAACTGCGCCTGCAGCTCGGCAACCATCTTGTCCACGATCCGTTCCATGAGGACCGCATCCAAGGGATTGAAGGTGATGGTTGCGTCCAACCGGTTCCTGAACTCCGGGGAGAAAAGATTCTTCACGGCCCGGTCGTTTCTGCCCCGGCTGTCCCCGGTAAAGCCGATGGCCCGTTCGCTCAGCTCGCGGGCTCCGGCATTGGTGGTCATGATCAGGATCACGTTGCGGAAATCCGCCTTGCGCCCGGCATTGTCCGTGAGGGTCGAATGGTCCATGACCTGCAAGAGGATGCTGAACAGATCCGGGTGGGCCTTTTCGATCTCGTCGAGCAGAAGCACGCAGTAAGGATGCTTGCGGATGGCGTCGGTCAACAGCCCGCCCTGGTCGAAGCCCACATAGCCCGGAGGCGCGCCGATGAGCCGGGAAACCGCATGCTTTTCCATGTACTCGCTCATGTCGAACCGCTCGAAATGCACGGACAGGGCGGCGGCCAACTGCTTGGCGACCTCGGTCTTGCCCACCCCGGTAGGTCCGGCAAAGAGGAAGGAGCCGGTGGGCCCCTCGCTCTGCTTGAGGCCTGCCCGGGAACGCTTCACCGCCGTGACCAGGGCGCTGATCGCCTGGTCCTGGCCGAAGATGGTCTTTTTCAGGACCGTCTCCAGCTCCCGGAGATGGGTCAGGTCGGAGCCGCTGACGCTTCTCGCCGGAATCCGGGCCAGCCGGGAGACCACCTTTTCCACATCGCGCACCGTCACCGTGCGCCGCTTATCGCCTGGGAGCGCGGCCAGACGGAAGGCAGCGCCGATCTCGTCCAGCACGTCAATGGCCTTGTCCGGCAGAAAACGGTCGCTGATGTACCGGCCGGCCAGTTCCGCCGTGGCCTTTACCGCCGGAACCGAGTAGGTGATCCCATGATGCTCTTCGTAGCGGGGCAGCAGCCCTTGCAGGATGGCGCAGGTTTCGGCCACGCTGGGCTCCTCGACGTCTATCTTCTGAAAACGCCGGGAAAGCGCCCTATCCTTTTCGATGTAGTTCTTATACTCCTCATAGGTGGTCGAGCCGATGCAGCGCAGCGTTCCGGACTGGAGGGCGGGCTTGAGCAGGTTGGAGGCGTCCATGCTGCCGCCGCTGGTTGCCCCGGCCCCGACAATGGTGTGGATCTCGTCGATGAACAGGATGATGTGCGGCTCTTTTTCCACCGCGGAGATCACCGCCTTGAGCCGCTGCTCGAAATCGCCCCGGTATTTGGTGCCGGAAAGCAACCCGCCCATGTCGAGGAGGCGGACCTCCACCCCCTGCAGCAGTTCCGGCACCTTGCCTTCATGGACATGCAAGGCCAAGCCTTCGGCAATGGCGGTTTTTCCGACCCCTGGCTCGCCCACCAGCAGCGGGTTGTTCTTGCGCCGGCGGCACAGGGTCTGCATCACCCGCTTCAACTCCGCGGTCCTCCCGATCAGGGGATCGATCAAGCCCTGGGCGGCCCGTTCGCTGAAATTGATGGTGTATTTTTCCAATGCTTCGTTTTCCTTGGTTTTTTCCGGCCCCTTCTCCTCCGCTTTCTTTTCCTCCTGAGTTTTTTCCTCCTGTTCAAGGCCATGGGAAAGATACTCGGTCACGTCAAGCTTGCTGATCCCTTCGGAATGGAGAAAATACACGGCAAAGGACTCGGCCTCGGCAAAGATGGCGGCCAGCACATCCCCTGCATCCACCTCTTTTTTGCCGCAGCTCTGAACATGGGCGATGGCCCGCTGCAAGACCCGGTTGAAACCCAGGGTCTGGATGGGGTCGTGGGCAATGCCCTCCTTGACCATGGGCAGGTTGGAGGCGAAGAAATCCTCCAGCCGTTTCTTCATCCCCTCGGGATCGCCGCCGCACACCGCGATGGCCCGGGCGGCCAGCTCGTCGTCCAACAGGCCGTAGAGGATGTGCTCCACCGTCACATGTTCGTGCCTGCGGATCTTTGCCTCCCGGATGGCACGCACCAAGGCTATTTCCAACTTTGCATTTATCATCTCGCGCTCCTCACGGGAAACCCGTTACGCTTTTTCCAGAGAACATTTCAAAGGGTATTCATTCTTGCGGGCCAGGTCATGGACCAGAATCACTTTGGTCTCCGCCACGTCACGCGTGTATATCCCCGCCACCCCAACCCCCTGCTCATGGACATTGAGCATGATCCGGTTGGCCTCCGCCACATTTTTATGAAACACCTTTTCCAGCACCATCACCACGAAATCCATGGTGGTATAGTCGTCATTGTGCAGCAGCACCTTGTACATGGAAGGCTGTTTGGTTTGCTGCTTTTTTTCGGTGACCACCGAACCTTCACTCTCCCTGCCCGCACCGCCCATGCCTTTTCTGCCCCCTTACGATCAATTCCAGTCAGTCCGTTTGTTCAAAAATAATCATTTTTTCCTGATCCGCACTCCCGTCGGCCAACTTTTCTTTATCCGGTCACCATGGCAGGCTTGCCCCATTCCCGATCCCGCAGGACGGAGAAAAGAAAATCCTCCACAACCAGATATTCCGGAAGACCGGAACCTTTCAGCCGGTATTCCGCCGTAAGCAGACCGGTTTGGGCCTGCTTCAGGACCGCCAGGGTAAAGCGCTCCGCCTGCTGAAAGCTTTTGTATACGGCAAAAGGGTGGCCGGTCAGCGCCTTCTGCTGCGGGCCGAGCGATTCTTGCAATTGCGGCAGCAAACCTTTTTGAAAGGCGGCATAGGAGATGCCTTCTGGGTATGCATGGGCAGGATGCTCGATGATGGCGCGAACCAGCAGCAGCTTGCGCAGGAAATTCCGCAGCCCCGCCACCACGATGAGCGGATGCACCCCGTTTTCCTGCAACCGCTGGGAAATCGTCAAGGACGCGGCCAGATCATGATTGCCAAAGGCCTCGTTTAATTCGTAGAGGGCCTCTTCCCTGGTCCGGCCGACCATGGCGTTGAGATCGTCCATGGTGACGGTTTCCGCCTCGCCCACGGACAGGACCAGCTTTTCCGCCTCCATGGCCACGGCCACCGGATGGAACCCCACCCGTTCAAGGAGTACCGGCAAGGCGCGCGGTTCCAATTTCTTGCCGAACCTGGCCAGATTCTGCTGGACAATCTCCTTGAGCAGTCCGTCCTGATCCTTGCGCGCCGCGGAACTCCCCCCGGTGTCCACGGAGAGATCCACCACCACGCAATTTTTTTCCAGATACTTGAAAAGCTTCTTGCGCTTGTCCGCCGCCTCAGCCACCAGAATCAGGGTATTGCCCGAAGGGACTCCCGCCTCCAGAGCAGCCATGAGCAGCTCCGCCCCGTCCGCCTTGGGCGCGGCCGCGGAAAAATCCCCCTCGCCCGCCGCGCATGCTTCCGCCACCCAATCCAGCTCCTCCGGCTTGGGAAAACCGAACAGCTCCTGCCAGCGGCCGGGCGTGCAGGCGGCGATCTCCTCTTTCTCCCAATCCGTTGGGGCAAGATCGGCCAGGGCGAGCATCTGGGTCAGATACCGCAGGGATTTTTTCACATCTTTGCCGCTCCAAGCCTTGCGCGCCTTGTCCCACAGGACGCCGGCCACAATCTTGGAGTAAAGAATCTGCGAGTCCGTTACCCGGATCACCTGCCTGGCGCCGAAAAGGCTATAGGTTTTGAGCATGTTGACCGTGGCGCCCACCGCTTCCTGGTCGCCGTCGATGGCCTTCAGGCTGTTTTGGCGGAAGGTTTCATCGGGAAGCAGGCGGCAGACCAGGTCGTTGGCGATCTCCTGGCAGAGATAGCGCTCACCAAACAGCAGGTAGACCGGCGCGATTTCTCCGCGCTCCACAGACTTGAGCAGCGTATTGACTTCCTGTCGTTTATAAACCGGCATCTCTGTCTTCCTCGCGCCCATGCCGGCCTGCCGGCCCCGGCGCGCTTCCTGTTGACTGGCACGACCCTTCTTGCTACTCTCAAGTTATACCCTTTCCGCAGCAGCGAAGCGGCGCGGCCGAACAGCTCCGGATTGGGACAACCCCTAAAATTAAGTACTGTGTCTCGCTGCCCTTGTCACTGAAAAAAACCCCGGACAAGAGCGCCAGCCATCCCCGGAAAACCTTGATGCAGCCAACCATGCCGGAAAAAACAGGAATACTCCTCGGCGGCTCCGGCCTGATCGGCGGCACCCTGCTCTATTATTTCAAAACCCAGGCCGAAGGACGGCTCAACGTCCTCGCCCCCAACAGCAAAAAACTCAGCCTGCGCGACCCGGACGACATCCGCCGCTATTTTGAAAAGAACAAACCCGCCTTTATCATCAATTGCGCCATTGCCGCCATCGACAGCGATCCGCAACTTGCCTACGAGATAAACTATCTGGGCACGGTCTCCCTGGCCAAGGCCGCGCAGGAACTGGACATCCCCTATATCCATCTGAGTTCGGCCGCGGTCATGCCCACCGGCCTCGATCTCACCGAAGAAGACCGCCTGGCCCTGCGCCCGGAGCTGCCCAACTATACCAAAGCCAAGCTCATGGCCGAGCTGAGTCTCGAACATCTGCGCAGGGCCCAGGGCCTTGATTACACCACGATCCGGCTCGGCATCGTCTATGGCGCCCACGATCACAAAATCCAGGGCTTCCAACGGTTGTTCTTCGCCATCGTCGACCGGTCCATGCCGGTGCTCTTTACCAGGCCCGAGGCGCTGCACTCCTATTCCAACGCCCGAAAACTGCCCTATTTTATCGCGCATATCCTGGACAACCGGCCCGAATTTTCCGGGCAGACCTACAACTTTGTCGATAAAAACCCGGTCTCCCTGGGCCAGCTCATCCTCACCATCAAGAACTATCTCGAGCTGAAAACCCCGCGGGAGATCTACCTGCCTCTGCCCATGGCGCAATTCGGCCTGGGGATCATGACCCGGCTGGTGCGGCTGATAACCCGGCTCGGCATTGATGCGCGGTTGCCCGCCGAGCTGATGTTTTTGAAAAATTTCTACGAAACCCAAACCCTGTCCGCCGCCAAATTGCGACAGTCGAGCTTCAGCGATCCCGACCCGGAGGCGACGATCTTCACCGCGCTTCCCGAGCTCATCGAGTACTATGTGACCCGGTGGGAGCACCTGAACCTCATCGAGCCCTTTAACACGGAATTTTTCGACCCGCGCAGGCGGGCCGAAAAATTTCTTCACACCCCGGACGAACTTCTGCGGGAAGTGCACCGGGAAAGCGACCTCCCCTTTCTCAAGCAGTGCCCCCTGCCCGGCGTGGCACAGGGGGAGAACACCGCGCAGGACCGGGCAGACTGACGCCTCGGCAACACCCGCCCTGCGCGCAGGCTACACCGCGCAGCGCTGCACCTCCGCGCTGACGCCCACCTTGCCGTAGTTGCTGGCCCCGCACTCGTTTTTGCCCAAATCCATGGTATCTGCCTCCTCCTGGCTGACTTTGAGCCAGCCCCCGTTCACCCTGCGGATTTCGGCATATACCCCCGGCTGAGGCCGCATGTTGTCCTGAATGAAATCGGCGAATTTCTTCTCGTTGGGCAGCCGGAAGGCGATGACGCTTTCCCGGAGTTGTCCCAGGGTGGCCGAGAAGATCCGGGAACAGTTGGCCTCGCCCCAGCTCGTATAATGGCCGGGCAGCACCAACACCTCATCGGCGAGATCCCGCAGCCGCAGCATCAGGGTGATGTAGAGCTCCCTGGCCCATTCCTGCCATCTGCCGCCAAGGTCGGGACGGCCGGCGGTGTTGATGAAAATGGTGTCGCCGCTCACCAGATAGGTGTCATCGATGAAATAACAGGTGCTGCCCATGGTATGCCCCGGAGTATGCAGCGCCTTGACCTTCGGCCCGTTTCCGCCCAGGGTATAGGTTTCCCCGTGGGTCACGGGCTTGCAGGGAAAAACCGCCCCCTCAAAATCCAGACTGTTGACCATGGCCGTGCAGCCCGGCTCTTCCGATAACTGCGGGGTCCCGGAGATATAGTCGGCCTGGCGGTGGGTCTCGAAGCTGGCGATAATCGTGCTGCCGTGCTGGGCGGCAATGCTTTTGTAGGCCTCGATGTTGCGCGAGGGATCGAAAACCATGGCCTCGTTTTCATGGATCAACAGATAGCTGCACGAAGCCTTGCCCGGCCGGACAAACTGATACAAGGTGTAGGGATGTCCCTCCGGCGTGACCTTTTTGGGCGCCAGGACATTGCCCCAACTGACAATGCCCTGCTTGAGGTAGCCCACATCGCCAAAGCCGTTCTGGCAGAGCAAATCGGCAACGTATTTGGCCGAGCCCTCCTTGGCGCAAACGATCCGGACCTTCTCGCCCTGGGGGATGCGGTCGATGCTGCCCTGCACATCCTCCATGAAATTGAAGTAGGGAATATTGAGGTAAGGAAAAAACGCCGGTCCCTCGACGCTCCAGTTGGCAAAATCCTTTTCATTGCGAACATCGAGCAAAATAAAGTCGGGCTTGCCGCTGATCCAGTCAAACAGCTCATTGGCGGTGTAGAGAAAGGGTTCGCGTGCGTCCATGGTTCCTCCTGAAATAAAAGTGGTTGAGGTTTATTTTAATAAAGGTTACTAATACCGAACATTTTCTGCAACGGCTTTTCCCGGAGCACATCCTTTTATCTATTTGTTCCTCCGCGCCTGTGCTATTATTTAATCATATTCGAGATGCCCCCTGGGATTTTTTAATGAAGAACGCCAGATGACGCTTCCTCCGGATCTTTCCCATATCCTTGCCTCCCTCTCCTTTCCCCTCGCCATTCTCGAGACGGATGGCACCATCTTAACCTGCAATGGCGCCTGGACTGATACGCTCCAGCGCCTGCATGTGCAGGGCGGCCGGCCGGGGGATGATATTGCGGCGCTTTTTTCCGGCGCGCACAAGGAAGCAGTCCGCGCCTTTCTCGCCGGAACGCAGGAGCTTTTGTCCTGTCCCATGCCCGAAAACAATGCGGTGCTGTTTCGCCTGTCCGTGGTGGAAGGACGCTCCCCAAGGCTGTTGCGGGCCGAAATCCACGCCCCCTGTGCCGATCCCATGCTTCTCGCCGGCGAAGAGCGGCTCCGCTCCCTGCTTGACGCCATGCCCGACATCGTGTGCTTCAAAGACGGGACAGGACGCTGGCTTGAAGCCAACAAGGCCGACCTGGAGCTCTTCCGCCTCAAGGGCGTTCCCTATCAAGGGAAAACGGATGCCGAGCTTGCCGCCTTCAGCCCCTTTTACCGGGAGGCCTTCCTGACTTGCCAGGAGAGCGACGAACAGGCATGGCAGGCCGGACATCTTGTCCAGAGCCAGGAGGTCATCCCTCTCCCAGAGGGCGGCGTCACTGTCCTTGACCTGTACAAAATCCCTCTGTTCCATGCGGACGGCAGCCGGAAAGGCCTTGTGGTTCTCGGCCGGAACATCACCGCCCACAAGCTGGCCCAGGACAACCTCCAGCAACTCCGCCGCCAACAGGAGATCGTCGAAAACCTTCTCCGGATCAGCTTCAACGATACCTCGCTGGCTGCCCAGCTTTCCACAGCCCTGGACCTGATCGTTGAGATCCCCTGGCTGCCGCTTACGGCCAAGGGGGGAATATTCCTGACGGAGGTGACCAGACCGAAAACCCTCACCCTCTTCGTGCACAAGAACATGGCCCCGTCCCTGCTGCAGCACTGCGACAGCATTGCCTTTGGCGAATGCCTGTGCGGCAAGGCCGCGGAGGAACACCGGTTCATCTTCGCACCGCACCTGCCCGAAGAGGAGGCTTTCCGGTATGCGGGCATGGAAGACCAAAGCCACTACATCGTTCCCATTGTCCGGGAAAACCATCTGTTTGGGGTGCTGATGCTCTATGCCGAGGCAGGATACGCGGGGGGAGAAAACGAACGTAAATTTCTGGAAACCGTGGCCAACACCCTGGCCCTGCTCATCGAACGGCAACAGGGGGCGGACCGGCTCCTGGCCAGCGAGGCCAATCTGGCCAAAGCCCAGCAGATCGCCCAGCTTGGCTACTGGGATTGGCACATCAGCGAAAATCTCCTGTTCTGGTCCGATGAAGCGTACCGGATCTTTGGGCTGCCCCCCAAGGAGACTCCGCCCCTCTATGAAAAATTCCTGAGCCAGGTCCATCCGGATGACCGCCGGAAGGTGCGGGAGGCAGTGCAGGACTCCCTTGCCAACAAAACGCCTTACAACATCAATCACCGCATCATCCGGGAGGATGGCGCCCTCCGCGAGGTCCACGAAGAGGGCGAGGTGGAGTATGACGCGCAGGGCGGACCGCTGCGCATGTTCGGCATCATCCAGGATATCACCGAGCTCAAGAAAACAGAAAAACAGATGGCCCTGGCCGCCAAGGTCTTCGACAGCAGCATCGAAGGCATCACCATCACCGACGCCCAGGGAATCATCCAGACGGTGAACAGGGCCTTCAGCCATATCACCGGCTACAGCCCGGAGGAGGCCGTGGGCCGAAACCCGAGCATCCTCAAATCGGACCGCCATGACCCGGAATTCTACCACGCCATGTGGTCCACCCTGCTGGCCGAGGGAAAATGGGAGGGCGAGATCTGGAACCGCAGAAAAAACGGCGAGGTATATCCGGAACGGCTTACCATCACGGCGATCACCGACGAATACGGCCAGATTTCCCACCATGTGGCCGTATTCCATGACATGAGCGAAATCCGCAGCTACGAGGAACAGCTCCATTTCCACGCCTACCACGATGCCTTGACCGGATTGCCCAACCGGTTGCTGATGCTCGACCGTTTCAGCGTGGCCCTCGCCCAAGCGCAACGCATGCACAAGCAGGTGGCGGTTCTGGTGCTCGACCTGGACAACTTCAAGCATATCAACGACAGCCTGGGCCACAACATCGGCGATGTTCTGCTGCAACAGGTTGCCCAGCGGCTGAAAGAAGGGATCGGTTGCGATCACACCGTGGGGAGGCTGGGCGGGGATGATTTCGCCATCCTCATCGAACAGTGCGAGGATGAACAGGATGCCGTGCGGATGGCGGAAAAGACGATTGCTCTGTTTGCCAAGCCCTTCAACCTGGCCATCTACGAAACTTTTGTCACGGTAACCATCGGCATCACCTTTTTCCCCTCCGATGGCAATGATGCGGACACCCTGCTGAAAAACGCAGAGCTGGCCATGTACCGCGCCAAGGAGGAGGGGAAAAACAAATACCAGCTTTTTACTTCGGCCATGAACGCCAAGGTGGTGCATCGCCTTTCCCTGGAAAACAGTTTGCGCAAGGCCCTGGAACGGAACGAATTCCTGGTTTATTACCAGCCGAAGGTGGCCACCGCCACGGGGCGCATTGTCGGAATGGAGGCCCTGGTCCGCTGGCTGAGCGCGGACGGTCGCCTGATCTCTCCCCTTGATTTCATCCCCCTGGCCGAGGAAACCGGCCTGGTCATCCCCCTGGCCGAGGAAACCGGCCTGGTCATCCCCCTGGGCGAATATGTGCTGCGGCAGGCGTGCCGGGACACCAAACAATGGCTCGAAAAAAACAACGCCCTGGTGGTCTCGGTGAATCTTTCCCCGCGCCAGTTCATGCAGGAAAATCTGGTGCAGACCATCGCGAATATTCTCCTCGAAACCGGCCTGCCCCCCTCCCGGCTTGAACTGGAGGTCACTGAAGGGGCGGTCATGTTCAACGAACAGGCAGCCCTGGCAACACTGTTTGAACTCAAGGAAGCCGGCATCCGCCTGGCCCTGGACGACTTCGGCACGGGCTACTCCTCGCTCCATTTTCTGCGCAAATTGCCCCTCAACACCCTGAAGATCGACCGCTCCTTTATCAAGGAATTACCTGCGGAGCCAAACAGCGCGGCCATTGCTTCCACCATAATCGCCCTGGCCCAAGCCCTGCATCTTGACGTGGTGGCGGAAGGGGTGGAAAATGCTGCGCAGCTTGATTTTCTTGGCCGGCTCAACTGCACGGAGATCCAGGGCTACCTGTTCAGCCCGCCCGTGACCGGACCGGCCTTTGCCGAACTTTTGGATAAGGACGAGCCTTTTTTGCTGCCGGAACAACCCCATGTCCCTTAGGCCGGCATTCGCCGGTCGCCTCTGGAGATGCTTGTGAGAGCCACGGACCTGAACCTGGGCGAGCAACTGAAGATGTCGGAGCGGGAGATCCGCCGCCGGCTGGAGTTGCTGGCCATCACCCCCCGCGAAATAGAAGAAATGACGGGAATGAAGCCCCTGGTCGCTCCCCATCTCGATGAGCTGGTGGATGAATTTTACGCCAGACAGGTGGAGGTTGATGAAATCGCCAGACTGATCGGCGACTCCGAAACCCTCTCCCGCCTGAAAAAACATATGTGCCGGTACATCCTCACCCTTTTCGACGGGGAATACGGCATGGAGTATGTGCTTTCCCGGCTGCGCATCGGCATGGTGCACAACCGGATCGGGGTGCCTCCCAAGCTGTACGTGCCGTCGCTGCGGAACCTTTTCTCCCTGCTGCGCCGCAGGGTACTCCGCGAAACAGGCAATGACTGCAGGGCCTGCGCCTCCAAGCTTGAAGCCCTGGAAAAGATCATGCTCTTTGATCTGGAGCTGGTTTTCGACACCTATATCCACAGCCTCATGGATGCCCTGACCAGAGGCCGCAAGGAAATCGAGGAATACGCCGAGGGGCTGGAGGAAACCGTGGCCCTGCGGACCCAGGAACTGGCAATGCTGGCCAGCAGGGACGGATTGACCAGACTTTTGAACCAGCGCAGCTTCTATGAGGAACTGCGGCGGGAAACCGCCAGGACCCTGCGGACCCAAGGAAAAATTGCCCTGCTCTACCTGGACCTGGACGGCTTCAAGAGGGTCAACGACACCATGGGACACCACAAGGGAGACGAAATCCTGCTGGCGGTGTCGGATCTTATCCGCACGGTGATGCGAGCCGAGGATATCGCCGCCCGGTACGGCGGGGATGAATTTTGCCTTCTCCTCCCTCACTGCGGGGTTGCCGAGGCCAAGGAGGTGGCGCAACGGCTGATCAATACCTTTGCCCGGGAGCCTCGCCTGGCAGGGGTAGAGATTGCCCTCAGCATCGGAATTGCCGCGGAAAAATGGGACGATCTGCGGGACGGAGACCTGCTCGTAAAAAAGGCCGACGCAGCCATGTACCTTTCCAAGAAAATCCCCGGCCACGCCGTGACCGTGGCCGGAGGAACAAGCGGCCCCATGCTCCCATCCTGAGCAGGAACGCGCCACTATTTTTCCCCTGCGAAACAATTTTCCGTTTCTCTTCCTGTCCCTTCTTCATTTTTCATGGTTCGTGCGGTATAGTGGGCAAAACCGCTCCCCCTGCGGGGGCGCCCCCAAACACCACAACGAGGGACCGCCATGCCGTATGTCAACATCCGCCTTGCAGGCACGCTGACCAGGAAGCAAAAAGAGGAGATGTGCGCCGGGGTAACCAGGGTCATCGCCGAAGTGACCAACAAACCCGCAGACTCCATCCTGATCTTCGTGGATGAGGATCAGCATGAGAATATCGCCAAGGGCGGCAAGCTTCTCGAAAAACCCGCCTGATGGCCCAGCTCTCCTTGTTGGACACGGGCAAGGGCGAAATCCGCCAACGGTTGCAATCCCTGCGGCAAACGCTGAATCTCCACGCCCACCGCTATTATGTGTTGGATGACCCCATCCTTGCCGACGCCGAATATGACCGCTTGTTCCAGGAACTGTTGGCTCTGGAGCGGCAGCATCCCGAGCTGATCACTCCCGATTCGCCGAGCCAGCGGGTGGGCGGCGCTCCGCTTGCCCAGTTTCGCACAGTACCGCACACCATCCCCATGCTGAGCCTGGAGAACGCCTTTAATGCCGAGGCCCTCGTGGAATTCGAAGAACGCCTCTTTCGCTTTTTACAGAGCAGGGAACCGATCGCCTATGCAACCGAGCCGAAGCTCGACGGCTTGGCCGTTGAACTTGTCTATGAGGATGGGTTGTTCGCCATCGGCTCCACCCGAGGCGATGGCGTGGCCGGCGAGGATATCACCAATAACCTGAAAACCATCCCGGCTATTCCCCTGCGGCTTCTGACTCCCGAAGGAGTGGCGGCTCCCACGCGGCTTGAAGTGCGGGGCGAAGTCTTCATCGGGTTGATGGATTTCAAAAAACTCAACGCAGAGCGCGCCACGGCAGGGGAACCCCTTTTTGCCAACCCCCGGAATGCGGCGGCCGGCTCCCTGCGTCAACTGGATCCCAGGATAACCGCAACCCGTCCCCTGGATTTTTTTGTCTATGGGGTGAGCGATCCTGCCCCGCTTCCCTGCACAAACCAGCAGGGGTTGCTCCAATATCTCGGCAGCCTCGGCTTCAAGGTCAATCCTCTTGTGCTGCTCTGCCGCTCCATCGCGGAGGTGATCACCCAGTTCACCGTGCTTCAGGCGCAGCGGGCCTCGCTGACCTATGATATCGACGGCATGGTGGTGAAGGTGAACGACTTTGCCCTGCAGGAACGGTTGGGCGCCAAGGCCCGCAGTCCGCGCTGGGCCATTGCCGCCAAGTTTCCCGCCTCCCAGGCCACCACCCGGTTGCTCGCCGTGGAGTTCGGGGTCGGACGGACCGGGGCGATTACCCCGGTGGCCGTGCTGGAGCCGGTGCAAATCGGCGGCGTCACGGTACGGAGGGCCACCCTGCACAACGAGGACGAACTGCGCCGGAAAGGGCTTATGCTGGGGGACACTGTCCTGGTCCAACGGGCAGGCGACGTGATCCCGGAAGTGGTCAAACCGGTGCTCGAAAATCGAACCGGCCAAGAGCACCCCGTGGTCATGCCCACCCTCTGCCCCGAATGCGGATTTTCTCTGGTCCGGATCGGGCAGGAGGCCATCACCCGCTGCCCCAACCCAAACTGCCCGGCCCAACGGGTGCGGGGGCTGATCCATTTCACCGGCAAGGGCGGCATGGACATCGAAGGATTGGGTAAGAAGGCGGTGGAACAACTGGTCAGCCAAGGACTTATCCAGGATATCCCGGATATCTATCAGCTTGAGGCCGGGCAACTGGCCGGTCTTGACGGCTGGGGCGACAAATCGGCGGAAAATGCGGTGCGCGCCATTCAGGGGAGCCGCACCCCCACCCTGGCCAAATTCCTTGCCGCCTTGGGCATCCGGCATGTGGGCGAGGTAACCGCCCAACTCCTTGCCCGACATTTCACTTCGCTGTCCCGCCTTGTGCTGGCCGACGAAGCTGATTTTTTGCGCATCGAGGGCATCGGCGAACAGATGGCCGCCAGCCTGGCGGATTACTTCCAGGAGCCAACGGTCCGGGAGATGCTTTCCCGCCTGGAGTCCTTGGGGATCCGGGTGCAGGAGGAACAACCGGGTGCTCAAACTCGCGGCGGACTGAGCGGCTGCGTCTTTCTTTTTACCGGGGCGCTGGCCCGCCTTTCCCGGCATGAGGCCAAGGCCAGGATCAAGGAGCTGGGCGGCCAGGTGGCTTCGGGCATCAGCCGCAAGGTAACCCATGTTGTCCTGGGGGAAAGCCCGGGAAGCAAGTTGACAAAAGCCCGGGAATTGGGCTTGACCGTGATCACCGAGGACGAATTTCTGCGGCTCATCGGCCGCTGACCATGAACTGATTATCGCGCAAACCGGGAGAAAACGGAGTATGGCACGAAAACGGGTGGTGACAAGGGTTGCAGGGCTGGTGCAGGGCGTTTATTTTCGTGATTACGCCCAAAAGGAGGCCAGAAGCCTTGACTTGAGCGGCTGGGTGCGGAACCGGCCGGACGGCACGGTGGAGGTGGTGCTGGAAGGCGAGGCGGAGAAGGTCGAACGCATGCTTGCCTGGCTGCACACAGGCTCGCCCCAGGCCGAGGTCAAGGAGGTGCTGATCACCGAGGAGCAACCTTTGGGAGACAAGACCGCCTTTGCCATCCGGTACAATTGACACAGGACGCCCACTCTTCCGTGGCCATCCTCCCAGACCATCCGGATTGACATTTCTCGCCAGTTGCCGTAAAATCCGGCATTTTATGCTCAGGGGAAACCCATTTTTTTCTGACGAGGAGCAGCATGGAAACCGAAATGGCAACCCCCCGCAGGGTTCCGCAAAAAAGCCGAGCGCGCATCCGTTGCCCGCACTGCGGCAACGATACCGATTTTTTTGAGATCGCCGACGGTGTGGTCCTGACCACCCGCTATCTCCAGAACAACGACGGCAGCTTTACCCAGGAAGGCGACGAGTCCCAGGTGCTGGGGGAGATCAAGTTCTTCTGCGGCGAATGCAACCAGGATCTTTCCGAGTATCACAACCACTTCCTGGAGATGCTTTTCTAGGAGGAAGGCTCTTCGACCGTTCGCTTGCTTGCAACAGGACGTTTGTGGATTTTTTTGACAAAAAAAAGGAGAAGGCACATGCCTTCTCCTTTTTTCATTCAATCCTGAACGAATCGACTGGGTGGTGATTACACACAACCGGTCGGTTTCGGCAGACCTGCCATTTTGCAAGCGCCCTTACCAGGACCGGAGGGGAACAACTCGTAGATCCGCTTCAACGGGAAGCCGGTGGTCTTGGAGAGGATCCGGACCATGGGAGCGATACCGTTCTTCTTGTAGTAGTCCTGGAGGGTATCGATAACCTTGCGATGCTCGTCGGTCAGGTCGCCGATGCCTTCAACACCCTTTACATAGTCAATCCAGTGCTCGTTCCACTCTTCCATGCCTCTGGTGAGGAAGCCGTCTTCGTCAACGGTGAAAGCTGAACCATTATGCTCGATCGTAGGCATATTTATTCTCCTTCAGTAAAATTTTAACAAAAAAATTATTGTGAAATGTAACGTATTCGCTAATTCAGGATGCCACTTATTACTATATGCTTCCCCCTTTGTCAAGCAGAGGGTTTTATTTTTTTATCCCCTGCAAACGCCGCGCAAAACCCGCTGATTTGACATCGCTTTTCATTGCTCCACCCACACCCCCTCAGGCGACCAGATCAGCGAGGCGGGAAAATATTTCCGGCCCGAAACCCGGCTTTTTTTCATAGCTGGCGTCCAGGGTAGTCCTGGGATTGAAATTATGCAGGGTGAGGCGGGAGCGGGAGCGGTCAAACTGCTGCGTCCAGGCGACGATGTCTTCCTCCGTGTGCAGGCTGGGGGCGATGGTCATGCGAAACTCATGGGGGATACCGCTCTCCCGCAACAGATCGATGCTTTCCCGGATCGCGCCCAGGTCCACCGCGCCGCCGGCGCAGCGCGCATACTTCTCCTGCTCCAGCACCGTCTTGACATCCATGGCCACCATGTCGAGAAGATTACCGCCAAGGAGCTGGGCCAGCACCTCCGGCCTGGTGCCGTTGGTATCGAGCTTGACCGCCCAGCCCTCTGCCTTGAGCCGGGCGATCATGTCAGGAAGACCTGGAGACAGGGTCGGCTCGCCGCCGGAGATGCAGACCCCGGCCAGCCAGTTTTTCCGGGCGGCAAGACGGCTCATGATCTCCGCGAAAGGGATGGTTTCCATGCCTTCCGGGGCGAGGACCAGCGGGTGATTGTGGCAGAATGGGCAGCGGAAGTTGCAGCCGCCCACAAAGAGGATGGCGCACAGTTTGCCCGGCCAATCGATAAAGGAGGTTTCGAGAAAACCCTTTATCGGCGGCATACCAGTACTCACAACGGTCCTGCTACTGCAAGGAGCAACTGCCGGAGTCGCAGCCTGTCTGCTTGCCCGAACGTTTGACCGCTACGCCGCAACCACAGCGGGCGGCGCGGTCCAGCAGATGGCTTTCGATATGCCCGAACTCATGCAGGGCGGAAGAATCGTCCAGCACCAGAATGGGCAGCGCCTTCCTCGCCCGCTCCACCAGGCCGTGCCAAGCAAGATGGGCCAGAGCTCCGGCGTCGTTGTTGCCCAGCACTTCCACCCGGACATCCATGGCGGCAAGATCAAACTGTTTTTTCAGCGTATCGCAAAGCACGCAGTCATCCTTGGTAAACAGTGTCATACGATTTCCCCCGTTTTTTTTAATTGTTGAAGCGATCAGTGTTCCGGTAGCGGTCGTGGAGCTCGCCGAGCTTGCCCTTGTTCCAGCTTGAAATCTTGGTGAAATAGCCGGTGATCCGGGTGATGCCGTCGACGTTTTTCGACGCACAGTAGGGGCAGGTCTCGCTCAAGCCCCTGCTCGTCTTGCCGCAGGCAAGGCAGGCGGTGAACTCCGGGGAAAAGGCGATCTGGTCGTTCTGGGTATACTTGAAGACATTGATCACGAAGCTGGCCAGGGCCTCCTTGTCCGGCTGGGCCTCGCCCAGCCAGATATGGGTGATGGAGCCCGCCTCTATAAGGGGATGGAACAGCCCCTCCTTCTCCACCCTGGCGATGGGGCTCATCAGGGCGCCCACGTTGAAGAGGGTGGAGTTGCTGTAGTACACCTCCCCCTTTTCCCGGTTGCCCTGCACGACCTTTTCCGCCTCCGCGTTGAAATGGGCCAGATCCAGCTTGGCAAAGCGAAAGGAGGTGGACTCTGCCGGGGTCTGCTCCAGAACAAACTTCATGCCCATGGACTCGGCCAGCTTGTTGCAGACGATGTTCATGTGGGCAATGACCTTGAGGCCGAACTTGATGGAGGCGTCGGAGTCGTGCAGTTCTTGGCCCAGATGCACCCGGATCAGCTCGTTGAGACCCACCATGCCGATGAGATAGGAACATTTGTGCAGCTTGAGGTACGGCTCGCCGTCCAGATCCATGGCCAGCAGGGAAAGGGGCCCGCCCTTGCCCAGGCTCATCAGCCGCTCGATGAACTTCTTCTTCTGGCCGTGCGCCTTGGCCGCAAGCTGGATGCTTTCGGTGAGCAGGGCAAAGAGTTTGGTGTCATCGCCCTGAGCCTTGAACGCCAAGCGGGGCAGGTTGATGGTCACGTTCTGCAGGGCCGAATAACGCATCTTCCAGGGCTGTTTGGCGTCCTCGATATCCGAGGCCTCTAGCTTGAAGCTCAACCGGCAGCATTCGGAGATCTTGGCCGTGTCGCCGCGGTCGAAGACGAAGTAGGTGTTGCCCTTGACCGAGGCCACTTCGCAGATATGGTGCAGAAAATCCATGTGGCCGTCGGTTTTGAAGAATTTCTCGGTGATGTGCACCAGGGGTTTGGGGAAGAAGAAGGGGCGGCCCGCGGCATCGCCCTCTTTATAGACCTCGAACAGCGCCCAGGCGAACCGCTGCGCCTGCTTTTCATACTCGCGGTAGGTCTTGCCGGTGTACTCCCCGCCCGGCCCGATGGCAGGCACGTCCTCGAAATGCTTGGGCACCTCCCAGTAGATGTTGACGTCGGAAAAGATCGCCTGCCCGCCTCGGGCCACGGCCTGCTGAGAGAACTCGTAGATCATCATCTGGGCCAGTTGCTTGACCCCGTTGTCATCCAGCTCTTCCAGGTAGGGGGCGTAGAAGAGGTTGATCGCGTCCCAGCCGATGGCCCCGGCAAAATGGCTCTGCAGGGAGGCGGCGAATTTGACCATGTGGGCGAGGAGCACCTCGGCATGCTTGGCCGGCTTGGCCATGGACAGGGCATGGGGCAGGTTGAGGCCGAATTTCTTGATATATTCCAGCGACTGGCCCGAGCAGTACGGCCGGTCGATAAAACCCAGGTCATGCAGGTGCATGTCGCCGCTCAGGTGAGCGTCCGCCACGTCCGGAGTAAAGACGTGGAGCAGGGCGTACTCCTTTTTGATGCCCTCGGCCAGGGTGAGGTTGGTGGCCTCCGGGCCGTGGGGCACATTGGCGTTTTCCTTGTTGTGCTGAACCAGCAACTGATCCACGTCGTAGAGCGGCACCCCGAGACGGGTGTGCATGCGCCGCGCCTCCTCCAGCCCCATCTCCAGGAGTTTGGCGTTGACCATTTCACGGATCAGCGGGCCGGTGATGGTTTTCACTTTGCCGGCCTGGATGGTCAGCTCGATATCCTTACTGATCTTCTCGGCGGTATCGCGGTCAATGAATGTTTCGCGCAGCAGGGCATCGACGATGCGCTGCCGGTTCCAGCCGAGCATGTCGTCCTGCGAGGAACGGACAAAGAGGGCGATATCGGTGCTGTCTTCGTTTACAACCTGATGTGTTCTGGCCTGGGCGGTCTCCGCGTTGAGTGGCATCACAACTCCCATACCCTTGCTCCTCTTGATGATTAAGAAATTAGTTGAAATCTTCCCTTCTGGATTGCCTTGAGACACGACCTGTTGTGTTTCGGAGACCATTATCGCACTACCGGTAGTATACATGCAAGTAAAAATGGACCGCAAAAGAAGAAAAATTGATGGGGGTTTTTGCGCGGAAAATCAATGGAATGCGAAGCGAAAGCGCTTAACGAAAAACTTACGCCTTGAGGGGCTTTTGACTGCGAAGTGGGGAGTTACAACGATTATCCGGCCAGTTACTGGCTCACTGGGCAACCTGGCACGGTTCGCCATCCAGGCGGCCGATGATGGTGTCCTTTTTCCAGTGGACATCGTCTGGCTGGGGGAAATCCACCAGATAGTGCAGGCCGCGGGATTCCTTGCGGATGCAGGCGCAGCGCACGATGAGCTCGGCAACCTGGGCGATGTTGCGCAGCTCGATGAGGTCCGGGGTCAGGATGTAGTCGCGGTAATGCTGATTCACCTCGCTGACGATGGCCCGGAGCCGTTCCCGCACCAGGGCAAGACGCTTCTCGGTGCGGACAATGCCGACATAGTTCCACATCAAGCGGCGAATTTGGTCCCAGTTATGGCTGACCAGAACATTTTCCTCGATACGCTGGGCCGATCCGGCTGACCATTCCGCCACCTCGGGCAGCGCGGCCTCGCGCAGGATAGGCCATTCCCGTTCGCACTCAAGAAAAGCCTGATGGGCAAAAACCACCGCCTCCAGCAACGAGTTGCTGGCCAGCCGGTTGCCGCCGTGCAAGCCGGTGCAGGCGGTTTCGCCAAAGGCGAACAGATTTTCGATGTTGCTCCTGCCCCACTGATCCGTGACCACCCCGCCGCACATGTAGTGGGCCGCGGGCACCACCGGAATGGGCGTCGTGGTCATGTCGATGCCCAGGGAAAGGCATTTCTGGTAAATGGTCGGAAACCTGTTTTTAAGAAACTCCGCAGGCTGGTGGGTGATGTCCAGATAGACGCAATCATCGCCGCTGGCCTTCATCTCGCTGTCAATGGCGCGGGCCACCGTGTCGCGGGTAGCCAGATCGCCGCGGCTGTCATACTTGTGCATGAAGGCGTGGCCACGCTGGTCGATGAGCCTGCCGCCCTCGCCGCGCACCGCTTCGGAGATCAGGAAGTTCTTCACCTGGGGGTGATAGAGGCAGGTGGGATGGAACTGGACGAACTCCAGGTTTCCGACCCTGGCTCCGGCCCGGTAGGCCATGGCAATGCCGTCGCCGGTGGCGATGTCGGGGTTGGTGGTGTAGAGATACACCTTGCCGGTGCCGCCGGTGCAGAGCACCGTCACCTTGGCCTGCCAGGTGTCGATCCGCCCGGTTTCCCGGTCAAAAACGTAAGCGCCCAGGCACTGGTCGCTGAAGCTGTCGTGGGGCTGATACGGGGTGCCGGTCTTGGAGCTGACCAAGAGATCCACGGCGAGATGATTCTCCAGCACCGTGATCCTGGGGTTGGCCGCCACCTGGGCCAGGAGGCCCTCTTCGATCTTGCGGCCGGTGAGATCCATGGCATGGGCGATGCGGCGGGCCGAGTGCCCCCCCTCCTTGCCCAGGTCGAGGTGGCTGGGGTCGCCCGCCTCGCTCTGGAACCGGACCCCGAGGCGGATCAGCTCCTCGATCCGCGCAGGTCCGGTCTCCACCACCAACCGGACGATGTCCTCGTGGCACAGCCCGGCCCCGGAGCGCAGGGTGTCCTCGATGTGCAGGGCAAAAGAATCCTCCGGCGAGAGCACTGCGGCGATCCCGCCCTGGGCCAGATTGGTGGCGGTGTCCACCTTGGCCTTCTTGGTGACGATGGTCACCGATCCTAACCGCGCGGCCTTGATGGCAAAGGAAAGCCCGGAGATGCCGCTGCCAATCACGAGAAAATCGGTGCTGTATTTCATGGCAATCCCCTTGCGATCATATGGAATCAAGGACGTTGGGTAGCGGTGATTCCAGGTTAACAGCTTGACAGCACCCGGCAATGTTCAGTAAAGAGGAGGCAGCCGCAACCATCTCCATCAACTGCTTTCCATACCCCTTGCTTCGTTCGAACGCTGCCTTTTCGATAAAGGATTTACATAGCGCGGAGCCGGCAAGATGACAAGGATTCTTCGCAATGGCTGCTTTGAAACTGGTGATCTTTGACTGTGACGGCGTGATGTTCGACTCCAAAAACGCCAACAGAGTGTACTATAATCATATGCTGGAAAAATTCGGCCACCCGCCCATGGATGCGGAGGAGCTCGAGTATGTGCACATGCACCATGTCATGGATTCGGTTCGCCACATCTTTCGCAAATATCCCAATGACTTGGACGCGGCGGAAACCTTTCGCAAGGGGCTTAACTACACCCCCTTTCTGCAGCACATGATCATGGAGCCGGATCTTCCGGAGTTTCTCGATTTCCTCCGGCCCGGTTACAAAACCGCGATCAGCACCAACCGCACCTCCACCATGCGCTCGGTGCTCGAGATGTTTCGCCTGGACGACCTCTTCGACAAAGTGGTCACCGCCTTTGACGTGGCCCACCCCAAGCCGCATCCGGAAGCGCTGCATCAGATCCTTACCCATTTCGGCTTCACGGTGGACGAGGCGGTGTACATCGGCGACTCTCAAGTGGACCGGGAGCATACCGCCGCCCTGGGCATGCGGCTCATCGCCTTCAAAAACCCGAACCTGCCCGCGGAATACCATGTGAGCAGCTTCATGGAGATCACCCGGCTGCCGATCCTGGCCGAGGGGGGAAAAAGGGGAAAATGAAACTGGAAGTGACCCACACCATCCTGGCCATGGAGCCGGACCGTGAAAAAAGCTCCGGCCATGTCCTGCGCTTTCTCGACCGCACCACCCTGGTGCACTACGACGCGGTGCGGGTTGTGGCGGCAGAGTCCTGCTCCGGCGCGGACCCCCGCTTCTGGCCCCGGCTGGAACAGGGTCTGGCCGACAACCACCGGGTGCTGAGACAATTGCTTGGGGAATTACGGGCTGCGGGCACCAAGGATTTCAGCGACCTGCCCGCCATGCCGCAGGGGTTTCAGAGCAATATCTTCCATACCATGGCCCATCTGCTCGACGGGTTTTTTGGCATCGACAGCCAGTTTTACAATCTGCCCGAAGATTCCCACTGGCTGGGAGACAGCCTGCGCAAGCAGATCGAGGCAAGCCCGGAAGAATTCTGGCTGGTCACGGTGGCAGCCACCCTGGAATCGCCGACGCACCATACCATTGCGGGATTGCGCTCCTTCGAGAAATGAGGCTCCATCGACCTCCTGCAAAACTCCAACTGCACACTGTTGCCGTCATTCCGGCGGAGGCCGGAGGTGCGCGCGCGGAGCAAGACTCCGATCAAGTTGCTTCGGAAAGATGAGGCACCCTTGGACCCCGGCCTCCGCCGGGGTGACACCTTTTCCGAAGATCTCAATCGTAATGATGATGGTGGTGTCCGTGGTGATGACCGCCTTCGCTTGGACCGCCGATCTCCGCCAGCACCTTTTTCAGAAGGGTATCGGTTTCCGCCATGCTGGCCACGGCCTTATCCAACAGCTCCGCCAGCGCTCCCTGGCCCTCGGCCCGGGCCAGATCCACCCATTTTTTAAACTCGGTCTCATGGTTGTGGTTATGCTCAATCCAGTGGGGCAGAAGAATCTGCAGCTTTTCCATCGTGGTTTTCTGGTCCATCTAGGCCTTTTCTCCTTTTTGCATCACGGTTACCCGGCCGTTTAAAAAATCAATGGCCCGGACTACGGCGCCAGGGATGAATTGCGGCTCCTCAAACAGGGTGCTGATCCGGATGCCATCCTCACCAACCTCAAGCTGCGAGGCGCTTTCCGCCACCACCGCCTCGTTGCCATCCTGCACAAGAACAACGCGCATCTGACACATGTCCTGCCTCTTTCTTTTGTTTTTTTAACTATGCCTCCTGAAAAAAAACAATATAATATCTTTTTCCCGCTTTATCATGCAGATTTGCAGACCATACAACCATAACGCGAGCCCCCTATGTTCCTTGATGATCTCCCGGCCATGCACACGCTGCTGACCACGGCCAGAACCATTGCCCTGGTCGGTCTCTCCCCCAAGGAAACACGCCCCAGCAACATGGTGGCCCGCTACCTGATCGAGGCCGGCTATACCGTGATCCCGGTCAACCCAGGCCAGGAAAAAATCCTCGGCCTGGACTGCTACCCCGACCTCGCCTCAATCCCCGTTCCGGTGGATATCGTGGATATCTTCCGCCGCTCCGAGGATGTGCCCCCCATTGTGGCCGAGGCCATTGCCATCGGCGCCAAGGCAATTTGGATGCAGGAAGGGGTAATCCACGACGAATCGGCCCGGACCGCGCGGGCGGCGGGGTTGGTGGTGGTAATGGACCGCTGCCTCAAAACGGTGCACCATGACCTGGGCCACCAGCGGGAATGAGGGGAGAAACAGGGGGTATCCTTTTCTGGACTGGCCGGGCCGGCCATGACACCTCAGGCAGGGCTGCCCCTGTTTTTTTCATTGTCGGATTACTGAATCAACTCGGGTTGCAATGAACGATTATACTCTTTTGCTTTTCGGTGTTGCCTGCGCCGGCCTCGGCGGAGAACTTTTTGTTCGGGGCGCGGTCGGCCTGGCTCATTGGGTCCGGGTGAGGCCGGGCATTATCGGCGCAACCGTTGCCGCTTTCGCCACTTCCAGCCCGGAATTGTCAGTCGCCATAAATTCGGCCCTGGCGGGAAAACCCCAAATCTCTCTCGGCGACGCCCTTGGCAGCAATGTCGTCAATGTTGCTCTGATTCTCGGTCTTGCCTTGCTGATTTCCGGAATCCACACTCCCCGCGACAGCGTAAAACGGGATTTCCCAGTGGGGATACTGATTCCCATAATCACGGGGGCGCTGTTTCTGGATGGCGAGTTGTCCCGGCTCGACGGTTTGCTGATGCTGGGCATGTTTTGCGCTTGGCTTGTGGCTGCGATCATCGAAGCACGAAAGCAACGAAGCGCTGCGGATAAAATTCTTGGCGAACATCGAGGATGGCTGGTTGTTCTTTCGTGCGTCGCCGGCCTTGCCCTTCTTGTCGCAGCCGGAAATTTCATTGTGGGGGGAGCCAAAGGCATCGCCATTGCCTTTGGCGTAGATGAATTCATTGTCGGGGCAACCATTGTGGCGATTGGCACCTCCGTGCCCGAACTCGCGACAACAATAATCGCCACGCTGCGCGGACACGACGAAGTCGGCCTGGGAACAATTCTTGGCAGCAATATCTTCAACGGCCTTTTCATCATCGCCGTCGCGGCCGTTCTCCACCCCATAACCGTTGCCTGGCGCGAAATCGCTATTGCGCTGGTGTTTGGCCTCGCGGCCTTGGCGGTCACGTATCCTCCGCGCACAGGCTTCATTGAAAAAAGACGGGGTGTCTTGCTTCTGGCGCTCTATGTGGCCTATCTCGCGGCCATTTTTCAACTGCGGGGCGCCTAAAGGGGATCCCGCGCCAGCACGCACCAAAAAAAGGCCTGCCTGGAAAACCCAGACAGGCCGACATTTTCATTTCGCTTCACTCCCGGTGAAGGGCTCACTCAGCCTCAACACCCTTTGCCGCCACCGCCGATGGCGCAGGCCGCACCCTCTTTCCCATCCCCGCCTTCCGCGCCCGCAACCGAGCCCAGAATATAGGGGCGGGCAATTTTCACCCGCACATTCTCGGCAATCTCAAGGGTCGCCACCCGGTCGGTCAACCCGGTGATCTTGCCCTGAAGGCCGCCGCTGGTCAGAACCTCGTCGCCCTTCTTGAGGTTGGCGATGAACTCCTGATGCTCCTTGGCCTTTTTCTGCTGCGGCCGGATCAGGAGAAAATAAAACACGACAAAGATCAACACCAGCGGCAGAAAGCTCATCAAACCTCCCGGTCCACCTGCACCAGCCGCGGCATCCGCGGCATACGCTACATCAACCATAAACCCCTCCGATTCAGTTTAAATTTTCCCGACAGGCCGTGATCCGCCTGCACCCTAATTATTCTACTGTCCGCTTGGCGTAAAAATCCCGGCGGAACTGGCCGAAACGATCCTCTTCAATGGCCTTGCGGATCCGGGCCATGAGCCCCACATAGTAATGCAGGTTGTGGATGGTGTTCAACTGCGAGGAAAGAATCTCCCTGGCCATAAAGAGATGCCGCAGATAGGCGCGGGAATAATTGCGGCAGGTGTAGCAGCCGCACTCCTCATCCACGGGCCTCTGGTCATTCTGATGGCGAGCGTTTTTTATAACAAGCCTGCCGCTTGAAGTAAAGAGCATTCCGTTTCTCGCGTTTCGCGTGGGCATGACGCAGTCGAACATGTCGATGCCGCGATAGACCGCCTCCACCAGGTTCTCCGGGGTGCCGACCCCCATGAGGTAGCGGGGATAATCGGCAGGCATCAGGGCGGCGATCTGTTCGGTGATCTCCATCATCAGCTCGGCGGGTTCGCCCACGCTCAAGCCGCCCAAGGCATAGCCATCAAAGCCGATTTCGACCAGCTCCTCCACCGCCTTGGCCCTCAGATCGGGGTACATGCCGCCCTGGATGATGCCGAACAACAACTGCCCCCGTTCTTTATGGGCGGCGCGGGACCGTTTAGCCCAGCGACCGGTGAGATCGGTGGAGGCGATGGCCTCCTCGCGGGTGGCCGGGTAGGGGATGCAGGTGTCCAGGCACATCATGATGTCGCTGCCCAGCGCCTCCTGCACAGCCACGGCATCCTCGGGGCTCAAGAAGAGGGTGCCGCCGTCGAGATGCGACTTGAACCGGGCGCCCTCCTCGGTGATCTTGGTGAGCTCCTTGAGGCTGAAGATCTGGAACCCGCCGCTGTCGGTGAGGATCGGCCGGTCCCAGTGCATGAATGCATGCAAGCCGCCGAAGGAACGGATCAGCTCATGGCCGGGCCGGATGTAGAGATGGTAGGTGTTGCCGAGGATGATCTGGGCGCCCAGCTCTTTGAGGTTTTCCGGGGTCACGCCCTTGACCGTGGCCTGGGTGCCCACCGGCATGAAGACCGGGGTCTGCACCGTGCCGTGCAGGGTGCGCACCTCGCCGCGGCGGGCCGCGCAGTCGCTGGACAGGCGATGCAGGGTATAGGGCGAGCCGGTCATCACAGAGCCCACAGGGTGAACAACTCATCGATGCCCTTGCGGGCCAGGGCTGCCATCCGGTTGAAATCCTCGGGGCTGAAGGGGGCGCCTTCGGCAGTGCTTTGGGCCTCCACCCAGCGGCCATCCCCGGTCATGACAAAATTCGCATCCACCTCGGCGGTGGAATCCTCGGCATAATTGAGATCGAGCAGAGGTTCTCCGTCCACCATGCCCACGCTGACGGCGGCCACAGGAAGGATCTCCACCGGGGTGGCGAGAACCCCCTCGCGCAGCATGCGGTCAAGGGCATCCCGCAGGGCAATGGCCGCGCCGGTGATGGAGGCGGTCCGGGTGCCGCCGTCGGCCTTGAGCACATCGCAGTCCACCCGGAGAGTCACCTCGCCCAGGCGGCTGAGGTCAACCATGGTCCTGAGCGAACGGCCCAAGAGCCGCTGAATCTCGAAGGTGCGGCCGGACCTGCCCTTGGCCGCCTCACGGGCCATGCGGCTGTTGGTCGAGCAGGGCAGCATGCCGTACTCCGCCGTAATCCAGCCCTGGCCGGTTCCCCGCAAAAACGGAGGAACGCTGGTCTCCAGGGTGACGGCGCAGGCAACCTGGGTGCCGCCCATGGTGATGAGCAGCGAGGCATAAGCCTGGGGCTGGAAGCCCTTTTCAATAGTGACCGGCCGCAGCGCATCCGCGGCCCGTTGATCGTTTCGCATGATGAATTTCCTGAAAAGTAATGAAAGATTGCCGTCATTCCGGCGCAAGCCGGAATCCAGTATTTTATGGAAAATCGGTCAAATCTGGACCCCGGCCTCCGCCGGGGTGACGGCTTTACTGATCCAAAAAGGTGGTGTCTTTATTCAACACCCTACACCCGTCTTCTTCAATCACCGCCATGTTTTCCAACCGGATCCCGCCCCAGCCCGGGATATACACCCCCGGCTCCACCGTGACCACCATGCCGACCCCAAGGGGCTTGCGGTTCCGGTAGTTGAGCGAGGGGCCTTCGTGCACGTTCAACCCCACCCCGTGACCCAGGCCGTGGCCGAACCGCTCGCCCAAACCCGCCCGCTCGATCACCCCGCGGGCGATCTTGTCCACCGCCATGCCGCTGATCCCGGCGCGCAGGCTGTTCAGCCCGGCCAGTTGCGCCTTGCGCACCAGGCGGAAGAGCGCCACGGTTTTGTCGTCCGGCGCGCCCAGCACCACGGTGCGGGTCATGTCCGAACAGTAGCCGTCCAGCACCAACCCCATGTCGATGACAATGGTTTCCCCCGCAGCCAACGGCCGGTCGGAGGGAGTCGCGTGGGGCAGGGCCGCGTTTGGCCCGCCTGCCACGATGGTTTCGAAACTCGGCCGTTCCGCGCCCTTGAGCCGCATGACGTTTTCGATGGCGTGCGCCACCTCTTTCTCGGTCCGGCCGGGCCGCAGGGTGGGGTAGATATCCTGAAACACCGCTTCGTTGAGCAGCACCGCCCGTTCGATCCTGGCCAGCTCCGCCGCATCCTTTGCCAGCCGCAACTCCTCGACAAACCCGGTGAGCGGCGTCAGCTCCACCGTGAGACTCTCCGCCAGCTTCGCCAGGCTCAGGGAGGTGGAATGCAGGAAATAATGGCTCTCAAAGGCCAGCCGTGTGATGCGCAGCCTCTTGAGCAGTAAGCGCAACAGGGGAAACAGCCCCCGTGGGTAGAGCTTGACCCGAAAACCCGTGGCCTCCTGCTCCGCCTGCAGGTAAAACCGGGAGTCGGTGAGCAGGTAGGGTTCGCCCTCGCAGGGGATGAGCAGGACGCCCGCGCTTTCGTTGATCGCATGGTCCCTGGCCGTATAGCCGCTGAGATACCTGCGGTTTTCCGGCTGGGTAACGAGGATGCCGTCGAGCTGGCGCCGCTTGAGGCTGCGCCTGATCCGGTCAAGGACTCCCTTGCTCGGCATGGAATCAATGCATGAAATGGACAAAAACCTTGACCCCGAACCGGTAGAGCTTGCCGTGCAACCCCTGAATGGATTGGGTGAGATCAGCCTGCCCGAAATCCACCTGATAGCGGTACGGCTTATCGAGCACCGTAAGGAACCCAAAGCAAGGCTTGTTGTAGCGCGCCTCCGCCCCGGCCGCATACCAATCCTTGAACCTTTTTTCAACCTCGGGCAGATCCTTGGGATCGGCCTCTTCCACGTCGAGCCAGATTTCTGCTTCCATATTCCCTCCTTGCCTGAAACTGTCGCCCCAGGCTATGGGGCAACCTCCATCACCAGATGGCGTTCCACCAGATCCTTCAGTTGCTGCAGGGCCTTGCCGTACTGGTCGTTGAGCTGGCCTTGAATCCGGACCCATTCCTCCTGAAACTTGGGGTGCTGGGAGGGTTGCAGCTTCATGGCCATGCCGGTCTGCTTGGCCAGATTCTGCTCCATCATGGCCATCTGCTGGGTGAATTGCGCTTCAAGCTGTTCCTTGAGCTGCTCGCCATGCTGCCGGTAGCCATCGAGAATCTTTTTCATCTCTCCCAATATCTGGAGCAACTGGCCATCGCCCTGGCCGACTTCAACCAGGCCCTGCATGGCTTTATCCGCCAAGGCCTGCTTCTCCAGCTCCCGGGCCAGGAAGATATTGCGCAGCAGGGACTGCACCGCCCCTTTCCGCACCACCCCCGATTCCTCCGGCGGCAGAGCGGCAAGCCTTTCTGCCAGCCCCGCTTCCCCGCGCATGTAGGCGGCGCCGAGACGCATGCCCTCCTTGAGCCGCTCCTCGCCGAGATAATCGCTGTCCCCTGCTCCGGCAGCCATCCGCGCCGCCCGCTCCATCACCATATCCATGGTGCTCTTTATTTCCGCCATGGAACACAGCCTCCTTGAATCTTCATTTTTTTCAGGTATCCTTGGGCCAAGGATACACCAAGGCCCAAGGCTTTTCCAGCTCTGTCTTTTCTTAACGCGGGAAAGCGGCCATGATCCCGCCATCCACCGGCAGGGTGGCGCCGGTGGTGGGGGTCTGCTCGCTGGCGAAAAAAACCACCGCGTTGCCGACATGGTCGGCATGCACCGTGGTTTTCAGGAGATTGCGCTGGCGGTAATAGTCCTTGAGTCCTTCCGGATCGAGGTTGCGGGAGCGCATCCGCTCGGGCCCCACCACATCCCAGAGCCCGGAGGAAACGCCAGCGTCATCGAAGATCGCATCGGCATTGATCATGTTGACCCGCACCCCGGACTCGGCCAGCTCCAGGGCGGCAATCTTGCCCAACTGGTGCGCTCCAGCCTTGGAAGCGCTGTAGGCGCCAAAGGATGCCCCCGGAGCAAAGACGTTTTTCGAGCTGTTGATCACGATGGAGCCGCCGGTCCCCTGACGCTTGAAAATCGGGATCGCCCCCTTGATCACCTGGAACACCCCCACGCAGTTGACATCCATCACCTGCCGGAAGGCCGCTTCGCTTAAGCTCTCAAGCTTTGCCACATGGGCGATGCCCGCGTTGGGCACCAGAATATCCAAGCCGCCGCATTCCAAAACCAACCGCTCCAGGCCGAGTTGCACCGCTTCTTCGCTGGTCACGTCCATGAGCAAGGGAGAAACCATCCGGCTGCCAAAGGTATCGGCCAGATTATGGCAGACGGTTTCCAACCGCTCCTGGTTGATATCGGTCATGAAGACCCGTGCGCCAGCCTCCAGAAGCTTGCGGCCGATGCCCATGGCGATGGCCCCGCCCCCGCCGGTGACCAGCGCGGTTCTGCCTTCAAGGGGCCTTGGCTTTGTCTTGCCCAGCTTGGCTTGCTCCAGACCCCAGTATTCCATGTCGAAGATTGCATCCTGCCCGAGTTCGCGGTAGGGGCCGAGGGATGCGCCCAGCAGCTTGGCCGCGATGGTGTGCTCGGCGATATCCGCTGCGATCCCGGCATCCTTCCCGGTGAACCCGGCGGCTATTACCCCCAACCCTGGCACCAGCACTATCCGCGGCAGGGAGTCCAGCTTGGTGCGGGCAACCCGTTTCGCTTCCGTCTGGACTGCGAAATACCGGTCATACTCCTCTTGGTACCGGGCAAGACCGTTCCGCACCGCAGCCATGGTTTCTTCCTCATCCAGACCAGCCGCCTCAAGCCACAGGGGGTAATTTTTGGTGCGGATCACATGGTCCGGGGTGAGTACTCCGCCCGTGAAAAGCTCCTTGGCGTCCGACCGGGCAAGGGCGGCGAGGATCTCCTGATTCCGCCGGACCGCCAGTTGCATGGTGCGGCGACGGCCGGATTCCTCGACAAAACTCAATCCCCCCCGCAGGATGGGCAGCACCACCGAGGGCTGCACCAGCCCCGGATCGACAACCGGGCGTGCGGTTTCCCCGGCGGCGCGCGTGGCAAGATACGTTTCGGCCCGGCTCACATAATCGATCATGCGGTCATAGGCGGTTTTCGCATCCTCGCCAAAGGTAAAGATACCGTGGTTTTTCAGGATGATGCAGTCTATGCCGGGGTTGCGCTCATAGAGTTCGGCCATGGCCAAGGCCAGGGGCATACCCGGCATGATGAAGGGCAGAATGCCTATATTGTCGCCCAGAGCCGCGTGCAGATGGTGTTCCGCCTCGTCCCGGTTGGTCAGGGTGACAATGGCGTCGGCATGGGTATGATCGATGAACCGCTGCGGCAGAAAGGCATGCACCAGGGTTTCGATGGAGGGATTGGGCGAACCGGCATCCAGAAGATGGGTGCGGAACTGGTTGACCATCTCGGCATCGCTCAAGTTCCCGACCTGCCGCAGTTTACGCAGATAGACGAGATCCAGGCCGGGAAAACCCTGGGGCGCGATGACCCCAAGATCCCAGCCGCTTCCCTTGATATAGAGGATCTCCTGAGCTTCCCCCACCAGGTTGGTGATAAAGCACTTCACCGAGGTATTGCCGCCGCCGTGCAGCACAAGATCCTCTTCCGCGCCGAGCAGCCGCGAGGTATACACCCGGAGGGCGAGTTCCCGTGGGCAGTTGGGATAGGCGCCCACAAAGGCCTGGGCCTCTTTTTCATCATAACGGTTCTTCATACGGCACTATTCTCCTGAAAAACACCGGCCCATGCGCCGGAAAAAGTTCTCAACGGTTTAATTATTTAATAAAATCTTTACGCCAAAAACAACCTAAAAAGTTGACTTTTCTACGTTTTTTGCTTGACACCCCCCTCATATGGATTACAGAGAAAGATGGGCAGTATCATACCCCAGTTATTTTCGATCGTGTACCTTTCCTTTTGCTCTGAGGAGTCTTTTTGACGGTATGGCTGTGAATCAGGGAGAAGATACCGTCCAGCTCATCAAGGACGCCGTGGACATCGCCGAGATCATCGGCGAGCATGTCTCCCTCAAGCGCGCAGGCACCAACCTCAAGGGGCTTTGCCCTTTTCATTCCGAAAAAACACCATCCTTCACCGTCAACCCGGAGCGCAAAACCTACCACTGCTTTGGTTGCGGCGAGGGGGGCGACGTCTTCAGCTTCATGATGAACTTCCACCGCCTGAGCTTTGTCGAAGCGCTGAAAGAGCTGGCCCGCAGATATCAGATCCCCCTGCCGGAAAAACCGTTGAATCCGCAGGAGCTGGAAAAAGCCCAAAAGCGCGAGGCGTTGCAGGGCGCCAATGAAAAGGCCGCCGAGCTCTTTCATCAGCTCCTGCTTTCCGATCCGGTCGCGCAAAAGGCCCGCGAGTATCTTAACAAACGCGGCATCCCCGAAGAAATCACCAAGGAATTCCGCCTGGGCTTTGCCCCGGACAGTTGGAATTTTCTCGTCAACACCCTGCCCAAGCAGAATATCTCCCTTGAGGCGGCCAAGGAGGCGGGCCTGATCGTGCCCCGGGAAAAGTCCGGCTTTTATGACCGTTTCCGCAACCGGATCATGTTTCCCATCGTCGGCCTGACCGGCAGGATCGTCGCCTTTGGCGGCCGCATCCTGGACGATGGCCAGCCCAAGTACATGAACTCGCCGGAATCCCCGGTGTTTGACAAAAGCCGGACCCTCTTCGGCCTCTACCAGAACCGGGAACACATCCGCCAGGCCAAAAACTGCCTGGTGGTTGAAGGCAACTTCGATCTGCTGTCCCTGGCCGTGCACGGAGTGCGCAACGTGGTCGCCCCCCTGGGCACCGCTCTGACCCAACCCCATGTCCGCTCGCTCAAGGGCTACACCGATGAAGTGATTCTGCTGTTTGACGGCGACCAGGCCGGACTCAAGGCCGCCATGCGCTCGGTCCCGCTGTTTTTGAGCGAACAGGTCACGGCCAGAATAGCCGTGCTGCCCGAAACCCATGATCCGGACACCTTTGTCCGGGAGTTCGGCCGGGAGGGGCTGCACAAACACCTGAAAAACGCCATGCCCCTGCCGGAATTTGTTTTTGACAAGCTCGTCGCCCAATACGGCTCGAGCGTGGCGGGCAAGGCAAAAATCGTTGCGGAATTGCAGGAGCTGATCAAGGCCATAGGCGATCAACATCTCCAGCGCACCCTTTTCGTCTCGCATTTCGCCAAAAAACTGGACCTCACCCCGCAGCAGCTCCTTGCCGGGGTCATTCTCCCCCAGACAACCGGCACCCAGGCAGCAAAACCCGCAGCCGCGCATGGGAAGGACGAAGCCCTCCTTCCCATGAAGCAGCGCCAGCTCCTTGAATTCCTGGTGGCCTACCCGGAATATCTCCCCGCCTTTTTGGCGGCCGGGCTCGAAGCGATCATCATGAACCAGTTCGGCCTGGCCATTCTCCATCTGCTCAAGAGGCAGCCGGATCTCTCCGGCGGGCCGGAACAGCTCCTCGAACTTGCCACCGGCCCGGAACGGGCTTTTATCTCCCGCCTGCTCATCTCCACGCCCTCGCATGCCGAAGAGATGCGGGAGCAGATGGCCCGGGAAATGTTGCACTGGCTCTCCTCAACCAGCCTGAAGGCAAAAAAGGAACGGCTCATGAAGCAGATACGCGAAGCCCAGCACGCCCGGAATGAACAGCTCCTGATGGAGCTGATGACCCAAAAAATCCAGATGGACGAGGCCCTGCATTCATAGGGCTCGTACTCGTTTTCGACAGCTTTTGTATAAGTTAAAGAGGTGGGGCGAATTAACTTAGGAGGGTGAAAAAGCTATGGCGAGGCATGAGAAAGCAACCAAACAACCAGGGATCACCGCGGCCAAGGAAATGGCAAGCGTCCTGCTGGCAGACGAAGTTTTGCTTGAAAGTGGAGAGGAAGAGGAAAGCGGCTGGTCGGTTGAACGCCCGAATAATCTGACCGCCATTTTTGATCTGGACCTGGACACCGAGGCCGATTTGGAAGAAAGCCTGCATCCGGTGGAACAGGAGGATGACAGCCCCGGCGAAGGGCTGATCACCAAGGCCCGCGATCTTTCCGGCAACCAACTGGATCCGGTCAAGGCATATCTCCAGGAAATGGGTTCGGTCGGCCTGCTTTCCTCGGAGGCGGAAACCGAGATCGCCAAGAAGATCGAAGACGGGGAAAAACTGATCCAAGATACCCTCCTGACCACGCCGCTGGCCGTTGAATACCTGCGCGAGGTGGCGGACAAGATGCTGGCCGGGAAACGGAGCATCGCCGATATCCTGCGCGGCCTGGATGAAACAAACAATCAGGTCAATGAAGAAAAAAAGGAGCGTTTCCTCTGGCAGATCAGCGAGGCGCACCGGCTCAACGAAGAACTTTCGGCCTTCCGCCTCGATCTGCTTGACCCCGCGACAACCAAGAGCGAAGCCCAGAAGATCAGGATCCGCATAAAACGCAACACCAAGGCGATCGCCAGACTTTTCGAGCACGACCGCTTGAGCGCCAAGCATCTCTCCGCCATCATCGCCCGGCTGCGCAAACAAGAGGGCAAGCTTTCCCCGCCAGCCCAAATCAGGGAAGATACAGTCAAGTATCCCCTCTTTTTGCAGGGATGCATCAAAACCCATGGCATCGACCATGAATCGCTGGTTGTCTTGCTGGCCGAAATCACCGCCGGCGAAAAAGCCAGCCGCGAGTCAAAAAACGCCTTGGTGCAGGCCAATCTGCGCCTCGTGGTCAGCGTGGCGAAAAAATACGCCAACCGGGGGCTGCAACTGCTCGACCTGATCCAGGAAGGCAACATCGGGTTGATGAAGGCCGTGGAAAAATTCGAATACCGGAGGGGCTACAAATTCAGCACCTATGCCACCTGGTGGATCAGACAGGCCATCACCCGGGCCATTGCCGACCAGGGCCGCACCATCCGCATCCCCGTGCACATGATCGACACCATTAACCGCCTCCTCAAGGGCGCCAAGGATTTCCTGCGGGAAACCGGGAGGGAACCCACCCCCGAGGAAATGGCCGAACGGCTCGATATCGACCTGAGCAAAGTCAAGAACATCCTGAAGATCGCCAAGGAGCCTCTGTCCCTGGACACCCCCATCGGCAGCAGCGAGGACAGCTATCTTTCCGATTTCATCGAGGATGTGGATTCCCTCTCGCCGGACGAGGCAACCGCCATGGAAAGCCTGCGGGAGAATCTCCGCAACGTCCTGCGCACCCTCTCCCCGCGGGAAGAGCTGGTCCTGCGCATGCGTTTCGGCATCGACACTTCGGTTGACCTGACCCTGGAGGAGGTTGGCGACAACTTCGCCGTCACCAGGGAACGGATCCGCCAGATAGAGGCCAAGGCGCTGAAAAAACTCAAGCACCCTACCCGGCGCAATCTGCTCTTCGCCTTTTATAACGATTAACCGGCGCGGAGGCCAAAAAACAGGACATCCGGCAGCGGCGGTCCTGTTTTTTGGCGTCTTCGCCTGACAATCAATTACCCCGAAACTGCCTTCTCCTGGGTTTCGGACACGGCCGGGAATGCAAACATTCTCCTTCTTTTTTGTGCGATCTTGCTGACATGGACACCAGACTCCAGTGGCTCACCCTCGCCTTTACCCCGGGGCTCGGCCCAACCACCCTCAAGAAACTTGTCGAGCGATTCGGCTCCGCCCGGCAGATTCTCGCGGCCAGCCGCCGGGCGCTTGAGGAATGCGGTTTTTTGCGCAAAGACTCCCTTGCCGCGCTGTGCGACCAGAGGAGCATTGCCGCGGCCGCAGCGGACAAAGAGCTGCGCCTGGCGAAAAAAGCAGGGACCACTCTGCTCTGCTGGGACAATCCGCTCTTTCCTCCCCTACTCAAGGAAATAAACGACCCGCCGGTGATTCTCCATGTCCTGGGAAATCCGCAACTCCTCAGCGCCCCGGGTATCGCCCTGGTCGGGGCGCGGGCGGCCTCCTCGTACGGATTGCAAGTGGCGGAGCGGCTGGCCACGGAACTGGCCCGCCTGGACCTGGTCATCACCAGCGGCTTTGCCCTGGGGATCGACACCGCCGCCCACCGTGGGGCGCTGGCGGCAGGGGGCAAGACCATCGCCGTCATGGGCTGCGGCCTGGACATCGTCTATCCCAGCCAGAACCAAAAGCTTCATACGCAGATCGCCGCCCACGGCGCGATCATCAGCGAGACCCCCCTGGGAACCCTGCCGGAAGGGTTTCGCTTTCCCGCCCGGAATCGGATTATCAGCGGTTTGTCGCTGGGCGTGGTGGTGGTGGAAGCCGCCCACCGGTCCGGCACCCTGATCACCGCGCACCAGGCGCTGGAACAGGGGAGGGATGTTTTTGCCATTCCCGGCAGGATCGATTCCCCAAAAAGCGAAGGCTGCCACCGCCTGATCCAGGAAGGGGCCAAACTCGTGCACAGCGCGGCCGATATTACCGGAGAATTGGCCCTGCGCACCCATGCCCCCCCTCAGCAAACAAGGATGCAAGCCCCCCCACTGCCCTCCGAAGAGGGCAAGGTCTTTTCCCTGCTTGAGGTATACCCGCGAAACATCGAAGAGATTATTCTGGCGGCGCAACTGCCATCGCACAGGATAAGCGAGATCCTCCTTCACCTCGAACTTCAGGGTCTGGTGGCATCTTTACCGGGCAATCAGTACCAAAGGCTTGCGGAACCACATTCGTCCAGTGTATAAGGCCCCTAGAGAAAGGGACGCATCTGCGCCACCTTAACAAAAACGCACAGGACACCATGTCACAATCGCTTATCATTGTTGAATCTCCAGCCAAAGCCAGAACCTTGCAGAAATATCTCGGCAAAAACTTTACGGTCAAGGCATCGGTGGGCCATATCATCGATCTCCCGGTTACAACCCTGGGCGTTGACATTGCCAATGATTTCGCCCCCCAATACGTCACCATCCGGGGCAAGGGAAAAATCATCAGCGACCTGAAAAGCGCGGCGGAAAAAGCGGACAAGATATACCTGGCCCCCGATCCGGACCGCGAGGGGGAGGCCATTGCCCACCATATCGCCGAAATTCTGCGATCCACCCGCAAGCCCATCCACCGGGTTCTCTTCCATGAACTCACCAAAAAAGCCATCCTCGCCGCCATCGACCAGGCAAGCGAGGTCAACCAGCAGCGTTTTGAAGCCCAACAGACCCGCCGCATCTTGGACCGGTTGGTGGGCTACCAAATCTCCCCCCTGCTCTGGGACAAGGTCCGCCGGGGATTGAGCGCAGGCAGGGTGCAGTCCGTCGCGGTGCGCATGGTCTGCGAGCGCGAACAGGCCATCGAGGCCTTTGTTTCCGAAGAATACTGGTCCATCCACACCACCCTGGAAGGAAAAACGCCGCCGCCCTTTATCGCCCAGCTCGACCAGGCGTATGGCAAAAAAATCGACCTCAAGAAAAACAAGATCGGCACCGACGCCGAGGCGCAGGCCATAGTCGCCGCGGTGCGGGACGCTTCTTTTCTGGTGGAGGGCCTGGAAAAGAAAAAAAAGAAACGCAATCCGAGCCCGCCCTTCATCACCAGTACCATGCAGATGGACGCCAACCGCAAGCTCCGCTTTTCCGCGAAAAAAACCATGACCCTGGCCCAGCGGCTCTATGAGGGCATCGAGTTGGGCGCCGAAGGCCCCACCGGCCTGATCACTTACATGCGTACCGACTCCACCCGGATCAGCAACGAGGCATTGGAAGAGGCCCGGGGGTATATCTCCGAAACATTTGGGGAACAGTTCCTCCCTGCCAAACCGAACATCTTCAAAACCAGCAAGTCCGCCCAAGACGCCCACGAAGCCATCCGGCCCACCGACGTGCGCAACACCCCGGAGAAACTCGCGCCCTATCTGGAAAAAGACATGCTGGCCCTCTACTCCCTGATCTGGAAACGCTTTCTCGCCTGCCAGATGGCCCCGGCCGAGTATGACCAAACCACCATCACCCTGACTGCGGCCCGCGACTTTGTTTTTAAAACCGTGGGCTCCATCATGCGTTTTCAGGGGTTCATGGCCCTGTACGAAGAGGCGGTGGACGAAAGCGCTTCTCCCGGGGATGGCGCGGAAGGCGACAACGCCACCCTTCCGGATCTGAAAAAAGGCGATACCGTCTCTCTTCTGAGCATAGAGCCGAAACAGCATTTTACCCAGCCTCCTCCCCGGTACACGGAAGCGACCCTGGTAAAGGCCCTGGAGGAAAACGGGGTGGGACGCCCCTCCACCTATGCCTCCATCCTTTCCACCATCCAGGAGAAGGAATACGCCCTGCTGGTCCAGCGCAAATTCATGCCCACCGACCTGGGCAAGCTGGTCAACGAACTGCTTGTCGCCCATTTTCCCGATATTCTGGACATAGAATTCACCGCCTCCATGGAGGAAAAGCTCGATGAGGTGGAAGCCGGCAACAGCCAGTGGCTCAAGGTATTGCAGGATTTTTACGGTCCGTTCAGCAAAACCCTCGACGCAGCCAAGGAGGAGATGAAATCGATCAAGAAAACCGCCATCCCCACCGACCTGCCCTGTCCGCTCTGTGACGGAAAAATGGTGATCAAATGGGGGAAAAACGGCGAATTTCTTGCCTGCGAGAAGTATCCGGAGTGCAAACACACCCAGGATTTCACCAGAAACGACGAGGGCAAGATCGTGCCCGTTGAGCGGGAGCAGCCGGCAGAATCAGGCGAGATCTGCGAAAAATGCGGCAAGCCCATGGTTTTCAAGAATGGGCGCTATGGCAAATTTTTAGCCTGTTCCGGCTATCCGGCCTGCAAGAACATCCGCGCCACCACCACCGGGGTTCCCTGTCCGGAAGCAGGCTGCACCGGAGAACTCATCCAGAAAATCTCCAAGCGCGGCAAGGTCTTTTACAGTTGCAACCGCTATCCAAAATGCACGTTCGCACTCTGGGACAGGCCGGTCAGCGAGCCGTGCCCGCAGTGCGGATCCAGCTACCTTCTTGAGCGGGAGACGAAAAAAAGCGGCCTGCAACTGCATTGCCCCAACAAAGAATGCGGGTACACCAAGAAAATCGGCGAGGAAGAATAGGAGCTTGTCCGTAAAAAAGTTTTTCAGGGATTGAGACGGATTTGGGTGGGACGATTGAGCAAAACCACGGACGGAGCAGCGCTGCGGCGAGGATTTTGCGATTGAGAAGCGGCCACAGACGGCCACAAGCCCTAGGAGGGCCTTACAGCGTGCCCTGGATCAAATAGGCGGTGTAGCCGACAAGCTCATAGAGCATCCCGTAGGTATCCTCCAAGCCGTCGCTGGAAGGGATGAAACTTTCCCGGGTTATGGGCCTGTTGTCCCGCGAAACAGACAGCAGGTCCGGGTTCAGCCCCTGCTTCCTGAAAAATGCCGCTGCCCGCCGCATGTGGTTGGCCGAGGTAATGAGCAAAATCCGCTTGACACCCTTGCGCTCGCAATACGCCTTGACGCTTTTTGCCTCGGCCAGAGTGTTGTAGACCTTGCCGTGGACCGAGATCTTTTCGGGTTCAATCCCCTGCCGTTCCAAAAAATCGAGGAGAATTGCGGTCTCGTTCACCCCCTTGATGCTCACATCGCTGAGAAGCAAGGTATCGGCCAGGCCGCTTTTTACTGTGGCGGCCCCCATCAGTATCCGCGCGGAACTCTGCCCCAGTTGCTGGTAGCCGGAAACCTGTTTGAAGATCTCTTTTTCATTCTCCGCCGCATGCAGCACATACCAGTTGTAATCAACAATCCCTCCCAGCACCACGGCGGCATCATACCTGCTGTGCCGGTCCACTGTATCCGCCACCGACCATCTGGCCATGACAACCTGTGAAGGATACGGAATGCTGACTCCGTAGAGATATACCAGCAGAAAAAAAAGGCCGGAACGTGTCCGCTCTTTCTTGAGCAACAGAACCAGACCGATAAAAAATGCAGGGAAGAGCGGATTGAGAAAAAACCGGGCCACATCCTGGGCGGTATAGAAAGGCATAGCAACCCTCACGTATCATCAAAAAAATCGTTGCAGCGAAGGGGTGCCGATGGACGGCAATTCTCGTCCCCTGAACAGGCGGTGCGCGCAGCCACAGTCCTTTCACATATACCTGCAAAACTGTCCGATTGCCACCTGCAAAATTAAAGCTGCTTGCCAAACGGACCGATAAGGAAATATGATAAGGGATACTCTGCGCAAGGACACAAGGAGGCAACCCCATGATTTCCGGCATCCATTCGGCACTTTCCGGCCTGACTGCCATCCAGAAAAAAATCGAATCAAACGCCAATAATGTGGCCAACATCAATACGGATGGCTACAAAAAAACACGGGTAACGTTGCAGGAACAGGAAACACAGGGCGTCGAGGCCGTGGTGCAACAGATTCAAACACCCGGGCCCATGGTGTATGAACAAACTTCCCAAGGCGAAACCCTGGTTGAAAAATCAAACGTGGAGTTGGGCGAAGAACTGCCCAGCATGATGCTCAGCCGCCGATTTTTTCAGGCCAACCTGAAAACCGTGCAAATCCAAGATGAGATGCTTGGCAGCCTGCTGGACATCAAGAGCTGAAGGCTTCCTGCCAGGTTATCTGGCCCGCCATGATGGTCAACACCGCCTTTCCCTGGAGCTCCCGACCAAGAAACGGCGAATTCCTGCTCTTGGACTGAATGCTCTCCTCGGTAAAAACAAACCTTTTCTCCGGATCAAGCACCGCGATATCCGCCACCGCGCCCACGGAAAGAGTCCCGCCGGGCACCCCGAGAATCCTGGCCGGATTCACCGAAAGCAGCTCCACCATCCTCCGGGCATCGAGCTGCTTCTCCCGCACGAGTTGCAAGGTGAGCGGCACCGCTGTTTCCAGACCAATGATCCCGTTGGCCGCCAGATCAAACTCCCGGTCCTTGTCCAATTCCCCATGCGGCGCATGATCCGTGGCTATGGCATCGAGAGTTCCGTCCTGCAAAGCCTCCCGAACCGCGGCGACATCCGCCTCGGTGCGCAGGGGAGGATTCATTTTCGCCAAAGTGTTATACCCCTCCACCGCTTTCTCGGTGAGGGTAAAATAATGCGGCGCTGTTTCCGCGCTCACAGCCACCCCTTTTTCCTTGGCCCTCCGGATCAGAGCCAACGACTCCTGGGTGCTGACGTGGGCGATATGGATGGGCCGTCCGGTGAACTCAGCCAGGGCCAGATCGCGATACACCATGATCTCTTCGGCCACATGCGGAATGCCTCGCAGGCCGAGCCGAGTGGCCAGCGGGCCATCGTTCATCGCGCCGCCGTGACTGAGCGACAGCTCCTCGGCATGGGAAATAACCAGCAGATCGTGGTTGCCGGCATACTCAAGGGCACGGCGCATGAGCTGGCTGTTGCCCACCGGCAACCCATCGTCGGTTACGGCAACGGCCCCGGCCTGACGGAGTTCGCCGAACTCGGCCAGATGCTCCCCGTTGCTCCCTGTGCTGATCGCCCCCACCGGATAGACCCTGGCAAGACCCGCTTCCGCAGCCTTGGCCAGAATAAACAGGGTCACGGCCTGATTGTCATTGACCGGTTTGGTGTTCGGCATGGCGGCCACAGCGGTAAACCCCCCGGCCGCGGCAGCGCGGGTTCCGGTTTCAATGGTTTCCTTGTACTCCTGCCCTGGTTCGCGCAAATGGACATGCATGTCGATCAGCCCCGGCACCACCCATTTGCCCGTCACGTCATAGACTAGGATGTCCTGCCCGAAACCGGAAAGGGAATCTGGTTGGCCCACCGCATGTATCCTGCCATCGACGATCAACACATCGCGGAGCTGATCGATTCCGTTTGCCGGATCAATCACGCGCCCATTTTTTAACAGAATACCTCCGGGCATGCTAATCGCCTCCCATTATCAGATAAATCAAAGCCATCCGCACCGCCACCCCGTTGGTTACTTGTTCCAGAATCACCGAACGGCTGCCATCGGCAAGCATGGGATCAAGCTCAACTCCGCGGTTTATCGGGCCGGGGTGCATAATAATCGCCTCGGGCTTGGCTGCGTCGAGCACCTTTTGCGAGATGCCAAAAAATTTCGCATACTCGCGCAAGGTCGGAAACAGCGGATCCTGTTGGCGCTCTTTCTGGATCCGCAGAGCCATGATCACATCCGCCCCATCAACCGCCTCCAGAACGGTTCGGCTGACCTGGGCGCCCAGATCCTCGATGCCTGGAGGGATCAGCGTCGCCGGCCCGCTCACCGTTACGGTCGCACCCATCTTGGAAAAACCGATAATATTTGAATGCGCCACCCGGCTATGGGCTATGTCGCCGATAATGGCGATTTTCAAACCCGCAATCCCGCCCTTGGCCTCCCGGACCGTCATCAAGTCGAGCAGTCCCTGGCTTGGATGTTCGTGGGTTCCGTCTCCGGCATTGATCACGGAGGCGTTGATATGATCGGCCAGCAAACGGGCCGCCCCTGAACTGGGATGCCGGAGAATAATACAATCGGGATTCATGGCAGCGAGATTGCGCGCGGTATCAATGAGGGTTTCCCCTTTCACCGTGCTGCTGCCGGAATTGGAGATGTTAAAGGTGTCCGCGCTCATGCGCTTTGCGGCAACCTCAAAGGAAAGGCGGGTCCGGGTGCTTGGCTCGAAGAAAAAATTGATGATGGTTTTGCCGCGCAGGGTCGGGACTTTTTTTATGGACCGGGAAGATATTTCCTTGAACGATTCCGCCGTCTGCAACACAGCCTGAATATCTTCCGGAGAAAGATCGGCAAGCCCAAGGATATGTTTGTGGCTGAATCGGTACTCGGGGTGCATGCGATTCTTTCCGTGAAAATATCAACACAACCGGTGGAGACATCCCGCCTCACAATAGGAGGAGCAACGTCGCGTCAATTCAGAATAAAAAAAACAGGGGCCAATGGTCCAGAACTTTTTTGAAAGATGCGCCTCGAATATGGCCATTATCGGAGCTGATGCCGAAAACAACGCATAACCACGCGGCGGCGCGTTATCATGTCGCCACCGCCTAAGGAATTATTTTGCCAAGCCGATTCCATCGCACCGTGAAATTTTCACTGTCCCATGACCAGTACAACATAAAGGCCTTGCCCCTAATGGCCTTGAGATCGACAAACCCCCAAAACCGGCTGTCGTGGCTGTTGTCCCGGTTGTCGCCCATGACAAAGACGGAATCGGGCGGCACGGTTACCGACGCCATGTTGTCCCGCGGAGAAGGCAGAACCTCGGGGTCCAGATTCACGGCGTTTGGATCGACAAAAGTTTCTCCGTTGACGAACACCTTTTTGCCCACAATTTCAATCCGATCGCCAGCGACAGCCACAACTCGCTTGATGAAGTCCTGAGAGGGATTTTCAGGATACTTGAAAACGATGACATCATGCCGCTGGGGAACGTCCACGGCGAACCAGGTAGCCCCGTTCAGCGGATTTTTAACGCCGTAGCCGAATTTATTCACCAGAATATGATCCCCAATCAACAAAGTCGGAATCATGGAGCCGGAAGGAATCTTGAAGGCCTGCACCACAAAAGTTCTGATGAAAAATGCCAGCAGCAAGGCAATAATGATTGCCTCCGCATATTCACGCACAACAGATTTTTCCACGGTTTTGACAGGAATTTTTTTAAACACGTTTGGTCCTCGTCTCGCAATCTGTTCATCCTGGAATACCAGAACCGGGCAACGGCGAATCATCGCCCGGAAGGTTCCCCAAAATAAGCGAAGACCGAAATAAATACAAGGGGCTGAATGCTTCCGGTGAAGAAACTCTCTGGCTCTCAGCCCGCGGGAGGGCCAATTTTCTCCACAAACAAAAACCACCTGTAGTGGCAGCCACTTATGAAAAACACAACATATCGATATTTTTACGTTTTTCCAACCATCCCCTTCCCTGTTCTCCCATTCAACTACTCAATTTTTATGAGAAAAATCCACGATCTACCTCCTACTTTATTCTTGACACCATGTTTTTTTTGTGTCTCTAATGCAACAGGGTAGATAAAATTATAATCACCAGGCGCAGTTAGAAAGTATTCCGCACGGCAACCGAATGCCGGTTCGCGGAGGTGCATAGCCAGCAAATCTTGGTCACGGGGTGCTCATGGGCAAGTCCGGTTTCAAAAAATTACAATTGCCATCCTTGCATATCCCTTTCCTCAAAAGGCAAACTCTCTCCATCGGTCTTGACATTGGCTCCCATGCCGTAAAGATCTGTGAACTGGCGGAAACGGGCAACGGCTATCAGCTCGTGGCCCTGGGCAGCGCTCTGCTCCCCCCCGACTCTCTTGAAGACGGCGCCTTGCAGGATCCGGCGGCCGTGGGCAAGGTCATCTCCTCTTTGATCCACAACTTGAAAATCAAAAACAAAAAAGTCGCCATCTCCATTTCTGGCTACTCCGTCATCGTCAAAAAAATAAATCTGGCGGTGATGACTGAAGAGGATCTTGAAAAACACATCGAATCAGAGGCTGAACAATACATCCCGTTTGATATTGAAGACGTGTACCTGGATTTTCAGGATCTGAAAACAAACACCGCCACCGAGTCCCGCACGGATGTCATGCTGGTTGCCGCCAAACGGGACGTGGTCGACGGATATCTCAACATGCTTCGGGCAGTCGGCCTCCAGCCGGTGGTCGTTGACGTTGATGCCTTTGCTCTGGAAAACGCCTTTGAGGCAAATTTCGGCATGACGGACAATGTCGCCCTGGTGGATATCGGCGCCTCGAAAATGAACATCAACATCATCTCCCATGGCGCTTCAATTCTGGCCCGCGATGTTGTCCTGGGCAGCCGGCAGTTGACCGAGCAGATTGAAAATCTTTTTGGCGTCGGTTTTGAAGAGGCCGAAGCCCTCAAGACCGGAGAGACTCACGCCAAGGAGAAGCGGGCGGAACTCGAAGTTTTGTTTGCGAACACCTGCAGTCAGTGGGTGACAGAGGTAAAACGCGCCATTGATTTTTATTATTCCAACCATCCGGACGAAACGATCTCGAAAATCGTCCTCAGCGGTGGCGGCGCAAAAATACAGGGCCTGACCGAATTCTTTGAAAAAGAAACGGACATCCCGGTTGAAATCTTCAATCCTTTCAAGCAAGCGGCGGTGGATAGCAGGATTATTGATCCTTCCTATCTGAAAAATATTGCTCCGGAAATGACCCTTGCTGCCGGTCTGGCAACAAGACCGGTGGAGGTGTAGCCATGATCCGCATCAACCTCCTGCCGATCAGGCAACTGAAAAAAAGAGCGCGTCTGAAAACAGAGCTTTTGGGATTTTCCGCCGTCCTCACCTTGGTGTTGCTCGTCCTCGTTGTCGGCTGGCTTGCCCTGGCGGGAAAGATTTCCAATCTGAAGGAGGACATGGTTGCGCTTGAGAAAAAAAAGCAGTCATACCAGCCCATTATAAAACAGATCGAAACCCTGAAAAAAGAAAAACAACTGGTCGAGCAAAAACTGGATTCCATCAAAACACTTCAGGCCGGCGCCAAGGTTACGGTACGGGTCCTCGACGAAGTGGCCTCACGCACTCCGACAAGCCGCATGTGGTTGAACTCACTGCAACAATCCGCCGGACGCTTGCAGTTGCAAGGCATTGCCCTGGATAACGAAACCATTGCTCAGTACATGCAACAGTTGGAAGCCTCGGAGTATTTTGAAAAAACAGAATTGACCAGTTCCGCTCAGACGGACGTTGCCAAGCAAAAACTGAAATCCTTTGCTCTCACGATAAATGTTGTCGTACCGAACACTTAACACCTTTGGCGGGAGAAGCCATGGCGCTTGACATACAAAAAATCCAGGCGAGTCTTGAGAAGTTTCTCGACAGCAAGGTGAGCCGACTTGAGATGAAGCAGAAAATGCTGATTGCCGGTGCGGCATGCATCCTGCCGTGCGTGGCCTTCTTTTTTCTCGCCTATTCCCCGAAAAATGCCGAAATTAAGAACCTTGAAACACAAAAGGCCGGAATCGAAGCGGAAATTCGTAAGGTTGAACAAATTGCCAGAGACCTTGACAAACACAAGGCGGAAATGGCGGAAGTTGAAAAACAATTTGCCGAAGCATCCCTGCTGCTTCCCGACCAAAAAGAAATTCCTTCCCTCTTGGCCACCATTTCTGGGCAGGCCACCATTTCCGGCCTGGATGTTCTCTCCTTCAAACCGCTTGCGGAAAAACCGCAGCAATTTTACGCGGAAATTCCGGTGGATATCGCGGTGCAGGGCTCATATCACAATGTGGGTATTTTTCTTGACAAGATCAGCAAACTCCCGCGCGTTGTCTCCGTGAACAACATCAAGATGGACACCCCAAAGCAGATGGGCGGAGAAATGATCCTCAATTCAACCTTTCAGCTTGTCACCTATCGCTTTCTCGATCCCGCTGAAATTGAAGCAAGCGCAAAGAAAGATGTGAAAAAGAAGAAATAGCAACAAGGGTGCGAGTGTTGGCAGTTACATTCGGCGAGAACCTCTTCCCCATGACGAACAGCATGAACTCAAAAAATATTTTCCTTACGGTTGCCATCATTGCAAGCGTGTACTGTGCGGGCGCGCGTAACCCAGCGTATGCCCAACCGGAATCCCTCCCTCCGGAAACAGCCGCCATGGATCCGGACCACGCCTTGGAATCTGCCCTTGCCGGCGGGCAGGCGCTCCCCTTTATCTATAACCGGGAAAGGCCGGACCCATTTTTTCCTTTTCTCACCCAGGAAATTATGAAGGCAGAGGCCAAGGCCAAGGCGGAACTGACGGGAACCCAAAAATATGAACCGGCCCAGTTAACTCTGGTCGCCATTGTTTCAGGAAAACGCGGATTACTGGCCATGGTGCAGGACTCCTCCGGCATTGGCTATGTGCTCCGCAAGGGCACCAAAATAGGAGAAAATGGCGAAGTTGTACAAATAGCCCACGACAAGGTAATCATCGAACAGTCGCTGAAAACCGTGACCGGTGAACGCACATCCCGCAAAATTGAGATGACCTTAAGCAAAGAGGGAGAAAAATAATGACACCCGTTATTACCCGCCTGAAATGTATCTCTGCCGGGCTGATGATATTCTGTTTTCTTGCGACCGGGACAACTTTTGCCCAAAAAACCGGTTCCCAGACAAAAGCAGCCTACACAATATCAGGCATCACCCTCGACCAGACCGCCGATGGCCTGCAACTGGTCGTCCAGGGCGGGACGCCACCCACCTACACCATGTACGAGCTCTTCGATCCCCTGCGGATCGTGCTTGACATTGCCGACGCCAAACTCCTTGATTCCACAGCAATTCCGGTAAATCTGCCGCAGGGCCCGGTACAGGAAATTAAAAATATCGCCTTGACCGATCAAGACCCGGCCATAGCCCGCCTGGAAATATACCTTGCGGACGATCCGGCCTATACCATCGAAAGAAAGGGGAACAATATTGTCGTCAGTTTTGCCAAGACAATGCCCTTGGCCGCTCACCTCGAACAGACGGCGACCGAACCGGAACAGCAGCCTGCACCCGCAGTCAGTCCGCAATCTCATCCGGCATCAATGCTCCAGGACATTGAAATTGACACCACCAACCCGGCGGAAACCCGCGTCTTCATCAAAACCAACGGACCAGTCGCCGATTTCCAGAAGGCCCATCTTGTGAAGAGAGGCGCCCTGCCCGCCAGAATGTATATTGACATCGCCAATGTTGTGCTCCCCGGGAAAATGCTGCAGCACACGGTTGGAACGGCCTTGGGGAAAATCCGCGCGGCCCAGCGCAATTCCGCGGTTCGCATCGTTTTTGATTCCGGGCTGAAAGAGCTGTTCACCTATGAACTGGAAAATAGGCCCGACGGCTTGCTGGTAAAGATCGCCGAACCTTCCGCGCCCTTGGCCGCGCCCGTCGTTGCGGGCATCATGAAGCACAGTGCGCCGCCAAAAACAATCGAAGCTCGACAACCTGAAGCACAAATGCCTCCCGCACAGCCTGAGCCCGCTCCTTCCCTTTCCGTCGCAGAGCTTGCTCCTCCGGCGACTCCGGCAGCCTCCGCAGCCTCCGCGCCCGCGGCTCCTGCCCAGGAGGCCATTGCCCCGGAAATGATCGTTCCTAAGTTCACCAGCACAACAAAAGCCAAACCACAATCCGTTGCCGCCAAACCGTCTCCGGAAAACAAAACAGCCAAGGGAGCCGCTTCAGCTCCACCCCAGAAGGCCTCGGAGAAAACCGCCAAGGCGGACTCTTTTGCTTTCGCTGGATATGAAAAACAGAAAATCACCGTGGACTTCTTTAAAATTGATCTCCACAATGTGTTCCGGCTGTTCGGTGAAATAAGCGGCCAGAATATTGTTGTTGATGAAGGGGTCAGTGGCACACTGACTCTCGCGCTCAACGATATCCCCTGGGATTTTGCCTTGGACATCATCCTCAATCTCAAGGAATTGCAAAAAGAGGAGCGGTTCAACACCATTGTCATCTCGCCCAAGACCAAACAATTCCAATGGCCTAAAGCCGCCACTGAAGCAGTTTCCATCAAAGGGGGAGAAAAGATTGAGGCCATCTCGGTTAAGCAGCGCCTCGAGACACCCAAAGGGGTTGTCGAAGCGAAAACCCTCATTCAGCAAGCCACTGCCGCCGAAAAAAACGGCCAACCCGAAAAGGCCTTGTCTCTGTACGAATCAGCCTTCGCCAACTGGCCTGAAAATGCCCAACTGGCAAGCCGCATCGCCTCGCTCTGCCTTACCCAGCTCGGATTGAATGCCAAGGCCGTGCACTATGCCAAGGCAACACTGACCCTTGAGCCAGCCAACGCGGAGGCAGCCCTGCAGGCGGCCATAGGCTCCGCCAACATGAAAAAAACCGAAGCGGCAAAAACATATTTTGACTTGGCCATCAGCGGCGATACGCCCTCAAGCGAAGCGCTGATCAGTTACGCTTCCTTTGCCGAAGAATACCAGAGTTACAATGGCGCTCTGGCCCTGCTGGACAGGCATGAAGCCCTGTTCGGCGACACCCTTGACACCCTGGTGGCCAAGGCCCGCATTCTTGACAAACTAGGACATTCCGCCCAAGCGGCGGCGGCATACAATGCTGTCCTGCTTTCCGGTTATGCGGTGCCGGAAGACTTGCGCCAGTTCATCAAAGGAAGAGTTGCCGCGGCAAATTAGGACTCCGGTTGATGTGATGGATTCGCACACGGAAATTATGACACAGGTCCTTAACATGATTCAAAAAGTTACAGAGCGGCCACTGTTGCAAACGCGTTTTTTGCGATTCAACACATTTCTTTCACCTCTAAAAAGTAGAAAGACTGCCATTATGAAAAAGAAAACTCGAAATGCTGTCGCCTTGTTTGTCAGTGCAGCGATCTCCCTGCTGCTCATTTCCGCTTGCGCACCTGCCGCAAAAACCGAGGCAACGCACGATCCGCTGGCGGCAAAAACGTCTATCGCGGGGAAACAGGCTAAAACCCTGGAAGCCGGCCAGTTGCCGGTCCGTTACCAAAATCCGACGTATATGCTGGGAGAAACTTCTACCCAGAATATTGGAACCGGGGGAGCGGAAGGGCTTACCATCCCGGTTGGCGCCGATATTTCCTCCAATACCGGTCCGGTGGCATTGCGGGACATCATGAAACGGTTGGCAGCCCTGAAGGGCATGAATATCAGTTGGGCCAGCGATGTTGACCAGATGGCCATGGTGGATGTCGATATCCGGGCCGAGGATGATTTTTTCAGGTCACTGGAAAATATCCTCAGGCAAAAGGATTATTTTCACGAAGTTCAGGGCAACACCATTGTGGTCAAATACCGGGAAACCCGGAAGTTCCATGTGGCCATGCCGTTTTTGAAATCCTCTTATAACACAGGGGTTGGCGGCGATGTGCTTGGAGGCGGCACAACAACAAGTGGCCTGAAAGGCAATATCCAGTTGACGAGCGAGAAGAACGATTTTGATATCTGGGCCAACATCAGCAAAAACCTCGACCAGATGCTGGACATCTGGGAAGAAACGGTCACTTCCCCCACCGAAGTTGCTTCTGCCGCAGGTGCCGCGCCTCAAACCACGACGCCCCCAAAACAGCCAACTACGACAACCAAACGTAATGTTCAGGAAGGGAAAGGATATTACAGCATTGACAAGCCCATCGGATTGATCACCGTGACCGCCCCGAGGCCTCTCGTCGAGAAGATTGCCGTCTATCTTGACAATCTTAAAACGGAACTCTATCGCCAAATCTCCATTGAAGCGAAAATCGTCGAGGTTTCTATCGATAACACCGAAAGCCGGGGCATCGACTGGACCAATTTTCTGTCCGGTAAAAATGTCGATTTCACCCTTTTTGGCCCCAATGGCATCATCTACGATGCCGAGACAGCCAACCGCGGCGGCCGGGTCGTGAGCAAGGTCGCTCTTGCCGCTGGCGCCAATCCATTCTCCCTTGCCCTGAACTTTCTCGATACCCAGGGCAATACTTCTGTGCTGGCGAATCCAAAACTGAGCATAATGAACGGCCAGCCGGGTCTCATCACCGCAGGCGACAGTGTCAAATATATCGACAAGATTGAGTCCAGAGTTGATGGCACCACAGGCGCGGTAACCTATACCATTACCACGGCCACGCTCATGTCCGGGATTGGCTTGTCGGTCATCGGCACCATCATGGAAAATGACGAGATCATCCTCACCCTGACTCCGGTTACTTCAAAGCTCGATGGTGACGTGGTTGCTTATGAAACCATTGGGGGGGATAACAAAATCGGGGTTCCCAGGATTAAGCTGCGGGAAATGAACACCACCGTACGCATTAAAAGCGGACAGGTAGTGGTCGTTGGCGGCCTTATTGACAATGCCGAAACCAGCGATGGCAGCAACAAGGTCCCCTTCTTGGGCGATATCCCGATCATCGGCAATCTCTTCTCCCACTCCGCCAAATCCACCAAAAAAAGCGAGCTGGTCATCATGCTCCAGCCCAAAATTCTTTGATTTTCAATCGTCCTTTGCTCCACAAAAAAAGCCCGGCAACCGCCGGGCTTTTTTTACTCCTCAACTTCCAAAACGTCTACTGCTGTTCCGCCGCCTTCTGCCTTTTTGAATTTTCATACAGGGCATGAAAATTGATCGGCTCCATGAGGAAGGGAATAAACCCGCCGTCCACCGAAACCTGGCTGATTATCTGCCGGGTAAACGGAAAGAGCAGAGCCGCGCATTCCACCGACAACACCGGCTGCATATGCTCCTCGGGAATGTTTTTCAGCAAGAACACCCCGGCATGCTCGACTTCGATGATAAAAAGGGTTTTCTCGGTCTGGCTGTTGGTCACCTTGGCGGTGATGGACAGGGTAACCTCATAATGGTCTTCCGTCTCCAGCTTCCGGTGCTTCAACCCCAGGTTTACATCCACCTTGGGTTCGCCTTTGGCCAGAAAAACATCCGGAGCCTCGGGGTTTTCAAAGGATAAATCCTTGAGGTACATCTTCTGCAACCGGAAAATAGGTGGTTGCGGGGCTTGAGCGTCCTCTTTATTCTCTTCCGCCATGATTCGCAATTCCTTGTCTGAGTTTCTCTATGGCAAGCGCCATGGTTCAACCTGCTTACTGTACCGCACTCCATTCTTTATAATGAAATATGCCGAAACTTCAACGGGTCTTTTCAATTTTCCGCCGAATCGCCGGACCCTCCCTCCGGTAATTGGGTTGAGGATTCGCGCATTACTCGCCTAATTCCTTCCTGCCAAAATCTTCTTGAGAAACTGGCCGGTGTACGATTCCGTGACCCGGGCGACCTCTTCCGGAGTGCCTTGGGCGACAATGGCGCCGCCTTGATCCCCGCCTTCCGGGCCCAGATCGATGAGATGATCTGCGGTTTTGATCACATCGAGATTGTGCTCGATGACAACCACGGTATTGCCGCTCTCCACCAGCCGGTTCAGCACATGAAGCAGATGCTGAATATCTGCCGGGTGCAGCCCGGTTGTCGGCTCATCCATGATGTACAGAGTTTTGCCGGTGCTTCGCTTGCTCAGCTCCTTGGCCAGCTTGATCCGCTGCGCCTCGCCGCCTGACAGGGTCACCGAGGACTGGCCCAGGGCGATGTACGACAGCCCCACCTCCATCAGGGTTTGCAGCTTGCCCTTGATCTGGGGAACCTTGCCGAAAAAATCCAGGGCCTCCTCCACGTTCATGGCCAAAATCTCGGCGATATTCTTGCCCCGGTAAACGATATCCAGGGTGTCTTCATTGTAGCGCTTGCCGCCGCAGGCCTCGCAGGTCACATAAATATCCGGGAGAAAATGCATGGCGATCTTGATCACCCCTTCGCCTTCGCAGGCCTCGCACCTCCCGCCCTTCAGGTTAAAGCTGAAGCGGCCCGGCTGATAGCCCCTGGCCCGCGCCTCGGGCAACCGGGCCAGAAGTTCGCGCACCGGGGTAAGCAATCCGGTATAGGTGGCAGGATTAGAGCGGGGTGTCCGGCCGATGGGGCTCTGATCGATGTCGATCACCTTGTCGATCTGCTCCAGTCCCTCAAAGGCACATCCTTTACCGGATTGTCCCGGTCCGTGCGCCAGATAATTCACCGCCCCCTTGAACAGGGTCTCAATCACCAATGAACTTTTGCCGGAACCAGAAACCCCGGTAACGCAGGTCATCAAACCAAGGGGAATACGAACATCGATCTTTTGCAGGTTGTTGGCCGTGGCGTGCCGGAGGCTGAGCCATCCTTTTTTCGCGGCGGGTTTCCGCCGTTTCTTGGGAATCGGGATGGACAACCGCCCGGAGAGATAGCCGCCGGTAATGGATGTTTTATGGCGCAGCAGCCCCGCCACCTCGCCGTTGTAGACCACTTCCCCGCCGTGCACCCCGGCGCCCGGTCCCATGTCCAGCACATGATCCGCCGCCCGGATGGTATCCTCGTCGTGTTCGACCACCAGGACGGTATTGCCCAGATCCCGCAGCCGGGTCAGGGTGTTGATCAGCCGGGCATTGTCCCGCTGGTGCAACCCGATGCTCGGTTCATCGAGGATGTACAAGACCCCGGCCAGCCGCGAGCCGATCTGCGAGGCGAGCCGAATCCGCTGGGCTTCGCCGCCGGAGAGGGTTGCCGCCTTGCGGGCCAGCGAGATGTAGCCCAGGCCAACATCGTGCAAAAAGGTGAGCCGGTCGATAATCTCCTTGAGTATCCGCTCGGCAATGAACAGCTCCTGATCCGTCCAGGCAAGGGCTGGCAGGATTTCCAGAAGCCCTCCGATGCTCTGGCGCGTCAAACCATCGATATTCCACTTCCCGATCCGCACGGCCAGGGCCTCGGGCCTGAGCCTCGCCCCGTGGCAGGCCGGGCAGTCCTGCTCGTTCATGTACTGCTCCAGCTCTTCCCGCACCGAGCCGGAGCCGGTTTCCAGATACCGCCGGGCCAACTGCGGAAGAATCCCTCCAAAGGGTTTGCGGTGGGTGTGGATGCTGCGGAATCGCACATAGTCGAAGACAACATCCTCAAACCCGCTGCCGTGCAGAATGACCTCCTTGGCTCGCTCGGGCAGCTTGGCAAACGGGGTATCCAAAGAAAACCGGTATTGCCGGGCAAGCGCGGCCATGAGTTCCGGGGTGTAGGTGGAAGGCGAGTTGGACTGCCAGGGGAGGATGGCGCCCTGGTTGAGGCTTAAGCCGGGGTTGGGCACCACCAGCTCGGGATCGAAAAACTGCTTTACCCCCAGGCCGCCGCACTCCGGGCAGGCGCCCTTGGGGTTGTTGAAGGAAAAAAGCTGGGTGGACAGTTCGGGCAAACTCTTGCCGCAACGGACGCAGGCGGCATGCTCGCTGTAGAGGATTTCCTTGCCGGTTTCAGGAAACTGCACCAGCAGAAAGCCCTGGCCCAGCTGCACGGTGGTGGCCACGGAATCGGACAACCTCTTAGCCACCGAGGGTTTGATCACCAGCCGGTCCACCACCGCCTGGATGGTGTGGCGCTTGTTCTTTTCAAGGACGATCTCCTCGGCCAGATCGCGGACCTCGCCGTCGATCCTGGCCCGCACATAGCCCTCGCGTCGAAGCTTTTGCAGCACCGCCTGGTGCTCGCCCTTTTTCCCGTCCAGCAGCGGGGCCAACAGAACGATCTTGCTCCCCTCCGCAAGGGCCAGCAGGCTTGCCACCATGTCCTGCACGGACTGGGGCCTGATCTCCTCGCCGCATTCCGGGCAATGGGGCCTGCCCACCCTGGCAAAGAGCAGGCGCAGATGATCGTAAATCTCGGTGATGGTCCCTACGGTGGAGCGGGGGTTGCGGCTGGTGGTCCGCTGTTCGATGGACACCGCCGGGCTCAGCCCCTCCAGCGAATCCACCTCGGGCTTTTCCATCTGCCCAAGGAATTGCCGGGCATAGGTGGAGAGCGACTCCACATAGCGGCGCTGCCCCTCGGCATAGAGGGTGTCAAAGGCGAGGGAGGATTTGCCCGAACCGCTCAGGCCGGTAAAAACCACCAGCCGGTTGCGGGGCAGATCAACGCTGATATTTTTTAGGTTGTGCATCCGCGCGCCGCGGATGCTGATGTATTTTGGTTCCATGGAAACCTTCAACGCAAAGGCGCAGAGACGCAAAATTTTCTTTGGGGAATTACAATCCGTTTACTACTCGATGTATGCCGTTCTTCAGCAATATTTCGCCGAAGTTTATGACCAGACCAAGCTTTAACCTGCTTATTCGCAAATAGGTTAATAGTTGGGATTCAAAAACCGCATGATACTGTGTAGTCGCCTTGCTCTCTACGATTACCAGATTATCGACGAGCAAATCAATGCGCAACGAATTTGCCAACACCTTCCCTTTATAATTCACAGGGAGTACCACTTGCCGCTGCACATCCACGCTATGTCGGCCAAGCTCATGCGCCAGAGCCTCTTCGTAGATACTTTCAAGCAGACCTGGGCCGCCCAAGGTGCGGTGCGCCTCCAAGGCACAAGCAATAATAATTTTGCTCAACTCATTCTCTTTCTTCACTCTCTCCGCGTCCTTGCGCCTTTGCGTTAAATTTTCTTTTGCAGCCTGGCCGCAAAAAAACCGTCCAGCCCCTGCTCGGCGGTGGTTTTTAAAAACCCCGCCTCATCGCACAAGCCTCGGGCCGCTTCGGGCAGAAACTCCTGCGCCTGGGTGATGGAAAACTCGGGATGCTCGTTCAAAAACGCCGCGACCACCGCATCATTTTCCATTGGATCGATGCTGCAGGTCGCATAGACGAGTACCCCGCCTTGTTCCACAAGCCCTGCCGCTGCTCCAAGCAACTCCCGCTGCTTGAGCTGATACCCTTGCAATGCCGCAAGCGATCGCTGCCAGCGGATATCAGGCTGCCTCCGGATAACGCCCAGGCCGGAACAGGGCGCATCAACGAGAACGCCCGCAAAGGCCCCCTGGCGCTGTCCGGCAAACTCCTGGAGCGTCGTGCCGTGGATTTCCATCTCCACCCCGCCAAGACGCTGCGAATTGGCCTTAAGCAGGGTCTGGCGTTTTTGGCTGGGCTCCACCGCCACCACCCTGCCGCTCTCCGGCAGCACCTGCGCCAGATGCAGGGCCTTGCCGCCAAGCCCGGCGCAGGCGTCAAGATATGCGCCGCGGGTAAACGGGGCCAGAAGATGGCAGACAAGCTGGGCAGCCTCATCCTGCACCAGGAAAAGGCCTTCCGCATATCCGGGAAGTTCGGCAATCCCGCCCTGGAAATTGGGTAGCCGCACTGCATCCGGGGCAAAATGCCCTTGCTCGCCGCACATGCTGTTTTGCCTGAGCAAATCGAGAAACCCATCCCGCGTGATCCGCTTCCTGTTCACCAGCAGCGTGAGAACAGGAAGGCTGTTGTTCGCGCCGCAGATCAGCCTGGTGCGCTCCGGGCCGAACAACCCGTGCCAGCGCTCCACCAGCCAGGCGGGATGGCTCAGCATCGCCGCCGCGTCATCCGGAGGCGGCAGGGTGGCCTTCGCACGGGCAAGATTTCGCAAAAGGCCATTGGCAAAACCGATGAGCCATTTGGGCTGCCGGGCTGCTTTCAGCGCCTGCACCGTCTCGTTGATCGCCGCCGACTCGGGAATCCGGTCCATGAACAGCAGTTGATACAACCCGATGCGCAAAGCGGCCAGGGTCAGCGGCTTCATTTTTTTCAACGGATGACTGGCTGCGCGGGCATTGAGCCCATCCAGATATCCTTGCCAGCGCACAACCCCGTATACCATGGCCATAACCAGCGACACATCCCGCGAATCGGCAAAACCGTGCCGCGTCAGTTCCGTTTCCAGCACCAGATCAAGAGGCTCGCCCGTTTTTTCCCAGGCGATGAGGGTTTCGATGGCAACAGCGCGAGAATTGCTCATGGGTTCGTTCTTGCAAAAACGAAACCGGCACAACGCAACGACGCGAAGACGCAAAGGTTTTTCCCTGTATCAATGCCATTGCCGCCAGACAAGTAATGCCGTGTTTGTCTGGCAAGCGTGCTTTCTTGCTTCATTTTTTCTCCGCGCCTTTGCGCCTCTGCGTTTCTATTTTTTTATCCCCACAACCGAAGCAAAGCGCCCGGTAACTCCCTCGCGGCGGTAGGAAAAATAATCTTCATTGCAGACCGTGCAGCGGGCGGCGATTTCGATCTGCTCAAGGCGCACCCCTACGTCGCGGAGCTGGTCGCGGCTGATGGCCCAGAAATCAAAATGATTGGGCTGCGCCTGGTAGGCATGAAAAGCCAGGGGCAACTCGGTGCGGTAGTTGACAAACTCCCCGCAGCATGGCCCCAGCGATGGGCTGATGGCGGCATGCAACGCGGCTGGCCGTGTGCCGTAGGCTTTGGCCATGGCCGCCACGGTTTTGGCGATGATATTCTGCACGCTGCCCCGCCAGCCGGAATGGATATTGGCCACGGCCCCATGTTCGGAATCATAGAGCAGCACCGCCTGGCAATCGGCCTGCTGGATCATCAGGCCGACTTCGGGGATATTGGTCATCAGGGCATCATGGCCCGCATGCTCCTCGTCCGTTTCCGGCAGCCAATCCACATGCAGAATAGTGTCCCCGTGCACCTGACACGCCGAAACCAACCGCGCCAGCCCAAGCTCTTGTTTGATCAACTCCCGGTTTCGCAGAACCGCCGCCTCGTCATCGCCAACATGCAGGCCAACGTTACGCGAATGATACGGAGCATTGCTCATCCCGCCGTGGCGGGAAAAGGTTGCGCTTGAGACTTTCGGGAGATGGGAGAAAAAGATCACGGTGAGGGGGGATAATGGCAGGAAAAATTCTATTGCTTGTTTTCGATACGCTGCGCGGGGGCTTGCCGCGTCGCAAGAGCGATTTCCAGGGCTGTTTCCAGGCGAATCACCCGTTCGGTCAGGCTTTCTATCTTGCTCTGTTGCGCCACGACGGTTCCGGCCAACCGCTCCACCTTGTCGTTCATCTTGATGACCGTGGTCAGCGCATCCCACATTTTGTCCGTAACGCCCATGGCACTATCCTCGCCTATTCGATTCCATGGCGGCAATTCGCTGATTGGACGCCTCAATAAACGCCAAGGCATTATCAATGGCATGCTCTGCCTGTTCGGTGGTTTTGAGCATTTGCGAGATCATCCCTTCCAGCACCGCATCGTCGTCGGTCGTCCGGTATGCGGCGGCAGCCCTGCGCAGATATTCACCCATTGAAACACGGGACTGCTTGGCTTTCTGGGCAAGATCGATCTTTTCTTCCCTTGATAGCAAAACGGGTATGCGTTCGGTTGCGGTTGCCATTGTGTCTCCTTATAGTGACCATGTGCTGCACATGATCACTATAAGATTGGGCCAAGGTTTTGGCAATCACAAAAAACAAAGGGGGAAATACAAAACAGCCTGCTAGTGTCCTCCGTACACCTTGCTTCTGTGCCCGAGGTGAAGCACCAAAACACAAATTTTTTCGTCCTGAATCTCGCAGACAAGTCGATAGTCTTCGATGCGATACTTCCAGAGTCCAGCCAGATTTGAACGCAACGGCGTACCGAATCGGCGAGGATCTTCATCCTTGGCTAGTCGCTGGGCAAGAAACGTCAGGATTTTCCGGGCAGACTGCGGATCAAGCCCGTCGAGTTCGCGTTCCGCGACCGGGTCGAATTCAACCTTCCATGCCATAGCGTGTCAAGATCTCTTCAAGTGGCACGGCCTTGCTTTTCCCCGCCCGGATGTCTTCAAGTCTTTTCTCGGCCAAGTAGATGGCCTCGATATCCTCAAGTGATCTTTCCAAGGCTTCGCGCACATAAAAACTCTTTGGCCTATTCGTAGTCTTGGCAAGAGCATTAAGCCTGTCTTCAATATCGTCCGGCAGTCTAACAGTCAGCATGGCAACCTCCTTTTGTATTACAAGTAACACGGGCAATACAAAAAATCAAGGCACACGGCGGCAAGAGCAGAACGCAAAAAAAACCGGGAGAGCCCCCGATGGGGCCGGGGACAACCCCGGGTTTACTCCACCACAGTTGCAAAAATGGCTTAAACTAGCGCCATTCGGGGATATCTCTGTTTCCTTACAATCCTCACCGTTTGCAACTGCAACCTTATCATGCCGGATTATGGGTTTTCAGCCATTCGCGCAGGGCTTCGTTGACACGGGTTTGCCAGCCCTTGCCGGTCGCCTTGAAGGTGTCCAAAACATCCTGCGACAACCTGATGTTGATTGCCTTGCGCGGCGCATCAACCGGCGGTCTCCCGCGAAGCGCTGCCTTAGCCGCTCTCTTAAACTCATTCTTCGATACAACCTTGTCTCCAATCATCGGGGTTGCCTGCTCGAAAAACTCCTCTGTCAGTTCTGGGGCGTCGTCAGGGTCAACCCAGACTTGCGCTGTACTTTTCAATCTCGCGCCCATTGGCATACCTCATTGATATAATGCGGCGTGCCGCGCCGCGCGGTGGCCAAACCATAACCACCATGTGCCCGTCTAGATAGCCGAAGGTGATGATGCGTTTTTCTCCGTAGTCAAACCGGCCATCGTCCCGGCTCAATACAGGACCGGCAAAGACTTCTTGCGCTCGGGCAAAATCAAGGCCGCGTTCGGCCATGGTTTTGCCTCTTTTCGCTGGAGCAAAGTCTATCTTCATGTAATTATTGTATCCACAATAAATAATTCTGTCAATGCGCCAGCCCCCCAAAATCGGGATAGGAGGCGGTCAGGAATCCTGACCGCTCCCCTCCCACACCACCCGGCATGCGGGTCCGCACGGGGCGGTTGAAGTAGTTGAGGTCATCGGGTTTGTTCTGCTCCCGACCCGATGCCCAAGGTTGCAAGATGTCGATTCGGCGACGCCGGTTCCTCGCTGCCGTGGCTCGTCGGGCTTCACCCTATTCTCCAGATCGGCGAGCTTCGCTTGCGCGAACATCTGAGACAGTCCGCTGTCGATAATCAACGCGCTTCCTCTCCTACTCCTTCGGCCCTTCACCCCAGACAGGCAGCTACTATGGCCTCTGCTGACTTCTCGCTCCATGTCTCCACATCGGCCTTTCAGCCATAAGGCGAGATCTCTCCGGGTAAGAACGCACTCCTTCACTGCACAGGTAAGCGAACATAGTGAGACTCCGACCGCCGGATTTACGCCGCCTGCGCCTTGATCACGAGAGCTTTGCGGAATTGTGCCCGCTCGCCCTGCTCGGCAACGCCTTCTATCCGGTTCTTGTCCATCGGCTCGCAGTTTCGCTCCACGCTTCCTCCCCACAATCGGTCACCCTCATGCAGTTGCGCTTCGCTTCGTTCGCTGTGATCAACTTACGGTGGGACTTCCACCCACAAGAGTGCGCCCGTGCCGGGCGCACACAAAAAGAGGGAAGGGCTTGCGCCCTTCCCTCTTCAGTTATTGCATGAACAACAGGTGCTACACGAGAGACCAGATTAGAATGCAGCCTCGAAGGTCAGGTATACCTGATCAGCGCTATCAATAATAGTTGCGCCAGACATCATAGCCCGAAATCTTTCGGCGTTATCGTTAACATCGAAAGGCATGGTGGTCCAATCCATGGATCCGGTGTAGTCATACTCATAATGCTGGTAACCCAAACGGATAAAGGCCTTGCCGAACTTGGAAATAGCCTCGCCACCGGGGATGTCATAGATGGTATAAAGCTCATAAACATCGCCGCGGGTGGCCAGTTTGGAGGCATACAGATCGTCATGCCCAGGGGTCATGGCGATCCAGTACTTGGAACCGTGGTTGTACTCGGCGCCAACCTTGAAGAGAGAATCGGGAATGTCATAGCGCACACCAAGATGCACGACATAACCATCCTCTTCATCCGTGTTGCGTGCACCACCGGCAAAAACAGAAGACCAGTCGTTCATCATGCCCATGTCGTTGGGGTCGGTGCGGCTCCAGCCCGCGGTCAGAAAGTAATTCAGATCCTTATATTTATCCTGATACACACCGGAGGTATGGTAGATGTTGCCAAGATTCATGCGGTTTCCATAAACACCAGGTGCAAATGCTGCCAACAGGGGATCGGAAAAATCCGGGTAATTGAAAACATCCATGGCGGCAAAGGACTGCACATAGGCAAAACGATCGCCCTTCTTGTACACATCCCAGCTCACCCCGATAAAATCGGTATCGTTGATGCCGGTGTTATCCTGGTTCAAACCATTCTCAAAACCACGGCCGTAACAGATGCGGACCCGTCCCGGAGCATCCTGCAAGCCAAAGAGGTTGTTATAGGCATAGCCCATGGAGATACCATCAAATGGCCAATCCATAAAAGCGGTGGGGGTAGCCATCCGCTCATCCTGCCCCATGCGTAACTGAGCAGCCGGACCATCGGTGGTGGGCCTGCGGCCAACGGAGAACCAAACCGGCGCGCCGCCGATGTTGTTCCAGTTCACAAAGGCACGGTCCACCTGCAAGGCGCTGTCGCCAGGGGTCCGGGTTGCGTTGCCATCAAAGGCAGGAAAAGAACCGATAAACCCTCCAGTGTTGTCATCGGGGGTGCTCTGCATACCCCACGCCTTGTACATGGCGAGACGCCCCTTGAACTCGACGTTCTCCAGAGCCTTGGCCCGCAGGTCAAGCCGCAGACGGTTGGTCATCAGGCTATTGTTCTTGTCTGTAACTGTATTCCAGCCACCAGCGCCATCGGACACTATCCGATCCCTGGAGTAGTAGTCAGCACGGGAACGGAAATCCCCACTCCACTGAAAACGAGACGCCAGATCCCATGCCTCGGATTTTTCTTCCAGAGCTGAAATCCTGCTGCTCTGGTCGCTTACCGGGGCAGCTTTCACCTTTGCCATCTCGGACTTCAACTGCTCAAGCTGCCTGGTCAGGGCATCGACCTGCGCCTGGATGTCCGAGGCAGCGGCTGCGCCGCCCGCACCCGCGGAAGCCATGGCAGGAAGAGCCAGAAGCCCGGCCAGCGCCAATGTAGAAATTTTCTTCACCATCTCATTTTCTCCTTAAGAAAATATTTGGTAATTCAGGGTGATTGCTCCACCCCCTCCCTCGCAGTGGCATGCGACGTCCACATGCCACCATTAGCTCAATGCTCCCCGCCTTTCAGCAAAGCTGGGAAGCAAGATCACGAACTCATTTATGGCTGACTGCTGTCAGCCTTTTTCCGTCATTCCGGCGGAAGCCGGAATCCAGAAGACCTGGAATTATGATACTCTGAACCCCGGCCTTCGCCGAAGTGACGGCTTGCAACGCAATTGCCCATAAAATATAAAGATTTGTACTTTGTTACCGCAGTCTGACGCCATTGTCAAAATAAAAGTGGGTAAAACATGAATACTCCTTCAGAAATACAGCCAGCAGCACTCAGGTCACTTGCATTTTTCCGCGCCATTGCTCCGGAAAAAAACCGGCATGCCCCCCCGCTTCCCCTGTGCGCCGGGCTATCTCCCCTGCTGATCGTAAAAAAATCTTGCCAGCCCTGCTTGCTATGTATTAAAGGTTGAAGGCCTGAAATTCTTCCATCTTTTTTTATGCTCCACCAGGCTCGGCGCGAGCGGAAATAATCGCCTGTTCCCAAGGGAACCCAAGGAAACCACATGTATTTTCAAGATATCATTCTCGAACTCAGCAGATTCTGGGCCCAGCAGGGGTGCGCGTTGCAACAGCCCTATGACATGGAAGTAGGGGCCGGCACCTTCCATCCCGCCACTTTGCTGCGGGCCTTGGGGCCCGAGCCTTGGAAAACCGCCTATGTTCAGCCCTCGCGCCGGCCGACCGATGGCCGGTATGGCGAAAACCCCAACCGGCTCCAGCATTACTACCAGTTTCAGGTGATGATCAAGCCGTCTCCCCCCAACATTCAGGAGCTCTATATCGAGAGCCTCACCCGCTTCGGCCTCGACCCGCTGGAGCACGACATCCGCTTTGTCGAGGATGACTGGGAATCGCCGACCCTGGGCGCCTCGGGGTTGGGCTGGGAGGTGTGGCTGGACGGCATGGAGATTACCCAATTCACCTACTTCCAGCAGGCGGGAAGCCTGGAGCTCTCTCCGGTTACGGTGGAGGTGACCTACGGGCTGGAACGCATCGCCATGTACCTGCAAGGGGTGGACTCCGTCTACGATATCGCCTGGAACTCCGAGATCTCCTACGGCAACATCTTTCATCAGGCCGAGGTGGAGTTTTCCACCTTCAACTTCGAGCAGGCAAACGTGACGGCCCTGCTCTCGTTCTTCGACACCTTTGAGTCCGAGGCCCATCGGCTGCTGGACGCGGAACTGATCCTGCCAGCCTACGACTACTGCCTCAAGTGCTCGCACACCTTCAACCTGCTGGACGCCAGAAAGGCCATCAGCGTGGCGGAGAGAACCAGGTATATCGGCAGGATCAGGAATATCGCGAGAAAGGTGGCGGAACAGTTCGTGGCCCAGCGGGAGAAGATGGGATTTCCGTTGCTAAAGGCAAGAGGATAAAAGAATTGTAACGCAAAGGCGCAGGGGGCGCAAAGACAGGCAGGTTGGCAAGGATTTTTAAAACTTTGCGCCTCTGCGCCTTTGCGTTAATTCTGTTCATGTGGCGGAAGTGCATGGGAATCGAACCCACCCACCAGGCTGTTAACCCGGTGCACCGGATTTGAAGTCCGGGAGAGCCACCAGCGCCCTTTCCACTTCCATCCGCTGTGCCAAGATATAATGTTGTCGGCGGGGAAACAACATTTTTCTTTTTTTAACAAAAGAGTCTGGGCAGCGGAAAAAAAATACGGTACATATGGCTCGAATCACGGCAAGCATGGAGCATGTCCCCTTGTGATGTTCCGCCGGTTTTAAATACTAGGCAAAGGAGTTACGTAGCGATGGAATGCGAGCGCTTACAGAGGCTTGTCAAATCATGGTATGCCCAAGTCCAGGAAGAAACCATGGCCCCGGCGCGCATGGTTTCCTTCATGGAAAAGCACATTGCCGAATGTGCCTTTTGTCTTGCAGATCCGCTGGTGCGACAAGATATTGCAAAGATCACGGCCATCATCCTGCCCCCGACAAAAATCCGCAAGCCGACAGGTGAGGAAGATGACGCCCTTGCCCCCGAACCGGATGAGGAATCAGACACCTCGGCGGACGATGAACTGCCGGAAGATGATGACTCCGGAACCGAGGATGATGACATTGATGACGAGGTCGAGGCTCAGGAGGAGGATGAGCTTGAGGAAGACGATCTGGAGGATGACGAATAACCCCGATTACAGATCATAGAACACACAAAGCGCTCCCGAGGGGGCGCTTTTTTTATGGGCGGAAGGCTCGTCGAGCCAAAATCACGGTCGCCCATAGACGCCTTGGGCAACATAGCTAATCCGGCCCTGTTGCCGGAGCCTGCTGGTAATGGCATAAATTTTGGCGCGCGGAAAACCGGTTGCGTTTTCCAGCATGGCCACGGTTGTGCCGCTCGGAGTCTGTCTGACGATCTCCTCAATCAAGGCGGTGGCGGTGCGCGCTGTTTTTCCCTCTGGCGCTTGCACGGCCACCGGGGCAGACGCGGCCTTTTTCGCACGGGATGAGCGCCTGGCCACCTGGGATTTGGCGGCGGCACTGAAATCCGGGTGCACATCCATGTCAATGCCGAAAAGGGTGGACAGGTCGGCCTCCTCCATCACTCTGGAACTCTTTCTGTCCGCTCTTGCCAATAGATATCCTTTTTTTTCCTGAACGGCGCGGGCTACAAGCTCCTCGGTGTCGGCCTGCCGCAGGGTAAAAAACAGGAGAGGATCTTCATCAAGCCGGGAACCTATGCCGTAGAGGGCTGCCGCCACATGCTTGCACATGGAGGCCCAATCCGGACAGGAACAGTCGAAGCAGATCTCCCTCGGGGTTGGGAACAGTCCCTTGCCTTCGGCCAGGAAAATTTCACCCAGTGCCTTGGGGAATTTGCCGACCAGAAGATCCGGCAGGGACCGCAGCTCGCCCTGGCACTGTTTTCTGATCTGGCCCCAGTTGACCTTTTTGACTGGAGAAATTCGGATCACTACCTCATAGGGTTTGGCTCTGGTTCCCTGGACCAGGGCAGTCACCTGCCCACCCTCGATCTTGAGGTCAAGAACAGCGCCGTGGCGCACATAGCTCTTGCCGCGGCCGATGCGGTTGCTGTAGTCGGCATAGCGCTCAAGGTTTCTGTTCCAGGATTTTCCCCACCAGGTCCGAGCCAGAGTGTTGCCTTGTATGATGACCGGCGTAATGCCCTGTATTTTTTTCTTGAGCTGCTCGAGTTTTTTTGCCGCCTTGGCTTTTTTTTCGGCAACAGTCTCGTATTCCGGAAAACCCCAATGACTCATGCCCATTGATCCTTATATTTGCAGGGTGAACATTTCAAACAACTCCTCGTTGCTCATCTCGGTGAGCCAGTTTTCACCCGAGGCGGCAATCACTTCATCCGAGAGTTTTGCCTTCGCGACAAGCATTTGATCGATCTTTTCCTCAATGGTGCCCTTGGTTAAAAATTTGTGTACCATGACATTTTTCTTCTGGCCGATGCGAAACGCCCTGTCGGTGGCCTGGTTCTCCACCGCCGGGTTCCACCAGCGGTCAAAATGGATGACATGGCTGGCCGCCGTCAAATTGAGCCCTACTCCGCCCGCCTTGAGGGACAATACAAAAAAAGGCACATAATCGCGACCTTGAAAAGTTTCGACCAGCTCTTTTCGTTTACCGACCGGCACGTTTCCATGCAGCACCAGGCCTTCCCGATTGAAAATGGTGCCCAGAAACCTGAAAAGCGGTCCGGTCATTTCCTTGAACTGGGTAAAGACCAGCACCCGCTCCCGCTTTTCGTGGATTGTTTCGCAAATTTCTCGCAGCCGCTGGAACTTGCCGCTCTCCTTTTCGTCGAAATCGGCCAGCCCCAGATACTGCGACGGGTGATTGCAGAGTTGCTTGAACTTGATGAGCGCCGACAGGATGAGTCCCTTGCGCTGCAAGCCTTCCGCGTGTTCAAGTGACTGCCGGATTCCGGAAATAACCTCGTTGTACAGGACCGCCTGTTTCTTGCTCATGGCGGCCCAGGTTTTGGCTTCCACCTTGTCTGGGAGGTCGGAGATAATCGACTTGTCGGTTTTCATGCGCCTGAGAATGAACGGATTGACTACACGGCGCAGCCCCGCGTAGCCATTGGGATTGTCGGCAAGTTTTTTGCTGAAATCGCCGAACTCTTTGGCGCTGCCCAAGAGCCCTGGGTTGATAAAATCGAACAGGCTCCAGAGATCGGACAGCCTGTTTTCCACCGGAGTCCCGGTCATGACGATCCGGTTGCGGGCGGAAATCTTTTTCACCGCGCTGGTCTGCTTGGCGCCGGGATTTTTGATGGCCTGAGCTTCATCGAGGATGAGGTAATTCCAAGTATTCTGCTGAATCCAATCAGTCCTCTGCGCCAGGGCATAGGTGGTGATGATCAGATCCAGCCCGGCCAGCAGTTCCTGCGAGGGCGCCGGGACCGGGCCGGGCCGGTGAAAGTCGGGATGGGCGACAAAAAACGAAAGACCCGGCGCAAAATTCTCAATTTCGCTGACCCAGTTGGCAAGAAGCGAGGCAGGAATGATGAGAAGTGACGCGCCTGCCTTCCGGCCTTTCTTTTCACCAGCCTTGATCGCGTCAAGAAAGGCCAGAATCTGGACGGTCTTGCCCAAGCCCATGTCATCGGCAAGACAAGCGCCGAGTCTCATCCGGTGCAGATAAAAAAGCCAGTTCAACCCGTCCTGCTGGTAGTGCCGCAGTCTTGCCTTAAAATCCCGGCTGGTTTTGACCTTGGTCATTGTCTCCGGCCGCTGGAGCCGCGTGAGCGCCGTCAGCAGCCATTCACCATGAGAGATGCCGACAATATCCGCAGCCGCATTGCCCAGCAGTTTCTGCGGATTCATGGAAAAGCGCATGGCATCGAGAAGCGTGACCCCCTCTTCCGAGTTCAGTTCGCAGGCCTTTTCAAACGCATCCAGGGTCTGCCGCAGTTTTTCAGGATCGACCGCCACCCATTTGTTTTTCAAAAAAACCAGGCCTTCCGATTCGTTCAGCAGCCGCCTGGCCTCGTCTGCTGATATTTCCGTGTCGCCGAGCATCAGCCGGGGAGAAAAATCTAGCAGGGCATCCATGCCGACCATGGGCGGCGGCTTTTCGCCTATGCTGACTTGAACAGCGATGGCAGAGGTCTTTTTCTTCCACCAGTTGGGGATGCGGCAGAGGATACCGGCCTCTTCGTAAGTTGGGATCTCCCGAAGAAAGGCAAATGCATCTTTTGCAGACCAGGCCAGAGGATAAAAGAGCTCGCCGCTGTCACGCAGGGCGGCAACCAGTTCGCTTTTCAGGGCCGCGTCATCAACGCTGACCAGAAGTCTCAAAAGTTTTTCGTTGTCGCCTTTGTACTCTTCCAGGGCATATTTCAAGGGCAGGTGCCTGGATTCGCCCGCCTCGTTCAACCTGGTGGAATAGGTGGCGAGAAAAGCAAAAGGCGATTCATGATTCTTGTTTTCGACCAGATGGAAATAAATTCGGCCGGCAAGATGGACATCAGGGCTGTATTCCCTGAAAAAATCCGAGACCGATCCAGCGTAGGTATCGATCTTCCGGTGAAACGTTTCATGAAGTGCGTCCCACAAGGCTACCAGCGTTTCAGGGGTTAAATATTCGCCGCCGGGCATCAGGGGTGCGGTTTCCAGCAGCCGGGCGCAATCCTCGCCGGTGAGGGGGATGACAACATTGGCGCGCACCTCCCCCAAGTCGGGGGTGAGTTTCAGTTTTTGAATAAAAAGACTGGAAAATATCCGCCAAAAGGCCAGGGATGGCGACAGGGGAACACTTTTGGAGCAGAAACCCAGAAAAAAGAGCCAGCCGTCCGGTTCATCGGTGGAGCGTGCAAAGATTTCACCCTGCATCGCTTCGCTTGAATGATTGAACCCATCGGCAGTAAGCGGAGTCCATTCAAGCTGAATGGAACCATCGGGCATCAATACTGCGGAAAGTTCGGTATTGTGATGCATTTCATGTATCTTTTCCCGACAAAAAAAGGCCCGTTTTACGGGGCCTTTGGGACAAAACCGGACGTTGCCGGATTATGAACTGGTGGCGATGCAGGGACTTGAACCCCGGACACTACGGATATGAGCCGTATGCTCTAACCAACTGAGCTACATCGCCGGTAAAAAAGAAAGTCCTTATATTCAAGATTTTGCGGCAATTGTCAACCACAAAAAAAGCCCCCGGTGTTTCCGCGTGCGAAAAAACCGGGGGTTTTGCAGTACACAGAAAAGGCGCGAGGCGCGGCGCTTACATCATGCCGCCCATGCCGCCCATGCCGCCCATACCGCCCATGCCCGGAGGCATGCCGCCGCCTGCACCCTTATCTTCCTCGGGATGCTCGGCAATCATGCACTCGGTGGTGAGCAGCAGGCCGGAAACGCTGGCCGCGTTCTGCAACGCGAAACGGGTTACCTTGGCAGGATCGATGACCCCTGCCTCAAGCAGGTCTTCAAACTTCTCGGTGTCGGCGTTGAAGCCCTTGGAGCCCTTCATGTTCTTGACATGCTCAACAATTACCGAGCCTTCGAGGCCGGCGTTGTTGGCGATCTGACGCACCGGCTCTTCGAGGGCGCGGGCCACGATCTGCTTGCCGAGATCCAGCTCGGGGGTGAGCTTGAGGTTCTTAAGCGCCCCGAGGCAACGGAGATACGCAACGCCGCCGCCGGGGACAATGCCTTCTTCCACCGCAGCGCGGGTGGCGTTCAGGGCGTCTTCCACGCGGGCCTTCTTCTCTTTCATCTCGATCTCGGTGGCTGCACCGACATTGATCACCGCCACGCCGCCGATCAGCTTGGCCAGACGCTCCTGGAGCTTCTCGCGGTCGTAGTCGGAGGTGGAGGCGTCGATCTGGGCGCGGATCTGCTTGACCCGTGCTTCGAGGTTCTTCTTGTCGCCGGCGCCATCCACGATGGTGGTGTTGTCCTTGTCCATGACAATGCGCTTGGCGGTGCCGAGATCATTGATGGTGACGTTCTCCAGCTTGATGCCGAGGTCTTCGGTGATCACCTGGCCGCCGGTGAGGGTGGCGATGTCTTCCAGCATGGCCTTGCGGCGGTCGCCAAAGCCCGGGGCCTTGACCGCGGCAACGGCCAGGGTGCCGCGCAGCTTGTTGACCACCAGGGTGGCCAGGGCCTCGCCATCCACGTCCTCGGCGATGATGCAGAGGGGGCGGCCCATCTTGGCGATCTGCTCAAGGATGGGGAGCAGGTCCTTCATGTTGCTGACCTTCTTCTCGTTGATCAGGATGAAGGGTTCGTCCAGGTTCACTTCCATCTTCTCGGCATCGGTGACAAAGTACGGAGAGAGGTAGCCGCGGTCGAACTGCATGCCCTCGACCACGTCCAGGGTGGTCTCCATGCCCTTGGCCTCTTCCACGGTGATAACGCCCTCTTTACCGACCTTGTCCATGGCCTCGGCGATGATGTTGCCGATGGTGGCGTCATTGTTGGCGGAGATGGTGCCGACTTGGGCGATCTCTTTCTGCTCCTTGGTGGGCTTGGCGATCTTCTTCAGCTCGGCAACCACAGCCTCGACGGATTTGTCGATGCCGCGCTTGATGTCCATGGGGTTGTTGCCCGCGGCAACCAGCTTGGAGCCCTCGGAGTAGATGGCCTGGGCCAGGATGGTGGCGGTGGTGGTGCCGTCGCCGGCCACATCGGAGGTCTTGGAGGCAACCTCCTTGACCATCTGGGCGCCCATGTTCTCGAACTTGTCCTTGACCTCGATCTCCTTGGCAACGGAAACGCCGTCCTTGGTGATAACAGGCGCGCCATAGGATTTCTCGATCAATACATTGCGGCCCTTGGGGCCAAGCGTTACCTTCACGGCATTGGCCAGGGTGTTTACGCCATTCAGAATGGACTCACGGGCTTTTACGCCGTACTTGATATCTTTTGCAGCCATGGTGATAATTCTCCTTTCCGTCTAATCACAAAAAATTACACAACTTGCCGGAGTACCGATTTACAGAGGTACGATTATTTTCCCTCAAGAACCCCGAGGACATCGTCCTCGCGCATGATGAGGTAGTCCTCGCCATCGATCTTGACCTCGGTGCCGCCGTACTTGGAAAACAACACCCGGTCGCCGGCCTTGAGCTCCATCTTGACCCGATCGCCCTTGTCGTTGAGGCGTCCATTGCCCACGGCGACAACCTTGCCCTCGGCGGGTTTTTCCTTGGCGCTGTCGGGGATAAAGAGCCCACCCTTGGTTTTCTGCTCTTCCTCCAGTCTTTTGACCAGGATACGATCATTCAACGGACGAATTTTCATGTAATGCCTCCAATTGAGTTTGGTAATGAATTGTGTGTAATCACGAAACGAAACAGCGGGGCAACGGCACCCGAAACGTTTCTCGACCCATAAATGAAGCGGCAGGGAAGACCGCATCACGCGGGGCTTTCCTGCCTTGTTGGCCACACAATATGTATCGGCCCATCAAAAATCAAGAGCCGCTGTTTACTTTTTTTATTAAGTCATATCAGCATGTTATGCAAAAACCACGCACAGCAGCCTCTTGCCCGGAAAAAAACTCAGAGCCGCTCCACCCAGCCATGGGGGTCTTCCTTGGCCCCATACTGGATGGCCAGGATCTCATCAAAGAGCCGCTGGGACAACGCGCCGGTCGCGCCGTTGTTGATCAGGAAATCCCGCCCCTGATAGTGCAGGGAGCCCACCGGCGAGATCACCGCCGCGGTGCCGGTGCCGAAAATCTCCGTAAGCGAGCCGCTTTCCTGGGCGGCCAGAACCTCATCGATGGAAATCCTGCGCTCCTGCACGGCAAGGCCCCAGCTCTTGGCCATCTGGATAACCGAGTCGCGGGTGACTCCGGGCAGGATGCTGCCGCCCAGCGGTGGGGTGATGATCTCGCCGCCGATGACAAAAAAGATGTTCATGGTGCCGACCTCCTCGATATAGCGCCGCTCCACGGCATCGAGCCAGAGCACCTGGGTAAAGCCTTTCTTCTTGGCTTCTTCCGCCGCCATGATGCTGGCCGCATAGTTGCCAGCCGCCTTGATGTGCCCCACCCCTCCGGGCACGGCGCGGACATAGGTGTCGGTGACATAGATCTTCACCGGGTTGAAGCCTTCCGGGTAGTAGGCGCCCACCGGGCTCATGATGACAAAAAACAGATATTCCTTGGCCGGCCGCACGCCCAGGGCCGCCTCGGTGGAGATCATGGTGGGCCGGATGTAGAGGGTGGCGCCTTGGGATGTGGGAATCCAGTCCTGATCGAGGCGCAACAGCTCCTTGAGCGCGGCGATGACCTCAGCCACCGGCAGTTGCGGCATGCAGAGCCGCGCCGCCGAGATATTCATCCGCTCGATGTTCGCGGTCGGACGAAAGAGATAGATGCCGCCGTCCTTGCCCCGGTAAGCCTTCATCCCCTCGAAGATGGCCTGGCCGTAGTGCAGCACCATGGCCGCCGGGTCCAGGGAAAAATTCCGGTACGGCTGGATCGAGAGATCGTGCCACCCCCTCCCCTCGGTGTAGGGCATGACCAGCATATGGTCGGTGAAATATTTGCCAAAACCCAGGGCATTTTGATCCGGTTTGGGCTTTGCTTCTTTTTCCGTGATTTTTTCCAAATGTAGTTCCATGCGCTCTTCCTCGAACAAAAACTCTCCATTCCCGTGCGACACAGCCGTGCTGCCCTGCCTTCGGGGCCATTATCGAACGAAAACCCAGGTGTTAACCACAATCAAAGACAACAAATATAAATGATAATGCGCCCCGCTGAAACAACTTATTGATAATGGCGCGGGGAAACGTGTGAATGAGGCGGACGGAAAGGAGGAAACAGGAGGGTGGAAGGTGGTCGGGGCGAGAGGATTCGAACCTCCGGCCTCCTGCTCCCAAGGCAGGCGCGCTAACCAGACTGCGCTACGCCCCGACACAGACGACAATGGGAAGCTGCTTTATTAGCACTCTGCCCGTGGCGGGTCAAGAGAATTGTTTTTGGGGCCTCTTCTAAAAATGTTGACGCACGAATGCGCACTTGCTATATTGCCCGCGTTCAATTGAAAATCGTTCCTGGGTAGCTCAGTCGGTAGAGCAGGTGACTGTTAATCACCCTGTCGGGGGTTCGAATCCCTCCCCGGGAGCCAAGTAAATTCAAAGGGTTACGGCAATCGCCGTAACCCTTTTTCGTTCTAACTCAAAGAACGGCTTCCAATCCTTTACGTTCGATAAGGTTAAGCAGCTTCAATGACGGACCGCTTGGTTTCTTGTCGCCAATCTCCCACTTCTGGACAGTAGAAATACTGGTGTTCAGCACAGCGGCAAAGACAGCCTGGCTGACATGCGCCTTTTCCCGTAACTGCTTGATCTTTTTTGGGGGGGGATTTCATGGACAGCAAGGCCACACAGGGCTTCAAATTCACCCATGCGACGCTTATCGATCAACCCAATTTTGTGCAAGCCACGAGCGGTCTCGTGCATTTCTTCAAGGATTCTACTTTTCCGTTTCGCCGTTGCCATCACACACCTCCATAATTTCCCCTGCAATCAGGGCAGCCGCCAATTGAGGCTCACTGAACCCGAGTAGTCAGTCACCTCCGGCAAAGCCGGAGGCTTGACGGTTGCTAGCCCCTTAAAGGGGCCTGACCGCAACCGGGTACAGACTACCTTCCATCACACCACCCGAATGTCCAGATGCTTGCCCAAGGCTTGCAGTGCCGCGGCAATGCCATCAATCCGGGTGGTGTGCCGCACATTGGTCAGCCGATTTACTTCTTGTGGCGTGGTATTGAGGCGGCGCGCAAGCTCGGCAGGCCGTACATGCTGCGTGACCATTTCATTGAGCAACAACACCTTGGCCGACAAACTGGCGGGAAGCTCGATAACGTTCTGCCCCCGCTTAGCCTTAGAGGGCGCCGGTACAGCGCGTTTATCCTCAAAGTAAAAATCAAGGGCGGACTCCAGCGCATCCTTCGCGGCAGCCAAGGCTTCTGCCTCGGTATCGCCCTGGGTGATGGCTTCCGGTATATCGACAAAGGTCACAACAAAACCGCCGTCCACTTCGTCGCGAGTGAGGGTAACAGGATATCTGAACATGATGCGCTCCTTATTTCAATCCGAGTTGTTTCTTGATGCCTTCCAGCGTGCCTGTTTTCAGGTCATCGTTGCGCATTACTTGTAAACAATATTGCTTATATTGTCAAGCATCGGTTATCCTAAGAACGCCCTCAAAAGGGGTCTGACCCCTTTAATCTCGCCCAGAATGATCGGAACCTCGGGCAAAGCCCGTCGCAGGTCAGCCTCCAGCCGCATGGTGTAGTCACTGTTCCAGATGTACACGGAAAACCGGTGGTCGCCGGTGATGCGAAGCAGGGTCTGGTAATAGGGATCGTTGATGATAAACTGGTGAGCGTCAGGCGGCTTTCCGGCAGACTCTGCTCAAATGTTCGTTAAAAGGGATCTGACCCCTTTTACACTTTTGACTTCCTTGCGTGGTCGACCACGCCGGACGGGCTGCACCGGCTGGCCCGAGGCGGGCGGAAATGACCCCGGCAAAGCGGCGGTCGCCCACCAGCACCCCCTGCTGGGTGGCGGCGCGGATCAGCAGGCAATCCTGCTCGTCAATCGCCCCGGCAAACAGGCTGCGGTAAGCCAGTTGCCTTGCCTCTCCGGTTGGACCCAGGGCCAGATATTCGCCATGGGGGGTCACTACTGGATCTTCCGCACCGAGGGCATTGGCCCGGTAGCTGCTCCAGCGGTACTCTCCCGGAGCGATAACCATGTTTGCCTGCACCGGATTAAGCTCGACGTAGCGCATGCAGGTGAGCAGGTAGCGGTCGGACTGAACCAGGCTCGCCTTGTAGCGCCCCTCCCACAAGCCGCCGCTGCGGCAGTAGGTGCGATTCACATATTGAACATAGCGACGTCCCATATCCTGCATCACAAGCCGGAAAGCTCGCCCGCATCCGGGGCATTGAGCAGCAAATGAACGTGGTTGGTCATCAGACAGTAAGCGTGGACCGGGATTTTACGTTTATCAGCGTACTCTCCCAGCCAATCGAGATAGAATCGACAGTCGTCATCGGAGAAAAACACCGGTTGGCGGTCGTTACCGCGCTGGACGACATGCTGGGGAATTCCGGGAATATGGAGGCGGGGTCGACGAGGCATGGTGGATTGGCAAAGAGGCTGCCCCTTACCCCCTTTTAAGGTCTTGCCCTTTAAAGAATAGCCTTCAAGGCAGGGATCATGGAAACAGCAATGTTCAAGCCGACCATCCACTTGAGCAAGTGAACATCCCTTTTCATCTCCAAGATATCGCTACTCATCGCAGTTGCCGCTGCCCGGGCTTTATCATCCGGGGCACCCGCAGCCTTAACGCATCATATACTTCGGTGATCATGGTACTCACGAGAACCTCCTCCTGCTGGAAAAAGCCTACACATTGAGAGCTACAGGTAATACATTTTTATAACAACGGCACCGTCATATGTCCATTAAAAGGGGTCAGACCCCTTTCAATGTCATTGCGCTAAGCAAGGCATGCCTGGTCTGGAACATTAACCACAGTCATGATGCTTCCTGGGGTAAACGGTACTTCTGTAGCCAGCATTTCCTCTGCACCTATACGGAGAGAATCAATCAATTTTTCTTGTGTTTTTTCTTGCCCGTTGACACCGGGAAGGTCTACTAGCCAACCGATCCACCAGCCGTCTACCTGTTTAATGACCGCTCTGTACTTCATAATTCTACCTCACAAATGGTATTTCAAGATCTTTACAAATTTTTCTGGCGAGCTCATCAACAATTTCAGCATGTCGAGGAATTTGTGTTTTTCGCTCTGCACATTTGTAAATGCTATGCCGACTACCTTCGCGCAGTAGATACGCCCCATGCTCCTTTAGATGCTTAAGCAACTGTGTTCGTTTCATGTTTAAACCATAACAAGGAGGCAAATGAAAGTCAATCAGTGCCCGAAAGGGGTCTGACCCCTTTTAATCAGGGGGACTGATCCCTTTAATTTCTCTATTGACCATCGGTGACTTTAGTGCTAGATTATTATCCTAATTTAGGAAAATATGGAGGGGTCGACATGCCTACCTTAGCAAAACACACCAGCATCAAAGTGATTGGCGTAAACGGGCAAATCTCCTTGGGCAAACAATTTGCCGGTCGTCAGGTTTTAGTTGAAGAGCAGGAATCTGGAGTCTGGTTGGTACGAACCGCCACTGTCACCCCGGATAACGAACGTTGGCTGCAAGAGCCTCAAGCTGTTGCCGATCTGACCCGCGCACTTGATTGGACCAAGGCCAATTTCGCGAATGACACCAATGTGGAGACCTTGATCGAGAAGCTAACCAATGGGTAAGGCTGATCCTCATACATTGATTAGGCTTGATCTGAACAACCCCGTGTTTCAGGAGAACCTCCTTTCTCTCCAGAAGCCTGAACGTCTCGCTGCACTGGACACTTTGAACAAAATTCGCCAACTCACCTGGAATCAGCTCTACCGCGACAACGGCTTAAAGTGGGAGAAGGTATTCAGCGTCAAACCGCCTTCGGGGATTGATGCTATATACTCACTGCGAATCACTCAGTCACGCAGGGCTACCGCATTCCGCGACGGCGATTTCATTCGCCTGCTCACCATCGCCCCTGACCACGACAGCACTTACGGGAAAAAGTAGAGCGGCTGAAGGGGTCGGCGCAAGGTAGAGTAGGAAGCTGATATCGGGTCAGTGGCCGTGACTTTCCTTAACGCCTCGCCGCGCGCGGCTACTGCGTCTGCGTGTCCAACGGGCTGGCCGTCCATCAACTCCCCCTCATCAAACCGTGCGTGCGATTTTCCCGCACACGGCTTTCCGATGTTCTTCACCGCGAGGCATGCGCCTTCTTCCAGGCCGCTGTGGTCGGCACCTTGTACAGGCCGTACTTTTCGCACAACGACCTGTTTGGAAACTTGACGTAGCCGGTTGTTGGCAATAAATAAATCTGTCCCGCTTTTTTCTTGCTATTGTCCTATGCTTAGAGCCCGTTGAGCGGGACCGAATCATCGTAGAGTGTTTCAGGGGCAATATCAATTTCCTCTGGCCAAACTACAGTGCCGTAATCGACACGTACACGTTCAAACAATGCCTGCGCGCAATACGATTCCACGGCTTCACGGACAGCAGCGGCCGCATATCGAAACGACGACACTCTCCATTTTGAAATTCAAGATCGAGATGAAAGTCTGGTTGAGGTCGAACGGTTATGATGTCAAGCAACATAGGGGAACCTCACTGAAGGGGGGCAATACGAAACGGTTCTTCGCCACTGACGGCCAGTTCCCAATCCACAAACAAAAGCAAAAGGGGTCTGACCCCTTTTAACTCTTTTCATAATCACTCGAAGATTGGGAGCAGCCTGGCAAGCACCTCATCCATGATCGTTTCAGGGATGCTTTCGAGTTTACGGGCACGACGGGATACCAGATCAAGAGTTCGGGGCTGATCGCAACGAATAACCCCGGTTGTTTCCGTTCCGGCTCCCGACAGGGACACGGCAAAGCCTTTTGTCCTCGCGAAGTCACCACCCATTGTGATCGGCACCACTACCGGCATCTTCGTCACCCGGTTGAACGGCGTTGGCGAAACAACCAAAACAGGGCGCGTCCCTTGTTGTTCGTGTCCAACAGTGGGGTCCAGCGATACCAGATAGATTTCGCCCCGTTTCAAAGCAACTCTCCCCCAACTGGCTTATCATCAAGCCACTGGCGATCCTCGGCGCTGGTTTTCGCTTTAGGATCGCATTGTTCCAGAAGCTCTTTCAGGGTGTAACGATGTCGGTGTGGCTCAACGATCAGCCGGCCATCATCAGCCGTCACCCCGACTTTGGCTCCCGCTTGCAAATGCAGTATTTCAAGAATTGCAGGTGGAACAGCCATCATCACCGAACCTCCAACTTTACGCAGACAGGTTGTGTGCACAGTGGAACCTCCTTTTGGTTATATTAAAATATAATATAACGCAACAGAGTGTTTGATGCAAGGTCCAGTACCGGAATACGCTGGATAATAGAGGATGATTGGGGCGGAAACAATGGACAACAAACCATCAGGCAGCCTTGCGGAGAAAGGCCCGAGGGCGGCGGTCATCCCCCGCAGGTGCCGGGCCTGTCGCTGCACCGCAAGCGCCAGCAGATGATCGGGGGTACCCACCGCGCTGCCGAATTCTTTAAGGAAACGACCGGAATACTCGATGAATCCATCGGGTTCAATGCCAAGCCGGTCGAGGATTCTGGGGGTCTCTTCGGGGATGAATCCCCGTTTGGCCGGGTGGACACAACGGCCCAGGCTGTCGACCAGCTCCAGGTACTCTTCAAAGGCAAAAGGGGTCTGACCCCTTTAACTACTCATTTTTACGAGAACCTGATAATATCCCCATCGAATTGAGGCAAAGCTTCCTGTAATGCCTTTGCATACGCTATACGAGCAGTTTGCAAAATAGCACCCTGAGCATTGAGTCTTTGAATTTCAGCATCGACAAACTGAAGGCTCTGTAGTTGCGCTTTCGCTTCGTCGGAGAGATGGTCCAGATCGTACTCTTTGTCGTCAATTTTGATAGTCGGCATTTCGATCTCCTTTAAGCAAAAGGGGTCACAGACCCCTTTAACTTCTATTTACACAAAATTCTTTACACACCCCTTCCGGCAGGGCCGCCAATGATAAAGTGGGTGTCCTTTTTTTTAAACAATAACAAGGAGGCAAATGAAAGTCAATCAGTGCCAAAAGGGGTCTGACCCCTTTTAATGTTCCCCTTTACGTGACGGCGCAAGGTGGAGTATTCACTGCAACTTTTTCACGGACTCAGGTTACCCAAGCAGCTCCCCCTGTTTTCTCAAACAGCCACCGCCCTCTTCCCCTCAAACACCGCCCTGGCCGTTGCAATACCGCGCAGATAACGATTCTGACGCGCGGCGGCAAGCTCGACCAGCTTGGCCGGGGTGCCGACCGCACAGCCGAATTCTTGCAAAAAATGATCGGCATATTCGATGAACGACGCGGCATCAATGCCCAGGCGGGTGAGAATAGCGGGTGTTTTTTCGGGAATGAAGCCCCGCTTGGCAGGATGGACGACACGGCCCATCGTATCGACTAGCTCCAGATAATCTTCAAAGGCAAAGGGTATACCCACAGCAAGGCTCTTGGTTGGCTCAAAAGGCATGAGGGGCGCTTCCGGCAGTTTCTGCAAATCTTTTTCCGGCCGTAACCGATCGATGGCCGTGCGCGATTTCGAGGCCAACGATCGGGCCTGTTTCGCCGGGGGCACGGACATACGCTTCTTTTCCTCGGCACCTTGTCTCCGAACCGCCGCGCCGGATACATCCTCAAGCCGCTGCTTGACGGAGGTGTGGGCACTTTGCTCCGGCGTTTCGGCAATGCCGGCCCGGATGGGGTTCAGATCCACATAGGCCATGGCGGCCAGGATCGCCTGCTCATCGAGCAGAGCCTGGCTCTTAAAACGCCCCTCCCAGAAGCGACCCGTGCAACCGTCCTCGGCGTTGGCCATCCGGGCAATGGTTTCGTTGAGCACCCGCATGAACCAGGAAAGATCATGCAAGCGGTCACGATACAGCTCCACCCACTCCCCCACCCTGGCACGCTCCGAACCACTCATCGTCTCGCGGGCGCCTGAAAGATAACGCTGCACCAACAGGGGGCCGGTGAAAAGCCTGGTCCAGCGACAGAGAACCTCTTCATCACTCCAGCCCCTGGTGCGTTCTTCGTCTATCCGCACGACGATATGGTAGTGATTGCTCATCACCGCATAGGAGGCCACGTCAATGGCAAATACCGAGGCCAACTCGCGAATGCGGCTCTCAATCCACCCCCGGCGGTGGTCGAAATTGTGGCCGGTAACAAAATCTTCCCCACACAGGAACGCCCGCCGCACGCAACGCGAGACCACGTGATACCAAGGAGTGTCGGAGAGGGAAACGAGGCTTGAGCGAGGTATTGTCATAGTGAGCTTATACCATTGAGGCTGCGAGGGCGTCAATAACAAAGTGGGTGTCCTCTAGTTTATTGTCAAACAGATTGCCATGCTTGGTTAAACGAAAAGGCAGCGTCGGATAATGAGGGCTTATGTTGCCCCTGCCCCTCCCATTTTTACGCTTTGCTGAGAATCCGCACCGCCACCTGCTTGGTGTAGAAACTCGCCACCAGATATTCATACTCCACATTATTGGCTGCCACCCACTCCTGAAACGCCTTGAACTCATCGTCTCGCCAGGATTTATTATTTATATATTCATCAAAAATGATGACAGTCCCTGCCGAGATATGGCTACCCAAAACATCAAAAATCGTCTTGGTTGAAGAGTAAATATCACAGTCAATATTCAGCAACGCCAGCGGTTCGGTGAGTTGGCGTGCAAACAAAGGCAGCGTTGCGTCAAACCAGCCGTCAACCAAGGTCACATTAGGGGCTACTTTTGGTAAGCGTCCGCCGGTCGTATAAGAACCAGCCGGCTCATTGTTCCAGTCCACTGGAATTCCTTTGAAACTATCGAATCCGTACAGAACCCGATCCGGGAAAAGGGTTGCCAGCAAATTTATTGTGTGGCCGTTGCGCACCCCGAATTCGGCGATTATTCCGGTTTTGAGTACTTTGGGTTGAACCAGCGCAAAGGTTTGCTGGCTTGCGCCGGATAGCGGGATTGCGCCCTTGGTTTTAGAAGCCAGATAGGTGGCCGAATCAATCAGATGAAACCTTGAGTTGGTCCGATACTCTTCGATGTCTTTGGATGTTTTCCCAAAGTAAATATCCAGAGCAATTTTTGCCGCCCGGTAATAGTCAGCCTGGTCTTTATTCTCCTTAAAACGTACTGCCACTTGTGTGAGCAAAGCATCAAGTTCGTCAAACATGCCGAGGCCCGCATATATTCCAATCAGACGATCCGCCACCTTACCCGCATCGTCCTCCGGCAACAGTGGCACAAGGATGCTTCGCGCCGCCTCCAAAAGGCCAAACTCATGCAGCACTCTACCCCGCAGCAAATTGGCATTGAAGCCCTGATCTGCCTCTATCTTCGGCAACAAGGCGGCCGCGTCCGCCACACGCCCTTCGCGAACCAGAGCCGATATATAAAAAACCAGACTTGTCGAATCAATGGCCTCAGCCGGGACCATGGAAAATACTTTACAGGCCTCAAAGCTAAAGTCTCCAGCCTCCAGCGCCCTGCCGCACATCATGAGCGGCTCATTTCTGAATTGATAAAACAAGTAGGCTGCCCAAAAGCACGGGGCGCTTTCGAGGAAGCGCCCCAGTTTATACAGCGCCTCTCCTTTCCTGTACAGGGCTGCCACATATTGAGGTCTTGCGGCAATGGCCTTGTCGTACCAACTTATTGCCGATTGAAATTCTCCAGCCTCGAATAAGCGGTCGCCTTCCTTGCATAGCTCTATGTAACCCATAAATTCCAGACTCGTTTTTTTAATTGGCCGTAAAGGATCCAAAATTGCTCGATACAAATACAAATAAAAACCCCACCCCGCTTACACAGGGTGGGGTTTTTATAGGCTAAGTATACCCAGTTCTTATTCTTACAGAACGAAGATATCGCCCACTGCGGATGCTACAGCACCGTTGATCAGGGTAATACCCGTCACGCCGGTAACGCCGGTCAGCTGAATCAGATCATCACCGCCTGCTGCCTGTTGAAACACATATGTATTGCTATCAAACTCGAACGCAACCACGTCTCCGTTTGCGACAGCCATGATGTTAGCGATACCGGCCCACTCAGCCAGCGTATTGACAAGAGCGGCATCTGCACCAGAAACGGTAATAATACCTTTAGCGGACTCCACTGCTGTCACCGTCTTGCCTGCAAGATCACCGCCAGCCCCGGAGACATCAGTTGCAGTCTGAGCACCACCCAATGTCGCAGTGGCAGCCAATTGCAGCAGGTCAGCTTCTGCCCCGCCCTTGCCAAGCGTTGCGCTCTGGAAATCAGCAATGTCATCCATCTCGCCAACTTCAGTGGCAGTAGCAACAATGGTCACCTTGCCGAAGTCAGCGATTGTGTCATAGTTCGTAGTATCGGAATGACCTGCAGTACCGATCACGAATGCATCGCGGCCAGCGCCACCCGTCAGAATGTCTGCCCCGTCACCGCCGGTAATCGTGTCAGCCCCAGAACCACCATTGATGGTGTCGATACCAGCACCGCCCGTCAGCACGTCCTTGCCGGAACCACCAGTAATCTGCACGTTGCCACTTGCAGCCGTCGCGGTCAGCACACCGTGGAAGGTGGAAGCATTGATGATGACGTTGGTACCGATCACCGTGCCGAGGTTCAGGTTGTTGTAGACCGCAGCCGTAGCACCCAACAGGGAATCGGTGATGGTGATGGTTGCGTTGTCCTCGACAACCACAGAGGAACCAGCAGCACCGGCCACGTCGCCGGAATCAGTTGCTGCGCCACCAGCGCCACCAGCGATGGTCACGGTATCGGCAGCAACACCAGTGGCATTCGTACCTACCACTTCGATGCTCAGGCTTTCGATGGTATCGGCAGACAGACCCACACCGCCGGCACCAGCAACGTCGGAGCCGCCTGCGGAACCTGCTGAAGCGCCACCAGCACCGCCAGTCACATACGCATTGCCGATAAATTTGAGTGTGGCCGCGTTGGCGCCGCCATCCAGCTTCGGCGTCAGGGTAATACCGTTACCACCGACTGCACTAGTGTCTACACCGCTAGTATCAGCAGCCACACCACCTGCCTGGCCCACGCGAGCTGCTGCGACCACCAGCGAGTCTGCATTTTCAATTGTAGCGGCAATAGATGCGTTACCAGCTGTAGCAGCTACAGCACCCGTCGCACCAGAAGCACCCGCAACAATCACGGTATTCCAAGTGCTCAGGGCATTGAAGTCAACGGTGACTTCAGCAGTGGCCGTGGTCTTCACGTATTCAAACCCGGTAATGCCCTTGGTCAGGTTGGTTTTGGTGGTCGCATTGATGGCAGTGTCACTTACGGTGATGGTATCCGCAGTGCCGGAGCCTGCAGTAATCGTATCCGCGGTAGTTACGTTGGAGGATGCGCCGACCTTTACTTCGTTATCTCCGGCGCCGACATTGATGGAACCCGTGCTGTTGCCGGCGGAGACATCAACCGTGTCGTTGCCCGCGCCGGTGGTAATGGCAACGGTGCCGGTGGACGCAGTAGTTACTGTTGTGTTACCAGAACCGCCAGTGAAGGTAGTGGAAGTAGCAGCGGTCTCACCAGTGAAAGCAATAACGCCCGTGGAAGTAGATGCATTGATGGTTACCGCAGCGGCAAGGTCAGAGGCAGCGATGGTCAGGTCGCCTGCACCCTTGATGTTCAGGGTCTTGACAGCGGTAGCGGCCAAAGAACCGATGGCATTGGCGCCAGTGGTGCCCGTGCCCGTTGCGGTGATCTCAACGGTTTCAGCGGTTGACAGGGTCAGAACACCAACCTTACCCAAAGTACTGATCGCAACCTTTTGAGTATCAGCGGCGGCGGCAGACGCAAAGGTAGCGGTAATTTCGGAAGCCGTAACACCAGTAGAAGCCGTGCCACCCTCGATACCCAGTGTGGTTGTCTTGGCCAGATTGCTGACCGTGATCAACTCGTCCGATCCAGCCATGCTAACTGCGCCCGCACCCTTGATCGTCACAGTAGTCGCACCCGTCACATCCGTTGCGTCGAAGGTGGTGGTCTTCGCATCAACAGCCGTGATTGTCAGCGTAATGTTTTCAAGATTTTTGGTGACCGGGGCGATTGTCTGGCTATTAGCAATGATAGTTGCGGTCAAGGTATCGGTACCACCACCAGCGTCGATGTAATCGGCTGTTCCCAGGAAACCATCAGTCGGAGCGCGAAACGTATCATCGCCGGCAGAGGTCTTATAGGCGGCGGTGGCGCTGGTCGGAGAGAGCGTGTCGGCGGAAGCAGTGAGCGTGAAGGTCTGGCCGCCGGAAACAACATCACCGGTCAGGGTGGTGCCGGTGGTATTGGCGGTGTCTATGGAGTAGTTGTAGGAACTTTCAATGGACGCACTATAGGTGGTCTTAGCAGCTACAATCCCGGCATCGTCGCCAGCGTAGTTGTACAGAGCGCTGGCCAGATCCATCATGGCGGCAACGCGGTTGGAGGCATTTTGGGTCAGGTAGGCCTCGGCATCGGCCTGGGTGAAGACGCTGCCCAACCCCAGGTTTGCCAACAGGGTGGTGGCCAGACTGGCGGTGGTGTAGTTGGCGAAGATGTTGTTGAGGGCAGTCTTGTAGCCGGCCTCACCGTTGGCGGTGATGTAGGCCTGGTGCTCGGCCAGGGCGGCGTTGCCCGGGGTCTGGCCCACCAGAACGGCATAGGCGTTCAAAACGAGGGACTGCGAGGGAAGCATAAGAATCATGGTGTATCTCCTTTTTCAGTTGGTTCTTGCGCACCGGATGCTCCGGTGCAGGTTGCGTGCTCTGTGCTGCAAAAACGTTCATGGGCTATCCGATATGCATACCTCTCTTTTTTGCCATGCTTTTTCTCCTTTATTTGCGTGGGGTTGTCGCCTCACGAGGCAGCCGGGCCACCCGGCTCCCCCCCCCTAATCTTAATTACCTTTTATACCGCCGATTCCGCATGACTGACAAGCTTTTTCTGCTGCCCCACATGGAAGGCGGACAATTTACACTCTCTTTTTGCTTGCAAGAGACATGCCAAAGATGGAAGCCATCTTGAAAAACAATATGCATCTTTTTGTTTTTGCGAGAAAAGTACGTATGAGGTCACAAGCGGCATTCTTGTTTTGCTCCACTTCCCCTTTTTATTCCCCTGCCGGGGGTGGTTGATCTCAACCAATCCTGGCGGAATACGGCCAGGCCGAGGGGGAAAGCTGTTACCACGAAGTGTTTTGGGTGAGAAAAATACACCCCTTTCATTTCCTTCGTGTGCTTCGTGTTCTTCGTGGTGATGCTAATGCTGTTTTTTTTGCACCACGAAGGCCATGAAGAGCACGAAGGGGTTTTTGGGTAAGAAACGGGCCGGGGAACCGGAAGAAATCGCGGCTGAAGCCGCTCCTACCCCGCGCCCTCCTCTTTCGTGGATTTCGTGGCTGAAAATAAAAAAAACCTTCGTGCTCTTCGTGTCCTTCGTGGTCGAAAAAAAGTGCTGAGGGCCGAGGGGGAAAGCTGTTACCACGAAGTGTTTTGGGTGAGAAAAATACACCCCTTTCATTTCCTTCGTGTGCTTCGTGTTCTTCGTGGTGATGCTATGCTGTTTTTTTTGCACCACGAAGGCCACGAAGAGCACGAAGGGTTTTTCCCAACAGCCTTGAGCAAAAGGAGCAACGCACAAGCAGGTCGTCATTCCGGTGCACGCCGGAATCCAGGGTTTTCGGGTAGTTGTGATAAGACTGGACCCCGGCTTTCGCCGGGGTGACGAATTTCGCGCGAGGTTCACAAGTCCTGTTTTTTTGACCACGAAGGACACGAAGAGCACGAAGGTTTTTTGTTTTTCCCCACCTACTCATGGCGGCAGGCAGGCACCCCCCGCCGTACACCCCGGCGACACCCAGCCCTTTGCTGTGCAACCCTTTTCAAACTTCGTGTTCTTCGTGCGCTTCGTGGTGCAAACCCTCGGAGGAAAAATAAATCCGTGCCCTTTTCCTTTCCTGCTTTCTATTTTTATAGTTTTCTGGAATAATGGGAGTCGAACTCCCGATATTCGACAAAACTCCACCACAGAGAAGGCTATGTATCACGTCAGACTGCTGGAGGCAAAAATCGCCGATCTTTTTCGGCATTATCCGGTTGTTTCGCTTTTGGGCGCCAGACAGGTAGGGAAATCGACCCTGGTGGAGAATCTTTTCCGGGGCGCCATCGGAACTGTTGTCTTCGATCCGGTGCTGGACATAGAAAATGCCCGCCAGGATCCGGATTTTTTCCTGCAAAACCACCCGGCTCCGGTTTTCCTCGACGAAATTCAATACGCCCCGGAATTGCTCGGGGCGATCAAGCGACGGGTTGACCGCCGGAAGTTACAAGGGCAGTATATCCTCAGTGGCTCCCAGAACCTCTCCGTTTTGAAGAGTATTTCAGAATCACTGGCCGGCCGGGTTGCAATTATCCACCTGTTGCCCATGACCCGCAGGGAAATTGCCAGGGAGCCGGAAAGCACGTTCCTGAAACGCTGGTTGGCCGATCAGTTTCCCAGCCCGCCATTTCCGGAACCAGCGGCCGGCGCACCGCCACTCTATCCGGCGATCTGGCGCGGCGGCTATCCGGGGCTTCTTACCCTGCCCGACCATCTGGTCAGCGGCTTCTGGCAGAGTTATCTGCAAACCTACATCGAACGGGATGTCCGGGCGGTCGCCAACATCGGTTCCTTGCAAAGTTTCGGGCAATTCATCCGCCTGCTTGCGGCCCTGAGCGGCCAGGAGATAAATCACGCCCAACTTGGCCGCGAACTTATGGTCGATCGCAAGACCGCTCAAGCCTGGCTGGAGATTGCCCAGTCGACTTTCCTCTGGTTTTCGGTCCCGGCCTTTCCCAGAAATCCGGTCAAAAAGATCGCCGGCAAGCCGAAAGGCTACTTTGTCGATACCGGATTTATCTGCCAACTGCAGAAGATCGGTGCCGCCGAGGTTATCGGGGGGCATCCGATGCTGGGAGCGCTTTTTGAAAGCTATGTGGTCATGGAGATTATCAAAACCATAGAGGCCTGGCCCATGCCCCCCAACCTCTACCACTTCCGAAGCCACGGCGGCGCCGAGGTCGATCTCCTGTTGGAGCTCAATGGGACTCTGTACCCAATTGAAATAAAGGCTAAAAGCAATCCAAACCGCAATGACGGCCGTGGGATTGCTGCGCTCAGGAAAAGCTTTCCCTCCGAAAGAATCGGCGCGGGCTTATTGATCTGCGCGGTCGATCAGCCGCAAAGGCTGGCGGACGACCTGTTCGCCGTCCCTTGGTGGATGGTTTGAAAAAACAGTGCTGAGGACTGAGTGCTGGGTGCTGAGGTAAAAGCTGTTACCACGAAGTGTTTTGGGTGAGAAAAATACACCCCTTTCATTTCCTTCGTGTGCTTCGTGTTCTTCGTGGTGATGCTAATGCTGTTTTTTTGCACCACGAAGGCCACGAAGAGCACGAAGGGGTTTTGAGGAAGAAAAGGGCCGGGAATTCAGAAGTCAGAATACATGAAAAAGGGTACCAGCATGCAGGATTCTGACTTCTGTCTTCTGAATTCTCGCATTTCACGGCAGCAGATTCCGAGATTTACGTTGATCGATTCCGGATTTTACGGGGTGGAGGGGGCGCAGCTGTTACGCAACGCTTTAGGTCATCCGATAAGCTTGATGGCCAAGGCAGCGATAAATGGGGGGCTCATCACGTTTATCTACCCGGCTACCTGCTTTTTGACACCCCCTGTCGAACGGCGGGCTTTACATGCTGCTTTGCGAGTTTTCACTTCACTGACCAGCCGCAATTCAAGGCGACACCCGAGAGCATGTGCATACTTTTGCAATGTGGCGAGAGAAGGGGAATGCTTTCCGCTGCCAGATTCCAGGCGAGCAATGGCGGATTGTGTGGTGCCTATTCGCTCGGCAACTTCAGCCTGCGTAACGCCGGCTGTGGCCCTTGCCTTCAAGAATTCCCCCAAGAAAGAAAACTCTTCTTCGAGCTTATCATATTCCGCTTTTACCTCCGGACGTTCAAGGGCGCGCGCTTTCAGCTCTTTATGGGTTATCATTTTTGACCTCCTTCATTCTCCGTCGGGCAACGCCAAGTTCCCTGACAGGAGTCTTGTCAGTTTTCTTGACGAATTGGTGCAGGATTACGATTTTATTCCCGACGATAGTACAAAAAAATACCCGCGCAATCCCCTCTACGGATTTCAATCGCAGTTCAAGCAAGCCATCACCCATTGCTCTGGTGTGAGGCATTCCCAAGTCTGGACCGTGCTCTTCCATGCGGTCCGCATATCGTAGGTACCTGGCAAGAAACCCTGCCGGCAACGCAAGAATCTCTTCTTGCACACAATCATCGTAATAACGTATCGTCCACGCCATAGTTATTTATACCATATTTGCTATACTTGTCAATCGACATAGCGCGCCTTCCTGACCCAGGCCCACTTACAGGCAGCGATAAGGGCGGACTGAAGAGGTCCCGAAACGATCCAGCGGACCTCGAAAGACATTCGGGGATGACGAGCGTATTGCGGAAGATCAGCGCTCATCAGGAATCAGAAGAACCAACACCTGAGGCAAGGTGTTCATATCTGATTTTTAATCATGCACAAGCAGAGCCCATCATTCGTCAGCAACTTTCCATAGTCCTGTTTGACGAATAGCTTCATACATGGCTTCCGGGGCAATGTCGGCGCCATTAGGCCACGCTACAGCACCGTAATCCAAATAGGCTTGTGCAAAATATAACGGATCGCGCAGGGCTGCGAAAATGCCAGGGACAGGAGAATTGATTAATTCGGAAATATCCACCGTTCCGCCCAACCCGTCGTTAAAGGTCACAGACAATTGCCAATCCGGCAATACCTTTAAGTCACGGATCCTCCACGGAGCCGAGGGAACTACTCCAGGGGCTTGATTTGTTTGGGTAGCTGTTTGGCACGACATAGATTCCAATCCTCCATCAACTCCTCTCGATGCTCATTGGCCCATTCCAAGACCAGAGCCAACGCTCGCCTGGGCAAGCTTCCCTCTATCACTTCGAGCTTCTGGAATCCACCAAGGCCTCATACTCACCATAAAGCGCATGGAAATGAGGAGGGTTATGCTCCCCGCGAATATACATGTGAATAATGATCCCAAAAAACATGCTGACAGTTGGCACGGGTACTCCTTGTAACTTTTTCATATAGTAAGAGAGTCGCCCAATCCTGTCAAGGCAAGGCACATCTCTGATTTTTAATCATGCACCATCAGCCCCATCATTCGTCAGTCGTAGGTCGGGTAGAGCAAAGCGAAACCCGACACGACACATTGAGCGCGGAAGGCAACTCATGCAATATCGCGGGTCACAGCCGTAGGTCTAAGTGCCGAGTGCTGAGTGCTGAGGGAAAAGCTATTACCACGAAGGTCACGAAGAGCACGAAGGGGTTTTTGGGTAAGAAACGGGCCGGGGTACCGAAAGAAATCGCGGCTGAAGCCGCTCCTACCCGCGCCCTCCTCTTTCGTGGATTTCGTGGCTGAAAATAAAAAAACCTTCGTGGCCTTCGTGGTCGAAAAAAAGTGCTGAGGGCCGAGGGGAAAAGCTGTTACCACGAAGGACACGAAGAGCACGAAGGTTTTTTGTTTTTCCCGCCGCCTCGGTCGTACGCACCGGCACCCCCGGCGCCCTGTTGTTCGACCCTTTTTCAACTTCGTGTCCTTCGTGGTGCAAACCTCAGTCCTCAGCACTCGACCTTACAGCCCTCTAAAAAATCTCCCCGGCCCACAACGCCTCGCGGAAATAACTCACCGGCATGATCTCTATCCCTTCCTCGGTGCGGCGCACCTTTGCTTCCAGGCAGACCACGATGGCGCGGCCCACATCCTGCTGATCCTGCTTCAGCGCCCTGATGCCCTTAAGGTGATCGGAGGTGATTCTGGACACGGCCTTTGCCTCGATGACCAGGGCCAGATCATTGATGACGAAATCCACCTCATGGCCGCTTGCCAGCCGCCAGTAGCTCAATTCGGCAAAGGTGTCGGAATAGAGATTGTATGCGTCCAGCTCGTGGAAACACCAATTTTCAAAGGCCTTGCCGAACAGCTCCGAACCGGGCTCAAGATTCCCTCTCTTGGCCAGAAAATTCACGACGCCGATGTCGGAAAAATAGAATTTCGGCGAGGAAACAACCCGGCGCTTGGGACGCTTGCGGTACGCAGGCAGCCACTTGCCCAGCAAGGTGTCGGTGAGGATGGCGAAGTATTCCTTGATGGTCTGACTGGAGACCCCGCAATCGCGGGCCATGGTGGAATAGTTGACCTGCTCGGTATCGGAAAGCGCGGCCAGGTTCAGGAAACCGGAAAACACCGGCAGATTGCGCACCAACCCTTCGGCCGCCACTTCCTCCTTGAGATAGTCGGCGACATAGGCGTTCAGGCGTTTTTTCGGATTGGCCGCGAGATAGATGCTGGGCAGGTAGCCATGGTTGAGCATCCGGGTCAGATCCCAATCCGCGCCCAACTCGCGGGAGACAAAGCCCCGCAATTCGTAGCGCATGGCCCGGCCGCCCAGCAGGTTGGCATGCCCCCGCCGCATCTTGCGCGCGCTGGAGCCGCAGAGGGCAAAGCGCACCTGCAGATTTTCATGCAGCCATTGCACCTCGTCGAGCAACCCCGGCACTTTTTGCACCTCGTCCACCACGACAAAACGCGGGGGATTTTTCTGCGCCTGCAATTCCTGGCGCAGCAACTCCGGCCGCTCAAGATAGCGCCGGTATTCTTCCGCCTTCAGCAAATCAACCCAGTACGCATCGGGATAGGCTTCGCGCAACAGGGTGGTTTTTCCGGTTTGCCTCGGCCCCCACAGAAAAAAGGTCTCGGCGCCGGGAGCAGGCAGATGCAACTGTCGAGTAATCATTGCGCCTTTCTTTTTGCCTCACGGGAAATTGAAAATAGGGACAGCGTCAAACGCCGGAAACAGAATTCCATTAATTTTCGTATAGCTGTTTTACCGGATAATTTCAAATGCAACTTGAAATATACTTGATATTTATGACCGTAACCCTGGCGTCAGTCCTGTTTGTTGACGTTTTTTTTCACCACGACGGGTTTTGGGTAAAAAGAACTGCCGGGGAATTCAGGAGTCATTCCGATTCTATTTCGAAGCGGCAATAGTCAGTCACCTCCGGCAAAGCCGGAGGCTTGACGGTTGCTGGCCCCTCAAAGGGGCCTGACCGCAACCGGGTACAGACACTACCTTGTGCTTTCCGCCGTCTTTCCGGCGAAAGCCGGAATCCAGTGTCTTTTTTCCTGGTTCCCGGCTTTCGCCGGGAAGACATGCTTTACTTTACATGAAACCATTCCCGGAACTGTCAAACTTTACGAGTCCCCCGGCAAAGCCGGGGGTTTACCTTAAGGAAATTATGCGGGTAGGAGCGGCTTCAGCCGCGATTTCTTGCGGTTTCGTGGCTGAAAATCAAGAAAAGCTTCGTGCGCTTCGTGGTGCAAACTCTCAGCACTCAACCCTCAAAACCGATACTGCCAGACCAGGGTGGCGCTGAGCGGCGGACCGTCCACCGGGCCGAAGAGATCGGGCTGCTGGTACTCCTGGTCCAGGAGGTTGCGGATGGTCAGGGTCACGGTATCGCGGTCGGGGAAAAAGCCGGGCCTGCGGTAGCTCAGGTCCACCAGCAGGGGGGAAGCGTAACTTCCTTCCATGGCTCCCTTGTCGTAGCTGTAACGGATGGGACCGCCGGTGCGGGCATTGAGCCGCACGGCATGGGCGGCGGTCGGCCGCCAGAGAAGACCGAGGCTGGCCAGCCACTCCGGCCCCTGCTCCACCGGCACCTCCCAGGTCTCGTACACCGAGGAGGGAGTGCCGTCGGAACCGATGAAGGGAAAGAGCAAGCCGCGGAAATTCTCCTCACCGCCGTTGCCGGCAAAGGCGGAAAACGCTCCATGGAGGGTGAGGGTGCGATGCAGCTCCATGGAGCCGGCCACCTCCCCGCCGGAGAGGTTCCGGGTTGCGGGCAGGGAGAGACCGCCGTAGGGATTCTCGGCGCGGTGGTTATCCAGGCGGCTGTGGAACAGGGTGAGTTCAAGTTGGCCGCCGGAGGCCGGAGTCCAGAGGAGCTGACCGCTTACGGTGCGGACCGCCTCGGCTTCGAAGCGCTGGTTGTCGAAGAGCTGGCTTGAGTAGGGGCTGCGATAGGAGGTGCCGTAGGTTGCCTTCAAACGCAACTGTTCGGTCAGCGGCCGGTGGAAACCCAGGGTGTAGCTGTGGGTGGCCTCGTACTGGCTGTGGTCATCCAGCCGCCCGCCGAGCCACCATTCGGTCTCGCCCCACTGGTAGCGGAACTGGCCAAAGAGCGAACCGAGGCTGTTGCTGAAATCCGCTTGCACCACCCGTGGGACAAGGGGCAGGAAGAGCGCCTCGTCGGGGGTGAGGAAGCTGGGCAGAAAGCCGTCGCGCACCATGGCGCCGTCCACCCGGTTGTGGCGCCAGGAGGCGCCGGTGGTGAGCAGGCCCCGGGAAAGCAGCCGCCGGTCCCAGAGCAGCGCAAGCTCGCTCACCTGGTTCCACTGCCGGCGCTCGATGTTGGCGTCGCGCACCTCATAGCCGGTCTCCTGCACAAAGCCGGTGAGGGTATAGTGGCTTGGCCCATACTCCTTGCTGGCCGTGGCCTTGAGCAGATTGACCGGCGTTTTCTTGGCCCCGTCCCAGCGGATGGATTCGTCGCTGCTGGCCATGGCGTAGCGCCGGGTGAAATCGGACCAGCGGCCTGTGAGATGGAGCCAGTCGCCGTACTGCAGGGTGCCAACCGCCTCGGCAAACTCGGAGGAATCCACGCTGTCGGCGGCGCGTTGGCCGGATTGACGCTCCTCCACGGAAATGCCGGGGTCATGGAATTGCTGCCGCAGGCCGGAAAGGGCGAGAAAACCGTCCCATTGCTGTTCTGCCCGGCCCCAGGCAAGGGTGGCGCCGCCGAGGCCCTCGCTGCCGGCCATGAGGCCGGCTTCGGTTCCGGGCTGCTGCCGGCCGCGCCGAGGCACCAGATTGACCACCCCGCCGAAGGCGTCCGGCCCCCAGAGCACCGAACCCGGGCCGCGGACGATCTCCACCCGCTCCACCGCCGCCAGCGAGAGTTCCTGATCGAGCGGCGCGAAACTCTTGGTCACATCGGTGGTCATGGGCACCCCGTCGTAGAGAAAGAGGATGGAGTCCCGCATGCCGCGCAGGTAGGGCACACTGCCGCGGCCGCCGGAGGCGATGAAAAAGCCCGGCTGGTCGGCCAGCAGCTCGGCCAGGGTGCGCCAGCCGTTGTGTTCGATGGTTTCGCGGGAAACCACCGAGACCATGGCCGGAGCGGTGGTGGGCGACTCGGGATGGCGGGAGGCCACGGTCACCATCGGCGCGGACTCGCCAACAAACATGAGCATGGTCTCGGTCAGGGGATCATCGCCCGTCAGAGCGCTGCTCGGGACAGCGGCAACGGAGACAACATTCAATTCTGTCCCCAATACCGCGACGGTCTCGGCCGGGTCGCCCGCCCAGACCGTGACGGGATTGGCGAGGAGAAGAAACAGGGAAAAAAGAGTACTGAGGGCTGAGCAGTGGCGCCGCTGCCCCATGTTGGTCTTTTCTTGCTGTCCGCTTTGCATGCTCATCTCTTCCCGTCCCTCTCCACTCATTCCTGTTGCCCTGCCCTTTTCAAACTTCGTGCGCTTCGTGGTGCAACCCCATCCAGCCATCACTTTTCAACCCTCTTTGTTCACCACGAAGGACACGAAGAGCACGAAGTTTTTTTGTTTTCTTCCGGGCAGACTCATCGTGGCAGGGCGGTTCCTCCTGCCATACGCACCGCCTACCCCTGCGCCTTGCTGTGCAACCCTTTGTAATCCTTCGTGCGCTTCGTGGTGCAAAACCTCACCCCTCATTCCTCCGGCTTCTGCCTCCTCACCACAATCCGCTGCACCCGCACCGAAAAGCCGGGGCCTGGCGGTGCGGCCGGCCCCTCCTCCAGCAGGCCAAGCAGGGTGCGGAAACGCTGCCGGCTCACGTTGAGCAGGCGGGACGCGCTGCTTTGGTTGCCGGCGGTCAGATCCAGGGCCTGGCGGACGATGCTGCGCTGGAGTTCTTCGTAATCGATGCCGGTGGCGGGCAGCCGGAACGGCTCACCGTCCGCCGCAGCCACGGCCCCCGGCTGGAGGCCCAACTGGGGGAAATCATCGGCGGTCAGGGGGAGCGTCACGCCGCCTTTCAGAATCGTGGCCCGTTCCACCATATTGAAGAGTTCCCGCACGTTGCCGGGCCAGGGGTATTCCTGCAGCAACCGCTGGGCAGCCGGGGTAAGGATCTCTCCCGCCACCTTCGGCCCGCCGATTTTTTCCAGACCGTGGCGCACCAGGGGAGCGATGTCCTGCTTGCGTTCCCTGAGGGGCGGCAGGTGGATCGGAAAGACGGCCAGCCGGTAATAGAGATCCTCCCGGAAGGAGCCCTCCCCGCAAAGCCGCGTCAGATCCCGGTTGGTGGCGCAAACGAGCCGGCAGCCCACCGGAATTTCCTGATGGCCGCCCACCCGCTGAACGCTTTTCTCCTGAATGGCCCGGAGCAGCTTGGCCTGGGCCTCGATGGGCAGCTCGCCTATTTCGTCGAGAAAGAGGGTGCCGCCGGCCGCGAACTCGAATTTGCCGGGCCGGGCCTTGTCGGCGCCGGTAAAGGCCCCTTTTTCGTGGCCGAAAAGCTCCGACTCAAGAAGAGATGGCGCCATGGCGGCGCAGTTCACCGCGACAAAGCGCTCATGACAGCGGCTGCTCGCCTGGTGGATGAGCCGGGCCACCACCTCCTTGCCGGTGCCGGACTCGCCGGTGAGGAGCACCGTGGCTTCGCTGGCCGCCACCTTCACCGCCAGGTCGTGGACCGTGGCCATGGCTGCCGAGGCAAAAATAAGCGGTCCGCCGCCCACGCCGATGACCTCCTTCTTCAAGCGGATATTCTCCGCCATGAGCCGTCGCACTCCCAAAGCGCGCTCCACCGCGAGCAGCACCGCAGGCTCGGCAAAAGGCTTGACCAGATAGTCGGCCGCGCCGAGGCGCAAGGCCTCCACCGCCGACTCCAGGTTGGCAAAGGCGGTGATGAAGATCACCGGACACCCCAGCTCCCGTTCGCGGATGGCGGCCAACAGCTCAAAGCCGCTCATGCCCTCCATGCGGATGTCCGAGACGACCAAATCCACCGCCTCCTCTTCGAGCAGGGCCACGGCCGCCTCGCCGCTGGCCGCCTCGCAGGCCTGATGGCCGGCAGCCTCCAGCATGAGCCGGAGAATCACCCGGATTTTCTCTTCGTCGTCAACGATCAGTATGCGAGCCATGGTTCCTTTTCCGCCGCTTCTGTCCCCTGCTGTGTTTTTTCACCACGAAGCACACGAAGGGCACGAAGATTTTTATAAAACAAACCGCTTTATGCCGTGTTGCAACAACACCACGTTAAAATTGAGCAGCAGGCCAATGCCTAGATTCGCCAGCTTCATGTAGGTCAGGAGTTGCGCTTCATGGATTTTCCTGATTGCATCCACACTCTTCAACTCAACGATAAGCAAATCCCCCACCACTATATCCGCGCGATAGCCACAATCCAAGCGTACACCCTTATATGTCACAGGAAGAGGATGCTGGAGTTTAAACTCCAGTCCAACTGTTTTCAATTCATGAGCAAGACACTGTTCATAGGTCGATTCCAGGAGACCAGGCCCAAGCTGACGATGGACTTCGAGGGCACAAGCGATCACCCGGTTCGAGAGTTGATCAAATTTCATTTTCGTGTCCTTCGTGCGCTTCGTGGTGCAAATTCAGCTCTCTTTTTTGACCACGAAGGACACGAAGGGGGGGGTTTTTAGGGCAAACTCATGGCGGCAGGCCGGTTCCTCCCGCCGCACGCACCGGCTGCCCTGCTGTGCAACCCTTTGTAATCCTTCGTGCGCTTCGTGCGCTTCGTGGTGAAAACCCTCAGCACTCAACCCTCAATCCTCAGCACTCTTTTTCAAGGGCACCTTCACCGTGAACACGGCGCCGCCCTCCGGCCGGTTCGCTGCGGCAATCGTGCCGCCATGGGCCTGGATCACTTCTTTGGCAATGGCCAGCCCCAGGCCGGTGCCCTTGGCCTTGGTACTGAAAAAAGGCTCGAAGATGCGGGGCAGGTTTTCGGGGGCGATCCCCGGGCCGCTGTCCTCGATGCGGATCACCATCTGTCGCGCGGTGGCGCTGAAACCAGCCCGGACCTTGCCCTCTGTTCCCGCCGCCTCCAGGCCGTTGCGCACCAGATTGCACAGCGCCTGCTCCAGCAGGCCGGGGTCACAACGGAGTATTCCTTGAAAATCCCGCCCCGCCGCCGCCGTTGTTTCGGCCTCCGCCCCCAGCAACCGGATGCGCTGGGCCAGGCCGGCCACGAACTCCCCCACAGCCTGAGGCTGTAAAACCGCTTCCCGCGGTCGGGCAAAGAGCAGAAAATCCTCGATGAGCCGGTTGATCCGCTCGATCTCTTCATCGAGAAAATCCATCATCCGGCCCTTCAGCTCCGCCGCCGTCCCCTCTTTTTTGAGCATGTCCAGACTGCCCTTGATAATGGCCAGCGGATTCTTAATCTCGTGGGCGACGATCATGGAAAACCTGCCCACCTCGGCCAGCACCTGCTGACGCGCCATGGCGGCATGAGCCTCTTCGAGCTTTTTGCGCTGCGCCGCCAGGGCATCGAGCATCTCGTTGATAGCGCCGGCAAGGGTATTGATTTCCCGGAGCGAACCGCCGCCTGCCCGCACGTCCATCCGCCCGCGCGAGACCTGGCCGGCCACGCCGAGGAGTTCCAGCAGCGGCGCGGTGATCGCCCGCGAAAAGAGCCAGTAGAGGCCCGCCGCCGCCAGGGCCAGCCCCAGGGAGATCAGGGCAAAGCGGAAGGCCAGCAGCTTTTTGAGCTGCGCCAGGCCCGCCTGTGAATAGAAAATGGTCACCCGGCCCAGCACCTCTTCGTTGCCGGGAGCGACAAAAGGCGCCTCCTCCTGGCCCATACGGCTGGAGAACACCGCCGCGGAAACAAAGGCAAGGTTTCCCTGCGGTCGGGCATGGGCATTGCGAACGAGCACTTCTCCCCTGTTGTTGGCGACCTCCACGATCTGCACATCCCGCACTGCCAGCATGTTTTTGGTCAATTCCTCCAGGATCTTCCGGTTCTCCAGGAGAACCCCAACCTCGGCGTTGCTGGCCAGATAGGATGCTAGCAACTGGAAGTGGTCGCGGAATCGTGCCTTTTCAAAATGGACGGTCAGCCGGTAGCCGGCCACCCCCATGGCCAGTGCGGTGCCGATGATGGAAAAGAGCGCGATGGCGGTGAGCCTGCCCTGGATGGAACCGGGGACGAATCGCCGCCACGGGCCAATCTGCCGCGCACAACGCTTCAGCATCGGCGGGGTTTCCTGTTGCAACAGAAGGCAGCATGGCAGTGCTTTTTCGTATGCATCGCCTCCTGACTCCCGTGTTCTGTCTTCCGGTTTCTCACTTTTTCAGCTTCCTCCAGACTTCTTCGTTGATTGCCAGCGCATGGATGGGCGCGGCCACCCCGTCGCACTTTTCCCCGGCCAGGAGGAGCTCCGCCTGCCGGGCCACCTGCTGGCCAACACCGCGGTAATCGATGAGCAGGGTGAAGGCCGCCCCGGAATCATGAAAAAACTGGTTGTAGCCAATGACCGGGGTGTTGTGCACCACCCCCTGCTTGATGACGTGCTGAATCACGGATTTGGAGGTGATGGAAGCGTCGGGAATGAAAAGAATCGCATCGAGCCGGGAAAAATCGCTGGCCATCGCCAGCTTGCCTTCCTGGCGGCGCACCGGCAACGGCGCCAGTTCAAAGCCTCTGGCCCCCGCGGCGGCCGCCGCACCGGTGAACCAGGCCTGATTGTTGGCAGGATCGTAGAGGACGCCGAGCCGCCGCAACTTCGGCAACTGGCGGAGGATGGCGTCGAACTGCGCCTCGGCCGCAATGTTCAGGCTGACTCCGCACATCATCTCCCGCGGGTCGTTGATCACCTTGCGCGGGTTGAGGACCATGCCGAAGACCAGGGGCGTGGCGCCGGCCCGGGCGTGCAGGTAGCGGAGCGCCTCCGGCCCTACCGCCACCAGCACGCCATAGGCCTGGGGATTCAGGGTGGAGCTCCGGCCGCCGAGACTGTACGGCCTGCCGGCTTCATCAAGGAAAAAGCGCTGCACCGGCACATTGAGCCGGGCCTCCAGCCCCTCCACCATGGCGACATAGGGAGCGATCTCCCTGGAGATCAGGACAGCGACGGTCTTCTCCTGCGCCAGGCACCTGCCTGGAATAGCCAGAAACAGCAGGAAAAGAAAGGGTATGGCTTTATTTTTTTTTCTGATTGCCACCTGGTTGTCCCGGTCAAAAAATAAATCCGTCGCCTCTTCGCGTTGCCAAAGGCCTGCCGTATGCCGCAGTCAGGGTAGTATAGCCCAGGGCCAGGAGATCCGCCAGCAAAAGCCTGAAAGAGGCAGGGAAACACCAGACGTGCAGATCGGGAACATGCTCAATCACATGCGAGGCAATGATCCAACCAAACCGTCCCCACTTTATCCTTTATCTCTCGAGAATCGACGCCTGCGTCAGCCAGTGGCTTCAGGGGGCCTTGCTGCGGATCCAAAAACTCCCTCCCCCGCCCAGGGCGGGATAATTGGGAAAAGTTTCCCGCACCTGCTGCTGGTAGCGGGTACCCATGAAATGAGCGGCCCAGACTATCTCCCATTGCTTGTTGCCCTGCAAGAATGCCCGCAGAAGATACTGTTCGTTCCAGTTTCGTCCCTGGTCGATCATCCAGACTTTGTGGTATTCGTCGGGCAAGAAGATATCATGGACATGCACCAGAACCCCGGGCCGCACGCGCGGCAACACCTCGAAAAAAAGATGGTTTACATCGCTGCCGATCTTGGCCACATGCGATGAGTCTATAATCAGGATGTCCCCTGCCCCGAGTCTGTCAAAGAAAGAGACATCGACATCCTCAACCTTCTGCCGCACCAGACGCGTGATGCCATCGATTCCGTCGAGCAAAAATTGGCGGGGGTATGGTTCGATGCAGGAAAAGGCCATCTTCTTACCAAAGATCCGCCGGTTCACATCGGCGGTGACCAGTGAGGAAAATCCGCTGCCTACCTCGACAACCTCTCGCGGCTTGAAATGACACAGCGCCGTAAAGAGAAACTCCGCATCCAAAACAGGATACTGGTCGTTGCCGTAGAAATAGGTGGTCGGATCGTCGGGCTGATCAACCGGGTAGTCAATCAACGAGACATAGGGCCGGAGGTCGTTCAATAACGCCAATTGCCCCTCGATATTGAGGTCGATCCCCGGCATTGCCTCGACTTGGGACCAGATCCGGGCCTCGCGCTCCCGGAGATCCTCCGGACTGGCAATGGGGGAATAGAAATGACCAATCGGAAAAACTAGGGGAATATCCTCTCCTTTCTCCTTGGCCCCAACGCCTGGGGAAAGGCTGGGGCTTCCCGGTGGCAGAATCCTGGACAAAATCCTCTTGATCACATTCGTCTCCCGCTAAAAAGGTAATCGCCCGACGCGCTCTTCCGTCTCCGGCCCAGAGACGGGTCTAACTGCTTCACTCAATCAAGACACAAGCAGAAAAAAACAGGCCATCAGCAGCGCGGACGCGGAAAAATACCGGGCAAGGACAAACTTGCCGAAGGAAATAAAAAACAAACAGTTATGTTTTTTCAGGGGCGACTATTTACCCATGGCCCCTGCCTGCAGATGATGTTCTGCCGAAACAGGGGTTTTTCGACGGACTGTTAACGCTTTACCCCGAAAACCTCCTTGAGCGCGCGGTTCTCCAGGCTCAGGTCGGCAACCATCATCTTGAGCTTGCGGTTCTCGCCTTCCAGTTCACGCAGCCGTTTGATGTCGGAGGCTTCCATGCCGCCATATTTCGATTTCCACGGGAACGTGGCATCCGAGATGCCACGTTCCCGGCACACATCCTTGACCAGCCGGCCTGCTTCGACTTCCTTCAGTATCCCGATGATCTGGCTCTCGCTGAATCTGCTCTTTTTCATCTGAGTCCTCCTGGCTCGATTGTGCCCGAAGAACTCTATTTTTGCATGGACCAATTATACGGGAGGGTTACAGTGCCTTACCTGCCCATACGGCGGGGAAAGCGGCCGACCAGATAGGAGCGGACGCGGCGCAGCCACGGGACAAAACCCTCGTGGCGGAGAGAATGGAGGGTGCGCTGCAGCAGTCGGCGGGGCTCCACGAATACCAGGCATCGTTGCAGCGGAGAGACCGGAAAAAATCCTGGCGCGGATGGAGCCTGCAACGTTCCCCCCAGCAGACGAATCAGTTCCACCGCCGCGCTGTTCCAGGAAAAGCGCAGAGCGTGACGATGACACAGGGCGGCATGGCGGGCGAGGAGTTCGCGATCGGCGGCGTACGACTCGATCTGCAGCAGAAGCTGATGCTGGTTTGCGACCACCAACGGGGTCACCTCGGGATGGGCGCCGGTGTCAAAGGCTAGGGAGACTGCCCCGCACATGGCCGCCTCCACCAAAGGCAGATTAAACCCCTCCCAGAGAGAGCAGGAAACAAAGACATCGAGGCCGCGCAAAAACTCGGCACGCTCCGCATCGCTCGCATTGAGGTGGGCCTCGATGCCGTCGGCTCGGAACTGCCGAGCCTCATCCTCCATCCCACGCCCCATCACGGCAAACCGGCACCCCAGCCCCCGTTCTCTCGCGGCCGCAACCAATCCCCTGAAGATCCCGCCGCCCTTGTAGAAAGACTCGCCCCGACCAAGCCGCATGAGGGTGCCCACCCGCAGCGGACGCACCAGGGCGTATTGCCAGGCAGGCCTGGGGCCGGACGCCGCCACATGGTCTGCGCCATTGTAAATGACATAGGCCGCAGGCCACTCGATGTCATGGCGGATAAACTCCGAGATAGCGATCACCCCCTCCAGCACGGGATAGACATGGCGACGCTTCCACTCCGCAATGGCCCTTCGGCCCTCGCTGTCGCCATGCGCGACGAAGAGTTCCGGGGTCGGATCGCCATGTTCCCAAGCCCAACAGCGAAACTCACCGGTGAGAGCTGGCAACATCTCAAAAAACGGGGTGGTATGCCCGATGATCACGTCCGGCTTCCATTTCCGGGCAAATTCGAGAACGGCCTGCGGAGTGGGGGGCAGGTGCAACACGCCTTCCGCAGCAAAATGTCCGTCACTCTCAAGACACCCGACCGCGACGGCATGACCGTGAACGCGCAGGGCGGCGGCAAGGGCTTGCACCACCACCGATACGCCAAAGCCCTTGGCCATTGTCTGACATAAAAAAAGAAGTCTCATTTCCTTTCTCAAGCTCCGCCGGCAGCCAGATAGGCACTCCAGCGCCTGACCAGCAACCGCCTGTCGTTCCAGTTTTCCTCCCCCCGGGGCCGAGTCGCGTTTTCCAGATGCACCAAGCGGTCGCTGTTGCAAATCTCCACCCCATACCCAAGGCGGCTGGCCGCGAGACACAGGTCCACATCCTGACATTCAGCGGCATAGGCTTCGTCGAACCCGCCAAGACGAGAAAAAAGCTCGGAACGGATCATCAAACAGGCTCCGGTAACGGCCGGAACGGACCACTGCGGTCGGAGTGCCTCCGGACTGACCGACTCGTGAGCCCCCGGGTGATAGCAGAGACCAGTCAGTTGGTGATTGGCGCGAAAAAAATCAATGCCGGCATGCTGCAGACGACCATCGGCAAACCAGAGGGTGTGCCCCACCACCCCGACCCGCGGATTCGCCCGCAGATGTTCAGACATCGCAAGAAAAGAACGGCATTCCGGCTCGGCAATAATGTCGTTGTTGAGAAACAGGGTCCGCGCAAAGCGCGCGTGATCAAAAAAAAGCACGTTGTTGCAGGCGGAAAAATGATAGACCAGGTCGGGCACCAGGCGTATCCAGGCCGGCGCCCCGCGATAAAAAGCGAGCACTTCCGGATCGGTGGAGCCGGTGTCACCAATGAGCACCTCAAAGCCCAGGCCGGCGGCAAGCTGCACTTCGTAATCGAAGCGCAGCTTACGGCACAGAGGAAGCAGCAGATCCGGCCGGTCCCGGTTGAGAATGATGACCGAAATGCCATCAGGATAGTGGCGCGGCGCACGAACATGTGCGGCTGGCGTCTGCTGGGCCGCCAAAGCCCGTTGGAGATTGGACGAGCCGACATAAGGATCCAGCCGGGAATCTCTGGTAAAAGTACTCATGGAACGCTTCCTCAGGAGAAAAACAGGGGAACAGGATGCCTCTGCAAAACAAAATTTCCGTTCGCCAGGGAAAAGTTGGGGTTATAGGCAGGATCGGCCGCAAGCAGCGCCCCCCAACGCCCCCGCATGATCGCAGCCTCATCGGCAAGTCGGCGCTGTTTTTCCCGTGACGAATCATCGGCGCCGCGCGTCACCGATTCATGATGATAAAGTTCGGCATACGGTGTCCAGAGGTTCCGGTACCCGGACCGGACGAGCTTCAAACAGAGATCAATGTCGTTGAAGGCTACTGCCAGCGTCTCATCGAACCCTCCTGCCTCGACAAAGCGCTGCCGCAGCATCACCATGCATGCGCCGGTGACAGCTGACCAGTTCTGGTGGAGAACCGCACGGCCCATGTATCCTGTCCGGCGGCGGGGCAGCCCTTTGAAGGCGTGCGCCGCCACGCCGCCGGCCCCGAGCACGACGCCGCCATGCTGCAATGTTGCATCAGGGTACCAGAGCCGCGCCCCAACTGCTCCGATGCCTGGACGGAGAGCTTGCGAAACCATCTCTTTCAGCCAGTCGTCGTTGATCACCTCCACATCGTCATTGAGAAAAGCGAGAATCTCGCCGGTCGCAAGCGTCGCCGCGTGGTTGTTGAGAGCGGAAAAGTTGAACGGCCGGGGATCCGCAACGATGCGGGCTCTTCCGTCCTGCCGCAATCTTTCGAGATATGCCAGAGTGGTGCTGTCGTCGCTGCCGTTGTCGACTATCAGCAGCTCAAAATTCGCATAGGCGGTTTTCTCGAACAGGCTCTTCACGCAGCGTTCCAGAAAGTCCCGGCCGTTACGGGTGAGCACAATGATCGTGACCCTTGGTGGCGAGGGGGGCAACGGCCATTTGACACGTACATGTCCGCTTCCCTCGGGCGCGGGCAGCACTTCTGCCACCAACCGGCGCCGCGTCAGCGCCTCGGCGACAACCTGACAAGCGCGCTCCGGAGCCACGTTCCGGCTTTCGCCCTGCTGCAGCAGCAGCCGGGGCAGATGACATACCGACTCGCCAGACGCAACACTAAGACAGGCCGACCAGCGGCGGGCGGCAATATCTTCCGTCTGGGCAGGACAGGCCGCCACGGAACGGTGGACTGCGACCATGCGCCCCAGATAATCGCTGGCCCACAGCAGGTCGGGATTCCAGGCCGGCTTGTGGAGTGGTGTGCCGTCAACCTTTATTTCATCGGCAGAGAGCAGAAGAGGGGGACGTGGTGCCGCCACTGCCGCGGCAGCGAGACAGGCAAGGGCGTCGGGCGCCAGTTCGTCCCCTCCCTCCAAGGCCAGCCAGTATTCCGCCGGTGGCGTCGCATTCCCCTCTTCCACACACGCCCAGCGGGAATAGCGCTGCCGTTCCAGTGAGCGGCGGGTCGTTTGCCTTTGCTCCGCAGTGCCGCGAATCACCACGTCAAATTGCGGGCCGCTCTCCACCAATGCCTTGATCTGCGCTTCGGTCAATATCGTTGCATCATGCAGCGGCGTCGCCATGGCAGACACTGCATGGAACGCAGCCAATCCCTGTCGCAGACCACCCCGACGCCAGCCGTACCAAAAAGCGCCGAACAGCCTGAGAGGAAGGGTGATCCGCCACGAACGGGAGGCAAGGATCGCGGTCAACGACGTCTCGAGATCAGAAAGCTGTCGTTCAAACTGCTGCCTGATCCGTTGTTCGCTCTGCTGCCGCTCTTGGACAAGACCAGCCCGCTCCCTTTCGAACTCCTCCTGCTGCCGGGCCAGAGCGCGACCTTTCTCGTCCCGTTCGAATTCCAGATGCCTCAATCCTTCTGCAACCTCATCGGCGCTCCACCGTGTGAGCCACTTGCTGAAAAAACGGCTTCGGCCACGACGGATGATGTGCTCGTTGGGGGTCGCACTCACCCCGGAATGACCTGTAAGTTGATATGTCGCCGTCACCCGATCAAGATGGATGAACGCAGTGTGGCGGCTTAACTGCATCCAGAAATCCCAATCTTCATAGACATCGAAGGACTCATCGAAGCGGACACCCTGCTCGGTGACCAGTGAGCGGGAAAAGAGGACAGCGTGCATGGGGAGAAAATTGGAGGCCATGAGCCGGCGGCGGTCATACGAGAAGTTGAAACCGCCGCACACTGTTCCCCCGGTGTTCACTACCCGCACGCCGGAATACGCGACCATGGCGCCGGGATGTGCCTGCACCACCCCGACCAGGCTGGCCACGTGGTCGGGGTCGAAGAGGTCATCATCGTCGAGAAAAACAAGCCACTGGCCCCGGGCACTTTCCAGGGCGATATTGGCGGCCCGCGGACGCGACAGAGGTTCGTTGCCGGCAACGCCTACCAGCCGCAGGGGGAATGGCCCGCAGACATCGCCCAGCGGCGGATGGGACGCCCCAGAGGCGGCCACCACCACCACTTCGATGTTCAAATAGGTCTGCAGCGCCACGGAATCCAAGGCATGAGCCAGAGTGGGCCGGTCCATGCTGCGGATGAGGACGCTGACCAGCGGCAGATCCTCAGCGCTGACGGCAAGTCCCAATCGCTGCCGGTGGGCCAGGGGGCCGTCAAAGAGGGAAAAAAAACCCGACTGGATGGAGGCTGCATCCAGCAGCACACAGGCCTCGGCCGCTTCTGCCTGAGGACCGAGGAAGTAGGAACGGAACCGGTTGAGCCCCTCGATCCTTTGGTCATAGGGCTGTTCCTTGAGCTGGGAGGGGAAACAGGCCATGGCAGCACGCTTCTGCGCAAAGACCTGCGTGATGTCGATCACCAGGTTGGGGTTGGGCAACGGGGCGTTGATCTCATAAAAAACCGCCCGCCGATTCCCGCCCAGGCGGCGGATCGCCTCGGCTCCGGCCAGGGCCAGAGCCTGGTGGTCGGGGTGCAACTCGGTGGGGGAAGGGAGCAACACCAAGTCGGCGTCGGCTTCCGCAATGGCGGTTTTAACCCGCTCGATCAGCAGTTCACCATAGGCAAGGCCGCGATCCGGCAAACCCCAGAAGGCGGGATCTGGAAGCCCTAATACTCCGGCCGCCTTCCGTGACTCACCCGCCCGAATCTGCACCAGGTCTCCTGCTCCGTTATCCCCCCCGACCGCGCCGTCGGTGACCACGATGACGGAGACCAAACAGCCCTGACTGCCCAACAATGCCAGCATGCCGCCGCAGCCGAAGACCTCGTCGTCGGGGTGCGGGGCGAAAGCCAAAACACGCTGGGCTGTTGGGAGGGTGAACTGGACGGATGCCAGCAGTTCTTTTTCATCTGCTGTCTTGGATTTCATGATATATGCTCGGTGGTTACCCGGAGAAGCAATCACAGCTTCTTACGATTGCAAAAAATATCAAAAGCGGTCTGGTTCGGCAAGCGCCGCAGGGGTCTTGTCGAAGGCCACCCACGACCGCCGCCCATCCTTCTCCGCAAGCAGGACATGGCGGCCTGGTTCGAGGCCGCGCCACAGCATTTCATCCATCTCGCGCGCCAGGCTCGCCGCTGGACGAAATGCCGCCGGGAAGCCAAGGGGCGAAGGGCTGACGGCCAAGATGCCCCGCCCCGCCAACAATGCGGCCAGCTCGCCCGGGGTGGTGGCGGCGGCCGGCAACAGATGCGCCACCCCCCATCGTCCCGGCCTGGCCGGAGACCTGCCCAACGTCGCCGCGAAAGGATTCGCCGTCGGCTCATCCTGGCGGCGAACCCATTGCGCGAGCAGGGGATAATTCTTTGCACGATAACATGCAGCACTATCGGCCATCAAGATCTCTTTACCCGCCTTATTGCGCCAATAATGTACCGCGTGCGCCTCCGGCACGAGCGCCAGGCGAAAACCGCTGCCGTGCAGACGCCTGGAAAGATCGGCATCTTCGTAAAACATGAAAAAGCGTTCGTCAAACAGACCGCCTGCCGCCTCGACTGCCGAGCGGCGCAGAAGCAGCACGGCGCCGGAAAGATATGCTACCGGCTGCGGCCCAGAACCGGCATGCAATTGCCACTGCCATGCAAGCCACCGCAAAGCTGCGCGCCGACCGACCCATTCAGACCAGCGGCTGGCCAGGGCCGAAACCAACCATTGCCATGCCGTCTCCGGCAACAGCGTCGGCAACAGCCACTGGCGTGATTCGTCCCACCAAGTGGCAGGAGCGACGGCGGCAAGACGGGAATTGCCATCAAGCGCCTTGAGCAAACCCGACAGCGCACCGGGAAATAATCGCGCATCAGGATTGAGCAGCAGCATGTATTCCGTGTCACATTCTTGCAAGGCAAGATTGCAGGCGGCGGCAAAACCGAGGTTGCGCGAGCTGACCAAGAACATCACCCCGGAGGGCAAACCCTGCTTGAGCCGTTCGCTTTCCCCCGCATTCACTGAATTGTCCACGACACACACCGTGCAACCGCTATCCTGGCGCAGGATGCTCTCCACGGCACCCAGGGTATCATCGGCGCAGTGGTAATTGACTATGATTGCGGTGCAGCGCATGGATCAGGCCGGCCGCGCGAGGCAATGCCAGGCCACCGTGGCCAGGCTTTCGTGGTCGATGTCGAGCGGGGCCGCCGGAGGTGGCGTAAACCAGGGTGGCGGCGGCAGACAGGCGGCCTCCCATCGCTCGATCACGAAGCCCGCCTCCTCGAAAAATTCCGCGATGCCTTTTTTCGTAAAAAAACGCAGGTGGGTTATGCAGTGGATGCCGGCCGGCGCGTAATCCCAACGGCCTTCGAGCAGATCCGCGATCACCGACCAATGACCGACGTTGGGGATCGAGGCGATCACTCGGCCCGAAGAGCTCAGCAGGCTGCGGGCTTTTTCCAACATCGCCTGGGGATCGACGACGTGTTCAAGGACATCAAGAAAGGTGATGCAATCAAAAACTTCATCGATCTCGAGGGAGAGGAAATCGCCCTGCCGGACGCGGGCCACCTTTCCTTGGGCAAGGGAGCAGGCTCTCGGCGACAGTTCGATGAGCACGGTGCGACAACCGGGGCGCCTTTCGCCGACCGCCTGCAGGAAGCAGCCGGAACCGCCGCCGACATCGAGAATCGAGGTGCAACCGTCTGGCATGAGTGCGAGCATCTCCTCACGGCGATGCGTCCGGTACCCGGAAAAATCATGTACCCACGCATCCGCGATGCGTGGAGCGTCGCGCCAGCGGCCATCCGCGAGCGCCGCCAGAGACGCCAGCATCGCCAGAGGAGGATGTCCGCTGCCCGATGACGTGCGATCTGCGCTGGCTCGACAGGCAGCAGCGAAACGCTCGAACCCGCGCAGGGTGAGGTAGTCTGCCTGCCCGCAGCAAGTCGTGACGTCGCAGGCAGCGGCACAGGGGGAACCTTTGTCGAGCGCTGCCGTCAAAGCCTCCAGGCTGCCTGGCGCAGGGAGCACCTGGTCATGGGCGACAAGCAACACTTTCGTCTCAGGTGGCAAGCCTAGGCGGACTCCTTCTTGGCAAGCAGCCTGGACGACTCCAGCCATCGAATCGACCGGGAAAAGCCATCTCTGGGCGGGAAATCGCAACAGAATACGTGACAACAGAAGTCGAGCCCTGTCGGCTTCTTTGTCTTCTGCCGATATTCCTTGCGGTTTCCCGATGGCGACGGCACTGATATGGCTTGACTGGATCATAACCTGTGACTATCCGGTAGCAGATCCGCCGCCCACCAGCTTTCGGGGCGGGCGCGCACCTGTGATTCAAGAAAGGCCAGGGCGGCGCGGCAGGCGAAATCAGCATCGCCATCGGATCCGAGCGGTGGGCTGATTTCGAGCCGGTAGCCCGATTTCTCCCTGAGGCAAACGAAGGCCGCCACCGTAGCACCGGTTTTGCGTGCCAGGCGCAATGCGCCGCCGGCAAAGACCCTGCGTTGGCCGAGAAAATCGGCTATCAGGGCGCCCTTCTGGACGTGGGTGAAGGAGGCATCGGCGAGCAGAACGATGCATTCTCCTTGCTGGAGTCGCCGATAGAAGTCCTTCAGATTCCCTTCCTTATGCACCGCAGCGCCGCCACTCAAACAGGAGGCGATGCCGGCATATTTGTCCCGGAAATATCTTTGAACCGAGCGCGGCACGCGCGGATCTTCAACGACATCCGAGGTCATCAAACAAATCTTGAGCCCAGCCCGCCCCAAGGCGGCGACACCCCAAAGCGCAGCGTCAAAATGAAAAGTCAGCAACACCACTCCGCAACCGTTGGCGATGGCGGACTGCATGGACCCCAAGCCCTCTATCCTCACCGGCAACTCCGGCTTTATTCCTCGCGCCAGCCAATGGCCCTCCAACTCTTCCTGGGTCGCGCACATGAAGCGCCCGACAACCCGACGCTCGATTTGGCGGGCAGTGCAAGTCGGATCGATTTCCGCGTGGGCCAGGCGAGTTTTGCGCACAATGAAATGCAGACGCAAGGCCACGCTGCGCCACTCGCAATCGAGCCGGGCCATGCAGCGACCCCACAGCCGTGCGCAGGCCAAGCCCAGGCGGGCCGGCAAACGGGCGAGCACCGGATAAACGAGACGAAAACCCGCCTCCAGTAGCAGTCGTTGCACCAGCCAATGCAGGCGCGAAATAACGGTGCTCACAAAAAATCCGTGTCCCCGGAAAGCCACCAGCCTTTGCTAGCCAATGAATCGTCCGGGCAGCAGGAGGCCTGGGCCAGCGCCAAGTGCGATGCCGTGCCCGCAGGCTGCGCACCGGTGGCCAACAAATCCGCTTGGGCGGCTGCACTGGCCCAGGTTTCGACCTCGGCGACGCCGACCTCTGCGGCGACGCGACGCACGGCGGCGGCGGCGGCGGGCAGCGCCGCACGCGGACCGACGAAGTCGAGCCAGCGCAAAACACTGTTCCCCTCATCACGAACGATGACCACAGCACAGGGACCGAACCAACGACGAGAAATCAGTAGGAAACGGTGCCTCATACCCGGACGCGCCACGAACCGGGCGCGCACATGGGTCGCGTTGCGCATTCCGAGGATGTGCTTTTCACCTTCCTGCTCCATCTTGCGCCAGACTAATGCAATAATACGGTCGAAATCCGGTGCCGAGGACGCCACGTTTGTCATTTTCCAGCCCCACGGCAAACGTGCTGAGTCAGGCGACCAGACAAGCCGTTGGATCGTTCCGACCTTGACGAAAAGACCGAGGATTTCAATCAGCCGCATGGCTCTTTCGTGGGTAAAGCCAAAAGCCAAGGCATATGGCCTGCCGACGCCAACCCATCTGGCGAAAAAAGCGGAGCAGACCTGATACAGCGGCCCACGGCGAGTAAGCTCGCCTCGGGCTTCCGGCGCCACCATCATGTCGCCGATTTGTAAGGCCGCGATCTGCTTTCCGCACCAATTGATCAGACGTGGAAAACCAGCGAAATGAGCGACCAGCCGACCAGTTTCCTCCCACAACCCATACGCTTTTCCATTGAGGCCTTTCACGCCATATTTCCATTCGTACCATGTGGCAGGAGGCATCTCACCGAAGACGCGTACGAACAAATCAAGCACCGCAACCCTGTCTTGAGCGACGACTTCCCGCAGCAAAAAACGGCGGTCTCCGATGCGGCATTCGCGCGGTGAAAATTCCGTCATGCACGCAGCTCCCATTGATGGGGCAAAACGACCACGCCTTGCAGGGCGTCCTCTTGAGTCACCTCCAAGGTCAAACAGCGAGGCGCGCTGTCATAGACATGCAGGCTGCGTTCGCAGGCAAGAAAGACTGTCACGTGATAGCGCCCCTTGAGCAGGGGCATGTCCGGAAAGATCACCGTCGCGCATCCCTCGCCATCCGGCGCGCGCCTCACCGCCCCGGTCTCGCTGAAGCCGATGGCGCTGGTCACCGCCACGCCGGCGTCATTTTCCATGCCCAGCGCCACGCTCGGGCAGGGCAGGGTGGGATCGGAAGCGAATTCCACGGTGATTTCCACCGTGCTGTTGCGCGAGATTACCGTCAACCGGCGCCCTTCGATGCCGTCGCACCGAGCAGAAACGCTCAGGATGCACGCCGTGCCGGCTGCGGCGACGGAGGCAGAGAAGGGCGCGTTGTTCGCGACGGTCAGCGGATTTTCCTGGGCAAGAAAGGCGTTGTAAGCCGCCGTCACCTTCTGCGCGGAATCGAACATCCGCACCTCACCCCGATCCAGCCATAATGCCCGCTCGCACAGCGCATCGACGTGGTACATCGCATGCGAGCAAAAGAGAATCGTCGCACCGCGGTCTTTTAAGGCCATAATGCGTTCAAAGCTCTTCCTGGCAAAGGCCCCGTCGCCCACAGACAAGGCCTCGTCGATCACCAAAATATCGGGGTCGACCGAGGTGGCAACCGAAAACGCCAACCTTACGTACATGCCGCTGGAATACGTTTTGACCGGTTGGTCAATAAAACTGCGAATCCCGGAAAAATCGATGATCTCTTCGAGCCGCGCCTCAACTTCGTCTGAACTCAAGCCCATAACCGCCGCGCTCATCACCACATTCTCGCGACCGGTGAATTCCGGGTTAAACCCAGCGCCTAGCTCAAGAAGGGCCGCCACCCGCCCATATACGTTGATCTCCCCATGCGTGGGGTTGAGGGTGCCACAGACAAGCTGCAACAGGGTGGATTTCCCGGCTCCGTTACGACCGATAATACCTACCACATCCCCTCGGCCGATCTCAAGGGAAACATCGCGGAGAGCCCAAAATTCGCGGTAATAACGATGCCTCCCCCGCGCCAACATCTGCAACAGACGGTCCCGAGGCTTATCGTAGAGATGATAACATTTCCCCAGATTGTTCAGGCGGATAACTGGATCAGAGGACATCGGCAAACCCTTTTCTGGTTTTCTGAAACCAGGCGAAACCGAGCCAGGCCACCAGAAAAGCAAAGGCTGTCAACAATCCCAGCCGCCCCCACGCGAGCCCAGAACCGAAGATGAGCAGGTCACGGCTCTGCTCGACAATGAAGGTCAGGGGATTGAGATGGAGAAAAAAACGATATCGCTCCGGTATGGCGGAAACCGGATAGAAGATGGGGGTGAGAAACAGCAGGATTGTGGTCATAACCCCGACCAACTGGGCCACATCCCGAAGAAAGACTCCAAGGGCGGCAAGAAACCAGGACACCCCCATGACCAACAGGCCAAGAGCCACCAAAACCAGGGGAAAAAACAACAGGGTGACCGGGGGCACCCCAAAAACCCAAAAAGAAAAGAGCAGCCAGACAGCAAGGCTGACCAGGGCATGGAACAGTGCGGCGCCAAAGGCGACCCAGGGAAGGATCTCCAGCGGGAACACCACCTTTTTCACATAGTTGATATTGGCCAAAATCAGCGCAGGGGCGCGGTTGACGCATTCGGAGAAGAGATTAAAAACCAGGAGGCCGGCAAAGAGGATCAGGGCGAATTCGGCCCTGGATTCATCGTTGGTCCCCCAGCGCGCCTTGAAAACCACGCTGAAGACAAAAGTATAGACCGCCAACATGAAAACCGGATTAAAAAACGACCAGAGTATGCCCAGAATCGAGCCCCGGTAGCGGCCTGCCACCTCCCGCACGACCAGCAACCGGATCAGGCTTCGGTTGTGCCAGAGGCTCTCGGCCATGGCCCTGGGTGATGTGGGAAATTTCTGCATCAGCAAAAGACCTCTATTTTAGTCATGACCTAAAATCAAAATTGCCCCCAACATCACAGCCGGCGAAAAAGTGCCGCCGCCAGCAAACCAAGATTGCCGGCCAGGGTCTGGCGGTAGACTCCGGCCCGTTTGATGCCAAGTACCCGGGGCAGCAGCGGCTGTTTCCGGGACTTGGCCCATCTTGCCAGCACCTCCTGATTTTCCGGGGTGAGCATCCGGTTCACCTCCTGCAGTGCCCTGAGATTTTTGGCATTCCACGCCCTGAACCGTCCCTCAGTCAGCAGACGAATCCGCGCCAAGCTGGCCGACCAGCCGATATTGGCCCCCACCAGGTTTCCGCCGTGCTGCCGGTAGCGGACCGTGGAGCAAGAGTCATAGAAGACCGTGCCGCCGCAGCCCGCAACAAGCAGATAGGCCCACCAATCGTGGGTGACTATATCTACACCACGGTTCCCTGCTTTTTGAAGCAGGGCGCGGGCGGCCTGGTTGAAGACCATGGTATTGCCGCCGCCGATACTTTGCACCAGGGCGTTGGCAAACCCGGGCGGGCGCGAAAAGAGCGGGGACAGGCCGATCTCTCGATCCGCCTCGTCGATCAGGCGAGTCCGGGAACAGTACAGGCCCGGCACGGTGCTGGGCACCGTCGCCAACCAGGCCAACGCCCGGGCAAGCTTTTCCGGCTCCCAGATGTCATCCTGGTCACAAAATGCGTAATATGCTGCGGTAACTTTCTCATTACAAACAAGAGAAAGAAAATTTGCGGCAAACCCGAGTTTGGGACCGGATTGGACAGAAAGCCTCCCTCTCCACCGGGAAGCATACTGATCAAGAATGGCGAGGGTGCCATCGCATGAACCATCGTCAGAAGCCCAAACTTTCCAACCAGAAAAAGTCTGGGCATTGATGGAATCGAGCTGCTCTGCAAGAAATCTCTCTCCATCTTTAGTGCAAAGCAAAACCGCCACTTGGGGGGGCTCCGCTCTTCTTTCCTGGGTCATGTCAACTGAACTCAATAGCACACACATGAAGGCAGAAGGCTTCAGCCTCTGCCGAGATAACATTATCTATTTTGGATGAAACACACACGCCTGTATTCTTCACACAACCCTCCCAGGAGAAACTGGAAACAAATCTTGTAGCATGGAAACCAAGCTCTATCAAGGAAAAAACCAAAAGCCCCTTGATACCCAGCGCCCTGAAAGACCCGCCCTCATTCCAGAGAGTCATACCCTTCACCATCTCTGGCCTGGTTCGGGCTTCATCCCGATGGCGTAGGCAAGATCGGTCTTGGTGCGCTGCCGGTACTGCAGGGCGTCCAGGCGGGTGATTTCGGCGCGGGTCCGACGCAATTCGGCATCCAGCAGGTCCCGCAGGGAACCGACTCCGAGCTCCAGCGCCCGTTCGGCAAATTTCCAGGCTTCGGTGGCCTGCCGCAGGGTATCGGCCGAGGCGGCAAGCCGGGCCTCGCTGTCCTGCCACTGAGAAAAGGCGGTACGAACCTCGGCGTCGATCGCCTTGGCCGTCTCCATCTGCAACTGACGCATTCTTTCCACGGTCAGCCCCTGGCGGCGCCAGGCAAAGATGTTCTTCCCTCCCTGGAACGGCTGGAAGGAAACCCGGAGAGCCACGCTGTAATAGTCGCGCTGATCATCGGGATACCGCACATTTTCATAATCGCGCGTATAGTCGGTCCAACTGCCTTCCAGATCGACCCGGGGCAAACTCCGGGCCGCAACCTGAATCTTCTCCTGTTCTGCCACCCCGATGTTGATTGCCGCCATCTCGAGGTCTGGCCGTTCCCGGCGGGCAATTTCCAGGCACTCGTCCAGGGCGGGGACGCTCAGCGTTCCAACCTCCTCAAGGGAGCCGTCCAAGACCAATTCATCCGGGGTGGGCAGGGCCAGCCAATGGCCCATGCGGGCCTTGGCCGCGGCGAGGCTGGAACGGGCTGCATCCCGTTGCTGGATGGCGGAGGACAGCTCGACCTCCACCTCCAGCAGGCGCAGGCGGGTGGCGAGCTGTCTTTCGTACCAGGCATTGGCGAGCTCCTTCTGCCGCTCAAGGCGCGTTATCGCTGCCTCCCAGAGTTCTACAAGGGCCTGGGCCTGGAGCACACCATAGAAATCCCGGCGGATTTCCCGGATCACCTGGGCCTGGATGGAACGGAGCTGCAGCTCCTGATGCTGTAGCCCCAGATTGGACCGCTTCACCCCGGCAATCCCGGAAAAACCTGAAAACAGCGGCTGGCTGATAGTCAGGGTGGAGCTGGTGCTCCGCTGATCAAGGTAATCGGTATCCCGCTCCACAGCGGAGTTGTTGGTCAGCCTGTTTTTGCCGTAGCTCACGCCCAGGGTGGGCAGAAAATCGCCCCAGGCGGACCGCACATCCTCACGGGCCTCGCCAACTCCCAGAGCATAGGCCTTCAAGTGGGGATTTTCCGCCAGGGCACGGGTCATGCAGGCTTGCAGGTCCAAGGGCTCCGCGGCCACCGGGGTGGCGGCAAGGGCGCAGAGCAAGAGGGCTTGGGCTATCCGTCGTCGTATCATTATCATTCCACCCATCTCAGGTTCGTTGCATTCGAGGATGACGCGCAGACTTCGAAAAGCCCTGCGGCAACAGGTATTCTTTGGACCTCTCCGGCCAGCTTGCGTGCCTGTGCAGCAGGCCCGTGACCGTGCGCCATTGTCGCGAGGTCATCAGGTTTCCCGCAGAGCTCTGTCCATCCGCTCCTTGATCGGCTCGATCAGATAGTCGAGCACGGTGCGCGGCTCTGTGTAGATGAACACCGTAGCCGGCATGCCGGAGGTCAGGTAGAGCTTGTTTTTCTCAAGCTCTCCTCTATCCACCGCCACATGGACCAGATAAAAGGCCATGTCGCCCCCCGGAGTTCTTTGCATCAAGCGGTCGGCGGAGACATAGACCACCTTGCCTGGAATCTTGGGGGTGGTGCGCTGATTGAAGGCCATCAGATTCACATCCGCATCCTGGCCATCATGGACCTTGGTGATATCCTGCACCTGGATCCGGCATTCAACAATGAGCCGTGAATCTTCGGGAACAATATCGAGCAGGGGTTGACCGGGGGTGACCACGCCGCCCACGGAATGGACATTCATGGCCACCACCTCGCCGCCAATGGGCGCGGTCACGGTGAGCCGCTGACTGGCGTCCAGCAGTGGCTGCAATTGCTGCTGCCGGTCGGACTGGCGCTGCTGGGCCTCGGAAAGCCTGGCAACCGACTCTTGCCGGTACTGGGCCTCAAGAGCGCTGATCCGTAGCAGGTATTCGGCTATTTTCTGCCGCACCTCGGCGCGGGAACCCTGAAATTGGGCGAGCTGCCCGCGATTTTCCGCCAACACCCTTTTCAGGGAAAGGATAGCGGTCTTGTCGATAAACCGTTCCGCCAGCAGCGGCTCCTTGGCCGCGAGCTCTTCCTCCAGCGCGGCGACGATCTCCTGTTGGGCAGATAAACGCTGGCCAAGGCTCTTTGCCTGCTCTTCCAGTTGCTGAATCTGCTTGCGCAGAAGGCCCACCTGATTATCGAGTCCGGTACGGCGGGAAGAAAACACCTTGCTCTCACTTTCCAGCAACTCGGCAAATTTGCCGGAGGTCACGCCAGGGAGCGGATCCGGCCAGCGTGGCACTTTAGCCATCTCTTTTTCCGCTTCCAGGCGGGCAATCTCCAGACCGCTTGCGGCAAGCTGCAGGCGGAGCTGGTCCACCCCGGCAAGCACCCGCGAGCTTTCCATCTCGATGAGCGGCTGCCCGGCCCTGACCTTGCTGCCGTTGGCCACCAGAATGGCGCGGACGATCCCTCCTTCAAGATGCTGCACGGTCTTGCGCTCGGTATCGACCTTCACCTCCCCGCTGGCGATGACCGCCCCGGAAATTTCGGCCACAGCGATCCAGATCCCCCCCACCCCAAAGAACAGAGCAACAATGAGCAAGCCGATCTGGACGATTTTCCGGGTATCGGTGTATGTGACCTTAAGCTCCGGCAGAGAAGCATTTTCGTCTTGCAGGCGGGCGTAGTCCTCCTCGCTGAAATCCTGGGGCATTATCCGTTCCCAGAAAAGGGCAAGCCTGTTTTTCATAGTCTTCAGCGCGGGCTGGATTGTGTCGGGAAGCAATTTCATGATAGGAGATCCTCGGGTTGGACAAGAGAAAAATGGACTCAGCCGTTCTGGGGTGCCGGGGGAAGAGCCGCCCCGCCGTTTGACTGAGTTTGGGCCCCGCCCTGTTGTTGGGCCGCAGCCTGCTGGGCTGCGGCCTGCTGGGCTTCCATCAGTTTCTGGAACACGGCATCCCGCGGACCAAACATCTGCAAACGGCCTTCCCTGATAAGCAGGATTTTGTCCACATTGGCCAACAGGCTGGGCTTATGGGTAACCACCACCAGGGTGCAGCCCCGCTCCTTGAGTTTAGCCCAGGAGGCAATGAGCGCCCGCTCCCCCTCGTCGTCCAGGCTGGCGTTGGGTTCGTCCAGGATAATCAGGCTGGGCTCCCCGTACAGAGCGCGGGCCAGACCGATGCGCTGCCGCTGGCCGCCGGAAAGCAGCACCCCGCCTTCGCCGATGCGGGTATCGTATCCCTGAGGAAAATGGAGGATCAGGTCGTGGAGATCTGCCATCCGCGCTGCGGCAATGACCTTCTCGGAATCCACCTCGCCCAAGCGGGCTATGTTCTCGGCCACGGAGCCAGGGAATAACTCCACATCCTGATCGAGATAGCCGATGTGCGGCCCAAGTTTTTCGTGATCCCAGGTGAAGACATCAGCACTGTCCAACCGGACCTTGCCCGAGGATGCCGGCCAGATCCCAAGGAGCAAGCGGCAGAGAGTGGACTTGCCAGCGCCGGAAGGACCTATCAACCCCAGGGACTCCCCGGGATACAGCTTGAAATCAATATTCTGCAGCAGAAACTTTCCCCCGACGGCAAGGCTGACGTTTTCCGCAGACAAGAGCCCTTGAGGTGCAGGCAGATCCATGGCCTCGCCCTTGTTTTGATTCTGCGCCGCCTTTTCCGTAAACAAAACGTCCAGCCGTTTCCAGGCTCCGTGGGCCTCGAGCATGCTCTTCCAGGAGGCGAGGCCCATCTGCACCGGCCCCAGAGCCTTGCCCATAATGATAGAGGCGGCGATCATGGCTCCAGGAGTGGCGGTGTGCTGCAGCACCAGCCAGGCGCCCACTCCGTAAATCAACACCTGCATGGACTGCTTGAGCCAGGAAGACAGAACCTGCAGCAGTCCGGCCTTCCGGCTGGCCTGGGTTTGCAGCTTGGTCACCGTGTCGTTGAAACTCTGCCAGCGGGTACTCACCCCGCCGACCATGCCCATGCTCTGGACGGTACGGGCATTGCGGCGAGCCGCCTCCACGAAACGGTTGGAGAAGTTGGCCACCGTGTTGGCCGCCTCCATGGGTTTATGGGTGACCCGCTCGTTGAGCAGGGCAAAGATAATGATCAATACAGCGCCGCCGGTGGCCACCAAGCCGAGGAGGGGATGAAGAAGAAAGATGGCCCCAAGGAAGAGAGGGGTCCAGGGAATATCGAACAGAACAAAGATGGCGGATCCGGAGAAGAAATTGCGCAGGGAGTTAACATCTCGCAGACTGGCCTGGTTCGGAGCGGAGCCGGTCAGTGCTGCCTGGGCGAGGATGCTGGTCAGGACATCGCGGCTCAGACTCTGATCGATGGCCACGGCGCAGCGCACCAGAAGCCGGGAACGGATGAACTCCAGAGAAGCCAATACTCCAAGAGAAAAAAGCGCGGCAATGGTGAGGGCCAAGAGGGTGGGCACACTGTAGCTAGAGAGCACCCGATCGTAGATCTGCAACATGTAGACGGAAAATGTCAGCTGCAGGGCGTTGATGAACATACTGAAGAAAAAGCCGTAGGACAGATAGATCTGCCATTTTTTCAAAAAATCTCGCACGGGGGAACTCCTTTACACAGTCTTGCTGCCCGAGTCCTGGACAGAGATTCCCATAGGAAAAGAGGGGGGGGAGGCGGCATCTCCGGCGGACCAAAAAATTTATCTTTGTTTTACCTTCTTGCGGGCATACAATAACCACATTCTTTTCTCCCGCCATAAAAAAATAATCATTTTTTTTCATAACCGCCGAACACCGGCTGTGGACCATTATTTCGCTGCACAACACAGAGGAGAAGCCATGTTTGATTTCACCTTTCACAACCCCACCAAGATCATCTTCGGCGCAGATAAGGAAACCCTGATCGGCGCGGAGCTGAAAGCCGCTGGAATCACCAGGGTGCTCCTGGTGTATGGCCGCAACTCCGTGGTTAAAAGCGGCCTGCTGGACCGGGTTCTGGCCAGCCTCAAGGCGGAGAATGTCGCCTGCACCCAGTTTGGCGGGGTGGTTTCCAACCCGGTGCTTTCCCACACCAGGGACGGCGTGACCCTGGCCAAGCGGGAACAGGTCGAGGCGATCCTGGCGGTGGGCGGCGGTTCGGTGCTGGACGAGGCCAAGGCCATCGCGGTGGGCGCGTTGACAAATGAAGATGTCTGGCAGTTCTTTGTCGGCAAGGAGGTGGAGCGCGCCCTGCCCGTCTTCACCATCCTGACCATCGCGGCCACCGGCAGCGAGATGAACGGCAACTCGGTGGTCACCAATACGGAAACCAAGCAGAAATACAATATCGCCTCGCCCCATGTCTACCCGAAGGTCTCCATCCTCAATCCGGAGCTGACCCATTCCGTGCCCCTGAATTACACGGCCTACAGCGCGGTGGACGCCATCGCCCATGTCATCGAGGGGTATTTTACCAAACAGCCCTCCACCCGCCTCCAGGACCGGCTGGTGGAGGGGATCATCAAAACGGTGATCGAGACCACCGACCTGATCATGGCCGAACCGACCCACGCCAAGGCCCGCGGGTCCTTCATGTGGACCGCCACCCTGGCCCTCAACGGCCTGACCCCGGCCGGGATCGGCGAATACAATTTCCCCAACCACATGATCGAGCACGCCCTGAGCGCTCTCTACAACATCCCGCACGGGGCCGGGCTGTCCATCGTGATGCCCGCCTGGATGAAATGGTATCTGGACAAAAACCCCAGCCAGTTCGCGCGGTTCGCCAAGGAGATCTTCGGGCTCGATTCCGGCGCGGCAGGGATCGCGGCGCTTGAGCAGTGGTTTGTGACGATCAAGTCGCCGGTGCGGTTGGCTGAGGTGGGGATTCCGGCGGCAGATATCGAGGCGATCGCGGAGAACGCCAATGGCCTTGCCCGGCAATGGGGGATTGGCGACCTCTACCCCACGGAGGCCATTGCCGAGATTTTGAAATTGGCGGTGTAGGCAGGAGTTAAAAATGAAAAGTTACGAATGAAAAATGAATCGAATATGTTTTCCGTCATACCGGCGAAAGCCGGTATCCAGTAATTTCTGGAGGTTCTAAAAAAACTGGACACCGGTTTTCACCGGTGTGACGGCCTTTGCAAGGTTCCCTTAACTTTTCACTCTCCATTTTTAACTTTGCATTGCCCTACAGCACGGCATGCCTCTGGCGGTGATACCCGGCAACACACTCCTGCTCCGGGAGAAAGCAGATGCAGCCAGAGGACTTGCCTTCCTTCAAGCCCACCACCGTGAGCAACGGCGCGGAAAACCGGGCAAATATCCCCCGCTTGAAAAATTCGTTCCTGGTCAGCCGGGTATAGTGCGGTGGCAGCTCTTCCGGCAGACTCCGCCAGAGGTGATCCCGGATCTCCTTGGACGGCTCTGCATCCAGCAATGGCGGTGGTAGCCGCTGTCCGCTCACCAGCCAGTCAAACCGCACCAGCTCAGAGAACAGCTCCCGATCCGGCCGGGTCCGGGCCAGCTCCACCAGCATCCGGGTCATGAGCTCCTGGGTTTTCGCGTAGGCGAAAAAATCCGCTGCCTGGCAGATGGTGAGCAGTTGGGCAAAAAAGCCGAAGGGCTCTTCGCCTGTTTTCCTGATGTAATTCAAGGTGTGCCGAAAAAACCGGTTGTTGTAAAAAGCCTCCAGGCATTCACCCAGCCAGTACAGGCGAGAAAGAGCCGCATGGTCCAGCCAGCGGGTGGCCAGCACCGAATAGGACGGGGTGGCCGAGCTGACAAGGCCGAACTCGCCCGCTGCCCTGCTGATCGCGGTGCCGGGCAAAACCTTGAGCAGACCCATCTGCAGATGATGGGGCGCCATCCCAAAGGCCTGGTTCAGCGAGGTGCGGAAGGTTGCCTCGGTTTCAAAAGGAAGCCCAAGGATCAGGTCCAGGTGCAGATGGATGTTGCCCAAGGCCACCAGACTCCGGATGTTTTCCCCGGCCTTGGCCGAGTCCATTTTCCGGTTCACTGCGGCCAGGGTGTCCTGGTTAGTGGATTGCAACCCGATCTCAAACTGGAAGCGGCCAGCGGGAACGTCGGCCAGGAAGGCAAGCATCTCTTCAGTAAACAGGTCCGGGGCGATCTCGAAATGAAAGAGGGTCTCCCCCGGCTGGGCCAGAAGAAAGCGCCAGATGGCCAGCGAGCGCTCGGGCAGGGCGTTGAAGGTCCGGTCCACAAAGCGGATGATCTTGGGGGCATGGGCCAGGATCATGGCCAGCTCCCGCTCCACCTCAATCAGGTCCCGATACCGCACCCCCTGCCCCACCGAGGAGAGGCAATAACTGCAGGAAAACGGGCAACCACGGGATGATTCGTAGTAGATGTTGCGGTTGGCAAGATGGGGCGCGAAATCGGATTCCAAATACGGCATGGCAAATGGGGGGGCAGGGGCGGCACGGTACTCGGCCTGTAGGCTTCCTGCGGCCAGATCGCGGAAAAAATCATCCCCCAGCCCCTCCACCTCGCCCCGAACCACGGTACAGCCTGCGGGCAGGCTTGCCAGCTCCATAAAAGTCGCTTCCGGCCCGCCCAGGATGATCGGAACCTCGGGCAAAGCCCGTCGCAGGTCAGCCACCAGCCGCATGGTGTAGTCACTGTTCCAGATGTACACGGAAAAACAGAGGACATCCGGTTGGTCGCCGGTGATGCGAAGCAGGGTCTGGTAATAGGGATCGTTGATGGTGAACTGGTGCAGCGTCAGGCGGCTTTCCGGCAGACTCTGCTCAAAAACGTTGCGCACATGGAACAGCGCCGGACAGGAATGGGAGTAGCGGGCATTGAGGGTGATCAGACTGATTTGCATTGTTTAACCTGCGGGAAACGGGTACATATCTGTTTGTAACGCAGAGGCGCAAAGACGCGGAAAAGCCTCGACTCCGAAGGTACACCATTTGATTTTTAAAACAATTTTATTTGCGCCGTTGCGCCTCTGCGTTAACTTTTCACTCTTAACTCTTACCTTGCGCCGCCCATCATGCTCCCTTACCCCGAGATCGACCCTGTCCTCCTCCACCTCGGCCCCCTCCAGGTCCGCTGGTACGGCCTCATGTATGTCCTAGGCTTCATCGCCTCCTATCTGCTGGTCCAATATCAGATCAAGCGCTACAATCTCACCGTGCTGGCCAGACATTTTGAAAACCTCAATCTGGTGCTGATCATCAGCCTGGTGCTGGGCGCCCGCTTGGGCTATGTCCTGTTCTACAATCCGGGCTACTATCTGGCAAATCCCCAGGATATCCTGGCCACCTGGCAGGGCGGCATGTCCTTCCACGGGGCGCTGGCCGGCATGCTGGCGGGCGGCCTCGTCTTCTGCCGGATCACCGGTCTGCCCTTCTGGCAGAGCGCGGATGTCTACATCATCACCACCCCCATCGGCCTGGGGCTGGGCCGAATCGGCAACTTCATCAACGGCGAGCTCTATGGGCGGATAAGCGATGTTCCCTGGTCCATGGTTTTCCCCACGGGCGGGGTGATGCCGCGCCACCCCTCACAGCTCTACGAAGCGTTCCTGGAAGGGGTGGTACTTTTTTCCCTGCTCTGGCTGTTGAAAAACCGGTACTGGCAACGGAGCTGGCCCTCCGGCTCGCTCCTGGCCCTGTTTCTCCTGTTCTACGGCATCTTTCGCACCATTGTCGAGCTGTTCCGCGAGCCCGACGCCCAGCTCGGCTTTGTGTTCGGGGTGCTCACCATGGGCCAGTTGTTGAGCAGCCTGATGATCGGGACCGGGTTGCTCATTCTGCTTGTACGGCGAAAAAGCGGCGGAATGGCCTGATCTCTTGACGCAGAATCCACGGATGTTTACAGTGCTCGGGAAACAAAAAACAACGGCTGGAAAGTTCCCTCCCCCGTGGCGGGGGCGGGGGCATTCAATTTGGCACAGTTGTGCCAGAAACCCGCCGCTTGTCACAACCCAAGGCCAAAGACCATGACCCACACCATACACCAGTCATCCGCGAGGCCTGAAGCCGGGTTGCGCCACCGGTTGCAGCGACTCTTTTTCTTCCTTTTTCTCCTGTGTATAGCCATGACCCCCACCTATGTCGAAGCCGTTGAAATCGCCCCGCACCTCCATAAAAACAAGCTCGACAACGGCCTGACCGTCCTGGTCAAGGAGACCCCCGGCACCAAGGTGGCCACGGTCCATATCTGGGTCAAGGCCGGGAGCATCTACGAGGAAAAGCATGAGGCGGGCATCACCCATCTCATCGAGCACATGATCTTCAAAGGCACCCCCACCCGCGCCCCGGGCGAGGTGGCCGGCGCCATCGAGGCCATGGGCGGCCAGATCAACGCCTACACCTCTTACGAGTACACGGTCTACCACGCCACCCTCTCTTCCCGGAACTGGGGGGATGCCCTGGAGGTGCTCACCGACGCGGTGCTGCACTCAAATTTCGACGCAGACGAACTGGAGCGGGAAAAAAAGGTGGTGCTGGAAGAGATCCGCATGCGCAAGGACCGGGCCAACATCGTCCTGTTTCAGGAGCTCATGGCCAAGGCCTACACCGTGCACCCCTACCGGCTGCCCATCAGCGGCACGGCGGAGAGCGTGACCGCCATCAGCCGCGACGACATCCTCAGCTACATGAAAAATCATTATCACCCCGATAATTTCACCGTGGTGGTGGTGGGCGATGTCCGGGTGCAGCAGGTGGTGGACGCGGTGAACAGCCTGATGGGGGGCTTGGCCAAAAGCGAAGCCAGGCCGCCGGCCATCCCGAGGGAGCCGCCCCAGAAGGCTACCCGCCTCTTCGCCCTGACCGAGGATGTCAACCAGACCCAACTGGCCCTGGCCTTTCCCGGCTCCGCCTTCAAGGGGCAGGACGCGGCCATTCTCGATGTGATGACCTCCATCCTCGCCAGCGGGGAAACCTCCCGCCTCTATACCACGCTGCGCAACGACAAGGGACTGGTCTACCGCATCGACGGCTCGGCCTTTACCCCCCGCGATCCAGGGTTGCTGGAGTTCACCGCCACCCTGGATGCGGACAAGGTCGCCCCTGCCCTGGAAGAGATGCTCACCGAGATCTTCAGGATGAAACACGCCAAGGTCAGCGACGAGGAGCTTGACCGGGCCAAACGCAACCTGGAGAGCGATTTCATCTTCAACCTGGAACGGGCCGAAGGCCAGGCCAGGGTCTTGGGTTCCTTCGAATTTTTGACCGGGGATCCCCGCGAGGACAAATATCTTGCCAAGGTCCGGGCGGTGAGCAAGGAGGATATCCAGCGGGTCGCGGCCTTTTATCTCCGGGGAGCGCATCTCACCGTGGGCACCATTGCCCCGCTTGGCGCCGCCCTGAGCCTGAATCAGGCGCAACTGGCCAAGATTATTGCCAAGGCCGAGACTGCGGCCAAACTGGGCCAGCCCGCGTCCCAGGTGGACAACGCCTTTCTCTCCGGGGTGCATCGCTTTGAACTGAAAAACGGCATCCGGCTGCTGGTCCGGGAAAACCATGACGTTCCCACGGTTTCCGTCCGGGCTGTCCTGCCCGGCGGGTTGCGCAGCGAAACCCAGGCCACCAACGGCGCCTTCGCCTTTATCAGCGAACTCCTGCCCAAGGGCACCCAGCAACTGAGCGCCGAGGAACTGGCCAAGAAGGTGGCCAACATGGCCGGATCGCTGGGCGGCTTCAACGGCAAGAACACTTTCGGCATCAAGGGCGATTTTCTCTCCCGCTTCACCAACGAAGGATTGGCCCTGGTCCGGGATGTGCTCCTCACCCCGGCCTTCGCAGCCGCCGAGGCCGAAAAGATCCGGCCCGAACTGCTCTCCCAGCTCAAGAATCAAGAAGACTCCCTGCCCAGCCTGGCCTTCAGGGAATTCAACAAACGGCTGTTCGTGGGCCATCCTTATGGCCTTAACGCCCAAGGCGACGAGGCCGTCATCCGCAACGTCACCGTGGCCGAGCTGAAACGGCTGTACGAAGAGCACGCCAAGCCCGAGGCCTTGGTGCTGGCCGTGGCAGGTGATGTGGATGCGGAAAAGGTCAAGGAAACGGTGGAAGCGCTTTTTTCCGTCTGGCCCACGACCCAGGCGGAAAAATCACAGATCAGGGAAAGCGTTCTGCCCCCCGAGGCGCCGGCCGGACCGGATGTTATCAGCATTGTCCGGGACAAGCAGCAGGTGCATATCATCATCGGTTTTGTCGGCACCACCCTGAGCAGTGAAGACCGCTACGGCCTTGAGGTGCTGGATACGGCCCTTTCCGGCCAGAGCGGCCGGCTGTTCACCGAGCTGCGCGACAAGCAGAGCCTGGCTTACAGCCTCTCCTCCTTCTCCCTGCTCGGCCTGGACACCGGCTCCTTCGGCATCTACATCGGCACCAGCCCGGACAAGAAGGACCAGGCAATCACGGCGGTCTGGCAGCAGCTCTACCGGGTGCTGGAAGAGGTGCTCAGCGAGGAGGAGTTGACCAAGGCCAAGAACGTCCTGATCAGCAACTACGAGCTGGGGTTGCAGACCCGCGGCAACCAGGCCCTGGAAATGGCCTTGAACGAAAGCTACGGCCTGGGGCAGGATTTCGGCAACCGGTATGTCCATGCCATCGAACAGGTCGATGCCGCAACCGTGCTGGCCATGGCCCGCAAATACATCCGTCCGTCCAGCTATGTGCAGGTCACGGTGGGAGCAGCCCCCCCCCTTGCAGCCCCGGAGCCGGAGGCCCCACCCCAAACCGAAGCTTCGGCCGAGGCCGAATCCAAGGTCGAGACCGAGGGTGTTGCCCCGATCCAGGAACCGCAAACACCACCCGAGCCCGCGGATGCGGACTCCTCAACTCCAGATCGGTGAATATGATGCTCAAAACCATGATCGCCCCCTCCATCCTCTCCGCGGATTTCGCCCGGCTGGGAGAAGAAATAACCGATGTGGCCAAGGGTGGCGCGGACGTAATCCACATCGACGTGATGGACGGCCATTTCGTGCCCAACATCACCATCGGCCCGCTGGTGGTCAAAGCGGTGCGCAGGATCACCGATCTGCCGCTGGATGTCCATCTGATGATTGAAAACGCCGATGCCTACCTGGATGATTTTGCCAAGGCCGGGGCGGACTGGATCACGGTGCATGTGGAAACCGGCTACCACCTGCACCGGACCATCCACCGCATCAAGGAGCTGGGCAAGAAGGCCGGAGCGGTGCTCAACCCGGCCACCCCGCTGACCAGCTTGGAAGAGATCCTGCCCGATCTGGACCTGGTCATGCTGATGACCGTCAATCCGGGATTCGGCGGGCAGTCGTTCATCGAAAGCTCGCTTGCCAAGATCAAGCAGCTCAAGAAGATGATCGACGACCGGGGGCTGCGGGTGGGCATCGAGGTGGACGGCGGGGTGAGCCCGAAGACCATCGGCCCCATTGCCGCGGCCGGAGCCAACATCTTCGTGGCCGGTTCCGCCGTGTTCGGCCAGGAGGACTACGCCAAGGTGATTTCCCAGCTCAAGGGTGCCTGCTGAGTATCCGCTCCTGCCAGAGTCTTTCCATGTCCTGCCGCTCAAAAAGATAGGTGGTGTTGCAATAATGGCAGCACGCCTCCACGGGAAACGGGCCGCTGCACAACTCATCGAGATCCTTGTCCGGCAGGGTGAGCAGCCGGTCGCCGATATCCTCCCTGGAGCATGAGCAGGCAAAGGCGACCGGCGTGGTGGCGAGCAGCTCCGGTTGAAACGGCGCAAACTCTCTGGTCAGGAAACTTCCCGGCTCGCCGCCTTCGGCAAAATACCGTCCCAGGGATGGCAACCCCGCAATCCGCTCCTCCAGCTCGGCCATGAGTTCGAGCCTGGCGCCGGGCATGGCCTGGAGCAGCAAGCCTCCCGCCCCCACGGGCAGTCCCTGGCTGTCGAACTGGATGCTCAACGCAATGGCGGTGGGGGTCTGCTCCGAGGCCTGGAAATACTGGCTGAGATCCAACGCCAGGCTGCCGTGCTCCAGCATCACTGTCCCGGTGAACGGCTGGCTGCCGCCTTCCAGATGGGTGGACACCGAGAGAAACCCTGCGCCGAAAAACCCGGAGAGATCAAACGACTCCAACGGTTTTTCCAGGGGAATCGGATTCTGCCGCAGGTAGCCGCGCACCTCGCCCGCAGCGTTACCCTCGGCCACCAGCCCCTTGATCGGGCCGGAACACTCGATCCGCAGGGCGAGCCGGTCTTTGTCCCCCTTGAGGCTTGTGGCCAGCAGGGCCGCAGCCAGATAGGCATGCCCCAGCACCAGGGTCTCCAGCAACCCAAGCCCACCATGCCGGGCGCGCATCTCGTTGATCAGAGCGGTCCCCCGCACCAGCACCCCGCGCACCGCTTTGTCGCCCAGCAAAAACCGGGTGCGTCCGTCAGCCTGCCCGCTCACATGCCACCCAGATACTGGCCGAATTCCGTCTTGACCTCCTCAAAGGGCACGGCAAAGCCGATTCCCTGGGCGTCGCGGAGCACCATGGTGTTGATGCCGATGAGGCCGCCCTGCTCGTCGATCAGCGGCCCGCCGCTGTTGCCGGGGTTGATCGGGGCGTCGGTCTGGATGAACTTCCTGCCCTTGTGCTCGCGGTAGCCGGAGATGATCCCGCCGGTCACGGTATGCCGTAACCCCATGGGGCTGCCGATGGAATAAACCTTCTGCCCCTGGCCGAAACGGCGGCTGTCCGTTATTGCCCGGATAAAGGGGGCGTTGTAGCAATCCACCGAAAGCAGGGCCAGGTCCGTGCGATCGCTCATCTTCAACGATTGCACGGGCAATTCGCTGCCGTCGATGAGAACAACCGTGATGTCGGAACTCCACGAGGAGCGCTCTATCCTCTGGAGTTGGCCGACGATCTCCTTGTGCATGGCGCTGTATTTCTCGTACGCCTCCTGCCGCCGCTGCAGCTCCTCTTCCACCTGCCGCCGCACCCCCGGATCCCGGATCCCGGCGAGCTGCTTCTGCAGCACCTCCCTGTTGCGTCGGTCCCGCTCAAGGTCATTGGCCAGCTTGTCCGCCTTGCCTTTGAATTCCTTCAACTGGGCGGCGTCAAATTCCACCACATGCCGGTTGGTGATAATGTAGCCATTGGGGGTGACAAAAAAACCCGAACCGCTCCCCCACGGGGTTTTTATAAAAACCGTGGCGTTGCGGGCATGCTCCAGTCCATTGCCGGCGGGAAAAGCGGCGGCCAGTTTTCCCGCCAGCCCTTCGGCGATTTGCGGCTGATCCGCCGTTCCTTGCGGCAGCGCGGGCTGCCGCGCGCCCCTCTCCTCCGGGCCTGAGTCCTGCACAGAAACGGCCGGTGGCCCGGCATCGGGCACTGATTGCTGGGGCGGAGGCGCGAACACATACCAGCCGGCCAGCAGCCCCGCCACCATGGCAAGCAGCCACCCTCCCAAACCGGACCACGTTTTCGGCGGCGCTGCGGCGATGGGCTCTCTTTCGATATCGTCCGGCAGATCCTTGTCCTGCTCCTTTTTCTGGAGCCGGGAAAAAATCACCCCGCAGCGTTCGCATTCCTGCTCGCCAGCTTGCGCATGGCCGCATTTCGGACACTCCACACTCGCCCTCCCATGGTCAATCGCCGGGCAACACAGCATTACCCGCTGAAAAGGTATACACCATTGGCCCGGATCTTGACACATTCTTGCCATAAAAAAAGCCCGCTTTTTCCAAGCGGGCTTTTTTTATCTCCTGAAAACGGCAGAAAACTATTGGGGAATTCCCCACAGCGGGCTATGCCGCTTGGAAACCGGGGTAATGGCGATCTCCCTGCTCGACCGCTGGCCTCCCGGGTCCGTGGCGGTTACCCGGATGACGATCCTTGGTGTGCGTTCTTTTTGAAAGAAAGAGGGGACAATAAAGAACACGGCCGAATCTTCTCCATGGCGCTTTTCCAATTGCACCGGCGCTCCGGCAATTTGCTCCCAGTTGTAGCGGAGCCCGCCCGGCGAATCATCCTTGCTCAGCCCGGCGTTGAGCACCACGGTTTCCCCCACGCTGTACGAATCAGCCACCGGCTCCAGGACCAGAACCGGGGGCTTGTCGTTGCGGGTGACCGTGATGACCACCTTCCCGGCCTTGGAGTATACCCCCGCGGCCTTGAACCGGTACCGGATCTCCTCCTTGCCGCCGAAATATCGGTCCGGCTCATACCGATGCCGGCCGCGGTCAAGGCGGTGCAGGCCGCCGCGCAGGGGCGGGCCGCCGAGGATCTCCACCGACACTTTGGCGTCAAAGGGTTCGGCATTGGCTCCGGCCCAGATTTTTTTCCAGTTAATGGTGAGCGGCGCGGTGCTTACGGTCTTGAAATACATATTCTTCGCCGTCACCGCCGGACGCTCTTCCGGCGGGGCTGCTTCCGCCGCCACCGGCGCGACGTCCTCCGGCCCCATGATCACAACTCTGGCCGGACCGCTGACAAGCTGCCCGTCGGAGACGCGGAATTCAAAGCTGTCTTCCCCCGGAAAATCCTTGTTGGGCAGATAGGTGATCTTGGGCAGATCGCCCGAAATCCTGCCGAACTTGGGAGGGGAAACAATTTCAAATTTCAGGGGATCGTTGTTTTCATCGGCGCCGGAAAGCTCGATGGCCAAGGATTCATTGGGTTTTGCCATGCGCCAGCGGGATTCGCTGACCACCGGCGCCACATTGGCCGGGGCCATGGGCGCGGCCACAACCGGGACCGCTTCCGGGGGTGCCGCTTGCTCCTGAGCCACCGGCGGCGGGGGAACCGGCATCTCGCCCTTCTTGTTTTTCATCATGTACCAATACCCGCCTCCTCCCAGCAGCAAGACAAGAAAGAATGCTCCGATAGCCATGCTTTTTTTATTCCCGGCTTTCGGCGGTGGGGCAAAGGGACTATCCGTGCTCGAATCAGAGCGATTTTCCCGACTGTTCTCCATAGTGGCCTCCGCAAGAAAATCCGGCACAGCGGCTGGAGAGACCGAGGCAAAGATATCCTCTTCGCCCATCCCTCCCTGCGGAGCTGTGCCAACGGTATTTGTTTCATCGGGGATATCAGGCAGGTCGCCGAAATCGAACTCATCGTCATCAAACCCGCCATCATCCGGCAAACCGAAACTCTCTTCGCCGGGGGCGCCGGACCCGGCTTTTTCGTCCCCGGACTGAGCCACCTCGGCAAAGGTCACCGTTTCCGCCCGGGCCGGTTCATCGTCGCCCATGTCGGAAAAAAGATGGTCCAGATCATCCTTGCTGGGAGCGCCCAAGCCTTGGGTCATGGCCTGTTCGTCCGTCCCTTTTTCCTCTTCCGTGCCGGCAAACAGGCCGTCGATATCGGACTGGTCCAGATCAAAATCGTCGCCGGCCGCAACGGCCGGCTTTTCACCGCCCCCAAGCAGAGAATCGATATCGGACTGGTCCAGCTCGGCAAAGCCTTCGCCTTCCCCCCCTGCCGCGGAAACAGGCGGACCGGAACCGCCGCCCAGGAGAGCGTCGATATCGGACTGGTCCAGCTCCCCGCTATCGTCGCCGCCGCTCGACGGAGGCGGTCCATTGGCTGCCGCGCCGCCGCCAAGCAGGGAGTCGATGTCGGACTGATCCAGTTCGCCAGACGCCTCTTCCGCCGGGGCGCCGGGCGTGTCTTCCGCCAGATCGTCCAGCCAGTCGTCTATTTCAAGACCTGATTTTTCTTCCGCCATACCCTCACCCGTGTCAGCAGCTCACGAAAACGCTTACTGCATGTAAACATAGCTATGAAGCGCCCGATAAATGGGTTCCGACATCTCGACATTGACCACATAGGAACGCCGGTCGCCCCGGGTATTGGCCGCAATGATATGAATCCGCAGATATCCGTCCACTTCCTGCAGAATCCCGGAAACCCGCTGCTCATGCTCGCCGGCCGATGGGGAACGCCACACGGCCAGGGACTCATTGCCGATCACCGCGGCCATCTGCTCGGCCAGGGTGGCGCCCAGCAGGGACACCCGCTGCCGGTTGGAAAATTCACTGAGCACGACAAAGGGCTCGATGGTCACCGGCTCGGCGGCAAAAAAGCCGTGCAGATGCTCCATGGCATCGCTGCCCACCATGGCCACCAGATTGGGCAGCGAGGCGTAATTTCTCTGGCTGAGCATGCCTTCGGTGGCCGCGCCCTTGCCAGCCCCCTCCTCTTTTTCCGTGGCCGAAGCCCCGGGGGCCCACACACCGCAGAGCACAACAAGCAGCAGCACCTGCGTCGGGAAAACGATTTTTTTCACGGCTCCGGATATCTTCATGCGCGCGGCTCCTCTTACCGGCCAATGCCCTTTACGGCAATTTTATAGGGCGCCTCAGCCTGCTGGAACAGGCCGAGCAGTTCCCGGTTGAGGGGCATCGAGTAGCGCCAGGAAGTCTTCACCGACCCATCAACAAGGCGAATCAGGCGGCCTTGAACAACAAGGGTCTTGCGGGTATTGGCAAAGGTGGTCACCACCACATATTCGAGTTCCGGCATTTTGTTCGCCAGCTCGCCGATGTTCCTGGAAAGGATGAATTCTCCTGTCTGGGGCAGGATCGCGATATCCTTGCCCAGGCGCAGCTCCGTTACATTGAGGCCGCGGTCCGCCAGATCGGTGAGCAGGTATTCGCCCATGACCCGGCCAAACTCGGTATCCCGCTTGAGATCGGAAAGGGGCACGGCATTGACCACGGCAATTCTGCCGGCAAGGCTCTGCCCTTCCGCTTCCCTTTGCAGCTCATAATATACCTTTCCGGCCACTTCCCTGGACATGTCTGCCAGGAGAATTTCCGAATCCCTGTTTTTTGCGCTCTCGGGCATGTACTGATACACGTTATACTTGGTCGGCACCCTGCGGATCTCCGCCGGAGAAGTTCCGCCCCCCTTCTCCTTCGGCGTATTGGCTGCCGCCTTTCCCGGCGTCACCACCACCGGCACCGGCCCTCCGGCCTCCTCAGCCACCTTGACTTCCGGTTTGCCTTCCGGCTTGGCATCCTGCTGGACGGTTACACATCCCGCGCCGGCAAGCAATGCCAGCCCCAGGCAACAGAGTATCGCCTCTCTCCTTCCCTTTTTCATCCTGTCCTCCCTGAACCGTGTATGCGCTCTTTCCGTAAAAAGCCCATGTTTCCGTGCATCCCTGCGGCCATCGTATCACACTTGCTGAAATTGCGGAAAGCCGCGATTTCAGCGGGCATTGTTTCGCTGCTGCGATTCTTTATCCTTTCGGTCACAATTCCAGTTTCTTCAAATAGAGCGGCTCCGGTTTTTCCATCCGGACCGAGGCGGTGTCCGCCAGCAACTCCTCGGCCAATTGATTTCTCGGGATAATCGCCGTTGCCGAGGAGAGGAGCTTGGCGCTCCGGTTGTCGATGATCCTGGCGTTGATGACGATGCTGTCCTTGCTCGGGGTGTAGGTGCCGGTGAGCATGGCCCCGGCGGTCGCACTCTGGCTGATCTCGGCGGGATTGCGGGAAAGACCGAACTCGCCGCGTTTTTCCTGCAGCATGATCGCCTGGCTTTTCCGGATCTCCACCACCTCGTAGTGTCGCTGTTGCATTTCGCTCATCAACTGCTCCGCCACATACCGCCCAAGAGACGAAGTGCGGTTCAGTTTTTTAAGCTCGACAAAGGTGCAGACCAGTACGCCCTGATCCAAAACGCCGTTTTCCGGATCGCCATTGGCCAGATGGCGGAACAACTCGTTGGCCAACCCCTGTATCTCCGTGCGCAGCGCGGCGGCCTCGCTCACCGTGAACACCGGGGTCACGGGCGGAGCAACGGCCTCTGCCTTGGGCGCGTCGGACTTTTCCTGGCTGAAGGGCCAGAAGGCTGTGGCCTGGACCGGAAAAACCAGCAGGGCCAGGAGTGTCATTGCCGGAAGAAGCGAAGGGATAGGCCAGCGAGGGCATGATTTCCTTGGGAATTGCATCTGTCGCCGTTCTCCTTTATTATGTGACGCCGGTAAGCCGCCTCTGCGCCGTGCGAGGGCTTTGGCGGCAAAGAGTTCCCCGTTTGTCCTTAATCATCGGTTGACTGGCGCATTGTCTTTAACAAAAAATGCTATGCAAATTGAGCGGATAGCCGTCTTGCGGATGCCAGAAGCCCCCCGCCCGAGGCAGTGCAACGCTCCGGCAACAACATGTGGTATGAGTGTCGCTAATGACTGCTATATCTTGCGAAAAACAACAGTGTTCTCCGGCGTGTATTTTTTTCCGTCTTTTGCGTAAGGGGCCGAACCCATGACTGAAACCGACAGTTGGCTGGCGGAAGAGCTGCTCATTGTCCGCCACTCCGGAGAGATTCCGGAAATCGCCTTCCACTCCTCCCTCTACTATCTTTGCGAAGACCCGGAAGGGCCGCGACTTACCCTGACGGAAGCGGATCTGGACCTCCTGCGCCGGCAGGTGGTGGCCCGCTACCGGGAGATCATGCTGCGGGATCTCGACCCCAAAAACCGCGACGCCCGCATCTACCGGGGGGTGAAACGGTGCATCTTCAACTGGGAGCGGCTGGGGAAATTCTGCACCCGGCAGGCCATGGGGGTTGATGACGCATTGCGGAGGGAGATTGCCGGGGCCTTGCGCGGCTTCCTGCAACAGGAGGCGGATGAGGTCCGGGCCGGGCTGCGGCACACCTGCCTCAACTGCACCAGGGAGGAGCTGGCCGGATTTGCCCGAGAGATAGGGGTGAGTCCGGAAGAGCTGCCGGAAGATATTGAGATGCTGTGCTGTTCGCAGAGCTAGAAGAAATCGAATTTACCTCAAACAGGTGCTTCGACAGGCTCAGCACGAACGGAACAAAACATACGTTAAGACAATCTCCGCTCGCCCTGAGCCTGTCGAAGGGCCGTTGTTACACTAGCAGGTGCGGATTTTGTCAAGCAACGAGGTGGTGGAGCAGTTTTCCACCAACGGAATGGAAAGCACCCGGCCGCCCGCAGCCAACACCTCCGGCGCGCCAACAATCTTGTTCACCGGCCAGTCGCCGCCCTTGACCAGCACCTCCGGCATCAGGGTGGCGATGAGCCTCTGCGGCGTTTCCTCGCCGAAGATCACCACATGGTCCACGCAGCCCAAGGCGGCGAGAACCCTGGCCCGGCTCTGTTCTCGGTTCACCGGCCTGTCATCCCCCTTGCCCAAGGCCCGCACCGAGGCGTCGCTGTTGAGCCCAACGATCAGGCAATCGCCTTCCCTGCGGGCCTGCTCCAGGTAGGTGACATGCCCCTGGTGCAGGATATCGAAACAGCCGTTGGTGAACACCACCGTGCGACCCACCGCCCGGTAGCGGGCTCGCAGCGCGGCCAGCTCCCCGAGCTCGACAATCTTGTCCTCATCGGCGAAGCGGTACGGAGCAGGCCCCACGGTGTTGAAGCGCTGCCGCAGCTCCTGCATCGCAGCCGGATCGATTTCGACCCACGCCTCGCCCGGTTCCGATCCAGCCTCGGCCAAGACCGTCCCGTCCGGCCCGATGACCAGGGAGTGCCCGCCGAACTCGGTTTTTCCCGTAACGCCGCAACGATTGCAGGCCACCACAAACATCTGGTTCTCGATGGCCCGCGCCACGGCCAGGGCGCGCCATTGCTCCCGCCGGGCCTCGGGCCACTGCGCGCTTACCACCAGCAGACCAGCACCCTTTCCAGCTTGGGCCTTGGCCAACTCCGGAAAGCGAAGATCGTAGCAGACCAGCCCCCCAACCAGACCAAGCCCGGTTGCCATGGGCTGGGGATTGTCCCCAGGGGTGAAGTACCGATCCTCGTCCATGGGCGCGAACAACTGCTGCTTGCGGATCGACCCGCACACCCCGTTGGGACCTACGATGTACAGGGTATTATAGATGGCGGCCCCCACCTCGGTGAGCACCTCCTCGGGCAGGGAACCGGCCAGATGAATACCGTACTGGACGGCCAGCCGCTGCATCTCGTCCAGCACCTCCACGGTCTGCAAGGCAAAATGCTGGAGCCGCTCGTAGGCAAAGCCGCAGCTCCACAGCTCGGGCAACACGATGATTCCGGGACCGATGGGGGCGAGACGGGCCAGGCCAGCCCGCACCGCAGCGAGATTCGCCGCAGGATCGGCCAAGCGCACGTCAAACTGCAATAACCCGGCATGATACATAATATTTTCCATGGAGCTAGAATGACCCGCTCCGTGTTTTTTGTCAATACACGGTTGGGAAGCCGGGGTGCTGTTTCATTCCCGTTTCTTTCCTTGCCCCAGACCGAAAAATTCCCTCCCGTCAAGGGAGGGGAAGAAAAAACCGCAGGCCGGATCGTGACAAAAAATCTTGCCCATTCCGCACAACCATGGGCTATAAGAGAGAAACGAACACCACCCTCTGCAATTCAGCCCAAGGCCGCCCAATGACCAACAACGATATCCTGCGCAGTCTCCGCTATGCCTTTGCCTGGAACGAGACGAAAATGCTCGCCATCTTCGCCCTGGCCGGGCACCGGGTAACCGCAGAGCAGATCAGCGGTTGGTTGAAAAAAGAGGATGAGCCGGGGTATCAACCATGCAACGACACCCAGTTGGCCATTTTCCTCAACGGCGTGATCACCGAGAAACGCGGCAAAAAAGAAGGTCCGCAACCCGTGCCGGAACAGCGCTTGACCAACAACCTCATCCTGCGGAAACTGAAAATCGCCTTGAACCTGAAAGACGAAGGCATGCTGGAGATTCTGGCCCTGGCCGGGGTGCGCCTGAGCAAACACGAACTCAGCGCCTTTTTCCGCAGAACGGACCACCCGCACTACCGCGAGTGCCAGGATCAGGTGTTGCGTGGTTTTCTCAAGGGGGTGGGGCTTAAATACCGCGCCCCACTCGGTTAACACCGACGACTGTTTTTTTGTCCACGGAAGAATATTTAAGCCATCGCCATGCTTTTTCAGGTACACTTTTTGTAGGTAGTCAGCAGGATAAAACACCATAGAGTATGCAGGGAGAACAGCCATGGACTTCGACGGCCTCAGCCACCTGATGAATGCCAGTGAAAAGCTGGAGATGGGGATTGCGGAACTGTACTCCCTTTTCGGGAAAGCACTGCCCGAGGACAGAACTTTTTGGGAACAGCTCAGCTTTGAAGAAAAGAATCACGCGGACCTGATTGCCTCGATCCATGAGACTTTTATCCCCCTCGGCGAGGAGTTCCCCACCTCCATCCTGGCCTGGACCAGGACCGAGGTCGACAGGGCAAACCAGATTGTCACCGGCTACCTTGCCGCCTTTGCCGAGGCCGCGCCGGACCGCGAGAAAATCTTTAATGCCGCTCTTGATTTGGAACTTGCCGCAGGCGAGATCCATTTTCAGTGTTTTATGAAAAAAAAACCTGAAAACATACTGGAGGAGATGTTCCAGCAGCTCAACCAGGGGGACAAGGACCATAGCCAGCGAATCCACGCCTATATGCAACAGCATGGCATTGCCATAACCAAAAGAATGCTCTTTCCCCACGAGCCCGAGGAGTGGTTGGACTAACAAGCCCCTCGTTTGCAACCTCGCTTAAGAGAAATTGGCCCAATTCCCCACCCATGCCTGAGCAGACAGGCACCCACTCCGTATTTTTTCAGCATTGACAATCTGTTAGGTGCGTGGAATTGTGTCTCGACAGTGTTTCTGGATGGCCGTATTTTTCGGTTTAGCGGGAAATAGATTGTTGCCCCGACAATATATCCATATGGAAAAGGGAATGGCTTTATGACGACAGTATATTTTCAAGATCCTGATGATAATTCAGGCACATATTTGCTGGAGTCTCTTCTTAATGCATGTGAATTATCCGATTACGGCGGCGGGGCTTATGCCTTTGCAAGCGCGAGCGGCTTAAGTCTCTTGCTTGATGATGATGAATTTATCAAATTCGTAAACAGAGGATCATTTGAGTTAATTATTGGCGTTGATGCAATTACAGATATTCGTGCAATTGAGAAGGTGAAGGAGCGCATAAGCGCTATCCCAACTCTAACCGCCAAGGTTTTTTTAACTCCGAGCGGCGGACCAATTTTTCACCCAAAGATCAGTTGGTTTCGACGCGGCAACGCTGGCATAGTCATTACTGGATCCGGCAATCTTACGGACGGCGGGCTACGCGGCAACTGGGAAGCTTTCGTGGTTGACACGCTAGACCATGCGCAACTTACCTCTATTCAGAACGCATGGGATTCGTTCAAAGCATCCGCCCCGCATCGGCTAGTTGACCTTGATCATCCTGAAGTTCAAAGACGGGCTGCAATTAATGCGAAACGCCCTGCAAACCTTGGGGGGAAGAAGAAGCCAGGGATTACGGTCGCAACCCAACAAGTTCTTATTGCAGAAATTCCAGATAACAATAAACGATTCACACAAGCTAATTTCCACAAAAAAACTTTTATAGGCTATTTCGGAGCACAACCGGGGGCACAACACCGCGTAGTTTTTTACAGCATCAATACAGGTGGCGTGCCCCAGGCACGGGAAGTCAGACCAAGCGTCACCTCCAAAAGCAAAAATTTTAGATTTGAATTAAGCGCCTTATTCGGGCATACATATCCCACAAGCGGGAGACCAATTGGCGTGTATGTCAAGATTTCTACTCGTACTTTTATATACTGCGTATTATTTCCCAATGACACCGACTACGCTGTTGTTGCCAAATATTTACAGCAGCATGCTATCAAGAAAGCCAAACAGGTACTTGAAGTTTTTTGCACTGTGCAAGACCTCAAAACTGTATGGCCAGCATCACCGTTGTGGTCGGCCACTATTCCATAGAAAAATTACTCTTTGGGAAAAAGAGAAGATGTCTGTATCGTTGGGCAATATCCTGTTTACATCATAATGTAGGGCCGCTATCAGCGAAAACACTTTAGAAGTATCTCGGCATGATCACGCGTTTTCAGCTTCAACCCACTGCGGTTAAGTAGGTTGTGCGTTACCCCTTCCACTGCACAGACTTCGACTCGATCATAGTGAGCGCACGCAAGCTCGACAATCTGATTCATAGATACCACTCTGGGATGAGTGCCATCGCCCGTTTCGTGCGGTGAATATGAGAGCACTAGGGGGAGATCATGTTCACGCGCCGACCTAAAAAGTGCTTCAAAGGCAGCAGGCGCCGTTGATCGGATGCAGAACTCCGATTGATAGCGATCTTCTCGATATGCCCCCCGGCTAGGCATGAGCTTACCATCTTTCATTACCTGCGAGATTGCAGGATTGTCTCGCAGACACATGGTCTCAAGCACATGATAGAAGCGGCTGTAATGATCTCTCGTGTATGGCGGATCGGCATATATCACCGAGAAGGATGCTGGGTTCTGCGCTATAGCATCGAGATAATCTTGGCGAATGGCTTGTGGTCTACCAATTGCCCTCGGTAATGCAGCATACCGGCCTAGCCAAGTCTGGTACAACTCCATTGCGTCCAGTGAACGATCACGCTGGACAACTTTCAGCAGACTAGGTTTCACATCACCCGATTTGTTCCTAGGTTGAATGGGTTGAGCAAACTGTTTGCCAACAGTATTCACAAGCTGGCTCGCTGTGCTGAGTGCAGCAGCCTTTAACGTGTCTCGACTTTGCTCGCCGGAAGCTTCCGCAACAGATAAAACAGCATCAAGCATAGCCGCTTGTACGAATGAGAAATACAGGCCGCCAAAATAGCGTGACACGGTTGTCTCTGCCGACTGCCACAATCCCGCTCCATGAAACCGGCAGAGAACCTCATGGGTGGCCCCACCAAGACGTGTAGAAGGAGCTACGAATTCAGGAGTGGCACGCACTGCCAGGGGAGGCGATTCAAGCAATTCGACAAGTGCATTGAAGTCACCCACGACGGCTGCGTCGATACACTCATTCTCATGTTCAATTAACGGCCGCAGGCACCAAAGCGCCTGCTTCACGGTTTCACTGCGCAAAGCGCAAGCAACAACCCCCTTTATATCTGTCTCCGACAACGCAAGCGGACTTAGTACCGCCGAGCACAGCACGCGAGAGTATTCCTGCATATCCACAGCCGTCACTTCTCGGGCCGCACCTAATGCTGCCCCAACAGATCCGGTACCAGAAAATAAATCGACCAGTCGCCCACCGGTAGGGTCTACATCATCGATTGCCGTCTTGATAGCCGCCGTGAAGCTGGTTTTGCACCCCAGGTAATAGATCGGGCGAAAAACGCTAGCCTGCCCATTGGCTTGATCTCTAGAGTTGGTAGAAGTCAAAGCCACCACCACCCTTCCAGCCAATCAATTTAGATACACCTCCAGCCTCTCCGGCAATAACCTGCTGCAAACGCTGTGAACAATGTGTCTTGATGTGCTCTCCTATCTCAATACCCAAATAAATCCTGTTCATCTTATGGGCTACAGCCGCAGCAGTCCCCGATCCCAGATAGGGGTCAAGTAATATGTCCCCAGGGTTAGTGCTGATTTGCAGCACGTTATGAATCAGTTGCTCTGGCTTAGGAGTATCGAAGAGGGATATTTCCTTGAATAGCGCCAGCAAATGCTTCTTGGCATCGCTCGTCGTGCCCACGTCGTTTGCACGCCATAGAGTTTCAGGTGTCAGTCCGGTCTTGCGATCCGTTAGAAACCGTTTTATTCGCGGAACGGCGTTTCCATCTTTACCAAACCAAACATTGTTCTTTGCGATTTCCTCAAGCATCTTCGGCTTTGCGTACCCCCAGCATCGTCCCTTCGGTGGAGTGTGAAGCCGTCCATTAGGTGCCATGAGGGAGTAATACTGCTGCGGGGTTGCGTGGCCCTCTTGAACGTTAGCCGAAACCGACTGCCACGGACCACGTGGATCGAAATCAGGGTTCTTGTATCGATCCCTTACATCCTTGGTAAGAGGTAGCGAATTGCGCACCTTGGACCAAACGTCAATATTCTTAGCATAAACCAGCAAATATTCGTGGTTTCTGGAGAGAACCTTACGGTTTTCCCGTGTTGTCCGCCGTTCCCATATAATTGTGCCAACAAAATTCATTCTACCGAATACACTGTCGGCGGCGACCTTCAGATAGTGGAGTTCAGAGTCGTCAATGGATATCCAGACACTACCATCCTCACGCAGTAGAACCTTGATGTGTTTCAAGCGCTGGGTCACGGCGTGTAGCCATTCTTCATGGTTCATACTGTCATAATAATGTTGGTAGCTTTCGCCATTGTTATAAGGCGGATCCAAATACGCGCATTTGACCGTGCTGGTATGCGTTTTTGCTAGTAACCGGAGAGCTGTCAAGTTGTCTCCATGGATCAACGCATTTCCCGTCCCCTGAACACCGGCAGACCACCTGGCTACCCGTTGCATGGTGCTACCAAGTATGTTGGCAGCACCATGCAACACCGAACTTACATTGCCATTTGGCACACTAGAGAATTCAGAAATAGCGTCCAGATTCATATTATTTCTCTCTTGCTGATTTAGCCCTAGAAGAGACCTTTTTCTTTATTGCCACCAAATTTTCCCATCCCCGCGCCACGCGGTTTCTTTGATGCAATGTTAATTTTCGACAACACTTCTCGGTACGCGATCTCGCGTTCGGCCATTTCCCCCAGCAAGGCAGCGATTACGGCCAAGTGTGATGGGACTTCGCCTTTCTTTCCGTAGTTGCTCAGTGAAATGCGATTCATCTTCACCAATTCCGCAAACTGACGAATGGTCAAACCAGCTTTCCCAATATGCCGTTGAAATTCCTCATAGGTCATAAAATAGATCATATCATGATTATGATAACTCTTACAATAACTACATATATTAATGTCAACAAAACACTAATTAATGTATTTCTTGCGCGCACAGAACATAAATTTATGACTATTTACTCTATGCCGACCAGGGTTCAACAGCTTCACGTCATCTCCCCGTTTTCCCGCAAATCCGCCATCATTTACCCTCAAGTTTTCCACCCTCCCTCCCGAAAAGCACAACAGCACGGCTGTGCCTTCCGCCCGTCGTGTCACACCGCAACCAACACCGGGAGCTTTGCCATGAACATCCCAACCAATTCCATAGAGGGACCAGCCGCCTCCACCGGCTACCAAGCCCTGTATTCCGCCCGCGCCGGCAAGTCCACCTTCGAACAGACCCTGGCCCAGACGCAGTCCTCCTCTTTTTCCCTCACCACGGCGGAAGGCGATCAGGTCACCCTTTCGAGCCTGAGCCAAAATTACCAGTACACCCAGGCAATCGGCTGGTTCAACCCCGCCTCCTCGGGGGTGCAGTATGCCAGGAGCTCCACCTCCGCCCAAGCCATGGGCATCTCGGTGCAGGGCGATCTCAATGCACAGGAGCTTGCCGACATCACCCGGCTGGTGGGGGAACTGACCTCCATTGCCTCTACCTTTTTTTCCGACGATTACGAGTCCGCCATGATCAAGGCCATGGATTTCGGCGACATACCCATGGGCTCGGTTTCCGCCCTTTCCGCCACATTCAGCAGACAAACCGTCAGTCAGACCCGGATCACCAGCCATTCGCCCCTGCCGGCCATGGCCGATCTCAAGGATATCTCCGATACATTGGGGACCAACACGAGCGGAGAGCGGGATTACGCCACCGTGCTTGAAGCGCGCTGGCAGCAGATTCTCAAGGCTCTGGACGAAATGAAGGCGAACGAGCTGGATGGGCTATTCGCCCGCAGGATGGCCCCAAAGCCGTTGCCGGTCACAGGGATGCCGCCCGAGGAGCATGCGGCCCGACAGATGGTGTCCCATATGGAACAACTCCTCTCCGACCATCCGAAACTGACCCCCTTTGCCAAAGCGCTGGGGGCCACGGCCATGGATACCGCCGCACGCCACACCGAACAGGGTCTGCCGGACACCGCCCGGGCGCTGGGCGATCTGAAAACCGCCTTTCTCAACCAACTGCACCAGTGGTTTCTGCCGCCGGAACCACCAACAGCCAGCGGAGCGGGCCTGGCAGTATAGCCTTTCCCGCCCCTCTCCGCCGCCTACCACTTGACCACATTCACCAAGGCCGGGCCACGCTGCACGGTCCGCTGGTATTCCACCGCAGGTTCGCCAAAGGCCATGGCATACCCCAGAGTATGATTGTCGGGGATACCCAGCTTGCCCACCACCTCCGGGCAGACACCAAGGGCCATCATGCAGATGCCGTCCCAGACCGTGCCCACCCCGTGACCATGGGCGATGAGGTCGAAGGTTGTCAGAGCGATGTGGGTGTCCTGCACCGGGCAGGGCGCGTCTGCCGGGGCGCTGGTGATAAGCAGATGCGGGGCTCCCCGGAAGAGGATATCCGTGCCCTTCTCCTGCCAGGCATTGACCGTCCAGCCGAGGTACTTGCCGGCCAAGCCTTCCGGCAGTGCGCCGCCATCCTTCAGCGTGGCAAGGCGGTCCATGAGATACTCCCGCAGCCGGTGCATCACTGCCCGCTCCCGCACCACGGTGAAGAGCACCGATCGGGCGTTGACCCCGGTGGGGGCGTGGCAGGAAACCTCCAGCAAGGCATCGATCAACTCAGGAGCCAGATCCTTGTCGCGGTAGCGGCGCACCGCCCTTCTGCCCTTGATCAGGGTCGCAAGCTGTGCCGGGCTCGGCAGGGTGCCTTTCAGTGCAATGCTCGCGTCGGGGTCCTTGCCGAGAATGGAAACCGCTGCGGTGGGGCAGACGGCCAGACAGTGCTGGCACTGGAAGCACCCCTCCTCGTTGGTCATTTCCGGGTACGCATCCATGGCGAGCACACCAGCCGGACACTCAAGCACACATTCGCCGCACTGGATGCAGCGCTCCTCGTCAATGCGAAATTGCAGCATGGGAAACCTCCTTGTGTTTTCAGGACGTTTGCAACGGTACATATTGTCGATTATCGCGGCTGAAGCCGCTCCAACAACCCGATATCCCCCGACCCGGCAGGAGCGGCTTCAGCCGCGATAGCTATTGCTTCCGTGGTCAAATATGCAAACCGTCATTCCCGCGAAGGCGGAATCCAGAGGGATGGATGCCCGACGAAAGCATTCGGGCATGACGTATTTAGTCGCCGAAATATAGTCTTGTATTAGTGTATTTTTCCAGGGAACACCAAGAAAATTGCTCCTGCATCTGCCGCTTGACAGAAAGAGCGGTCTCGCGGTAGACAAGATTCAGACATGGAATGCATTACCCCCTCACACCATCCGGAGGCTTGACCATGATTCGCACCCACCTGCCAAAACTTTTTCTCGCCATTTTTATGACAACACAACTCGCCGGAGCCCCGGCCATGGCGGCCCCCCCCGAAGGGAAGGGGAAACCCGGCAAGGCCCAGAAGCACGACACAAGGGAGAATACGTCAGACTCCCATGATGGCGGCGTCCTGATCACCGCCTCCATCACCTTTGACCAGGCCCGGCGCCTGGCGGTCTCGAATAACTACACCGGCTACAGCGCCCTGCCTCCAGGGATTCGCAAAAACCTGGGCCGGGGAAAACCGCTGCCTCCGGGGATCGCAAAAAAAGCGGTTCCCGGCCCGTTGCTGGCGCAGTTGCCCCGCCACCCAGGCTACGAATGGCAGGTCTGCGGCTCCGACCTGGTGCTGGTCGCCGTTGCCACCGCGATCATCGCGGACGTGCTGACCGGGGTGTTCGACTAGGTTCCCGATGTGCCTTACCCTTCGCCCTTGGCCCGCCTCGCCTCCAAGAAAAAAAGCCTACTCCTCCACGCCCTAACATTTTATGCAATTTGTAAAAAGTTTTGACAGATTGCATAAAATGTTATTACTGTCATCGCATGATTCCACGGGACAGCGAACACACCATCCGTACCCTCTTGCGCGGTTTCCCGGTCATCACCCTGACCGGGCCGCGCCAATCGGGCAAAACGACCCTTGCCAAGGCTATCTTTGCCGACCGCCCCTATGCCTCGCTGGAAGACCCCGATATTCGCCGGGGTGCTCAGGATGACCCCCGTTCGTTCCTGGAACGCTTTCCCGATGGCGGGGTGCTCGACGAGGTGCAGCGCTGCCCGGAACTTCTCTCCTATCTCCAAACCATCGTTGATGCCGATGGCAGAATGGGGCTCTTCATCCTGACCGGCTCCCAACAATTCGGACTGATGTCTGGCATAACCCAATCCCTGGCGGGTCGAAGCGCCTTCCTCGATCTGTTGCCGTTTTCGCTTCCCGAGCTGATCCGGGCCGGCAAACTGGCCCCAAATGCCGACACCGTGCTCCTCACCGGCTGTTATCCTCCGCTTTACGACCGCGAAATTCACCCGTCCGCCTGGTTTGCCGCCTACATGACCGCCTATGTTGAACGAGACGTGCGGCAACAGCTCAAGATCCAGGATCTTGACACCTTCCAACGTTTCGTGCGCCTCTGTGCCGGCAGAACGGGCCAACTTCTCAATCTCTCTTCCCTGGCCACGGAATGCGGCATTACCCACAACACGGCAAAGGCCTGGATTTCGGTGCTTGAAGCGAGCTTTCTGGTTTTTCAGCTCCGTCCGCACCACGCCAGCTTCAACAAGCGGCTGGTCAAAATGCCCAAACTCTACTTCTACGACACAGGTTTCGTCTCCTGGCTGCTGGGGATCAGAACGCCGGAACAGATGGAAACCCACCCGCTGCGGGGAAATATCTTCGAGAACTTCGTCATTGCCGAGCTGGTGAAATCGCAATGCAACCGGGCTGAGCCCCGCAACCTCTATTTTTGGCGGGACAGCAACGGAAACGAGGTGGATATCCTCGTCGAGCATGGCGCCAAACTGATGCCCATCGAAATCAAATCCGGCAAAACAGTGAACCGGGATTTTTTCAACGGCCTGGAAAAATGGCTGTCCCTTGCCGGGGAGAGGGCCATTTCCCCGACCCTGATCCACGGAGGCGCCGACGACGCCTATCATCGCAAAGGAATCCTGGTGAGGGGGTGGCGGGAAAGCGGCGGTCTCCTCCCCGCCTGATCGTGGCGAATCTGCTTCAGGATGCTTGACAAGCCCCGCCTTCCTGCTATCTTTGTTGGCAATAATCCATCCCTTGCCAACATTTCCCCGGAGACCGGAGAATTATGAAAAAAAGCATTACCTTCCTGCCCGACAACGTCACCATCGAGGTGGATGCCGGAGAAAACCTGCTCAGCGTTGCGGCCAAGGCCGGCCTCTATATCCAGGCCTCCTGCGGCGGCGACGGGGTGTGCGGCAAGTGCAAGGTCAAGATCGAACAGGGCGAGGTCGCCGCCAACAAGGCCATGCAGCTCAAAGCCGAGGAGCACGCCGAGGGGTTCCGCCTGGCCTGCCAGTCTTCGGTCATCGAGGATCTGGTGGTTTCGATCCCGGTGGCGACCAGCAAGGACGGCAAGGCGCTCAAGGCCAAGCCCAAGACCACCCGCGCCATCTCGGCCCGCTCGCTGGACCATCTCATCGGCACCTGGCAGGTGGCGCCGCCGGTGGAAAAACGCTTCCTGGCCCTCGAACCGCCGACGCTGGAAGACAACGTCCCCGACCTGCAGCGGCTGATGCGGGGTATCAAGAAAAAATGCCACGACTGCGCCGAACCCACCTACGATCACCCGGAGCTGCTGATGGAGCTGCCCTTCACCCTGCGGGAGGCCAACTGGCAGGTGACGGCGATCATGCTCCGCGGCAAGCGGGCCGAGGAGCCGGACCGCATCATCGCCATAGAGCCCGGCGACACCACGGGCGATCTCTACGGGCTGGCGGTGGACATCGGCACCACCACGGTGTGCGGGGTCCTGATCGACCTCAATTCCGGCGAGGTGGTTGCCGAGGCCTCGGCCTATAACGACCAGATCAGTTGCGGCGAGGACGTCATCTCCCGGATCATCTACTCCCAGAGGCCCGGCGGCCTCAAGGGGCTGCAGGAAAAGGTGGTCCGCACCATCAACACGGTGATCGAAAACGTCTGCAAAAAGGTGATGATCAGCCCCAGCAACATCAGCTACATCATGGCCGCGGGCAACACCATCATGAGCCATCTGCTCCTGGGACTGAACCCGAAATACCTGCGCGAGGCCCCCTATGTCCCGACCTGCAGCCATTTTCCGCTGACCCGCGCTGCGGCCCTCGGCATCCACGCCCACCCTTCGGTGCGCCTCTTCCTCTACCCCTCGGTGGCGAGCTATGTGGGCGGCGACATCATCTCCGGGGTGCATGCCTGCCAGATGTACAAGAGCCCGGAACTCACGCTGTTCATCGACATCGGCACCAACGGCGAGATCGTGGTGGGCAACGAGGAGTGGATGGTCTGCGCCGCCTGCTCCGCTGGCCCCGCCTTCGAGGGCGGCGGCATCAAGCACGGGATGCGGGCCAATGCCGGGGCCATTGAGAACTTCCACATCCACCCCGAAACGCTTGAGCCGATGATCATAACCATCGACCGCATCAAGCCCTGCGGCATCTGCGGCTCCGGGCTCATCGCCATCGTGGCCGAGCTGCTGGAGGCCGGGGTCATCGACCAGCAGGGCAAGTTCAACCGCGAGCTTTCCCACCCCCGCATCCGGGAAGGGATAGACGGCTACGAATACGTGCTGGCCTGGGGAAAGGACACCCTCATGGGCGAGGACATCGCCATCACCGAGGTGGATTTCGACAACCTGATCCGGGCCAAGGGCGCCATGTACGCGGGCTACGTCACCCTGCTGGAATCCGTGGGCATGACCTTCGACGACCTTGACCGGGTGATCATGGCGGGCAACTTCGGGGCCTACATCGATCTGGAACAGGCGATCTGCATCGGGCTTTTGCCGGACATCGACCGCGACAAGTTCTACTACCTGGGCAACGCCTCCATGCTCGGCTGCCAGATCAGCCTCACCGACCACGTCCGCTTCCGGGAACGGATGATGGTCAGCTCGCTCATTACCAACCTGGAGCTCTCGGAGAGCGCCCAGTTCATGAACCACTACATGGCCTCGCTCTTTTTGCCCCACACCGACATGGCTTTGTTCCCCACGGTGCAAGAGAAGCTGCCTCGGTAATACGTTCTCTCGCAACAATGCCCCTTCGACAGGCTCAGGGCGAACGGCGGGTCTCTCAATACATTAAGAAAATCCGTTCACCCTGAGCCTGTCGAAGGGTGAGTTTGTCAACGCACCTGTTTTGCTGCGAGCCCATCATCAGCATGGAAGACATCCAACCCGACCTGGCAATCTGCCTGATCCACAACCCTGGGAACCCCGAGGGGCTGTTCCCCTTTCTGGACGCGCTCCTTCCCCAGGCTGGCCAGGTGGCCCTGGAGATCATCGTGGTGGCCGCGCAGCCCGAGCACCCCGCCCTTGCCCGGCTGGAGCGGGCCTTTCCGGAGATCACCATTCTGGAAAACAGCGGGAGCGACCATCAGGCCTTGGCCCGCAACCATGCCTGCCGGTTGGCCACGGCCCGCTATCTCTCCTTCTGGGACGAAACCCTTCGGCCCCAGCCCGGCTGCCTCGACACCCTGGTCCGTTTTCTCGATGAAAATCCGGAAGCAGGGTTGGCCGCGCCCCGGATCGTTGACGCCAAAGGCATGGTGCAGCCTTCGGTGCGCTCCGCCCCGACCCTGGCCACGCTTCTCTGCCTGCACACCCCCTTGGGCCAATTCCTCGCCGCCGCGCCGCTGATCATCAAAAAGCACCTGCTCCTGGAACAGGACCATCTGCGCTCCTTCGAGCCGGAGTGGCTTCTGGACACCTGCCTGGTGATCCGCAGGGAGGTGACGGACGAGATCGGCCTGCTGGACGAAGGATTTGATGCCCACTACGCCGATGCCGATTATTGTCTGCGAGCACGCCAGGCGGGCTGGCATCTCCACTACCTGGCCGAGTGTGTGGCGCTCCAGACCGGGGCCGCACCCTCCCCCGCGCCGGTCATTTCCGCCGCCGAAAAAATCCCGCGCCTGGTCGGCGACTGCACCCGGTTGCTCTTGAAAAAGTGGCTGCGCCCCGCACAGATGCCTGCGTGATTCACAGGCGCGCAACCTGTTGAAACCCTGTTGGCGAGTTGTTGATTGGGTGTTGAAAACCTGTTGATTTATCCTGACACGCCCAGCAATCCCTTGTCGGAGGGGAGATTGCTCCGCTTTTCCCCAATGGCGCCACCCGCGAGCCCTCTGTTGATTTCCCGCGCGTTTCACGTGAAACCCTGCCCGTAATTCCGCGACAAAACACCACGCTGGGCAAAAACTACTCGGCTGCCGCCCGGGAGCTGGATATAAATTACCCAGACTTCCCCTTGACCAAGAAAAGCAGCAGCACCCCGAGCAAGGATTATTCGCGGTAACTCAGGAGATTGCCGCCCTGTCTATTGGCTATGGCATGGTTTGTGATATACTGACGCACAGAGTTTTTGCTAACCCGTTTTTCCCATACTACATAATTTCATCACAAGGAGAACCACCCCATGAAGACACGCACGATGTTCCGGATCAGCACCATCCTGGCAGGCTCCCTGCTCACCGCCGCCATGGCCTGGGCCGCCACCGACTACAGCGCCATGAGCAACGAGGAGCTGGCCGCAAAACGCGGTAGCATGAAAGAAGCCACGGTGGAAGAGCGCAACGCCTTCCAGAACGAATGGCAGAACCGGGTCCAGAAAATGAGCCCGGAAGAAAAACAGAAGGCCATGGGACAGCCGGAGAATGCCCCGCGTGACGGATCCGGCCAGAAAAACGGCAAGAAGCAAGGCATGGGCGGCTCCGGCGGCGGCATGGGCTCCGGTGGTGGCATGGGCGGAATGGGCGGTGGCGGCGGCATGGGTGGCATGGGCGGCGGCCGCAGATAGGCGCGCCATATATTTTCCCGGGCCGGCCACCACTGCCGGCCCTTTTCTTTGCCAAACACACCAAGGAAGACGCCATGTCGCTTGTAGAAGCCAAACGACTTGAAAAAACATATGTGTCCGGAGAGGTCGAAGTACAGGCAATCCGTGGAGTCGATTTCACCATTGAGCCGGGCTCGTTCGTCTCCTTTGTCGGTCCCTCCGGCAGCGGGAAATCGACCCTGCTCAACATGATCGGTTGCCTGGACCCGCCCACGGGTGGAACGCTTTCCGTTGCCGGCACGGATGTCTCCACGCTTTCCCGCAAGGAGGGCGCCCGTTTCCGGGGAGAGCATATCGGTTTTGTTTTCCAGGACTTCAACCTGATCCCGGTCCTCACCGTGTATGAAAACATCGAGTATCCCCTGCTCATGGTGCAGAGCTGGCCGCAGGCGGAACGGAAAAAACGCATCTCCCAGGTGCTCGCCGCGGTGGGCATGGCGGACCAGGCGCACAAATACCCCGGCCAGATCTCCGGCGGCCAGAAACAGCGGGTGGCCGTGGCCAGGGCGCTGATCACCAACCCGAAGCTGGTGCTGGCCGACGAGCCCACCGCCAACCTGGACCGCGAAACAGCCAACAGGATCATTGCCCTGATGAAAGAGATGCGGGATGAATTCGGCACGACCTTCATCTTTTCCACCCATGACCCAAAGGTGGTGAAGAATGCCGAAACCATCTTCACCTTGGAAGACGGCGCGCTGAAACAGACCGACACCGGAGGAATCTATGCGTAACATCATAAAAATCGCCGCCAAAAACCTCCTGCGCTACAAACGGAGAACCCTGCTGACCACCGCCCTGATCGCCCTCGGCGTGGTCTCGGTTCTTCTTTTCATCGCCGTGTCCGGCTCCTTCAAAAGCCTGATGATCGGCCAGATCACCGATTCGGTCATGGGCCATGTGCAGATTCACCGCAAGGGCTATGTGGCCTCCATCGACAACCTGCCGCTCAATCGCAACCTCAACGCCAAGCAGATGGCAAAGGTCGAAGAGATCCTCCGCGCCGAACCGGCGGTGGAATCCTTCACCCTCCGGCTCAAACTCGGGGCCATGTTCAGCAACTTCACCGAAACGACCAACATCCGCCTCAACGCCGTGGTCCCGGAGGACGAATTCAGGGCCATGCCGCTGCTCGCTTCCCGCGTCTCGGAGAAAAAAACGGGCGAGGAATTGCTCGCCCCGGGCGGCGTCCTGATTCCGGCGCTGCTTGCCAAGGGCATGCAGGTCACGGTGGGGGATACCGTGGTGCTGGTGGCCACCAACCGGGACGGTTCGGTCAATGGCAAGCCTTTTACGGTGCACGGCGTTCTTGATGGCATTTCCGGGCCAGGCGGCCGGGATGGCGCCATCCACCTCGACGATGCCAAGGAGCTGCTGCGGATCAGCGGGATGGAAATCAGCGAGATCGCGGTGCGCCTCAAGGACATCGACGACCTGCCCGCGGTGACCGCGCGCCTCGAACAGCAGCTCGGGGGGCTCACCAACAAGGAGGGCAAACCGGTCTTCGAGATACACACCTGGGAAAAACTCTCGCCCTTTTACAATATCGCCAAGATGATCGACCTGATGACCCTTTTCATCAAGGTCATGCTGGTGGCCATCGTTCTGGTCAGCATCATGAACGTGATGATCATGGCGGTCTACGAGCGGATCGGCGAAATCGGCACCATCGCGGCCATCGGCACCACGCCCGGCAAGATACTTTCTCTTTTTCTTGCCGAGGGGTTCCTGTTGGCCATTGCCGGCACGGTGACAGGCACGGTCATCAGCCTGCTGGCCATTGCCGGGCTAAACAGCGCGGCAATTACCTTCAACTTCGGCATGCAGACCGGGCTGCTCCTGCAGCCGGCCATCTCGGCAGGCCAGATTGCGCCCATCCTGGCCATGGTCATCCTCATCTCCGTGCTGGCCAGCCTGCAGCCCGCCTGGAAGGCTGCGAAAATGGACCCCATTGCCGCGCTCAGGCATGTATAATTGCCCAAACACATAACCCCCTTTTTTCAAGGAGACGATCATGTGGTGTTCCCCCCATTTTTTCAGCCCGTTCTTTTTCTGGTTCAAGCCGTTTTTCGGCCTCATCCTCTTCGCTCTGCTGGCCTTCCTGCTTTTTCGCCTGCTGCGCCGGGATGATTCCCGCAATTGTCCGCAGCAGGAATTGACAGCCCTGCGCGAGGAGGTTCGCGCCTTGCGGCAGAGCATGAAGGAGCCGGGGCAATGAACGCAACGACCAGACTGCTGCCCGCGTTCCTCCTGCTGCTGCTGACCCTGGCCGCCCCGGCCCTGGCCCTGGACGGCAACGCCATCCTTGCCAAGGTGGACCGCAACCTGCAGCCCCAGTCCTATGAAATGTACCGGAAGCTGATCAATATCGAACCGGACGGCACCAAGAAGGAGTTTGTCCTCTACAGCCTCAAGAAAGGCGCCGACAAGGTGGTGGCCCTGTTCCTTTCGCCGGCCAGCGACAAGGGCCGCGCCACCCTGCGGCTCGGCGACAACATGTGGCTCCACATCCCCAATGTGGGCAAGCCCATCCGCATCACCAGCCTGCAATCGGTGGTGGGCGGGGTTTTCAACAATGCCGACATCCTGCGCCTTGATTACGCCACGGAATACTCGGTGGAAAAGACCGTGGAGCAGGGCGAGAACTACCTCCTGACCCTCAAGGCCAAAAGCGGTGCCGTGGCCTACGACACAATCGAGATGCTGGTGAACAAAAAAGCCCTGGTGCCGACCTCCGTCGCGTGCTACGCGGTGAGCGGCATGCTGATCAAGACCCTGCACTACAAGGAGCTCAAGGATTTCGGCGACGGACTGAAGCGCCCCTCGGTGATAGAAACGGACAGCCCCCTGTACAAGGGCTACAAGTCGGTCATGATCTATGCCAAAATCCGGAAAAAAGAGATGGCCGACGAGATCTTCACCCTCAACGCCTTGCCCCGGATCGAGGAGCTGCGGTGAAAACAGCGCCCCACGGGCAGACCTTTGCCGCCCTGCTCGGACTCCTCTCGCTTGCCGCCTTCCCCGCCTTGGCCGGGGCGGAAGAGGAATACGGCTTCGACCTGGAGGAGTTCGAAAAAAAAGACCGGGCATGGGGAGGGTATGTGGAGGCCAAATGGGACCGGAGCGATATCAACCAGGACGGAGCCCTCTCCTCCCTCAATTTGTACAAAGACCCGCGTTCCTCCCTGGAGAGCCTGAGCTCAACCCTCCAGCTTGACGGCCGCGTGAGCCAGGGGATGACAACCTTCAACTGGGTTCTGCAGGCAACCGGCGCGCAGGACGATCTTGCCTGGAGCGACCGGGCGGATGTTTTTGAAGGGTATGCCAGCCTCAAGGCATCCCCGAACCTCACCCTCGATCTGGGCAAAAAGGTTTTCAAGTGGGGCAAGGGATACGCCTGGAATCCGGTGGGCTTCATCGACCGGGCCAAGGACCCAAACAACCCGGAAGAGGCCATGGAAGGGTATCTCGGGGCGGGCTTTGATCTGATCAAGAGCTACGGCGGAGCGTTGCAGACCGTGGCCCTCACCGGTGTGGCCCTGCCTGTCTGGCAAGGGGTGAACGAGGATTTCGGCGAGCGGGAGAATGTGAATCTGGCGGCCAAGCTCTACCTGCTGTACAAGGATACGGACATCGATCTGCTCTGGTACGGCGGCAACAGCCGGACCACCCGCTATGGGGTGGATTTTTCCAAAAACCTGGCCGCCAACCTGGAGGTGCATGGCGAGCTGGCCCATATCCCCAAACAGCGATACAAGGTGCTCAGCGGGGATACCCTTGCCCTGCGGGAAACCAGCGACACCAGCTATCTCCTGGGCGCCCGCTACCTGACGGAAACCGACCTCACCGCCATTGTCGAGTTCTATCACAACGACGACGGCTACACCGAGCAGGAAGCGGATCGCTTTTTTCAGCTCGTTGCCGACGGCTACAGCCAGTTTCTGACAACGGGGAACGACGCCCTGCTCCAGCGGGCGGAGGCCGCCTCCGAATCCGGATACGACCGCGCGCAAAACGGGCGCAACTACCTCTATGCCCGCCTCACCCAAAAGGAGCCCTTTGACATTCTCTACTTCAGCCCCGGAATAACCGCCATCGTCAACCTCGACGACCAGAGCCGTTCCATCAGCCCGGAAATTGTCTACACCGGATTTACCAACTGGGAAACGCGCCTGCGCTTTTCCTGGCTCAGCGGCGCCGAATCGAGCGAATACGGCGAAAAACAGAACAGCAACAAACTGGAGCTGAGGGCTCGTTATTTCTTCTGAGCAGCCCCTGGCAGAGCACCGTCGCCGTAGGTATATCCACCGATTTCCGCGCCAATACGACACTTTTTACACCACCTCGCCCTGTTGCCTGTTGACATCCGTTGTGTAAAACGCTATTTTCCCACGTTACCATGCACCCTTACACACGGAGAAAACCGCCGCTTCGCTCAGAAGCGGTACACATACGATTTCAACCACAGCACGGGAGAAAACAATGAAGGTAGCAGCCATCGCGGAAAGCATCAACATCATGGGCAAGAGAAGCGGCACCGCCATGAAGGAACGGAATCCCGGCCCGGTTCAGGAAATGGCCAAGGAAGAGTCCGGAGCCGGCGCCTCCTATCTGGATCTCAACATCGGACCGGCCCGCAAGGACGGCATCGAGTTGATGCCTTGGATTGTGCAGACCGTGGAAGCGGCCAGCTCCGTGCCCCTCTGCCTGGACACCACCAACACCGACGCCATGGCCGCCGGATTCAAGGTGGTGAAAAACCGCGAAGCCGCAATCATGAACTCCATCTCCGCCCAGCCCGAGCGGATGGAAAAACTCATCCCCGTTGCCGCCGAGGCCGGTTGCAATGTTATCGCCCTCTTGTGGGGACCGGAGGGCATGCCCCGCGACTCCAACGAGCGCTGCGCCATGGCCGTTGACCTGATGATGGCCCTGGCCGAGGCAGGCATCCCCAACGAAAAGATGCTCTTCGACCCGATCGGCACCCCCATCACCCTGGGCGCCGACCAGATCGCCTCCGGTCTTGAGTTCATGTCCATGCTCCAGGAGATCGCCCCCGGCGCAGGCTCCACCGTGGGCCTGTCCAACGTATCCAACGGCGTGGCCGAGCATCTGCGCAAGTACCTGGACCGCACCTACCTCATCATGCTGATGAAGTACGGGATCACCACCGCCATCGTCAACTCCTACGACAGCGAGCTCATGGCGATCTGCAAGGGCGAGCGCCAGAACCTGGTGGACATGGTCCATGGCATGATGGACGGCAACGATCCCGATCCTTCCGGCCTGACCGGCACCGCGCTGGAGCACTATAAAACCTATAAGGTTCTCTCCGGCCAGAACGTGTTCAGCGAGTCCTGGCTGACTCTGTAAAAAAGCGGTATCATATAGAGGCCGCTTTCTCGAATCCCGGGACGGCCTTTCTCAAAGAGGGGGCCGCGGCTCCCTCTTTTTTTGTTTGGGGGTTTTGTGGCAGTTACAATCCTCCCATTGGCACGCAGCCGAGCACCGGAGAGGCTGCCGAAAAAGGGCTTTGCACTG